>CAJUFN010000007.1 GCA_910585545.1 uncultured Lachnospiraceae bacterium
GAAGTGCCTCTGTCGCAGTCTTAATATCTCCTGCCAATGCATTTTCGCCGTCTTCTAATACTTTCAATGCCTCATTATATGCATTTTGAAGTGCCTGTGCAGTTTCTTCTGTGTAATTGTCGATGTTTGGAAGGTAGTAATCTCTTACCTCATCTACCAGATTTTGCAGCGGCATACTATCTCCGCCGATAAAATCGAGCATATGTACCAGTGCAAGCAGTTCTTTATATACCTGATTGACTTCATCCTGGCTTACGGTATTGTCTGCTAAGATTGCTTCTGCTTCCTGGTATTTTGCTTCCAATGCAGTTCTTACTGCCGGGATTACACTTGCATACGCATCTTTCGCCATCTGTTCTCCTGCATAGGTAAAGAGTGCTTCCAAGTCTGACTTGTCTGTCTCCACCGGCTCTGGTGTCTCTGCTTTTGGCTGTGTCAGACGGATTTCTGCTGCAGAAGCAAAGTTTTTGCTGGCTTCAGTGGATATAGAATTCACTGCCCATAAACGAACGTTTGTTGCCTCCACTTCATCAAACTGTGCCATCTGCCAGCTGCTTCCGGAACTCCATGTACCAGATGCTACTTCGGTATAAGTGGCGCCGTTGTCTGCACTTACTTCGATTCTGTATTCTGTGATGATACCATTGGTTCCGCCTTCGGATCTAGGCAATACACGCATACCATTTACACTCTGTGCTTGTGGAAGTGCGATATCGATCCACAGATTCTCTCTTCCTGTTCCTGCCCATACACTGTGCCAGATTGTATTGGTATTGCCATCGAGTACATTGGATGCCGGTCCTTCGGAACCGCTCGTAGCCTGTTCGCTTCCTGACGTTGCTGTCATACCTTCTGTCGGAATATCGAATTCATCATTTTCCGCCGGGTCTTTTGGAATGTTTGTTACCGAATATGTCTCAAGGATTTCTTCGCCAAGTGCACGAAGATCCATTCCGTTTGGCTCTGTTGGATATTCATTGTTGCTTCTTGCCCATGCCCATTCCATTTCAAACCAGTCTGCATTGGAATAATTTACGAAGGATTCTCCTGCAAGCTCTTTCTTACGCTCTGCGATCCATTTCTCCCAACGTGGTTTGTAATAGTCATTGGTAAGGCCTGCCCACTGGCGGTTAGAATAATCAATAAGCCCTCCGCTATTCGCTTGATCAATACTTCCCCATGTGGTAATAAGACCACGGGCATTCAATTCATATAATTCTTTTGTGAAATCATCGGCATTTGCTGCCAGTGCTTTCGCTGCTTCTACCCACGTACCAAGCATGAACTCTTCCTGGGTTCCGGTTACTTCTTCCACCTTTGTAATAATACCTAGGAATAAGTCAGACATCCGTTCGAATTTTTCAGCATTTCCTTCTCTGAATGCGCTTGACATTTTCTTTTGGTATTCCTGTGCCGTATTCGATAAAATCTGCTCTAACACATTTGCAAGATCATACTGATATCCTGCACTATCTTTTAACTTATCATAATCTTCCAATAACAATGCCGCTGCTCTTTCAAGCTCTGCCTTGTCATAATCGATCACTGCATTTCCCCAAGTAGACGCTGCATTGATGTCTAATCTTGGACGCGCATTTACTACAGATTCCGGAGCCCCTTGTCCCTTCATGTTGAGCGCCGGATTATATACCGTTTCATTTAAAATCTGCATTGCTTCGTATGCGGCTTCACTCTCTGCACCATATCTTCTCGTTGCATAATCTTTGAACCATTCATCAAGATTAATTGCCGGTAAACTATCGGAATCCTCTGTCCAGATTGTCTCAAAGAACAAATCATATAACACAGGATTATTAACAGATGCTTCTGGTGTGATACCAATACCTGCCATATGATTAGCTTTAGCCGCTGCATTTGCAATACCCTCTACAAAGTTCTCAATATGTCCATGTAATCCCAGACGTCCACCAAAGTTATTTAACATACAATATACCCACGGGGTATTAAGAAATTCTCCACCACCATAAGCATTTGGATTCGTCTCGTTCCAGTGTGGGGTCTTCTCTGCATATAAGTCTAATACTAATGCATGGTCACGCGCCCCTTCCAATCCTTGTAAAAGAGCAGTAGTTGGATTTCCCTGCCATGACTGGATAATCCAGATAGCATCTGCATCTGCTTCCATCATGCTTGCAAGTACTTTTCTTGCAATTACCTGTTCACTCATACCGCCTTTGTTACCACCTTCATGGAACGGATCTGTTGCGTAATAGTCGGATACATCACCGTATACTTCCTTCTGTGCCTGATAGAATAATGCCGCATATTTATCAAATACCGCACTGTCTGTCTTTAACATACTTGGTCTTTGGAAAGAGCACCAAAGTCCCTGTGAAATTACTTCTGCTTCCGGATCTTTATCTTTGATATCCACCGGAACCATACCACTATATCCTTGCAGCACTGGCTGCATACCAAGTTTACGCATTGCAAGCTGATTCTTTCTCGCAAGTTCGGTACGTTCTGTAAACCAGCTGTCATGTACCGGACCGCCGAATCCGGAAAGATTTGCCATATACGCCCATGCGTAGTATGCCGGACCTGCAATGTAATCTTTTGCTTCCTGATGGGTATAACCAAGTTTTCCTAAAAATCTTCTCCATACTTCTTCCTGTGCTGTCGCATCGAGAACGACATTCACACCATTAAGTGCCAGCCAGTCTAATTCGTTGCGCCATTCCTCTTCGCCCCAAAATGCCATAGAATAAGAAAGTGTACAATAATTGTAAGAATAACGTACCGGGAATTTTGTCTCTTTATGTACCGTTCCTTCTATCGGAATGATTGTTTCCGGCATATCTGCCTGGTCGCCAACCTGAGAAATATTTACGTTGCAGTAATATTTCAGATAATGGTTCAGACCTGTCGCAAGAGATACTCCATTGTTCCCTTTGATATGGATCTTTCCATCTTTCTGTGACAGATCGAAGTAATCCATTTCGCCTTCTGCGAGTTCAAAGCTAAACCAGTCAAGATACTCTGCTCCGAGTCTTCTCTCGATGATGCCTTTTACCTCATTTATGGTATCTGCTTCTGTAATTTCCACATCATACTTAGAACCTTCATAATCTTCCACTTCAACAGCTGGTGTCTCAACCACTTCTGTTGCGCTCTCTTCTCCAAGTACACGGATTTCATTCACCATAGATCTTGATGAGGTAGACTGATATTCCACATACACACGCACAATACGTGCCTCTTTTCCATTTGCCTTATAGCTTTCGCCTTCTTCCGGACAACTTTCTTTGCTTGTCTTTTCGGCAAGTTTATCAAAATCTCTTCCATCCATACTTGTGTAAATGGAGTACTGAGAATATCCGGAACCTGGTGTAAATACCTGAATCTCATCTAAATTGTAATTCTTCTCAAGATCGATATCAATGTATGCAGGATATCTGTCACCCGACCATACATTTGTGGTAGAACCATCATTTACGCGAGATATCGTAGCCTGTCCTGCATTTGTGTGTACCGGTTTCTTGTATGCAATACTTTCGGTATCCGCAGCGTCACTACCACTTACGTCCGCAAAAACTTTAAATTCTGCCAACGCTGGCCATGGGTCTCCGCCGGAACTTGTAATACTTCTCACTACGATGCGGACATTTTTCAGGTTCTTCACTGCATCGAGCTTCATCTCTTTGATATTATCGCCTGTCAGCCTGGTTGCTTCCACTCCTGCAAATAATGTCTGCCATTCCGTATCATTTTTTCCTTTTCCGAACACGTCAAAGGTAAAATGGAAGTCATTGCTGTCTGGATCCACAAGCTCAAATGCTGCTTCCATAGCGCTTACCGGATACTCACGGTCAAGTGCCAATTCGATCCACGCGTCGCCTTGGATCGTGGACATACCGCCATTGTTAAATACATATAAAGAACTGTAGTTTTCATCTACAAGGGCTGATTTGTTCCCTGCATTTCCGCCCACTGATGTAATCACCGCATTCGGCGCTACATTTATAAGATTACTTTCTTCGCTTTCTTCCTCAGCAAAAATCTCCACTTCTGCAATTGCTGGCCAGAACGCACCTGCTGATCCATTATTCATCGGATTCGATAATGTGATATATGTATGTGTAAAATTAAGCGGTACATCATACACGAACTCATACGTATCATCAAAACTATGATTTGCCTTCACATCATCCACGATAAGATCACTTGTCACATTATTAAGAGCATGAGATAAAGTAACATCTACACTCCAAGGCGTATGTCCTTTCTCAAATTTCACAACAACCTTTTTGATTCTCTTTGTGTTATCCGCAGGTAATTGGAAGGATACGGTACTTGGCCATTGTCCTCCATTTTGTACCCAAAGAGTCGTCTCATCACCGTCCACCATATTTTCCGCCGGACGTTCAGCGCTTGGCACAGTGATGATACAATCAGATGCAATATTGACCAGATTGCCATTCCCTGCCTTCGCTTCTTCTGCCGCTGCATATGATGGCATCTGTATAGATGTGACAATAAGCGTCATCACAAACACAACAGCAAGTAACTTTTGAAGTTTTTTACAAATCTTCATCTTGTTTCCCTCTCTTTCTTCATTCATTATTAAATATTTAGGCATATTTACTAATATTATATCTAAAACTACTATGTGCTTCAAGCAAAACATCTCTTTTAACACAATATTTTACAGACAGCAATCCATTTTATAAAACCGGAATATACTTCATTAAAAGACAGCATTTTAGCATTTTTAAAAGGCACCCGATTTAAGATTTCTCTTAATCGGGCGCCCCTCTAGTTTCCGCACTGTCATTTATTCTTCTACTTCTATTTATTTCTATTATGAACTATGAACGATATCACTGAAAACACTAAATAAATAATGCAATAATGGAGATAGTCGACAAATCTTAGTCCGAAACATCTTACCGTTTGTCAGCACTTCCTCTCTGGCATGAGCTATACTCTGAATGCGACTACTTTCATTCAGGTATACCGTGTAGCTGTTATTATTGGAGGGAAACAGAACTACCGGCCGCCTCCTGCCTCGAAGTTCTTCCAAACGGTGAAGAGATTCGGTCACGCCAGCTAGCATCACTGGCTTCCTTTCGAGCTCCCAGGATTGTAAGGCCTCAATCACTTGGTTTTGCTCTTGTATACTGTCCTCACTCATGCAAATCAGTACAGTGTAATTATAGCAGATTTTTCCTGCTTCAGTATGGCCATTCATGCATACAATCAGCCCATTTATGTAATAAGCATTCCTTAAAACAGTAATTGTTACCTTGTCGGCATCTGAAAATCCGCAAGCGCCTTATTGAGATAATCATTGAACGGTTTCATGATCCGGAAAAGTTCCGCCGCCTTTTTAGAAAATGCGTCTGCATCATTTAATTCTGTATCTTTTAGCGGATACTCCAGATACCAGCTCTTAAATTTGAGATATTCCGCTTGAGGATGCTCTTTATCATATCCCACAGGAACCTTCTTTAATGCGGTTCCTTGTACAGTGAAATATTTTTCAAATTCGGGCTCATGTATGATCTTTTCCCATTCTTCTCCATTCCGGACAATATAATCCCGTATCATCCTTGTTGCATCCTTAAACATATCTGCAAATAAGCCGCCTCCCAAAAAGGACTGATCGCCCGGCTTTATCATAAGATAATATCCCACAGGAACAGGCAGTTTCCCCTTAGAGGAAATGTGGGCACGGAAAGCAGGATTATAAGGCGATTTATCATGACTGAAACGTGTATCTCTTACAATCTTAAATGTAAGGTCTTTGGGATTATTATGTAAAATGCTGCTGTCAAATTTTCCAATTTCCAACATCAAAGTCTGCAGCAGCCCTTCAAACTCGGCATTTGCTTTTTTGTAATCCTCCTTGTTCGCATGATACCAATCACGGTTGTTATTCATACTAAGTGACGATAAGTAATCTATAATTATCTGTGTATTCATAATCTATATCTCCTTTACGAATTTCGGATGATGGAAAACTGCGCAGAATCTAACAGTTCCTGTATCAGATGTTTCATGCGTTCAGGAGATTGATAAGACTTACAGAACGAGAAATCCTGTGATAAATCGTCAATATCTTCCATAGCATTTTTCACCTCGAGCATAGTCTTAGCAGGAATTTCCTTAGATACTGTATAATCCAGCTGCAATGGGTTTATCCTGCGGTTTTGTATCGCATAATTTACCCTGTCTTTACATTTGCATCTGCCGCCTCCATATTCTCCGCAATATTGTCCAAGAAAATCCGCCATTTTTCTGCGTATGCGTGAAAGCCGCTGACGATACGCTTCCGGGGTCATTTCCAAAATATCTCCCGCAATCCGACTGTCAACCTTAAACATTGTACCCAATATAAAGATACATCTGCTCTCCGTATCAAGACATTGCAGCATCACGTTGGTACAAGACATTTTCAATTCCTCTGCCAGAATATCCTTTTCAACATTTTGTGTTAAATCCGGTACATCCTGTATTTTTCCGTTCTCTATGTCATCTCCATAATACTCAAAACTCAACGGATAATGGGCAAACATATGCTTTTTGTAATTTTTCAGATGATTCGCCGCAATGCTAAATACCCATGTTGTAAATGAACTATCACCTCTGAAAGAGGATAGATGTGTAATCATTTTCAACAAAATATCCTGTGTAGCATCCTCTGCATCTGAAAATGTACCAAGCATCCGCAAGGCTAGGTTAAATACAATATCCTGCACACCTGTGACAAGGGTCTCAAGGGCTTTTTTATCCCCTGCTGTAGCTTTATCAACGAGAGCCTCCAATTTTTCATTCGTTTTTTTATTCATAGATTTTTACCTCCTACTTAATTAGACAACGCTTCTGTGCCTCTGTGACAGGAAATTATTTAGAAAGTTTATCAACTGCCAAAGAAACGGTAGGTTGAAAGTAAATATCTTTTCCTTTATTGCTTTCATACATAAAGTCTTTTAGCGGCTTGCTTGTATACTTCGAAAAATCACCATATATCGCAAACCTCACGCCATAATTTATAAACTTTTGTAATATTTCACCTGCCAGACAAGTGCTCAAGATAAAAAAATCATCTACAATAGCTCCTTTATTTACTGCAATATTTGCACAACCCGTTTCATATTGTACGGTCATGATCAAGTCTAAGGCAGACTGAACATCTGTGATCAACAGTTCATCACTGCTCACAACTGCAATCTCTGTATTGTTTTTCTTTATAACTTCTGTTTTCATTTTATACATCCTCCTGTTATTCGTACAGATTTTCAACCAAATGATCCACCATAAAGTCAAAGGTTTTCATGTGATCATATGGAAGAATATCCTTATTTTTAATATTCATAATCAAAGAGTAGATAACCGACAACGCCAACTCTGTATCAACTTTGAATTTCAAATACGGCTGATCAACAAAAAGCTGTCGGCTCATTTTATTAGATTCCTCGATTTTCCTTGCTTCTTCCTCTGATAACTTGTTCATCAGAATTGTGAAGTCCATACTATCCGAATCGTACAAAAAATTATTTTTATCATATTCCCGATAAATGAGTTTTAAGGCTTCTGCAACACCATGCTTGTCTTTGTGTTTTTCGATCACCTCAGATGCCGCATTGCAGATTTGTTCCTGCACGGAACACAACACCTTACAAAAGAGAGCTTCTTTCGACTCAAAAAAAAGATAAAAAGCCCCCTTTGAGATACCTACTTGCTTGCAAAGGTCATCGACGCTCGTTTTCTTATAGCCATACTGCGTCCAGTTCTGCTTACAAGCCTCCTGCAAACTTCTTTTGATATTTTCTTTTTCCCGTTGTGTAAAACTTCTTGCCATATAGTCCCCTCCTGTCAGTGACCCAAAATACCATTTCAGTCATAAGCAGAATACATGAAACATACGGAAATGTCAAGTGGTATGTTTGATAAAGAAAAAAACAGATGCCAATCATGGCATCTGCTTATATATTATCTGTCTTCCTGTTTTTTTGAATCAAGCTCATCATACAATACTCTTTCAATATGTATTGCAAGATATCCTATTTCCAGTTCATCCACATCACCTCTCAGATTTTCGGCGATAATCCTGCAAATCCGTTTGGCAGTCTCAAACGAACGTGGAAATTTAATACTCGTATAATCATTCATACTGATTTTTAACCGTTCACCACTTAATGTTCTTGCAACCATATATCGAATATGATTCATCAGACGGTTGTAGGATAAAGACTGCACATTGATAGTGCGTCCGGTCATTTCTTCAATGAGCGTCACACATTCCCGGACTGCCTGCGCTATTTGCATTGCCTGAGAAACATTCTCATCCTGAATTGCAGAATGAATATGAAGGGCAATATATCCAATCTCATCATCCGTGATTTCAATATCCAGCCGTTCCCTCAGAATGGTACGGATACACTCAGCCGCCTTGAATTCCATATGAAACAGGACACGGATGTCATCCGTAAGCGGGTTACTGATTTGCTCATGGTTCTGAATCCGTTTTACGGCAAACTCCAAGTGATCTGCCATAGGGAAAAGTACATTTCTGTCTAAGACATGAAATGTCTGTTCTGCATTGGTAAGTATTTCATTTGCAATTTCTAAATAGATTGGCTGAATCGAAGTTGCAAGCTGTTTTGCATTGCCGCGTTCTGTGGATTCCTGCAATGAATAAATTTTATCATTTGGTCTGGCCTCGATTCGCTCGGCAACCTTTCTTCCAAATCCAATCCCCTTTCCCATGATAAGGTACTCTTGATTGTCATCTGCATGAACTCCTATAATTGTATTGTGATTTAATACTTTGCTAATTCTGTACATAACTTTTCCCCATGATTATTTGTTTACTCATAAAAGTCGACTGCAAAAAGTTCTTCTCCAGCTGTAAGCGTTCCTTCTTTTAAAAGTCTGACTTTCTGTTTATCCGTTAGTTCCGGGCAAAGAACAGGAGATGTAATAGATGGTGCATTTTCTTTAAGAAACTCTAAGTCAAGTTCCAAAAGCGGATCTCCTTTCTTTACTTTCTGACCGTTTTCTACAAATACTTTAAAACCTTCTCCATTTAATTTTACAGTGTCGATCCCTACATGAATCAACAGGCTGATGCCACTTTCTGTTAAGAATCCGACAGCATGTTTTGTATCAAATACAAAGCAGACTTCGCCGTTTTCCGGCGCTCTCACGATGGTCTCCGTTGGTGTTACGACAGCACCATCTCCCATCATTTTCTGGGCAAATGCCTCATCCGGCGCAGTTGTAAGGTCTGCCGCCTCGCCTGTGATCGGGCTTGAGATTACCACTGTTTTTATCAGTTTTACTTCCGCTTTTGATGCATTTTTTTCTGTATCAGTCGCAAAATCTCCTTCGGCTGCAATGTATTCTTCATCCGGCGCAGTGTCCAGATAATCTTCTAAGTTTGATTTTATCACAGCTACCTGTGGTCCGTAAATAATCTGTACACCATTTCCTTTATGAACAACACCAGATGCACCTGTTGATTTTAACATGACATCACTTACTAATTCCGGTTTGTTTACAGTGCAGCGAAGTCTTGTTGCACAGCAATCCACATCCGAAATGTTTTTCTTACCACCAAGGCCATTGCAGATGGTATAAGAAAGAGGGTCAGCACTTGCAGCATCACCGTTTCCGTCTGTATTTTTTTTGCGTGCGTCCACATCACTTCTACGATATAATTTTACCTCTTCGCTGTCATCACGTCCAGGTGTTTTTAAGTCCATTTTTGTGATCAAGAATCTGAAAAGGAGGTAATATACGATAAAATATCCAATACCTACAATCACGATCCAGATCCAGTTTGTCTTTGCATTTCCCTGCAGAATTCCGAACAAAGATAAGTCAATCAGTCCGCCGGAAAATGTCATACCGACACCTACTTCAAATACGTGCATCAGCATATACGCAAAGCCAGCAAATACACAGTGGATACCGTAAAGAAGTGGTGCTACAAATAAGAATGTAAATTCCAATGGTTCTGTAATCCCCGTCAACATAGAAGTAAGCGCAGCTGAAATAAGAAGGCCTCCGACTTCTTTTTGCTTTTCCGGTTTTGCAGTTTTGTACATAGCAAGTGCTGCTCCCGGAAGACCGAAAATCATCAATGGAAATTTACCTGACATAAATCTCGTTGCAGATACTGCAAATTGTTGTGTAGTCGGGTCAGCAAGCTGGGCAAAAAAGATATTCTGTGCACCTTCTACGATAACTCCGCCTACTTCCAGGCTTCCTCCAAGACCTGTCTGCCAGAATGGAAGATAAAATACGTGATGAAGTCCGAACGGAAGCAAAAGACGTTCCATCAGTCCATATACCCAGGTCCCGAAATATCCTGAATTTAAAACAACATTACCTACGGCATAGATTCCTGACTGGATTACAGGCCATATAAAATACATTAAGATACCGACACCTACATAAACAACACCGCATATAATTGGTACGAATCTTGTTCCGCCAAAGAATGACAATACCTGCGGAAGCTGAATCTTATAAAACTTATTGTGAAGTGCGGCAACGCCAAGACCGACAAGAATACCGCCGAACACCCCCATTTGAAGAGATATAATCCCACATACAGAGGTCGTAGCACCGTTTAACATGTTGTCAGCACCGCCGTTGATATTGATTAATGCACCGATGGAAGCATGCATGATAAAGAATGCAATGGCTGCAGACAGTGCAGCAACTTCTTTTTCTTTTTTCGCCATACCGATTGCAACGCCCATGGCAAAGATAATCGGAAGATTGGCAAATACAATGTTACCGGCATCACTCATGACTAGGAAAATCGCATTTAATATAGTTCCCGGTCCTGCGATTCCAAGCAGTCCATAAGTTTCAAGCATAGTTTCATTTGTAAAAGAGCCTCCGATTCCAAGCAAAAGCCCTGCTACCGGAAGGATGGCAATTGGAAGCATAAATGATCTTCCGACACGTTGTAGAACGCCAAAAATTTTGTCTTTCATTTCTTTTCTCCTTTTTCCTTTATTTAATCTTTACAAAGGATGCATCATGTGTATCAGCGGAAGGAGGAATGCGCTTTATTATATAAAATGAAAGCAAAAAAGAGACACTAATACACATAAACATCCAATTAATATTTATGTATAGTTAATGCCTCATCCGTTCATTCAAAATAAGTAACATACTATATCTGCATTTGATAATAGCACTTACAAAGTCAAATTGTCAATATAAAAAATGAAATTAATAATTAACAATTACAAGCCCATCATTTCACATGCAACACGGTATTTTGCAGACATCAATCCACTCTATGAAACCGGAATATTCCTCTAATTCCCAAAGTGAAAGCTCAATCGCACTATTCGAACTTCCACATGCAGGAAATACGGTATCGAAGCGTCTCAGTGATATATCTAAATATACTCCCACATTTTCATTTACGGCAAAAGGGCAGACCCCTCCGACAGCATGTCCAATCAAAGCTTCTACTTCATCGAACGACAACATTTTTGCTTTCATTCCAAACTGAGCTTTATATTTTGCATTATCAATCTTGGCATCACCCGCAGTGACAATCAATATCACTTTTTCGCCTATATGGAATGACAGTGTTTTCGCAATACGTTTTTCCTCACACTGCAATGCCTTCGCAGCAAGAGTTACCGTTGCACTTGAAATTTCAAATTCCTGTATTCTTTCCTCAATTCCTTTTGTTTTAAAATATTTTCTTACTTTTTCAATAGACATACAATTCCCTCCAAATACATATTCAATAAAAGTAACATTATCTAAGCACTTTATCATAAGCCAGCTTATCGCTTTCCCGAAAAACTATCACACCACATTGTTTAAATCCATTCTTTTCTAAAATATGCTGCATTCGTTTGTTGGAAGCATCTGTATCGACACGGATGTAGAAAATTCGATTTTTACGGCAATAATCTTCTATCAATCTCCATGTGATGTCTGCCAGCCCAATTCCTCGATACTTCTGTAAAAAAGACATTCGATGCACCACCGCATATCTATCTTCTGCCTGCCATTTTCCGTCAATGTCCTCATATGCCGGCTCTCCCTCAAAATCAATGCACATATATCCGGCAATTATTCCATCTACTTTTATGACAAAGCCTTTTTTAGTCAGAATATCTTCTCGAATCGTTGCCTGGTCCGGATATTCATTCGTCCATTGCATAAACCCTTGCTCTTGTTGAAAACACCTTCCCGAGTTAATAATCTCATAACATAATCCGGCATCTTCTTTTTCAGCCATTTCCAGTGTATTCATTGTATGCTTCTCCTTTTGTATTTTACGCCAGTTAAAGTATGCCACAAACTCCCTTCTATCACAAGAACATATATACTTTTACATCTATATAGATTAGGGCGTCAAAAGGTCATTGACCTTTTGACACCCTAATCCTAAGCAAAAACATATCCATTTTAATTTGCCCCTACTTTAAGCCATAATGGGTTTGCGCGCTTCGATATACAGGTCGATATCCTCGATGATATAGTTCGTACCCGTTGTATGCAGGGCTTCATAGCAGGAGTAGATATACTCCCATACCCGATAACGAGTGAAAAGCTCGGCAAGCTGTTTGCCCGTCAAGTGTTTCGCCATTTTGTACTGTTCAGCACAGAATATCATAAAATTGCCCTGAATGCTCATAATCAAACCTCCTCCGGAATTTCAAAGCTACCCGTCTTTTTTTCTTCATCAAACATATTGAAAAGTGTAAGCGGGCTAAAATGCCAAAGCTTCGTGTCCTCCTGCTCCAATAGGGCATATAGATCAGACCCATAAATTTGCTATTGATTAACTCATTTGTGTTTGCCCTTTTTAAGATTCTACTATTATTGAAATAATTCATCACCACTTTTGAAATCAAAACCTGGGTGATAGTCAAATTTTACTGCACCAACGCTTGCCATGCCTTTTGTCGCTTTACAAATACGTGCTATACCCTCATTCCCGAAACCAGCGCATAATTCTATGGCTTTTACACCTTGTTCTACCAGTTCTTGTGCAACGGTTTCAGCTTCAGAATAACTTTTTACTCCAACAACTGTCAATTTGACGGTTGAAGTATCAATAACACTTCTATGCTTTTTATAATCTACCTCCGGTGCGATGAAAATGAATGCTGCATTTACTTTCATTATGAAATCCTCCTATAAAATTTGATTTAGATAGTTACTTCCAAATATTTTTATTTAGTTATTTACCTCCTGCTCTGATAGTATAAAAAAACCTGTTACAAATAAAGTAACAGGCTGTTTCTTTATATTCTTCTTGCAAGGGCTTCTAAAACAAATAAGGTTGGGACTTGTGTGGTTGCATTGTAATTCCCATTAACACGGTGTTCTTTCATGTTATAAGTAAAGCTCCAATCAGATATTTTTGCCAATGTACTGGTTACCACATTAGTGATACCTAAAACTACACACTTTTTCTGTTGGAATTGTCGAACCATATCAATCAATTCTTTAGTTTCTCCACTTTCAGATAACGCAATAATAACAGTGTTTTTATAGGAGTATGTGTCTATAGGGTAAAAGGTGTCCTCCAATCCAACCGAAAATTTACCCATATTAGAAAAAAGTCTTGCACCATACTTTGCCAAAGTTCCTGATGAACCATTTCCAATAAAAATCAAATATTCAGAATTTTTAATCGCTTCAACAGGAAATGAAATTTTCCTTTCAAAAGCACTTGAATTTGTTCTTTCAAAAAAAAAGCTCAGTTCTTGTAGATCCTCTAATGGTGGTTGCATTTTAAGAACAGATATTTCAGCTTCTACAGCCTTTTTAAATTCAGAGTATCCGTCATAACCATTTTTACTGCAAAAGCGTAATAGTGTTGATGTTGATATATGCATCTCGTTTGCTAGTTCACGGATTGTCATATAAGGAACTTTTTCGATATTAGAAATTACATATTTATAAATCATAACTTCTGTTTCATTATATTTTTGAATCTCATTATATGAAAACATCAAGACCCCCTCCTATTCATAAAAACATTATACATGGACTTAATGATTTTTACAATTACGGATAGCAAGACTTATGCTGTCAACCTATTATTACTTTATGATGGTACATGACATTCGCGCCGGGGTTGTCGTTGCCGTAGCCCTCCATGAGATTGATAGCGCCCCAAATGCCAAGTCCGGTTCCAAGTGCTACAACAAGGGTCTGCAAAACGTCTACTGCGCTATTCAACCCGCTAAGATAAGATTTCATAGTAAACTCCCTGCTCATGGCGTTTACAAGCATCATTTCCATGCCGGACAGTTCGATATTCGCCGGAATCAGGTCTACACCCTCATTATGGTGTAAAATTCCTTCGCCCACTTCCATCGGTTCGCCACGGATAATCTTTTCCATCTGCGTTGCCAGCGTGACAGAAAGATTGTCCTGATCTGCCCACCCCAAAGAGGTTGTCAAATCTCCCTGCGGATCGGCGTCCACAAGCAGCACCCTCTTTCCCTCATTTGCAAGCCCTATCCCTAAGTTTACGGCAGTCGTGGTCTTACCCGTCCCGCCTTTCTGGTTTGCAAGGGCGATTACCTTACATTTAGACATCACGGTTTACCTCCTTTCCTGAAAAATTTAATAGCTACTCTGTATAAAGCAGAATGGCTATGTAAGGTTTTGGGCAATAAAAAAACCGACTGATTCTGATATGAGACCTCTAAAGTAGACAGATTAAATATAAAAATCTGTTGCTTTGGAGGTATTTTTCATGCCAAGATCAAAACATACACCCGAATTTAGAGCCAAGGTATCCCAAGAATATATAGATAGAACAGATTCTATTCAATTCCTTGCCAATAAATATGGCATAGGTTATTCGACATTGGTAGGATGGATTAATGAATACAGGATTCATGGGATAACTGCATTCTGTCATAAAAAGAACAGAACTTATTCTAAAGAGTTCAAAATAAAATGCGTAGAAGCAGTAATGAATGGCGAAGGTTCCGTGAATGACATCATTGCTCGGTACGGAATATCCAGCCGTTCTGTTTTAAGACAATGGATTAAGGTGTATAATGCCAATAGAGAACTTAAGGATTACGATCCAAAACAGGAGGTCTATATGGCAGAAGCACGGAGAAAAACAACGATGGAAAAACGAAAAGAAATCGTTGATTATTGTATAAATCATAACCATGATTATAAGAATACAGCAGCAAAGTATGACATTTCTTACAGCCAGGTTTATTCCTGGGTAAAGAAATATGATGCGAATGGTGAAGACGGATTAACCGATAAGCGGGGACATCACAAAACAGATGATGAAGTAGATGAATTAGAACGCTTAAGACGTGAGAATCTGCGATTAAAACGTCAGTTGGAAGAAAAGGACATGGTAGTTGAACTGTTAAAAAAAGTGAAAGAATTCGAAAGGATGTGAGGCTTGGAAAAGTACGCCATGAATCAAAATATTTAACAATCAGGCATCTCCATGTAGAGAAAAAATGGAGCATAGGATGGATGTGCAGCCACCTTGAGATATCAAGGGCTGCATACTATAAATGGCTGCACAGGACAGTGCCGGATGCAGAGCAGGAAAATATCAAACTCGCAGAATGGATTAAAGAGTTTGACGAACGTTTCCATCATATCCTAGGATATCGGAGAATGGCATCCTGGATCAACCATTTTAATCATACTGCATACAGTAAAAACAGAGTTCATAGAATCATGAAAAAGCTGGGAATACATTCGGTGATACGCAAAAAGAAGAAAAAATATACATACTCAGAACCTGATGAAACGGTGGAAAATATACTTCAAAGGGATTTTTATGCATCTGCCCCGAATCAGAAATGGGCTACGGATGTGACAGAATTTAAAGTGCCTGGTGAACAAAAGAAGCTGTATTTAAGTGCTATTTTGGATTTGTATGACAGGTATCCCGTAGCTTATGTTGTCAGTGCAAGAAATGATAACGGGCTAGTATTTGAAACATTTGACAGGGCGATTGCAGCTTTTCCCGATGCCAAACCGGTGTTTCATTCAGACCGCGGATTCCAGTATACCAGCAAGATGTTTCAGAAGAAACTTGAAAAACAGGACATGGAGCAATCCATGTCTAGGGTTGGACACTGTATTGATAATGGACCAACAGAAGGGTTCTGGGGAATCATTAAAACTGAAATGTATCAAATGTATAAAATAACGGATGAGGCTTCATTGAGATATGCCATTAAAGATTACCTGCGTTTTTACAGTGAGGAACGACCACAGGACAGATACCACTGCAAAACACCAATGGAGGTGCGTCAGAAGGCACTGGATTCTGATATGCCAATAGAATATCCTATTCCGGAAAACAAGCGGATAAACAAATATAAAGAGAAATGGTGTGCATAGAAAATGCCTATACTCCAAACTGAAATGTAGACATCATCTGCACTAAATTTTAGATATTTCACCAGTCTACTTGACAAGGGGCATATCAAAATCAATCGGCTATGTAATCACATAATTATTCACCTTGACTATACTTATTTAAAAGTTCATCTGGAAAGTTCCAAATTTTAGATTGACGTAACTGTGTCAAACGGCTTTTACTGTCTACTTCCCAAAATCTCCGAAAATCAAATCCTTGCTTTAATCTCTTATTAACGGCATAAAAACTCATATCTATTAAATATGCTACAAACTCTTCTTTCTTCCTACTTTCTGAAGTAGTTGAATCCTTAATCACATGAAGATAACGTAAATTCGTTAAATTTTTTAATAGAACCTCATGTTTTTCAGCCAATATTTTAGGGTATAAAATAACATTAGTGTTAAACTTTCCAACAACTTCTTCATTTAAAAGTCCAACCGCTTCTCGTATTAAATCGGGCGATACATCCGAATCAAACTCAATATTATTATCTTTATCATCTCTTAAACTTTTCACTACCGAATATACATGTTCTTTCAAAATTGTAGTTTTATTATCCCTTCGAGAAGTTCCCACCAAATCCATAAACATTAACAAAAAATCACGTGGAACACCTCCTGTTGCTATAATTGCATATGTTAAAACTTCTGGACTATTAAAAAGACTTTCAATATCCTGCTTAATAATATTCAACTTGGAATTTGTACTAACTAATATGCTGAGCAAATACCCTTTGGTCTTATCTAACTCAGACAAATCATAATCTAATTTAATCGGCGAAAAATCATCTTTATATGACATATCATTGCCATTCCGGTTCATTCTTAATCTATATGGCAATGTTGCAATTTTAAAGCAAAACGAATCGTTACTACAATTCTTGTATATATCATGGAAATATTGAATAACTTCTGGTTGTACTTCCATCGGAATTTGATAAAAATCATCCAAATAAATAAAAATACCCCTTTGGGTGATAGTCTTTAAATTATTAAAAAGAAATGCTATGTTTTCTCTTTGTTCTTGCAAAAACTCTTGTTTTTTGTACGTTCTCGTAAATGTCGATTTAACCTCTGACGAACTTTCATCCTTTATCTCAGACACATTAGTGCATGAATACGATTGTATCGCACTTAAAGAGGTATCTATTTTTCCTTCTATAATTCTGTATCGCCCCTGAAGCTTCATACTCATTTCCGCAGAATCTCGGATTTGTGAGCCATATTCATTTTTCACCAATGTTTCATTTGATTTTTTTCCTTCCTGTGATACCACATATGTTATCTCTTCTGGAGCTAATTTTATTTCTTCTAATAAATCAATTTCTTTCCTTAATATTTTAGAAAATTTCTTTCCTTCTTCATATTCACTCTTTATTTCTCTATTCCTCTTTCTAGTTATCCAGCAGATAAAACCTGATATACCTTCATATTGTCTTTGGTACTCACGCTCTTTATCTAAAAAGTACCTCTTAAAATGTTCTTGTAACTCTGAAAGCGTTTGTAAAGTTATTTTTAAAATAATACTTATAGCATCATCTTTTTTCATCGGCTGTACATCTATTGCAGTCACAACGTTATCATTTCCCCTTGCAGCTGCCAATATCAATGTTGTTTTCCCACTACCTCGTCTACCAAATATTAAATGATTATTAGGAACACTCAGTTTATTGACGTTATCCGCAACATCAATATATTTAACACTATCATTTGCCTTATAATCTACCACTTTTCTTCTTCGTACTTTTTCAATATCTAAAATTAATTGAGACAACTCTTTACTATTTATATCCATAGGATCACCTCATATCCTTTCATTTGTATGTTAAACCCATACATAAATTCATTTGTTATTTCTAAAAACACCTATCTCCTACTCATTCTTTTTAAGATTATTATTCCCTTTAAATAAATTATAAAATTTTTTGATTTTCTCAATATTTGATGTCTTATTTTTTATCGGTAACGCATCCCAAATCATCTGTTTATATTTAGCTTTAGATTTTTCACCTACTCTTGAATCAATAATTGAAACAAGCCAAAAATCTTTTTCACTCCGTATCAATCTTCCAATTCCTTGCTTTAATTTTATAATCATTTCAGGAACTAAAACTTCCATTAACCCATCTTGGCAAATACTTGTTTTATAATCAATAATTGGTTCCGGAACCGGAAATGGCAATCTAAAAATAATTAAATTAGACAAGGCAATCCCTTCCCAATATGTTCCTGTTCCCAATACCACAGAATTTACGTCTTTTTTAAATTCTGTGATAGTATCACTTTGTGAAGCAGTTTGATTCTGCATCAAAACCTTATATGGCACTTCATTTTTTAAATCTTCATATACTTCCTCCATATCACTTTTAGCCGTAAATAATATCAATGCTTTTCCTTCTGATATTTCCAGCAAGCGTACAATTTCATCAATTCCCTTTTCAATAAATTTTTTCCTTTCATGACTGGGATGGGGCATATCCTCCGTATAATAAATCATTGCATGCTCATCATAATTAAACGGAGAAACTTTGAGTTCCGCTATAAATCCTCGTTCTATTGGAAAATTTGTATTTGCAATAAAATACTTGTATCCTTCCTCATATTTATCACCCACACCACTTATTATTGTTGCCGCTGTCAGTATTGTCGTAAAATTAGAATCAGAAAAAAACAATGTCTCTGTACGTCTATTCACATCTTTGGGACAGCTAAAAAGATTTATTCCCTTTTTCCCTTTACCCTTAATGTTCATCCAAAATATATCAGCACTATCCGGTTCCAGCATTGACTCCCATAAAGTTTCTTGTAATTCTAATGCATCTAGTTCCGCATCATAATCTTTATTTCGATAAGAATCATCCGCACCAAATTGTATTGACACTTCTAAAAAAATATCATGAACACAATCTTTCAAACCTTGCAATGCTGGTATATCTCGATCAATATAATATCGCTCAATTTCTTTGTCATTCTTTTTTGCAAATTCATCTTGCTTTCTGATTTGTAAATATAAAGCATCAAAAACCACTTCCAAATATTTATAATATTCCTTAATCTTTAAATCTATTGTATATCCTAATCCTCTGGCAAGTTTCCTCCCTTGTTCTATTGTTCTCTGCAATGAAGCATAACTTACTTCCATTGTATAAGAATTTCTAACTTTGCTTTCTAAATTGTGAACCTCATCGATTACAACGAACTGAAATTTATCCGTAATGATTTCTTTTGAATAACTATACCTCTTTTTTAAATTGATTGTCAATAAATCCTGATTACACAAAATAATTCCATTTGTATCTAATAATTCCTGCCTCAATTCATAATAAAAACAATACTCCTTATGCACGCAATTCTGTCTACAAAATACAGGATTAAATTCTTTCACATTTATTTGATTCCAAATATTATCCGGTATGTAAAAATCCCAATCTGCCTTCTGACATCCACCTTATCAATTTCCTCATACATTTTTCTAGCAGCTTCATCTTTTTCACAAAGGAAATGCTCATCACATCTATATTTACAAAGAAAATGATTTTGTCCTTTTGCCAGTACTATATCAGGATGATACCCAAGTAAATTCTCAATAACTTTAACATCTGCTGCTAATTGCTCCTGCAATGCTATGGTTGATGTCGCAATTATTATCGGTTTTTTATATCTTTTATGGTAATATAAAAGAGGAACAATATAAGCAAATGTTTTTCCAATCCCTACACCTGCTTCAACCAAAATATGTTGCTTCTTCTTCATAGCATCAGCTATTTCAAAAGACATATCCCATTGTCCCTCTCTATCTTCAAACCCCATTTGTATTGCTGTATCTATAAAAAAGTATATACATCCTCTCCAATATTTTTAAAATCCTGTTTCCATTTTCTCTTCTGTTCCTGCTTTTCTGATTCACTAATCCAAAACTCCAATACTAATTAATCTCCTTTTATACATGCACTTTTCTCTTTTTCCTATCCTCTGTATCTTTCTACATAAATAAAACGCTATTGTTATTATCCGGTATTAATTAGTCCATTACACGCCATCCGCCTAGTGTTATTTCGTCCATAATCCCCTATCTTGTCCACAAAATACGGTACAATCAGCACCAAACAACACTAAATAATACGGTTTTCACCCTGTCCCCAAATTAGGACACAAAATACTCTGCCACATTCTCTTATATATTGTTGATTAAAAATATATAATCTATATACATTGCCAGTATATCAGAAAATCCCGCCTTATAAAAGACGGGATTCTCTATTTAAATTATATACACTTCAACAGTAAGGTCTTTCCACTGCCCCTCTCGCAGATAATCACCATTCGCCCTGCGAAAAGCCAGTGCCTGAGCGTAATCTATCGTGAAATCGAAGTATAGATTACTTCCCCTCCCCACTGCATATAGCCGCCTGCGCTGCTGCCAACCTTGCTATCGGCACGCGGAATGGTGAACAAGATACATAATCCAATCCAATCTTATGACAGAATTCTACGGAACTTGGATCCCCGCCATGTTCTCCACAGATACCGATATGAAGATCTGAATTTACCGGCTTACCTAACTTAATAGCCATTTCCATCAATTTACCAACACCGGTCTGGTCAAGTTTTGCAAACGGGTCATTCTCAAAGATCTTTGCATCATAGTAAGCATCCAGGAACTTACCGGCATCATCACGAGAAAATCCAAATGCCATCTGTGTCAAATCATTTGTACCAAAGCAGAAGAAGTCGGCTTCCTTTGCAATCTCATCTGCTGTAAGCGCTGCTCTTGGAATCTCGATCATAGTACCTACTTCATATTTTAAACCGGAATCTGCTGCTGCAATTTCAGCATCCGCTGTCTCAACAACCATCTTTTTAATATATTTTAACTCTTTCGCATCACCAACAAGCGGAATCATGATCTCCGGTTTTACGCACCAGTCAGCATGTGCTTTTTGAACGTTGATCGCTGCACGGATAACTGCTTTCGTCTGCATCTTAACGATTTCCGGATAAGTTACCCCAAGACGGCATCCACGATGTCCCATCATCGGATTAAATTCATGAAGAGAATCTATGATCGTCTTGATCTGCTCTACTGTTTTTCCTTGAGCATCCGCTAATTTCTTGATATCTTCTTCCGTTGTCGGTACAAACTCATGAAGCGGCGGATCCAGGAAGCGGATAGTAACCGGATTTCCTTCCAGCGCTTCGTATAATTTTTCAAAATCTCCCTGCTGTTCCGGAAGAATTTTATTAAGCGCTTCTTCTCTTTCTTCTACTGTCTCAGAACAGATCATCTCACGAAATGCATCGATTCTGTTTCCTTCAAAGAACATATGCTCTGTACGGCAAAGTCCGATACCTTCTGCACCAAGCTCACGCGCTTTTCTGGCGTCTGCTGGCGTATCCGCATTAGTCCTTACTTTCAGTGTTCTGTATTTGTCAGCCCATCCCATAATCCTTCCGAATTCTCCGGCAATCGTAGCATCTACGGTAGGAATGATTCCATCGTAAATATTACCGGTAGAACCATCAAGGGAGATCGCGTCTCCTTCATGGAACTCTTTTCCTGCCAATGTAAATTTCTTATTTGCCTCATCCATCGCAATATCACCGCAGCCGGATACACAGCATGTTCCCATACCACGTGCAACTACAGCTGCATGAGACGTCATACCGCCGCGCACGGTAAGAATACCCTGAGCCGCTTTCATACCTTCGATATCCTCCGGTGATGTTTCAAGACGGACAAGCACTACTTTTTCTCCTTTTGCAGCCCATGTCTTTGCATCTTCTGCCGTAAATACGATTTTACCGCAAGCTGCTCCCGGAGATGCTCCAAGTGCTTTTGCCATTGGCACAGCTGCTTTCAATGCTTCTGTGTCAAACTGTGGATGAAGTAATGTGTCTAAATTACGAGGATCGATCATGGCAACCGCCTTTTCCTCTGAAATCATTCCCTCATCTACCAAATCGCAAGCTATTTTTAAAGCAGCCTGAGCGGTTCTCTTACCGTTACGTGTCTGCAGCATATAAAGCTTTCTGTCTTCAATCGTAAACTCCATATCCTGCATATCTCTATAGTGATCTTCTAACTTATTACAAATAGCCACGAATTGTTCGTAAACTTCCGGCATAACTTCTTTTAATTGATCGATCTTTTGCGGTGTACGAACGCCGGCCACAACATCTTCGCCCTGCGCATTCATAAGGAACTCACCCATTAAGTGTTTCTCACCTGTAGCAGGATCACGAGTAAATGCAACACCGGTACCGGATGTTTCACCCATGTTGCCAAATGCCATCATCTGTACATTTACAGCGGTTCCCCATGAATATGGGATATCGTTATCACGACGGTAAACATTGGCACGAGGGTTGTCCCATGAACGGAATACGGCTTTTACAGCGCCCATTAACTGCTCTTTCGGATCTGTCGGGAACTCTTCTCCGATTTTTTCTTTATATTCAGCCTTAAACTGATTCGCAAGTTTCTCTAAATCTTCTGCTGTAAGGTCTACATCCTGAGTAATTCCTTTTTCTGCTTTCATTTCGTCGATAAGCTCTTCAAAATATTTCTTACCAACTTCCATAACTACATCTGAATACATCTGGATAAATCTTCTGTAACAATCCCATGCCCATCGAGGATTTCCTGATTTCTCTGCAAGTACGTGTACTACTTCTTCATTTAAACCAAGATTAAGAATTGTATCCATCATACCTGGCATAGAAGCTCTCGCGCCCGAACGAACAGATACAAGAAGTGGATTCTCTTTGTCACCAAATCTCTTTCCCGTGACTTCTTCCATTTTTACGATGGCGTCCATAATCTGCGTCATGACTTCGTCGTTAATTTTTCTTCCATCTTCATAATATTGTGTACAAGCATCCGTTGTGATTGTGAATCCTTGTGGTACCGGAAGACCTAACTTGGTCATCTCTGCAAGATTGGCACCTTTACCGCCGAGAGTATTTCTCATACTTGCATCACCTTCGGTGAACATATAAACCCATTTTTCCATCTCACATTCCTCCTAATTTTACTTTCCAATGTTGCATTTTGCATAATTAAATTGTATATGTTTTGCTGAAATTCGTCAAGATGTATTATTATTTTGAGCAACCTCTTAACTTCTATGTACATTGCCCACGTTTTAGTTGAGTTTTTTTTATGAATTCGCTATACTAAATGGCGAACTATCGCAGAATCGAGGTATTGATCATATGAAACATAAATCTGAATTGCAGAAACTGCTTTTTTCTCTCAACAAAAAGAGTTATCCTGCCTACAAATCATTACAAGGCGACTACAACTTTGATGACTTCGAGCTAAGTATCTGTCATGTCCAAGGAGATCCTTTTGCCTCTCCTTCCGATCTGGATATTTTCATCGCTCATAAAACTGCCGGATTCCCTGCAGAGCTTTTTTCATCTGCACATCGCAAAACTGCGTTGGAGGATTATCTTTTGCGTTTATTTTCGGCTGCTCTTGAACGCTTTTCATTCAAAGCCAAAGGAAGTGGAAAAAGCGGACTGCTGTCCACTACGAAACCAGGGCAGGAAGTCTTAAAACGTACCGCATGTGAAATCACCGAAAAAGGCATCCACATACGCTTGGAAGCAGGATTTCCTGCAAATGGCCGTACGGTTAATTCCGGTGAGCTCGAAAAAATGCTGTTTGAATTCATCCCTGCCTGTGTACGCCAAACCCTTTTTTACAAAAAGTTAAATGCCGATGCCATTTGGGAAAGCATTTATCTAAGCGATGACCAACAGTATATTCGTGAGCATCTGGAAGCTTACAAACTTTGCGCGTTTGTGGCCAACGATTCCATTTTACCGCGTCAAAGCGGCATCTCACAGCGCCCAATGAAAGAAAGCGTTCCTTTTACTGCACCTGTTTCACTAGAGGTGGAATTCATGCTTCCGCACAAAGGCAAAATCCGCGGACTTGGTATTCCAAAAGGCATCACGCTTATTGTCGGCGGCGGTTATCACGGTAAATCCACCCTGCTAAATGCCTTGGAACTTGGCGTATACAACCATATCAAAGGCGACGGACGTGAATATGTCATTACAGATACATCCGCGCTAAAGCTGCGTGCAGAAGATGGACGCTGTGTCAAAAACGTGAATATCTCCATGTTTATCAATGACTTGCCAAACAAGAAAGATACACACGCATTTTCTACGGAAGATGCCAGCGGAAGTACTTCACAAGCTGCCAATGTTGTGGAAGGAATCGAAGCCGGAAGCAAACTTCTCCTGATTGATGAGGACACTTCCGCTACAAACTTCATGGTGCGTGATGAATTTATGCAGCAAGTGATCAAACGTGACAAAGAGCCGATTACTCCATTCTTGGAACGTGCCCTTGACTTATATGAACAATCTGGTATTTCCACCATACTCGTAGCAGGAAGTTCCGGGTCATATTTCCATATCGCAGACACGATCATACAGATGGACTGCTATCACCCGATAGATATCACAGACGCTGTCAAAAAACTATGCAGCTCCTATCCTATGCCATCTGTGCACGCACCAAATTATCGGATACCAGAATTTAAACGAAGCCCATTGTCAGGAAAGTCACATGGACGACCTTTCAAAACTTCCGGTCACTCGAGAAACTTTGGCGAGCGTACCTTTGTCAAAGTGAAAACACTTGGCATAAACGGATTCCAAATAGATAAAAACACCGTGGAGCTTCGCTACCTCGAACAGCTTACGGATGCCGGACAAACCACCGCGCTTGGTTACATGATGAAATACATTCTGGAACATCCTCAGATGCAATCTATGACACTGACAGAAATGGTCTCTCATTTGGAAATGTTACTTAAAACCAAAGGACTCGAAGCTTTTTGCGGAAAATATCCTTTCTGCGGATTGACGCTGCCAAGAAGAAATGAGATTTTTGCCTGCATTAACCGATATCGGCTGTAAATGTTTCCAACAAAAAAAGATGAAGAACCGCTCAACAGTCCTTCATCTTTTTTCTTTGATTAAAATTCTAATTTTTTCTCAAAGTATGCTTTCAAATCTTCGATTTTTACTCTTTCCTGTTCCATCGTGTCACGATCACGTACAGTTACCGCTCCATCTTCTTCGGAATCGAAATCATATGTCACACAGAACGGTGTTCCGATTTCATCCTGACGGCGATAACGTTTTCCGATGTTTCCACGATCATCATATTCGCAATTGTAGTATTTTGATAATTCTGCAAATACTTTTTCTGCGCCTTCATTCAATTTCTTTGATAACGGAAGCACGCCGATTTTTACCGGTGCAAGCGCTGGATGAAAATGAAGTACGGTTCTCTTATCGCCGCCTTCTAACTCTTCTTCATCATATGCGCTGCACAAGAATGCAAGTACCATACGGTCTGCGCCGAGTGATGGCTCAATTACATATGGAATATATTTTTCTTTTTTCTCATCATCAAAATAGGACATATCTTCTTTCGATGTTTCCTGATGCTGCGTCAAATCATAATCTGTTCTGTCTGCGATTCCCCAAAGTTCACCCCATCCGAATGGGAAAAGGAATTCCACATCTGTGGTTGCTTTACTATAGAAGCAAAGTTCCTCCGGTGAATGGTCACGTGCCTTAATTTCTTCTTCTTTGATTCCAAGTGAAATCAACCAGTCAAGACAGAATTTTTTCCAATATGCAAACCATTCCAGATCTGTTCCCGGTTCACAGAAGAATTCTAATTCCATCTGCTCGAATTCTCTTGTACGGAATGTAAAGTTACCCGGTGTGATTTCATTACGGAAGGACTTTCCAATCTGTCCGATACCAAACGGAATTTTTTTTCTGGATGTACGCTGTACATTTTTAAAGTTTACAAAGATTCCCTGTGCAGTCTCAGGACGAAGATACACTACGTTTTTCGCATCCTCTGTTACTCCCTGGAATGTTTTGAACATCAGGTTAAACTGACGGATATCTGTAAAATTATGTTTTCCGCAAGTCGGACATGGAATCTTATGTTCCTCCACAAATGCTACCATCTGCTCATTTGACCAGGAATCTACGCTTTCTTCCAATACCATTCCGTGTTCTGCTGCGTAATCTTCAATTAATTTATCTGCGCGGAAACGCTCTTTACACTCTTTACAATCCATAAGCGGATCAGAAAAGCCGCCCAGATGTCCGGATGCTACCCATGTCTGCGGATTCATAAGGATTGCACAGTCCACACCAACATTATAAGGATTCTCCTGGATGAATTTTTTCCACCATGCCTTTTTTACATTGTTTTTAAGTTCTACGCCAAGGTTACCATAATCCCATGTATTCGCAAGTCCACCGTAAATCTCAGAACCCGGATACACAAAACCTCTGGATTTTGCAAGAGCCACAATTTTCTCCATTGTCTTTTCTACCATTCTCAAATTCCTCACATTCTCTTGTATTTTCATCAAAACTGCTTCCCGGATCTCCGCCCACAGTTCTATTGACTACTATTATATTTTTTCTATTATACTAGTTCATCTCTATTTTTTCAAGCCGCCGGTCAGCATTTCTAGAATTTCCAACGACTTAAACTGTTTTTCCACATAAATATCAAGATAACGTTTCATGACTTCCTGAAGCTTCCTAAGCACTTCTTCCGAGACATTAAACGCATACAGCTTCTCCAATGTACTGCTTACTATGTACTGAAGTGCATAAAGCGTGGAATTATCTATCATGATTCCATCAATAATTCCATTCCTGCATTCCTCACAGACGAGTCCGCCCTTCAAAGGGCTGAATATTGTTTTTCGCTCTTTGTCTCCACAACTTACACATTCAAACATTTGCGGCCCTTCTCCGTTAATTGATATCAGGCGCAGCTCAAAGATACAGCGGATAAGTTCATTGGGAATCAGTTTCTTTGTAAGCGCCCGAAGCGTCTGATACAAAAGCTTTAAAGATTGGGTTTCATCCGTATATTCTTTTGCATAATAACCGGCAAATTCCATAAAATAGAATCCGTAATATGCCGCTTCTACATCCTCTCGAAGTTCCATAAAATAATTGGAAATCTGTGCCTGCATCAAATTATAAGAGTTCCGCCCCTCGTATAATTGAAACACACCAAAAGAAAAGGGATTGACGCTGCCCATAAGCAGACTGTTCGGTCTTCTCGCTCCTTTGGCAAATGCCGATATCTTTCCCTTTTCCCTTGTCAGTATCACGATTCGTTTATCATATTCTCCAATCGGAGCGGACGACAGAATCATACCTGTCACCGTTACTGCCTGACTCACACTCTAACACCTGCTTCTTCTTTGTCCCTTCGTGGTTTTTCACAGCCTCATCATAACTTCGTATTCCTTTATAATTCAGATAGTCTGACACTCTTCCTGTTTCCACGAAGTTATTCCAGTATGTTTCTTCCATTGTAATCACCTCTTATGAAATATCATCTCCGATTACAACGCTTTCATACCGGGCAATCTCTTCCAGTCTCATTCTTCCTCTTCCCGATATCCGAAGTTCTTCATCAAAAATTCGCTGTCTCTCCAATCTTTTTTTACCTTTACCCAAAGTTGGAGATTCACCTTGCACTCTAGCATACGCTCGATTTCAAATCGTGCTGTACTGCCGATTTTCTTAAGCATCGCGCCCTGTTTTCCAATAATGATTCCCTTATGAGAATCCCTCTCGCAGATAATGGTCGCCTGAATATCCATCATCTTCTTTCTTGCCTTCATCTGGTCAATGCACACTGCAATTCCATGCGGAATTTCTTCATTTAAAGAATGCAGCGCCTTCTCACGGATAATCTCCGCCACAATCTGACGCTCCGGCTGATCCGTCACAGTATCCTCGTCATAGAACTGCGGACCATACGGCAAATATTGAAAAATCACCTTCAAAAGCTCATCTGTGTTTGCTCCGCTTCTTGCCGAAACCGGTACAATCTCCATAAAATCATATAGCTTGCGATATGTATCGATTACTTTTAGAACCTCTTCTTTTTTAATCATATCCACCTTATTAATGACCAGGATCACCGGTGTCCGAACTCTTCGAAGCTGCTCTGCAATATGTTTTTCTCCTGCTCCGATAAACGTCGTCGGTTCTACAAGCCACAACACTACATCGACTTCATTGAGCGTACGCTCTGCCACATTCACCATATATTCTCCAAGCTTATTCTTCGCCTTATGGATCCCCGGTGTATCCACAAACACGATCTGACCCTCTTCCATCGTCAAAACCGTCTGGATCCTGTTCCTCGTCGTCTGCGGCTTATTCGATGTAATCGCAATCTTCTGCCCAATCAAATAGTTCATAAGCGTAGACTTTCCTACGTTTGGTCTCCCAATCAAAGTCACAAACCCGGACTTAAAATTCTCCTGCATAAAACCTCCTCTTCCAAAAAGGACAAATCAATTCTTAATCGGGGACATAGAACAAAGTGGGCAAGCCCACTTCAACTCCCCTGCCCCTCACTCATGAGGGGCTTGCACGCTTTGCGCGCCGAGCGTGGTCAGCTTTTGCTGACTGCTGCCGCTCACGCGAGTGCGCATCCCGCGGAGCGTTTTATAATATAGGAAAGTGAGAACTTTCCTACTATTATAAAAAAACTATGTCCCCAATTTACTAAATCAACGCCTTGATCTCTCTAAACAGTTCTTTTTGTTCTTCTATTTTACTCTCACTTCCGATAACGCAAAGCTGATTTGCTGCCAATACGGCTGTCACAATATCCGCAAGTCTCCTGATATCCTCCTGTGTCGCTTCCAGGATCTCTTTTCGTTCCTTCTCGATCATTTCTGCCGAAACATGGTTCATATAAAGATTCATGGAACGCTCGCCCTTTGTTGCCGGCGTCATCGGCTGGTCAATATTGCTGATGGTACCAATGACATATTTCAGCATATCACGCTCATCCACATCAAAATTCTTCAGGTATTCGACCACACCTTCATACACTTCCAAAGTTTTCTCAAGATTCGGATCACGGTAAGACACAAGATAGCCTTCACCGATTCTGCTGAAACTACTCATACAGCCATATGCTCCGCCCTTGACACGGATGTTCTGCCACAGATAATCATAACTTAAAATAACCTTTAATATCTGCAATGCACCTGTATATTCATATCCTGCGTCTATAAAGTTTCCGCATTTTGCGACATACTGTACTTTGGATGCCGTCTTAAATCCTTCGTTCTTCTGCTCGCAATGCAGTATGCATCGGCTCTCTTTTACTTCCCCAGTGTAAAGAGATGCCTTAAACTCGCTCACTAACTTCTTCAACACCTCCAGACCTTCTTTTGTGGAAGTATAGCTCATCATCATATTGTCTGCACGGAACAGCTTCTGTACTAACCATTTAAGATTCTCTTTTAATACCTCTTTTTCTGTTTCAAAATTATCTTCAATCCGTTCCAGAATCTGATAAAATTCGATACCGTTTGTCATATCCTTGAATTTTGATACCGGAGAAGCATAAGAAAGCGCACGCATCACCGCCATGGTATGCCCTGCAGACTGAATCCGCATCTGAAGTCTTGATTTTGTCATTGCCAGAATTTCCTTGATTCTCTTATCATCATCTAATTTTGAACGTGTCAAGATATCCTGCATCATTGCCAAAGCCTTCGGCATCTGCCCATACAATGCCTTTGTCTTTACTTCCAAAGTCGCCTTAAATTCTTTCTCATGTGCCTTTTCCACATTCGGATACATCTCAAGCGTTGTTCCGATCCCGCCTGTATTCATATTGATCTCGTTAAACAATTCCGCATACTCATAATTCTCAGTATCGATCAAGCCAAGCACATTTTGCAAAATCCCCACATACGGAAGCTTCTCTTCTGGCACTTCGGATAAATCAAACATCACTTCCAGGTATCCAATACCATTCGTCTCAATTTCATGGTGTACGATCAACGTGTCATCCACATACACCTCTGTATTATAGATCGGTGCTATTTTATTGGAAATATCTTCTCTTTTTAACACTGGAATCTTTTCCAGATCCTCTGGCGCAGACGGTTCTTCCTGATATGCCGCAAGCTTTTTTGTATCTAAGACCAGCTTCTCGATCTCTTCCTCGCTAAGACTTGCTTTAAACGCGGCAAGCTTATCCGCAAGTTCCTGCTCCAGCTTTGCAGTCCTGCCCTTTTCCGGCACCACCATGACTATAGAACCATGCTTGTTATCCAGTAAATATGTCTGAATCAGATTCTCAAAATATCCACTTCCAACCTGCTCTTTCAAAAATGCAAAGGTATCTAACGCATCCACATGTATAAACGGCTTTTCGTCATCATACAGCCAACTGTCGAAAATCTGCAGCCCATACATCAGCCCCTTTGGATAATTTCCGAAATCCGCCTCTCGATAACGGAATTCGTAATAATTCAATCCGGCTTTCAAAGCTTTTTCATTGATTCCTTCGGAAACCATCCTGCCCAGTACCGATTCAATCACATTTACAAATGCTTCCTTTTGTTCTGGATTTGCATTTTTCGCAATCACCGAGAAAATCGGCTGATAGATTCCATTATCATAAGAGCCTAAAATATCCTTTCCAATCCCTGCATCGATAAGAGCCTTCTTAAGCGGTGCACCCGGTGCAGACAATAATGCATAATCCAGAATCTGAAATGCCAGATACAACCTCTCATCCAGGCTTGTCCCAATGACTTTATTATAAGAAAGATAGGTATTATCCTCTTCCGATTCGCTGCTGGAAATAGAATACTTCATCTCGATGTCTTTTACTTCATCAAATGCTTCCTGCCGTTTAATCCTGCAATCCAAATCGATTTTTTCAAATTTGTTCAAATACATTTGATCCAGCCAGATAAGCTTTTCTTCCATATCCATATCGCCGTAAAGATAGATAAAGCTGTTCGTTGGGTGATAGTATTTTCGATGGAAATCTAAAAATTGCTCATAAGTCAGTTCCGGAATCACCTCCGGGTCACCCCCGGATTCATTACGATAACTGGTATCTGGGAATAAAGAATTTAAGATCACACGATCCAGCACTCCTTCCGGTGAAGAAAATGCCCCCTTCATCTCATTATAGACAACACCGTTATAGGTCAGCTCATCCTCTTTGGATTCCAGATTATAGCTCCAGCCTTCCTGACGGAAAATCTCTTCATACTCATAAATATTCGGATAAAATACGGCATCCATATATACATGCATAAGATTCTGAAAATCCTGTTCATTGCAGCTTGCAACGGGATAGACCGTTTTATCCGGATAGGTCATCGCATTCAAAAAAGTATTCAGAGAACCTTTTACCAGTTCCACGAAAGGATCCTTTACCGGAAAATTCTTGGAACCGCATAATACAGAATGTTCCAGAATATGAGGCAGACCTGTGCTGTCTTCCGGCGGCGTCCGGAATCCAACGGTAAACACTTTATTGTCATCGTCATTTTTCATAAGGAGCACCCTTGCCCCGGTTTTTCTATGTCGTAATAAATAGCCTTCTGACTGCAGATTTTTTAAATCTCTCTGCTCAATTACTTCATAAGCCTGTAACTTACTAAAATCCATTCTTTTTCCTCCAAGAAATTTTACTGTTTTTCATATTCTATTAATATTTTAACCATAATGTATGATTATAACATTTTTTTGCCTGTAAGTATAGAACTAACCAAGCGTTTTCACACATTTATACCTCGCTTTTTTCCAACACAAAAAACTCTGGAAAGCCCAGAGTTTTTTGTGTTTTATCATATATAGACTATTACTATTTTTTCTAATCGCCTTACTCTTATTGTTCCTCTCCGTAAAGAGTGATTAACTTCTTAAGGTATGCATATCTTTCTTTTGCTTCTGCTTCATTCTGTGCAAACAGTTTCGCTGCTTTTTCCGGATTCTGTCTTGCAAGTGCGTTGTAACGAACCTCACCATTTAAGAATTCCTGATAATCCCCTGCAGGCTCTTTACTGTCAAGTGTGAACTTGCAGCCTTCTGCCTGAGGATTGAAACGGAAGTTATTCCAATATCCACATTCTACTGCTAACTGTTCCTCTGTCTGAGCCTTGCTCATACCTTTCTTAATTCCATGATTGATACATGGAGCGTAAGCAATGATCAGTGATGGTCCCGGATATGCCTCTGCCTCTGCGATTGCTTTTACTGTCTGGTTAAAGTCTGCACCCATAGCAATCTGCGCTACATATACATAACCATAGCTCATCGCAATGCTTGCAAGGTCTTTCTTCTTGATCTCTTTTCCGCCTGCCGCAAACTGTGCAGTAGCTCCTGTCTTCGTTGCTTTAGATGCCTGACCGCCTGTATTAGAGTAAACTTCAGTATCGAATACCATAATATTGATATCCTGTCCGCTTGCTAATACATGGTCGACACCGCCAAATCCAATGTCGTAAGCCCATCCGTCTCCACCGAAGATCCACTGAGATTTCTTCGCCAGGAAATCTTTATTCTTTAAGAGATATGCTCTTCTTTCACATCCACAGTCACAAGCTTCCAATGCAGCAACAAATTTATCTGTTGCAGTTCCATTCGTAACACCACAGTCAAATGTTTCTAACCATTCTTTTCCTGCTTCTACAACTGCAGCATTGTCACCGTTTGCTACAATCTCTTCTACTTTTGCTCTCAGACCGCTTCTCATTGCTTTCTGAGCTAACAACATACCATATCCAAATTCTGCATTGTCTTCAAACAAAGAGTTTGCCCATGCCGGTCCTTTGCCCTCCGGTGTTACTGTATATGGTGTGGACGGTGAAGAGTTACCCCAGATAGAAGAACATCCTGTTGCATTCGCAATATACATTCTCTCTCCGAATAACTGTGTGATCAATTTTGCATAAGGTGTCTCACCACATCCCGCACATGCACCTGAGAATTCAAGCAATGGCTGTTTAAACTGACTTCCTTTTACAGTTGTTTCTTTGAATTTTGCAACAACCTCTGGTTTTACAGGGATTTCTCTTCCAAAATCAAAGTATTTCTGAACATGAACGTTTGCTTCCATGTTCTCCATAACAAGCGCTTTTTCGCCTTTCTTTCCTGGACATACATTCGCACAAGAGCCACATCCGGTACAGTCGAGTGCAGATACGGTGATTGCAAATTTTGTTCCTGGCATACCAATCATATCTAACGTCTTAATGCCTTCCGGTGCATTTGCCGCTTCTTCCTCTGTCAACGCTACCGGACGGATAACAGCGTGTGGACATACATATGCACAGCGGTTACACTGGATACAATTTTCCGGTTTCCACATCGGGATATCTACTGCGATACCACGCTTCTCAAATGCAGAAGTTCCGGATGGTGTTGTACCATCTACATATTCTGTAAATGCAGATACCGGCAGATTATTACCTTCCTGTGCATTTACTTTTGCCTGAATATTCTTCACAAAGTTTACGGCATCTTCTCTTCCGCCTTTTACTTCCGGAGTAAATAATCCTTCATCCGCACAGTCTTTCCAGCTCTCCGGAACCGCAATCTCTACGACCTGTTTTGCTCCTGCGTCAATGGCATCATAGTTCATCTGAACGATCTTATCGCCTTTTCTTCCATAGGTAGCTTTTGCTGCTGCTTTCATAAGATCAATCGCTTCTTCTTCCGGAATGATTGCTGCAAGCTTAAAGAATGCTGACTGCAGTACCGTATTGATACGTCCGCCAAGTCCGATCTCCTTACCAATCTTGATACCGTCAATCGTATAAAGTTTTATATTATGATTTGCAATAAATGCTTTTACCTGTCCTGGTAAATGTTTTTCCAAACCTTCCATATCCCATGGACAGTTTAATAAGAACGTGCCGCCGTCAACCAACTCTTGAACCATGTTGTATTTATTCACATAGGACGGATTATGACATGCCACAAAGTTCGCCTGTCTGATAAGATATGTGGATTTGATAGGGCTCTTTCCAAAACGTAAGTGAGACATTGTCACACCGCCTGATTTTTTAGAGTCATAATCAAAATATGCCTGCGCATACATATCCGTATTATCACCGATAATCTTGATAGAGTTCTTGTTCGCACCTACCGTACCATCAGCGCCAAGTCCCCAGAATTTACAGTTGATCGTTCCCTCCGGTGTTGTAACGAGCGGAGCGCCTTCTTCTAATGATAAGTTTGTTACATCATCCACGATACCGATCGTAAATTCCTGTTTACTGTCATTTTCATATACGGCTACGATCTGTGCCGGTGTCGTATCTTTAGAACCAAGTCCATAACGTCCGGTGAATACCGGTGTAGCTTCAAATTTTGTACCTTTCAATGCGGCTACTACATCCAAATATAATGGTTCTCCAAGAGCTCCCGGCTCTTTTGTTCTATCCAATACAGAAATCTGCTTTACAGTCTCAGGCAAAGAATCTACTAAAGCTTTCGCGCTGAATGGTCTGTACAAACGTACCTTTACAAGACCAACTTTTTTGCCCTGTGCTAATAAATAGTCAACTGTTTCTTCGATCGTGTCGCATGCAGAACCCATCGCAATAATTACATGCTCTGCATCTGCTGCTCCATAATAATTGAATAATTTATAATCTGTACCGATTTTGGCATTTACTTTGTCCATGTATTCCTGAACGATTGCCGGAAGTGCATCATAGTATGAGTTACATGCTTCTCTGGCCTGGAAGAAAATGTCCGGATTCTGTGCAGAACCTCTTTCACATGGGTGATTTGGATTGAGCGCATTCTGACGGAAAGCATCAATCGCTTCCATATCTGCCATATCTTTTAAGTCTTCATATTCCCATGTTTCAATTTTTTGAATTTCATGAGAAGTACGGAATCCATCAAAGAAATTGATAAATGGGACTTTTCCTTTGATTGCTGCAAGATGTGCAACCGGTGTCAAATCCATAACTTCCTGTACGCTTGATTCACAAAGCATCGCACATCCTGTCTGGCGGCATGCTAATACGTCGGAGTGATCTCCGAAGATAGAAAGCGCATGACTTGCAATCGCACGGGCAGATACATTTATAACGCCTGGTAACTGTTCACCTGCAATTTTATAAAGGTTTGGAATCATAAGTAATAATCCCTGTGATGCAGTAAACGTTGTTGTAAGGGCACCTGCTGCCAAAGAACCATGCACTGCACCTGCTGCTCCTGCTTCTGACTGCATCTCTGTAATCTGAACAGTCTGTCCGAAAATATTTGTTCTTCCCTGCGTAGCCCATTCATCTGCTGCTTCTGCCATAACAGAAGATGGAGTAATTGGGTAAATCGCTGCAACGTCTGTATATGCATAAGATACATGTGCTGCCGCATGGTTACCATCCATCGTTTTCATTTTTCTTCCCATTGGTAAATACCTCCTTATTTAAACTTAAATTAATAAAAATTAATTCGTGTATACATATCTTTATTATAGCCCTTGACTTTTTAAAATTCAAGGGATTGATATGTACCTTTTCCCGTACATCTCATTTATTTTTCCCGCATTTTTTCTGTTCCTGACACGTAAGATTAAAAATAAAAAAAGAAAGGCCTTCAAGAAACTCTATGCAAAACAGAAGAACTACCTCCTCTAACTTCCGCTCTCGCTTTGGCTACATCATGGTAGCCGCAGGCGCTGCGATCGGTCTTGGAAACATTTGGAAGTTTCCATATATGGCCTATAAGGGCGGCGGGATTTTCATTATCCTTTATATCCTTTTCGCCATTCTCCTGGGGCATCCCCTCATCGAGATGGAATCTGCGATCGGGCGCTATGCAAGGACAAACGCCATCGATGCATATGGTGTGATCCATCATAAATACCGCTTCATAGGATTTATCAATGTTCTTTGTACTTTACTTATCAACATGTATTATATTATTGTCAGCGGTTATGTATTAAAATATGCTCTTGATTATTTAAACGGCACAGACTTTGGCTTCGATAAGACCGCCTACTACATAAGTTTTATCTCTGATCCGGTTTCTCCTATGATTTACGCCGGCGCTTTCATGTTGACAATTATCCTATTCCTTTCTTTTGGCATTACAACGCTTGTGGAAAAAATAACTAAGATTATTATGCCTCTTCTTTTTCTTTTGCTGGCAATCTGCGGCATATGGGCATTATTTTCTTCTGATACAGCCATAGAAGGTCTGAAATACTATCTGATTCCGGATTTTTCAAAATTTAACAGTAAAATTATTGCCGACGCCGCAATGCAAGTTATGTTCTCCATAAGCGTTGGCTGGGCAGTCTTCCCCACGCTTGGCGCCAGTCTTTCTGATGACGCCAACATCCGCAAGGATTCCTTTTGGATCACTTTTTGCGATACTGCCGTTGCGCTCCTCGCCGGTTTTGTTATCATTCCTTCTGTCGTTGGTTCCGGCTCTGCAATGACTGCCGGCCCCTCCCTTATCTTTCTGGCAATGCCTGCGATTTTTGATACGCTGCCCGGGGGACGTCTCATCGGCTGTTTCTTTTTCCTGGCACTTATTTTTGCTGTTGTCTCTACCTACTTTACGATTTTAGAAGTTCCGGTAAGATGTTTAAAAGAAAAATGCCATATTTCTCATGCAAGGGCAACTTTCATTACAACCTCCGTCATTATGACTGGTGCTTTATTCTGTTCCCTTAGTCAGGGAAATGGTCTTTTAAGCCATATAAGACTTCCTTGGTGGGTATCCGGTGAAGGCGTTATATATTACAATATCTATAATTGGATCGACTGTTTTTCATCTTACGTGCTGCTCCCGCTTGGCTGTCTCCTTACTTCTTATTATTGCTGCTTCGTGTGGGGTCATAAAAAATATGCAAATGAACTTACAAAGAATGGGCGAGATGGATTTTTAAGTCTTAGCGACCGCTTGATTATAACTATTGTCATCCCAATACTTACGATCATTGTCATCTTAAACTGCTTTGGCTTTATAAAATGAAAAAAACACGCTTTTGACCTTTCTAAAGACTCAAAAGCGTGTGACTTTTTATTGTTTTTCATTCCCTTTTATCATCTTTCGTTTCCGGATGATAAATACCGGCACCAGAATCACTACAATTCCGGCAAGTACTTGTGATACCGGCCAACCAGTCACCGGAAGTTTCAACTGATCTGTACGAAGTCCCTCGATCCAGACGCGCCCTATTCCATAACCAAACAGATACAAGAGGACTATCTCCCCATCAAACGCCTTTCTCCTGCGGTACGCCAATAGCAATACCAGCACAAGCAGACACCATAAAGATTCATATAAAAACGTCGGATGTACCTGAATAAAATCCACACCGCCAATTTCTACGATATGTTCTCTCATCTTTGTTGTAATATCTGACGCTCTCGCCGCATTCAGTGGAACCTGCATAGCCAAAATCCCATCGGTATAATCCCCGAATGCTTCGCGGTTAAAAAAGTTCCCCCATCTTCCGATCATCTGGCCTGCTACCAATCCAAGGCAAGCCGTATCAAGCATCAAAGGCGCTGATAATTTCTTCACCCTTGCAAATACAAAGGTTGTAATAATTGCCGTAATGACCCCTCCATAAATAGCAAGACCGCCTTCTCTTATATTAAAAATGCTCAGAAGGTCTTCTTTATAAACATCCCAGGAAAATATCACATAATAAAGTCTCGCACCGATAATCGAAAAAATAATCGCTATAATCGCAAAATCCAGATAATCTTCCTGATTCTGTCCTGTACGTTTTGCCTCCGCTAACGCAATAAGCAGACCAATAAACATTCCGCATCCTATGATGATTCCATAATACGCAATCTCAATTCCAAATACGGAAATCGATTTCCCCACATGCTCCAAATGAATCCCAAGATGTGGAAAGTGAATTGCTGTACTCATAATTACCTCTTTTCCGGAAATAAATCACTCTATACATTAAATCTGAAAAGCATAATATCTCCATCTTTTACAACATATTCTTTTCCTTCCAGCCCAACCAGACCTTTTTCTTTCGCCGCAGTATAAGAACCACATGCGATCAAATCATCATACGCTACTACTTCTGCGCGGATAAATCCTCTTTCAAAGTCCGTATGGATCTTTCCGGCTGCCTGTGGTGCTTTTGTTCCTTTTTTTATCGTCCAGGCACGTACCTCCGGCTCTCCTGCTGTCAGGTAACTAATAAGACCCAATAAGTGATAGCTGGCACGGATTAATTTCTCAAGCCCGGATTCTGCCAGACCTAAGTCTTCCAGAAACATCTTTTTCTCATCTTCTTCAAGTTCTGCAATCTCTTGCTCGATCTGTGCACAGACTACAAACACCTCAAATCCTTCTTCCGCTGCATATTCGCGCACCTTCTCCACGCCTTTATTAGCAGCTCCGTCATCGGAAAGATCATCTTCTGATACATTCGCAGCAAAGATAACCGGCTTTCCAGTCAGAAGATTATATTCTGCAAACCAGGTCTTTTCATCTTCATCTGCCGGCTCAAAACTTTTCGCAAGCTTTCCATCTTCTAAATGTGCTTTGAGTCGTTCCAGTAAATCCACTTCTTTTGCCGCGGACTTATCATTTCTTGCAAGCTTGCTTTGTTTTGCAATACGTCTTTCCAAAATTTCAATATCCGAAAAAATAAGCTCCAGATTAATCGTCTCAATATCACGCAAAGGTTCAATACTGCCGTCAACATGGACAATATTACTGTCCTCAAAACAACGCACTACATGTACAATCGCATCTACTTCACGGATATTAGCAAGAAACTGATTGCCAAGTCCCTCTCCCTTTGACGCTCCTTTTACAAGGCCTGCAATATCTACAAATTCAATTGCCGCCGGAATGATTTTCTTTGTCTGGTACATCTTACCAAGTACATTCAATCTCTCATCCGGAACGGTAACAACTCCTACATTCGGATCAATCGTGCAGAATGGATAGTTCGCAGACTCTGCACCTGCTTTTGTCAATGAATTAAACAATGTACTTTTCCCGACATTCGGTAAACCCACGATACCTAGTTTCATCTATCTTTTCCTCTCAGTCTTTCATTTTTATCGTTTTTATTACTGGCTTTTTACGCTCCACGATGTAGTGTAGCATATTTTTTATCTAAAACCAACTGCAATTCTTTCATCATGCATCTTTTGCTTCAATCAATATCACCAGACCATACGGAAAATCTATTACAACTTCCTCTGCTTCTTCTGCAATCTCATTGCTGACACATAAGCTGTTTCTGGATGTCAAAGTATGATTGCAAAGGGGATATTTTGCACCTTTGATATCTAATCCCAATATGTCTTCTTCCAAAGGGAAAATAGAAAAATATGTTCCATACATATCTTCCCTCTTTAAATGTGTTTCCCCATCAATCAATCTGATCCGGTTATATATATCCAAAAGAACCCCTTTTACACCTCTCTCATGAAGCCCTGCCAGAACTTGTATATTGGCAAGCATATGATCTATCCTCGTACCGGTCCCTCCAAGTATCCATACATTTTTGTATCCAAGCTGCATGGCAAGGTTTACCGCAATCTCCGTATCGGTAAAATCCTTCATCGGATTATATTCACGAATCGGAATCTTGGCTTCCTTTCGATAATATTCCAGCACTTTGGAAGGAAGGCTGTCAAAATCTCCCACGATATACATCGGTTCTATCTTATGTTCGTATAAAAACAGAACTCCTCTGTCTGCCCCAATGATACAATCTGTTTCCCCCAGACTTTTTAATACTTCCAATACAAATGCTTCCTGAAGTGTTCCCCCGCTTACAACCACTGCCTTTTTATCTGTATTCATCCAAAATCTCCATAAACTCTTTTGTATTCTTTGCCGGATCGCCTTTAAATACTGCCGAACCCGCCACGATAATATTGGCTCCTGCTTCTAAAACTTCTCTTACATTGCTAAGATAAATACCTCCGTCTACCTGGATATCCAGCTCCAAACCTTTTTCCTTCGCCATACGGCGGGTTTCCCTGATTTTTTCCAGAGAACTTTCAATAAATTTTTGTCCGCCAAACCCTGGCTCCACAGACATGATCAATACCATATCCACTTTTTCCAGCAAGTTTTCTATTGTCTGAACCGGCGTATTCGGTTTGATGGAGATTCCCACCTTCATTCCTTGCTTTTTGATCTCTTCGATAGTTTTTTCTACATCTTCACATGCCTCATAATGAATCGTTAAAATATGAGCTCCTGCTTCCTTGAATTCTTTTACATAACGAATCGGTTCCGTGATCATAAGATGTACATCCATCACCTGAGAAGTTGTCCCTTGAATGGATTGCAAGACTGGCATTCCAAATGAAATACTCGGAACAAAAATCCCATCCATTACATCAAAGTGCAAATATTTAGCTCCATTTTCTTCTGTCATCCTAAGCTGTTGTCCAAGACATTTAAAATCTGCCGCCAGCATCGACGGCGCTAACACATAATTCATATTTAATACCTCTTCTTTTCTTTTAGTTCCTGATACATTTCCATATAATTTCTATACCTGGAAGATGCAATTTTCCCTTCCTCCATTGCAGTCTTTACCGTACAATTCGGCTCATGAATATGGTCGCAGCCCGGAAACTTGCATGTTCCTTCATACACGTCAAATTCAGGGAAATAATATTTCAGCTCTTCTTTTTCAAACTCATTTGTATAAAGCGAACTGAATCCCGGAGTATCCATAATATAAGAATCTTTGGTTACCAAAATCAGTTCGGAGTGCCTTGTTGTATGCTTTCCCCTCTCAATCTTTTCACTGATCGTGCCAGTCTCCATACTCACATTGCTTTGCAATTCATTGATCAACGAAGATTTACCAACCCCCGATGGTCCTGCTATGACCGTAGTTTTTCCCTTCAAAAGCTCTTTAATCTCACAAATATTCTCTCCTTTTAGTGCACTTGAGAATATCACCTCATAACTGCATGTCTGATAAATATCAGCCAGATTTTTCTTTTCTTCTTCGGACGCAATATCTTTTTTGTTAAAACAAAGAATCACCGGAATCTCCTTTTGTTCCATCATCACCAGAAAACGGTCCAAAAGATTTAAATGCGGTTTGGGCTTTGTCACTGCAAATACGACCAGCGCCTGATCCACATTCGCCACATTGGGGCGAATCAACTCATTCTTGCGCGGCAAAATCGCAATAATATTTCCTGTTTTTTCTTCTTCATCCAAAATATCAATTTCTACATTATCTCCTACAAGAGGCTTCTTCTTTTCTTTTCTGAATATGCCTTTTGCTTTGCATTCATAAATACCGGATTCTACTACATTTACGTAGTAGAATCCGGCTATTCCCTTTACTATCTTTCCTTGCATATATCTTTCCTGCTATTCCGGCTAAAATGTCGAACCATTACCGTTGCCATTTTCTTCACCCGAATTTCCATCTCCCGGATCCGGTGTCGGTTCAGACGAATCCGGACCTTTGCTGACTACAATATTGACCTTACTTCCTTTTTCCAATGGGGCTCCTGTTTTTAGCTCTTCTCCATTTTCGCTCGTCGCCCGAATAATTCTTCCGGAAGCAGCCTCACTATTTTCATAAGTAGTTTCTCCAACTTTAAGCCCTGCACTTTCAATCATGCTTCTTGCACTGGATACGCTTGTTCCAAAGATATCCGGCATATATGCCATATCTTTTCCCTTACTTATTATAATATTGATCGTAGTTCCTTTTGCAACCTTTTTGCCGTGCTCCACATCTTGCTCAAGTACCGTGCCTGCTTCTTTATCACTGTATTTTTCTTCTGCAACATTCAGTGTAAGACCCTTCTCACTGGCAATCTTTGTTGCCTCGTCCTTTGATTTTCCTACAAGCTGCGGCATCTCTACCTGCTCTTTACCCGAACTGATATAGATAATGATCTCAGCCTCTTTATCCTTTGTAATAACAACGGTTTCACCGGCTTTTGGATTCGTCTCAATAACCAGCCCTTCTTCTACCTCGTCACTTGCTTTTAACTGTGGCGTAATCTTTGTAAATCCTAACTTATCCAGCGCCTTTGTTGCGCTTTCTTCACTTTCATTCTTTAACTGCGGAACCGTCACTTCCTTGCCCTTTTCACCGCTGCACACCGTGATTACGACCGTCGTTCCTTTCTCTATTCTCTTTCCTACTTCCGGATCAGTCTTAATAACCTGACCTTCTTCATGGTCATCGGATTTTGCTTCTGTTACACTTACTTTAAGTCCCTTAGCTTTCAACAGCTCTTCTGCTTCTGCCTGTGTCTTTCCCAGCACATCCGGCACTTTTACCTTCGCCTTATTCGTCTCCTGTGTTCCGGCATTTGGCACCTTCAAAATACCTGTAACTTTTCCGACAACAAACAACAATGTAAGTGCAACGATGACTGCCACCACGATTTTCATGATCTTCATAAGCCTTGCCATTTTCGGGTCGACTTCTTCATCGTTTGCATCCTGATCATCTTGACTTTCATCGTCATCATCATAATCATCGTCATCATCATAACGATCTTCGTATTCTTCTTGAATTCGCCTAAGCTCGCCAGACGTAATCGCAACCGTTTCGTCGCTGCGTCTATAGCCATTATCCACAAAATCACCTTCCGGATCCACCAATGCCCTCTTAAGATCCAGAATCAGCGCTTCCATATCCGGATACCGTCTGTCTGCACTTTTCTGTGTACACTTCAGGATGATCTGTTCCAGACTGTATGGAAGATCAACAAACTCTGACGGTGGTATGATTCCCTCCTGCAGATGCTGCAATGCAATCGACACCGTGGAATCTCCGTCAAACGGAACACGCCCTGTTACCATCTCATAAAGTGTGATACCGGTAGAATATATATCGCTTTTTTCATCGCTGAATCCACCTCTTGCCTGTTCCGGCGAAGTATAGTGTACGGAACCCATAACGTTAGAGCTAATGGTATTCGATGTTGTCGCCTTTGCAATACCAAAATCCGTCACTTTCACCTTACCCTCTTTGGATATAATGACGTTTTGCGGTTTTATATCTCGGTGAACAATATGCTTTCTATGCGCCGCCAAAAGCCCTGTACAAATCTGAATTGCAATACTGATGGTTTCACGCGCCGATAAGATTTCTTTCTTTTCAATATAATCCTTTAATGTAATTCCTTCTACGAGTTCCATAACGATATAGTAAAGCCCTCTGTCTTCCCCTACATCATATACATTTACGATATTCGGATGCATAAGCCCTGCCGCTGCCTGTGCCTCCACCTGGAATTTTCTTACAAATGTTTCATCTTCCCTGTATTCTTTCTTTAAAACTTTTACTGCTACCAGACGATTTAATTTCAAATCGTTCGCCCTGTAAACTTCCGCCATGCCACCCATGCCGATTCTTTCCTGAATCACATAGCGTTTCCCTAATATTACCCCTTGTCTGATCATTTACTCACCTCATCTGCGAATGGTTCTACAAGAACAATCCCTATATTATCTTTGCCGCCATTTTCGTTTGCGGCATCTATCAAATATTCAACAGCTTCCACGATATCGCGTCTGCCTTGCACAATTCTATATATTTCTTCATCTTCGAGCATATTACTAAGACCATCTGTACACATTAAAATAATATCGCCCCTGCTTAACCGATACTCAAAAAAATCCGGTTCCACAGGTTCTTTTGCCCCAATGGCCCTGGTAATGATATTTTTATCCGGATGGTGTTTTGCCTCTTCTTCATTGATTCCCCCCAGGCGCACCATCTCTTCTACCAGCGAATGATCTTTTGACAACTGCCGTATCTTATCATTAATAATATATAATCGGCTGTCGCCAATATTCGCAAAATACAATGTATGTTCAATAATCGTTGCGGCCACTAATGTTGTGCCCATTCCTTTTAGCTTAATATCTTTTCCTGCCGCTTCAATCAATCTATGGTTTGCAATCTGAATCGCGTCCATGATAATCGGCTGGGGACCTAATTTTTCACTTTTTTCAATCTCGCGCGCAAGCACTTCCGTCGTATACTTCGACGCAAAATCACCTGCTTTATGTCCTCCCATACCGTCCGCAACTACAAAAAGGTTTGGAATATTCCCTACTGGTTCTTGTCTTGTATAGACATAGTCTTGATTTACCAGTCTCTTTTTTCCAACATCCGTCATTGAAAATGCCTTCATAACGTTCCCCCTTCTCTACTCACGCTGTGCATACCGACGCCTCAGCTGTCCACAGGCTCCGTCAATATCGGAACCCATTTCTCTTCTTATAGTAACATTAATTCCGCTTTTTTCAAGTTTATTTTTGAAATTGAATGCACTTTTTTTGCTCGGCTTCTCAAAATTTCTTTCTTTGATCGGATTTACCGGAATCAAATTCACATGACAATTACGCCTGCCTAAAATCGAAATCAACTCTTTTGCATCTTCATCGGTGTCATTCACTCCATGTACCAGACTATACTCAAACGTCATGCGCCTTCCGGTCTTTTCAAAGTAATCATCACACGCTTTTAGAACTTCCGAAAGTTCGTATTTATTCGCCACCGGCATAAGCTCTCTTCGTTTTTCCTGCGTAGAGCCGTGCAAGGATAGCGCAAGTGTAATCTGCAGTTTCTCCTTGGCAAGCTTTTCCATAACCGGAACAATTCCGCAGGTCGATACGGTGATATTGCGTTGGCTGATATTTAATCCATGTTCGTCACTGAGCATACGGATAAATATAAGAAGATTTTCATAATTATCCAGTGGTTCCCCTGTTCCCATGACTACCACATTAGATACACGCTCTCCGGTCAGCTTTTGAATCTCATAGATTTGTCCAAGCATCTCCGAAGGCGTCAGATTCCGCTGCAGCCCATCCAAGGTCGATGCACAGAATCGGCATCCCATCCGGCATCCCACCTGTGAAGAAATACAGACGGAATTTCCATGCTGATAACGCATTAATACACTTTCAATCACATTGTCGTCTCTAAGACGGAATAAAAACTTATTCGTTCCATCTATTTGAGAAATCTGCTGCTCCAGCATCTCTACCGGATAAATCTCATATTCTTGCGCAAGTTTTGCACGAAGCTGCTTTGATAAATTAGTCATTTCCTCAAATGAACCTGCAAGCTTTACATGTATCCATTCATAAATCTGTTTTGCGCGAAATGCCTTTTCCCCTATAAGAAGCATTTCCCCTTTTAACTGCTCAAACGGATAAGAACGAATATCTCTTTTTTCCATACTACCTTTTGTCCTCTCTTTTAAGATTCTGCCAAATCTTTCTTTCGAAATTTTGCAATAAAAAATCCATCACTCTTGTGCACCCCTGGCAAAAACTGCATACAGTTTTCTTTGGTATCTTTCCTTAGAATTTCCGGAAGATATCTGTCTATAGATACAGATTCAAATTCCGGAAACTGTTCCAGAAACCATCTCACGTTTCCCATATTTTCACTTTCACGAATGGTACAGGTACTATATACAAGATATCCTCCCGGTTTCACATAACTATGTACCGTATTTAAAATGGTTTTTTGCAATCCGGAAAGCTCCTCCTGCTGCTCTTTTGTCATATTATATTTGATATCCGGCTTTTTCCCGATAACGCCAAGACCGGAACATGGCAGATCCGCAATGAGAATATCTGCTGTCTCTCTTGATTTTTCATCATACACGGTTGCATCCTGCTGCCTTGCCGTGATGTTGGAAAGATTAGTACGTTCTATGTTCTCTTCTATAAAAAATACTTTATTCTCTGTTAGATCCCTTGCTTCTACACGACCGCTTCCCTGTAGTTTCTCTGCCAGATGCAAAGCCTTTCCTCCCGGCGCCGCACATACATCGATAATGTAATCTCCTTCTTTGGGTGCGGCAATCTCTGCCACCATCATGGAACTGATGTCCTGCACGTAAAGTTCTCCGTCCAAAAAAGCATCCAGATCGCCAAGATAGTCAAACCCTCCGATGATCAGTGCATAATCCAGATAAGGATGTTCCTCTACCTCCACCTGTTCGCTTCGCAGCTTTTTCATCAGCTCTTCCTTGGTCGTTTTGGCAAGATTACAGCGAATCGTTACCTTTTTTTCTCTCTGGAATTCTTCTAACATCTGTTTTGTGCATTCCTCGCCTAGTTTCTCAATCCACTCCTCAAGAATCCATTCCGGCATAGAATACACCACCGATAAATATTCTATGGTATTCTTTTGATCCGGATATGCAACATGCGCAAGATTTCTGGCAATGTTTCTTAAGACTCCATTGACAAATCCTTTTAATGTTCCAAATCCTTTCTTCTGCGCCAGCTTTACCGCCTCATTACATACAGCAGAATTAGGAACGCTGTCCATATATTTCATCTGATAAACTGCGCTCCTAATGATATTTCGAATAACCGGCTTCATCTTATTTACTTTTACTTTCGAGAACTGGTTAATGATATAATCCAGCTCTATCATATGTTCAAGCGTTCCTTCTGTCACTCGCGTAATGAATGCCCGCTCTCTTTTTTCCAGGTACTGGTACTTTGCCAGCGTATTATAAAGTACTACATGGCTTGGCACGTGCTCCTTTGTAATCTCCAGCAAAATCTCCAGTACAAGCGCTCTTTCATCAATGGCTTTAGTCATTGCGGCGTCTTCCTCCTGTAATAATCAAAATACGAAGCAGTTGCAAAATACTGCTTGCTGCTCCTGCAACATATGTCAATGCTGCCGCAGACAATACCTTCTTTACTGCACCTACTTCTTCCTCACGAAGCAGTCCGCTTCCTCTTAAAATCTTAATCGCCCTTCCGGATGCATTTAATTCTACCGGCAGTGTGACCAAGTGGAATAAAACTGCCATGGAAAATGCGATAATCCCGATATTAATGAGTAGCAACGATGAGCTTCCGTTAATAAGTAATCCAAATATGATCAACGGCCATGCAATCGTTGCGCCCAAATTTGCTGCCGGAACAAGCGCACCCCGAAATCTCAAAGGCGCATATCCCGTTGCGTGCTGAATCGCATGTCCGCATTCATGCGCGGCTACTCCGATTGCCGCCACAGATGCCGATGCATATGTGGAATCAGATAAACGCAGGACTTTGCTTCTGGGATCATAATGATCGGACAGCTGTCCGCTTATATGCTCCACACGCACATCATAAATACCTGCCCCTCTCAAAATCCGCTCTGCAGCATCTTTTCCGGTCATCCCGGACATACTTCGCACACTGGCGTATTTCGCATATGTGGATTTCACCTTTACCGATGCCAGCATACAAATCACTACGCCAATAAGCACCAACATATAAGTCGGATCAAAATAAAATCTTGGATACATATGATACATAGATTTCCCTCCTGATTCTTTTTCTTATAGTTCCCTGATTCTAAGCATTCGATACAAGGACGGTTCCTTCTTTCATCTGATATCCGCGTAAAAACGCATTCGTGTCCATTCTTTTCTTTCCTGGAATCTGCAGACTTTTTACACGCAGCAGCCCATCCCCCGTCTGGACATCAAAATATTCTCTCATAACCTTTGCAACCGTTCCCGGCTCATAAGCACTGTTTTCTTCGATCACGTCTGCTTCCCAGATTTTTAACACCTTTCCATTCCAGTTCGTATATGCGCTCGGCCAGGAATTCAATCCGCGGACTAACCTTTCCACTTTCACTGCTGATTCATTCCAATCAATATTACCGAGTTTTTTATCCAGCATCTTTGCATATGCCGTCGTCATCTCACCTTGCGGCTCCCATACAGCCGTCTTCTCTTCCAAAGCTTTTAACGTCTCTACGCACAGCTTTGCCCCTGCTTTTGCAAGCTTGTCATGAAGACTTTCTCCGGTTTCCTTCTCCTCCAAAGGAATCTCTGTCTTCATAATCATGTCCCCGGTGTCCAACCCTTCGTTCATCTGCATCGTTGTCACGCCGCTTACTTCTTCTCCGTTAATAACCGCCCACTGAATCGGAGCTGCCCCGCGGTATTTCGGAAGCAACGAAGCGTGCACATTGATACATCCGTACGGTGTCATTTCCAAAATCTCTTTTGGAAGAATCTGTCCGAACGCAACGACTACCATAACATCGGCCGGATATGATTTTAATTCTTCTATGCAAGAAGCTTCTCTTATTTTCTTTGGCTGAAATACCGGAATCCCATGTCGGATCGCGGCTTCTTTTACCGGTGTGAACTGCATATCCTTTCCGCGCCCTTTTGGCTTATCCGGCTGCGTCACTGCCAAAACTACCTCATGCCCTGCTTCCACCAATGCCTCTAATGTTCCTACGGAAAAATCCGGTGTCCCCATAAAAATAATTTTCATCCTATTCCTCCTCATACTCGAGATCATGAAGGCTGCCTTCTACTTTTTCGACATACATATGTCCATCCAAATGGTCCAGCTCATGGCAGAACGCTCTTGCAAGCAGTTCCTCCCCTTCATAGATAACTTCTTCCATATCCTCATCCAATGCTTTTACTTTCACATAATTTGGCCTGGTCACAACACCGGATTTCCCCGGAAGACTCAAACATCCTTCGTCTCCTGTCTGACTTCCTCCCGTCTCCAAAATAATCGGATTGATAAGAACCAACGGCCCATCTCCCACATCAATGACTACGATTCGTTTCAAAACTCCTACCTGCGGTGCCGCAAGACCCACTCCGCCAGATTCATAAAGTGTATCTAACATATCCTCAATGAGTATTTGGGTACGAGGGGTGATCTCGGTAACCTCTTTACATACTTTTGTCAGTACACTGTCTCCCATTTCACGGATTTTTCTAATTGCCATCTTCTTATCCTCCTCATAAATCTCTAAAAACTTCCCATCGGATCAAAATCAAACTGAATCCGGATGCTCTGGTAGCCTTTATTCATTTCTATATATTCTTCTAATCTGTCTTTTATCTCTATTAATATATCATACCTGGCATGTCGGATATATAAAATTCTTCTAAAGATATCATTAACTTTTCCGACATACGGACTTGCCGGTCCGACAATTCCAGCCTCGCTGCTCCTTGCGATGCGGAATGCATACTCTTTCAGGTAATGTGCCGCCTTTTCAAGATGCACCTCATCCTCTCCTGACATCAACGCTGCCATCAAATGTTCTGCGGGCGGATATCCCATCAAAGAACGGTACTGCATCTCTTCTGCATAAAAGCTTTCATAATCCTGCTTCGCTGCATGCAGGATGCTGTAATGTTCCGGATTATAAGTCTGGATCACAACCTCGCCCTTTTTCTTTCCGCGTCCTGCACGCCCCGCTGCCTGCGTAAGTAACTGAAAAGTTCGCTCACCGCTTCGGAAATCATCGGTATACAAAGACAGATCCGCCGCCAAAATACCGACTAAGGTCACATTCGGAAAATCATGTCCTTTAACGATCATTTGCGTCCCAATCAAAATATCTGCTTCCTCACCGGCAAATGCAGACAAAATTTTTTCGTGTCCGTCTTTTCCGCCGGTTGTGTCCATATCCATCCGCAAAACTTTTGCTTCCGGAAACTCTTTTTGTACCAGCGCCTCAATCTGCTGCGTTCCTGCCCGAAATCCACTGATATGACGGGAACCACAAGATGGACAAGCTATAACCGCCTCCGCTTCGTACCCACAATAATGACAAACCATCTTCCCGCCTCGATGCATGGACAATGCCACGTCGCAATGCGGACATTTTGGCACATATCCGCAGGAACGACAGGATACGAACCCAGAATATCCCCTACGGTTCAAAAACAACATAATCTGTTCTCTTTTTGCAAGACGTTCTTCCATCAGTTCATGCAGCTTCGCACTAAATACCGATTTATTGCCTTCTTTTAATTCCTGGCGCATATCAATGGTATACACACTTGGCAGTTCCCTTGCTTTTACACGCTCCTGCAGCTTCAAAAGTTCATATTCACCATGTTCACATCGGTAGTAAGCTTCCATCGAAGGCGTCGCCGAACCAAGGACAACACTAGCGCCTTCCATCCTTGCACGCTGTATGGCAGTCTCTCTTGCATGAAACCGCGGAACCTGTTCACTTTTATAGGTCTGTTCGTGTTCCTCATCTATGACAATCAGTCCTACATTCGCAAACGGGGTAAAAAGAGCCGACCTTGGCCCAATCATAATATCAATATCCCCACATTTCGCACGCTCCATCTGATCATAGCGTTCCCCTGACGAAAGCCTGGAATGCATAATAGAAACACGATCGCCAAACCGTCGGTAAAACCGCATCACCGTCTGATAGGTCAAGGCAATCTCCGGAATCAGCACAATCGCCTGTTCTCCCCTTTTAAGCACTTTTGCAATCATTTCCATATATACTTCTGTTTTCCCGCTTCCGGTCACCCCATGCAAAAGATATGTCTTATGAATCCCCCTTGCATAGTCTTTGGCAAATCTCTCTATCGCTTCTCTTTGCGCCTGTGTATGCACAAACTCCTTCGTTTCTTCCCTCTGTTGTTTTAATGGATTCCGGTAAATATGCTCCGTTACTACCCGAAGTATCCCCTGCTCTTCTAAAGTCTTTACGGCATTTGGAGATACATTCAATTTTTTTGTCACAAGATCATAGGAAATTTCTTCATCCTCTAACAATGCTTCCATCAATCTTGCTCTCGCTTTCTGACTCTTTTTCTCAAAAAATGCCAGTCTTTCCCTGCCTGCCGCTTCCGAAACCAATCTGCGCACATACTTTTTTTGCTTTGGCTTTTCTTTTTTCTTCACCGGGATTACGGTTTTCAATGCCTGGATCATCGTCCCGCCATAATGTTCCTTCATCCATGCAGCCAAGGCAACCAGTTTTGCTTCTGCTCCTACACGCTCCTCCAAAATTTTCTGTATCGTTTTAATCTTCGCGGTATCAAAATCACAGGTATCGGAAAATCCAACCACATATGCATGGCGTTCTTTATTCGAAGCCCCAAACGGCACAAGCACTTCCATACCAATCTGAAGCATCCCTTCCAGTTCGGAAGGGATGCAGTATGTGAATACTCTATCCAATTTTTCATGCGTGATGTCTATAATGACTTGTGCGTACATAGAAAACCTCTTTTTCCTTTCTAAGGGAAATCTAGACTTCGATTCCCTGTTCTTTGTTCTCGCGCAGAATGTCTGCGATCAGAACACGCTCATCCATATCATATTTGACGCCCTTGATTTCCTGATAATCCTCATGTCCTTTTCCTGCGAGCACGATAACGTCACCGCTCTGCCCATGATTTATGGCATAACGGATAGCTTCCTTTCTGTCACAGATTTCGATATATGCTCCATCCGTCTTTGCCATTCCTATCTTAATATCATCAATAATATCCTGCGGCTCCTCAAATCTTGGGTTGTCAGATGTAATAATCGTAAAATCTGCAAGTCTTCCGGATACCTCTCCCATCTCATAACGCCTTGTCTTGGAACGGTTTCCTCCGCATCCAAATACACACACGAGACGTTTCGGATGATACTCTTTTAATGTCGTCAGAAGACTTTCCAGACTCATGGCATTATGTGCATAATCAATCATTAAGGTAAAATGTTCGGAAACCTTCACCATCTCGATACGGCCCTTTACCTTCGCCTTCTTAAGCGCTTCCTTAATGACATCAACTGGTACCTGAAAATGTCTGCACACAGCGATTGCGGTAAGAGAATTATATACACTAAAGGTTCCCGGAATATCTATCTCCACATCAAAATCCATCAACCCATTTACATGATAAGCCACACCCAGATATCCCGGTCTGTTGATAAGATGCGTATCATCTGCTCTCAAGTCCGCTTTCTTTGAAAGTCCAAATGTCTCTATCTTACAGGTCGCCCCTTTAAATACATCTTCAAAATACGGATCGTCTACATTGGCAATGCCAATCTTGCACTGTTGAAATAAAAGTCCTTTGCAGCGCTTATAATCTTCAAAATCCTTATGCTCATTCGGTCCGATATGGTCTTCTCCAAGATTTGTGAAAATACCGATTTCAAACGGAATGCCTGCTGTACGGTGCAGCATCAGTCCCTGAGAAGAAACCTCCATCACAACGCAGTCGCATCCGGCATCCGCCATTTCACGAAAATACTGATGAATCGTAAAAGATTCCGGCGTCGTATTTTTGGCAGGAATCACTTTATCGCCGATAATAGCCTCGATCGTGCCGATCAGACCAACCTTATGCCCAACATTTTCCAGGATAGATTTTACCATATATGTCGTCGTTGTCTTTCCCTTCGTTCCGGTAATTCCGATAATCTTCATCTCGTCTGCCGGATATCCAAAATATGCTGCCGATGCAAGCGCAAGTGCATAGCGCGTATCCTCTACTTTGATCACCGTTACATGTTTCGGTACGCTTACTTCCTTTTCCACAATCAGCGCTACCGCACCTTTTCCTGCAACATCCTTAGCAAAATCATGTCCGTCCACAACGGCTCCGCTAATGCACACAAATACGCTGCCCGCTTTGACATTACGGGAATCATTCGTAAGTTCCGTAATCTCTATTGCTTCCTCCCCTTGTACAACCTCATATTCCAAACGCTCTAACAGCTTTGTTAATTTCATACATGCATCCTCCCGATGTATTTTCCTCATAATTATACCTATTATAACACTTAGAAGAAACCGGCGCAATGCCGCGATTGCCTCCGATATATTATCTGCAGCAAAAATAACAAAAAACCTACCACGGAAAGCAATTTTCCAGGCAAAATTCCAGGTGCATGATACACAATCTCAACCTTATGTTCTCCTTCTCCAATCTTACAGCCAAGGAATGCCATGTTCACCTTCTCAATATCTACCCGTTTCCCGTCAAGCAGAATTTCAAAGTTCTCATCATACGGAATCGTTGTGATAAGAGCTCCCTCTTTTTTGACATTGATCATTCCTGTGATTCGGTTCCCTTTTGTCTCTCCTTTGTCCACTATAAATTCAGACTGATATAAATCCATCCCCTTTTCTTCTATACTTTTATAAGATTCCCTCATAAGATAATATTCCATGTCTGTAATCTCATACTCACCTGCATCAAATATAATGTTTACTTCTGAGGTTTTGCAGTCCAAAGGCAGCACATAGGTAAATGTCGTATTCCCATTATAGTAGATATGCGTATCCGCAGTCAGCTTATTCCTTTCCCCATTCAGCCATATCGCAATATCTTTCCCCGGATGATAATTTTTCACCTGAAATCTCAAAAACAGCGTATGGGCTTCTTCTCTATCCGTTACTTTGTCTTTATTCGGAAGCCTCACTGGAACCTCCGTCTTTTTCTTCGCATGGATACAGTACCCTTTATCCTTCTTTATAATCTCTATATTTTCATTCTTCTTTTCCGGAATCTCAAATTCCCCTACCTCTATATCATCCGTATCTTTGACGCCCTCTTCCTCTTTCAGATCAGTGGCATCCTCCAAGACAGCATGTGATAAAAATGCAGTCTGATTATATGGAAATTCCAACTGCTGATACATTTCCTCAGACATCACTTTGTCCGTTGCATAGATAATCGGGGCAACCTCTTCATTCACCCATATCTTCTGACCATCAACAGTCCCATATAACTCATACCCCGGAACTTCTTCTGAAGAAATGAGATACTTTACCCCCATAAATCTTAACCATACCGGATTTCCTGATACGGACTGCATCAAATAATTCCGAAACGGCATATTAAGCCCAAATATTTGATTCCGAAACTTCAGATATTCTTCGTTATACGAAGACGAATACAGTGAAGTTATGTTCTGTTCCATGTCAAAAATCCGATTAAGATTAGCGGCATTCTCCTTGTCCGTTCCCTTTTGTTCCATCCGGTAATAACCATCTTCCTGGCTCAAAATTTCATCAATCGCGCGCTCGATTCTTTTATCTGTTACCTTTTGATAGAATTCATGGCTCTCTATCTGTTCCGTTCTTATATGAAATACTCCGCCGTATAGAATCAAAAATATGATCGGAGGTACCATAAGAAGCAACAGATTTCGTTTCTGCCAATAGATAAGAAAACCAACTAACATAAGAAGCGCCTCTATCACGATCATCTCCCAATATTTGGAATACGCTGTAATCATCCCTTCCACATATAGGATTCCTGCGGTCACAATATATGAAATGCCTCCAACCATAAATGTAATTTCTTTGTTTTCTTGTTTTCTAAAATAATCCGCCATCAGATAACAGAGCAATGGAAGAAACGGAATCATAGCCTTATCCCGGATATATAATCCTCCATTTAGCAAAAATGCAAACAGCGGTACCGTAAAAACGATTATGCATCCATAAACCAACACTCTCTCATAACATTTTCGATAACACAATCCTGTAACCAAAACGGTAATCGCCACTGTCGTCAGCCCGATTCCATAAGGCGTATATAGCAAACGCAATATCTGTATGTCCGGAATCAGAAGAAGTTTTAACATCGATACTATACCTGCGCCGCCGAATACCTGCGCACTATCGCTGCCGCTTCCTCCTCTCCCCAAAAGGGCTACTGCCGTTGGTATCAGTAATATCCCACTCATAAGTACCGCCGTCATCATCGGCATAAGAAATCTAAAACCATCCGACAGGAATCCAAAAACCGTCACTTTCCTGCCTTCTTTGTCCTGCATTTGAAAATATCGATGCAATCCATACAGAACTAGTGCCAGCATCCCGCCTATGCTAAAGTAGAAACTGGTCATAATCATCAGGAACACGCTCAGCGTATATAACCCGGATTTTCGTTTCTCGAAGAATCTGTCCACTCCTATAAACGCCAGACACAAAAACGGCATATAATTCACAAACATAACCTGACTATAGGAATGAAAAATCATCGGTCCCGACAGAAGATACATCCATGCAGTAAAAAAACTTATTTTTCCGGAAAATCCCCTTTTTCGCAGCCATCCATACATCAGCATCACTGATGCCATAAGGCATAAAATTCCTGATATCATCATATAGTCTCCCATCTTCACGAATGGAAAAAGATATGACAATAATATAACCGGACTATACAAACCATAATAAGCGAAACAATAAATGTTCTGTCCTCCGCCGATATTCGCTGCAAATTCCGGAAATAGCTCTCCGGTCTCATAGAACTGCTGCCTGAAATAATCCGGCAGTACGCTATGCTGACTTATCCAGTCTACCTTGGATCCAAAAATCCCATAACGTCCGCATAAAAACCAGCAAAAGAATACAGCCAGCATCCCAAGAAGCACATATAACCCAATGTTAGATTTCCACTGCTTCATGAGTCCTCCCCTTTACCTCTTGACTGGAATCTTTGAGAATAAAAATCGGTCTTCTCTTTGTCTCCAGATAAGTCTTGGACAGATATTGTCCTACAATCCCCGTGCAAAGTAATTGTATCCCGCTCACCAGGAAGATAATACATACAAGAGACGGCCAACCTGCAACCGGATTACCAAAGGCAAGCGTTTGTCCTACTATAACCAATATCATGATAAACGACAGCAGACAAAACAACACTCCTACTATCGAAGCCAACGACAATGGTGCTACAGAAAATCCCGTAATTCCTTCCAACGAATAGGAAAACAACTTACCAAGAGACCATTTGGTCTCTCCTTTGGAACGCTCGATATTCTCGAACTCCAGCCACTTGGTCCTAAATCCGACCCATTCAAAGATTCCTTTGGAAAAACGATTATATTCACTCATTTCAAGTACTGCATCCACCATCTTACGCTTCATCAGCCGATAGTCCCTGGCGCCATTCACAATCTCCGTCTTAGATATCTTGTTGATGAATTTATAAAAACTTTCCGACAGAAAAGATCTTATCTTTGGCTCTCCTGCTCTTGTGCAACGCTTTGTTGCCACGCTATCATAATCTTCTTCCTGCAAAATCTGATACATCTTTGGTAAAAGCTTTGGCGGATCTTGAAGGTCGACATCCATCACTGCCACATACTCTCCTGACGCATAATGAAGACCTGCATAGATAGCTGCTTCCTTCCCAAAGTTCCGAGAAAACGACAGATATTGACACCTGTCGTCTTTCTGATTCAGCTTTTTCATAATATAAAGTGTGTGATCAGACGAACCATCATCTACCAATAGCAATTCTACTCTCACTCTCTGCAATTCTTCCATCTGATCCATAATCTTTTGCATCTCATGATAATACACGGGAAGTGCCTCTTCCTCATTAAAACATGGTACAATTACTGTCATCTTACTCATCTTGTCCTACCTCCATATGCCTTTTATCCTACTCCTCATTTTTAAAGAAATCCTTAAAGTTAATCTTAAGATTTTCTTATACTTTCTATTTGTATAAAGCAATCTTCTTTATAAATCATTTCAAACTTATATTTTCCTGGAAATATCAATGCATATACGCTATAATTTGATAGAATTGCAATATTTAAAAAGGATCTTACGTTTATGAATAAATTATCAAATATTTTAAAACCGCTTTCTATCCTGCCTGCTCTTTGCATGATGTGCCTCATTTTCTCATTTTCCGGACAAACCAGTAAAGAATCCGCAAATTTAAGCGGCGGTATCAGTTACAAAGTCGTATCTTTTGTAAATACGCTAACCGGAAACACATGGGAGGAAACTGATGTCGAATTGTATGCAAAAAAATGGGAGAATCCAATTCGTAAACTGGCTCATGTGACGGAATATTTCGTACTTGCTTTGACCGTCAGCCTCCCATTATATACATATGGTATCCGGAATAAATATCTTTTCCTGCTTACCATTCTCATCTGCGTCTGCTTCGCCGCCTCGGATGAATATCACCAGTCGTTTGTCGCAGGGCGCGGACCATCCGTAAAAGATGTCGGCATTGACAGTATCGGTGTGCTTTTAGAGACTTTTGTGCTCTGGTGTTGGCTTAAGATCACAAAAAACCAAAAAAACTTTCTTAATGCCATTTCTTGTTAAATAAGCAAAATCTTCTCAGCATAGATTTCTCCACGCTGAAATGTTATACTGTCGAATAAAGTCGCTCATTTTTTTGTAATTATAGTTGAATTTTTCCCTCATTTTTTGTATAGTATTTTCAGAAAGGTGGACAAAAAATGTCTGAATTATATTTACAACGTAAAATCGATAACTTTTTAACCAACTGGAAATCCGATCCCGATCGAAAACCTTTGATTGTAAAAGGCCCGCGTCAAGTAGGCAAAACAGAGTCTTTGCGCCATTTTGCCGAAAGAAATTACCAGAGTGTGATTTACATCAATTTTGTAGAGGAGCCCAAATACAAACTGATTACTGAAGATGGATATCGAACTGATGATATTATCAAAAATATTTCCCGAATGGATCCGTCCAAACAGTTTATATCAGGAGATACCGTTCTTTTTTTCGATGAAATTCAGGATTATCCGGAGATTTCAACCTCATTGAAATTTTTCAAAATTGATGGCCGATTTGATGTAATCTGCAGCGGTTCTCTTTTGGGTATCAACTATAAACGGATCGAAAGCAACAGCGTTGGTTATAAAACTGACTATTCGATGAGTTCATTAGATTTCGAAGAGTTCTTGTGGGCAAAAGGGTATGACTCCCCCTCCATTCACGAAATGCTCTGGCATATGGAAACCCTTAAGCCCTTTAATCAAATCGAGATGAATGTATACAGCAGCCTCTTTCTTGACTACTGTATCCTCGGAGGTATGCCTGCAGTAGTACGGCAATATATTGAAAAGGGAACTTTTGAAGGAACATTGGATATCCAGCACCAATTGCTTGAAGACTACAAGGAAGATATCAGAAAATATGCAGACGGAATGGATCAGACCCGTATTTTAAATGTCTTCGAACAAATTCCAAATCAACTTGCAAAAGATAATAAAAAATTTCAAATTTCCAAAGTTGCTCACGGTGCGCGTTTTAAAGACTATCGTGGATGCATCGAATGGCTTCGGGATGCCGGCATTGTACAAATCTGCTACTGCTTGAATTTCCCCGACCTTCCTCTCAAAGGCAATTATTGTGACAACAAGTTTAAGCTTTACTTCTTTGATACTGGTTTATTTGTTGCTATGCTTGATGAAGAAGCACAAGAGGACCTACGCGTAAACAAAAACCTGAATGTCTATAAAGGTGCTCTCTATGAAAATATTGTTGGAGAAGCCTTGATAAAAAGTGGATATGGCCTTTTTTACTATAAAAAAGATGACTCTACATTAGAGGAGGATTTTTTTATCCGAACTCAAACTCAGTTGTTACCTGTCGAGGTGAAGTCAACACGCGGTACTGCCAAATCTTTGCGAACACTTGTTTCAAGCAAGAGTTATCCTGATATTCAATATGGGATAAAGCTGACTGCCGGAAATGTTGGGTACTGCGAAAATATTCTGACCTTTCCGTATTTCTGTGCATTTCTCCTAAAGTCTTACCTCAAACGTGGAGAACTCCACCTACCGCAACAGGAATATACAGATGATACTCCTGACATTTCTAACTAAACCAAATAGAATACAAATAGAAAACTTTAATTTCAAATTTTATAAAAAATCTCAGGGGCTGTCGGAAAATAGATAGCCCCCATAAAAACTGCCAGCAGATAATCTACTGGCAGGGAAAATTTTATATTTTTTCAATTCTCTACTTGACGGGGAGCAGTTCATAATATCATTTCCCGATAGCCCCAATAATTCAACAAAAACAATATTTCTTTCAATATTCTCTTAATTGTTTCTTTTCGTTCTTCATTTATCGGCTTTTTATCGGCTTTTTCCAATTTATCCTCTTCCGACCTATAGAAGCAAACTACGAATCCTTTCTTCTTTTTCTGAAATTCATATCGAACGCCTGCCCATTCACAAGTCTCTGCAATACGTTTCAATCCTGTGCCAAAACTTTCAATATCTTTTGAATAATACAAAATTCTGGCAATTTTAGGATTCCTACGAATCGGTCCTTCTGCTTTATCAATAAAATCTTGTGGTTCCATCCCTTCCGGAAAAGTGCCCGGATTGTATATCTCCACACAATCTTTAAAAATTACCACTTCATTACTTTCACCTGAAGAATAATCCTTATGGCAAAATGAATTTAATAAAGCCTCTCTTATCGCATCCACTGGAATCTCCGGAATTTCTATTCTCTGTCTTGAACCTGTAAATTCCACTTTCCAATGAATGTTACTCTTAATATAACTTTCTGCAATATCCACCAAATTTAAAACAGGACCATGATGACGCTGAATATCATTAAAAGTCAGACGCTCACTCGTTGCAAAAATTGCCATCTGCACATCCTGAATCAAATTTTCCCAACGATTTCCTTCTCTTCCACTCTTCAAAATCAAACTTGTAATCTCTTCTGGCGACATCGTTAAATCTTCATCTGCTACTCTCATTTTTGCAATTCCATATGCAAAATATGGGACCTGTTCTCCTGAAAATCTCACATGAATACAATCTCGTCCATCCAAAACAACTTTATTAATCTCAGGATAGATTTTCGGTTCAATATGATTTTTTATCTTTTGACTGACTTCTCTTAAAGATTCCTCTGTCACAACTTGTCCAATAGGTGTTCCATCCGGCTTTACATCAAAATACAATTCACCTTGCTGATGTTTATTTAATATAGCACAAATTGAATACATAGCCTCTTTTTATAAAAACTTTTTCAGTTTCTTTATATTCTTCTCCTCAAACTCCTGCAAATCTTCCATCAAGTCCAAAATTTTCTTATCGGCGTTTTTATAATCATGTTCTTTCTGGATCGCTTCCGTAACTCCCATCGTACTGCCGGTAATCATCATTTGCGCAATATGCGATGTGCTCTGATCCATCATCGTCTGTATATTAATCATGAGATATGTTCTAATTTTCTCAAACGCAGATAATCCCTTTTCATCATGCCCACTATCGTTCAATAATTCTTTTGCATCTCTGTGAAACATCAGATATCCTTCATATTGTTCCTGCAAATGTTCTTTAAACTCCTTATCCTTCACAATATCAAGCAGCTGCTCAATCGTCTCCACACCCATCTGGGAATTCTGATATACAAAATTTAGCAATTCGGCATTTCCATTCATATGCACACACTCCTTTTTTCTTTAGTATGTACCCATCACGAAAAATCTATACAGAGACTACGTTCCCTTTTTAATTACATCATGCCCGAATTTTTTCTGAATCGTTTCCATCGCTTCTTCTGCCTTGCGTTTTTTCTCATCCTGCTTCGCTTTTTTCATCTGATTTTGCACCTCAAAGATGTTCATCTGCTCTGGTTCGCTCTCCTCTGCCAGCTTTGAAGTGCGGATGCCAAGCAGACGGATCGGGGTCTCATTCCATAATTCCCGAAACAATTCGCATGCTGCTTCGTACAGATCTTTATCCTGATTCGTTGCCTTTGCAAATTGTTTCTGGTGAGAAACCTTCTGGAACGTATGATATTTGATTTCTACACCGATCATATTGGCTTTCTGCCTGGCAGCACGCAATCTCCTTCCCACACTTTTAGAAAGTTTATCTAACACTTTAAACGCATCTTCTGCCCTGTCAATATCTCTTGGCAAGGTTGTGGAATTGCCAATCCCTTTTGCCTCCATCTGCTCAGACTGAACTTCTGAGTGATCGATGCCGTTGGCAAATTCCCACAAAAGTCTTCCATGACTTTTCAAATGCAATTCTAAAAGCGCAGAATCCGCCTTTGCCAAATCGCCTATCGTCCGTATCTCCAGTTTTTGCATCACAGCTACGCTGGAATGCCCTGCCATATATAATTCGGAAATTGGCAGAGGCCACATTTTCACCCGGATTTCTTCCGGAAACAAGGTGTGTACTTTATTCGGCTTTTCAAAATCAGACGCCATTTTTGCCAGCAGTTTATTTACAGAAATTCCCACATTTACCGTAAACCCAAATTTCTTATAAATAGCATCTTTGATGATAAACGCAGCTTCCACCGGAGATTTATATTGAGACGCAATTGGGGTGAAATCTATATAACATTCATCAATGCTAACTTGTTCGATATCCGGCGTAAAGGTATAAAGGAAATCCATCATTGCTTTACTGTATCTTAAATATAGTTTATGATCGGGTGCCGCCTGTACCAGATTCGGGCATTTCCGAAGCGCGTTTGCCACCGGTTCTCCGGTCTTAATTCCATATTGCTTCGCCGAGATAGATTTTGCCAGCACAATACCATGGCGGGACTTCTGATTCCCGCCAATGATTGCATTGAGCTTCCGCAAATCCTGCTCTGCTCCGTTTTTTAATTGTTCCACCGCAGTCCAGCTAAGGTACGCGGAATTTACATCAATATGGAAAATAATCCGTTCCATTTATTTTACCCTCAAGCCTTCTTTTATCCTTGCTTTCAATTCCCCGTCTTCCACATCAAGGAGAATCACATCGCCTGCGGCTACATTTCCTTCCAAAATCAGTTTTGCGGCAAGCGTCTCTACATATTTCTGCAAATATCGTTTCAGAGGCCTTGCACCGTACATCGGATCATATCCTCCGTCCACGACATAGGTTTTCGCCTCATCCGTAAGCTCGATAGACAGCTCCCGGTCTTCCAGACGCCTGTTCACATCTGCTACAAGAAGCTCTATAATTCCGGAAATATTCTCTTTCGTCAGCGGTTTGAACATAATCGTCTCATCTAAACGATTCAAAAATTCCGGCCGGAAATGTGCACGCAGCTCATTCATGACAAGCGCCTCATTTTCTTTCTTAATCTCACCATTTTCTTCAATTCCATCCAGCAAATACGCTGAACCGATATTGGACGTCATGATCAGAATCGTATTTTTAAAATCTACCGTACGTCCTTGCGAATCCGTGATTCGTCCGTCATCCAATACCTGCAGCAACACGTTAAATACATCCGGATGCGCCTTTTCCACCTCATCAAACAGCACAACGGAATACGGTTTTCTTCGCACCGCTTCGGTAAGCTGACCTCCTTCATCATATCCTACATATCCCGGAGGCGCTCCGATCAGACGAGATACCGAATATTTCTCCATATATTCACTCATATCGATACGAACCATATTATTTTCATCATCAAAAAGACTGGCTGCAAGCGCCTTTGCAAGCTCTGTCTTACCAACACCGGTCGGCCCTAAAAACAAGAATGAGCCAATCGGCTTAGCCGGGTCTTTGATACCTGCTTTCGAACGGATAATCGCCTCCGTTACCTTCGTCACGCCTTCATCCTGTCCGATCACTCGTTTGTGCAGCTCCTCATCCAAATGCAACGTCTTACTGCGCTCACTTTCATTTAACTTTGCAACCGGAATCCCTGTCCATCTGGAAATGATTTTCGCGATTTCTTCATCGGTCACACTCTCATGCACCAGTTTTAGCTCCCGCTCTTTCACATGCTCCTCTTCCATCTCCAGCTGTTTTTGTAGCTGAGGCAATCTGCCGTATTGAAGCTCTGCAGCCTTTTCCAAGTCATACGAACGCTGTGCCATCTGGATGTCTTTGTTCACCTGTTCAATCTCCTCGCGAATCTTCTGAACACGTTCTACGGATGTCTTTTCATTATCCCACTGCGCTTTCTGATTTGCAAATGTTTCTTTCAAAGACGCAAGTTCTCCCTGAAGATGTTCCAGACGGTCCTGACTCAATCTATCTTCTTCTTTTTTCAAAGCTGCCTCTTCAATCTCCAACTGCATGATACGTCTTCTAAGTTCATCCATCTCGGTCGGCATAGAATCCAACTCCGTTTTAATGAGTGCACATGCCTCATCTACAAGGTCAATCGCCTTATCCGGCAAAAATCGATCGGAAATATAACGGTTAGATAACGTCGCTGCCGCCACAAGTGCACTGTCTGTAATCTTCACTCCATGGAACACTTCATAACGTTCCTTTAATCCCCGCAAGATAGAAATCGCATCTTCCACTGTCGGTTCATCTACCAAAACCGGCTGAAAACGCCGCTCAAGCGCTGCATCTTTTTCAATATACTGACGATATTCATCAAGCGTCGTTGCACCGATACAATGCAGTTCTCCCCTTGCCAGCATCGGTTTTAACATATTTCCGGCATCCATCGCGCCATCTGTTTTCCCTGCTCCTACAATCGTATGCAATTCATCGATAAACAAGATAATCTTGCCATCGCTCTTTTTGACCTCTTCCAAAACTGCTTTCAGACGTTCTTCAAACTCACCGCGGTATTTCGCACCGGCTACCAACGCCCCCATATCAAGTGCAAATACCTTCTTATCTTTTAAAGCCTCCGGCACATCACCACGCACGATTCTCTGTGCGAGTCCTTCTACCGCCGCTGTCTTACCAACACCAGGTTCTCCGATGAGTACCGGATTATTCTTCGTCTTTCGTGATAAAATACGAATCACATTACGAATCTCCGCATCGCGTCCGATTACCGGATCTAACTTCTGCTCCCTTGCACGCTCCACCAGATCCTGACCATATTTATTCAATGTATCATAGGTTGCTTCCGGATTATCACTAGTCACCCTTTGATTGCCGCGCACAGTAGATAACGCCTGCAAAAACCGGTCTCTCGTCAAAGCAAATTCTTTGAAAATCGCTTTCACTTCCTTATTCGGATAATGCATCAGTGAGAGAAAAATATGCTCTACAGAAACGTATTCATCTCCCATCTGCTTCGCTTCATCTTCTGCATGAATCAAAGCTTTATTCAAATCCTGTCCGATAAATATCTGACCGCCCTGTACTTTTGTACGTTTCCGAAGCCCCTCTTCGATACGATTCAAAAACAGCTCCTTGGAGATATCCATTTTTTCAATTAATTTGGGAATCAAACCGTCATTTTGTGTTGTCAACGCATATAAAAGATGTTCTTGTTCAATTTCCTGATTGCCATACTCATATGCCACTTTCTCGCAGTTTTGTACCGCTTGCATTGAATTCTGCGTAAATTTATTGATATTCATAGTGCGCCCTCCTTTTCTTATGACACTTTGAATCTTATTTTCATTTGTTCTATCCAGACTATAACACTATCTGTTAGCACTGTCAAGAGGCGAGTGCTAATTTTTTTCTGATAATATCGCCCTGCCATTTTTGCTATATCATCAATATTGATCGGTTCTTCTTTCCTTTGCAGATGATTTTCAACGTAATCAATGATATTTTGTAATTTTTCATTCCATTCCATACTTGTATATGTCCCCTTTCTTGAATTATATTTTATTATATGCAGATATAACTTTCAGCTCATTTTAGGCACTGGCTGGATAGTTATGCACAAAGAGAAACAGACAGGCTATGAGCCTATCTGCTACCTACATAAGTTTCTATAAATTTTTAGTAATTGACCACACTTAAATGTATTACTTTCTATTTTGCCGGCACTATCTCCAGCCAATATCCATCTGGGTCAGCAATAAAATAAATACCCATCGCCGGATTTTCATAACAAATACATCCCATTTCCTCATGTTTTTTATGCGCCGCTTCCATATCATCCACATAAAATGCCAAATGAATCTCATTATCTCCCAGATTATAACAATCCTTCTCCCAATCACGAAGCCAAGTCAGCTCCAACTCAAATCCTGTGATTCCATCTCCAAGGTAAACCAAAATAAAGCTTCCATCTTCCGCTTCTTTACGCTTTACTTCTTTTAGTCCTAATGCTTCCTCGTAAAATTTAAGTGATTTTTCCAAATCTATTACATTGTAATTGTAATGTGCAAACTGAAAATTCATGTGTTTTCCTCCTAATTATTTACATTTTTCTTCTTAATTTTATTGTTCAAATATTTCTCCGCCGCCTGTAATTTTCACAATCCTGTCTTTTTTTGAATGTGCCGGATGCTCCAAAAACCAGCGGTCGATTATCGTGTAGTCTCCCCAGACATGCATTGGATACATCCTTTTCGCCTCCGCTAATTCAAGAAAATAATCCATACCTAAAGTATAATTTTTCTCCTGCCTTGGATCAAGCGGAACAAAAGCCGCATCAATCACCCTTCCCCGAAGCGGCTCTATATATGCTTTAAAGTCCTTCTCCATCTTTTCATTCCAGGCTTTATCTTCCCCTTCCCAACGCCAGTCATTCAAATCACCCGCATGGTAAAATGTTTTTCCTTCCGCTTCTACAAGGAAAGCCACACCCTCATCTGTAGATTTCAGTGTTTCTACTTTCATTCCACTCCATTCCCAGACGGAATTTGGCTCTAAATGCACCGTTTTTTCCCATAAATATTCCGGCACACGTTTACGCCAGATATCATAAGAAAGAATAAACATAATATTCGAATGGTTTTTTTCAAGCTCAAAAATCACCGGATTAAAATGATCCGCATGACGATGACTTGCAAACACAAAAAATGGCTTATTCTTTGGTATAGAAGGAATCGTTCCCTCGTAATAATCAAATAATAATACCATATGATCTAATTCAACCAAAAAGCCACTGTGACTTAGGTAAGTAATGGTCATATATCCATACCCTCTTTCTACATTTATTCTCCCAGCTCAGTATATTTTTCTTTATGCCCATATGCTTTTTCCACCGGGTACTTTTCTGCGTTTCTTCTGACTTTTTCCAAAATAATCTCATCCAGGTCCAACTCACAAGTATCTGCCATTAAAATACAATACATCAATACATCTGCAAGCTCTTCCCTGATTTTTTCTTTTTTCTCTTGACACCAGGTATCCTCCGCACTCCACTGGAAGATTTCCAACAGTTCTGCTGCCTCAAGACTGATAGAAATTGCTAAATCCTTTGGATTATGAAACTGTCTCCAGTTCCGCTCATCTCTAAATTTTAATACTTGTTCAATGGTTTCTTTTGTCATCTTTATCCCTCACTCTTTGTATTTCCAAACACTTTTTTAAATAGGCAGAAAGATTTTGGTCTGTGCAATATATATAGCACCCCTTCATCCCTCGTGTCATCAATGCCCGATATGTATTTTTTATAATTTCATCCGCCTCTTTCTTCGCTCGAACCGGATTCTCTTTATATAACTTCTTAATCCCTTTCAAAGACTGATCTGTTCTGGCTCTCTTTGTAAAATCTGTAATTACTGTTCCATTTTCATACCGCATATCATCCCCAATAATAACTCCCACATAGTCAAATTCCAATCCCTGAGAAGTATGTATGCATCCGGCTTCATGAACAGAATCTTCATCGATTGCAAAAGTTGTTGTATTTTTTAAATTCCAACTAATCTCAAAATCTCCGATTTTTATATCATATACAGCTGAATCATTCACCCCTTCCTTTTTCCAATCCCAGCAATAACCGGCAAGTATTCGTGCTTTATTATGGGATATGTGATTTTTTTCAAGAATGAGTTCTCTCATTTCCATAGGTGAATCAAGAATCCGAATATCATAATTGATATCCTTCATATCAAAATTAGCCGTATCATGAATTTCCAACGTATGGTCCAGCCATGCCAGATAGCCATCCGAACCATTGCACCTAAACTGAGACAACAATTCCATCTCTGTGATCTGTGCCTTTTCCTGTTCCGCCCACTTTCTGATTTCACCTATTCTTCCTATATCCTTAAGTGTAACTCTTTGTCTTTCATCAATAAAAAACACGCTGCATTTCGCCGAATGAATAATTTCTTTTATCTGATTTTCTCCCATGTTATGGAACATTCCCGATTTTGCATTCAGACGGTGCGCTTCGTCTACAAGAATCGTATCAATCATATTATTCTGTGTTTCTGTGTAAATCCCCGATCCTTTGAACATATTATCAACGCTGCTTTTTCTGATACTGCCTTTTAATTTTTTTCGATATACGTTTCGTGGTGCTGCGTTTTTGGATACGTATTGGCAGAACTGATCTTCTTTTGTCAACTTGGCAAGCAGATTCACCGCTACTACACTTTTTCCGGTCCCTGGTCCTCCTTTTACAATCAAAACCCTCTTTTTTCCATCTTTTGCAGAACATCTGGCTTCATTCAGAATCTCTTCATAAACAACCTTTTGTTCATCTAGCATAATAAATTCACGATTGCCTTCCAACATTTTTGCAATAGAATCCTGAAGACTTTTCGATGGCTTAATGCGTCCCGAATCAATCTTATAAATCAATTCTTTATTATCCCCAGTTCGTATACTCTTTTTAATAAAATCTCTCAATTTTGTAACTTCACCACGTGTAAATGCCGGCGCATCTTCCAAGTAGGGTTCGTATTGCCTGGCATCAATCGGATCCTGTTTACGTCGTCTATAATTGTGCAAATAAGCGCAGGGAAATATCGAAACCATTCCTTCTTGTACAGAAGCATTATAATCACTGATTAACATAGCGTATGACCACGCTTGATAAGAGGGATGAACGACTTGTCTCATAGCATTTCCGGTATATGTCTGTACCAATCCGTCCCGTCCTGGAACAGCTTCCAGCTCATCCCATTGTTTCAGTTCAATCAAAACTACATTGGCATCGTCTTTTTTACCATAACCTGATATTAAAAAATCGACGCGTTTAGATGTCTGCGGAATATTATATTCAATAGCAATTCCTGCATCAGACGGAATATCCTGATCATTTAAGACTTTATACATATACTCCATCGAATTTTCCCATGCACGAAATTCATTTTTTGCCGTATGGCGATGCATTCTCTTATAAATATTATTTTCAATTTCAATAGCAATCAGATCCTGCTCTACGCTCATTAAAAATTTATCCTTTGTTCCTTCATAAATCAACATCTCTATACCTCTGCACAAATATCATTTAAACTTATCTTATATTTTATCACATTGATAAGCATAAATGGTAATTAATTCGCCTGTTCTCTGAACATTAGTGTTTGGAGCTATTCCGAATTCGATATAATTCCGACAGAGAATGTCAGTACGTATCGGTATATTGTTTAAAAGCAAAGTAAAAGCATCCAACTTTCGTTAGATGCTCTCATCATTTCTATAAATCTTCTGCTTTATATATGATATATCCCTCGTAATAATAACTATAGTCTATTCCTTTCATATACACATCTCTATCCTCAACCTTATCAGTCAAAGCCTGTTTTAAAATATATTTTATTTCAATATCTTTGATCGGACTTCTTTCCATTGCAAGTAAATAGTCTTCTTTATCAACAGCGCTCCAATCAATAACCATGTTCAACTCTTTTTTCAAAATTAAATCTAGCCATATTCTTGTGCTTCTTCCATTACCTTCCCGGAATGGATGTGCTATATTCATCTCTACATATTTTTCAATAATTTCTTCAAATGTTGACTGTGGCATCTTCTCAATATTCTCAATAGCTGCCTGCAAATACATCACCGGTGCAAATCTAAAATTTCCTTTTGCAATATTTACAGTTCGGACTTCTCCCGCAAACTCATATATATCACTAAATAAATATTTGTGAATCGCTATAAGCATCTGAAATGTTCCTGCTTCATAATGATTCAAATATCCATTTTCAAATAGTTCAACCGCTTTTTTCTTACTTATCTTTTCTTCCATTCTGGCCAGTTCTGTAGAATCTGTGATATGAAGTTTATTATCTAAAGCCATATATTTTCTCCTTTTTACTACACTACATCGCCCTTCTTTGTTCTATTTTAACCGATTCTCCTCCATAACACAATAAAATCACAAAACGGTATTAGGAAATATTTTTCACATCGCCATCGCTCTTTCCTATCTCGCCTCTTATCTATCTTTTTCACACAAACCATCCACGCCCTTAAACATTGTCTGTGCAATCTCATTCACAATAAGAACGACTGCCAATCCCACCTGCCCGATTAGCAGACATCTTATAATCTTGTCTTTTTTTGCATTTTCCTGCAGCAGCCACTCTACCTTTAAGAATTTATCTTTTGGCTTTTTATAAAATTCTTTTTTATTCCCTTCTTCATATTCTGCTTTGCCATCTATTCTCAATTCCCTGGCTATCGCATTTGCCAACTCGTATGTATATTCCCCCGGAAAATGTCTCCCACATCCTGCTAAACTGATGCTCGCAATAATCACGAAAAGCAGCACCGTTAATTTCTTTTTCATTTTCCATCTCTTTTCATTCATTTGTATGCTCATCTCCAGTCTTCCATTCTTCACGCAAGTTTGCAATATATTCCACATAGGTCATTCCATCTTCATCCCCCTCAGACACAATTGACGGCATCCCATGACTTTGAATAAATGAAATAAATCGAATCTGCTCATTCAAATGTGCTGTCTGCTGCATCAAACTTTCTACATGGTGCTCCAGATACGTCTTTCGCTCCGAATCTGAAAGGGTCAGAAGATGCTTGATTTCTTTTAACTTAAACTCCATTTCTTTATATATTAAAATCTGCCATACTTTTTCTAACGCCGCCTCATCGTACAATCGATAATTGTCCTTTGACCGCTCTGCAAGTACCAATCCTTCGTCATCATAATACTGTAGCGTCCTTTTACTCACACCCGCCAGCCTGCTCACTTCGTTTACCTTCTTCATTACGGCATCTACCTTTCTCCGTATATGTGAGCATATACTATCACGTATACGTGATAGCAAGCCCTGAATATGCAAAGCAGATTTGCCAAATCCCTTTCCTTTATGATATAGTAATTATATTTCAGTCAAAATACGAAAGAGGGGGACAAAAAACTACATGGAAACTTTAAAACCGATGTTGCTTACATCACTAAAAACCTATTCAAAAACACAGTTTATAAAGGATGTGACTGCCGGAATCATCGTGGCGATTATTGCTCTGCCACTATCCATCGCTCTGGCACTTGCATCCGGAGTCGGACCGGAAGCCGGTATTTTCACCGCGATCGTTGCAGGATTCGTCATTTCCGTTTTAGGCGGAAGCAGCGTACAGATTGCCGGACCAACCGCGGCATTTGCAACCATTGTTGCCGGAATCGTCGCGAAAAACGGTATGGATGGACTGATTATCGCTACTATCCTTGCCGGAATATTCCTGATTATTATGGGATTTTGTCATTTCGGAAGCCTGATTAAATTTATCCCATTTACGATTACTACCGGCTTTACCTCCGGTATTGCAGTAACCATCGTTATTGGTCAGTTAAAAGACTTCTTCGGAATCGTTTATCCGGACGGATTAAAACCAATCGAAACAACAGAAAAACTAGAAGCATTTATCCATAATATTTCTACTATAAATATGGATGCGCTGATTGTCGGCGGCGTGAGCCTTTTGATTTTAATTATCGCTCCGTTTTTTCTAAAAAAAATCCCAGGTTCTTTGCTGGCAGTTATTGGCGGAATCTTAATGGTACAATTTTTACCGCTTAACGTCTCTACGATCGGAAACCTCTATAGCATCAGCAACGACCTTCCATCCTTCCATATGCCTGCATTGAACTTTGAACTGATAAAAGAGGCTGTGCCAAATGCATTTACTATCGCAATCCTCGCAGCGATTGAATCTTTATTATCCTGTGTGGTTGCAGATGGAATGATCAACAAAAAGCATCGTTCTGACATGGAACTGGTTGCCCAGGGAGCAGGTAATATCGCATCTGCACTTTTCGGCGGAATCCCGGCTACCGGAGCAATCGCAAGAACGGCCGCTAATATCAAAAACGGCGGACGTACGCCAATTGCCGGAATCGTACATTCCATTACACTCGTTATTGTACTTGTCGTGTTGATGCCTTATGCCGGATTGATTCCGATGCCAACGATCGCTGCGATTTTATTTATCGTTGCTTACAATATGTGTCAGTGGAGAACATTCCGTCAGCTTTTAAAAACAGCGCCGAAAAGTGACATCGCTGTTTTGCTTATTACATTTGTACTGACAATCGTATTCGACCTCGTTGTGGCGATTGAGATTGGTATGGTGCTGACCTGCCTTCTCTTTATCAAACGAATGAGTGATGAGACTCGTGTGCGCGGTTGGACTTACGTAGATCCTGACAGTCCGGAAGTCAACGAGCATTTGCAAAAACTGCCGCGTCAGATTCGCGTATATGACATCACCGGTCCGCTCTTCTTTGGAGTATCTGGAATCATTGAACACATTGTCGTAAAAGACTACACTACTTGCCTCATTCTTCGCATGCATAGCGTTCCGTCACTCGATATCACTGCATTGAATGCACTGACAAATCTCGCTGTATTTTGCAAGAAAAAAGGCATTACACTCGTATTCTCTCATGTCAATGAGCAGCCAATGCATGTAATGAAAAAAGCCGGATTTGTTGATTTGATTGGAGGAGAAAATTTCTGTACAAATATTTCTGCCGCATTGAAACGCGCAGAAGAAGTGATCAAATAAAACTATATATATTAAAAGATGAGCACGCAGCTGATATTCGCCGCTTGCTCATCTTTTTAATCGCTGTCCTTTTATAAAGGCTAATTACTAAAAAGCAATGCTTATGTTTCTAACTGATAATGCTGCCATAACTGTTTACTTTCTCTTCACAGGAATCCAGATTTCACAATAATACTTCTCATCCTGCGTTCCATTCGGGTACTTAGCCGGATCATCATACATCTCCACACAGTATCCTGCCGCAAATTCATATTCCTTAAGCGCTGGCAGCCACTCAGTAAAAATCTTTGTGTTCACATCCTGCAGAACATCAGGCATTGCACCCACACACGGGAAAACTGCCCATGTCAGTTCCGGAATCGTTCTTGTAATAAATCCTTCCGGCACATCACTTCCTTCTGTATAGGAATCCGCTATCAAATACTCAAATGTATCATTCCCCATCTTTTCGTCAATATTGATACCGTATTCACCGCAAACCACTTTTCCTTTTCCGGTCTGAAAATGCTCCTGCCAGAACCCAGGCACCACTTCCTTTGCACCTTCATAAGGAAATGTCCTTGCATTTGCGATCACCGTAAATGATTCTTTCTTCTCAATTTTGTAATCCATGAGATATCCTCCTTCTAATGATAGTTTCATCTTAAGCGGAGCGAAAGATTTCAACATCACATTATCCTTGCGTGCTGCTGTAGGTGTCACGCCATGAAACCTTGAAAAAGCTTTGGTAAAGCTGTCTGGTGAATCATATCCATACTTCATAGCTATATCAATAATTTTTTCATCACTTGTTGCCAGGTCATTCCCGGCAAGTGCCAGTCGTCTGTTACGGATATATTCTGAGACTGAAAAACCGCAAAGCAAGGCAAAACTTTTCTGAAAATAAAATGATGAAATATTCACATGATCCGCTATCATACCAACAGTGAGCTCATCTGTAATATGATCCTCGACATACTGTATTGCCGCACCAATTGCTTCCATCCAACCCATACTACTTCATACCTTTCGTTTCGCTATATTCATATCCTATCACAGCGGAAATTTTTCTTCCCGATTATCTTTGCCATCATTTGTCCGTCTTGTTCTTTTTAACCTTTTTCTTCGGTTCCGGCAATTCTTCATACATTGCATTCAAAACTGATTCTATTAATTCTATATTCTCTACATCCTCTACAACTACCATCAATGTTTTTGAACCCTCATAAGGATATGTCCTTTCTGCATCCGGCATCAGCCGCAGAACCGCTTCTGTCGGTTTGAGCAGCAAGGTATTATCGCAAATATTTCCAATAAGCTTATCCTTATAATAAATACAATACTCACCCATCATTCTTTTAGTAGATATCTCTCCTATTCTTTGAAGACTATACACAACATAATCATGAAACTCTCTTGATGAAGCCATTTATTCCACCTCCTTCTTAATAAGATGTCTGCTATGTGAAACCCATAACAAAGATTGTGCGTCGCACGTTCTTGCGCCTGCGGAGCGTTTTATGATATAGGAAAGTACGAACATTCCTATATCATAAAAATAGCCGCTCCAGTCTGGTAAACCAAGCGGCAATTTCTGTCTAACTTTATATCGGACTACCCCTCTATCGGCAGCACTTTTTTTCTATAATCATGTTATCACGCTTCCATAGAAATGTCAAAATTTTTCTTTGTTTTAAATAACGCTCTTCCTACAGAATTCTTCCTAATTTGGCATTCCACCATTTCTCATTTCATTATTTCTCATCCCTTCATTTCTCATTCCGCCTCCTCTTCCATCTCTTCCAGGCTGTCCACCCATCTGGGGGCTATTTCCATAGACCAGGCTATCCATCGTAATGCTTTCCTGCGCTGTACCTGCCGTCAAAGTATAAGTTTCCCCCTGTTTGATTTCAGGGCAGCTTACGATTACAGAAGAATACTCTTTTTCTGTGGACCAGGAGAGAATCTTTGTCCCGCTACTGTCCGTAAGCGAAATCTGCGTCCCGGCTTCCTGCATATTTGAATTCACCATGATTACGCCCTGAGTGGACGAGTTTCCAAAGTTTTGCGCCATTCCGGAAGCACCTGCCGCTGCAAAAACCCCTCCGGTAATCGTTGCTGTTCCATTATAATCCAGCGCCGCGTTTCCGTCATTAACAGGTCCCGACACATACGTCTCTCCCCCGGAAACAGTAATATCTCCGTTGGAATCAATTCCGTCTCCGGAAGCATTGATATGCAAAATGCCGCCGGAAATACAGATATATGCTCCTTCTGTAGTCGCAAACGGATCGTCTCCCGGTCCGGGTCCTCCAAACCCACTGCCGTCATTTCCTCCAGCTGCATTGATGCCATCATCTAAAGCCTGAACGTTAATCTCTCCTCCGGTAATGTCAATACTCAAGCCTTCGATTCCTTCATAGCTTTGTGTAATATCCAGGCTGCCTCCCAAAATGAGTACATTCGTGTCCGCATGGATTCCATCATCTCCGGAAGATAACTTATAAGTGCCTCCTCTAATGTTAATTGCCCCATTAGAATGCAGGCTGTCATCTTGAGAATCCAACGTATAGCTTCCTTCTTTTAATACCATTTGTGTACCCGCTTTCAAACCTTTTATGCTCACAGAATCTTCTTCTGCTGCCTCTTCAAAGTTTTCTTCAAAATTTCTTTCCGCCGGCATGCGTTTCTGCATGTGTTCTTGTACATTCGAGGTCTCTGCTCCGGCACTTCCTTCTCCTGTGGTAATCGTATAAACGCCGTTCTCTGCCTGCAGCCAACTTCCTGCACTGATTCCATCTTGCTCAGATGTGATTTGGAAAGTCCCATCTGCCAGATAGACAAACCCCAGATTGGTATCCTCTGCATTTTCCGCATGAATACCATCTTTTCCCGAAATGATCTTATATGAACCATTGGCAATGCGAACGCTGTCTTTTCCTGCAATTCCATGGTCCGCACTTATGATTTCATAAGTTCCGCAAGTAAATACCAAATCATCTTTGGACACGATTCCATGCCCCGCTTTCGCCGTAACCGTAAGCCTTCCCTCTCCGTTAAAAGTCAAATCGGATTTTGAAAACACAGCAGCGTCAATGTTATTTTCATCTATGGCCATATAGTTTCCGCCATTTTCCAACGTATTTTCCGAACCTGCTGCCGTTGTAACAAACACCTTATCTGCAGAAAAAACATAAAGGGCTGCAGATTCCGAATTTGATATATTCACATCATTCAATACTAACTGTACCTTATCGGTATCCTTTGCTTCTACCATTACCATTCCATCTGTCAGATTTCCAGTCAACACATAGGTGCCTTCCTTCGTAATCATAATCTTTTTATCTTCCACGATCACGGCATCCGATTCGCAGACAGTTCCTTCATCGGAAAGCACAACTGACACACTTTCCTCTTCCGGATATCCTACCTCCTTATCCCGGGCAGAAAACATATCAGAAGTATCTATTTCAACAATACTGCTATTCTGGTAAGCTAAAGATTCTGTATTTTGCTGTATATTTTGACTTGTCCTTCTACTGCATCCGGACAATATCATAGTTCCTATGAAAAGAAAAATAAAAATTTCTTTTTTGCGCATGTATGATCGTCTCCTATAATTCTCCAAGCATGGTTTCCTGTCTGTTTATGACAATCTCCAGATTACCGTTTCGGCAGCGAAGTTCGTCAATCAGTTCCTTTTCTTTTCCTGCATCTTTCATGGTCAGATTATAGGTCAGCTTAAACAGGCTTCCCATATTTGTAGTCTTAATCTGTACCACCTCATAACCTGAGGTGTACTTTTGCAGGATTTCATCAAACACGTCACCATAATCCAAATCCTCTGGTATGGTAATATGCAGCGTTTTGTAACGTGTAGAATTCTTTCGGATTCCAAAATCCATACTGTTATACACTAACATAATTGCGCCCAAAATCACTGCGGATAAAAGGGCATATGCCAGATATCCCATTCCTGCCACAAGACCGGAACACATTGCCAGAAAAATCGCTCCGATTTCTTTCGCAGAACCCGGCGCAGAACGGAATCGAACCAGGCTGAAAGCACCTGCCACTGCCACGCCGGTTCCCACATTTCCATTCACCATCATAATCACAACGCAGACCACTGCCGGAAGAAGCGCCAAAGTTGCGACAAAACTTCTGGTATATTTTGCTCCGCACATATAAGCGCCTGCCAGAATCACCCCAATCGCAAGGGCACATCCCAAACACAGCAAAAAATCTGAAAATGCAATCACCGTTGTCATATCTGTATCAAAAATTCCTCTAAAAAGTGTATCAAACATATTTGTATCCTCCTGTATCCCTCTGCTTTGTCAGCATACGCTGATAAGCACAACCATATTTTGAAAATGATGTTTTATAAAGATGATGTTTCGTAAGCGCCTGACCCATCCATAACGGAATCCCTCCCGAAGTTTTCAGCTCCATTAAAGTCTGATGACTTCCTATGATCGGAATTCCATAAATTTCGCTTCCAAGAGAAAAATCTTCTCTTCTATAAAGAATGTTTTCATCAAACGTCACTCGGAAATCACTGCCGTCCAAAGCATAATAGGCTTCCCTCTCATAGGAGAGAAACACAGCCGGAATAAGATTTTTATAATAGTCACGGAAATACTGAATTTCTGCCCCGATTTGAGAATGGACAGGAAGTGATTTGCCCTTTTGAAAACTCTCCATTACTACCCCTTCGGGCAGCTGAAGCCTTCGCTTATAGACCACAGACTTGTATTTCTTTTTAATTTCTACGAAAACGGGCTCCTCTGTATGTACCTGACTGTAACTACGTATCCGTAGCTTTTCCTTATATACAGGTTTTTCCAACGAATGCCGAATCAGCCGAAACGTGTCTGTATCAAAATAAATATTTCTTATGGTAGTTCTTCCATAAGCATCTAATTCCATATAAGGCTTCATGGTTTTCATGATTTCTTCTTTTTCCTGTGGGGTAAGAAGATATTTGAGCTCGTAACGCTCAAAAGTCATTTGATATGCCATATCATCCCTCCTGTAATAATTTTGACAAGCATACTATAGCGCCTTTACCTTAATTTAACTTAAAATCATTTTCACTTTAATAGCTTACGATGGAAAAATCACTGTAATCTTCAATGATTTTTCGTCTTGCGTTTCTGCAATTATTTTTCCTTTATGAGAAGCTGCCGTAGCTGCCGCAATAGAAAGCCCCAGACCATATCCTCCCGTCTGAGAATTCCTGGAAGCATCTGTACGATAAAAACGATCAAATAAATGGGATATCTGTTCTTTTGAAATATGCTCTGTAGTGTTAAAGACAGATAGTCGAATACGATTCTTCTGTTTTTCCAACGTTACTGTAATTCTGCCTTTTGCATCCGAATATTTCATAGCATTATCCAAAAGGATTGTCGTAAGACCTCGTATCGCTTTTTCATCTCCCTTCATAGAAATCATCGGTACAATAACGCTATTTAACGTTTTTTCCTGTATTTTTGCCGGAGCCTGAAAGGTATGAAATACCTCCTCGACCACATCTGACAGCGGAAATTCTACTTGTATTTCTTTTTGCTGTCCTTCCTCCATACGTGAAAGCAGCACCAGAGAGTTTGTCAGATCTGCCAGCCTTCTCGTCTGCGCCTGAATATCTCTCAGCCATTCATTCTCCCCAAAGTCCATTTCCAACACCTCTGTATCCGCATTGATAATCGCCAAAGGCGTTTTTAATTCATGACCGGCATCTGTAATAAACTGCTTCTGCTTTTCGTAATTATCCGAAAACGGTTTTACCATACGTGAGGACAGATAAATCATCAAAATAAGAACCGCTAAAAGCCCTGTGACGGAAACACTTACAGCAGTCACCAGAAAATTTTGGAATGTATCCAGCTGACGTCCGCAATCTAAAAAAATAATCCTGGTCTCTCCATCATAGGCGCAGCATAAATATCTATACTTATGCCAAAATCCCTTCTCAACTTGTTTTTCCCAAACCTCTACTGCATATCTTTGCGCCTCTGTAAAATCAACGGCAACAATTTGGGAGGCATCTGTAAAAATGACCTCTCCTTGGGCATTCAGCAGAACAGAGAAATATCTGGATTCAAATGGGATTTCAGGAGGCATAAAATTCCAGTCATCCTTCTTATCAGACGGCATTTTTCGAGGAAACCTTCCCGAATTTTCTTCCAAAACCTCAAGCCCCCTATCTGCATCCCTCACAATTTTTTTGTAATTCAGTATTCCCACAATTCCTTCGATCACCAAAAGTACGATGAGCAGGGAAATCATAGAAGCAGTAATCAATTTGATCCGAAGTTTTTTTATCATGTCAGTTCCTCCAAAGAATACCCCACATTTCTGGTTGCTTTAATTTGAACATTTGCGTGAAGCGCAGATAATTTTTTTCTCAAATAAGAGATGTATACCCAGACCACATTCATTTCTGCCTCACTGTCGTATCCCCAGATTCTTTCTAAAAATCGTTCTGATGGAATCAACTGATGGGGATTACTCATCAAAAACTCTAACATCTGAAATTCTTTGTTTGCCAGCTGAAAACTTCCCGCCGACGTAGAAAGTTCAAATGTTGCCCTGTCCAATGTAACATTCCCTATTTTCAACTTAGAATCGGGCTGCGCTGTCTGTGTTCTGGTAATCGCTCGGATTCTTGCCAAAAGCTCCTTGGAATGAAACGGTTTTACCAGATAATCATTCGCCCCGGCATCCAGTCCTTCCACCTTATCATCCACCTCTGACTTCGCTGTCAGTAACAAAATCGGAATCAGACTTCCCCTTTCTCTGACTTTCTTTAACACCGTAAGCCCGTCCACTTTTGGCATCATAATATCTAAAATCACACCATCATAATTATCCGTTTCCAGATAATCCAAGGCGCTTTGTCCATCATAGACCGCATCTACTGAGTAATTGTTTCGCTCCAAAATCGCCACCAGCGCTTTTGATAATGCTCTTTCATCCTCCGCCAGCAATAATCGCATTTTTCTTCTCTCCTCTTTAGTTAAATCCACACTTTTCTATCATATTTATATCCCGGAAAATCTCCCAGGACTCAAAGGATTTGCTTTATTATATTATTAAGTTTCATTTCTATATTATCATAGGAAGACTACATCATTCAATCTTCCATACGACACTTGCATTTTCAAGAATAATGATGTATTATATAGTAAGACAGTTCATTTGTACCATCCTGTCTTTAAACAAAACCAGGACTACTATTCATGATTATGGTGGCTTTGCGTTTTGCAAGGCCTTTTTTTGTCTTATAGGAAATACCTTGTCACGCTAAAGCATGAAAGCTTTTCCTATAAGATAAAACCCTCCGGGAGGATGCGCACTCACGTGAGCGGAAGCAGTCAGCAAAAGCTGACCACGCTCGGCGCGCAAAGCGTGAAAGCCCCTCATGAGTGAGGGGCTGGGGAGTTGAAGTGGGCTTGCCCGCTTTGTTCTGAGGGTAGTTTTATGTTTTGTAAAACGTTACTGTTCACACAGAATTTTTATTTGGAGTAAATTATGAATATTAAGAAAACAAAGACAAAAATGCATACATCATCTCTAACCACTTGGCTTTTACGTGAAAAAAAAGAAACCGAAATCCTGCTTAGATGCATCCCTTCAACGGTTGTTTCTTTGCTTGTTGTGAGTGTGATTTGTATGAATCTACTTGCAAACAAGACACTGATTCAGACTAACTGGATTGCCTTGGATGGCGGTATTCTAATATCCTGGCTTTCTTTCATGTGCATGGATATCATTACAAAATACTTTGGTCCCAAGGCATCTAATAAAATAGCGCTCCTTGCATCTTCAATCAACGTGCTTACTTGTCTGATTTTCTATATAGTAAGCATCATTCCTTCCAATGCAAGCGATTATACTGCACTGAATACTCTCCTTGGCGGAACATGGTTCATCCTCCTAGGCAGCACGATTGCATTTCTTGTGTCCGCAGTCATAAACAACTTTTTGAATTGGACAATCGGCAAAGCATTTTGGAAGAACCCGGATGGAAAACTTGCATACGCTGCCAGGACTTACCTCTCCACTTTCATAGGGCAGTTTTGGGACAACCTGATTTTCTCCATTATCGTTTTTGTTGTCTTTGCTCCAATTTTCTGGGATGGATTTCATTGGACGGTATTGCAATGTACAGTTTGTGCTTTGACCGGTGCTGTCGCAGAATTAATTATGGAAATCATTTTTTCTCCTTGGGGTTATCGCATTGTCAACCGCTGGAAGAAACACAATGTGGGACAAGAATATCTTGACTATATGAACGGAGGTAAACAATAATGAAGGTCTTAATAACTGGAACATCACAGGGAATCGGTATGGCAATCGCCAAACATTTTTTAAGAGAAGGTCATGAGGTGATCGGAATCGACCGCCAAACGACAAGCGTCCAGCATAAATATTATTACCACTATCAGTGCGATGTCCGGGATTACGAAAAATTGCCTGACATCCCAAGCATTAATATTCTAATCAATAATGCCGGAACGCAAAATGAAAATGACATTGATATCAACCTTAAGGCTTTGATCCATATCACCGAAAAATACGGTATCCAAGAGGAAATACATTCTATCTTAAATATTGGTTCAGCAAGCGCCCACACCGGAGCGGAATTTCCGGAATATTGTGCAAGCAAAGGCGGAATACTTGCCTATACGAAAAATGTTGCCATGCGTGTTGCCAAATACGGCGCCACTTGCAACAGCCTTGATCCCGGCGGTGTTCTAACGCCTCTGAATGAATGTGTGATGAATGATTCTGTGCTTTGGTCGAAAATCATGGAAGAAACCCCTCTGAAACGTTGGGCAACCCCGGAAGAAATTGCTGCATGGGCATATTTTTTAACCATCACCAATACTTTCTGTACCGGGCAAAATATCCTCGTCGACGGAGGAGAATCTATAAATTACCACTTCATTTGGAAAGAATAAAATATCGGGAGGAAGTAGATAATGATTTTATCTACTAACCTCCCACACTTGTAAATACAGTATTCAAACAATCACAACGCCAAAACCTATGCTCTTGCTGATTTTTCCGATAAATAATCCAAAATTGGTTTTATTGTCTTTCGATCTGAAAAATCAACTTGTTTTCCATAAGTATCAACGAGCATCTTATCGTCTTCTGACAGATTTTCATATCCTTTCTTTGTGCTTAATATTTTCAGCTAATCCTGTATTTGCTACCCCACAGGTAAACAGTATCAGCTCTTTATCGGAAATTGCCGGGTACAGCTTCACGAATTGTTTCATTCCACTTACGCCTCCAGCATACAGACCGCCTCCGTAAATGACCGTATCATACTGTTGCAGCATATCTCCACTTAGGTTTGAAATTTCTTTTATATCACAGTCTAGCGCTTCCGCAATCCACTGGGCATACTGCTTTGTAAATCCTGTTACACTTTTATAAACCACCACGATTCGCTTATTCATGTTCCCTGCTTTCCAATACATTTTTCAAATAAGCTATCTATGTCATTTGATTTCACATTTCAAAATAATGAGTAATTTCCTCCACCTTTTTTCGTTTCGGCATGGATACTTCTACATCGCCATATCCTACAGAGATCACACTGACTACAGACTCTGTATCCGGAATATGAAGAATCTCTCTTAGCTTCTCTGCGTCTCTGATCCCCATAACCAGAGTAGATAAGCCAAGATCCGTTGCTTTCAGAAGCAGATTCATGTTCTGCAGACCACAGTCATAATAACCCCATCCATTTCCCAACTCATTATTTGGCTCACCACTGCGTTCAAACCCGGAACGATTCAATACGATTGTCGGAACAATCAAAACAGGGGCATCTTCTATATTCTTCTGGTTAAATTCCGGCAATGCGGATTTTATTTCTTCCAACATTTTATTACGAACTACATAATATCGCGTTACCTGTGAATTTTTCCATGAAGGCGCTAATATAGCCGCCTGAATCATGGCCTCAATCTTTTCTGGCTCAACATCCCGTTTTTGATAATTTCTGATACTTCTGCGCATCTCTATTGCTTTTTGTAATTCCATAGTCTTCTTTCCTTTCTCGTTACTAGGCATCCGATACTTGCTATTTGCATATTATTATAAATCATCTGGTTGTCCATCACAATACTTATATAAATGATTGCATTGTTTCCGATACCTGCATATCAGATATACCGTCAGCATAAGCGTGAATAGCTCCGCAAGCAGAACAGTTTCTGTTATTCTCAGCAAATATCTTTGCAATATGGGAACAATATTTCACTGGCCCCCAATCTCCAGATAATTTCATCCAAAAAGAAAAGCCCTGCCGCTGTAATCAGCAGACCGATAACCGCCCCTGCCATGACAATCAGCGTGAAATTGCTTCGTGATCTCCTGCGGCAAAGTAATATTATTGAGATTCACCCCCTTTGCCACATGCTTTACAGTAGAATATATCTCCGTATCAATACCCTTTTCCAAAATTGTCAAAACCTGTGATGGTGCATCTGTCAGCCTTTTTATATCTTCAAGTAACGCAGATGAAGGAACATATACATTATCTTCCCTACTCAAACCAAGACAAAAATTTACACCTCCCATTACCCTATCAACAAAAAGGTATGGCCGAACATTATTATAGTCACCAGTAATTTTCGTTATCTTTGTTATATCCATCAACACAGGCAGCGCCGCCAATTTCAACTGCGTAGTCCCATCCTGCTTAAATCGAAATTCTTCCAAGCCTAGTTTATTTTCTATAAAAATTCATTGACTGATTACGCAACACATTCCCTTCTTTATCAACCAATTCCAAACCCGTCAGATGCTGATAATTTCTTTCATGGAATACTACTTCTATGTAACGAATTGCATTATCTTGCCTTTCACGGTAAATAATAATCAATTTTTTATTCAAAAGTTTCTGCTGATATTGCTTTGCACAATTCAGTACCCTTCTTCTCGCATCTTCTTTGGTGAATTTCATAACTTTGCTTGTAATCCTCCATAAATTTAAAGAGAGAGCAATAACACCACTGTGCTATATACTCTCTCTTTGTGGCTAATTTTAGTGTTGGCTGCCAACGACCAACTGAGTGCTGGTAAATATATCGGATTTTAGTGTTGTCCGCCAACGGTCAATCACATGATTGACAAGCATATCAGATTTAAGTGTTAGCCCACTAGAAAAGCACGCTTTTCTTCTAGTATTATTAGACGCAAATCTATTTTTTATGTCAATAGACAGTTCTCTATTTTCCAGCCTCAGCCGTATTCCATATGCTATTATCCTCTCGGTGGAAACGGGTCGTTTCCAAAAGAGTCTCCTTCTTTAACCGACAACCCCTTTCTTTTTCCTCTCACAATCTATCCTGCTGATCTGCTTTGCAGGAAGCAGGACAATTTTAGCTAATGATTAAATTTCTTTATTGATACAACAATTCCACCTATTAGAATTACAACGACTAATATTAAAATTATCAGCTTTTGCATTTCTAAATCACCAGATACGACAGGGAATAAGAAGAAAACATTGTTTTCTGATATAATTTGAAGCTGACAAAGTGACCAATAACCCAAAGCCGTTAGGTAGCCTACAATCACATTACTTCCTATTTGCGAAAATATAATTCCCATAGTCCCCGTAAATCCGGCATAAAGTATTGTGGAAAATACAAATGTCCAAAATGGAAATATACAGTTATTATTTTTCATAATCATTGCAAATACAGTGATTATCCCAGACAAAATTATAAATCCACTGCATAGCCGTATAGATACAGTTTTTAAGTACGACCATGTTTTTGTACAAATAATTTCTTTTATGCTCATATCTAATTCATATCGAGTGATAGGAACAAGCAGTATTACCCCAGTCAATGCAACCGACTGTGAAAAGCATTGTGCTGATTGTATATTGTTTAAGTTTGATACACCTCTGATAACAGGAATAATCAAAATATAAAATACAGTCAGTAATAAACTATTTTTGAAAACGAGCCAGAAGTCTATTTTTAAAAATTCCAAAATGTTTTTCCATGAAGTATCCATAATCTAATTTTCCACCTCGTTTCTTGTTATATATCACTATGGATAAACAAATCAGAATGAACGATACAATTATCATTATTCCTCTGTTAAGACAAATGATATTAAAATCTTGTTGGATAAGCTCTGCTCCATTTAACGTGTTATGACGTATCATCAAAGTATATAGTCTGGTATCTCCAGAAAGCCCTGTAATAGCAGAGTCAATAAACCACCATACAAATTGCACTAGTATTGCAATAGGCGTAGAAGTTAATATTGACAAGAATGTTCCCAAGCCAGTAACAACCATTACAGCAGGCAGTAGCCACCATAAAATATATTTAATAAATGCAAATATATCTATTGCTATACCTGTGTCAGCAGAATATCCCATGAGTGGTATCAAGGACTCAAAACTCAAAATAACTACAGGGAGCATTACAGCAGTTAATATAGCAAGAGTGCGGGCAGTAATAAGTTTAACTGTATTTATCTTTTTGCTGTTTATAATTTCGTTCATTTTATTTTTTCTGTCTTTAAGCCAGAAAACAGCAACGATAAATATAGGATATAGTCCTAAAACTCTTGTCATATAATCACAAAATAACCTTGCAAAAGCGGTGCTAACTTTATCATCATAAATCGTTTTATTATACTCATTCATAGCTTCATCATAGGTCATTTCAACTTGCCCGTAGTATTCCAATAACATATCCATAGAATAGTTGGAGCCAGATCCTATTATTTCCTCTGCTTTTGCCATAAGTTCTTTAAATCTTTCGTATGAAACCTGTGCTATAAAATGCTTCGTATAATCTTTTTCATCTTCTAAAATATCGTTATTCCCCGTTTGAAAGCTGAAACTCCCATCTTGATTTTGTGAAACATCCCCGCCCATATGGATAATATTTCCATTTACCGACGGAAAGTAATCTTCTGGAAGATTTTTTATCTGTTCTTCAGATAAACCTGTGATTTCTTCAATAATGGATAAGATTTCTTTTTGTTCCTGTGTACTTAAAATCACTTCCTTATAATAATTAAAAGGATATGTGGCATAAGAATTTTTCAAATATTCAATAATTAGCATATCTGTTCCACCACACATGATTTTATCTGGCACTTCTTTTTTTATTGAGCCGTAATTTTCCGCACACTGCTCTGGTTTGGCTAAAATAGACCCACCTGTTATCTGTGAGGTAATAAAAGTATCCGTTCCATTAGACGCTTGTATTTCTTTGCTTGTAACACCATAAAAATTTTCATTCCAGCTAAACAGAAGTAATCCAACAAAAAGAATATATACAAAACTAAAACAGATTTTCTTTAATTCTTTAATAAACAGCATTTACTTCACCCCTTGCCTTATATTTAGAGAGCAGATACATATAACTATCCTCAATTGTTGTTTTACTTGCAATCCATGATTTTTTCGGTGTTTCATCAGAAAAGAAACGGCACGAAATATCCTTCCCATTTTGATGAACACTAATAATATGATAATTTTTTTTAAAGTCCTCAAGTTCATTTTGTGGTATTGAAACAGTATATATTTTGTCATTACCTATTTTTAATAAGGCTTCAATATCGCCCTCAAAAACTACTTCGCCAGCACATAATATGGCAACTTTAGAGCAAGTTGCTTCAATATCCGTAGCAATATGTGTTGACAATAAAATAATTCTATTCACAGCCAGTTCAGAGAGAAGATTGTAAAAGCGCAGTCTTTCTTCTGGGTCAAGTCCTGCTGTTGGTTCATCAATAATTAAAATCTTAGGATTGTTCAACAGTGCTTGTGCTATTCCAAAACGTCGTTTCATACCACCAGAAAGGTTTTTAAAACGCTTATTTTTTTCTTGTTCCAAATTAACTTGTTTTAATAGCTGGTTAATGCGTTCTCTGCGTATTTTTTTAGGTAGTTCAGCCAAAATTCCAAGATAATCCAAAGCAGAATAAACACTCATATTAGGATATACAGAAAATTCCTGCGGAAGATAGCCTATGATTTCCCGTATATTCTTTTTGTCTTTTATATCTACGTTATTCATCTTTATATTTCCGCTTGTTGGTTCTAACATAGTTGAAAGGATACGCATTAAGGTCGTTTTTCCTGCTCCGTTTTCCCCTAATAGCCCATACATACCCACTGGAATATGTAGACAAATATCATTAAGTACTTTTTGTTTCCCGTAATTTTTGTTTAGATGTTCAATATTGATTTCCATAAAAAAAATCTCCTTTCATTTCTGTAAGGAGATTATTTCATATAAAAGTCAATTTTTAGAAAAGTTCATGATTTTTTTACTTGTACAGTAATACAGGCTCCGTGATCGGCTGTATTCTTTAATAATAAAATACAGTCGAGCCTTTCACAAAGGATTTTGCATATAGACAACCCAATACCAAAATTGTCCTTATTTGTCGGTGAACTGTAAAAAAATGAAGTGGCATATTTCAATTCTTCTTGCGAAAATCCCTTTCCGTCATCAGAAATAGTAAAACAAATATAATTATTCTCTTCTGTTATAGAAAAGTGAATTGATTTCTCCGAAAAACGTAACGCATTATCAAAAATATTTTCTAGGATTTTCGATAACATATCTTTGTCACTATATATGTTTTCTATTTCCGTTTGGTCTTGACATTCTAACATTCGCTCATGATTTTTCGATAGAAGAGAAAAATCATTTATAATATCAGTAATATACTCTTTCAAATTAAAGCATTCTTTTTTGATTTCTACATCTTCGATTTTTTGTATATCTTTTACACAATCTACATATCTTTCTAAACGCTGTATAGCCCCTTTCATTTGCTTAATTGTAGAGTACAGAGCTTCCTCTGTAATTATTTGTTTACGACTTGCCTTTTCTAAATAATCAAGATAGCCGTTGATTACGGTAATAGGTGTTCGCAAATCGTGTGATACAGAAGCAGTAAGAGCTTTTCTTTCCTGCAACATATTCCACATTTTACGATTGCTCATATGAATTTCATTTTTCATACACTCAAAAGCATTACATAATCTGCCCAGTTCATCATCAGAAGTATATTCTATTTGGAAGTCTAAATCCTGCTTTGAGATATGTTCAACACCATTATTTAGGCTTTTTAGAGGTGTCTGTATTTTTAATTTGTAGTACAATTTAGTCATAACAATAGAACCAATAATGACGTATAACACCGGCAATGCAACCATAAAAATTGTAATAATCCAATAATAAATCAGATTTTTCCCAAACAATGGTTCAAAGCTAAATTCCTTTGGATTAACCAGAGTTACACTATTATCCGTGTTATAATCTTCGACCGTATATTCGGAAATATGGATAGGGCGGTTGTCTAAAATTTCCTGTCTAATGTTTGAAAACTTTAAAATAGTGATAATTGTTAAAATGCTGACTATTCCAAGACACAGGACAGCCAATGCTATTAAGGCTTTTTTTAAAGGCATATTTTGAAATACTTTTTTTATTTTTCCCATTTATAACCCACTCCCCATACAGTTGTAATGTAGGCTTTTTCTGTATATTCAGCAAACTTTAATCGTATCTTTCTTATATGTTCTTTAATTACTACATTATCGCCAGCTCCGTCAATGCCCCAAATCATTTCATATATTTTTTCACGGTCAAATACCTGTCCTGCGTTCATTGATAATAGCTGGATAATCTCAAATTCTTTGTTCGACAGTTCTATCCGATTTCCCTTTATGAAAACACTTCTATCTGAATAATCAATTATAAGCTCTTCTGAAAATTTGGTTTTTGTACGTACACGGCTTCTCTGTTCCCTACGCAAATGAGCAGATAGTCTTGCTAACAGTTCATTCATAGAAAAAGGCTTTGTAATATAATCGTCCCCGCCAACCATAAGACCATTTACTTTATCTTGTTCAGAAACTCTTGCGGTGAGAAAGATAATAGGGACTGATACAAATTCTCGGATAGACGCACATAGGTCAAGCCCATTCATCCCCGCCATGTTAATATCAAGTAAGATAATATCTAGGGAATGAGAAAGATTTTCTAAAGCATCTTTCGCATTAGTCGCCGTATAAACGGTGTAGTTTTCAAATTCCAGTTGTCGCTTCAACATATCCAGTATAGATTGTTCATCATCTACAATTAAAATTTTGTATCTTTGTTCCATTTTATGCACTTCCATTTTTTATAGTTTATACATGATGTATAGCAGGAAAAAGTCAATTTTCAGTCAAAAGATTTTACCTAAGCAAAAAAATTTAGAATTTTGTTTTCTTTGTAATCGTGTAAATATATTCCTCTGCTGTAGGCGTCCTGTTTCCAAAATATTTTTTGAATTTTGCCTGTACCTCTGGGTCTGTACTGTTCATGGCTTCCTCAATGGTAGCCCATATATTTTCCCTTAGTTCCGATACAGGGACACCGCTTGCCTTTGCACCAGCTTTTAAGATTTTCTTCATATCTCGTTTCTTCAAACTTATCATAGAATTACTCCTTTTTTTCATCTTTTATTACAGTGAATATTTCTTCAATCGAGGTATGAAATACCTTTGCTATATTCCAAGCCAAAACCAAAGACGGATTATATCTGCCTTTTTCTAAATTTCCAATAGTTTCTCGTCTGACACCAACTAATTTTGCTAAATCTTCTTGTTTCATATCATATCTTGCACGATATTCCTTAATTCTGTTTTTTATCATTGATTCCCCTCTATGTGGTATATTTCTAACTTTATGATATAAATATACCTCTCACATATAGAAGTGTCAATAATAAGCGTGCAAATCTATGGAGAAATGCACGCTTTCAATCGTCATACTATAATTGATTATTTTAAAGCTTGAGGTTCTTCCGCAATTATCCGCTTTATCATCTTTAAACGGTTGTTTGTTCCCTCAACAAAACCATTACTGTAATCATATGCTACAGCGTTCTCAACAACATCTAAGTCTCTTTTTAATCCTTCCGCAAAACTCTTTATGGTTCTAATCTTACTCTTGCAATATTTTTCTATAAACAGGTAAAGTAGAGGAACATTTCGTTTTCTAAAAATAGTTCGAAATTCTTTGATACAGCACTCAAGTTCCCACATCTTCGGATAACGACTATAAATAAAGTTCTTATGTGCTCTTGTTAATTCTGCATTCATCCACATATGTCGAAATACCCCTTCACGTGTGATATAATCTTTTTCTTTTCTTCTATTTTACATAAATATTGGAAGGCATTACTTATTGAACCTGCATATCCTTTTGCGTAGATTGCTTTTACCGTTTTGCTTTTACTCCATCCAGTATTCAGGCATTGAACAATAAAATCATAATAAGGATCTAATTTACTCTGCTGGATTCCGTACATACTTAATTCTCTTGGATCTCCTTCATGATATTTCGCAATGGTATTTCGTCCCACTCCCATTCGTTTCGCTATTTCCCGATAACTACAGCCCTCTTTTAAAAATTTCTGTATCTGACAGATTATTTTATACCTCTTTTCCAAAAAATCAGGCGACTTATCCACATCAGATTTGATTTTTTACACGGCTCTTCTATAGCTGTAGACTGTTCAACATGAGGAATACATACTGTTGCAGGAAGTTCATGATTCAACGCTTTCTTGATTGCCTCCAATAAGTTTTGATGTAAATGAAATCGATCTGCTACTTGCATTCTTATAAAAGATAATTTCAGATAAAAAATGAGCTCAGAGTTATAGTCCTTGAACCACATCTAAATCCAACTGTTTTTTTCTTTCTTTCCAATCGGGCATTTGAATCGTTAGAAAATTATAAAAATCGCTATTATGATATGGATAGAGAAGGTGTGTTAATTCGTGTAAAATAACATATTGTATGCATCGAAAATCAGCTTTTAACAAATACTCATTTATTGTAATTTTGTTTTTTGACGGAGTACAGCTTCCCCATAAAGTCTTCATTTTTCTGACATATAAAGACGGTTTTTCTATTCCATACTTTTTAAAAATCTTATCATAAAGTTCGTTCATTTCATTCTGATAAGTTTCATATGCTTTTTCACGCCACCAATTTTCTAATACCAGCTGATGTTTATTGCTCATTTCATTTGCATAAACAATAATATTTTTTTCATCCTCAAGCACATAATTTTTTTCAGAAATTTTCTTAATGATTCTACGATCTTTTCCTAACAATTGAGTAGATGTTCCACTTTTGATATCAATCAAGTTATTATACCCGCTCGATTGTTTGTATTTTTGTAGCTGCTTTTCTATCCAACTTGATTTACTAATAAGAAACTCAGTAATCCATTCGTCTGTTACTTCATTTGGCACAGACAAAACAACTTTCAAATCCCTAAAAACTTTAAGATGAATGTTTTTAATATTCTTATAATGGATACAGACAATGGTTTTATCAAAAGGGGATGTTAATTTTAAAATATACTTATTCATCAGTATCTCGCCACCGCAACTTTCATTATTTCATCAATAATTAAGTCGAGCAAATCAATATTTGATTTATCAATGACAATGCCCATATCTTCAAACATATCAAACAAACAATCGTCTAAATTTCTGTGCATTGCTTTATGTACAACCTCGTTGTGTTTCCAGTCTCGCTTTGCATTATCACTGATAACTTTTTTAATTCGGCACGAATATTTTGCAATCAATTCCTCTGTATCAGTTATAATTTTTATTGCTTCATTTTTTTTGAGTTGAGTAATAATAGCACCATAAAATGCTTTTGAATCACTGTCGTTTGCAATTTGAGAAGGATAATCTTGTGAGGTGATTCCGTTTCTAAAATCATCAGCCATTATCTTCATACTTTCTAAATACGCATCTGCGTCACGTGTTTCATCGTATAAATCAATAGTTTTTTTAATTTTAGAAGAAAATTCCTCGAACAGTAATGGATCATCATATCTTATCTGTTTGAGTTTGGATTCCATTCTTGTCTTTATCGCATCTGCTCGAGATTCATTTGAATCCATCTTTTCAAGAAGATTTTTCATCGCCTTCTCATCGCCAATAGAAACCGGCTTAACTACAGTTACAATATCTGTTGCATTTACAAAAGTGTCAATTAGGTTTTTTATTCCTTGTTCGTACCTGGATAAATCAATCTCATCATCATATCGTATCATAACACTGTCTTTTAATTTCCGGTAGAATAAATACTCTTTACGATATTTTTCAATTAAATCAAAACCTAGCTCTACAAATATATCTCGATTAGATAGCACTAAATTCAGTAAATTGGCATATTTTTTAAGTCTGTTGTAAAAATCTTTTCTTCTTCCTTCATCAACAAGACTTTTTTGCCAAACATCAGAGCACTGAGAATCTTTAACTGATTCAAACATAGTAATCATATTTGCATACGATGCCGCCAGTTTGTTTTTTTCATCAATCGGACCAAAGATAGCACCTTCAATATCGGCTTTATCAAATCCATTCATTCCAGACTCAGCATCTTCATACATATCGATGGCTTTTTTTAATTTTCCAAAAATCCCCCAATAATCTACAATCAAGCCGAAATCTTTCCCTTTATAAACTCGATTCACTCTTGCAATAGCCTGTAATAGGGAATGCTGTTGAATAGATTTATCTAAATACAAAACACCGGCAACAGGGGCATCAAACCCGGTCAACAGCTTATCTTTGACAATGAGCATATTGATTTCGCCTTCCGGGTTTTTAAAATCTTCACAAACATGATCATCATATTTCTCATCATTGTCGCCAAATAAAGGCTTTACCATTTTCTGATGATATGCCTTTATTTTTTTGATGGATTCATCTGTGGTTTCGTCATCATCGCCCTCTCTCTTGTCTCCAAATGTGATTACTACACGAGGGTTAATTCCGGACATACCTTTTAGCACTTCATACATTTCAACCGCTGCTGCTCGTGACGAACACACAACCATTGCTTTTAAGCCTTTAGGAATACAATAACTTTTAAAATGATCTGCGATATCAAATCCTATTAAATTGATACGGCTTCTGGCTTCTGAAATAGCCTTAAATCTGCTGAACTTGTCGGAAAGTTTATCCTTAAGTTCTTGCGGAAGGCCTTCAGTCAAACTTTCAAAATAGTTGTTGATCGTCAATGCAGGTTCTTCCTGTTTTACTTTACGCCCTTCATAAACAAGCGGAACTGTAATACCATCTTCTATTGCCCGTTTCATTGTATAGTTATGAATCGGCTCTCCAAAAGTTTTGTAAGTATTCTTTTTTGATTTTGCGATAAGCGGTGTACCGGTAAACGCAATAAGCGTTGCATTCGGCAAAACTTCTTTCATATAGGTAAACATTGATTTATACTGTGAACGATGTGCCTCATCTACCAATACATAGAATTTATCGCTATCAGGCTCTAAATATCTGTTTTTGTACACCGTTTCAAACTTGTTGATTAGTGTTGTAATAACGATGTTATCTTTATTCTTCAGCAAAGAATTAAGCCCTTTTCCGGTCGCAGCACGAACTGGCGCCATTTGAGAATTAGCAAAATTATCACGGATTTGTTTATCAAGGTTTATACGGTCTGTAACAATGATAAATCTGGGATTTTCATATCCTTTTACAGCCTGAATTTTTTTAACCAGCATAACCATTGTCAGAGATTTTCCACTTCCCTGTGTATGCCAAATAACGCCGCCTTTTGAAGAACTTCCGTCTTTACCGTTGATTCTGTCCATAGATTTATTGATTGCAAAGTATTGCTGATGTCTTGCAATCTTTTTGATATTATTATCAAAAAGTATAAAATTCTGAACCAGATCAAGAAGTCTTGTTTTGCTGAGCAAAGAAACTGCAATTTTATCCTGCTCCAAAATAGAACCGTCCGGTGAACATTTTCTGCAGATTTCATCCTGCCATTCGGCTTCATCTTCTCTCCATTCTACAAAATAGTCAGAGGTTGTCCCGCCTGTACCGTAAAGAACTTTCTGCGGGTTCATTGCAATTACAAGTTGGGAAAATTTAAATAGCTGAGGAATATAGTCAGGCATCATATTGCGGACATTTTGATGAACGCCCTCCATAACATCGATGCTGGACTTTTTGCATTCAATTACAACAAAAGGAATACCGTTGACCATTAAAACAACATCAGGGCGAGCATAACTTCCATTTGGACGCTGAACGCTGAATTCTTCTGTTACCTGCCAAATATTATTTGCAGGATGCTCAAAATCAATATAATGCAAGTCAAACGACTGTTTTACTGGAATATCACTGTCTATTGCAATGCTTTCCTCCAAACTGATTCCCAAAGTAATGAGATTATAAATTTCTTTGCTTGCCATAGAAAGACCTTGCAAAAGGGAAGCGTCCAATTCTTTTACTGCTTTTGTGATTGATTCTCCTGAGAAAAGCAATTCGTGTCCACTATATGTATAAGTTTGTTTTTGTAAAAAGCGAATCAACTCATCTTCAAACAGTACGGAAGAAAAATTTCTCCTTTTACTTTCTGCCTCACTGCGTGAGACATATTCATATCCCATATTGATTAAAAGTTGTATAAGCCTGTCCTGACATTCCGGACGCTCGTTAAATATTGTATGATTCACCATATCTTTCCCTCTATTTCATATTCAGCTTCTGGACAGCCAAGATGTTTCTGGTTTTGCAATAAGTCTTGCGTTATTATAAGCCATATCTAATGTTAAGCATGTTTTTCCGATATAATAATTATTTCGTCTTGTTACAACTAATACCAAATCTACTTTTTCGGGATCTATAAGACACAACGGCAACAATAATTGTACCTTTCCTTCATAATACTGCGGAACAGCTATCTTATAATTACATTCTACTTTGCGCTTCACTTGTGCTATTGCTCCATCAAATAAGGTCTGTAAGTTTTTTTGATTTCTAATTTCTTCTGGTATTCTTTCTTTGTTCTTTTCATCAGAAAGTATGTGAGTACTATTTATTCTTAATTCTAATGTTGTATCATAAATCAAATCTTCTATTTTTTCGATAAAATCAATTTTTGCGGGTAAATATTCAAATGATTCTAATCTATAATCACTTTCTTTTAAATAGCCAGTAAAACTCCATAGTTTATCATCATCCGTCTTAATTTCCTTTTTCATCAATACAAAAGTTTTTTCATAATGACATGTATATAAACCTATATTGAAGCATAAGTACTCATCATTGCAACATAAATATTTCTTCTCATTATCTGGATTATTTTTGCAGAGATGATATAGGCGTTTAAATGTATGGATCACATAATTTTCTAAAATAGGATATTTTTCTTCATCATTTTCTCCTTCGATATATGTCCAATTCTCTGGTAAAATTATATTTTTAAGCTCACCTAATCTTTTTTGCCAATCAAATGCTCTACAAAACTCAAATATACTGTCGCTTGTTATAATACACATTTGAAAAACTCCTTTCAGAATTATATTTCTTAATATTTTCATTGACATTTATTATTATTTTGGGTATAATAACATTGAACTTATTGTTCAGATATTTTTTTATTGAAATTTTTTGAAAAGATAGTTTTAGAAAGAAACTCCCTTTTTTGAAAGGGAGTTTCTTTTATTATACCCTTACGATTCCGGTTAATAACAACTGTTGCATTGATTTTTGTTGCTGCTTTAAAAATTTTAGTTTTTCCTTTTCTTTTGTATACAACATATTTTTTTTATTAAAAAAATCAAATAGTAGACTTTGAACTCTTTCATCAGGAATAAAAATTTCTATTCTTTCTAAATCTGAATAGTTTAAAGAATCTCTAACACTCCCTGATAAATAAGATTTTATATCATATTGAGTCTTATCAGTATTTAATAGTAGTAATAACAAATGAGGATTAATTTTTTTACATTCAAAAACCACATACATAGGGCTCACTATTCCATCTTCTTTGTCCTCATAAATTGCAATTGAGCCAACATTTATACGAGATGGGTTATACGCAATATTTCCATAGGATACTTTTTTATACTTTGATGTATCTTTACTAGCAACTCGTTTAGAAAATTGTTCTTCCTGATTAATAAAACCATCTTTATTAGAAACGCTCTTTATATTAATGCATTCATTTTGATAGTTTCTAATAGATAATTCTCTTGTCAAAGTTCCGATTTTTACTTTCTTCCAGCCTGCCTTTGGTGTAAGCAGTCTTTGCATCAAAGCCTTTTTCTGCAATTCTAACTTTTCAATCAGTTTTTCCTGCAACTCGATTGCTTTGTCCCATTTAGACAGGATTTCTGCGATGCGGTTTTGCTCATATTCGTTTGCAAGACATACATTCACCCTTGAAAGTGAATCTTGGCTTACATTAATGTGCTGAGATCCTGCGGAATACTTTATAATCTGCTGTCGAATACCGGATGTTTTGAGAATCTCATTCAAATAAAAGGGATTATAATCAGCTATCTTTTTCCCTCTGATTACAAATCCACTGTATGTAGCTGTGTTCTTTTCATCCAGATATACATTCGATTTTCCTGCATCCTCGATCGTTTCAGAACTTCTCTGAAAAAGAATATCTCCATAGGTAACGCTATAGTTGTTCAAAGCCTTTTCATCTATGTCCACTTGTCCTCTAATATCGTCGTAAAATATAGGTCTGTTAGACAAAATATCCATAACACTAATCATTTTAATTCCGCTGTTGTACTTTTCTTTATCAGCATTAACTCCATTCTGAAACTTTAGCAATTCAGACAGTCTTTTATTTTCCCATTCATTTGGAACAATGCCTACAACAGTCCTTTTGTATCCGTCAAGCACTTTTCCTGCTTTTATAGTTTCTATTCTTTGTTTTATTTCTTCGGTCATATGCCGACCTCCTAAACAATAATTCCAATTACAATACCCACAATCCCAATGACGGTACCTACCGCAAATGACACCCAGCCAAAAATTTTATTTTGCTTTGCTTCTTTTGCGTTACCTTCCGCCTCGGCTTTTGTCATTTCATATAACTCTTTGAGAGTAGAATAGTTTTCTTTTAACACAGCATTATTTTCTTTCAAAAGACGATTCTGCTCTTTAACTTCTTTTAGCTGCTGCTCAAGTAATTCCTTTTGCACTCGGCTTGTCTCAACAGTTTCAAAAAGTGCTTCGTCTTTTCTTCTGTTATAATCGGCTATGTCGGTCATAACAGCAGATACCTCTGCTGCCTGACGAGCGCTATTTGCTATGGCAGCATTAACTCCCGATAAATCAATATCGTTAAATTTAATCATACAATTTACCTACTTCAGTTTTTTCTTTTCCATTTCCCGTTCTATCTGCTTGATACTTTTATCAGGAGTTGGCAAATCTTCCGGCATAGTACCACCGAGTTCCTTGATAGTTTTACGCACTTTTACACCGACCTCATAGTGCGTTTTGTTGGCATTCTCCTTGCCTTGAATGCTTTCACGGCGCAATTTTTCCTCGGTCTGCGTGGCACGGAACAGATTAGCCGCAAGCTCCGTACTGCCCATATGATCTAAAATCTTCTGACTCTTTTTCAATCCCTTATGTTTATGAATTGCCTTCATATCCATTCCGCCGTAAAGACCTCTATAACCATAGTTTTGGAAAATTGCATAATCCAATGGCTCAACAACCCCTGCTTTATTCGCAGCATCTGCCAACAATTTATTGTGTTTAATCATTTCATTTCGGATTGCTAAACGACGCTGTTCTTCTGTCAGTATGTCAAAATTATCAATAATTTCCTGCTGCCTTGTTTTAACAGCAAAATAGGTTTGACCTACAGCAATGACTTCCTTTTTCGGATCTCCGTTCATCACTATCAGATAGCACGCATATCGAGAAAGCATAATATCATCGATTTTTCGTTCTGCCCCAGAACCGATCTCAACCATTTTGCCAACGCTGGCAAAATGGTCCGAAATAGTCTGACCACTATTTTCACAAGCAATCTTCGCACGCTCAATAACATCATTAAATCTTCGCCATTGTACATATTCAAGTACCGGCTGTAATTCTCTGGCATACCAAAACTCTTCTCCGTACTCGTTTATATGCTTAATATTTTCAAAAGTTTTTTCACTGTACTTTACGACATCACTCATAAACCAAGCTCCTTCATATATTGCTCCATCTCTTTTTCAAGCGAAGCAATCTGAGTTTTAATGTCTGCAATTTCCTTGTTTACACTCTCCAAATCTATAAGTTCCTCTTCCTCAAAAGTATCAACATAGCGAGGAATGTTGAGGTTGTACTCATTTTCTTGAATTTCGCTAAGAGTTGCAACATGACTGTATTTTTCTTGTTCTGCTGTTTCTTCTCCATTTACAAATGCCTTATAAGTATCAACTATTTTCTTGATGTCGTTCGGTTCTCCGTTCGAACCGTCACGCAATTTATTCTTTGCTTTTTCCTTTTTAAAATCTTTGGAAGCATCCACAAAAAGAACATCTGTTGTAGTACGCCCTTTTTTAAATACAACAATGCAGGCAGGAATAGATGTGCCGTAAAACAGATTTTCCGGTAGTCCGATAACAGCATCAATCAAATTTTTCTCAATTACCGCTTGGCGAATTCGTCCTTCGGACGCACCTCTGAACAGAACTCCGTGAGGAGCAACTGCCGCAACTCTTCCGTTTCCGCTCATACTTGCGATCATATGGAGTAAAAATGCCCAGTCACCCTTACTTGCCGGTGGTATGCCTAAATCAAATCGATGATGTCTGTCAAGAGAAGGTTCCATCTTAAACTCTTTTTTCTTACCCTTTTTAGTTGATTTAGTATTAGATTCATCTTCATCAACTGAAACCTCACCGCCTGGGTTAAACCCCTCTGCCCATTTATCTTTGCTGAAAGGCATATTAGCGACAATACAATCAAATTTCATCAGATTCCCGTCGCTGTCAAGGTGCTGTGGGTTGGCAAGAGTATCACCCCAAGCTATATGTGCATCTTTTATATCGTGGATAAACATATTCATTCTTGCCATAGAAATAGCAGAATTGTTTACCTCTTGACCGTATATTGAAACTTTATCAAGTCCCCCTTTTTTAGCAGCTCTGATAAGCAGGGAGCCTGATCCGCAAGTGGGATCGTATACACGGTCTTTTTCTTGTGGGGAAACAATTTGCGCCATAATCTCAGAAACTTGCTGTGGGGTAAAGAAACTGCCTGCTTTTTTTCCCGCCATAGTTGCAAATTCACCAATCATATACTCATAGGCGTCACCTACAACATCTGCCGGTACTTCATTGTCTTTTGTTTCAATATGACTTGGTCTTAAATCCAAATCGGCAAAATCTTCGAGAAGCGTTCTCAACAACGGATTTTTTTGCTCTTTCTTGCCAAGATTATTTTCGCTATTGAAGTCAATTCCTCTGAAAATCCCGGACAAAATTGCGTTAGAGCTCTCAATTCCGGTTAATGCTTCACTGATTTTAGAACCTATATCTACAGCATATTTATTTTTCAATAAATAGTCGAAAGTGTACTCTTCTTTCAAAACAAATGGAAGATTAGCGATTTGTCTTTCGAGACGAATTCCTTCATAATCTTTCTTCAGATTTTCTACACTCTCTTCAAATGTATCGCTTAAATATTTTACAAACAGCATAGACAATACATAGTCCTTATAATTTGAAGCATCAATATTATCTCTGAATGTATTTGCTCCAGCCCATAAGGCATTTTTAATATCTTCAAAAGTTGTTTTTTTAGTTAACATTTTATTTTCCTCCATTTGTTGCTTTCCCCAAAATGCTTTTGATTTTAGAAAGTTCCAATTCATTCAGCTTGCTTTTCAACTTATATAGTTCTATACTTTTTTTCCACAATTCACCAATCGCTTTTTGTTTTTGGATTGGTAGAATTGGCACTTGTATTTCCTCTAAATCATTTCTCCCAACAGCAGGAATTTTTGCGCCGGATAATGACTGTGTTATTTTGGGGATTTCTTGATTAAGAATGTAGGCTAAATATTTTGGTTCAACAGATATTGCCGAAATTATTATCAAATTTCCAGAAGCATAAATATCATCATCAATTTTGTCAATATAATTCACAAACGACGGACTTATTCTTTTTATAATAATATCCCCGTTGCATATTTTTGTGTCATCATCAGCTCTCACCTTATCATCAAAGACAAAACCATCTATCACGTTGTTATCCAATAATTTCATAGGAGTTAATGTCTTGTGTTTTTGCTCCGAAACTACCCTTTGAGCCAAACAAAATTTAATTTTTGCTATTTCTTTTAATTTTTTTATCATAAAATCACCTTAAAATAAAAAAGGTTAACGAATGCTGGGCTTCGTCAACCTACTTTTTTAGAAACGTGGGAGATTGCCCAAGTTATCAGCTTTGGTATTATTGGAATCAGTTCTTAAGTAAGAATTATCTACAACTCTTACATCTTCTCCCTCAACCCAACCTATATAAGGTTTGTAATATTTAGTTTTGGTACAATTGGGGTTTTTGTTAATGAAATCAATCATTGCCTGTTTACTGCAAACTTCTATAGCTTGCTCTGTTAAAGTGTTTGTCCATTTTAATTTCGAAAGAACTTCGCATCCGTGTAAATCTGTTTCGTAATGTACTGCATCTATATAGACCATAGTTTAGGTCCTCCTTTTACATTTATTATATTGACAAATGCAGCATCTTTCAGTATACTAGTATTGCGTTTATAGCATCGAAAGATGTACAGCTCCGTATCCTTACCCAGCGTTTGGATATGGAGCTTTTCTTATTTGTCATTAAGATTATAACACACAGATACTTAGTTGTCAAGCAATTTATTTATGTGTAATTAACTTACACATAATATTTTAAAACGGTATTTCGCTATTAAATGTCTTTATATTGTATTTTTTAGTGTTAAACTGTTAAATTGCACATATATCAAGAGGCTGTTACTACATAATTTTTTCTTAACAAAAAATATATTCATTAAGTACAATTTCAGTGGCTATGTGTTGGATGTTATTCATTTTTTGAACCCATTCCATAGGGCTTTCTGCCTTCATTTTTTCTGTAACATTTTCTTGTCTGGCAAGTGTTTTTACAATATGCTGAAACATATTTTCACCCTGTTCTTCAATCTCAGAAAGATAAGTATACAAATTTTCCGATGTGAGCAGATTGTAATATTTGATTCGGTGGTGATGTTTCAAATATTGCCTATGACGGTTTGACCATACACCTATATGATATTCTTTTTGGTCCGACAATACCACATTGGGAATCTTATAATCTCCCTCCTGACGATACTCAATACCTTGTTTTTCAAATATTGTTTTCATAGAAAAATCCTCCTGTAATTTGATTGTATTATCATTTTACAAGAGGATTTTAATTTTTACTAATGTGCCGATTGATTATGATGCTTCTTATTTATTTTTGTATAATGATATTAAATCCAACCTTTTTTCTTGAACTCTGCAATACGAGCTAAGTCCTCAGCCGATGGTTTGTCCACTTGAGTTTTGCCTGGAATGTTTAAGTAAGCATTGTTCCAATTTTTGAGAATCTCAGTAATGGAATCAGATACTCTGATATCTCTTTTCATAATTGCATCCATATCCCAATCTTGAACATCTGATGTTCCCATTGCTTTGGTAATCGCAATTTTTGAAGCTGTATATTCTTTCTTTTCCTTACCAAAGTATCCATTTCCAGCAACAATATTGAGTTTCTTCTCAAACGGGATTTTGTTGCCAATATGTTCGATCTTCTCTTTTATAATATTCTCTGGAACATCCGGAAAATAATTTGTTTGCCACTTTTGCGGAAATATATGTTCAATTTCCCATTTGTTAGGCAACAGCGTATCCTGATGTTCGTAAGCAAGAGTTTTTAGTATCATACGAACCATACTACGATTAGGATTTTGTATACGTTCTTCTATCTGGCTAACATCTATTTCTTTGAATTCAAATTTTGGCGTGCTTGATTTTATTATCGCAGAATTCAATTTCAGAATATCCGGTTTAACAGCGTTGATGGTAGGAAGCAACAAGTATTTTGTCATCAATTCCATCAATAATTTATTAAAAACAAACCAAATTTCATCTCAAAATCTACTTCATCACGATAACAAACATAGTATATTACAACAGGATACTTCCAAAACTCATTTGGGTATGATTTAAGTATATCAAGAGACTGTCTGATTTTTATATTCTTAGACCAATCCTCGTTCTCTATTTCTTCCCCTTTATTTATAACTTTCCACAGATTGAGAATTACAAATAATGTATCCAAGAGACCGTTTTTATACAGTCTTTCAAATTTATTTGCAGAATAATACTTTCTAACACCAGGTGTAGTTGTTTTTATATCTTTTTCCAATGCACGAAGATAGAACATATTATAATAAAAAAGCTGTTGTATGCTTTCTTCTGCATCAGTTGCTTGTTCATCTAAATCTTTCCATCGGTCTATAAAATCTTTTTTCTCATATGAATCTAATTGATTATAGATTTTTGCTTTAAAAATATCTGCATCTGAAAGAGGCAACCCCCTATCATTCAATGTTGAGAAAATTGTTAATGCAGTATCTTGAGTATCTGCAGTAATTGGAAGCAGGATTGCTTGATTCAATAAAGCGTAAATGAACTGATATACCATTAATGGATTTTCTATGGAATGTTTGTCAAATAACTCCTGAAAATATCTGTAATTCTTTGAATAATTATCCTTAGCATTCTCGTCAGCTTTTCCTGTTTCTAAAATTGAACGTAATATTTCATTTCCTTCATTGTTAACAACACGAGATGTTAAAAGAATATTCTTAAAATCAACGGTACCGGTCAATTTATTAGTTCTCCAAATAGCCGGTTCAATCTTTCCGATAAAGTTATTAGCTTCCGGAGTTCTTTCGGAGGCAGGTGTTACAACTAACTTTGTATAAATTGCTCTGAGTAAAAGAAACAATGACGTAATACGTTGCTGTCCGTCTATAATTTCTTGCTCACCATCTTCATTTTCATAAGCCACAATACTTCCAAGAAAATACGAACCTTCTCGTTCAGTGCCACCACTTATAGCTGTAAATTCCCATAAATCTTCAAAAAGCGTTTCCACCTGTTCATCAGTCCAGGCATAAGGGCGCTGATATTCCGGAATTACAAACGATTTTGTTTTTCCACTTCCCAAAAGTGCCTCTACACTTTGCTTATTAACTTCTATCGTTGTAGGCATAAATTCCCCCCTTAATCTTTAAATCTTTTAAGCTAAAATTTAATTAAAACTAAATCATCTTAAAATACTTAAGTGCATCCTCAATCATCTTCTCTTTTTCAGGTGGGCATTTTGGCTGTTTCGAATCCTCGGACTTTGCCTTATTATAGTTCTCACGTTCTATAATCCCATGATTGTCTTTTATCTGAGCAATGTACAAATTAGTTACTTTCGTATCATATTTATCAACAATATATTGCTTGATTTTTTCGTATGTCGCTTTCGCTTCCGCAGCCGTTAAATCAAGCTCGTCCATATCAATTTTCAAGTCGACATGTGCATCGGGAGTTTTTCTAACCAACTGAACAACCGTCTCCACATGTTCACCGTTGTCCAAACCTATACTTAAATCATTTTCAATAATCGGCAGCTTAAACCGAATTGATTTAAGCCACTGACCATTGGGTTTACGTTCCTCATAAATCTGTATTTCTGCAATCAACGCTTCGATAAGCTGTCGCCGTTCCACATCGTTCATAGCGAAATACAATTTGTCAAAATAAATCAATACCTTGTAAATATTATCTCCTGTGATTTTCTCGGCTTCGATGGATGTCTTTTTGGCTCTGGCATCCATCAACTGCGATTCCAGTTCTTCTATTTTATCATACATCCGATAAAGCCTGTCATCAAGGTCTGCCTTTCTTCTAATATAATGTCTGTCATCGGGATTAAGGTTATCAATTTCCTCAATCAGCTTCGATTTGATAGCGTAATCTTGACGGAGCTGTTTTTCATAATTGGTTATCTCTTGGTCTATGGCGGTCGTATCAACTTTCATGTTGATTTTTTCCTGCATCATTGCCGCAAAATGGGGATTACTGACCAGCTTTACTATCACTTCGGCTACGGCATCGTCCAGAAGTTCTTCCCGTATCTGCTTTCTGTAATCGCATTTATGCCCCCGCTGCATACCACGGTGTTTACACCCATAATAGAAGAAATCCTTGTATTTCGTTCCGTCCTTTTTGTATTTGATGCTCTTGTTCCCATACATCCCCGCTCCGCATATGGGACACTTCACAATCCCAGAAAGCAGGTGCGTCCGCTCGTTTTTCCCTTTATTGACATGTTCATACTTCTTCGCCTGTGCAATCAGTTTTGCCTGCGCCGCATTCCAGACATCTTCTGGAATAATAGCTTCATGCAGTCCGTCTACCAAAAGAAAATTTTCCTGCTCCACGAGATGGTATTCATTCCGTGTCCCGTGGACTTTTTCTGTTTTCCTGCGTCCATAAGCAATTTTACCGCAATAAACTGGATTTTTCAATATCAGTCGGACTAAGTGGGCATCAAAAAGAGGGTTCTTCCCATTCTGACGCTGTATCTTGCGGATGCCGTGATTTTCCAGATATTTTGAAATCCCGTTTGAGCCAATATCCGTACTCACATACTGGTCATAGATGGTTCGGATTGCAACCGCTTCTTCTTCGTTAATTTCCAACTTGCCATTTACGAGCTGGTATCCATATGGCGCAAATCCGCCGTTCCATTTCCCCTCTCTGGCTTTCTGGATTCTGCCCTCCATTGTCTGGACACGGATATTCTCACGCTCAATTTCAGCTACCGCCGACAAAACGGAAATCATAAGCTTGCCCGCATCTTTGGACGAGTCAATCCCATCCTCCACGCAGATTAGGTTCACGCCGAAGTCCTGCATGACCTGCAACGTGGAAAGGACATCTGCCGCATTTCTCCCAAAACGGGACAGCTTGAATACCAAGACATACGATATGTCGTCTTTTCCTGACTTCACATCCTCCATCATCTGTCTGAATTGCATACGCCCCTCAATGGATTTGCCCGATTTCCCTGCATCCTCATACTCGCCTACAATTTCATAGTCATTGAAATCTGCATACGCTTTCATCCTTGACCTCTGTGCGTCCAGTGAATAACCGTCAATCTGCATGGCGGTGGAAACCCTCTTATAAGTGTAAACCTTAATTTTTTCTTTCTTCATAATAACAGCAACTCCTTTTCAAACCAAAACCGTGGCATTTATTTTCTGCACCAAAAATTGTATCAGCGATTCTCTGAAACAACAAATGTGCGATTTGGGGGGAATTTTTGAGTCGCTACTACATTCCCTGTTGTGGCTACTATCGGGCATATCGTCTATGCCAAGCTCCGAAGCATATTTTGCTATCATATTCGCCAACAGGTCATACAAACCGTTCCATTCATCTCCAATGAGCATATTCCGACATACCCCCTTTATTTTTGTGTTAATGCAATACTAATGGCAAGAGCCTTATAAACTCTTGCCATTTATTATTGGGCATTGTACCTATATGATTTTTAAGTCCTTGCTTATCAATTAACCATACCCACTTAAGTATTATAATATTGTATATTAGAATTATATATTCATTGAATCTTTAAACGAAATAGAACTTTCATATCGTTTTATTTCATTTAATAATTTTTTTAATTGTATGTAAACATTTTGAATATTCATATATACTGCATCATAACTATATATTTCATTTGACACAGCTTTGATAACCGCTTCCATAGATAGTGTAAAATTCTTGTCATATTTAATGTTTGTTTCAGTCCAGTTTATTTTACTAAAAAGAGATGCTATTTCCCTGTCAATTACTATTTTATTCTCAAGTATTAGTGAAACCACAATTGGATAACCTAAAATACCCTTATTATATGACATATTATCATTTGAGGCATAGCCATCATCATAAATTGTCACTGTATATTGCTTTGAATAATCTGATGAAAAGACAATGAGTCTTCCCCCATCCTCCCTTTTATAACGTTCGTCAATTAGTGCTGTATATGCTTCGGGAATCTTAATAATATGTGGTATTTTCCATTTTTTTGCTTCTTTCATAACTACCTCCTTATACTAAATTTTTCAAAAGTATTAACTAAAATGCTATGGCGTTACTGCCCTTTCCAAAGCATCTATAATACTTCTTCATAATCCATTGAATAATATACTATTTATTTTTTTCCAAATGTAAATCTTTTTTTGGGCTTTTCCTTTTTGGGTGTATCAATATGGTTTGGTCACCTCATGTGTCAAATCACAATTATCTCGAAGTTCATGGAATTGTCGTAAATAGGATTCCATTCTTTCCTTATCTTCTTCACCTTCGCATACAAATCCCGGTCTTTTATCGGAAGCCTCAAATAAAACTGTCTGCCATATATACATCTTTGTTTCTTCTGTTACCTGCTTTTCACAATTAAATGCATACATCGTGTAAGGATACATAAAATCCGAAATATATATTCTAAGCTCTCCCTCTTTTTTCATATCAATCAATCTATTAATTGCTTCCTTATGCACAACAATGTCTCCTTCAATATCATTTCTATTGCTTGAGGATCGTCTTGCACACATTTTAGTGCTTTCTCCATCTGGGTCTGTAAGAATAATGTCTATTTTCACTCCCCTATTTAACAGTTGACGATAACAACTTCCTAATGTACGAAGCATACGTCCTTGACTAAGTCCAATAACAGCAACGTAGTTGCTATTTTCAATATCATTGTAAAACTCCGGTGAAAGGTTTGTATACGATTGTGTAAAAAACTCCTTTGTTGATATACTTTTCCGAAGTTGCTCATATGTATAATGATACTTCTCAATTACTTGTAAATAATTATCATACTTTTCATAAAAAGACTGAGATTTTGAATCTTCAACAATAATAGTTGGCGTTCTTTCAGGATTCTCAAGCATATACGGAGTTACAATCATATATTTACCCGATTTGATAATTAAACTAGTTGGTATTGTAATACTAAACCATATATGTATTTTATCTTTTACATCCTTATATTTATCATCTTTCAAATCCTTTTCAAAAAATTTATATGTTCTAAGTATTCTTTGTTGAAGTTCATTCTCTTCTGTTTTTTCTTCAACCTGATTAATTCTTGCAATCTCTCTATCAAATGGATTCGCAAGGATAATAAAAACATCATATTTATTTTCATTACAAAGCTTATATAATAGGTTACGCATTTTCACATCTTCAAAAAAACTATAAAACGAAATGCCAACAAAAAACACTTTCTTATCATCTTTAGCTTGATTAAAAAAATGTTCCCATTCCATAGATTTTAAATATGTTTGAGCATCTTTATTTGTAAATACAGTCCGATATCCTTCCTCAAACGTCAAAACACCAAAATCATCTTTTTTTTCAGCATAATCGTTCTCCAAAATATCTTCTTTCGTCATATAAATAGCCAATATAGTTGAAACAAAAGCAGAAATAGCCATTGCTGTTATCTCTTTTAACGTATTTTTATTTTGTATCAACGCATATGCAAACACACTCCCCATAACCACTGTTATTATAATCAATCTAAAAAGCGTTGCCCGACGTCTTGCTATTCTTTTCTTTAGTGTTAATCTATCCATCTGTCCAACCTCCTCTTAAAACTTATCCAAGGAATTCCATCGTTATTAAAGACCTACAAATATTGTTGAATACCAGATGCCGACATGCAGATTTTTTGAGATAATCTTTTAAAAATCGTTCCCTCTAATTCGGCTTTATAATACTCATAAAAATAATTTTCCCCACCAATTCTTTCATAATCACGATAAACCAAATTGGGAAGTCTGTAAAAATTATCGTTTGACAAAATATCAAACGACTCGCCTCCCATAAAAAATTGTCTATTATCAAAATCACAACAAATGTTTAAAGGCTTTATCATATGTTTTCCCCATCCATGTGGAACAATATATTTACCATCTTCAGTTTGTTTGGAACATTTTGATATCCTAAATATATCAATAAAATATGATGGCTTACTAAAAATTGGAAATACACTATTTTTGTCCAATGTATAACAACCAATTTTTATGGAATTGTCATTGTCCATTCCGTAATGATGAAAATGTTCTACATTAACAATATTTATATTCAATTCTTTCAGTATACTATAAGCAATATTTTCATGTCTAATTTCGTTATATTGATTTAGAAATTTTGCAGTATTCCTAAACAAAACGGCTTCTTTTCCATTGATATATCGAAAATATTTTTTTTCATTTTGATATACTTTAATTTTATCGTAATACCAATTCCCCTTTATTGGATATAACCCATTATACCCCTTCGTAAATTCTTTTGCGGTTGAATGCATTATAAGATAATATTCTTCATCTTCATCAACACATAAGGAAATAAAATGATTCCCTCTATCAAAGTTCATTAAATATGAGCCGTCTTTCCATATGCTATTAATATTTTTCAATCTATCAATATACTTAGGCTCATCAAATTCTTCTATCTTTCCTAACAAAAAAACACTTGCCGAACAACAATTAACAGTCGTATCTACAGGAATTATCGGTTCTTTACAGTGCCAATAAACATATACTCCTGTCGGGAATCCTCCTGCAAGACGGTCAACATCATATGGGACACCTAAATCTAAGGAATCAATTATTCGAAAATCTGCATTTTTATCAAAACACTGCAATGCCCTCGTAGCAATCTCTTGTGTCTCATTTATATATTTCAGTAATTCACGATACGTATTATCCATATATTTATCTCCGTTTTTGATTAATCTGCCGAACTATTTCTTAAATCATGTATAATAATTAGCTTTCATGCTAATTTTTTCCTGCGTCCATAAACTATTTTACCGCAATAGACTGGATTTTTCAATATCAGTCGGACTAAGTGGGCATCAAAAAGAGGGTTCTTCCCATTCTGACGCTGTATCTTGCGGATGCCGTGATTTTCCAGATATTTTGAAATCCCGTTTGAGCCAATATCCGTACTCACATACTGGTCATAGATGGTTCGGATTGCAACCGCTTCTTCTTCGTTAATTTCCAACTTGCCATTTACGAGCTGGTATCCATATGGCGCAAATCCGCCGTTCCATTTCCCCTCTCTGGCTTTCTGGATTCTGCCCTCCATTGTCTGGACACGGATATTCTCACGCTCAATTTCAGCTACCGCCGACAAAACGGAAATCATCAGCCTGCCCGCATCTTTGGACGAATCAATCCCGTCCTCCACGCAGATTAGGTTCACGCCGAAGTCCTGCATGACCTGCAAAGTGGAAAGGACGTCTGCCGCATTTCTCCCAAAACGAGATAACTTGAATACCAAGACATACGAGATGTTGTCTTTTCCCGACTTCACATCCTCCATCATCTGTCTGAATTGCATACGTCCCTCAATGGATTTGCCCGATTTCCCCGCATCCTCATACTCGCCTACAATTTCATAATCATTGAAATCTGCATACGCTTTCATCCTTGACCTCTGTGCGTCCAGTGAATAACCGTCAATCTGCATGGCGGTGGAAACCCTCTTATACGTGTAAACCTTTATTCTTTCTTTGTTCATAATAACAGCAACTCCTTTTTAACCAAAACCGTGGTATTTATTTTCTGCACTTAAAATTGTATCAGCGATTCTCCGAAACAACAAATGTGCGATTTTGAGATATTTTAGAGTCGCTGCCATATTCTTTGTTATGACTGGCATCGGGCATACCGTCTATGCCCAGTTCCGAAGCATATTTCGCTATCAGATTTGCCAGCAGGTCAGCTAAGCCGTTCCACTCATCGTCAATGAGCATATTCCGATACACCCCCTTTATTTCTTTGTCATAGCAAGGCTAATGGCAAGAGCCTTGTCAACCCTTGCCATTATATTATCGGGCATTGTACCCATATGGTTTTTAAGCCTTTGCTTATCAATCGTCCGTATCTGTTCAAGCAGGATAATAGAATCCCTGTCAAGCCCCTCAACATCTTTTACCTCGGTATGTGTCGGCAGTTTCGCCTTTGTCTGCGTCCTGCCTGTGATTGCCGCAATAATGACTGTCGGACTGTGGCTGTTGCCTATATCATTGGAAATGATAAGTACGGGTCTTATTCCGCCCTGTTCTGAACCGACAACGGGATTAAGCTCTGCGTAGAAAATGTCGCCACGCTTAATAGTTCTGTCCATAGTGTCTGACCTCCTATTTTGATTTAGGCAGGAATACCCTGCCTATGTAACAGCCAGACGCAAGGAAGCATTTAAGGTCGGGAGAATATAAAACAAACTCTGTTCCATTGACCGCCCTGCATCTGGCTTTATGATAAAAAGCATTTTCTATTTGTCCCCGACACCCCGAAAATGCTGATGCGTTACAACGCAAGGGAAGTCACCAAACGGTCAGCAGCGAACTGACGCCACGGGAATTACACCCCAACTGTCGGTCTGACAGAGCCGCCCCCATTGCCTGCGGCGGACTGGTTACCGCTCGGACTGTGGCTGGACGGGAGTATCATTGTCCTCTTTGTAGGTCTTGGCGGAATCGGGAGCTACCCGATATTTTCAGTCGGCATTTTTCGCTCACTGCCTTTCGGCGGGTCATGGCGCACCGCTGCACACGCTTACACTTATTACAGCCACAAAGAGAATGTATTTGGTGAATGGATATTCGGTTGTCAAAGAGCCGTCCCGTTCCTGCCATAAAGCGAAACAGGTGAAAGGGCTTAAGCCCCTTCACCTGTTTGCTCACTCACCAAAGGCTGCGTGTAGTGTGAAATTTAAAAAATCTTAAAATTCTTTTTCAGCTTTTCAACCGCAATATCCACGCTGAATTTTACCGCCCTTTTCGTGCAGCCCTCCAGCTTCGCAATCTGCTCATAGGTCAGCTCCCCGAAAAAGTACAGCTTCAGCCTGCGCCGCTGCACTTCAGGAAGTTCGGAAACCGCCCTATGTAGCTGCTCGTATTTGATACTCTCCGAAACAATATCCTCAATCCGTTCTGCCTTATAAAAAGCTCTGTCATTCAGCGTTTCATCGGTCAGCTCGGAGTGTTCAATGTGCCTGCTCACCCTGTTCAGATGGGATATGTCCTCAAACTCAAATCTGTCAAACGTCTGGTACAACATTTCATCAATTTCAATATTCTGCTGCTTTCCACGCCCGTCCTTAAAAGAGAGGTAATAATGTCCCTCGGTTATCGTCAAAGTGTACGGGTTATACTTGTCCTTTTTTCGGTTTGGATGCTTTTCAAGCATTGTAATTTCCTCCAATCAATCTGAATTTTTTTGAAAATCCAGATTGAAAGGCGGAGAACGGCATCCCACGTCAAAAACAGCCCTGCAGCGTGTTCTAACAAAAAACGACAAAAGAAAAACCGCAAAGGCTGTCACGCCCTCACGGTTTATAGATATTTTGGTTCTTATATGTAGAGATTTGACTTCTACTTCTTGGGTAGAAAGCCCCCTTGCGCTGACAAGGATTTTTTTAACAGGCTGTCCACCCATCCCCGATATGATATATGTAAATTGAAATTGCTATTTGCAGGCAATAAAAATCCCTCCAAACTAAAGCAGGTTTGGAAGGACTTTTATTTTTGGCATGGCAAAGCAGCCCACCAAACGCTGTTTTTTTTATTTGGCGGGCTTCCCCTTACCTCTGGCACTATTTACAAAATGTGCTTTTGACCTATATTTTCTTCTCTATATTTATCACTTTCTGCGTCCACTCACGGTAAAACGCTTCTTCATGTGACACCAATAGCACTGTCCCCTCAAATTCTTCCAGTGCGGTTTTCAATGATTCTTTTGCCAGTGCATCAAGGTGGTTTGTCGGCTCGTCCATGATAAGGAAATTGCACGGCTTCATCATAAGCAGGCACATTTTAACCTTTGCCTGTTCCCCTCCGCTCAAAGTACCGATTTCCTGCATGGCGTGTTTGCTTGAGATGCCGCAGCCCGCAAGACGCTTTCTCACGTCTTTTATCGTAAGCGATGGGTAAGCATCGGAAACAATCTGAATGGGCGTTTTTTCTATATCCGCCCATGCCAGCTCCTGCTCAAAATACCCAATCTTTACCTGCTCCGAAAAACGGAAACTCCCGCTTAATGAGGGTATTTGGCTGATAAGCGTTTTTAGCAGGGTGGATTTGCCGATGCCGTTAAATCCCGTCATAACAATTTTTTCTCCCCCTTTTATGGAAAAGCTGATGTCTGACAAAACAGGATAGTGGTAGCCAACATCCAGATGTTTTACTCTTAGATGCTCTGTCGTAGTCAGAGGGAGAGCTTCAAACCGAAAATGCGGCTTGATTTCTTTCTGTTCCAGAGCTTCCATCTTATCCATTCGGTCAAGCTGTTTCTGCCTGCCACGAGCCATTTTTGACTTTCTCCCTGCAATATTCCTGCGGATAAATTCTTCCGTCTTTTTGATTGTTTTCTGCTGTGCGGCATACTGTCTGATATAATCCTCACGGAGCAGTGCCTTTTTTCTCGTGAACTCTGAATAAGTGCCAAAATATTTTGTAATCTTCTCGTTGTCAATGTCGCATATCCTTGTGGATATTTTCTCTAAAAAGTCATAGTCATGCGATACTACCAGAAAAGCGTTTGGCAGACTGGAAAGATATTCGGCAAGCCATGTAACGTGTTCTTTGTCCAAAAAGTTTGTCGGCTCGTCCAAAAGCAAAATATCTGGCTTTTCAAGCAGTAATTTCGCCAGTATGACCTTTGCCCTCTGCCCGCCGCTCATCTGCTCAATCGGTCTGTCTAACCCGATTGCAGTTAAGCCCAGACCTGTTGCCACCTGTTCTATCTTTGTGTCAATCAAATAAAACTCCTTACGTTCCAATTCTTCCTGATACCTTGCCGCCGTGCTTAGCTTCGCCATATCCCCATCCGCAGACTGGCAGTACAGCTCATTCATCCTGTTTTCTATCTCATACAGCCCAGAAAATGCGGATTGCAGGAACTCCCTCATCGCCACGCTTTTTTCAATTTGGGCGTACTGGTCGAGATACCCTATTTTTGTGTTCGGCTGCCATACTATCCTGCCAGAGTCGGGGATAAGCTGCTCTGTGCAAATCTTTATGAACGTGCTTTTTCCTGCTCCGTTCTGACCGACAATCCCGATATGCTCCCCTTTGTTCAATGTAAAATCTGCATTTTTAAACAGATAATTTTCTCCAAAAGAATGTGTTAATCCCGTAACTTCTAATAAACTCATAATCATTGTCCTCTCTTTTTCCTGTCTGATTTTCCAAAATGGGCAAAAAAATAGCAGAAGTCAGATACTCTTGGTATCATGCCTTCTGCTATATCCGTTCCATCACAAACTGCTTTTAGGAAACAGCCCATATACAACAAAAGGCTACGGACAAAACACTGTCCATAGCCTGCTGCACACAAATTTGTACGGGAAAAGAAACAATATATGAAAAAGACATAAAATCCCTCTCATGTACTGCTGCATTTCCCGATGAAATCCTAACGTGTTATATTACGCTATACTCTGTACAATGTTTCATCGGATTTGATTGTACAGAGCTGATTTTCTTTTTAGGCGGAAGTTCGTTTGTAATGTAAAAACTCATGAAACTGTTCTCCTTTAAAATTAGTGCAAATTATTCTAGCATGAAAACCAGCAGTTTGTCAAATCCTATTTTTATGAAATTTTTAGTTTTTATCTCTCATAATAGGAAATTTTATATCTTATATAAGAGGTATTGCATAATTAAATTAGATGTTACGCTTGTATAAAAACAGAGCCAACAAACTATGGTTTCCCACACGTTCATTGGCTCTGCATCTATGTGTCTGGCTCTATCCTATATTCTTCTTTAACCGTATTCCCATTGAAAAATACGGCTCACTTAAATATTCTTCTTTGTCAATGCTGTATCCTCTTTTTTTATAAAAGGAAACCGCATGATGGTTATTTTTAAACGCCCATATTACAATTTCTTTATACCCTTGTTCCTCCGCCTTTTGCTCGGCAAAATCCATCAGCATTTTCCCAATTCCTTTCCCTTGAAATTGGGAAGCAACATAAATACGCCAGATTTCAAATGCCCCTGCCATATCTGCATCTGCCGTATCTCCAAAAGACAACATTGCCGACACTCGCTTTTCTTCCTCCCACACATACTCTGACAGTCTGCGGGCGGCAAAATCTGTCTTTAATCGGCGTGTCCTTGCTGCACATCCATCTGAATTTAGCAGCAGCGGATTGACATATCCAGAATAAACATTTTTCCAGTTCTCATTTACAATGCCGCATATCGTATCAATGTCCTTTTCCTCTAATGGTCGTATCATTTCTTTCTCCTAAATATCGTTTTTCCATTCATTCCCAACCACTGTCACATGCAGATTTTTCACTTCTATCAATCTTTCCTGCCTGCATTTCGGGCAGTAGAGAGGATAATTTATCAGAATAGTATCCTCCCTGATTCTGCTGCGGGTTTTGCTCCCGCAGACAGGGCATAATATCCATTCTGTCTGTTTCAATTTCCTGCCTGCCTTTCTTTCAAAAATAATTGTATTGTTTCCGATGCCTGCATATCAGATATACCGTCAGCATAAGCGTGAAAAGTTCCGCAAACGGTACTGCAAGCCATACGCCCGTTACCTCTAAAAATCTCGGCAATACCAAAAGGGACACCGTAATAAATCCAAACGTCCGCAGGAAAGATATGGTTGCCGATGCCTTTCCATTCGATAACGCCGTAAATAAAGCGGATGAAAAAATATTGCATCCAGAGAACAGAAAGCTGAATGAAAAAATGACAAATCCATTCTTTGTAATCTCAAAAACATTCCTATTATCCTCCGCAAATACCTTTGCAATGCTTTCTCCGCCAAACAGGGAAAATAAAAATACAAATATGGAAATCCCTGCTATAAAGCTGAAACAAATACGGACGGTCTTTTTTAGCTGTTTTACATTCCCACTCCCATAGTTATAGCTTACGACGGGGGCTGTTCCCATAGAAAAGCCAATATAAAGCGTTGTTAAGAGGAACTGCGAATAGATGAGTACCGTAATCGCAGCTACGCCGTCCTCACCCAACAATTTCATCATTGTTACATTAAACAAAAATGTAGTTACAGCAGTCGAACACTGGCTTACCATTTCCGACGCACCATTGGAACAGCTTTTCAACAGAACAGATGCGTCCATATTAGGCTTGCAAAAATGCAATTCACTTCTTTTCATCAGAAAAAATATTGTACCGATGATTGACGGTATCATATATCCGATGCCTGTCCCAATAGCAGCCCCTTTGATTCCCATTTGCAGCAAAACAATAAAAACATAATCAAAAACAATGTTGGCAATCCCCGCCAGAACAGCAAGCACTAAGCCTAATGTCGGTTTCCCCGCCGTCACAAACAGATTCTGATACAGCACCTGCATCATGTTAAAGGCGGCGAAAATGAGCTGTATCGTCAGATAATCCCTGCAATATGGGAACAATATTTCACTCGCCCCCAATCCCCAGATGATTTCATCCAAAAAGAGAAGCCCTGCCGCTGTAATCAGCAGACCGATAACCGCCCCTGCCACGACAATCAACGTAAAATTGCTTCTGGCTTCCTCTGTGTTTCCATTCCCCATTTTCTTCGCAACAACCGCACTTCCTCCTGTCGCAAGCATCGTCCCCAGACCGACAATCAGATTGATGACGGGGCAGACGATATTGATGGACGACAAGGCATTCGTGTCTACAAACCGTGCGACGAAAATCGTGTCTACAATGGTGTATAATCCCATAAACAGCATCATCACCATGCTTGGGAAAGCAAATCGGATAAGGGATAGGGCGTTAAAGCTCTCTGCTAACGGGTTTTTCTGTGTTTCGGTCATTCCTTGTTTCCTCCTTGTTTTTCGGTGGAAGCACGAAACGCTGCGTCGGATAGCCATATTCCACAAGCAGTTCCCGTTCTGCAAATCCAAGACGGCGGTATTCTTTCCGCCAGCCCGTATCTGCCTTATCGCCAGCACGGTATGTCGTCAACGTAATCTCTTTCCCATAAAGCAACTCGTCTGCCAGCTTATCAAGGAACAGCTTTGTAATGCCGAGATGCCGATACTGCGGATGGACAGCCAGAAAGTCTATGCTGCCTGTGTCGGGCGAAAATCCCATCACTCCAATAGCCATATCGTCATCCCGCAATATCAGAGCCTTTTTATCCGCAATATACTGATGCAGGTTTGCGGTGTAATCTCCCTTATCCAGACATGGATAGCCGTCAATCGTGAGGCTTACCAGTTCCATCCAGTCATCCGCATCTTCGGGCGTGGCAAATTTTATATTGTCTTTTGTCAAATCCATTTTTACAAGCTCCTCTTTCAGATAGATTTCAAGCTGTAACGGGTAGAAGTTTTCCGTTTCCCGAAATTCCGCAGGGGAAGTCTTATACATCGCCTTAAAAATATCCGTAAATGCCTGCTGGCTTTCATACCCGCTCATAAGGGCAATCTCAATAATCGGTTTTGCAGAAAACACCAGAAGTTTTGCCGCTTCTGTAAGCTGCCGCCGTTTTGCGTAGTCGTGGATAGTCAAGCCGACGGTCTTTGTAAAAATCCGATGCAGATGGTATTTGGAATAGTTCAGTGCCGATGCCACCATATCTAAATCCATCTTTTCATGCAGATGTTCTTCGATATAGCGGATAGCCTGTGAAACAATGCGTACTGTCTGACCTTGCATTTTGCGACCTCCTTTCCTCGTTTTCACCCACATTTTTTAAACATTACGAAATGTCAAAGCGGGGGTTCAATGAAATATTGTAGCACAAGGAGTTTTCTATCTTTTCATCATTCTTGCTATGTTTTCGACATTTGCTTGCTATTCTTACCATTGCCTTTCATTGTTAGTCTTGTCATAGCACTTAATTCACCTTTCCTTTAAAATTACATTTTTACAGCCTATTTCTTTCCTTATCCACTCCCGCATAACATCCAACTGATGCTCAGTGTGAAACCAATGCTCACAATTCTCGGCAACAGTAAGATTGCAGCCAAATTTTTGTGTGAATTGTTCTACAAGGCAACGGTCAATCAGATTGTCATTTTCCCCATACAATATTTTAGTTGGAAAATCCCATTGTCTAATTGGATGCTCTAATACATATTTCCAATATTCCCATGAAAGCGTCTGCCCGAAGTCCGTTGTAATCAGACGCTGTTCTTCTAACTGGGTTTGTGATACACCTGCCCATTCCATCATCCTTGACATGAGTTCTTTCATGTACAGAACAGGAGAAACAAACAGACAGTTTTTTATTGGCTCACTCCCAAAGCTCAACATACTGAACCATGCGCCGATACTGCTCGCATATAAAGAAATCTGCTTCCACCTACCTTTGGCAAAATCCATAATCCCAGATAACTCTGGCACAATACTCCAAGGCTCAAATTCTACTGCTCCATTTACCCGCTCTCCATGTTTTGGCAAATCTACGCTAAGAACCTGCCAGCCAAAACAGCAAGCCACATCTGCGAATACTGCCGCTTCTTCTTTACATCCTCCCTGACCATGTACATAAAAATACAGCCTTCTTGATGGAACACCCCAAAGAACAGCAGGTATCCCATTTATTTCAAGTTCCTTTTTCATATTCTCTACCTTATTCTTTCGACTTTTGCGATACTATCAAAAATAGTTTAAACACTAATATCATTAGTATTTTATCCGATAATCCTCTTATTGTCAATGACTAATGGCAGAAAATCTAATAATAATATTGACTTTGCTAATTACATTAGTTAAAATAATTAGAAAATATCTTTGCGAGAGGTAAACTTATGCGGATAACAAAATCTGATGTAATACAAACTGCTGCGGATATAGCGGATAAAAACGGTTTAAGCAATGTTTCTTTAAAAGCCGTTGCCGAAAGCCTCAATATCCGTACCCCGTCATTATATAACCACATAGACAGCCTTGAAGCCCTGCTTAGGGAAATCGCCCATAATGGCATGAAAACCATGAATGAACGGATGATGCAGGCAGCTATCGGCAAAATTGGGGACGACGCAATAAAAAGCGTAGGCATCACATACCTTAACTACATGATTGAACATCCTGGAATTTATGAAACAATACAATGGGCAACTTGGCATGGCACTGAGGAAACAGGGAAAATATTTGATAACTACCTTTCACTTTTAAAAACGCTCGCTCTTTCATGCAATTTTAATCCAGTAAACATTGATGAAATCTTAAACTTATTGACAGGCGTTCTTCACGGCTACACAACCTTGCAACTGCGATATGCGTTTACCAAACCAGATGAAGTCAGGACAGCCTTATCCGCCGCCCTTGATACCGTACTGGCAGGGCTGCATCAAAAATATGACCAACACGAAAAGGAACATTTATGATGGCAAATAACATACGCTACTTATACAATGCCCAAACAGGCATTGAGCTGATTTTCTGTAAGGATTCAACCATATCTTATCCATTACATAATCACGTTTCCGTACTGACAATCGGTATCATACTGAACGGCTCCGTAGTCCTTACAACGAATAAGGAAACAAGGACTTATAAGCAAAACGA
>CAJUFN010000008.1 GCA_910585545.1 uncultured Lachnospiraceae bacterium
TAATTGTACATTTTTATATAATATTTTTTGTACATTAGGTCTTGACATTTTATATCTCTGCCCTCTCCAACTTGCTGCCCAACTACTTCATTTGATCTAAACTTTGACACCAGTGGTGTCGAAGTTAAATCATTTCGTTTTCCTTGACTATTCATAGCATCCAATTTCATTTTATAAGCAAACGCTTTCTCTGATGGCAATATCTTTTCCCGCTGTAAATTGGAGTCAACCATGAGAATGGTCGATTCTTCATCGGAAAGATTTCTTACAATACATGGAATTTCCGTTTTCTCTGCCAACTCACTTGCATATCTTCTCCGATGGCCGGCAATCATCTCATAACTGCCATCTCCCTTTGGTCTGACGATCACCGGCGAAAGAACACCATACTGTTTTACACTTTCCACTAGATTCGCCATTTCCTCATCCATTCGGATTTTAAACGGATGATTCGGAAAATCACAAATTTCATCGATTGGAATTTCCATAATCATTTCCCGCTTTGCTTCATCCCGTTCCTCCTGCGTACTAAATAGATTATCGGCTGAGGGAAAATTGAAGTTGATTTCTCTGCCTTTCGCCATCCCGAACCACCTCCTTTGTAAAGGCTTGATACGCTTTCGCTACCGTGCTGTCCTTATCATAACTGTAAATGCTCTTTCCTGCGGCGCTTGTCTCCGCTGCCTTTACTGCAACCTGAATTACAGTCTGATACACTTTAATAAACTTTCCGACACCTTCCTTCAGATTCCCCTCGCGTTAATCATGGTCATTACCATGAACAGGACACCCTTGGTCTTGGCTATATCCTTCCCACTGTAGGGCGAATTAGGAACTTCCATCCATTAGTGACGTGCGCCGCCAGGCGCACTAAAAAAACCGACTGATTCTCGTTTTGAAAATCAATCGGCTATGTAAAATTTATTGATTATTTTTATAAATTGACAAAATATATTCACATATGGTAATAGAAGAATTCATAACAAGCCTTGCTTCATGCTCTCTGATTGCATACCGCTTTTGTCCTGCCCCATGACTATCACTGATTTTATTTCTTAATTCAGCAATCGCTCTTACTATTCTTTCCAAACCACTAAATAAACTATTGATTCTATTATCAATATCTCTGCTTTGATTCAGTCCATACTTCTCTTTTATCTTCCCATAATACTGCGTCAAATCTCCATTCATCTTAACATCAACTTCTTCATTTTCCAAAACATATAAGAAAACTTCCTCCATCAATGTTCTTGACTTTGTTATTACGCTATCATAATTTCCATTGGATAAATCCTCAGTACATCTTGTCCTAAGACTGTGTATATATTCCATATTCACAATATTAAAAACAGGTGCTTCTATTTGTATGTCTTTCTGAAACTCAACCAGATAAAATTTCTCATTAACAACCTTTAATTCATGTTTTCCTAAAAACAGATTTGCATTTATAGCATCCAATGCCCATTTCTTTGCCTTGTTATATGCTGCTTGAATACTGTCCCTATCACCTAATTCCGTTAAATAGTCAAACTGTGTCATTGAAAACATATATGCTAAAACATTGGACACCATTTCACGTTTAATCATATTTAACAGAAAGGCTTTAAACATTTCACATCTGGATTTACAGCCTAAATCATCCTCTTTATAAACAATCGGGAATCCAAACCTTGTTGATAATGAACAAATATCTTGACCTCTTAAATAAGGTAAACCTAATCTGTATTCTTCCGTTTGACAATCAGCATTGTCACCAATCAATATACGAATAATTTTATCTGTGCATAATAACTCCCATTTATTTTTCAATAACAATGCCTCCTCATTCATATTTTATAAAAATACACAATTTCCAACAACATTGTTCTCTTTCCTAAATATTATAATTCAATCCCAACCATACATCAACCAGCAACTTCCATTATCTATCTAATCCCTTTCTGATTAAGATACAACAACTTATAACCTCCAACATCATTTGGGGGAAATCTGCGAAAAATCCCGGTCAGAAACACGAATCAAACTTCTCCTCTTTTCCCAAAAGAATGAGGCAAACTTTCACACACCATTTGGGGGATACCCTTTCCCCCAACTCTTCCCCAAAAAATCCCCCAAATCGGCACTCAAAATACGGTAATTTACGATAAGTTATGAACCTCTCCCAAGAACGCAAAAAACCCCTGAAAATGCCCATTCTATGGGATTTTCAGGGGTTCGTAAATCAATTCTTCTCAGAAGTTTACTGATTCATGCGACTGTTGCTAACCTCATCTTCGCCTTTCCGGCTCGATTCGCCAAGCAACGCTGCATAGGTTCCAACTACGGTTCATCTACGTCCTTTGGACTTGATTCACCTAATTTCCACCCATCTGTGCTGCTACTTCTGCTGCAAAGTCTTCGTTTTTCTTTTCCATACCTTCACCAGTTTCAAAACGGATGAATTTTACTACAGAAAGATTTGCACCGTTCTCTTTGCCTACTTTTTCTACGTATTTTGCAACTGTAAGGTCGCTGTCCTGTACGTATACCTGATCTAACAAACACACTTCTTTCAATTCTTTGTTCAGACGTCCGATAATCATTTTTTCAATGATATTGTCTGGTTTTTCCGGATTCTCCTGTTTTGCCTGTGCTAAGAGAATCTCTTTTTCATGCTCAATATAATCCTGTGATACTTCATCACGAGATACATATTTTGGAGACATAGCTGCAACCTGCATAGCTACGTTCTTAAGTGCTGCTTTGATTTCATCGTTTACTACATCTGTAGCAGCTTCTACTAATACACCGATTCTTCCGCCGCCATGGATGTAAGATACTACACAGCCATCTGTATTGATTTTCTCAAATCTTCTGATGCTTAATTTTTCACCGATAACAGCGATTTTTTCTGTCAAAGCATCCGCTACAGTTTTGCTGTTGTCTGCTACCCAAGCTTCTGCCATAAATGCATCCATATCAGCTGCTGTTGTAGCAAGTGCCTGATCTGCAACTGCTGCTACGAAGTTCTGGAATTCTTCGTTCTTAGCAACAAAGTCTGTCTCAGAGTTAACTTCTACGATAGCTGCTGCTTTATCATCGTTGATTACTGTCTTAACAATACCTTCTGCTGCAATTCTGTTTGCTTTCTTCTCAGCTTTAGCCTGTCCGTTCTTTCTTAAGAACTCAACAGCTGCTTCCATATCGCCATTTGTTTCATTAAGAGCTTTTTTACAGTCCATCATACCTGCGCCTGTCATTTCTCTTAATTCTTTTACCATTCCTGCTGTAATTGCCATGATCTGATTCCTCCGTACCGAATATTATTCTTCTACTACTGCTTCTTCAGCTTCTGCTGCTTCTTCGTATACTTCTTCAACGCCTGTAGCACCCTGATTTGCTTCCACAACAGCATCTGCCATTTTAGCAACGATTAATTTTACTGCTCTGATTGCATCGTCATTACCCGGAATTACGTAATCTAACTCTTCCGGATCACAGTTTGTATCAGCAATACCGATAAGCGGGATTCCAAGTGTATGTGCTTCCTGTACACAAATTCTTTCTTTCTTAGGATCTACTACAAAAATAGCATCCGGAATCTTCTTCATCTCTTTGATACCGCCTAAGTTCTTCTCAAGTTTTTCCCACTCTTTTTTAAGTGCGATAACTTCTTTTTTAGGCAATACTTCGAAAGTTCCATCCTCAGCCATAGTTTCAATTTCTTTCAAACGGTTAATTCTGCTCTGGATCGTTTTAAAGTTTGTGAGCATACCACCTAACCATCTTTCATTTACATAGTACATACCACAACGTTCTGCTTCTGTTTTGATAGCATCCTGTGCCTGTTTCTTTGTACCAACAAAAAGAACTGTACCTCCGTCTGCTGCAATCTCAGAAACTGCATTGTAAGCTTCGTCTACTTTACCTACAGACTTCTGCAGATCGATAATATAAATACCATTTCTTTCTGTGTAAATGTACGGAGCCATCTTAGGGTTCCATCTTCTTGTCTGATGTCCGAAATGAACACCTGCTTCTAAAAGTTGTTTCATTGAAATAACGCTCATGTTAATTCCTCCATTTTGGTTTTTCTGCCATATGTTTCTAATCTTTAAGACCCGGAATCTTTCCTGGCACCATCAAAGAATCCACATATGTGATTTTTTGCAACGTTAATAGTATAGCATATATATTTTCTGCACGCAAGAACTATTTCCCACGCAAATTGCAGTTTCTAACGCAAAAACGTACCGTTTTTTCCAAACGATACGCTTTTGTAATCACCTTATTTCTACCAATATCTTACAAACCAATGATTTCCCCACACATTCGAAATCTTAACGACATCTCCCGGCTCCGGAGCATGAATTACTTTGCCGCCTCCGATATAGATTCCTACATGTCCCGGCTGACAGAAGATATCTCCTGGCTGAGGATTGGAAACACTACGTCCCTGTGCACTTTGATCGCCGGAATATCTTGGAATGCTAATACCTGCAACCCTGTGGCAATACTGTGTTAATCCCGAACAATCCAAGCCTTGTCCCGGACGGCTTCCGCCCCATACATATGGCACCCCAAGCTGAGAGTATGCTGCATTTACGATAGCCGCTGCCGCATTCTGATTATTTGTACCACTATTTCCAGAACTGCTTCCGCCGTTTGAACCGCTGTTAGATGGTTTCTGCCCTGAATTAGAACTGCTTCCGCCCGAACTGCTTGTCCCACCAGATGCCGCCGCCTGTTCTCTTTCCTGCTCCGCTTTCTTACGCGCTGCTTCTTCCCTTGCTTTACGCTCCGCCTCTTCTTTCGCTTTACGTTCCGCTTCTGCCTGTGCGATAGCCGCCTGAAGTTCTTGCTCTAAATTTGCCACTTCACCTTTTTTAGCTTCTATTACATTGTTCAAATTCGCCTTCGCCGCTGCATATTCTTTCTGCTGCTCCTCCAGCTTCTTCATTTCTTTTTCAATCGTCTCTTTCAATTTGACGATTTGCTTTTTGGTCTCCTGATATTCACCAAGCATCTTTCGGTCAGAATTATGAATATTCTGTATGTACTCTGCTTTGCTTAATACTTCTGCAAAACTCTTAGCCTCAAGAATAGATTCCAAATCTTTTCCGACTCCCTGTTCATACATATGTTTAATGCGAAGCTTCATCTTCGCATACTGCTCTTTTTCTTTCAGCTCAGCTTCTTCCAAATCATCCGTTGCCTTCAAATATGCCTCGCCCGTTTCAATCAATTCAGCTTCCAGCGTATCAATCTTTGAAATAATTCCTGATAATTCTTCCTGAAGAGATTTCACCTGATTCTGTGCTTCTTCTTTCTGTTGTCGAATTCCTTCTATGTCCGGTGCAGCCAAGACTGGTGTCACAACTAGAGTTCCTATCATAACAGCCGTCAAAAGTACTCTTCCTAATTTGTTCATCGTCTTCACCTATTCCTTATTATGTTCAATATACTGCTCTTTTAATATGCTCCATATCCAAAGCATTGGTAGTTTACTTTTGATTAAAATCAAAATATTTTCTCGTTTTTTCCAATTTTATTATACGCGTATTTTATTCTTTACGCAACACTTTTTAACACTTTTGTAATATTTCTCAATTTTTATTCTGCATTTTCCTGACATTTTATGCCTTCTCCATGAATAAAAATAAGTAATGACACAGAAATCATTGCACAGATTGCCGTAACGACTCCTACTCGGAATACGTTCTGAAAAATCCATTGATACATTCCAAAATAAGTTGCCGTCAAAGATGTCAGATTTGCCGCGATATGAACGAGTATCGGCGCTTTTAGAGTTCCAAATCGTTCATATACATATATAAACAATGCACTAAATGCAATTGCATACACCGCCTGCACAATATTGCCGTGAAACAATCCAAACACCAGACAAGTAAATCCGGCCGCTCTTTTCACAGACCACATATCTTTCAACCGATCATAGAACAACCCTCTGTAAATGAGTTCCTCTGAAATCGGCACTAAAATGCCAACTCCCAAGATCTGTACTAACAAATCCGCAGCATAAAATCTATCGGCTGTTTCCTGGTAACTGGCACTAAGCGATGCCACATCTGCGAGCATAATAATATTGTTCAATGCAATACTTATCACAATCCCCGCTCCAATGACCGCCGCATATTTCAGCCAAGATACTTCTTTTTTGTTTTGCATACCGCAGGCTTTGCGTCTTTTACAGTCTTTAAAAAACATAATACTCAAAATTGGAAGAAGGATTGCTGCCGATATCACCATGATCTCATTCGAATATTCCATCGCCTTTTTCGTTGCTTCCATAATAAGTTCATTCGTCTTCTGCATCAGAACATCCATATTGGCATTTCCTATATCAGGATTTTCAGATAAGAACTTTGGCCATTGTCTTCCTGTAAACCACAAAATAACTATCTGACTTACCATATATGATACTGCGTAATATATCAGCAACGGACTAATAATCCGAAACATTTGCTTTACTCCGTTCTTTTTCGGCATCTATCTTCCTCTCTTTCTCATATACAACTCACACATAAAATGCTGCTTTTATCGCTTCCTGGCTTCCATATAAAGAACCCTGCACCATATCCGGTTTCCCGCCGCCGCGTCCTGCAAACTGTCCATTTAAATCTTTTGCGATTTCTCTCACATCCAACTGCCGGCTGCCAATAACATACTTATAACCTTCTTTATCATTTCCGCAGCACACAGCACATACGCCAACCGCTCTTTCAAGAACCGTATTACACAATTCGCGCATTGCGTTCCCGTCCAAACCTTCTTCGAACAAAATCACCCTGTTTTTGCCTTGCTCTATTTCCGCCGCCTGATATGCAAATACTTTTCTTTGCAATGCTGTAATTGTTCCGTTCAATCGGAAATTCTCATCCTTCAAACGTTCTACAGCCTCCGTGACCTTGTCTTCTTTTGCAGACAACGCATTCGATATCGCATGTACACTTGCCTCTTTCCCACGGTAATCCGCAAGCGCTCTAAATCCGCAGCGCATGGAAATACGCACTCCGCCTTTATAATTCTGCATAGCAACCAGCTTGATCATGCCAATCTCGCCTGTCTTCTTCACATGCGGCGCACAGCAGGCGCATACATCATATCCCGGAATCGTCACAATGCGCACCTGTCCTTCTATCTCAATCTTGCTCCGGTATTCCATCGTCCGCAATAATTCCCGTTCCGGATACTCTGCAATAATATCCAGATTTTTTACTACGGCTCGATTTGCTTCATATTCAACCTCTTTTAACTGTTCTTTTGTCAAAATCCCGTCAAAATCAAGTGTTACGTTTTCATCCCCCAGATGAAACCCTACATTGTTATAACCAAAGCGTTCATGTACGATACCTGAGATGATATGTTCTCCGCTATGCTGCTGCATCTTTGAAAAACGCTCTTCCCAGTCGATCACACCATGCACAGCCGTTCCCACAGCAATCGCTGCGTCTGCGGTATGAAAAATCACATCTTCTTTCTCCTGCACATCACTGATGTACACCCCATTGAGCACCCCCGTATCAGCAGCTTGCCCGCCGCCTTCCGGGAAGAATGCCGTCTTATCGAGCACGATCAGATATTTGTCACCCTTTTGTTCACAAGACTGTACCACAGCCTCAAACTCTGCAAGGTGACTGTCTTCATAAAATAACTTCCCTGTCATATCCTACATCCTCTCAGGCGCTTCAAATCCAAGCATGTCGATGCAAAGTTCCAACACTTTCTTTGTCACCTTCAAAAGTGCAATATATCCCTTCTTCACATCGGTATCTTCTTCACCTAAGATTTTTACTTCATGATAGAAACGGTTAAATGCATTGGCAAGATCATAAATATAGGCGCAAATTTTATGCGGCGCCAACTCTTCATATGCAAATTCAATCACAGAATTAAACTTCGCTGCCTCTAGCATAAGCGCCTTCTCGCTTTCCGTGTTAGCCGGATTCACTTCTAATCCTTCCAACGTATTTCCCATCTCTTCATATTTTGCCAAGATAGATTTAATACGTACAATTGTATATAAAATATATGGTCCGGTATTTCCCTCAAAAGAAGTGAAACGTTCCACATCAAATACATAGTCTTTGGAAGCCTGATTCGACAAATCACCATATTTCACTGCTGCCAACGCAATCTGCTTCGCAGTCTTTGCGATCTCTTCCTCTGCCACAGTACGATTATCACTTAACTTCTGATACATTTGTTCTTCAATATCCTTCAAAAGATACTCTAAACGCATCACTCCGCCATCTCTGGTCTTAAACGGCTTGCCGTCTTTTCCATTCATCGTGCCGAATCCAAGAAAACGAAGCGCTACCTCTTCACGCACGATACCCGTCTTTTTCGCACAGCGGAATACCTGAACAAAATGAAGTTCCTGACGCTTGTCCGTAAGATAGATCACCTCATCAGGCGCATAGAACTTCTCACGTTCTACCAACGTCGCAAGATCTGTTGTATCATAGAGCGCCGCTCCGTCTGATTTCAAAATCATACATGGCGGAACTTCTTTTGTATCTGACTCTTCTTTTACATCCACAACAAGCGCTCCGTCATCATAATGCGCATATCCTTCTGCCTTGAGACGTTCTACCATGTCAGGTATATATTCCTGGGCATCTGCCTCTCCCTTCCAAAGGTCAAATTCTACATTCAGATTACCATAGTTTTTCTTTAAATCTGCCACAGAAATGTTCATGATATGTTTCCACACTGCACGGTAACCCCTGTGTCCATTCTGTAATAAATACGTAGCCTGCAATGCTTCTTTCTTATATTCTTCATGGTCTTTGGCATAAGCGCTTGCCATCGGATAGATTTCTTCCAGTTCTCCTATGGTAAACGGTGCCTCGCTTGGATACTCACCTTCAAACGCTTCATCAAAATAAGGCAGCTCCGGCTGTCTTTTTTTCAATTCGGTGATTACCAGTCCCATCTGATATCCCCAATCTCCAAGATGCACATCCCCGATCACTTTATTGCCCATATATCTTCCAATACGCTTGATACTTTCACCAATGATCGCAGAACGAAGATGTCCCACATGAAGCGGTTTTGCTACATTTGCTCCGCCGTAATCTACGATGATCGTCTTTGGATTTTCTAGCTTTTCAATACCACACGCTTCTTCTTCGAGCATTGCATTCAAATAATCTGCCACAAACTTTTTATCTAATCTGATATTGATAAAACCTGGTTTTACTGCCTCTGCTGATTCAATGCAGGCGCTGTCCTTAAGATTGGCAACAACAGCTTCGGCAATCATAATCGGCGCTTTTTTGTATGCCTTTGCACCAGCCATCGCCCCATTACATTGATATTCGCACAAATCCGGTCTGTTTGACAACGTCACCTTTGCGTATTCCTTTTCATACCCTGCCTGCCCAAAAGCCTCTTCCAACTCTTTTGCAAGCAAACTAACGATTTTTTCCATAATAATCTCCTTATTTATTTTTCTATCTTCATATTCTCTTTTTCACTATCTTTTTATTTTAACACAATTCCCGAAATCCGAGCAACTATCTATTCAAAAATCCACATAAAAATAGAAATCCCTTGACTTTTCTCTCATTCTATTTTATGATTGTATTATATAAATAATACAATTTTAATAATGAAACGAGGTGAAGGAATGGCTTGGGCTTTAGATAATGACCGACCAATTTATCTGCAGCTTATGGAACGCATCCAGATGGACATCATCTCCGGCAAGTACCCACCGGGAGGAAAGCTTCCTTCTGTACGCGAACTTGCACTGGATGCCGCAGTAAATCCTAACACAATGCAAAAAGCACTCTCCGAACTGGAGCGCAGCGGTATCGTATATGCACAGAGGACCAGCGGTCGATTTATCACAGAGGATGAACATATGTTAAAAGAACTAAAAGCACAGCTTGCATCAGAACACATTAAAGACTTTTTATCAAAACTGAAACAACTTGGACTAAAAGAGAACGAGATTCTTGAATTAATCGAACATGCAATAAAGGAGGACGACTAATGGAAATGCTTTTAGAATGCCGGAATCTCTCCAAAAAATACGGAAATTTCTGCGCATTATCTGACTTAAACCTTTCTTTGAAGCACGGTGAAATTATTGGGCTTCTTGGTCCGAACGGAAGCGGAAAGACAACACTTATCAAACTCATTAACGGTCTTCTCTCTCCAAGCAGCGGAGAAGTCCTTATCAACAATCAGGCTCCCGGAATTGAAAGTAAACGCATAATCGCTTACCTTCCCGAACGAAGCTATTTAAACAACTGGATGAAAATCAATGATATCATCTCTTACTTTGATGATTTTTATGACAACTTCTCAAAAGAACGCGCCTATACCATGCTTAACAAGCTGCATTTGAATCCATCCAGACGCCTTCGTACACTTTCTAAAGGCGACAAAGAAAAAGTACAGCTCATCCTTGTAATGAGCCGTGACGCTGACTTATATATTCTGGACGAACCAATCGGCGGTGTCGATCCGGCAGCCAGAGACTATATTTTAAACACAATCATCACGAACTATAATGAGAATGCAACTATATTGATGTCTACACATTTAATTTCGGATATCGAAAACATCCTGGACCGTGTTATTTTTATAAAAAACGGCGGAATTGTCCTTAACAGCTCCGTGGATGAAATTCGAACCGAACACGGCCAGTCCGTAAATGCATTATTCCGGGAGGTGTTCCGATGTTAGGAAAATTATTAAAATATGATTTGCGCTCTCTTTCAAAGGTTTTGCTGTTTGTGCATTTACCATTACTTGCACTCGCCTGCATTATCCGTTTTTTCGTGATTAACAGACTTTTCGTACATGGCCCTGAATTTTTTACCCTCTCCGCAATCATTGTCGGTTTTGCGTATTTGGTTATCGTTGGTTTCGTAACACAGATTTATTATGGACTTTATATATACCGGAATCTATTTACCGATCAAGGATATTTAACGCTGACGCTTCCTGCATCAGCAAATGCACACGTACTTTCCAAAGTACTTTCCGGTTTTATCTGGATTTCCATTGACCAGATATTTATCTATGCCAGTATTCTGATTGCTTTTGTGACTCCAAAAGTTGTCCATATTTTCTCCGACAATAAGGAAGAATTCTTTAACATTATGGACCTTACACTTGGTATGTCACCAGAACAGTTCATCTTCTGGGTGGTTGTTATAAGTATTCTTGGCGGTTTATTCCAGGCAATGATTATCATCGGTTGTATCTGTGTTGGTCAGCTTTTCAACAAGAATCGTGCCGTAATATCTATTGTCGTTTATTTTATTTATCTGACCTCAATGCAGCTGATCACCTTTTTCTATTCCTTTTCTTCTTCATGGTCCGATCAGCTAATGACATCATCTGGTACCGATGCAATATTTTTTTCTAATTCTTATATATCAGAGATATTTATACTCTCACTCGTACTAACCATAGCAGGCGGTATTGTTTCGTATTTTCTATCTGTATGGATCATCAAAAAGAAAGTGAATCTGCACTAAGCAGACTCACTTTCTTTTTACTTTTATTTTCTTTAGACAAATACCATCTGTATCAGAACCATATACAACACAGTACCCACACCAATACTCAGAAGATTGTTTCTCTTCCATATATGAAGCCCAACTACTGTGACGCACGAAATCAATTCAGCTGCCCCGTAAGGTCTTTGCGTTATGGTAGTATTTCTAAGACAATATACGACAAGCATTCCTATCACCGCCGGTGTCAATACTTTTCCAAGATATTGGATCATTGGCGGAATCTCCTTCCCTTTCGGGAATAAAAGAAATGGTACCACTCTTGTCGCGAACGTAGTAACTGCCACTACTAAAATGATGAGCAGCGACGTCAATGCATCTATCGGCATGTCCCGCTCACCTCGCTTTCCTTATTATCATCCACAGACAATGTCTTCTCATCAAGTCTCTTTTTTCCTATAAACAACACAGCAATTACAATAATCATTGTCGGAAGAATAAAATTATCTGCCCCGAATATCCAAAGGCATACCAATGCCACGGCTACTCCTATAACTTCCGGAATCCGATTCTTCTTTTCAAACCACTGTTCCACAAAGATAACTAAGAAAAGCGCCGTCATCGCAAAATCAATTCCTTGCGAATTAATCGGCAGAATCGTTCCCGCAATTGCCCCGATTGCCGAGCCTAGGATCCAATATGAATGATCCAAAACAGAAATGGCAAACAAAAACTTTTCTGCATCCACATCCCTTGGTATCTTTGTCGTACAAAGCAGCGAATAGGTTTCGTCTGTCAACGCAAAAATCATATACCAACGTTTTCTTCCGATTTTGTTAAACTTTTCAAGCAATGATATCCCATAAAAAATATGGCGGACATTCACCATCAATGTCATAAAAATAATATGCAAAAACGAAATCCCGGGAACAAAAAAGTTCACCGCAAGATACTGTCCGCTTCCCGCATATACAAGAACACTCATCAATATTGCCCACAGAAAAGAATACCCTTTTTCTGCATACATTACCCCAAAGGCAATCCCGATAAAAATGTACCCTGTAAAAACAGGGATTGTATATGGAAATGCTCTCCTAAATGCATTTCGATATCCATTCATGCCACATTACTTCCTTCTCTTTCGTATTATTCTTCACTTTCATATGCATTTCGCAAGTCTACAAACGCTTCCTGCAATGCCCTGTCCGACGCAATCGCATTCTGATACTCTGTATGCACATTTTGCATCAATGCTTTTACATCTTCATGCATCGCTGTCTTGCCTACTAATTCCGAAACATTCTCATCCGCCGGCTCCTTTTTTATGATCAGTTTGCCATTCTTGTCCTCTTCTACATAAAAGGTCTTAAGCCCCGGTACTTTTGTATAGATATCAGGTATCTGCATCTTATAATGTACATATACAAGATATGAATTCTCATAAGGACCTAGCTTCGTATAGACCGCCTCAGCCTCATAGGAATCTGCGTACTTAGCATCCTTTGCTGCTTCTTCATAGTATTCTTCTGCCAATGCATTAACCTCCGGATACGCATCCTTTAAAAGCGGATTCTCTTCTTCCTGCGTCAAATCCCCTTGCCGGACTATATGCGTCTTCACCAACCCGGAAGTTTCTTTTGGCATCCCATCCTTGGTAAGAAATGCTGCTACGATCACACCGGCTACCGCCGCTGTAAGTGCAATCCTTCCCCACCTTGCCATGAACTGCCTCCCTTATACAAGACTCTATTATTCTAAAATAGTCTTTTACAAGAATACTAACTTTTTATTTACCTGTCAAGGAAATCTCCATAGAAATCTATCGCAATTAACTACAAAAACAGCATGTTTTGTCAAAACATTCTTCTTTAAACCAAAGTCTCCTAACAACTTTGTATTGAATTTACTCACATCTTATGTTAATCTATTAATTGTGATTTGTGTCTATAGCTCAGGGGATAGAGCAATGCCCTCCGGAGGCATGTGCGGCGGTTCGAATCCGTTTAGACACGTAAGGGATACGCAAAAATGTGTATCCCTTTTTTATGATATAGGAAAGTTCTCAATTTCCTATACCATAAAACGCTCCGCGCGCAAAGCGTGCAAGCCCCTCATGAGTGAAGGGATGGGGAGTTGAAGTGGGCTTGCCCACTTTGTTCTATGCCAGAAAGAACCACTCTTCTTCTTTGATCATCATAATAATATGCTCTCCATGCCAAAATTTCCTCTTCCTCCACCTGCGTTTCATTCACTTCGTAAATCATCTCCTCTAACTCCGGTTCTTTTGGACACCTGCTTTCCGGTATAAGTATAAGTTCATGGATACTACTCGGTAAAATGTAATAATTTTCTCCAAATACTTCTGCAATTTTTCTCAATACACCTTCATACAGCATGCATGCAGCTCCCTGATTGCGCTCTCTATTCGTAAGAATATACATAAACTCTTCCTGGATCGGCATCGGAAACTCCTCCTGGATCTCTTCCTCTCCAAGCATTTCTGCAACCACCTCGCTCATTGGAATCAAAACCCACGGAAACAACTTTTCTGTATTCTTCTTAGCATCTCTATATAACTGCTCTTCGTTTATGTTCCATATCTTCATATGGCTCGTATGGATCAACATCCCTGCATTTTGCCTTTCTCCTTTCAAGTATACATAAAATACAACCGCAAGATCCAGCATCCTTATATGAGGCACCTGCTCCAGCAACTCCTGATTCTCTTTGTAATTAATCAACTTATACGCTATGTACTCTTGGATTCTTTGATAATTCCTCAAAAAAGAAAAATCACGAACCCCTTTCTCTACCACCTCTCGATACATTTTCAATACCTCATACACTACCTTTTCCATAGAAAATCCTTTTCTAAATGCTTCAAAGTATTCTTCTAAATATATCGTTGGTGCAGTATTTAATCCATCAACCCAAAACACCAGTCCTGTCCTTTTTCTTCCGTTATTCTTCATAGTATCTTTGCGTTCTACTTTCACTTCCCCCCGCAATGCTTTTTTTACTCTTTTCTCTACTACGTCAACAAATGCCTGATATTCCATAAAAGGCTCCTTTCTTCACGCCTGAATCAAAAGAAAAAGTGAAAATCCGGTATGAATCATACCTTTTTGAAAATTTGACAAATAATTAAAGATTTGGATTAGAATTATTATGTTTTCTTATCATAGAATAAAACCGGTTCTTTTTCAACTACTTTGATAAAAGAATCCAAAAAGATTTTCGACAAAAAATCCGGCAGCTTACGCTGCCGGAACACATTCTTTCGAATAATTAAACACGAGACAAATATTCTCCTGTACGTGTATCAATCTTCAACACGTCGCCCTGTTCTACAAACAGCGGCACGTATACAGTAGCACCTGTTTCTACGATTGCAGGTTTTGTAGCACCTGTTGCCGTATCACCTTTGAATCCAGGTTCTGTCTCTGTAATAGCAAGTTCTACAAACAATGGCGGCTCTACCGCAAATACATTGCCTTTATGGGAACAGATCTTAACCATTTCATTCTCTTTTACAAACTTCAGGGAATCACCGATCGCCGCTTCATCAAGTGCGATCTGATCGTATGTCTCTACGTCCATAAAGTGATATAACTCTCCATCAGAATATAAATACTGCATATCTTTTCTTTCAATATGAGCTTTCGGGAATTTTTCTGTTGGTCTGAACGTTTTTTCAACGATACCGCCATTGATAATGTTTCTTAATTTTGTACGAACAAAAGCTGCACCTTTTCCTGGTTTTACATGCTGAAATTCGATAATCTGATAAATATTTCCCTCAATTTCCATGGTAACACCATTTCTGAAATCTCCTGCTGAAATCATTTAAAAGTCCTCCTTAATATTTATTACCAATAAGGTAAATCTGCTTTTTTAAGCATATACATACTTTCACTGATACTAATTCTATAATATCTTGATGGATTTTTCAACCATAACTTTTCAAAATTTGACACTTATAACCTTTTATAGCCTTTTGCGTTACTGTAAGCTCTTATGCAGTAAATTCAATACTTGATTTAAGTCTTCCACATCTATTTGCCCTGGCGCAGATGCTTTCTTTGCTGAGCCAAAAGTAACCGCTGAGCCAAAAATCTCTCCGCACAGACGGCTGATCACTCCTGTCCCTGCCATAGACATTGTAATGATCGGTCTGTCTGCATATTCATTTGCCATCTCTTCTGTTGCCGCAAGCAATTTAAGAACATCCTTTTTATCATTCGGCATCACGGCAATCTTCAAAATATCCGCACCTAAGTCTTGCATTTTGCAAAGTCTTCCTACGATATCATCTTTATCCGGTGTCCTGTCAAAATCATGATTGGAAGCTATTACTTTTACGCCGCATGCATGAGCTGCTTCTATGATATCCTTCACGATATCATCGCCCGTGAATACTTCTGTATCTATCAGATCCACATATCCACTCTTTGCTGCCTTTTTGTTAAGGTTCGCATAAACCTCTTTCTCAATTGCCTTTTCTCCGCCTTCCTTCAAGGTACGGAACGTAAAGAGCAATGGAATCTCTTTCAGTGCTTCTCTCAATTCTTTTAAAACTTCTTCCACTTTTTTTGAATCAAAAACATCTTCAAACCAATCTGCTCTCCACTCAACCAGATCTGCCGCAATATTATGTAACGTCCTTGCTTCTTCTATAATACTCTCTTTTGTGGTTCCTACAATCGGAACACAAATCTTTGGAATTCCTTCTCCGATTTTTACGTTTCTTACCACGACCGGATTCATTTTTTTACTTCTCATTTCTTTTTTGACCTTTTATAAAAATACAACACAATTCTTTCCAAATACCGTTTGAGCACAATCTGTATCTCTTCCTTTGGATTCATCGGCATTACGAGAATATTATGCATGCCTGTTCGTTTTGCTCCCCACACATCCGTAAAAAGCTGATCCCCGATAAACGCAGTATTATTCCGTGTTGTTCCCATAAGCTCCATGGCTTTTCTGTAATTCTTTCTGCTTGGCTTATGCGCATCAAATACGTATTTGCTTTTCACTTCCTCTGCAAATGGTTTCACGCGCGGTTCCTGATTGTTCGAAATCAAACAAGTATCAAATCCGATTTCACGAAGCCTTTCAAATAATTTTCGTGAACGGCTATCTGCCGGCGCACCATGGGGCACCAAAGTATTATCAATATCAAAAATCAAACCCCTGTATCCTTGCTCATACATTTTTTCAAAATGAATGACATATGCCGATACCACATATTCATCCGGATAAAACATCTTAAACATTTTTCTCATCCATTTCTAATAGTTTTCCTACAATTTCTTCACTTATCTGCAGTTTATTTTTATCATCCGTCTCGATTACAACGTCTGCGGCGGCTTCATACTTCGCCTTTCTTTCTTCTAGCAGCTTCGAAATGAAAGAAATATTTTTATTATTCTCCAGAAGCGGTCTGTCGTGACTGTTCTTGATGCGTTCATAAATCGTTTCCGGCTTCGCTGTGAGCAATACTACTCTTCCATTCTTTTTCATCTCGGCTACATTATTATCCCGAAGCGGAGTCCCTCCTCCGCAGGATATTATCACATTGCTTTTTTCCTGCAATTCCACAAGAAGATTGGTTTCCAGATTACGAAAATATTCTTCTCCATACACTGCAAAAATATCCGAAATACTCATCCTGGCTCTTTCTGCAATAACCTCATCCATCTCCACTGTTTCCATGGGAAGCATCTTACTAAGGCAATTCGCTATAGCACTTTTCCCGGTTCCCATAAACCCGATGAGTACGATATTAGAATCCATCGTTGTTCATCTCCTCTGTTCCTTTATTAGTTTAAAGCATTGAATCAATTATAACAGTCTTATTTCTGATTTTCAAGCGCCGCTTTTATATCTGCCCGGAATCGCTCCCAAGTATCTTCAGATTCTACAAACTGCTTCGGACAAATCTTTCCTGTCACATCATAATGACGAATCACATCTTCCTCGGTAAGTTCAAACTTCTGACAAAGCCATGAAGTAAGCTGCACCAAGGACTGATAAGTCTCTTTTGTAAAATTACCGCTCTCATCCGGGTGACAATTTTCTATCGATACCGTATCTTTGTTACGCTCATTCGATGCATAGGCAACTTCCCATGTAGGCACACACTGCACGATCTCACCCTCAAGTCCGATAATAAAATGACTGCTCGCCTCTGTTTGATGAGAATCTTTCAGTCCTTGAAAATAATTTCTGTTCTGCATGGCTGTTGCTCCTGGATTTGCCGTGTAATGCACTACGATTCCTTTGATTTTTCCGGTCTCTGTTCCAGGTCTGGAATACGGATTCACATCTAAAAGCTGTACATCTATCTCTGGTTTTTCTGCTGTGATCTCTTCATCCGAAAGTTCAAAGTATTCTCTTCCCACAAAACGCTTACCCATTCCATTGATGATTAATATAATCAGTATAATGACTAAAATTGCAGTTCCTGTATACATTCTTCGTTTGTATCTTCGTCGTTTGTCTCTTCTTCGTTTCATATCGTAAGTTCTCGCTCTTATATCTTCTCTATCGTATATGATACCTGATACGTTTCCTCTGCCGACATTAGATACTGCTCATGCACCGGCGCTCCCCAGCTGTCGTCACCGCCAACTCCCATCTGCGTTGCATTCAGCCTTATATACGTATATCCATTCCCTTTTAGTTCATGGATATGTTCTGCTTCTTCAATTTCAAGCGGTCCATATGGCAGCACACAGCTTTCAAAAGGCTTCCCTTTAGCAGCAAAACGAAGACCTTCTCCCTCCGCATCTTTCACTTCCAGCCATCTTGTCTCCATGTGATTGCCACATTCCTGCGGAACCAGATATGACGCCATATTCTCTTTTACGGTTTCCTCAAAAATACCTATACGAATTCCATGGTTTCGATCTTGGTATGTCTCCTTTGGACCTCCGCCATAATAGCGGAATCTGTCATATTTTTCTTCCAGCTTCCAGATCATGCCAAAGCAAGGCATCATTCCAGCCCCTTTTACACCCTCGTAACAAGCACAGACTTCTATTTTACCGCTCTGATTGATTTCATAGATAATTCTGCTTTTTACTTTTGGACAAACAGGAACCTCATACTCATATACGATTCGAAATACTCCTTCTTTCTCCTCCGATGTCACCTTGACACATTTCTGATTTTTCCCGGCTCCCATCCACTGACTGTACAAGTATGGGTAGCCTGCTCCTCGATCATTGTCCGTACTCGGACGCCAGTAATTAATATATGGAGCACTCACAATATATTCCACGTCATCGTATACAAGAGAGGTCAGTCCTCTTTTCCCTCTCGAGAACATTGCACGAAAGCCTTCTCCGTAGACGCCAATATTGCCATCTCCTTCTACCACACGATATGGTTGTTTCGGGTCTCTTCGTTTCTCTTTTTTCCCGCTGACCTTATAAACATATTGTCCAAACGCAATCTCGTAATCTTCCTCTGCCCATTCTTCCGTCTTTCCAAGCAAACAGGAAACCTCATAGACATATTCTCCATTTTCCGTAAGCTCCGGATATTCAAGCGGTACATAGTAGTGCTCCATTGCCGGAATATCTACTCTTATATGGTTTTCATAAAGAAGATTGCCATCTTTCAAAAGCCGATAACAAAATCTATAATCTTTTGTTCGTTTAAACCTTGCGCGATTCTCAATCCTAACTCCCGCCCGGTCCGGCCAGATTCTGATATCTGCGTATAATTTTTTTACTTCCTGCACTTTTGGCGAAGCCTTCCTGGATGCATACACAATCCCATTCCCGCAAAATTCATAGTCACTTGGTCTGTCATTAAAATCTCCGCCATACGCCATCACACAAACGCCTTTTTCATTCTCTGCCATCAGTGCCTGGTCGATATAATCCCATATGAAGCCTCCCTGATATTTTTCATAGAGGTCTTCCAGTTCCGTATAAAAATGCATTCCACCGCAGGAATTCCCCATTGCATGCATATATTCACAGCTAAGATATGGTTTCTTCGGATCGTTTTCCAGATACGCTTTGATCTCCTCAGGCTTTGCATACATACGGCTTTCCATATCACTGATAAAATCATATTTCCTGTTATGAAATACGCCTTCATAATGCACCAGCCTGCTGCTGTCCTTCTCGTGAAAATAATCGGATACCTTCTTGATATTTTCGCCCGCATAAGATTCGTTTCCGCAAGACCAGAAAAGAATACACGGATGGTTTTTATCCCTCTCATACATAGATTCTGCGCGGTCAAGAACTGCTCCTTCCCAACATATATCATCCCCCGGAAGATGATCTTCAAGTTTGGAAATGCTCAAACTATCCCATGTTCCATGCGTCTCCAAATTCATCTCATCCATAACATAGATACCGAACTGGTCGCACAATTCATACCATAGGCTATGATTTGGATAGTGTGAAGTACGCACTGCATTGATATTGTTGCGTTTCATAAAAATAATATCCCAAAGCATATCTTCCTTTGTTACCGCCCTGCCCTTTTGAGCATTAAATTCATGCCGGTTGACTCCTTTTATAATGAGACGTTTTCCATTCAGACACATAACGCCATCCAACATTTCAAAACGTCTGAAACCAACCAGCTGAGGAACAATTTCAACCGCTTTTCCTCTTTCATCTTTCACAAGCACAAAAAACTGATACAAATGTGGTTCCTCTGCACTCCAAGGCATTACTGCCTTGATTTTGGTCTTAAAAGATGCCACCATAAAATCTTCTGTTTCTTCCATCTTATCCGGGGATATCTCTTCGGAATGTATATGTCTTCCCTGCCTGTCTGTCAAAACACATTCAATGCTCCCGTTCTTGTTCTGTTTCATCTGGCCGCGAAGGCTGATCCTTACGTCCAACGTACCCGTCTTATAATCTTTTAAAAGTCCGGCACGCACATCTATATCATACACATGCGTTTTGGGTATCGCGTACAAAAATACATCTCTGAAAATCCCCGAGAGTCTCCAGAAATCCTGATCTTCCAGCCAACTTGCACTGCTGTATTTGTACACCTCCACTGCCAGTTTGTTCTGACCTGATTTCAAAAAAGGAGTAACATCAAATTCTGATGGTGTAAAGCCATCTTCACTGTAGCCAACAAACTTTCCATTCAGCCATACATAAATTGCTGTTGCCGCTCCTTGAAATGAAAGAAATACCTTTTTCCCTTCCAATTCACGGTCCAGCTGAAAGTAACGCATATAACTGCCTACCGGATTATATTCTTTTGGTATTGCCGGTGCTTTTAAACTTTCTTTGCCATCCCATGGATAATGTATGTTTGTATATTGACATTGTCCATATCCCTGAAGTTCAATGTGTCCTGGAACTTCTATCTTTGAAAACCCAATAATCCCAAAGTCCTCCCGATAAAATTCTTCCGGCCTGTCTTTTGGATTTTCGTTATATGCAAAATGCCATATTCCATTCAAAGACTGACTAAGGCTCATCTGGCCATTTGCGGCTTCTTCCACACTTTCATAAAAACTGTGATCCGAATGTGCCTTCATGCGATTGACTGCGTATACTTCCGGATTTTCCAGCCAGTCTAAAGATGATCTAAACACTCTCATACTCTTTTCTCCTTTGTTTTTTCTCCTTCTCTCTATCATAAAAGAAACGGCGTTCTCATGCAAGGAGCAACGCCGTTTTTTATCAAAAATTATAACAAATTTATATCAGTTTGGCTATAACAGCTTGGATTAGCTGCTACCCAAACACTTATTCATCAACACTATAATTTGGTGCTTCTTTTGTAATATGGATATCATGCGGATGGCTTTCTTTCAAGGATGCCGCTGAAATCTTAACAAATTTTCCATTCTGTTTCAACTCTTCAATCGTAGGAGTTCCGCAATATCCCATACCGGAACGAAGTCCTCCCATTAACTGAAATACCGTATCTTCCACAGTACCTTTATATGCCACGCGTCCTTCGACGCCTTCCGGCACTAATTTCTTTGCATCCGCCTGGAAATAACGATCCTTACTTCCATTCTCCATAGCAGAAATAGAACCCATACCACGGTATACTTTATATTTTCTTCCCTGATATAACTCAAATGTTCCCGGGCTTTCGTCGCATCCCGCAAAGATACTTCCCATCATACATACATTAGCACCTGCTGCGATCGCCTTTGTCATATCACCGGAATACTTAATTCCACCATCTGCAATGATTGGAATATTGTATTCCTTTGCCACTTCATAGCAATCCATAACCGCGGAAACCTGCGGAACTCCAATACCTGCCACAACTCGGGTAGTACAGATAGAACCAGGACCGATACCAACCTTTACAGCATCTACTCCAGCTTCGATCAGTGCTCTTGTCGCATCTCCGGTTGCAACATTACCGGCAATTACCGGCAGATCCGGATATTTTTCTTTTACCATTCGGACTGTTCTGATAACATTTGCAGAATGACCGTGTGCAGAGTCCATTACTACAACATCCACGTGTGCTTTTACCAACGCGTCGACTCTTTCCAGACAGTTTGCTGTAATACCTACGGCTGCACCGCAAAGAAGGCGGCCCTGAGCGTCTTTTGCAGATAACGGATATTTAATCTGTTTCTCTATATCTTTGATTGTAATAAGGCCTTTCAAGTTAAAATCTTTATCTACGATCGGAAGCTTTTCTTTTCTCGCCTTTGCAAGAATCCTCTTCGCATCTTCTAATGTGATACCTTCCAAAGCTGTGATCAGACCTTCTGAGGTCATCGATTCTTTGATCTTTTTCGTAAAATCTTCTTCGAATTTCAAATCACGGTTCGTTATGATACCAACTAATTTTCTTCCCTCAGTAATCGGAACCCCTGAAATTCTGTATTTGCCCATCAATTCATTGGCATCTGCAAGCGTATGCTCCGGTGACAAATAAAACGGATCCGTAATAACACCATTCTCAGAACGTTTTACCTTATCTACTTCTTCTGCCTGTGCTTCGATTGACATATTTTTATGGATAATACCAATGCCCCCCTGGCGCGCCATCGCAATCGCCATACGGTGTTCCGTTACCGTATCCATTCCCGCACTCATCATCGGAATGTTCAAACGGATCGTTTTTGTTAAATTCGTTGATAAATCTACTTGGTTTGGAATCACCTCTGAATATGCCGGTACTAAAAGTACGTCGTCAAATGTAATGCCTTCTCCAATAATTGTCCCCATGATACATCCTCCTTCTTCGCTTCCAATTCTTTTGTTGTTCTCTAAGTATTAAATGATATGGTACAAAAAACTTAGCGCTCTGTCAATACTAAAAATTCACTTTTCTTGGCGCAAGCATTCTTATCCCATCCAAAATCGTCTGATTTGGCTCAAATATGATCTTCGTTTTCACTCCATCTTTTACGAATACTGCCTCAAATTTTCTATTCTTATCTGTCATAGAACTATAATCAAATGTCTTTATGTTCTGGTATGCATGTAAGACTTCCGAGCCCTGCGGTGCCATTACTTCCAAATCGCTTATCTTTGCCGAAAATCCCTTCTTTCTTTTTGTCTTTGCCATAATCTTGTCAATATCAAGTTCACCGTTCACATACAAATACTCAAATTCCAAATCTGTCCTCAGATTTGCAAAGTAGGTCAGTACTGCAAGAATGACAGGCACAAACAACAATATGGGCATTGCCAGCACCAGCACAACCGATAATACAGTTAATATTCCCAGTATGACCACAACGAATTTCTCACTCATCGGCGTCTTTCTTTTGACAAGCTGCTCCGTATAAAAATCATTCATAATTATCCTCCGGTTATTTTTACTATCTCTTATTCTAACATAGTTCCGCAATATTTCATATGTTATTTTTTCTAATAAAGTCAGATTAATATTTCTAATCAAAAACGCCAGGACATACTGCCCTGACGTTTTATGATCTATAAGACTTTACATCATACCCATTCCCGGTGCCCCTGCAGGCATAGCCGGTACGTCTTCTTTAATATTTGCCACTACGGACTCTGTTGTAAGAAGTGTAGAAGCAACGCTTGTTGCATTCTGTAATGCGCTTCTTGTTACTTTTGCAGGATCAAGAATTCCTGCTTTTACCATATCTACATAATTTTCTGTATAAGCGTCAAATCCCATACCAGGTTCAAGCTCGCTTACTTTATTGATAATCACGGATCCTTCCAGGCCTGCATTTGCTGCGATATGATATAATGGTGCTTCTAAGGCTTTTAAGATTACCTTTGCGCCTGTTTTCTCATCTCCCTCCATCGTATCTACCAATGAAGTGATCTCTTTCACCGCATGAATGTAAGCAGAACCGCCTCCGGCAATAATTCCCTCTTCTACGGCTGCTCTTGTAGCTGCAAGCGCATCTTCCATACGAAGTTTTGCTTCCTTCATCTCAGTCTCTGTGGCTGCACCTACACGGATAACTGCAACACCGCCTGCAAGTTTCGCAAGTCTTTCCTGTAATTTTTCTCTATCAAACTCAGATGTTGTCTCCTGAATCTGCTTTTTGATCTGAGATACACGTGCTGTAATCTCTTCCTTGCTTCCGCATCCATCTACAATGACTGTATTCTCTTTCTGCACTTTTACGGATTTCGCACGTCCTAACATATCTAAAGTAGTTTCCTTAAGATCAAGTCCTAACTCTTCGGAAATTACCTGACCACCAGTAAGAATTGCAATATCCTTAAGCATCTCTTTTCTTCTGTCACCATAACCTGGCGCTTTTACTGCAACTACATTAAATGTTCCGCGAAGCTTATTGACGATCAATGTCGTAAGTGCTTCTCCTTCTACATCTTCTGCAATAATAAGTAATCTTGCACCCGACTGTACGATCTGTTCCAAAATAGGAAGAATCTCCTGGATATTGGCAATTTTCTTATCCGTGATAAGAATATATGGGTCTTCCAATGTAGCTTCCATCTTATCCATATCCGTTGCCATATATGCAGATACATATCCTCTGTCAAACTGCATACCTTCTACCAAATCAAGTTCCGTTTTCATCGTCTTAGATTCTTCGATGGTAATCACGCCGTCATTAGAAACCTTCTCCATCGCATCTGCTACCATCTCGCCAACTTCATCATCGCCTGCTGAAATAGCTGCTACTCTTGCGATCTGTTCTTTTCCAGTCACCTTGCTGCTCATTCTTGCAATCGCTTCCACGGCTGCATCTGTAGCTTTTTTCATACCTTTTCTAAGAACGATCGGATTCGCTCCTGCTGCAAGATTCTTCATACCTTCATGAACCATTGCCTGTGCAAGCACAGTTGCCGTTGTCGTTCCATCACCTGCAACATCATTTGTCTTTGCTGCTACTTCTCGGATAAGCTGTGCTCCCATATTTTCAAATGCATCTTCGAGTTCAATCTCTTTTGCTATTGTCACACCGTCATTTGTAATAAGCGGCGCACCAAATGATTTATCAAGTACAACATTTCTTCCCTTTGGGCCAAGGGTCACTCTTACGGTATCTGCAAGCTGATTTACACCTGCTTCCAAGGCGCTTCTCGCCTCTGCTCCAAACTTAATCTCTTTTGCCATGTCTATCTACCTCCAACTTCGAATATCTTAATTATTCCACAATCGCTAAAATGTCACTTTGTCTTACGATAATATACTCTTCTTTCTCAAGCTCCACTTCTGTTCCTGCATATTTGGAATAGATTACCTGATTGCCAACAGCTACATTCATGGTCACTTCTTTTCCATCAACCATTCCACCTGGTCCTACGGCAACGACCTCTGCCTGCTGCGGTTTTTCTTTGGATTGTCCCGGAAGTACAATTCCTGATTTGGTTGTTTCTTCCGCTTCTAATTGTTTTAATACAACTCTGTCACCTAAAGGTACTAATTTCATGTTCAATCCTCCTCTATCACTTGTTAGCACTCTAGCAAAACGAGTGCTATTTCGAATCTAGAATATAAAATAGCACTCTTGGTATAAAATGTCAACCCATTTTCTTTTAGTTTATATTCCTTTAAGAAATTCTGCCATAAAATCCATTCTTCACACGAAAACGCAGCATACTGCCTTGACTGCAGTTATACCGTTCTTCTACGATTCCTTCACAAGAAGTATCTTCCACTGCAAAAATATCACAGGAATATACTGCATCCAGAGAAATCCTTGTAAGTTCTTCATCCTCTAATATCATATATATGTTTTGATTTTCTTCATCATACTTATAAATGGTACATTGATAGCAAGTATGATCTGTCATCCCATTCGCAAGGATATTTTTCTTCATATGAAGAGAAACTTGGCTGCCTTCATACATCTTAGATTACCTCCTTAAAAAGGGTATCAGTCTCCTGATACCCTTTGCATTATTTATTGTCATTATTTCCTTTTTCCTGTTTGATCGCTTCAATCTCTTTAAACACATATTCATTCACTACTTTAATATATGTTCCTTTCATACCTGAAGATCTGGACTCGATCACACCTGCACTTTCGAATTTACGCAATGCATTCACAATTACCGAGCGAGTAATTCCTACTCTGTCCGCAATCTTGCTCGCCACCAGAATTCCTTCGTTTCCTTCCAATTCATCAAAAATATGAATAATTGCTTCCAACTCCGAAAAAGAAAGCGTACTGATTGCTGAACGAACAATTTGCTCTTTTCTGGCTTCCTCTGCGGATTCTTCATTAACAGAACGAAGCATCTCCAATCCAACTACCGTTGTACCATATTCACTTAAGATAATATCATCAATACTATATGTCGCCTGGTATTTGTAAATAAACAATGTTCCAAGCCTTTCTCCTGCAATATTAATCGGAGTAATGATAGCCTGATAGCCATTCACATGCTCAGATTCAAATCCAAGTGTCTCCAGATTCACATTTTCTTTTGTTGACAAAATATTAAGTAATCTCTCATTCAACAAACTATCTATATGACTTCCGACTTCCCCGCTGATCAATTCCGTAATCAACTGTACTCCTTCACACTGTCCGCTGCCGAGAACTTTTCCTTTTTTACTGATCACCAGTACATTTGACGCAAGAATTCCAGTTAAGACATCGCAGATATCATTGAAAACCACTTTGCTGGAATTATTATTATGAAGCAGCTTATTAATCTTCCTTGTCTTATCTAATAACTGTACGCTCATCTCTTTTCCTCCAAATTTTGGTCATTTAATACTACTTCTGTTATTCTTATCAAGTCTAAATTAATTCTTATTCTTCATGTTAGCATAGATTTCTTTTACATTCAATAAATTTTATTCTTTTTTAATTTTATCTTCTACATATCCGCATTTTTCATTGCTGCAAACTAATTTTGTTCCCTTTTCTGTCATATAAGCTCCACATTCCGGACACTTTTTCTCAGAAGGCTTCTGCCATGACATAAACTCACATTCCGGATGATTCTCACACCCATAATATCGTCTGCCCTTTTTGGTTTTTCGTATCACCACTTCTTTTCCGCACAACGGACAGGATACTCCTGCCTTTTCCAGATATGGTTTGGTATTGCGGCATTCTGGAAAACCAGGACATGCTAGAAATCTTCCATGCGGTCCATATTTGATAACCATGTTACGCCCGCATTCTTCACATACCACATCTGTCACTTCATCTTCTATGGTCACACTCTCCAGTTCTTTTTCCGCAATCTGTACTGCTTCTTCCAAATCCGGATAAAAATTACTGATTACGGATTTCCATTCCACTTTTCCTTCTGCAACATAGTCTAGCAATCCTTCCATGTAAGCAGTAAAGTGCACATCCACAATACTTTTAAATGACTGAAGCATAATATTGTTTACGACTTCCCCAAGTTCGGTTAAATACAAGTTCTTACTTTCTTTAGCAACATAACGTCTTGCTATGATAGTCGAAATAGTCGGCGCATACGTACTTGGACGGCCAATCCCAAGTTCTTCCAGTGTTTTCACCAGAGAAGCTTCTGTATAATGTGCCGGCGGCTGCGTAAAATGTTGTTTCGACTCAAATTTTTCGCCGGAAAGTTTTGAATCTTTCTCAAGGCCTTTTACAAGCATATTACTTTTTTCCTTTTTCTCACCGGCTTCTACATATACACTCCGAAATCCTTCAAACACAATCTTGGATGCCGCTACGGAAAACCAATATTCTCCCGCCGCAATCTTTACGGATGTAGTCTCATACTTTGCCGCTTTCATACGGCTTGCTACAAAACGCTTCCAGATTAATTGATACAGACGAAACTGATCTCTTGTCAGAGATTCCTTTATAAGCGCCGGAATTCTCGACGGGTCTGTCGGACGAATTGCCTCATGCGCATCCTGTATCTTTTTGTTCTCTTCCTTTTTGACTTCTGTCTCTGCGGCAAAGGCTTCTCCATATTCCTCCACAATAAATTCTCTTACATTGTGTTCTGCTTCTTCTGAAACTCTTGTGGAATCCGTCCTTAAATATGTGATAAGACCAACCGTACCATTTCCTTTAATGTCAATTCCTTCATACAACTGCTGTGCAATACGCATTGTCTTCTGTGTAGCAAAATTCAATACCTTGGATGCTTCCTGCTGTAGTGTACTTGTTGTAAAAGGAACCGGAGGATTCTGTATACGCTCACCTTTCTTGATGTCTGCAATTTCATAAGACGCATTCTCTACAACTTCAAGGATGCGATTTAATTCTTCCTTATTATGAATCGTCATTTTCTGTTTTGGGGTACCGTAAAATTTTGCAATGAGCGGTTTTTTTTCTCCTTGCACCTGAAAAGTTCCTTCCAGCGTCCAATATTCCTCCGGTATAAATGAGTTGATCTCATCTTCTCTATCCGCAATAATCCGAAGCGCTACCGACTGTACACGTCCGGCACTTAAACCTCGTTTTACCTTTGCCCACAAAAGCGGACTGATCTTGTATCCCACAATACGGTCGAGAGCTCTTCGTGCCTGCTGAGCATCTACCAAATCCATATCAATCAATCTGGCTTCTTTAATAGATGCTTTCACTGCGCTTTTAGTAATTTCATTAAAACTGATACGATACATTTTGTCATCATCCAGCTTTAGCGCTTTCGACAAATGCCAGGCAATCGCCTCCCCTTCTCTGTCGGGGTCAGTTGCCAAATACACTTTATCTGCCTTTTTTGCTTCTTTCCGAAGATTAGCAAGAATGTCCCCTTTTCCTCTGATCGTAATATATTTAGGCTCATATCCGTGTTCTACATCTATTCCAAGCTGACTTTTCGGCAAATCTCTTACATGTCCATTCGATGCCGTCACAACATAATTACTACCCAAAAACTTCTTAATGGTTTTTACTTTAGCCGGAGACTCCACAATCACCAGGTATCGTGCCATTTTAAAATCCTCCTTAATACTCCAAGTCTATTTTTACATAATAATTCTTGGATATTTCCTTGATACATCCTTTCATTTCAAGTGAAATGAGATGGCTTAAAAGCTCTGGCAAGGACATCTTCGTATTATCCAATATCTGTTCCAGACTTTTGGGATGTAAACCGAGACAACTATACACTAATTTTTCGGCAGATTCAAGCTTTATTTCATTTTCTGTTTGTTTTCTTACATTTTTTACATTTGGAATTCCCATTGTTTCTAACAATTCTTTCGGTGAAATCAGAATTCCTGCCCCATCGCTTATCAATCGATTACATCCTTCGCTTAATATATCCGTACAAGCTCCTGGCAATGCATAAATGTCTTTCCCTTGCTCAAGCGCCATTTCTGCCGTAATCAAGGAACCGCTTTTTATTTTTGCTTCCATAATAAGAACCGTATCAGCCAGTGCACTGATAATCCGGTTTCTTGCTGGAAAATGCTGTGGCAAGGGCCTCATTCCCGGAGGATATTCGGATATGATTCCTCCTTTTTGAGTCATTTCCATATATAATGCAAAATTTTCTCTTGGATAACATATATCTACTCCACATCCTAATACTGCATAAGTACTTCCTTTCGCTTCTAGCGCCGCCCTTTGCGCCACACTATCAATTCCACTTGCCATTCCGCTAATAACAGGAATACCATACTCTGCAAAGGCTCTTGCATATTCTGTTGTCATTTTCCTTCCATATTCACTGCAATGTCTCGCCCCTACAATCGCAACGCTCTTTTCCTCTTCTCCTGGAAGCTTTCCTTTGACATAAATACCAAATGGCGGAGCTGATATCTCTCGTAATCTTTGCGGATACGCTTCCAGGGTATATGGAACAAAATAAATTTCTTTTTGTACCATATTCTCGTATTGTTTCCACACATTCCATCTATTCTTTGCTTCCAGAATCTTCTCTTTCTCTTGTTGCGTAATCTTTGTTTCCGGAATCATCTCTATTTGATCATATATTTCTTTTGGCGCAAGCCCTTTCAAAACCCACTGTATCTTTCTCTTTTTGCCAATTCCTTGTACATTATCCAGCCAATATGCATATGCTATATATTCATCCCCCATACCTTTCATTCTCCCCAAAATATCTTATCAGACATCCGATAGCCTAATGCCTCTTTTATATGAATTATTCGAATCTGTTTCTTCTCCTCCATATCTGCGATTGTCCTGGCAACTTTTAATATTTTATGATATACACGCGCACTCATACCCAATTTTTCATATGCCTGTTTCAAAAATTTCTCTGTTTCCAAATCTAATACGCAAAACTTTTGCATCTGCTGCATATTCATCTGTGCATTGACTCTCACAGAGCTTCCCCTAAAACGTTCTTGCTGAATCTTGCGCACTTTGCATATTCTTTTTTGTATCTCCAAAGAAGATTCCTCTTTTATCTTTTTTTCTACCAGTTCCTCGTAAGAAATCCGCTCCGTCTCCACGCACAGATCAATGCGTTCCAAGAAAGCCTGACTGATCTTCCCGACATAATTTTGTATCTGAGTTGGCGTACAGTTACACTTCTTATGATCCGGGTAGTATCCGCAAGGACATGCATTCATTGCACAAGTTAATATAACATCCGCAGGAAACACGTAAGTTCCTGAATTTCTGATTAATTTCACACACTTTTCCTCCAATGGCTGTCTCAAGGTTTCCAATACTGTCTTTTGAAATTCTGCCAATTCATCCAGAAAAAGAATTCCTCCATTCGCAAGACTAAGTTCTCCTGGTTTCGGAATAATTCCTCCCCCTAACAACGCCGGCTTACTAATCGTATGATGGACTTCACGAAAAGGTCTTTTCTCGATTTCTGCGCTGTGTTCATCCAAAAGCCCCATAATACTGTATATCTTCATTAACTCTATCGCTTCTTCTTTTTGCAGCGGAGGCATAATTCCAGGCATACATTTCGCTGTCAAAGTTTTTCCACTCCCCGGAGGTCCTATCATCAAAAGATTATGCCCGCCGCCAACGGATATTTCTGCAACTCTGCGCAAAACCTTCTGTCCTTTCAAATCTTTAAAATCATATACTCGCTCTTGTCTACTTTGCACTTTTATCGCTTTTTCATAGTTTGGAACAATTCCCTTTCGAAAATATTCCACTGTATCCCTTAACGATTTCACGCCTATTACTTCTAATCCATCCACCAACCTCCCTTCTGTTAGATTCGCAAATGGAATCATGCACTTCCTGTACCCCTTCTCCTTCGCAGCTAAAAGAATCGGCAGTACTCCTTTCACCTTTCGAACTTCTCCATCTAATCCCAATTCACCTATGACTATAATATCTTTTATTTCCTCTTTCTTAATCATTGCAAGCGCCCCCATAACAGACACTGCAATCGGTAAATCAAAGCCCGATCCTCTCTTTCTTACATGTGCAGGTGAAAGATTCACCATAATCTTTTTTGGCGGAATTATCATACCAATATTCTGAATCGCCGTTCTGACACGTCCAGGCGCCTCCTTTACCTCTTCCGCCAGGTATCCCACCATACAAAATCCCGGCAGACCATTACTTACATCCACTTCAACCTGTACAAACTCCGGCTGAAGCCCTTGAATCACTGCAGACATTACACTGCAAAACATCCATACACTTCCTTTCTTCCTACTATGTGAGTTTTCTCTTTTTTGAAAAACCTGACCGATTGGTCTGAAATGTCTCATTATTGAATCTCTAAGATTATATAGAAATTTCTTTATAGTTTGCATTATAACACATTTTTATAATTACACAAGAAAAAAATCATTTTTTCTGGAAAAGCACAAACTTTTTTGTCCACACATACACTATAATTAAATACGCTTTGAGGTGCTTTTCTTGAAATCATTTCCCAAGCCACTGACTCCTGCACAAGAAGAATATTACATGCAAAAATATACAGAGGGCGACCTTCAAGCGAAACACATTTTAATTGAGCACAATCTGCGCCTTGTCGCACACGTCGTCAAAAAATATCAATATCTGGACGAAGATCCGGAAGACTTAATATCTATTGGTACAATCGGTCTTGTAAAAGCAGTTATTACCTTTAATCCCAAACGAAATTACCGTCTTGCCACTTACGCTGCTCGTTGCATCGAAAATGAAATTCTTATGATGCTGCGTGCCCGAAAAAAAATCTCGCGCGAAGTTTCTCTTTATGAACCTATCGGAACAGATAAAGAAGGTAACGAAATTCATCTTTTTGATATCATTGAAGCTGATGATATCGATACGCAATCACAAATCATCCTGAAAGATGACATCCAAATGCTTTATGCAAAAGTGGAATCCATACTTTCTCCGCGAGAACGACTTGTTCTTAAAATGCGTTACGGACTATACAATGAAGAAGAATATACCCAGCGGGAAATCGCAGCGCGGCTCGGAATTTCCCGTTCTTATGTTTCCAGAATCGAAAAAAGTGCCATCGAAAAGCTGCGCGAATATTTTTAACATATTTCTTTAATGTTTTTGTCATATGCTTGACAACAAAAATAAGACTTTATCGACAGATATCCTCTTTCTATCGTAAAGTCTTATTTTTATTAAATGATGCCATCCTATATTTCTATATTTTCTAACACTGCTTTTGCCTGGGCAATTTTTTCTGCACTTGTCCGCCAAATTTCATATTCGTCCATAGACGCAACACCCATGCTTACATCCTCTTTCCGATACTCCATTCTGCTGTCTAGAGTAATCTTTCCAGACATATGATAACAAGTACTCTTTGTCTTTTCATACAATTTTTCTATTACAGCTGCATCTACCCCAGCACCAATTAAAATATCAACCTGTCCTTTTGCTTTTTCCACAAGCCTAGCCAGCAGCTCACTTCCATCTATACAATGGTTTTTCTGTCCGGAAGTCAGTATTGTATTAATTCCAAGTTCTTTTGCCTGTTCCAGCGTAAAGAAGGGGTCCTTACACATATCGAAGGCACGATGCAATGTCACTGACATCCCTTTTGCCTCCTGCATCAATTCTCTCATCTGTACCATATCAAGAGAACCGTCCGGCTTCAAACTTCCGATCACAACCCCATCTGCTCCCAGATCCCGAAATATCTTGATTTCTTCCTTTATAATTTCATGTTCATGCTCTGTGTAACAAAAATCACCAAACCGTGGTCTTAATAACACATGTGTACGAATCCCCAGCTCCTTTTTTATCCTTTTAAATAAAGAAGGAGATGGAGATAGCCCTCCTATCACTAAAGCGCTACACAATTCTATTCTGTCTGCTCCACCTTTTTGAGCTTCCATTGCGGATTCAAAAGAATCTACGCAGCATTCCAAAATATAGTTTTTCATACTTTAAATCCTCCTATGCAATCACCGCTTTGCCAAAACATACCGGCAAATGAAAATTCGGTGTTGGAGAATTGATTGGATAACAACTTCCAAAATGCTCAATCTCTTTTGTTTCTGATATTTTATAAAAATTAAAATAGAACATTTTTCCTGCTTTTATTCTTTCAAAATCACAAATTTCTTCTAAAAAGCTCTCCGGAATCAGAATTTCCACACTCCATGTATCCTCTTCAACACAACCCTTTGTCTGACACATTTCGCAAACTTCTTCTGTAATAAATGTTCTGTTCTTTCTTCCTTTTCCATATTTCGCATACAATGCACCATTTGCATTCATTTCAAAATTAATGTACATGGAATCATTCGACAAATCTTCATTTTCTTCTGTAAAAGCAAAAAATATTTCCATGCCACTATCATCGCATACTCTCTTCCTGTGCTCGGTATGCTCCCTTCTAGGATTCTTCTCTTCACATACCATCTTTACAAAAAAACCTTGATTTTCCAGATAGCCCATCCACCCATGTGCTTTGGGTTCCTGTTTACTGTCCCAATAATACTGCTCAATAGCGAACTGCTCACATGATTCAATTTCTTCCTTCTTGTTAATTCTTTTTACTTGATATGCCATATAGACCTCCCAATTATCAGATAAGGAGATGCAGCATCTGCATCTCCTTATTTGTTTTTATGTATAGTATATATTTCTATATGCTAATTATTTACATAATTTTTTGAATTCGTCAGCTACATGCTGTACCTGTGTACCAATGATAACCTGTACGCTGTTCTTTCCTGGACGAACTACGCCTGCAACACCTGCAGATTTGATTTTCTTTTCATCAACTTTTGTATAGTCTTTGATTTCAAGACGAAGTCTTGTAATACAGTTATCGATAGAAGTTACGTTTGCTTTTCCGCCAATACCTTCTAATACGATACGAGCTACATCTGTAAAGTTGTTGTTAGCCAATACTACTTTTGTTTCATCATCATCGTCTTCTCTACCTGGTGTTTTGAGATCGAATTTTGTGATCGCAAAACGGAATACTACGTAGAATACTACAAATGCTGCAAGACCTAATGGAAGGATCAACCATGTTTTTGCAGCTGCTGGTAATGAAGATGAGAAAAGTAAGTCAGTTGCACCAGCTGAGAATGAGAATCCTGCACGGAATCCTAACGCTACAGTAACCATTGTGAAGATACCGTATAAAATAGCGTAGATTAAGTACAATACAGGTGCTAAGAACATGAAACCGAATTCGAAAGGTTCTGTAACACCACAAAGGAATGCACAAACAGCTGCAGAAGCAACAAGACCAATTGCTACTTTCTTCTTATTGTCTTTAGCACAGTGAACCATAGCTAAAGCTGCACCTGGAATACCAAACATCATACATGGGAAGAAACCTGACATATACATACCAAGGCTCCAAGTTACATCTGCAGATGTTTCACCAGCCCAGAAGTGAGATAAATCACCAAGACCAATTGTATCAAACCAGAATACGTTGTTAAGTGCGTGATGTAATCCTGTTGGGATCAACAAACGGTTAAGGAATGCATAGATACCAGCACCTACAACATCCATACCTACAACTGCCTGACCTACTGCGATAAGAGCGCCGAATACTAATGGCCAGATAAACAGTAAGATTGCTGCAGCAACGATAGAAACAACACCAGATACGATTGCAACGCTACGTTTTCCACTGAAGAATGCAAGCCAGCTTGGCAATTTTGTTCCTTTGAATTTGTTGTAGCAGCTAGAACCGATAACACCAGCAAGAATACCGATAAATGGGTTCGCAATTTTCTGGAATGCAAGTAATCTGTTAGTATCCTCTGCGATTCCAGGCATAAGTGTTGTAACGGAACCTTCTGAAAGTAATGTTGTGATCATTAACCAAGAAGCTAATGCAGCAACACCGCCAGTACCATCGTTGTCATCTGACATACCAACACCAACACCAACAACAAACAACAATGCCATGTTGTCGATTAAAGCACCACCAGCTTTAACTAAAAAGAATCCAATTAAGTTGGCAGCTCCTGTAATTTCACCACCCTGCATAGTTGCAGGACACAGGAAGTAACCGATACCCATAAGGATACCACAGATAGGCAAAACTGCTACAGGAAGCATTAAAGCTTTACCTAACTTTTGAAGATATTTCATCATAATTTTTCCCTCCTTCTACTCATTTCTTATGTGTTATCTTCATTATATAAAAGTCTGCATTTACAGACTGATATATCCATCTTATTTTTCTAATGTAAGAACCGGATCCAATACCTTTACATCTTTTCCTACATCAGCTGTAATTTCTTTATATTCCATTGTATTGCAGATTACAACAGGAGAAATTGTCTCAAGACCTGCTGCTTTAATTGCCTCAATATCAAATTCAAGAAGTAAGTCTCCCGCCTTTACGCTCTGTCCTGCTTCTGCATGAGCAGTAAACGGCGCTCCCTTTAAGTTCACGGTATCAAGACCGACATGAATCAAAATCTCGATTCCTGTGGAAGATGTAACTGTCACCGCATGTTTTGTATCGAAAATCATTCCAACGGTTCCGTCTACCGGTGCTACTACTCTTCCTACAGAAGGAATGACTGCAAATCCTTTTCCAAGAATCTCTTCTCCAAATGTAGGATCGCTTACTTCTGATAACGCTACCGCTTTTCCCTCGATCGGCGCACCTACGATATCTCCCTTTTTTTCTTTTCCAAACATATTTTTAAACTTTCCTAACATCTTTGCACATCCTCCTCTTTCAACATATTGTGCATTTTTTGCACATATACCTTCATGTTGTATATAATAACAAGATTCAACAAATTTGTCAATGCCATTTTGTACACCTTCTACAAGCTCAGGCCTTTCCCTTCTAAATTTGGAATCTATATTTCTTCTTTTCGTCTCAATATGTCTCCTGCATCTGCCTCTTCGGTTAATCTTACATACAAAATCTGCTTAGGATGCGGCGCGCTTTCCTGCGCATTACCCTGCTCATCCATGATGCTTTCTACAAGCACTTCTACATTTCTGCCATCTGGCTTCATAATCTCAATCTTTTCTCCAACAGAAAACTTGTTACGCTGTTCGATACGATAAGCACCATCTTTCTTCTCTGCGATGATTCCAAGATACGTATACTCCTTCACATACGTATTGCTGTCATATATTTGTGTCGTTTCATCAGGTTTCCCAAAGAAAAACCCTGTCGTAAACTGACGGTATGTGCAATTTGAAATCTGCTCCAAATACCATGACATATTCTGCTCATACAACTTTGGATCCTTCAGATAATCATCAATCGCTTTTCTGTATGTTCGGGCAACCGTTGCCACATAAAGCGCCGTTTTCATGCGCCCTTCAATCTTTAAGCTGTCAATTCCCGCATCGATAATCTCAGGAATATGCTCAATCATACATAAGTCTTTAGAATTAAAAATATAAGTTCCTCTCTCGTTCTCATATACTGGCATATACTCTCCCGGGCGCGTCTCTTCCACAACCGCGTACTTCCAGCGACAAGGATGAGTACAGGCTCCATGATTTGCATCTCTGCCCGTAAAATAATTACTCAAAAGACATCTTCCAGAATAAGAAATGCACATTGCTCCGTGAATAAAAGTCTCTATCTCCATGTCCTCAGGAATATGAGCGCGAATCTCTTTGATCTCTTTCAAAGATAATTCTCTTGCCGATACTACACGTTTTGCTCCTAATCTGTGCCAAAACAAATAGGTTCCATAATTAGTATTATTAGCCTGTGTACTGATATGACGCTCAATCTTTGGACAAACTTCTTTTGCAATTTCAAAAATCGCCGGGTCTGCAATAATGAGTGCATCCGGTCCGATTTCTTTTAGCTCTTTAAAATACTCGTAAACCCCCGGCAAGTCTTCATTATGTGCAAGAATATTTGCCGTTACATATACTTTTACATCGTGTGCATGGGCGAACTCAATCCCTTCCCTCATATCCTCCATGGAAAAGTTCTTTGCCTTCGCCCGAAGTCCAAACGCCTCGCCGCCAATATATACCGCATCTGCACCAAATAAGACCGCCGTCTTCAATACTTCCAGACTGCTTGCCGGAATCAATAACTCTGGATATCTTGCCATCTGACCTATCCCCTTTATCTTTTTATACTAAGCGCCACACCGTCTCCAAGCGGAATGATGGATGTCTCTAAACGCTCATCGTGCTTTAATTCGTATAAGTATTCTCTCATACGACTGTGTATCGTACGATTCCTTCTTTCCACTGCAAAGCGTGACTCGATAATATCTCCGTCCTGCAGCACGTTATCCGACACGAGAAGCCCACCTTTTTTAAGGAGCCTTATTGCCTCTGGCATATAACTGATATATTGTCCTTTCGCGGCATCCATAAAGATAAAATCATATGAATCATCCAAAGACTTCATTACTTCCAGCGCATCCCCTTCTATCAGACTAATCGTTTCTTCCTTCCCTGCTCTTTTAAAATTCTCTCTTGCAATCGGAATTCTCTTTTCATATTTTTCAATCGTCGTAATTTTTGCCTCTTTTGGGGCATACTCACTCATCAAAATTGCCGAAAATCCGATCGCAGTACCAACTTCCAGAATCCGCACAGGTCTTGTCATCAATAACAAAACCTTCAAAAAACTTTGCATCTCCTTGCGGATAATCGGTACATACGTATCCAATGCTTCTTGTTCAATCTTCTCAAGTATCTCACTGTTTTCTCTTTCGAGAGAATGGATGAATGACACCATTCTTTCATCTACTATCATATTATATGCCTCATTTTACAAATCTACATCCATAATAATCGGAAGAATCATTGGTTTTCGTTTCGTGCGTTTCCATATAAACTCATTCATCGTGTCACGGATTGCCATCTTGATTTTACTCCAATCCGCATTACGCTTACGCAAACATTCCTCTAATGTCTCATGCAAAACCTGTCTTGCCTCTTCCATAAGTCCTTCGGATTCTCTTACATACACAAATCCCCTGGACACAATATCCGGTCCTGCCAGAAGCTGATTGCTTCTCTTTTCCAATGTCAGTACTACAATCAGTATTCCATCCTCTGCCAGATGCTGACGGTCGCGGAGAACAATATTTCCTACATCACCAACACCAAGTCCGTCTACCAGAATCGCCCCTGTATGCACACGATCTACGATCTTAGCCTCATCTGCACTTAATTCTATGACCTCTCCAGACTGCATAATAAAAATATTCTCTTTTGGTATACCAAGTGACTGAGCGATTCCCGCATTTGCCTTCAAATGCCTGAACTCACCATGCACCGGAATCGCATATTTCGGCCTTAACAGAGAATAAATCAGTTTTAATTCTTCCTGGCAAGCATGACCGGATACATGCGCATCCTGGAAAATAACATCTGCACCTTTCTGAGAAAGCTCATTAATTACCTTGGAAACAGCCTTCTCATTCCCCGGAATCGGATTCGAACTAAAAATCACAGTGTCTCCTGGCTTAATTGTCACTTTTTTATGCACATCTGCTGCCATCCTTGATAACGCAGCCATAGATTCTCCCTGGCTCCCTGTAGTAATAATTACGGTCTTTTCATCCGGATAATTCCTAAGTTGATCAATTTCAATCAAAGTTTTATCCGGTATCTGCAAGTATCCAAGCTCGGAAGCTGTCGAAATGATATTGACCATGCTTCGCCCTTCTACTACTACTTTCCTGCCATACTTATATGCAGAATTGATAATCTGCTGTACTCGGTCTACATTCGATGCAAACGTTGCAATAATAATACGTGTATTGCGGTGTTCCAGAAAAATATTGTCAAATGTATGGCCAACCGTTCGCTCTGACATTGTAAATCCCGGACGTTCTGCATTGGTACTGTCTGACATCATTGCAAGAACACCCTTTTTTCCAATCTCTGCGAAACGCTGCAAATCAATCGCATCTCCGAATACCGGCGTATAGTCTACCTTAAAATCTCCTGTATGAACTACGATCCCTGCTGGAGAATAAATCGCCAACGCCGATGCATCCTGAATACTATGATTCGTCTTAATAAATTCAATACGGAACTGTCCCAAGTTAATAGACTGCCCATGCCGCACTACTTTTCTTCGCGTACTGCGCATAAGATTGTGTTCTTTTAATTTATTCTCAATAATTCCCATCGTAAGCTTAGTCGTATATATCGGAACATTGATGTCCTTCAAAATATACGGGAGCGCTCCGATATGGTCCTCGTGACCATGCGTGATCACGAATCCCTTTACTTTTGCTATATTATCTTTTAAATACGTCACATCCGGAATCACCAAATCGACTCCTAACATGTCATCCTGCGGAAACGCAAGACCACAGTCCACAACAATAATACTGTCTCCGTATTCAAAGGCAGTAATGTTCATTCCGATCTGCTCCAAACCACCGAGCGGAATAATACGCAATTTTAGTTTTTTCTCTTTCTTCAATAAATTTTACCTCCATTTTTCTAATTTGTTAATTTTTCATAATCAATAATTACCCTTCGTATTGTTAGCAAAAGTTTAACCTATGACCCAGATTCAAAATCACCCATTAAACAAAGAATGTGCTTCGCACATTCTTGCGCCTGTAGCAGTCGCATACGACAACTTCATTGTACGCCGCAGTGCGCATCCCGCGGAGCGCTTTATGATATAGGAAAGTACAAACTTTCCTATATCATAAAAAACATGTCCGACTTTTCACGCACATGTTCCTCTCTTCCCGGTTCCATACGCTGCTCTTTTGGCAACAAACGTTACTATATCCAAACAGCCTTTCGCTGATTGTATTCTTTCCCTTTTATCCTGCCCAAATTCTATAATGTTACTCAAATGTGATATCTTCCAATAATTCTTCAAATACCTTTGATACTGCCGTAAGCTCTACATCATCTTCCACAATTTCATAGACACTTTCTGCATCAGACGCACTGCTTGTATCTCTTAGAATCAAACATTCTGCCCCGTCATCCATAGAATCTGTTACAAGTAAATATGAGATACCGCTTATCTTTGTCTGCTCTAAAACAAAAAATTCAACTTCCTCTGTTTCATCAAATACAAATTTAATCTTTTCCATACACTTCTCCTTGTAATCGTTCTTTTATATAAACCGAGTCCAGATATCCTTGCAATATAAAAACCGCAGCAATCTTATCTACATATTTTTTACGGTTCTCCCGTCTTACATTACTCTCTATCAATGTACGCTCTGCCTCTACTGTCGTCATCCGCTCATCTTGCATAATGACCGGAAGATTTGTGCGCCGCTCCAACATTTCTTTAAATTCCAACGATTTTTTTGCACGTTCCCCAATATCGTTATTCATATGTTTCGGAAAACCAAGCACAATCTTCTCCACTTCATATTCTTTTACCAGCGTCTCAATGCGTGCAAGCGTTTGCCTTAACTTGTTTTCTGATTTCCGCTCGATCGTCTCCACTCCCTGAGCCGTCAACCCCAGCGGATCGCTTACCGCAACGCCTACCGTCTTCGTCCCATAATCCAATCCAAGAATTCTCATATACTACTTCCATGAATGATGCCCAATATAGAATTTGAGCATCTCTTCTACCAATTCATCACGTTCCACCTTCATCACAAGGCTTCTTGCACCATTATGACTTGTAATATAAGTCGGATCTCCCGACATAATATAACCTACTATCTGATTCACAGGATTATACCCTTTTTCTTTCAAAGCATTATAAACAATCTCAAGGATGTCTTTCGGCTCAATCTTTGGTGCCGGTTCCACTTTAAAAAATTGTGTATTGCTTAAATTCTTCATCCTCTCACGTCCCTCTTTCGCTAATTTAACTCTCATTCTAATATAAATATTGCATAATTTCAATGAATAATTTGTGAATGATTCTTAATTTGCACTCGTATAATAGTATTTTGGAGATTTTCTTCCGATTCTATCAGAATTTTCATATATTCTTTGGTATGTCCAATCCAAAAATGCTTTCCTTCGATTTCGGTTTCCTCTTCTACAAGCACTTCCACTTCTTTTCCAATCCAGTAATTTTCATATTTTTTTCGTTTTTCTTCATCCAAGGAAAGCATCTTCGCACTTCTCTGCGATTTTACCTGCTCATCCACCTGCTGCGACATCACTGCTGCTTTTGTTCCCTGACGTTTCGAATATTTAAAAATATGCGTCTCATAAAAATCAATTTCATCCACAAATTTCCTGGATGCTTCAAATTCTTCTTTGCTTTCTCCCGGGAATCCTACGATCACATCCGTTGTAAGTGCTGGATGTTCAAAATATCTTCGTAACAATTCACATTTCTTTGCATACTCCTTGGCACTATATCTGCGATTCATCCGTTTTAACGTAGCATCACAGCCACTTTGCAAAGAAAGATGAAAATGCGGACAGAACTTCTCCATTCCCGACAATTCCTGGGCAAATTCCTCCGTAATAATACGTGGTTCTAACGAACCCAGACGAATTCTTTCAATCCCTTGAATCGCATGGACTGCCCGAATAAGACTAAGCAAATCATCTTTTTCCTCCTTAAAATCCACACCGTAAGAACTTAAATGAATCCCTGTCAACACAACTTCTTTATAACCATTCCCTGCAAGAATTGCCACTTCTTTGACTACGTCTTGAAGTCTTCTGCTGCGTACCCTTCCTCTTGCATACGGAATGATACAGTAAGTGCAAAATTGATTACATCCATCCTGTACTTTAATATATGCTCTTGTATGTTCCGCTGTTTTTGAAAGCTCCATTTCTTCATATTCGTTTGTATGATTGATATCAATCATTTCTTTTTTCGTTTTTCCTTTTTCATATGCTTCTAAGACAGCCACTATCTCTTTCTTCTTATTATTGCCAAGAATAATATCAATACTATCGTCTGCTTCTCTTTTTTCTTCTAACGCCTGTACATAACAGCCAGCCGCAACCACGATTGCATCCGGATTCATCTTCTTGGCACGATGGAGCATCTGACGTGATTTGCGGTCTGCCATATTCGTCACCGTGCATGTATTGATAATATAAACATCTGCTTTGTCAGAAAATGGTACAATTTCATACCCACTTTCTTCTAACAACTCCTGCATAGCTTCGGTTTCATATGCATTTACTTTACATCCAAGATTATGTAATGCCGCTTTTCTCATCATTTTCCCTCTTTCTCATTATTTCATAATAAAATTAATATAAACTAGTGATGTTTCGTCATTTTGTTTCTTGACTTTTTTATACCGCCATCATAAGATAGTTAATAGAATAGAACATAAAATTTAAGGAGGTCTTTCCAATGAAAACAGTTACTATTTCATTAAACTCAATTGAAAGCGTGAAATCATTCGTAAACAGTATCACTAAATTCGATTCTGATTTTGATTTAGTCTCAGGAAGATATGTAATTGATGCAAAATCCATCATGGGTATCTTCAGCTTAGATTTAGCAAAACCAATCACATTAAACATTTATGCTAAAAGTGATCTGGACGAAATTCTCGGAGTACTGAAACCGTATATCATCGAAGAATAAGCTTCGTATAATAAAGAATGTGCTAAAGCGCATTCTTTTTTATGATATAGGAAAGTTTGTACTTTCCTATATCACAAAACGCTCCGCGGAACGCGCACGTCTTTTCTTGTATACCCTATAAATTTATTTTACAATAATCTTCTCAGTTGTCTCAATCGCCACCTTCACAAGTTCATCTATTTTCTCTGCCAGATTTTCTTCTGAACGTCTTATGATATTTACATTTGGTTTTGTGACCGGATGCTTTGCCACGAAAATCGTACAGCAGTCTTCATATGGCTGAATTGACGTTTCATAAGTATTGATTTCTTCCGAAATCTTCACAATCTCCTGTTTGTCAAATCCAATCAGCGGTCTGTATACAGGCATCGTACACACATCATTGGTTGCCGCAAGACTTTGCATCGTCTGGCTCGCAACTTGTCCAATACTTTCGCCTGTGATCAATCCCAAACATCCGCCCTCTTTTGCAAAATGCTCTGCAATCCGCATCATATAACGTCTCATAATAATAGTAAGCTCGTCATGTGGACACTGATCATAAATATAAAGCTGAATGTCCGTAAAATTTACGACATTAAGTTTGATCGGCCCGGAATACTTCGATACCAGCCTTGCCAAATCAACCACCTTTTGTTTTGCACGTTCACTCGTATACGGCGGCGCGTGAAAATAAGTCGCTTCTAATCCGACACCTCTTTTGGAAATCATGTAACCTGCAACCGGACTGTCAATTCCTCCGGATAAAAGAAGCATTGCTTTTCCGTTCGTTCCGACTGGCATTCCGCCTGGTCCCTTGATAATCTTAGAATAGATATAAACTTGTTCACGAAGTTCAAGATTCAACAGTACATCCGGCTTATGTACATCAACCTTGATTTCCGGAAAAGCTTCTAAAATCGCTTCTCCTAAATCACGGTTGATTTCCATCGAATTTTTCGGGTAAGTCTTTTTCCCTCTTCTTGCCTCTACTTTAAACGTGATGTTTTTATCCGGATACATCGCATCCATATAAGCAATCACGTCTTTTTTCAGCTGCTCAAATCCATTTTCATCTACAATGACAACCGGACAGATACCCACAATTCCAAATACACACCGAAGCGCCGATACCGCGTCATCATAATCATAATATCCTTCACATTCTACATAGATGCGCCCCTGCGCTTTCCGCACCGAAAATTCCCCCTCCACATCACGAAGAGCAAATTTAATCTGTCTTACCAGGGCGTCTTCGAACATATAACGGTTCTTTCCCTTAATTCCGATTTCCCCATATTTAATCAAAAAAGCATGAAATGTCATCTTTCGTTTCCTTTCTTTTCCTATAATTATTTTTATCTTCTAGAATAACGTCTAAGCATCGGTATAAGTTGATACAACGTTTTTAAAGTATAGTCAATTTCCTCTTCCGTTGTAAATTCCGACATACTAAAGCGCAAAGTTGCATCAAGAAGTTCTTTTCTTGTGCCAATACCTCGAAGCACTCCGCTGATCTGCGGATGATTGGATGCACACGCACTTCCTGCAGACACATAGATTCCGCGTTCTTCCAACGCATGCAGCAACACTTCACTTCGAACGCCCATAAATCCTACGCTGATAATATGCGGTGCACTTGTCTCATCATACAGTCCATGCACTGCCAGATGCGGAATTCTCCTAAGTCCTTCTATAAACTGGTTCTTTAATGCACGCATATGTGCAACCTTTTCATCCAAATTCGTATAAATCTCTTTTGCCGCCACACCAAGTCCTGCAATTCCGGGAACATTTTCCGTACCGGAACGCACGTTGCGCTGCTGTTCACCGCCAAATAGAATCGGCTTGATCTTCACCTTTTCATCAATATATAATGCTCCGATTCCTTTTGGACCGTGTATCTTATGACCGCTTATGGAAAGCATATCAATGCCCATCCTTTTCGGATGAATACGATATTTTCCAAATCCTTGTACTGCATCTACATGAAATAAAATATTGTGGTTATACGACTTTACGATCTGTGCCGCCTCTTCAATCGGCTGAACCGAACCGATTTCGTTATTTATATGCATGATCGACACAAGAATTGTCTCACTGCACAACGCTTCTCTCAATGCATCCAGACGGACTCTTCCATTTCCATCCACCGGAAGGAATGTCACCCGATACCCTTCCTCTTCTAAATGATGCATCGTATTTAAAATTGCCGGATGCTCAATAGCAGTTGTGATCAGATGTTTTCCGGCACGCGCATTCGCTCTTGCCGCTCCAATAAGCGCCAGATTATCGCTCTCCGTGCCACCTGATGTAAAGAAAATTTCTTTCTCCTGTACCTTTAGTATTTTTGCAAACGTTTCCTTTGTCATTTTCACATATCGCTCTGCTTCCACGCCTTTTTTATGCATAGAAGAAGGATTGCCGTAGTCCTCGCACATTACTTTTCCCACAATATCCCTCACGCTTTCATATGCCTTCGTCGTAGCAGAATTATCCAGATAAACTTCCATGAAAATCTCCTTTTATATGTTCTTTACTATTAAACTATGCATCTAACCTTCCAGATGGTACATAAGAATCGAAAGCATTGCAAGTCCCGCCGTCTCAGTTCTTAGAATCCGTTTGCCAAGCGTAATCACTTCCGCTCCTGAATCCAAGGCCTCTTCCACCTCTTCTTTTTCAAATCCGCCCTCCGGTCCGATAAAAATGCCAATGGACTTTCCTTTTTCTATTGCAGAAATAAGCGTTCTTGTCTTTTCCATCCCCTCGGCAAGTTCATACGGAAACAGACAGATATCCAGTTCCCCGGCGATTTTGAAAGCCTCTTTCAGTGTCACAACCGAAGCCACTTCTGGAATAACGCTTCTTCCTGACTGCTTTGCTGCACTCTCGGAAATGGAATTCCAGCGTTCTGCCTTTTTCATTGCTTTTTTCTCGTCCAACTTCACTACCGTTCGCTTCGTCATCATCGGAATCACTTTGTACACACCTAGCTCAACTGCCTTTTGAATAATAAATTCCATCTTATCACTCTTTGGCACCCCTTGAAACAAATAGATCTTTGAGGAAAGCTCTGTATCGGATATTTGTTCCTCCTCAATAGCTGCTGCAATTTCTCCCTGTCTAAACTGTTCCAGACGACAAATGTATTTTCTATTATTCCCATCACTGATTTCAATCTTTTCGCCCGGCTTCATACGAAGTACATTTTTAATATGATTCACATCACTTCCAATAATAAAGATATATCCTTCCTTCACCTGATCTGGAGTCACAAAGAAATGGTACATAACTTGCCTCCTAATTCTTTCTTGCCGTTACAGATACCCACTCGCCCTGGTGATTTATTTCCAGAACTTCCAGGCCTGCTGCCTTTACCGCCTCTACCACAACGGTCTCCTTCTCCTCTATGATCCCGCTTGTGATATAAATACCACCCTGTTTTAGTTGATTTAAAATCACCGGTGTCAATGGCACAAGCACATCCGCAAGAATATTTGCGGCAACAATATCATATTTTTCATATCCTACACGATCCTGAACCGTCTTATCATCAATGATATTTCCAATCATGACCTCATACTGTTCCCTGTTAATGCCATTGACTTCCATATTCTCATGGGTTGCGTCTATCGCACATGGATCCAAATCAGTTCCCACGCTATGCGCCGCTCCAAATTTCAAAGCCAGCATCCCCAAAATACCGCTTCCGCATCCTACGTCTAAAATCTCTGTCTGAGGTGTGACATATTTACGGATCTGTCTGATGCAAAGCTGTGTCGTCTCATGCATTCCGGTTCCAAATGCAGTGCCTGGGTCAATATGGATGATCATCTTATCTTCATCTTCTGGCTTCACTTCTTCCCAGGATGGAATAATCAATACGTCATCCACATAAAACTGATGAAAATATTGTTTCCAGTTATTTACCCAGTCTACATCTTCCGTCTGAGATTCTTCGATCTCACACACGCCTACATTCACATAAGAACGCATTTCTTCTAATTCCGCTTTCACATCTGCAAGAATCTTTTCTTTGTCATCCTCTTCCTCCAGATAAAAGCTGATATATGCAACACCGTCGTCTACATCAATCTCCGGAAGAATATCTACAAACATCTGCTCCTTATCACTCTGTGTCAAAGGTATCTTATCTTCAATCTCAATCCCTTGAATTCCGAGGTCCATCAGCATAGAACTCACAATATCTTCCGCCTCGGTTGTCGTTTTCAGTCTGAATTTATTCCATTTCATATCCGTTGTCCTCTCGCATTTCTTCCATGTTAATACTAATCCTAATACGAATCATTCTTCGCACAAGTATACCAAATCCTCTGTAAAAACGCAATTAAAAAGCCAGTATTCCCAAATGTTCCAAAAGGATCTTGATTCCAAGCAGTATCAAAATAATCCCTCCTGCAAACTCTGCCCTCTTCTCATACTTACTGCCAAACACATTTCCTATCTTTACTCCTGACACAGAAAGTATAAATGTCGTAATCCCAATAAAACTTACCGCCGGACCGATTGATACTTTCAAAAACGCAAACGTAACGCCAACTGCCAGTGCATCAATACTTGTAGCCACCGCAAGCCCTAGCATCGTCCTCACATCTAACTCTTCGTCTTGCGCCTTACAGCAGCACTCATTCTCCTTAGAACAGGCCTCTTTTATCATATTGCCGCCTATGATTCCAAGCAGTACAAATGCAATCCAGTGATCCACCGTTGTAATGATATCTCGAAATTGTACCCCAAGAAGATATCCCAAAAGCGGCATTCCCGCCTGAAATACCCCAAAATAAGTTCCTACAATCCCCGCCTTTTTCCAGGTGAATTTTTCCATAGAAAGCCCCTTGCACACAGAAACTGCAAATGCATCCATGGACAGGCCCACTGCAATTAGAAATAATTCTGCGATATTCATAATTTTTTCTCCTTCGTTTTATTTTTTAATTTCTTATATCATGAATTCTCTTATGCTAAAACAAAGAATGCGCTTCGCACATTCTTTCGCCTGCGGCGGTCGCATACGACAACTTCATTGTACGCCGCAGTGCGCATCCCGCGGAGCGTTTTATGATATAGGAAAGTAAAAACTTTCCTATATCATGAAAAAAGACCTATCCGCAAACCGAAAGTTTCCTCTCTTTTCGCGGACAAGTCTCATTATTTAAAGTACTGCCAGATAATCACTTATCAGCATGTTGACAATACTACGCCTCTTCGCGCCAACTACTCCCTTATCAATGTGCCTATTATAAATGCAGGAATTTGTGTTAGTCAATGCTAATTTTAAAGTTTATTCTAATTCGAACAACATCGCAGAATATGCCGGAATATCTAATACAAGCGACTCCTGCCCTTTCTTCTTTTTACTCTTAAAAGATACGGATTCTTTCTTCACACTGCCATTCCATTCTTCCCATTCACTGTGCAGCAAAAGCTTGCATTTCACCTTGTCTTCCACCGGAATCGCAAATGCCTTTTCCTCCCTATCCGAAAAATTAAACACTGCCATCACGCGCTGTTTACTTCCCTTTCTTTCAAATGCATATACGCAGTTCCCTTCCTGTCTGCAATAGATCCACTTAAAATGCTGCGAATTATAATCCCCATCATACAGCGCATTATTCTCCAGATAGATACGGTTCAATTCTCTCATATAGTGATGGAAAGCGTCATGCATCGGGTATTTTAACATCTCCCAATCCTGCTCTCTTTTCTCATCCCATTCCCGCAGCTGCCCAATCTCATTACCCATAAAATTAAGCTTCTTGCCTGGATGCGCATACATATAAAGATAAAATGCCCTCGCCTGCCTGAATTTATCCTCATAGTCTCCATACATTTTCTGAACAATCGTTGCTTTTCCATGAACTACCTCGTCATGAGATAACGGAAGCAGATAATGCTCATTATAAAAATACATCATAGAAAATGATAATTTATAATACTGTGCCGCTCTTTCTTCCGGCGTCTTCTTAAAGTAATCTAAAGTATCATTCATCCAGCCCATATCCCACTTAAAATCAAATCCAAGGCCTTCATACTCAACCGGTGCAGTCACCTTCAAAAAGTCTGTAGAATCCTCTGCCATCAATAAAATCCCAGGATGTCTTGCTTTTAATCCCTGATTCATTACTTTGATAAAGTCTACCGCATTTCCGTTGACACCACGCTCCGGCGTTCCCTGCCAATAGATGATCCGGCTGATCGCATCCATACGGATTCCGTCAAAATGATACTCGCTTAACCAATAATTGGCCGCAGACTGTAAAAAGCTTCTGACTTCTCCTCTGGAATGAATAAAATTATAGCTTCCCCATTCACTTACTCCTACATCCTGATTCGGATATTCATAAAGTGAGGTTCCATCATAATTAGCAAGACCATATGCATCCACCGCAAAATGTACCGGAACGAAATCCATGATCACACCAATTCCCGCCTGATGACATTTATCCACCAGCTCTTTTAATTCCAGCGCCGTTCCGTATCTGGATGTTGGAGCAAAAAATCCTGTATTTTGATATCCCCATGATACATCTGCCGGATGCTCACTAAGCGGCATGAATTCAATATAATTATAGTTATTTTCTTTCACATAAGCGATAAGTTCCTCGGCAATCTCACTGTACGTATACCACGTACCCTCTTCTGACTCTCCGCCCTTTTTCCTTCTCCATGAACCTAAATGCATCTCATAGATATTAACTGGAGCATCAAAACGATAACCCCTTTTCTTCATCCATGTCTCATCCTCAAATTGATAACCGGAAAGATCCCTGATAACAGACGCACTCTCCGGACGAAGCTGCATCTCAAAGCCATACGGGTCACAATGGTCAATCTCACTTCCATCCGCCCCAAAAACTTTATATTTGTATAACATTCCTATTTTTGCTTCCGGTACGCAGCAGGAAAAAATACCGCTTCTTCCATCCTGATACATTTCGTGACCCTGCCACTCATTGAATTCGCCTATTACCTGTATTCTTCTTGCGTTTGGGGCATAAGTCCGGAACAGCACACCTTCCTTTGTTACATGTGCACCAAAAAATTCATATGCGTCAAATGCCTGTCCCATATAAAACTCATGTGTATTCATTTTTGCCTCTCCTTTTTGTCAATCAACAACGATATCCGCCATCTGATAGGAAATTGCTTTTTCAAGGTCTGCAAACGCCATTTCCACCTGAAATCCTATCTTTCCTCCGCTAAAAAAGATATGCTCTATCTCTTTTGCACTTTGATCTATCGTTGTGGTGAAAAATTTCTTCATTCCGATCGGAGAACATCCTCCGTGTATATATCCTGTCAACGGCAAAAGCTCTTTTGATTTTATCATCTCGATTTTCTTCTCACCAACACTTTTTGCTGCTTTCTTTAAATCAAGTTCTTTACAGACTGGAACAAGAAATACATAATGCTTTTTGCTGCCAGATATAGTCACCAACGTCTTAAAAACATTCTTGGGATCCTGATGAAGAATCTTGGCCACTTCCATACCAACCGTTGTGCCGCTTTCCACATAATTGTGGCTTATATAAGGCAGCTTTAAACTATCAAGTACACGCATCACATTCGTCTTGTTCTCTTTCCCTTTTGCCATAGTATCCCTCTTTTATAAGTCATAATATTTTTTAAATTCCACCGGACTTGGAATCTTAGAAATCTCAAGACATTCTTTTCTTTTTCTCTCCAACCAGATTTCAATCAATCTTTCCGGGAACACTCCGCCTGCCGTTAGATAATCATGGTCTTTTTCCAGTGCATCCAATGCCTCTTCCAGACTTTTTGGTAATGATTCGATGTTCGCCTGTTCTTCTTCGGACAAATCATATAGATTGAAATCATATGGTCCCCAGCCGCATTTGGACGGGTCGATCTGATTACGGATGCCATCAATTCCTGCCATCAAAATAGCTGCATATGCATAATATGGGTTGGATGTGGCATCAGGATTACGAAGCTCGAAACGTTTTGTCTCCGGTGATTTTGCATACGCTGGGATTCGGATAACCGCACTTCTGTTAGAAGTCGCATAACCAACCGTAACCGGAGCCTCAAACCCTGGAACCAGTCTCTTAAATGAATTCGTCGAAGGATTCGTAAATGCACAAAGTGATGCAACATGTTTCAAAAGTCCGCCCATGAAATAGTGTGCCGTCTTACTTAATCCTGAATATCCTTCCTTATCATAGAAAATCGGTTTTCCATCTTTTTTCAGAAGCATATGCACATGCATACCATTCCCCGCTTCCTTATAAAGCGGCTTTGGCATAAAGGTCGCTGTCTTTCCTTCCTGTACTGCCGCATTACGGATAACGTATTTGATGATCATCGTCTTATCCGCCATATCTACCATATCTCCAAGTTCGACTTCGATTTCCATCTGACCGGAACCGCCAACTTCATGGTGGTGGTATTTCACATCGATTCCCCACTCTTCTAATAAAATGCACATCTTACTACGCAGATTATATGCCACATCATGCGGTGGAGCAATATGGTATCCTCCACCAGAAGGCACCTGGAATCCTGCATTTTGAGGTCCTTCATTGCCGCTGTTCCATTCTGCCTGTCTTGTATCTACAGTAAAAGAATTCCTCTGCGGAGTCACCGTATAACTCACATTATCAAACAAATGGAACTCGAATTCCGGCCCGATCAACATCTCATCTGCGATTCCCTGTCCACGCATATATTCCATCGCCCTTAAACTGACATTTCTTGGATACTGGTCAAATGGTTTATTCTCCTCTCCGATCACACACACATCTCCACACATCGTCAGTGTAGGAATCTCCACAAACGGATCGATCACCGCTGTTGTCGGGTCCGGAATAAATACCATATCACTCTTCTCTACCGGCGCATAACCATAGTTAGAGCCATCAAATCCAATTCCATATTTAAAAATATCTTCGTGAAACCGCTCTACCGGGATTGTAATGTGTCTCCATCGTCCGTCCAGATCCGTCATCTTAAAATCAATCATCCGAATTCCTTTTTCTTTGCATAAGTTTTGCAATTCTTCACTTTTTGTCATAACCATCCTCCTTTATACGCTGCCCAAAGGCATGCTTATCATGTTCGTGTTTTATGGAATTCATTTTACCATATCAGATGCTATTTCGCCATTATAAAAAAATTGAAGAGGAAATAACTAACAAGCATTATTTCCTCTTCTTAATAAACATATTGATACTAAACTAAATCTTTTACTTATTTCACAATTTCAAAATTTGCCTCTTCTAATAACTGATTTTTCATTTCCTCAAAATACGCCGTCCATTCCGTTTCTAAATCAATATTATTATTCTTTTTCATTTGTTGCTTATGCTTAAATTCTGTTTCCACATTTTTTACATATTTCTGAATAGGCAGATTCTTTTTGTACACCTCAAATTCATATTCCCAATATGCCTCTTCGCTTTCAAATTGATTCATTATGCTTTGTATCTCTCCCTTATTATCTGCTTGTTCTGCAAATTCTTTTAACTCATCAATATATTCCCAAATTTCTTCATCTGTAACTATATATCCTTGCTTTATAGCTTCTTGATACAATGCCTCCCTTTTCAGCATATAATCTTCTGCCTGAGCCATTGCTTCTTCTTCATTCATACCGGAAAGCATATAAAACTGCATACACTGTTCAATCTCTGACCTCAAAACTTCACCCATGTCTCCAATTGCATATACTTCATCGGAATAGTTTTGTGATTGTTCTTTTAAAATTCCTCCCCATTTTTCCATTTGAGAATCATCTGCCATTGCCCAAATACCAATTGCTACTACTACCAAGAAAGCTACACCTATAGTAATGCATATTTTCTTTTTATGAACTTTCATACCATCGTCCTCCATATTTTATCCATAATACTTATTTTTTATCTTTCCCCTATAGATTTCATATTTTTAACCAAAAGTTAATGAAACTGAACCAGCGGCTGACGGTGGTATTGCTCCATCGCAGCAAAGAAGAAACGGTAAATTCCCGGTTATTTTGTCTCTCCTTGCATACGTCACTTGTTGCTCATTAGTATATATTATTCCGCCATCCCATTCTCCGCCATAAATCATACTATCTCTTCTCCAACTGTTAAACACCGTTCCACTTGAATGCTTTACATTCAACAACGACACATATGGTTTAAATGTTGCATATCCAAGTTGATATACTGCTGATTTTTGTCTTCTTTTAAGCGTAATATTCATACCTGATGAGTCATAATCCTCCTGATATGTAACCTCAGCATAAATCGACGACCACCCACCTTCTGGCACTGGAAACAGATATCTTTTTGTAGTTGAATTTCTATATGAAGCTGCTGCTCGTGTTGATATCGTTCCTTGCGTTATCGCCAAACAGCACACTCCAATTAGTAACACCAAATATTTTACATATATCTTTTTCTTCATCATTTTCTTTACTCCTTTACATATTTGCAAGTACATCAATTGCCAAAACTACTCCCAGCGATGACATAATCCCGCCTTTGACAGTTAAAAGATGATAAAACGACCACATAACAAACTTACTCTTCCTCATTTTCCGGTACTTTTTTCTTCTCTCACTGGATCTTGATATTTTTTGTACACCAATTCTTCTCTTTTTCCATCTCCTATACCATCTTCCCTCTCTTCTTTCGGTGCTAAGAATCCACCTGGCACAGGATAAGCTCCTATCATCTGTGTATCAAAATCCCAGTCGATATCCTGTCCGCTCTCTTCTCTTTTTGCAAGATCATACAACATATGTTTGTTCCCAACACTTATCAGCATTATCTTACCGTCTTTATCCCCAAAAGAGAATCCTTCCGGAAATGAAAAGATTTTTGTCGCGCTGCCATCTGCTTCTGCATGATACATATCTTTACTTTGCATATCACCGTTTCCAAGAAATTCTGTATAATAGATGCCTATATCATCATTGGCAGTAACGAGAAAACCGTTTTCAATTGTTCTAAGCAATTCTGCTTGTCCATTCTCATATCGGTATATTTTTTTCGTCATTTCTCTTTCTGCCTGCCTTTGTTCTTCTATCGTATTCGCTTCTGTCCAAGGACTCTGCCACTCATAATACAGCACTCCATCTTTTGCTGACACCAAAGAAAATCTACCTTCGTTTGACTCAATTGTCGCCAGATGTGTTTCTTTCCCATCTTTTAAATCAATCTGGTAAATCTGCTCTGTCTGTATTCCATAATCTTCACTTTCTTTATAGTCACTAACTTTTGCCACTATGTATAAATATCTATTCGAAAGAATCAAATCACTCACCACAAGCACCATCCCTTGCTCCTGTTCTTTCTCCAGAATCCGAAATACCATTTCCTTTTCTGTATTGTCCCTCTCTGCAATTTCTACCGTCCCATCAAAAGACACGAAATACAATCTATGATTACTGACATATGGTACATGTTCACCCATATCTATATGCGCAAAACACTCACTGCTACCATGTAAGCAACCATTCTTTTCACACAATACAACGGAACTATCTGCATCAATGTCGTAATAAGTCAGGCACTCCTGCGAATTCACGTAATAGAAACCATTTTCATACGGAACAACTTCATAGTTTCTTCTTCCTGTAGGGGTTGTCCATTCTTCTGCATCTTCTTCAAACGTCCACTCCTTCTTGCTGCATCCTGCTACCACAAGAATCATTAGTGCGATACCTAAAACAATTTTTATATTTTTCATCCTGCCGAGCCCCCCTATCCATTATCTGCCCTCATTTATCTTTGATACCACTCGTCCCATGCCTATTGCTAATAATATTAGCCATAAAATCCGATCAGTCTCCTTATTACAAGAAAAAATATGAATCTCTTATCAAACCTCATGACAAGGAAGGGTTACTTTCTTTCACACTATTTTCTCTGTTTTTCCTATTTCTTTCAATACTTATTGCATAATTGTCCCAAAATCTGCCTAAATGGAATCACAAAAACAATTAACAATACTACTCTTAGTTAATATTCTTATTATAATGTCAATTAGTTTCACCATGACAATTGGATTAAGTACAAGAAAATGTCCAGAAGCCCCAAACCCCAAGCACAACTTTTCAAAAAAAATTGATAAATTCTCATTTGTGTTGTATAATTATGCACTGGGAATTTATTAACCACAAAATGGAAGGAGAAGAGTTTATGAGAAAACTGAAAAAAACAAAGAAATTATTACCTGCTCTCCTGGCATCAGCTCTGGTATTTGCAAATCCTATATCTGCTTTAGCTTGTACCGGTGTTTATGTTGGAAGTCAGGTAAGTGAAAATGGAAGTACTTATATGGGGCGTTCCGAAGATATCGGCAACCTGTATGGGAAAGTCTTTAGCGTAGCTCCTGCAAGGGATATTGCTGAAAACGAAGTGTATAAAGATACTTATGGTTTTACTATGGATTACAGCAAATTTTCATATCCTGACCGTACATATTCTTATACTTATGTCAGAGATTCTGTAAATTACAATGAAACTATGAAAGATGCCAACGGCAATTATATTGGCGAAGCTTATGCAGAAGCAGGACAGAACGAAAAAGGATTATCTATGTCTGCTACCGTATCCACCAATTATAATAATGACGCCAAAGCTGCCGATTCTTTAGTAAGAACCGGTATCTGCGAAATCTCTATGACAAGCATCCTCTTAGGCGGCGCTGCAACTGCAAGAGAAGCAGTTGATTTATTGGCAGCTATCATCGATGAATACGGTGCAGGTGAATGTAACTCCATCATGTTCAGCGACCCAAATGAAACATGGTACTTTGAAATCGTATCCGGACATCAATATGCGGCTGTAAAAATGCCTGCTGACAAAGTTTCTGTTCAGCCAAATATCATGTTACTGGACGTTATTGATGTAACAGATACAGAAAACGTTGTTGTTTCAGAACGCTTAGTAAGTCTTGCCCAAGAAAATGGATTTCTGGAAACGGACGAAAACGGAAACATTCACGTTGCTAAAACTTATTCCAGAGAGAACTCCGGTGCAGGACAGTATTCAAGATACTGGCAAGGATTATTTTATGTAAATCCGGCAGCCGCAGCGCAATTAGATGTCTCAAACATCAATAATGGAATCAATCCACTGCCTCTTTACATAAATCCTGTGGAAAGATTATCCACGATGGATGTGTTAAGACTTTTAGCTTACCGCGGAGAAGGTTCTTCTATGGATTCAAATGCAAACTCCGGAATTTATGCAATCGGAAACGAAAGACAAGGAGAATGTCATATTTTTGAGACCAGACAGGACATGCCTGATGAATTGTCCGTAATTCAATGGCAGGCTATGGCAGATGCAGAATTTTCTATTTATGTTCCATACTATTCTGCATTAGTTACCGAAACAAATGAACTTTATCACACAGAAGCTTTACCTAGAAATTATACGGACGGAAGCGATACAGAAGGTCAGATCAACTTAAATTTCCATCTGATCAACGACCTTTGTTACAAGAACCGTGCAAACTGTGCCGATGCCGTAAAATCTTATTTTGAGGCTTATCAGGAAAGCTTGATCGCACAGCAGGAAGAAGCAGATCAGGTAATGTCACTCATTTATGTACATGACAAAGAAGCTGCCAAAACCGCTGCTACCGAAACCGGCAAGGAACTCGCCGCACAGGTAAGTGCTGCAAGCAGCGCTGTATTGTCTGAATTACGCGCATATCTTTCAGGTGATATGACCGAAGTATTTACTTTGAGTGAAGAAACGAAAAATATGATGCCTGTATATCAGGTGAATGAAGATTTGATTCCGGAACATACTATGGAAATAAAATTCGACGCAGACAATCACTGGAACGAATGCAGTATCTGCGGTACTGTAGAAAATGCAGAAGGTCATACTTACGAAAACGGCATATGTACCGTATGTCAGGCGAAAGATCCAAACTTTAAGCCTTCTAAGCCGTCTAATAATACGCCGACAGTAAAACCAACTACAAATAACAAACCAGCTCCAAAAACAGGGGATTCGTCTCCGTTGATCCTGTTCGCTGCGTTAGCTGCTGTTTGTGTTTCTGCAATCACAGTTACAGAAAAAAAGAAATCAAACTAAAAAGATAGATGCATAGCAAATAATGTAAAGCAGTATGCAAAAAGAGAAAATACGAATCTCCCATGGAAGCTCAGCTATTAAAAACCCTGATTTCCATGGGAGATTCGTATTTTAAGATTTAAAGTTTAAAGAAGTTGTTTCACATGTTCATAATCTTTCTCATCTACAGAAAGAATATATTCTATATCCCGCTCTCCATGCAACCCATAAGTTGTGTTGCTCTTCGTAAGCATTTGCAATAAAAACAGCGGTGTTTTTGAATTCTTTTGGTTATCCTCTGTATAACCCACGCCATTCTTTTCCAAAATATTTTTAATACGCAAAAACTCATCTAATGATGTACCCTTATATACGATCTGTATTTTATTCATCATTTATTTTCCTCCTATAATGAAGAATGTGCTTCGCGCATTCTTGCGCCTGCGGCAGCCGCATACGGCAACTTCATTGTACGCCGCAGTGCGCATCCCGCGGAGCGTTTTATAATATAGGAAAGTACAAACTTTCCTATATTATAAAAAGTGCGCTCTTAATTCTTCCGGTGACTGCACAGCAAGATACGCTGGTGCAACATCAAATGCAGTCTTACATCCGCTCTGCCCTTCCTTGCTCATACGATATGCTGCTCTTGCGTATGCCACAAGTACAGCTGAAGTAAATTCCGGATTGGAATCTAAATTCAAGCTATATTCAATAAGATGACTGTTTTCATTTTCCCATCCTGTCTTCCCGCTGCGGATGACAAACCCGCCATGTGGAATTCCACTGTGGTCGCGTTTTAATTCTTCTTCACTGATAAAATGCACGATGGTATCGTAATCGGCAAAGTAATTTGGCATTGTCTTAATACGCTCTTCGATTTGCACCTTATCTGCACCTTCTTCGGCTACCACAAAACATTCTCGAAGATGTTTTTCTCTCGTTGTCAAATCTGGATTCTCACCTGCACGAACCGCATTTAATGCCTCTTCCTTTGGAATCGTATACTGTTTTGCATCCTTCACACCTTCTATGCGGCGAATGGCATCAGAATGTCCCTGACTTACACCCTTGCCCCAGAATGTATAATCCCTCCCGTTCGGAAGAATTGCATTTGCATATAAACGATTTAAGGAGAACATTCCCGGATCCCAGCCGATAGAAATCATACCGATTTTTCCACTCGCCTTCGCCGCTTCATCTACTGCTGCGAAATGCTCCGGAATCTTTGCATGGGTATCAAAACTATTTACCACGTTAAACATCTTTACGAACTCCGGTGTCTGTACTGGAAGGTCTGTTGCGCTTCCGCCGCACAGAATCATAACGTCAATCTCATCTTTTTGCTTTTTGGCATCCTCGATTGCATATACCGGAACCCCTTCTGTCAACACTTTCACAGTTGCCGGATCACGTCTTGTAAATACAGCCTTCAATTCCATATCCGGATTCTGTTTGATCGCACATTCCACACCACGTCCTAAATTTCCGTATCCTAAAATACCAATTTTAATACTCAATTGCTTGTTCCTCCTTTATATGTTCTATCTCCAAATATAAACTTTTTATTTACGTTCCTTATTTTACACATTTAAGCCAAAAATGCAAGTCTTTTTTACATTAACGCGTCAAAATCCTTTGTTTTTTTCTCCATACATCTTGACAATCATATTCCTTCGCAATCAAATTGAGGGATAAAGCTTTCATCCGCAGTTTCTCCTTCTTGGATAAATCCATTCTCAATTCCCAAATCAATCGCAAAGTCAACCACTTCGTCATATTCTGCTTCTGTGATTTTACGGTTGATTTCAGGATAGGCCGCCACATGCTTAAGCGGCGTATACTGATTCATAATACTATAATAAATATCATTTCCATATGTACCATATAAGTATGCAAGAATCTGCTTTGATTCCTCTACATGCCCTGGTAAGATCAAGTGCCTTACGATCACACCACGCTGCATATATCCCTCATCATCAAACACCGCTTCCTTGCATTGCCTTACCATCTCTTTTATCGCCATCTTTGTAATCTGAGGATAATCAGATGCATTGGAATACTTCTTTGCTGTAACAGAATTTATATATTTAAAATCAGGAAGATAGATGTCTACAGCTCCCTCTAACAGTTTTAATGTCTCCACGCTTTCATATCCGCTGGAATTGTATAACACCGGAATCTTAAATCCTTTTTCCTTTGCTATTCGAAGCGAGCGGATGATCTGCGGCACACAATGCGTACCCGTGACAAGATTCAGATTTGCCGCTCCCTCCTTTTGCAGCCTCAAAAAAATCTTTGCCAGATGTTCTATGTCAATTTCTTTTCCGGCCCTTCCTGCTGCAATCTCATGGTTCTGACAAAATACACATCTTAGATTGCATCCACTAAAAAATACAGTTCCGGAACCTCTGCCTCCTGAAATACAAGGCTCTTCCCACATATGAAGCGCTGCTCTAGCCACGTAAATACTCGCACTTTGTCCGCAATATCCTGCTTTGTCAGCCATGCGGTTTACTTTACAATTTCTTGGACAAAGCGTACATTTTTTTAAGAATTCTTCCATCTTAGTAATACTCTCCATCCAAAATATCCACACCATCTAGCACCGCTTCTACAAGTACATCTCCCTCATAGCTTAATTTCAGCGAAAAAAATGGCGCTTCCTCAGCCAGAAGTTTAAGAAAAATCTTATCCCCTATCCACAAATTCAATCTCGAAAGTTCTGATTTTCTGACCCACTCCAATGTTCCTTCATTACAAGGAGTAAGCTCTCCTTCAAATCCATCTGCTGTATACAAACACATATATTCCGTGACACCGGTATTTGATATAAATGTCACAAGCCCGCGAAAACGATACGATGTAAGCGTATAACCAGTCTCTTCTTTCACCTCGCGAAGCAGACACTCCTCCGGACTTTCATTCTCTTCAAAATGTCCGCCGACTCCAATCCATTTCCCTTCATTTACATCATTTTTTTTCTTAATCCGATGCATCATCAGATAAGCATCGTCTTTTTCTATATAACATAATGTTGTAAGACTCATTTTTTCTTCCTCGTATCTTTCGTGATTTTCATATGACCATTTTACCACGTCTTTTGATATTTATTATTTCTGTGTTTTGTTAAATATTTATTAATTTTTCTATCTTTTTATTATTATATGTTATTTTAAAAGATAATTGTGCTATAATAAACTCAACAAACAGATTGTTTATTCTGTTATGTTCTATAACAATTTCATATATTTTATTAAAAAGGGGTGAGCAGTCATGATGAAAACATTGAAAAAATTATTTGTATGCATATTTACACTTACATTGATTCTAACATCGAAAGGATCTTTAACCTTACAAGCAGTCGCCGCAGACGTCGATGAAACTGCTAACATCCCATTCCCTCCGAATCTTCTTGAAGCTGGTGAAGATTATATTATTCTCGCCGGTGACGAGAATTTGGAATATGCCATTTCTACAGATGGTATCAACTGGGTATGGCAGGAGAGTTCAGAATTTACAGGATTAGAAGCCGGAACTACTTATCAATTCATTGCAAGACATAAAAAGGGGCGTATCGTTGGAGAAGAAACACCAAGTGCCGTTTCCGGATTCAAAACGCATCTTGCATTTGAAGGAAGAATCGAAGGAATCGAAGCAGGAAAAACTTATGAGACGAACACTACGCTTACCGCTGCTGCGATTGGTGCAGGTATGGACAATGATACTCCTATACACGGAGATTCCCGCTGGGTTCCTCGTACATGGAACTGGGGCAATGATGACAATCTTTGGCAAGGTCCTCCTTATACCACTACCTTTACTTTAACTCAGACAGGCGCCTATGTACTGACCGTTCATTTCGAATTGGAAGAATACACCAGCGAAGGATGGATGCCTACCCAGAAAACCGATTCTATAAACATTACTTTCCAAGCCGCAGCTCCAATTTATACGATTGCTGCTTCTGCAGGAGCACATGGCAAGATCACACCAACCGGTACTCTGGATGTAGAAAAAGGAAAGACCGTAGTATATACCATCACTCCTGACAAAGATTATCGGTTGATCAAAGTAGTCGTAGATGGAACTACCGTAGCATTCACTGACAACAAATATACATTTACGAATGTAACGAAAAACCATACTATCTTCGTTGAATTTGCAAAAATGGCACCAAAGACCAACGATGCTTTCCATCCTGTGGCTTACGGCATGCTCGTAGTATTTGCTTTTTTACTTTCCATCGTAACCGCTCTTTGGACAAAAAAGACTTCTGACCAATTCTTCAGATAGATACTTTTTCTAATCACAATTAACAACGGGGGATGCTTTTAACTTAAAAGCATCCCCCCATTTTTCGCCCACGATCAATTCTTTACTTTCCATATTTTACATAAACATCATCAATCTGTTTTTGTACTTCTGCAAGTGCATTCTCTAATTCTTCTTTTTTTACTCTCCTGTTTTCTTCTGCAGACACCGCTCTCGTTTCCTTATCATTCAGATATGCCTTTACATCTGCGAAACCAACTATCTGCAGTCTCTCACTCTTTGTATGTGGTTCCAATGTATTCAATCTAGAATACAATATATCTTCTTCATCCACTTCTTCCGTCTCTTCTTCCTGATCAAACTCAATAGAAAGTGCCATGGCCCCTTTTTCAAGAATCGCCTTTTCTAACAGCTCTTGCGTTCCTTCTTCTCCCATCTTGGCAACACCCAAATGCCAGACATTTCCTTCACCGCTCATCTCAACCACAGGACGCCCTTCTTCTCCATGATGCACTGCGGCTTTGAATCCAAACGCCTCTAAAGCTCTATCATATTTTTGCTGATACATTCCACTTGGAAAATACATAATATTGCTTGCTGATATCCGCATACTTCTCAATGAATTTTTAAAATTAAAAACCCACTTTTCCAATGGAACATCTTCGTGCCATTGAATGCAATAATTCCATCCGGCATTCAAAAGCTCCTGAAATTGTTCTGCTGTTAAGCATCCTTCTTTTCCCGGAAATTGTTCCTGCGATACCGTCAAGGCGGCCTTATATCCGTACTCATTTAAAATAGGATAAAATTCTGTATAAATTTTCTCTGAAATATCCGGGAACAAGATCACTACTGTTCCTTTCCCTAATTCTCTGTCGTAATTAATTTCCAGCTGCTCTAAGTCTGTCTGGATTTTTTCTTTTTCAAGATTGTATGGTGCGAGCTCTTGCTCTATTTGGTCGGATATTTGCTTATTGATTTTTTCCTTTTCCATTTCCTTCCATGTAAACGTAGCAACAATCGCTACAGCAAGAACTACTACTAATCCAATTGCGATCTTTTTTATCATCCCATTCACCATTTCTTATTGTTTTATTTTGTAGATGTAATATACCCTCATTATCTATTATAACATCTACTATTTCCAATGTCTATTGCAATATTAGTTCAATTTTTGGAATATATATCCAAAAGCAGAAAAAAACTCCCACTAACTAAGCGAGAGTTTTTCTGTAAATGAAGATCACCTTATAAAAATCATTTTGTAACCAAACTATTTTTCATTTAAAAATGCCTGCCATTTTTCTTTATTCACTGCTAAATAAGCGCCAATGCCAATAAGGATCGCAGCCAGCACTACATTTTGCAGCGTATGACTCGCAGCAAAAACTGCGTCCATCATATGCCCCGGAAAAATATAATAGAGCACATAACCAAATGTATTCCATACAATGCATAATCCAAGAAAAATCATAACCCCTGCAATGATTGCTCTGTATTTTTCCAGCAATTCCTTTCGATGCTCTATCACATATCCAAACTGAAATGCATATTCATCTTTTTGTGCTGCAAATACATCTTCCGGCATCCCTTTTAAATTATGGACATTGAAAAAACTATATGCCCAGATAATAGGCAAAACAAATGTAAGCCATGCAAATCCGGTAATCGATGAAACTGAAATAATTCCCCAGAACATTGCCATAATGCTGATTCCTTGCTTCTTAAATCCCATGTATAACTCACCTGCTCCTGGAATCAGCGAACAGATAAATGTTAAAAAACCGCCTTTTTGTCTTGTCATAATACGTCTTCCTTTCTCATTGCTTTTATGTTGACCTTAATATAACAAGTAAAAATTAAGTTTCCCTTCGGAAAATTTTTAAGATTTCCGAAAGATTTTTATTATCTGCGTCTTACATGCTCTGCATATACGTCTTTTACCAAGATTAATATCAACATAAATATAATTGTACAGATGCACATTGCAAACACTTTAATAACAAAAAACGCATCCAGCCTCATATATTCATTAATTCCCAAGGTTAACAAATATGCAAAAATCATCGCTGCAATACAAAGGAAGCTATCCTCCAGCATAATCCGTATCCTTACCAGGTATAATGTTTTTGTACGTATCGGAAGTATCTTATATTTTTCAAAAATGCATTCCATCTCCCCTTGTTCTTTGACGAAAAATAGCTTACTGTTCAAATACCAGATAATCCCTATCGCAAATAAAATATTATGATAGAACTCGACATAGCTTGCATCTTCTTTTGCAATCTGACAAAAAATATGCGTCATGGCAAAACTCCATAAAAATGCCCCGACTATAAACCATATATATCCTTTCCCAATTCTTTCTTTCTCTTTCTTATATACTTTTTTATGAAGCATCATAGTCACTCACCGTCTTTCTTTTTAGCAGATCACCTATTCTGGTTCTTTTAACCGAGTATTTTTCAAGCATCTGCTGTATTGTCTGGTTTCCAAAGGCTTCTTTTGTATCGTTTAATTTCATTTCGCCGCCGTCAATCAATATCACGTAATCCGCAATATTTTCTATATCGCTAATGATATGCGTAGACATTAAAATTCCGATTTTTCTGTCACGAATCTCCTGCAATATCCGCATAAAATCTTTTCGGAACACTGGATCGAATCCTGACGTCGGCTCATCTAACAATAAAAATTCCGGTGCATGAGACATGGCAAATGCCAACTGAAATTTCATATACATTCCTTTAGAAAATTGGAAAATCGGCTGCCCTTTGGGAAGTTTCAGTCTGTCCAGCCACCGATAATACTCCTCCATGGAAAACTTCTCAAAATAACATCCAAGCAATTCTCCATTCTCTAAAGCATTCTTATCCTTAAAAAATGAAATATCTTCCGATACGACTGCTATTTTTTGCTTTACCGTCTCATAATTATCTTTAAGTGTCATGCCATCCACCATGACCTCACCTTCATATTCCGGCTCCATCCCTGCCAGAATACGAATCAGCGTAGATTTTCCTGCTCCATTCACTCCGATCAATCCCGTCAGATATCCGCTTTCCATCTGAAAAGAAATCGGCTTCAATGAAAACGCATGAACCTTTTTTTCTATGCCAATACACTGCATCTTACTCATCTTTTCCACTCCCTACATCTCATTTTCATATAGCGCTTGCCAAATACTGCTCAACTCTTCCAAAGGCACTCCAAGTTCTTTACACTCTCGAATCACATCCATCATCTTTGCCTCTATCTGACGCAGCCGCTCTTCTCTCAATCGTTCCCTGTTCGGCTCTTTCACATAGAATCCCTTTCCTGCCATGGAATAAATCAAATCTTGCTTTTCCAATTCTTCATATGCGCGTTTTGTTGTAATGACGCTAATCTCCAAATCCTTTGCCAGGGATCGAATAGAAGGAAGCATATCTCCTGGCAACATTATTTTCTTGATAATAGCATTCTTAATCTCTCTTACAATCTGTTCATAAATCGGCATACTGTCGCTCTCTCTAAGAACAATATTCACTTCCCCCTCCTCCTTTAAAAATCATACTGTACTGATTCGACTTCTGGCTGTTTCGCATATACCTCTTCATATGACAGCACTTCTTCCAATACCTTTTTGGTATATCGCACCACAACAAACATGTTTATCATAAATAAAACTACCCAAATGTTAAACCGCATTTTTTCTGAAATCCAAACCCACTCCTTGACATCTATAATAAAAAATGCCAACTCCAAACCCAAAAGAGAGGTCCAGTACACTTTAAAAATCTCTTCTTCCCGGGAACGAATCAGATAACCACGTCCATCTAACTTTTTTGTGCCGAAATCCTTTCTGCCAACATTGACTACAATATTAAACATAGCAAAAAAACTTAACATCAAAAGAATCACTTGGAAAGAAATTCCCACATCATAAAAGGGTTCTTTGACTCCCAACACAATATATATTGCTATTACAAAAGCACCAATCAGCATTTTTAAAAACAACTGTGCATATAAATATCTCATTTTTTCCTGATATCCGGCCGGACATATGTACAGACCTTTGCAAACACGAAGCGGCACTTCTGAAAAAACTGCCATATTCAGATACATCGCTCCAAATACAGCAATCAAGTATTGGCTGTGAATTACCGTTTCGCTAACTACATTATCACCTAACATCATTTTTATACTACTATTTCCATTTATAAAAAACACACTCAAAAATAATACCAGGATAATACGTCCCTTATTGTTCCTTATAGCTTTCGAAATATCCCGAAATGTCATTCTTACAAGCATACTATACATATTCATAGCCCCCCTTCTCAAGGCAAAACATAATCTCATCTAAAAGCGGTCTTCTCGTCTCATATCGGCTATAATCTTCTGTCTCTTCTTTTTTTACAAATGCATAATTTTGAAATTCCCTATACTCTTTATATATGATATTGGCCACTTGAAGTCCTTCAATCTCTTCCTTTGTGCCATAGATAAAAAGATACCTCTCCTTCATCTCTTCCACACTTGTATTCAATACGATCCTTCCGTTCTTCATAAGCGCAACATAATCTCCGATTCTATCCAGATCTTCTGTTATATGCGTAGAAAGTAACACACTCCTCGTTCCATCTTCCACAATCTCCTGTATATATCCCATCAATTCTTTCCGAAATACCGGATCTAATCCAGATGCCGGTTCATCCATAATAAATAAATCCGCATCGTGAGAGAGCGCAAATGCAAGCTGAAAACGAATCTTAAAACCAGTGGAAAGTTTTCTAATCTTTTGTTGCAGCGGAATTTGAAAACGTCTGCACAATTCCTTGAATATTTCCATATCGAATTTAGAATACATCTTTCCAAAATACTCTGCATTTTTTATAACAGAAAAATCTTCCTCAAACATATTCTTATCCAATACTACTCCTATTCTGTCTTTTGCTTTCATTTCATCCTCATCCATAAGGAAACCACATACACTCACTTTCCCGCTATCTTTCTCATAAATATTCAGAATCGTTCGAATCAGTGTCGTTTTTCCAGTCCCATTCACTCCGATTAATCCTTGTACATATCCTGGTTCTAATCGAAGATTAACATCCTCTAAGTAGAAAGAATCCAATTCCTTTGTCAAATGCTCTATATGCAGCAATTCCTTCATCTCCATCCCTCCTGACAAACCTTACTTCATTTTTATCCATGTGTGTATATACTGTATATATCCATATGCACAGTATAAATATAAAAAAATCCTTTGTCAAGTGAAATATTACTTTTCCCAAAAATCCCCGATTATTCCGCATCCTCCTCCAGCGCTTCGATCAAAAAACTAACCGGACGAAAACCATCATTACAGGAAATCATCGCTGATTTTTTATTTTTCATCCAGCCTTCATACAAATCCTCTCCACCATGGGAGAGTGTCATCACAAACGCAGACATACTCTCCCATGCACTCTCGCACATCCCTTGAGGCTTCTCCCAACCATTTGCGATGAACACCTGCCCTGGCTTCATATCACAGGCATGTTCAATCGGATTTTCATATTTTTCAATCAGATCATCATAACATGCCATTTTCATTACTGTAATTTTACATTTTTTCATATGTTCTTCTTTCACCTCGTCTGACTTATTCTCTTTTGAACATTCAAGTCCATTCCCAACATCATCTTGATCAGCCATATAAAAAACAAGATTACAACAATCGGAATCACACACGAAGTAACAATCATCACCGCAAGTGCTTCCACAAAATTACTCAAAACGGTTTCTATTTTCGTTGTTACATTTTTCACTCCATCTTTTATCTTAGAAATAATTCCGGATATCACACCTTCATCTTCCGCATTTCCTTCAATCTCTTCTGCTGTCTGCTTTGCCGATTCAATCGTATTTTCTATGGAAGCATCATAGGTTGCCTCTATCATATCTGCTACTTTTACACTTGCCGGAACCACCAAAACGATTGCTGCACCAAAAACAACCATTTTTGTTGCTATCCGTTTCAAAATCTCCTTTCCGCAAACTACATTTACGGAAAACAAAACACATGCAGCCGGAATTAATATCATAAACGTTATCCATCCGGTAATCGTCAATAGATATTTTTCCAGATACAGTGCACAAAGCACCAATAAAAAATACGAACTCAAATCTGCGAGCTTCTCTGCGATCGGATTGCCTACATCCCCTGGAATCAGCGTAATTGCTGCCGAAACTGCTGTAGATGTAGCCGTTAGTTCCATCACGGTTATTTTCTTCTCATCCAAAGATTGTATTGTCTTTTCATGGAATTCTGGTGAAGAAGCAAACCTTGCCATCACAAGCATGGAAATCAAAGCTATAATAAGGGGAATAATTATCTTTGCCATTTTTTTAGAATCTATTTTCACTTTTGTATACCTCCGGCTATGATTATTTTCCTCATAGTATAGCACATTTATATTTCTTTGGAAACTGGAAGCTGTTGCTTGATGTTATCTTAAACCATTTCACATGCTAGCAGGTATGAAATGAAAGGAAAGGAGATAGACACATGGCAGTATATAAAGATAATAATCGTGGAACATGGCACTGAAAATCCTCAACACAAGAGGACTTGCATGGTTTCTGACCTTTCAAGTCCTCTGCTGTATCATGGTGCTGTTGGCTATGTCTGCTCCGTCAAGGACTGCCCTATATGTGTCATTTACAAACACAAAAACCATTATTAAAAAACGAAAAAGTGCCATTGATGCTAGGATTTCAATTGCCTGCTGCCACTTGCAGAATCTATTCAGATATGCTATATTGAAGATACAAAAAAGGGAAACCGCAAGCAGCTTACCCCGAACAATGATTTACTACCCTAGTGGGCAGCCGTCACATGTGCAGGATGTGGCGGCTATTTTCGTTTATCCTTGAAAATCTCATACAAAAGGCCTACAAGGGCAACAATGAATATTAACACCTGAATTAGATCAGAATATGTAACATACATCAGCATCGCCCTCCTTTCTTTCGTCTGGAGGGTTAGCCCCTCCGAAAAGAGGGTAAGCCGCCCGGCTTTGGTTTCCCATGTTGGGATTGTATCACATAGTGATAATTTTTTCAATTAACTCTGCCTGTTTTCTGCTTACGCAATGAATTTATCAGGCATAAATATAGGCGCTTTCAGACATCTGTCAATATACATGAGAATCCATTTTCTCCTAAAACACCTGATTCTGGCTGTCACTATGGCATCCACCCATCCGGCACCTTTGTTTACCTTTGCTCCTTGCTGACACAAAAAAGATGTCCTTATTCCTGTAAACAGGATAAGTCCATCTTTTCCATTATCTGCACTGTCTATTTCTGTACAATATTTATAATTCTGCCCGGTACATAAATCTCTTTTACGATTGTTCCGTCAAGTTTTTCTGCTACTGCTTCTTTTCCGGCTGCAATGGCGTCTTCTTTGGAAATATCTGCCGGTACTGTGATGACTGCTCTTGTCTTACCATTAATCTGAACAGCTACTTCCTTTTCGTCATCTTTCATCTTTGCTTCATCATAAGACGGCCATCCTGCGCTAAATACGCTGCCTTCATTTCCTAACTGCTCCCACATCTCTTCTGATATATGCGGTGCGAACGGCGCTAAGAGAACTGTTAATACTTTCAACGTCTCTTTGTCAATTCCGCCTTCCTTTTTAGCCACTTCGCTCAATTTATTTGTATATTCCATGAAACCTGAAATTACAGTATTTAAACTAAAGTTCTCCAGACGCGTTGTGATGTCATACGCAAGTTTATTACGCAATTTTACCATTTCTTTCGTTTCTTTGACATCTGCATCTTTACTGTCTATCACAAGATTCCATACTTTCTTAAGGAAACGATATACACCATCAATTCCTCTGTCATCCCACTCTGCATCTAATTCCGGCGGACCTACGAACAATTCGTACATTCTGAGGGAATCACATCCGTAATCTCTTACCAGATCATCCGGAGATACTACATTTCCTTTTGATTTACTCATCTTGATACCATTTTTACCGGTAATCATACCCTGGTTAAACAATTTCTTAAATGGTTCATCAAAATCAACTGCTCCAATATCATACAAGAATTTAGTATAGAAACGAGAGTACAGTAAATGAAGAACCGCATGTTCTACACCACCGATATACATATCAACCGGAAGCATCTCATCTGCTTTTTCTTTAGATACCAATGCTTCTGAATTATGATTGTCTACATAACGCAGGAAATACCATGAAGAACCTGCCCACTGAGGCATTGTATTCGTCTCACGTTTTGCCGGTTTTCCACAAACCGGACAAGTTGTATTTACCCAGCTTTCAATTCCTGCGAGCGGAGATTCTCCCGTTCCTGTCGGTTCATAAGAGTCTACTTCCGGCAATGTTAATGGAAGTTCTTCTTCCGGTACCGGAACAGCTCCACAATCCGGACAGTGTACGATCGGGATTGGTTCTCCCCAATAACGTTGACGTGAGAATACCCAGTCACGTAATTTATAGTTGACAGTTGCTTTACCAATTCCACGTTCTTCAATGATGTGCGGCGCCTCTTTTTTCAGCACTGCAGATTCCATTCCATTCCATTCACCGGAATTGATCATTGTTCCCGAAGCCTCTGTGTAAGCTTCTGTCATATTTTCGATTTCCACGCCGTCTTTTGCGATTACCTGAATGATCGGAATATTGAATTTTGTTGCAAATTCAAAGTCACGGTCATCATGAGCCGGTACACACATAATTGCACCGGTACCGTAATCAGCCAATACATAATCCGACAGCCAGATCGGTGTCTTTGCTCCGTTTAACGGATTAATTGCATAAGAACCTGTAAATACACCTGTTTTTTCCTTATCCTGAAGTCTGTCTACATTGGACTTCATCGAAGAATCGTAAATGTATTTTTCAACAGCTTCTCTCGTCTCATCTGTTGCCAGTTTTGCCGCAAGCGCATGTTCCGGCGCCAATACCATAAATGTTGCACCGTGAAGCGTATCCGGTCTTGTTGTGTAGACTGTAATTTTTTCATCCATTCCATCAACCGGGAAATCAACCTCTGCACCGTAAGATTTTCCGATCCAGTCAGACTGCATCTTCTTAACCTTTTCCGGCCAGTCAAGCTTGTCAAGGTCATTCAAAAGACGTTCTGCATATGCCGTAATCTTCAACATCCACTGACGAAGATTTTTCTTAGTCACTTCTGTACCGCAGCGCTCGCATTTTCCATTTACAACCTCTTCATTGGCAAGCCCTGTCTTACAGGAAGGACACCAGTTAATCGGAAATTCTTTCTCATATGCAAGTCCTTCTTTAAACATTTTCACAAAAATCCACTGTGTCCATTTATAGAATTCCGGATCCGTTGTATTTACTTCCATATCCCAGTCATATAATGCCGCAATATCATTAATCTGATTCTTAATATTTGCTACGTTCTGTGCTGTAGAAATCGCCGGATGCACGCCCATCTTAATCGCATAATTCTCCGCAGGAAGTCCAAATGCATCCCATCCCATCGGATGTACGATGTAATAATTCTGAAGCAATTTGTAACGACTCCACACGTCAGAGATCACATATCCTCTCCAGTGTCCTACATGGAGTCCATTTCCTGACGGATATGGAAACATATCCAGACAATAGTATTTCTGTTTTTTATTACCGTTTTCGTCGGTCTTTGGGTTCACTGGATTCTTTGCCCAGTTTTCACGCCATTTCTTTTCAATCGCCTTATGATTATAAGGTACTGCCATGATTTCTTCCTCCTTGAACTAACATTTCCTTATATAATTAATAGAAGCCTTTCCATCTCAAAAGAGACGAAAAGGCTTGATTTTCCGTTTCTATGTCACTAACACTATTTAGTTGGTATCCTTCAACCTTTTGCTATTGTATCTCATAAAACCTTATTTTGTCAAGATTTTGTAAGGATTGTTTACATATTTATTCAAACTCCTCCAAAACCATCTCCCCCTATTATTTGTCTATATTATATAAAAAATATATGAATTTCAATTTAACAGTTGTCTGTTTTTGCTGTATCGTGTATAATAACAATATGATTTGATCTAACTTCTATTAGATTAAAAATACATATTCAAAGGAGACTTTAATTATGGTGAATTTATTAACTGGCCCAAAAGGCAGCGGAAAGACACAACAGATGATTGATTTAGCTAACAAAGCTGTAAAGGACTGCAACGGCAACGTTGTTTTTATTAAGAAGAGCCGTAGAGATACATATAGTTTGTCGTTCGATGTTCGTGCAATTTCCATGGATGATTACCAAGTGATTGACACTACAGCTGCATATATCGGATTCATTTACGGTATGCTCGGCGGCAACAGTGATATTGAAGCAATCTTCATCGACGGACTTTTAAAACATGCTGACATCACTTTAGAATCACTTCCTGGAGTAATTGAATCCTTGAAGAAGATTTCCAAAGAACAAGATGTTGAATTCTACGCAAGCGTAAGCGCTACAACAGAGCAGTTATCTTCCTGTGATTTATCAGATTGTAAAATTTTGAACTAATTACAAATTATCAAAAAAGGGATAAAAGATTGAGTAGCATGGCTCTATCTTTTATCCTTCTTTCATGACAGTTCAATTTCAAGCTTAATATAAAAGGATTAATCAAACTTTTCAATTTTTCTCTATATATTTCACTATTCTATCTATGTTTCCGCTTTCCTATTCATCATGCGTTAATTTAAAATTTTTGCACATTCACATGAAGGAAAATCACCATTCCTCCAGCCATATATTGCAGTTCCTTTATAGTATCTACAGCCGCTTGAAGTAGCTGTTCCCCGGTAATCTTCTCATTAGCTCCATCCTTAAAGTTCTTTCCCAATTGTGCAATAAGGTATGCCGAAAGAGTATATGTACCATTTTCTTCATCCATTCCACCGCCCAGATAGACTTGTATCGGTTCTAAAATAATCAAGATATTAAGAATCATCTTGCAGACGACAATATGATAGTCAAAAAGGAAACTAACAGAATTACTGTAAAATTATTTTCGCAATAATCTATAAAACCTATTGACTCCAACGTAACGTGATACTGTATGCTATTCTCATGAAGCAAAGTAGATATGCCGGCATTTTCCATCTTGCTTCTCTATGATTTAAGGAGCTGATAAAATGAGAACTATAAGTCAAGTTGCAAAATTAACAGGAATAAGCATACGCACTCTGCAATACTATGATGAAATCGGGGTATTAAAACCCAGCAAGCTCACTCCCGCAGGCTATCGTCTATATGATGAACACGCATTGCAAAACCTACAGCAAATCCTCTTTTTTCGGGAATTAGATTTTCCGTTGAAAGACATTATCGAAATTATGCAAAAGCCTGATTTTGACAGGATTGCCGCCTTCAAAAAGCAAAAAGAACTGCTTCTTCTAAAGCGTAACCGAATAGACCGACTTATACAGCTTCTTGAACAACTTGAGAAAGGAGAAGAATGTATGAGTTTCAAAGAATTTGATTTATCAGAGTATATCCACGCATTAGAAGATTTTAAAGTTAATCAGCCAGACACAATTATTAGGCATTGGGGAAGTGTTGAAAATTTTGATATGTTCATTCAAAAGATTAAAGACGATGAGGAAACCATAGCCAAACTTGCCATTCAACACTTTGGAAGTATAAAAAAATATACAGAAGAAATGAAATATAATTTGGAACACTTTTCAGAAACTATAACTAGAGAATGGGATGAAGAAACAGAAAAAATCGCCGCCCAATCAGATATACTGTACGGCAAACTAACAGCCGATTTGACCTGCGATGTCTCCTCTCCTAAAATACAGGAAATCGTTTATGAAATACTACAATTTATCAAAAAGCATGGTTCTTCTGTGACCCTTGATAAGCCGCTCTTAAACGTACTGATTGACTCTTATTCCAACGACTATGTGAAAACAATAACCGATACAAAATATGGCGACGGCGCTTCTATCTATATTATAAAAGCCTTTCGATATTACTCCGAAAATAATACGTTATCAGCGAAATAGAGCAAAAGCAGAATCATCCGACATAAGGAAACCTCGGAAACCCTTATAAAATGGGCATCCGAGGTTTTCTGTACGTTATTCTGCATCCCATTTGTTCCACCATTTCTGTAAAAATATGGAAAAAGTCCCTCGCCTTTCGGCGAAGGACCAAACTTTCAACCCAACCATTTATATACCGCTTATCGGTCAGCGGTAAACTTTCTTTGTACTAATATACTAGCAAGTATAAAGCAGAAAGTCAATAGACCTTCCTCCGTTCGAACTCCACCGTTATCCGTTTTATAAAACAGGATTTAATGTTCTTTACATGACCAATTCGTAACTTCCATTTTTATAACAGCAATCTTTTCAACCTGCTCTTTTTTGAAATTCCAATCCTTTTTATCGGAATAATGAGACATTAACATTCTAAGCGCATGGATTTTTTCTTCATAATTATTCAGTATCTGAATCATACCATTCCCCATAATAGATTGGTATAAGTAGGAATACGCGCAGGCAATCTCACCTTCTATAAGCTGATGTTTTCTATCCAACTCAAAGGAAGCCTTTTTTTGCATTCTGATTAGTTCAAACTTCTTTCCGTCAGCCGCTCCATGAAAATATAAGAAAATTTTTCCATCCACTTCTTCATAACCAAAATTTAAAGGTACAATATAGGCACCATTTTCATCCATGAGTCCTAATCGGCAACACTCACATGCCGAAAGAATCTCCATCATTCTATTTTGTTCGGTAATTTCTCTATCATTTCTTCTCATAAAATTTTCCTTCTCAAATCGATTTACGAACAAAGTGGGCAAGCCCACTTCAACTCCCCCATCCCCTCACTCATGAGGAGCTTGCACGCTTTGCGCGCCGAGCGTGGTCAGCTTCTGCTCACGCGAGTGCGCATCCTACATCTTTTGCCCAGCGCCTGGCCGTAACTCTTGCTTTATTGGCTTCCCTCGCCCAGCGCCTGGGCGAATTCTTGCTGTTCTGGCTTCTCTTGCCCGGCGCCTGGGCAGATTCTTGCTTTATTGGCTTCTCTTGCCCAGCGCCTGGGCGGATTCTTGCTTTCTTGGTTTCTCTCGCCCAGCGCCTGGGCGAATTCTTGCTTTCTTGACTTCTCTCGCCCGGCGCCTGGGCAGATTCTTGCTTTATTGCTTTCTCTCGCCCGGCGCCTGGGCAAATTCTTGCTGTTCTGGCTTCTCTTGCCCGGCGCCTGGGCGTAATTCTTGCTTTCTTGGTTTCTCTCGCCCAGCGCCTGGGCGAATTCTTGCTGTTCTGGCTTCTCTCGCCCAGCGCCTGGGCGAATTCTTGCTTTCTTGGTTTCTCTCACCCGGCGCCTGGGCGTAACTCTTCTTTAGAACTCAAAATGTGCTTCGCACGTTTTGGCGCCTGCGGCGGTCGCATACGACAACTTCATTGTACGTCGCAGTGCGCATCCCGCGGAGGGTTTTAGATATAGGAAAGTACAAACTTTCCTATATCATAAAAAATGGGATGTTGAATCATTTCTTAGTTCAACGCCCCATTCTTATTACTATTCCTCTATCTCCGTTACCTGCTGTGCCTCTTGCGCCTCTTTATACCGTAGCTTAATATTCTGCCCAACTTCATACTTGATAATATTTAGATGTTCCGCAACAGACACATCATAAATATCCTCCGAACCGCTTAACATCAGATAGTAATGAGAATTTCCATCTACCACCGCCTGTGCAATCTTCGTAATTGTACCTTCTATCGTCTTTTCTTCACGTTCATCCGGAGCCTCTGTCGTGATTCCTTTTGACAGCAATTGCTTTTGGTATTCTTTTTCACATTCATTCACAGTGTCTCCTACAGCAACCACCTGATATTTCTGTACATTTACCATTGCATACTTTTTCACAAGTCCCGCACCGTCTTTCAATGCGATAAAATACGTCGGTTCTCCTCCGATATTTAAAAGCAGCGGGAAGGTTGCCTTATATTTTAAGTTCTGTACCTGCCCTTCCGCAGAAGACATTGCGGATGTCTCCGTCGCTCCTTCGATTGGATAGAACTTTGTCTCCATTGTTCTCTGATTTATTAATACGAATCCAACATTAGACTGGTCTGCAGTAATAGAAGTGACTCCTGTATATACCCAGACATCATCATCAATCGCAAGATAATTATATCCTTCTGTCGTCTTGAGACAATCCTTCTGACCGAGTACACTATTGAAGAACCCATGTTTCAAAGTACCATAATAATCATATAGCTGTACCAACAAATCTGCCGAATAAGCACGGTCAATCCACTGTGGTACCTCTTCAATTGTATAATCTTTGGTTTCTCCTGTAATTGCATTACAAAGAACCACTCTTCCAATCGTTGCTCCTCCGAAAAGTCCGATATTGAATTTCTTTACCGGGCATACCCAGTAAGGGATTCCATTCTCATCAATCTCAAAACTTAATTCATTGAAAATATAAGTCGGATATTTAAATCTAAGATGACGGTAAATATTTCGATTAAAATACTCGCTCGTAGAATATTTCATTCCTTTTTCCAATTTTACAAGCTCTGTCGTCTGTGTTGCCATATCAATTTTAATGTATGCCGGAATACCCGTTTTCTGATTTGTCATCCACTTAATCGGACTGGCGTATCTTAAAGGTGTGACACGCACCGGTTTTCCTTGATAGTTGATCTGACTGTACAATTCGTCTACTTCATACTGAGAAACCATATCCACCATACTTCCCATCTTACGATTTCCCAAAATCTCTGCCGAATCCTTATCTAGAATCGGAATCTGATCAAAAGATAATTCCTCAATATCTTTCGCAAATTCCCCTTCCTCCACCTTCAAAAGTTTCTGATACTTTTTCGCATTTATAATCGGCGAAGATAATAACGTACCCACCGCATACACAACTACAAGTACGAGTAATGCAATACCAAACATCTTCATTATCTTTGATTGACGAAGCTCTGCCCTTCCAATCTTTTTCTTCCAGGCATACCAAACTGCAAGTATCACCACAAATGCAAAAATAAATATCCAAAATTCTGATGAATGAATGTTAATTGCAGGGATTGCAATATAATAATACAAAACTGCTACTACAAGCAAAATCAATAACCCTGCTGCCTTTTTTCCAGATTGTTTCATAATTTAATTAAAACCTCCTTCTCCATAATGATGGAGACATGACCATGAGAATCGGGAATATTTCAAGGCGCCCTGCAAGCATATCAAAACAAAACACCAGCTTGGAAAGTCCTGAAAATTTCGCAAAATTTTCCGTCGGACCAACTAGTGAGATTCCCGGTCCCACATTATTGAGTGTTGTCAGTACCGAACTGAATGTTGTCGAGAAGTCGAAATTATTCAGCGATACGATGAGAACAGATACTACTAAAATCAGTATATACGCAAAGAAATAAATATAAACCCCCCGAAGCGTATCTGCTCCGACTTTTTTTCCATTAATTCTTGTCACACTGACCGCTTTGGGATGCAGCAACTGCTTCACTTCCTTTTTGATACTCTTTAGAAGAATCAAGAATCTTGAGACTTTCATTCCACCTCCGGTAGAACCGGCACATGCTCCAATTATCATAAGCGTCATAAGAATCGCCTTTGAGAATTCGGGCCACATATTAAAATCTGCCGTCCCAAATCCGGTTGTTGTGATAATAGAAGCAACCTGAAACGCGGAATAACGGAATGCCTTTCCGATAGATTCATACACACTATATGTATTAATCGTAATCGCCGCAATCGCCCCTGCTATAATCATGAAATAAGCTCTAACTTCTTCATTCTTCCACACACTTTTTACTTCCTTTATCAATAGAAGGAAATACATATTAAAATTCACACCAAAAAGTATCATAAATACGGTAATCACACCATCAATATATGCACTGTCATAAAATCCAATACTTGCATTTCGATTAGAAAATCCACCGGTACCTGCCGTACTGAAGGAATGTGTGATACTATCGTACAAATTCATTCCGCCTGCCAACAGAAAAAGAATTTCCAACACAGTCAATGCAAGATACATTGCATATAAAAGTCTTGCATTATTCTTTGCCTTCGGAAGCAATTTATCCGCTTCCGGTCCCGGCACCTCTGCTCTCATAAGATGCATAGACTGCTTTTCATTCAGCGATGTCAGCACCATAACAAACACTAATACGCCCATACCGCCAATCCAGTGTGTCAGGCTTCGCCAAAATAAAAGTCCCTTTGGCAACACTTCTATGTCTGTCAAAATCGTAGATCCGGTTGTCGTAAATCCGGAAACTGTCTCAAAAAATGCGTCTATAAAATTCGGAATAGCCCCTGTAGTACAAAATGGTATTGCACCAAAAAATGACCAAAAAATCCATGCAAAGGCTACGATCACGAAACCATCTTTTCCATATATATTTGTATTCTCCGGAACTTTTCTGCCCAAAATCAAGAATAATACTAAAAGTACCGCGCCTGTCAGCATAAAATCCTGCGCACAATTTTCACCATAAATGAGTGAAACTATCATCGGTATTTGCAGAATCAGAGCTTCAATTCCAAGCATCCTTCCCAGTATATAGATAACCATCCTATAATTCATAGCGCGTTCCGCCTTCTATAATCTCTGCTATATCTTTAATCTTCTGACTTTTAGTTACAACTACTACGCTATCTCCTGGCTGCAGTGAATCCTCACCGCCGGGAATAATAATCTTTCTATTTCTTCCGATTGCCGCGATCAGATTATTCTGTTTTATCTGCAGGTCCTTCAGAGGAATATTCGTATAATCTGTCTTCTGACGAATGATGAACTCCAAAGCCTCCACACGTCCTCCTACGAGACGATACATTGTTTCGACATTCGTACTGCAATAAGAATTATTTCTTGCACGGACATAGGACATGATCATATCTGCCGCTACACTTTTCGGTGAAACAATACTGTCAATTCCAAGTCCTTCCACCATCTCTGCTCTTGCGTCTTCATTTACCTTGGCAACAATTTTCTTTACTCCAAGCTTCTTTGCAAACAAGGCCATGATAATATTTTCTTCATCCATGCCAGTCAGAGCTATCATCGCATCTGCCTCTTTGATCCCTTCTTCCAACAGAAGTTCCTGATCGCCTGCATCTCCATGGATGATCGTTGCCTTTGGCAGCTGCTCACACAAACTTTCGCAGCGTTCCAGTCTCTTTTCAATTATCTTCACCTGCATTCCCAGTGCACATAATTGCTTCGCAAGATAATATCCCACACGTCCGCCTCCTGCAATCAGTACCTTTCGGATTCTTACTTTACGATTGCCAAGCGCTTTAAAAAACTGCTCGATCTGGCTGTGAGTTGCCGCAATATGCAGCTTATCTCCTGCCTGTACAACAAATTCTCCATATGGTATGTAGACTTCCTGTTCCCGCTGTACCGCACACACAAGTACTTTGATCTGATGCTTTCGGTAAATCTCCTTTAATGGCAAACCTATGATCGGATTTCCTTCTTTCAAAGTAAACTCCACAAGTTCCATTCTGCCCTTTACAAACTTTTCAATCTTTGCCGCTGCCGGAAAAATGAGCACTCTTGAAATCTCATCTGCCGCTGCAAATTCCGGATTTACTGCAAGGCTAAGACGCAAATCTTCTTTTAAAAATCCAATTTGTTTATAAAAAATCGGATTCCTTACACGGGCAATAGTATGTCTCGCCCCAAGCCTTCTGGCGATCAAACAGCTTAAAATATTCTGTTCGTCTGTAGATGCACAAGCAATTACCAAATCTGCATGCGGAACATCCGCTTCATTTTGAATCTCTATATTGATTCCATCACCGGCCAGACACAAAATATCAAGATTATTTATCGTCTGTTTTATTCTGCCTTCATTCTGATCGATCAATACAATATCATAATCCTCTTCAGAGAGCTGTTTGGCTATTTTATGGCCAACCTTTCCGTCTCCGATAATCACGATCTTCATTTTCGTTTCCCCCGCTTTTGTATCTAAAAATATAGCAATGGCAATTATAGCACTTTTCTATTTACATTACAATAGGACCGGCTGTTTTCACAGCCGATCCCACTATATTTCGTTACTGTTCACTTTGGTCTTAGCAAAGAAGCCAAATTCATTTTATGCTTCTTCCGCCGCACGTTTTGCAATTTCTTTTTCCTGAACATCTGCCGGAGCCTGTTCATAACGTGCAAATTCATAAGAATAATTTCCGCGTCCGCCTGTCATCGAACGAAGAACTGTGCAGTATCCAAACATACCTGTCATCGGTACGTCTGCCTGAATTTCCTGATAACCATTGCCCGTCGGATTCATGCCAAGCACTCGGCCGCGGCGTTTATTCAGGTCGCCCATAACATCACCGGTATACTCATCCGGAACGAGTACTTTCACAGAAGCGATTGGTTCTAAGAGAACCGGTGAAGCTTCCATAAAGCCTTTTTTAAACGCCTGAACAGTGGCTGTTTTAAATGCCATTTCCGAGGAGTCAACTGGATGATAAGAGCCATCATATAATACTGCTTTCACACCTACTACCGGATATCCTGCCACCGGACCTTTCACCACGGAATCCTGCAGACCCTTTTCTACTGCCGGGAAATAGTTCTTCGGAACTGCGCCTCCTACTACCTCTTCTTCAAATACATATGGCGTCTCCAAATCTCCGGACGCTTCAAATCTCATCTTAACATGACCATACTGTCCATGACCGCCAGACTGTTTTTTATATTTCGTGTCTACATCTGATTTCTTACGGATCGTCTCGCGGAAAGCTACTTTCGGAACTTCTAATCCTACATCTACTTTATATCTTGCCGCAAGCTTGCTTACTGCAATTTCCAGATGCTGGTCACCCATGCCGTACAATAATGTCTGGCGATTCTCGCTGTCATTGACTGCTTTCAATGTAACGTCTTCTGCCATCATCCTTGCAAGTGCCTGAGACACTTTGTCTTCATCGCCTTTTGTCTTTACCACATATCTCATATAAGTATAAGGTGTTGAGTATTCCGTCTTTCCATACATTACCTGTGTATTTTTTGCTGATAAAGTATCACCGGTTTTTGTTGACGCAAGTTTTGCAATCGCCCCAATGTCTCCTGCATGAAGTTCCGGAACCTCTACCGGCTTGTTTCCACTCATCACATAAAGCTTGCCAAGCTTTTCTTCTTCCTCAGAAGTCGCATTATATAAAACATCATCACCCTTTAATACTCCGGAACATACCTTGACAAATGAATATTTTCCGATAAACGGGTCTACCATCGTCTTAAATACATATGCACTCTTTGCCTTCGCAAAATCATAATTTGCCTCGAAGATTTCATTTGTAGTACGTTTGATACCTGCACATTCTCTCTTATCCGGACTTGGGAAGAATCGTACAATATCAGACATCAAATTCGCTACGCCATGTGCTTCCATATTAGAACCCATACCTACCGGAACAATACTTCCATCCATAACACTTGTACGAAGCGCTGCTCTGATCTCTTCGATAGAGAATTCGTCCCCTTCAAAATAACGTTCCATGAAATCATCGCTAGTCTCTGCTACCGCTTCCAACAATTTCTCACGATATTTCTCTGCATATGGAACAATATAATCCGGCATGTCGCATTCTTCTCTTGCTGCAACGCCTGTAAATCTTCTTGCTGCATATTTGATAATATTTACATATCCCACAAACTTTTCATTTTCACGTATCGGAATATCTCTTGGCGCAATCGCTTTTCCGTATTTTTCTGTCAAATCTTCCACTACCTGCCGGAAACTTGCATCATCCAAATCCATATCTGTAACATAGAAGATACGAGGCAGATTATATTTTTCACACAAAGCCCATGCCTTTTCCGTTCCGACTTCCACGCCTGATTTTCCCGATACAACGATAATCGCTGCATCTGCCGCACTTACTGCTTCTTCTACTTCGCCTACAAAATCAAAATATCCTGGTGTATCTAAAATATTGATCTTTGCTTTTTCCCATTCGATCGGAATCAAACTTGTGCTGATGGAAAATTCACGTTTTTGTTCTTCTTTATCAAAATCACTCACTGTGTTATGATCTGTAATCTTTCCCATGCGGTTTGTTGCCCCTGATACATATAACATCGCTTCTACCAGGCTAGTCTTTCCACTTCCGCCATGTCCCAATAATACTACATTTCTAATCTCATCTGTTCTGTAAACTTTCATAAATTACGCTGCCTCCTTGCTACGTTGTATTCTCATGGGTACATTGTACTAAAAATCCATCCATTTTACAAGTCTTTTATGCATTTTTCACAATTTCGCAGTAACAGTTCAGCCATGCACAAAGTCACAAAAATCTAAATTCCATTATGCCTAAACTGCTACCACAATATTTTTTCACTTTAAAGCATTAAATCGTTGACACTTTTTTTTAAATCCGATAAAATAAGAACATATTTTACCGATGAAAGAACGCAGAAAGGACTATCGCTATGACAAAAATCGGATTTATTGGTCTTGGATTGATCGGAGGCTCTATCGCAAAAGCGATTCGCCAGTACTACCCGGACTATCAGATAATTGCTTTTGACAAAAGCAAAGAAACACTTGCTTTGGCTGTGCAGGAAGGAACGATTGACATCTCCTGCTCTTCTATCGATGAAAATTTTAAGAACTGCCGCTACATCTTTTTGTGTGCACCAGTTTCCTACAATAACGTTTATTTAAGACAACTCGTCCCTTTTCTGGATGAACAAACGATTTTAACGGATGTAGGAAGTGTAAAGACGGCTATCCACAAAGAAATAATCGCACTTGGGCTGGAAGAACATTTTATCGGTGGCCATCCAATGGCAGGTTCCGAAAAAAGCGGCTTTGTCAACTCCAAAGCTCTTTTAATTGAAAATGCTTATTTTATTCTTACTCCTTCAGCAAAAGTGTCGAAAGAGAAGACAGAAGCTTACGAACAGTTTGTCGCTTCCCTAAAAGCCCTGCCGATTATTTTAGATTACGAGCAGCATGATTTTATTACCGGAGCGATCAGCCATCTTCCGCATATCATCGCTTCGAGTCTGGTCAACTTTGTAAAGAAAAATGACAGTGACGACGGACTTATGCGCCTTCTTGCCGCAGGCGGATTTAAGGATATTACCAGAATCGCCTCCTCTTCTCCGGTGATGTGGCAGCAGATCTGCCTCTGGAACAAAGACAATCTATTGGAAATTTTAGCCCGCTATATGGAACTTTTGCAAAATGCAGATACCCTGATCCGCAACTCTGATGAAGAGAAACTATACCATATGTTTTCTTCTTCCAGAGACTACCGCAATTCCATGCCGGAAGGTTCCGGCGGACCAATCAAAAAAGCATTTGCCATTTATTGTGATATCATTGACGAAGCAGGCGGAATCGCCACCATTGCCACGATTCTTGCTTCCAATAATATCAGTATCAAAAATATCGGCATTATTCATAACCGTGAATTTGAGGAAGGAGTTCTTCGCATTGAGTTCTATGAAAGCGATGCTTCCAAAAGGGCAAGCGAACTTCTTCAAAAATACCGTTATGTTGTATATGAACGCTAATATCAAAATTTACATCATGGAAGGAACGACTTAAAATGAAATTTGAAAAAACTTCTCATTTGCAGGGAACGATTACCGTTCCGGGAGATAAATCCATCTCCCACCGCGCTGTAATGTTCGGCGCTCTTGCAAGAGGAACTACTACCATTACAAATTTTCTCCAAGGCGCTGACTGCCTTGCTACCATTGACTGTTTCAGGAAAATGGGAATTGAAATTGAAAATGACGGCGAGACTGTACATGTCCACGGAAAAGGCCTTCGTGGTCTTACCGCTCCGAAAGATACTTTATATACCGGCAACAGCGGTACCACAACAAGACTAATTGCCGGAATACTTTCGGGTCAACCGTTTGCAACCACGCTATCGGGTGATGAATCCTTGAATTCACGTCCGATGGAACGAATTATGAAACCGCTTTCTAAGATGGGCGCAGATATCAAAAGTGTACTTGACAATAACTGCGCGCCCCTTAAAATTACTCCGGCTTCTTTGCACGGTGCACATTATGAATCACCGGTAGCCTCTGCACAGGTAAAGTCTGCCTGTCTGCTGGCAGGACTTTACGCCGATAGCGAAACATCAGTCACAGAACCAACTTTAAGCAGGAATCATACGGAATTGATGCTCTCCTCTTTTGGAGCGGATATCACTTCTTCCATTCATGAGACCACCGGTAAAGCGACCGCCTGCATCAAACCTTGCAGCGAATTGTACGCAAAAGATATTCTCGTCCCAGGAGATATTTCTTCTGCCGCATATTTTATTGCAGCAGGACTTTTGATTCCAAATTCCAAGATCCTGATCCAAAATGTAGGAATCAACCCGACGCGGGCTGGAATCTTAAAAGTGTGCGAGGATATGGGTGCGGATATCACATATCTGAACAAAAAAGAAGACGGTGAACCAACCGCAGATATTTTGGTACGCACAAGCAAACTGCACGGCGTTACCATCCAGGGCTCCATCATCCCAACCTTAATCGATGAGATTCCGATCATTGCCATCATGGCAGCCCATGCCGAAGGCGAAACTATCATACGCGATGCCGCAGAACTCAAGGTCAAAGAGACTGACCGCATTCATACGATTACCGAAAATCTTACAAAAATGGGAGGTAACATTGTTCCAACCAACGACGGTATGATTATCCAAGGAGGTTCTTCGCTGCACGGCGCACATATCAACAGCTATCTGGATCACCGCATCGCTATGGCATTCGCTATCGCAGGACTGACTGCAGACGGCACAACCACCATCGAAGGAGAAGAATGCGTAGATGTAAGCTATCCGGAATTTTACGAAACTCTGGATGGGCTAATGCCAGTGCGTATTCCGCGGAGCGTTTTATGATATAGGAAAGTACGAACTTTCCTATATCATAATCTCATTATTTTTTAATAATATCTCACGCTTACTTTCTTCCCAAGTTTCCCTACCACTTCTTCTATCTGCTTTACCAGATTTTTTCTCATCACAAGTTCAAAGGACAATGCCTTATCCTGATATGCTTCATTGGTTGCGGTCCCAACAAAAAGATGTAATTCTGTACAATCTTCTATAATTAATTTCGTCAGTTTTGATGCGCCGTTATCTTTATCCAGCTCTTCAAAGAATTCCACATCAAAATCACCGCTTTCGTATTGCTGCAAAAGGCTTATGCTTTTTCCAAGTGTCAATGCTCCCTCGGTTACAAGGTCAATACCTTCTATGGAAGCCGTCGGCGGCACCGACATGTCTACGTAATTCACAGATGTAACAATGTCTTTTTTTAATATACGAGCCGCAATATTGGCGCTCGTTCCGCCCGCAATCACCTTTTTCCCTTCCTGTGCCATAAATTCGTGTATGATACGCTCATCATCTTCTTTGTTCTTCGGCGGTCCGGTGAAAATATTTACTGCCTTTCTTGCAATCACTTTTGCCACGGCAATCGTTGTATCATCTCCCGGTCTTTCCTCATACAAATCATTACACGCATCGCTTAGCATCGCGGCAAGCCGTGATGCAGACATGGTTCTTTTTGTACACTTCAATGTATACTCCGCCATATCTTTCCAAGTCCATCCAAAATTCAGAAGTTCGCCTGCCCCGGCATAGATCACACCATCACTCATCAGAACAAAACAATCATTAAGTCTTACCTGAAAACGATATTCGTGAATCGTTTTTCCCTCTATCGTACGCTCCTCATAAGGATAATGGATAATTTTTCCGTCACGTACAAAGACACATCCCGGATTATCGAATTCCACCAGATACGCTTCTCCATTATTGAAAATCTGCAGGATACTAAATGTCGCATATGCCACTTTACGCACCTTGCATACGGGAAGTGTTTTGGCAATCGTCTCTACACAAGACTCAATCGTCGCCCCATTTAAAAGCATAGTTCCAAGAATCTTAGACGTCAACGTTGCCAAAATATTCGCTTTCACACCGCTGCCCATCCCATCTGCCAGAATAACAATATCAGAATCCTTTGTTTTCACAACTTCCACTTTATCTCCACACAGTTCTTCTCTGTGCTTATTGAGGCTCTTCCAGAAAATATCTACACTTACGCTCATCTTATTCCCCCTCTCCATCAAAGAGAATGGAATCTCTTAATTTGGAAAGCGTTACCTTTGTCTCCGCAGTTGTCTCTCCCAGCAGGCCTGCGATTTCCTGTGCAACCATCATCTGTTTATCAATAACTGCCTGCGCCATTTCAACTGTCTCCATCTTAAGCTGATAACGTTTCAGTTTAGCCTCTTCTTCTTTCGTAATATCCTGATAGATCACAAGTACTGCATCTTGCTCTTCTATATATACAAGAATTTCAAGCGCTGTCATACGAAGCGTTTCAATGGATACTTTTTTATTCGTAATTGACTTTTTCGCATCAAATATCTCTTCAATATCCGTCACATCCATAAATTCAAACAAATATCGCTCCAATGCCTCTTCTCTGGAAATTTCCAGTGCCGTCTGTGCCCTTTTATTACATTCCTGGATACGCAATTGTCTGTCTACGATAAATATAAGATTCGGTGTTTCATCCATGACTACGTTTGCCATTGTTTCCGCACGTGCAATCGCATATGGAAGACACATACCAAGCTCTGCTTTTTTTTGATAAACAGCTCTGGCTTTCTCTCTACACGTTGGATAGCCGCAGGCACCGCAATTCAGCTCATCGGTTTGGGTGTATTTCCCAGTCGCTTTTAAAATCTGTTTGATATCTTCCTCACTAGGTTCTTCCATCTTAGGACGCCGCTCATAAAAGAGTTTGTCCATCGCAACATCGACCGTTGATTTTTCTGCTGCTTCTGTATGTTTCACTTCTCGTTCCATTTTTACTTTCGCCAGCGCCTGTGAATGACTCCATCGCCCGGAGGCAGGCCCTTTCACGCAGCCGCCTTCACATACATTCGCCTCAATAAAGCAGCCCTTCAACTCACCCTTTTCCATACTCTCAAAAAGCTGCATACAATGTTTTAGTCCATCCACCGCTACTTTATGGTAAGTCTCGCAAAGTTCTCCCGCAAGTACTGCCTTCGTCACCCCGCCGCTTATCGGATAAAGCTGGTTGACTGCCGGACTTGGATTGCTCATCGGTTTTTCTTCGCAACGGCAAATGTCAATTTTCTCTGCCGATAACCATTGCAGCACTTCTTCAAACGTCAGAATCGCGTTAATGGCTCCCTCTACTCTTTCATCTCCGATCGCTTCTTGCTTCTTGGCAATACACGGCCCTAAAAATACTACCTTTACATCCTCGCCATACATGCTTTTGATCATACGTCCATGTGCGATCATCGGAGATACCACCGGTGCCATCATAGGTGCCAGAGACGGATAATACTTTTCGATCAAATCGTTGACACTCGGACAACAGGTTGTAATGATGTTTTCCATCTCACCTGCTTTCAGAAGTTTTCGGTATTCTTCGGTCACCAGCGCAGCGCCTTCCGCCGTCTCCCTTACCTCTGAAAATCCAAGTTTTAGCAATGCGTCCACTACCTGTCCTGGCCTTTCATAAGGAAACACGCCAAGATATGACGGTGCGATCGAGATCACCGTCCGAAGGCCATCTCTTAGATACCCTTTCACCCTTAGCATATCACTTGCAAATGTTTTCGCATTCTGCGGACATACTTCCAGGCAATGACCGCAATGAATACAGTTCTCCGGTATGATATGTGCCTGTTCATTTTTTACAAGAATTGCCTTTACATCACAATAACGTACGCATTTATAGCAATGTCTGCATCTGGCATCCTTAAAATCAATTACCTTCATTCCCTGTCTCCCTCCAATTTTGAGTTTTCGATTTTCTTAATAATTTTAAGATTTTTTTTCGTTCATGGTCATATTTCTATCACATTTATTTCTTATACTAAATTTATCAACATAAGAAAAACAAATCTTTCTTGTTGAAAATAAAAATGAAGCCGGAGGACGTACACGACAACGCCTCTGTACATCTTCCGGATTCGCCTAACAATTCAGCTTTTTGCTTTTACATAGATTTTCATAACAGTTCAGCCATAAATATGGCGAACTGTTATGATTTTCCTCCTTTTTAACTATCTTTTATCATTCGTTAATTTTTCTTGCCACATAAGTCGTATGTAAAATATGATGTGCCTTTTCGCTTCCCGGTTCTCCTAAATACTCCTCATACAGTTTCTTTACCGAAGCATTTTCATGCGATTTACGAATCACTTTATTCTCGTCATTATCATAGAGCGCTTTCGCCCGAAGTTCCCTGATATCCACAAAATTACGAACCTTGGAGGATACCTGTGGCTGCCCTCCGCCATTTACACATCCGCCAGGACATGCCATAATTTCGATAAAATGATACTCTGCTTCACCGGATTTCACTTTTTCCAACAATTCCCTTGCGTTGCCAAGTCCCGATGCCACCGCTACTTTCACATCCATTCCGGCTACCGGATAAGTAGCTTCTTTGATTCCCTTAATCCCACGCACTTCTTTAAACTCTAAATCCTTAAGTTCCTCACCCGTAAGTGTTTCTACCGCAGTACGAAGCGCTGCTTCCATAACGCCTCCGGTCGCACCGAAAATCACGGCTGCTCCCGTAGATTCGCCAAGCGGATGATCAAATCCTTCCTGCGGCAAATTCACAAAATCAAGTCCGCAACGTTTGATCAGCTGTGCAAGCTCTCTTGTTGTAAGTGCAATATCCACATCCGGCACACCGGCTGCAGACTGGTCTTCTCTTCCGATTTCAAATTTTTTCGCCGTACAAGGCATCACGCTGACGCATACGATGTCTTTTGGATCCAACTCCATTTTTTCGGCATAATACGTCTTCGTCACTGCGCCAAACATCTGCTGCGGAGATTTGCAGCTGGAAAGGTTTTCAATCATTTCCGGAAAATAATGCTCGCAATACTTGATCCAGCCCGGAGAACATGATGTAATCAATGGCAATACACCGCCATTTTGTACACGGTCAAGGAACTCATGTGCCTCTTCCATAATCGTAAGGTCTGCGCTGAAATTCGTATCAAACACTTTGTCAAATCCGATTCTTCTAAGTGCCGCTGCCATTTTTCCTTCTACATCCGTTCCAATCGGATAACCGAATTCTTCACCGAGCGCCGCTCTTACTGCCGGTGCGGTCTGGACAACCACATGCTTTTGGGGATCGGCGATCGCCTCTAAAACTTCATCTATATATGACTTTTCATATAACGCGCCAGTCGGACAAACTGCGATACATTGACCACAAGACACACAACTCGTTTCACCAAGTCCCATTTCGTAAGCGGAACCGATATTCGTGGCAAATCCACGTTCATTCGCCCCAATTACTCCAATACCTTGTACATGCTCACAAGCTCCCACACAACGCCTGCACAAAATACATTTGCTATTATCACGTACCATATGTACTGCGGAATCATCAATTTCGGACGGTGTCATCTCGCCGTCAAAATAGCTTTCATCCGCTACTCCAAGCTCTTTTGACAACTGCTGCAGCTCACAGTTTCCGCTTCTTACGCAGGAGAGACACTCTCTTTTATGATTGGAAAGCAAAAGCTGTAAAGTACGCCTTCTTGATGCCAATACCTTCGGTGTATTAGTCCATACTTCCATCCCTTCATTCACAGGGTACACACAGGAAGCCACCAGTGTTCTTGCTCCTTTTACTTCTACCACACAGATACGACATGCGCCGATTTCATTGATTTCTTTCAAAAAACAGAGGGTAGGAATCTTGATACCGGCAACGTGCGCCGCCTCCAAAATGGTAGAGCCCTTTGGCACGGATATATTCATCCCGTTTATTTTCATTGTAATATTTTCCATAATGTCCTTCCTCCATTATTCCTTGTAAATTGCACCAAAACGGCATTTTTCCATACAAGCTCCACATTTGACACATTTCTCCGGATTGATCATATGTACTTCACGCACATTTCCGATAATCGCATCATTCGGACAGGTTCTTGCACATAATGTACATCCTTTACACTTATCCGCATCGATCTTGTATTGTAACAAATCTTTACATACCCCTGCCGGACATTTTTTATCCACAATATGGGCAATATACTCATCTTTAAAATACCGCAGCGTAGAAATAATCGGATTCGGTGCGGTCTGACCTAATGCACATAAAGAATTTTCTTTCAAATGTTCACAGAGCTCTTCTAACTTATCCAAATCTTCCATGGTTGCTTTTCCGGCTGTGATCTTATCCAAAATCTCCAGCATACGTTTCGTTCCGACACGGCACGGAGTACATTTTCCGCAAGATTCATCTACCGTAAACTGTAAAAAGAATTTTGCAATGTCCACCATACAGCTATCCTCATCCATGACAATCAATCCGCCGGACCCCATCATAGAGCCAATGGCAATCAAATTATCATAATCAATCGGAACATCCAAGTGTTCTGCCGGAATACAGCCGCCGGACGGTCCTCCGGTCTGTGCCGCTTTAAACTTCTTGCCATTTGGGATTCCTCCGCCAATCTCCTCCACGATTTCACGCAGTGTAGTTCCCATCGGAATCTCCACAAGCCCTGTATTATGTATCTTTCCGCCAAGTGCAAATACTTTCGTTCCTTTTGATTTTTCCGTTCCCATGGCAGCAAACCAATCTGCTCCATTTAAGATAATCTGCGGGATATTCGCCCATGTCTCTACATTGTTCAGAATCGTTGGTTTTTCAAATAATCCTTTCACCGCAGGGAATGGAGGACGTGGTCTTGGCTCTCCTCGGTTTCCTTCAATGGAAGTCATAAGCGCCGTCTCCTCGCCGCATACGAAAGCTCCTGCACCCAGTCTTAACTCAATATCAAAATCAAATCCGGTTCCGAAAATATCTTTTCCAAGCAAACCGTATTCTCTTGCCTGTGTGATTGCAATATTCAATCTTTCTACCGCGATCGGATATTCTGCACGCACATAAATATATCCCTGATTTGCTCCGATTGCATATCCTGCTATCGCCATCGCCTCCAGAACCACATGAGGGTCGCCCTCCAGGATAGAACGGTCCATGAATGCTCCCGGATCACCTTCATCTGCATTACAACATACATATTTCTGATCTGCTTCATTTGCTTTGGCGAACATCCACTTTCTTCCGGTCGGGAATCCTGCACCGCCTCTTCCACGAAGTCCGCTGTCCAACATCACTTGAATGACTTCGTCCTGAGACATCTGGGTTAATACTTTTCCTAAAGCTTCATAGCCCCTTGTTCCAATATATTCTTCTATATTCTCCGGGTTGATAACGCCGCAGTTGCGAAGCGCAATTCGTTCTTGTTTTTTATAAAAAGAAGTTTCCTGAAGCGGCAGTATTTTATCCGCTTTCACCGTCTCATCATAAAGAAGTCTTGTGACTACGCGTCCATTCAATAAATGTTCCGATACGATTTCGGGAATATCTTCTTCTTTCACCATAGAATAAAATGCACCTTCCGGATAGACGATCATAATCGGTCCAAGCGCGCAAAGACCAAAACAGCCTGTCATGATCACATTGATTTCATCTTCCAGATGGTTTTTCTGAAGTTCTTCCTTTAACGCCTTAATAATTCTGCGGCTTCCCGATGAAGTACATCCAGTGCCTCCGCATACCAGCACATGTGCCCGATATGCTCCATACTCTTTCAAAGAGGTTTCACCATGTGACCGAAACGCCACTTCTCCTTGTGTTTTTTCTCTGATTATTTTTAATTCTTCTAAAGATTTCATCACAAAACCTCCTATTCGTATTTCGCCAGAATGTCGTCTATATCATCTACCGTAAGCCGTCCGTATACCTCGTCATTGATCATCATAACCGGCGCAAGTCCACATGCTCCGACACAACGACAGGCGTCCAGGGAAAATTTCCCGTCCGGCGTGCACTCACCGCCGACAATCCCCAGTTTTTCCATCAATTTATTATAAATGTCTCCTGAACCTTTTACATAACAAGCCGTACCGAGACAGACAGAAATTCTGTATTTCCCCTTTGGACTTAACGTAAACTGAGAATAAAAGGTTGCAACTCCATATATCTTCTCCATCGGAATCTTCATCTCATCTGAAATCATCTTCAGTACTTCTTGGGGCAGATATCCATAGATATCCTGAGCCTTCTGCAATATTGGCATCAGCGCCCCTTTTTCTTGCCTTAATTCTTCTATTACTTTTCGCAAAGTATCTTCTTGCTCTTTTGTACCCTGGAACGGGACTGTTGATTTCTTCGAATGCATGTTGTACCCTCCTTTTGCAGTCGTTTCTGTATTCTTATCTCTATTTGTCTATTTTATCATGTATCGCACATTAATTCTATGCTTTTTTTGTGCTGTTTTCATAATTTTTGTAACAGTTCAGCCATGCACAAAGTCACAAAAATCTAAATTCAAACTTGTTTGAAAACGAAGATTTTTTGTGTACTTTGTATATGGCGCTCTGCCATAAGCGAGGATTTAGCCACGTATGTGGCGAAATAGGCTGCAAAGCAGCTAATCCGAGCTGTTATGGCTGAACTGTTACTAATTTTTTCGCAATTCTGATATTTTATCTTTCTGAGGGTTCAACCGCTTCACCTTTTGCAGTCTTTTAAGCCATATATTCTAATCTTCCCAATCCCATGCATGTTTTTTCGGACTCTTAATTACCAGCTCCGGACTCTTTGCACTTACCTTTGTATTTGCCGGTATCGATCTCGTAATAAAAGTATTACCGCCTATGATTGTATTCTCGCCAATCACAGTCTCACCGCCAAGCACAGAAGAATTGGAATAAATCGTCACGTGATCCTCGATGGTCGGATGACGTTTCACACCGGACAGCTGCTGTCCGTCTCTTGTAGAAAGCGCTCCAAGCGTCACTCCCTGATACAGCTTCACATATTTTCCAATCTTCGTCGTCTCACCGATCACGATTCCCGTGCCATGATCAATAAAGAAATACTCCCCAATCTCTGCTCCCGGATTAATATCGATTCCGGTACGCCCATGTACGTACTCCGTCATGATTCTTGGAATCAGCGGAACTTTTTTCTCATATAAAATATGTGCTACCCGATATACATAAATTGCCAGAAGCCCCGGATAACAAAAGATAATTTCTTCTTTGCTTTTCGCTGCCGGATCGCCATCATAACCCGCCTGCACATCTGTCAGTAAAATACGCTGTACGTCCGGAAGTTCTACAAAAAATTCGCTGCAGATACGTTCTGCCTCTATCTCCACCTCTTCTTTTGTCTTTCCTTCTTCCATATACCAGATAGCAGTCTCTACTTCTCTTTTAAGCACATCATACAGATGATTGATCCGATATGTCGCAAAATGCTCCGAATCAATTTTCCTCATGCTGTCTTCCCCAAAATATCCCGGGAACATAATCTGTCTAAGATCACGGATAAACTGAATCACTGCCGCTCTTTTCGGCATTTCTTTCCCATGTCTTGGCTGAAACAAGGGCTCTTTTCCGTAATTTTCCGCAAATGCCTCTGCCGCCATCATAATGCTTTCTGCTTTCTTCATAACCTATCTATCCTTCCTGAAATAACGGTGTTGAATAATAACGATCTCCGGAATCCGGTAAAATTACAACGATCATTTTCCCTTCCATTTCCGGACGCTTTGCTGCCTCTCCTGCCGCTGCAAGCGCTGCCCCTGAAGAAATCCCTACCAAGACTCCCTCCGTACGCGCCAGCTCTTTCGCCGCGGCAAATGCTTTTTCCCCTGACATTGTCATAATCTCATCATATATTGTAACGTCCAAAAGCTCCGGAACAAAACCAGCGCCGATTCCCTGAAGCGGATGTGCTCCCGCCTCTTTTCCAGACAATACCGCCGAAGTCTCTGGTTCCACTGCGATAATCTGAATCATCGGATTTTGTTCTTTTAAAAATCTTCCGGTTCCGGTAATGGTTCCGCCAGTTCCTACCCCAGCCACCAGACAATCTATCGCGCCATCGGTGTCTTCATAAATCTCTGGTCCGGTCGTTACATAATGCGCTCTGGCATTCGCCGGATTTTCAAATTGCCCTGCAAGCAACGCTCCCGGCATTTCCTTTGCCAGCGCTTTTGCTTTCGCAATCGCCCCTGACATACCCAGCGCACCTTCTGTCAAAATAATCTTGGCCCCATATGCTTTCAAAATATTCTGCCGCTCTATGCTCATCGTCTCCGGCATTGTAAGGATCACGTGATATCCCTTTGCCGCAGCAATACATGCAAGACCAATTCCGGTATTGCCAGAAGTAGGTTCAATAATAGTTCCGCCTGCTTTCAAAAGGCCTTTCTCTTCGGCGTCCTGAATCATGAATGCCGCTGCTCTGTCCTTGATACTCCCTGCAGGATTCAGATATTCCAATTTTGCAAATACATTGGCTTTCCAGCCATTCTGTTCCTTCATATGAGTTAATTCCAATAATGGGGTATTTCCAATCAACTCTGTTACATTCGATGCTGTCTTTTTCATATCCACACTTCCTTCCTGATACTTTTTTTGTTACTGTATAAACATCGCATCCCCAAAAGAAAAGAAACGATATCTCTCTTTCACAGCTTCTTCATATGCCGCAAGCACATGTTCTCTTCCCGCCAACGCCGATACCAGCATGATCAATGTCGATTCCGGCAGATGAAAATTCGTGATCAGACAATCCAGCACCTTGAACTTATAACCTGGATAAATAAAAATTTCTGTCCATCCACTCGTTGCACGCATTCTTCCATCTGCGTCCGCTGCCGATTCTACCGTTCGACAGCTCGTCGTTCCGACACATATGACGCGATTTCCGCTATCTTTTGCAGCATTGATTTTTTCTGCCGCTTCCTCATCAATCTGATAAAATTCCGAATGCATATGATGTTCCAGAATATTTTCTACCTTTACCGGACGAAACGTTCCCAATCCCACATGCAGAGTTACTCTGGCAATCTGTACACCTTTTTCTTCGATCTCTCTTAACAGCTCCGGTGTAAAATGAAGCCCTGCCGTCGGCGCTGCTGCCGAGCCGGAATGTTTTGCATATACCGTTTGATAACGGTTTTTGTCTTCCAGCTGATGCGTAATATACGGCGGAAGCGGCATCTGACCTAATTGATCGAGAATCTCTTCAAAGATTCCCGCATACGAAAACTGTATCAGGCGATTTCCTTCTTCTACCACATCCAAAACCTCGCCCACCAGCAATCCATTTCCAAAACTGATTTTCGTTCCCGGTTTTGCTTTCTTCCCGGGTTTTACCAACGTTTCCCACACATCATTTTGTTTTCTCTTTAATAGCAGCACCTCTATCTTCGCGTCCGTTCCTACCTTGGAGCCAATCAGTCTTGCCGGAATCACTTTCGTATCATTGATCACGAGACAATCTCCAGGGTTTAAGTAAGATACGATATCTTTGAACACATGATGCTCTGTTTCTCCGGTTTCTCTATCCAACACAAGCAATCTGGAACTGGAACGCTCCTCCAAGGGATCCTGTGCAATCAATTCCTCCGGTAAATCAAAATAGAATTCCTCTTTTTTCATCCGAAAAATTCCTCCTCATTATATTAATCGAGTAGACGAACGCCTACGCCTACTCGATTTCTTCTATATCTAAATCTAATGTCTTAATTCAATTCCAAGCTCTTCCAATGCTGTCAGAATACGACTCATTGCAACGCTGACATCTGCTTCTTCCAATGTCTTATCTTTTGCACGGAATGTGATAGAATAAGCAACGGATTTATATCCTGCTTTAATCTGTTCTCCTTCATATATATCAAACAATGCATAACCTTCCAGATATGCGCCGCCCTTTTTCTCAATCACTTCTTCAATCTGACCAACAAGAATCTCTTTCTTCATTACCATACTGATATCTCTTGTCACCGCAGGGTATTTTGCAATTCCTTCGTATTTACGGTCAAATGTCGCAAGCGCTTCTACCTTTGGCATATCAATTACAGCTATATATGCTCTGCCGCCAATACCATAAACATCAGCCACTTCCGGATGTACCTCACCCAAATATCCCAGCACTTCTCCATCATAAACGATATTTGCCTGTCTTCCTGGGTGAAGGAAGGTCTTGCCTGCATTCGGATCATAGGTTTCTTTCTTATCCATGCCGATCTTATCAAAGAATTCTTCTACAACCCCTTTCATATCGAAAAAGTCGCCTTCTCCGTACATACCAAGCGTAAACTGCATTCTCTCTTCCGGCAATTCGGTAAGCGGAAGCTGTTTTGGGATATAAATATTGCCAAGCTCATAAAGACGTACATTCTTATTTCTTCTATTATAGTTTGTTGCCAGTGATGTCAGCATTCCATTCAGGGAAATGGTACGCATAATGCTGTAGTCTTCTCCCAGCGGATTGGAAATCTCTATCGCTTTGCGAAGCTCGCTGTCTTTTGGCAGCAATAATTTATCAAATACCTTCGGGCTCTCAAAAGAGTAAGTCATACCCTGACTGAAACCACAGAATTCTGCAATATCCCTTGCCACTTCCTCAATGCGAAGTTTATAGGAAAGTTTTCCGGTTGTCGCTTCTCCCTTCGGCAGGGTTGTCGGAATATTGTCATATCCATAGAATCTTGCCACTTCCTCTGCCAGATCCGCAAGACGGAATAAATCATGACGGAAAGTCGGTGCAATGACTTCTTTTGCCTCTGCATCATATTCAAGACCGATACGTGCAAAATATTCTAACATCTGTGTTTCTTCAATCTTCGTTCCGAGAAGTGCATTCACTTCCTCTGCATCGAATGGTACGCGTACTGGTTCTTTTACTTTTCCATATACGTCTACCGTTCCTCCGACTACTTCACCTGCGCCAAGCTCTTCCACAAGCTGACACGCACGGTCGATTGCCGCTTTTGCGTTGTTCGGATCAAGTCCTTTTTCAAATTTACCGGAGGCATCCGTACGAAGTCCTACTTTTTTGCTGGATTTACGAATATTGGTTCCGTCGAAACATGCTGCTTCGAATAACATCGTCTTTACCTCGTCGGTAATCATGGAATTCTCTCCACCCATGATACCCGCGATACCAACCGCTTTTTCGCCGTCACAAATCATCAGTACGGAACTGTCCACTTCTCTTTCCTGACCATCCAGCGTCACGAACTTCTCACCATCTTCTGCCGTTTTTACAATGATTTCTCTATTTGCAATCGTATCCAAATCATATGCATGCATTGGCTGTCCATATTCTTCCATTACATAGTTTGTAATATCGACAAGATTGTTGATCGGACGAATTCCTACGGATGCGAGACGTCTTTGCATCCATTTCGGAGACGGGCCAATTTTAATATTTTTTACGACTCTTGCACAATAACGTGGGCAAAGGTCGGTATTTTCTACACTTACCTTGATGTAATCGTTTACATCCTCATCATTTCCTGTTTCGGTCACTACCGGCGGATGGAATTCCTTTCGGAATGTAGCCGCTGCCTCCCTTGCGATTCCTACTACACTGAAACAGTCTACTCGATTTGATGTCACCTCATATTCGAATACGACATCGTCTCTTCCAAGCGCTTTGATCGCACTCTCGCCAATCACAGCATCTTCCGGGAAAATATAAATGCCGTTTTCAGGCGCTTCCGGATACATTGCTGTCGTAGAACCAAGTTCTTCGATAGAACACATCATACCGCAGCTTTCCACGCCGCGAAGCTTACCTTTTTTAATCTTAATTCCACCTGGCGTGAGTTTTCCATCATGTCCTCCTGCCACGCGTCCGCCGTCTAATACAACCGGAATCTTTGCTCCTTCAAATACGTTCTGTGCTCCTGTTACGATCTGAACTGTTTCCGATCCTACATTCACCTGGCAGACTACCAGTTTATCTGCATCCGGGTGTCTCTCAATCTTCTCAATCTGTCCGATGACGATTTTTTCAAGGTCTGCATCCAGCACCTCATATCCTTCGACTTTCGTACCGGAAAGCGTCATCGCATCGGTATATTCCTGCGCCGTAACGTCAAGGTCCGGCACATATGCTTTAATCCATGATAATGATGTATTCATGATCTAATCCTCCTAATTTGCTTCTTTTTTGATTCCTTTTTTGTGTTCCCTTTCTAGCTCCAAAATCTCGCTCCTTCGTAGCTCCGCATCTTCGATGCTCCTGATTTTCTCGCGCCGCTCGCACACAGAAGTAAATGCTCTCTTCGTTCGTGCTTCCTTCTTTTGTGTACCCTTTTTAGCTCCAAAATCCCGCTCTTTCGTAGCGCCGCATCTTCGATGCTTCTGATTTTCTCGCGCCGCTCGCACACAGAAGTAAATACTCTCTTCGTTCGTGCTTCCTTCTTTTGTGTGCTCGCTAGAATTGTTTCAGGAATCTGATATCGTTCTCATATAATAATCTCATGTCGTCAATTTCATATTTCAATAATGCGATACGTTCCAAGCCCACACCGAATGCGAATCCTGTGTATTCATTTGGATCAATTCCACACATTTCCAGTACATGCGGATGCACCATACCGCATCCTAAGATTTCAATCCAGCCGGATCCTTTACAGAAACGGCATCCTTTGCCGCCGCATTTGAAACATGATACGTCTACCTCTGCACTTGGTTCTGTGAATGGGAAATGATGCGGACGGAATTTTGTCTTCGTCTCCGGTCCGAACAGCTCTTTTGCGAACTCTTCCAAGGTTCCCTTTAAATCTGCAAATGTAATATTCTTATCGATTACCAGCCCTTCGATCTGATGGAAGGATGGAGAATGGGTTGCATCCACTTCATCCGAACGGAATACTCTTCCCGGAGCGATCATACGGATAGGAAGTTTCCCTTGTTCCATCACACGTGCCTGAACCGGTGAAGTCTGCGTACGCAGCACAATATCTTTTGTCACATAGAACGTATCCTGTTCATCCTTTGCCGGATGGTCTTGCGGGATGTTTAATTTCGTAAAGTTATATTCATCGTATTCAATTTCCGGTCCCTCTACGACCTCGTATCCCATACCAATAAAAATTCTTTCTACTTCTTCTAACGCAATCGTATTTGGATGGCGATGTCCCACCATGTTCTTCTTTGCCGGAAGCGTAACATCGATCACTTCTTTTTGCAGTTTTTCTGCACGGATTGCTGCTTCCATCTCTTTTTTCTTCGTCTCTAACTCTGCTTCGATTTCTGCACGCACATCATTGACCATCTGTCCTACTTTTGGACGGTCCTGCGGCGCTACATCTTTCATAGACTTTAATACCGCTGTTAATTCTCCTTTTTTTCCGAGATACTTTACACGTACGTCATTCAGTTTCTCAGGCACATCCGAAGCCTGAATCAATTTTAAGGCTTCTTCTTTAATACTTTGCAATTTTTCATTCATCTTCTATTCCTCCATTTTTATTTACAATAACAAAGTGGGCAAGCCCACTTCAACTCCCCCATCCCCTCATTCATGAGGGTCTTGCACGCTTTGCGCGCCGAGCGTGGTCAGCTTTTGCTGACTGCCTCCGCTCACGCGAGTGCGTATCCTCCCGGAGAGTTTTATGATAATAGGAAAGTACAAACTTTCCTATTATCATAACAAAGAATGTGCTTCGCACATTCTTGCGCCTGCGGCGGTCGTATACGACAAAAAAAGCACGCTCATCCCCGATAGGGACGAAGTGCTTATATCCGTGGTACCACCCTGTTTCCTGTCATAAGACAGGCACTCATTGCCGCGTAACGTGCGCTCTACGTCCTGACTTACTAATATTAGAATCCGATTCAGTCAGGCAACTCCTGTGAGAAATTCACGCATTATCTGAACTAAAGGGAACTTTCAGCCTGGCGATTCCCTCTCTCTGCTAGAAAATAACTTGCTACTTACACATTCATCGTCTTTTCTTATATCACTGCCATCAGCAGGTATATTCGCAATTTCCTATTTATTGTAACATACTGAAATTTCTTGTCAAGATTTTTCCTTTAAAACAATTCTGTGTTCAAACATCGTATTGAGCTCTCCGCCAAGCAGCATTACATACATACAAGAATACAACCAGAGCATGATAAGCACGATTGTGGTAAGACTTCCGTACATATTTGCAAAACCTTGAAAAATATCTACATAAACCGAGAAAAAATATGATAACACAAGCCAGGCTATCGCTGTAAGAATCGCTCCCGGAAATTGCTTGACCAGATATACTTTTTTTCCGCCTTTATGGTTGGGTAAAAATCGATACATCAACATAGAAAATCCTGTCAAAAACAAAAACACAAAAATGGTACGGATTCCGATCAGCTTTTCCATCACTTTCGTCAAAAACGGAATATGCGCATTTACAAACAAGCTTAACGAATTTCCAAACACCAGTAAAATCAATGAAGTAACGATCAGTACAATAAACAGCAACGTATACAAAGCAGCCCTGATTCTAAGAAAAATATAGTTTCTTGTCTCTTTGTTGTCGTATACGCTATTGAGTCCGGTTGTCATTGCAAGCACTCCCCGGCCTGCCGACCAGAATGCCACAAGCGCTGTCAAGGGAATAATTGCCCTCGACTGGTTATATACCTGATTCACAATCGAAATGATCATGCTGTCAAAAGATTTTGGAAATACCCGCACCACAGCTACCATTACGTCTGCCTTCGTAACCGGCGTATACTGTATCAGCGTCAACAGTAAAAGCAATAGCGGAATCAAAGACAATAAAAGAAAAAATGCTGCCTGAGCCGCATATGCCCCTACATGGTCTTCCGTTGACTCATCCATAAAATTTTCAATTGTGTTCCACACCTTCCTCATTTTACTCTACTCCATTTTACAATTTTAGAAATCATAACACTATTTTTATATTTATTCAACAGAAATATCTGCGTAAAAAGTTTTTAAAATAGAAATATAGTCCATTCCCTGCTTCGCCATTTCATTGGCTCCATTCTGGCTCATGCCGATTCCATGCCCGAAACCACCACCGCGGATCGTATATGTATCTGCATTTTGTTCTATCGTAAAGAACGCGCTTGGAAGCAATTCTCTCCCGGGTGTCTCACTGCCGTCATTTCTTTGTATCATATAAGCGTCGCCGCCCAAAGCTCTTCGTATCTTGTTCTCAGTAGCGACTGTCACACTTCCCCGGTCTCCGGATGCCACAATTTCCAATGCAATATCACCCGCTCCCCGCTTTGTAACTTCCAAAGATTGAAGCGTTCCTATATCGGTTCTTGTATTACTTCCAATCAGATTAGACAATGTTTCTGTGCTTAAAACGATACTCCACCGATACCATGGCAGATTTTTCTCAAAATCGCCTTCCTCATTGCATACATTGACTCCGGCAAGATAGGCATTTCCCTCGTTTTTCCCGCCCCACGCATCCATATCGGTCGTTCTTCCGCAAGAAGTAGAATAGTAATATGCATTTACCGGATTTCCTCCATACATCAGCTTTTTCCCTTTCGTCTCCTCTACCGCCTTGCAGGTACTCTCCTGTTCTTTAGAATTATTATACACCTGAAATGAAGTGCTGTCATCAATCTGAGCGCCATACTGCGGATATTCCATCCCCATAATCTGACAATATGCGTAACTTCTCGCACAAACTGCCTGACATTTCAGCGCTTCCGGCTCGTAGGATGCTGGCATTTCGCTTGGGACCACGCCATATAGGTACTCCTCCATCGGTAAAATATTCACCAATGCAATCCCTTCCGCCGTACTATGCAATTCCATCTCGCCCCGGTAAGCAGGGTTCCCATACCCGCGCTGCAGACTTAAAACGGTTATCTTTTCTCCTGTATTCACCGGAGTTACTTTCACTGCTCCATTCTGAAATCTCCCATCATCCGGCGCAAGTGCTAAAGTCTCTCCTCCCCCGATGGTTTCTGCCTGCTCCCCGCTTCTTATCTGCAAACCAGAAGGTGCACTTAATTCTATCACAGGATGTACTTCTTCTTTAAATCCATCAGTTTTAATCAAAACATGTACCATAGGATTCTCTATCACTTGTTCTTCCGTCACTTTTTCTTTCTCGGGCACTTCTTTTTTTATCTTTTTTTCTTCCTTTTTCGGCTCCATCATTATATGAATCAAGATCACCAGAAGCAACACACTTACCACAACACAAAATATTTGATATACTTTTTTCTCATCCCATTTTCCTAACATCTGAAACTCTCCTTGTCCATTTTCTCCATTATATGTTCCAAGTTTTTTCTGCTAGAACTAAAAAACGGTCACCGGACGTTTTTGTCGTATGTTGGACAAAGAACAAAGTGGGCAAGTCCACTTCATCTCCTCCTCTCCTCACTTATGAGGGGCTTGCACGCTTTGCGCGCCGAGCGTGGTCAGCTTTTGCTGACTGCTTCTGCTCACGCGAGTGCGCATCCTCCATCTTTTGCCCGGCGCTCGGGCATAACTCTTCTCTTTTGGCTCTTCTTGCTTTTCTAGATTCTCTCGCCCGGCGCCTGGGCAGATTCTTGCTTTATTGGCTTCTCTCGCCCAGCGCCTGGGCGTAACTCTTGCTTTATTGGCT
>CAJUFN010000009.1 GCA_910585545.1 uncultured Lachnospiraceae bacterium
ATGAATATTTACATATCTGCTAAAAATATCGATATTTCTTATCTTAATGACATTGGTTTATTATCTGGATACGGGTGTGATAGAATGTCTTCTGGTGCCGGATGAATTTAGTATAGGCTATAAAAGCCTTATAGCGGCTGTTGAGAAGATAAGGAAAAATTCTTATGATATACAAGAGAATGAGATATTCTATACGCCGCTTCGAAAGGAAACTCTGTTTTATGAAGATAATCAGAAGATTCTTTTTACGATGAGTCAATAAAAGAGTCATCAGGTGGGGAAAGGAGTATATAAGAACTTATGAAGAAAAGAAAGATTTTGATTTTGACAGCACTATACGGAGTAAGCGTCACTGCCTTTTTGGCCTGTACGGCGAAGCCGCAGGAGATAGTGGTGCAGAAAAGTGTAGGAGTGGCGTGCTACAATAAAAGCGATGCATTTCTTAGCGAGTTGCTTGGCTGTCTTAAGGAAGACTGTGAAGAACGTGATATGACAGTGACAATTCGGGACGCGGTAGGTTCTCAGAGGACGCAAAACGATCAGGTACAGGAGCTTTTGGACGAAGGCTGCGATGTGTTGTGCGTGAATCTGGTGGACCGGACGGATCCTTCTGTGATCATTGATATGGCAAGGGAAAAAGATGTGCAGATTATCTTTTTTAACAGAGAACCCGTTGCAGAGGATTTAAAGCAGTGGACAGGTCTTTATTATATCGGCGCGGATGCAGAGCAATCCGGAGTGATGCAGGGAGAACTTGCTGCACAGATGATAGAGAATAACGCGGCAGTGGACCGGAATGGGGATGGAAAGATTCAGTATGCGATACTGGAAGGGGAACCAAATCATCAGGACGCAATTATCCGTACGGAAAGTGTAGTGAATACTTTGAAAAACAGCGGAATTGAGCTGGAGCGGTTAAGCTATCAGATTGCGAACTGGAATCGGGCACAGGCGCAGAATAGGATGAACCAGATTATCGGGCAGTATCCGACGGAAATCGAGGTAGTCCTGGCTAATAACGATGCAATGGCGCTTGGAGCGATTGACGCATATAAGGAGCTGGGATATGAAAAATCTCAGATGCCGTTATTTTTTGGAATCGATGGCACGGTCGAAGGGCTGAATGCCGTGAAAGAAGGAGAACTGGCAGCGACAGTTTATAATGATAAAGAGAGCCAGGCAGAGTTGATGGCTGATTTGGTCTATGCGATTGTAAAAGGAGACAGCGTAGAAGAATTTACATTTGAGAGGAAACAATATATCTATCTTCCATACCAAAAAGCAACGCCGGAAAATGTAAATGATTTTTTGTTCAAGGAAAAATAAATTCAGATTTTTGTGACTTTGCGCATGGCCGAATTGATACGAAAAATCTATAAAATTATTCGATTTTATTGAAAATTTTTCTGAGTTTGGGCAAAAATATTGACTTTAAATTTTATAAATTTTATAGTGTACGAAATGGTATATAACCAAATATAACGAGGAGGTTTTGAAATATGAATGGGAATAAGAAAAGAGCCCTTATGCTGCTTACGTCAGCATGCATGACAATATCTGCGATGCCAGTATCTGCACTTGCTTTTGATGCGAAAGCAGGCGTCCATGCACAGGTAACACAGCAGCAAGCAAAAGCAGAGTCCAGGTATAAACTGGCAGAAGGATTCAGCATCATGGGTGAAGACGCTTCCAAATGGAGAGCAAATGGTGTAGACAGCGTTAGCATTGATGTTCAGTTCGGTGACATTTACTATACCGGAAGCAGCGTACGTAACACGGCAAAGAATGTATTTCTTCATGGTGTAGAAAAGGCAGATTTTACGATTTCTGCGAAACTGGACTTTAAACCAGGACAAGATTTTCAGTCAGCAGGTTTGATCATTTACAAAGATGGTAATGCAAACTTTGCAGCAACCAGAAGATATCATAGTTATTTCGGGAATAAAGCACTTTGTATTCAGGGAGTTGACGGCAACAAATTTACAGAAGGTAATGTAGCGGATCCGTCCCAGGAACAAGCTCCTCTTTTCCTGCAGGTTGTAAAAAAAGGAACGACGGTAACAAGTTATTATCGTTTGTCCGAGGAAGATGAATGGACTCAATACGACAACCGCACATGGAACTCATTTTCAGGGGTAAGCGCAGAGGAATTGCGGGTTGGATTGTATACTGGTAACAGTAAAAGTAACGGAAGTACGGCAACATTTTCTGATTTCACGATTCAGTATGAGGGTGAGGAAGCCAGAAAGTTAGATATCTTTGAAGAAACAGACGAACCGGAAGAATTGACAGAATACGTCAGCGACTGGGATTGGTTCAGCGCTTCCGTTGGATATGGACAGCCACGAAAGGATTGCGGTGTAGACGGAACCAATGATCCAATTGTTCTCGGCGGAAAAACTTATGCAAAAGGACTTGCGATGCATGCGGATTCCAAGGTCGTATATGATATCGAAGGAAAAGGCGTAACTCGTTTCCAGGCAGTGGCAGGTGTGAACCGTGCAGCAGGAAGCTGCCAGTTTATTGTAGAGATTGATGGAAAAGAAGTTGTAAAGACGGACATCATCCAAGGAAACCAGAATACAGAAAATATTGACGTAGAGATTCCGGCAGGAGCAAAGAAACTCACACTTTTGACAAATGTCGGGGGAGACAATGGAAACTCTGACCACAGTGTATGGGCAGACGCAAAATTTGTCATGGATCCGAATGTAAATAGAGAAGACTTAAGAAAAATCAGCGCAAACGCAAGCAGCTATCTTCCAATCGGCGGTGAAGATGAGATAAACGTTGTCGGTGAACTTGTAAACGGCAGTGAAGCAGATCTTTCCGATGCCAAGATCACATATGAGAGTTCAGATGAAGCGATTCTTAGCGTAGATGCAAACGGTCTTATGACGGCAAATGCAGATGGCAAAGCAACCGTTACTGTGAAAGTTGTTGCAGGGAATGCAACATGTACAGATACGATTGAAGTTATCGTAGGAGAAGGAGAAGGCCAGATGTGGGGAATCAAATCTCCGGACGAATCCTTACAGACGATGTTTATGCTGACAAAAGAAGGCGTAGGAAAATATTTTGTTCTCCAGGATAACAAAGTTGTTGTAGAAAATTCTAAATTGGGTCTTGTGACAGATATCGCGGATTTTACTTCCGGACTGAGCTTTGAAGGACAGTCAGAAGTTCAAGAAGTGGTAGATGAATACGATTTGTATGGTGCGAAGGTTTCTAAGGTAAAAGCAGTAGGAAACGAAATGATTTTATCTTTTGCAAAGGATAATGCACAGCTTAATGTTATCGTGCGTATGTACGATAATGGCATGGTGTTCCGTTATGAAGTAAAAGGAGAAGACGGCGAAGCAATGTCTGTTTCCTCAGAAGGCACTACTATGACATTGCCGGGTGACAGCATGGCTTACGCAATGGATTATATCAATCACAATGAAGAGATTGAGCGTAAACATAAAGCATTGGAATTGACATCCGATTATTGTATGCCGCTTTTATATCAGGTAGATGATACATGGTGTCTTATATCCGAGGCAGAGCTTTCACCGGAATACTGCGGTACATACTTAAAAGGTGATGGCACGGGAAGCTTAAATTTCCATTTTTCTAAGGAACAGAAAGGCGATGTGAGCACAGAATCACCACTCACAACTCCATGGAGATATGTGGTAATCGGAACTGCAGAAGAAGTGAATCTGAACACCATGGGAGAGACATTAAGTCCGGATTGCGAAGGCGACTTCTCATGGGTACAGCCAGGCGTGACAGCATGGACATGGCTGAATCGTGAATCTACAAGTGACTTCAATACATATAAAAAATATGTGGACTTCGCGGCAAAGATGCAGTGGGAATACGTTCTTTTAGACGAGGGATGGCAGCCAAAAGGAAACACGCAAGGACATTCTGAATTCGCATATTATGGCTACTTTGACTGGACAGAAGATTTGATCGAGTATGCAAATGAAAAGGGTGTTCGTCTCCTTGTATGGGCAAACCACAATGATTTGAAAAATGCGGCAGAGCGTGAAAAACGTTTTGCACAGTGGGAAGAGTGGGGAATCGCAGGAATCAAACCTGACTTCTTTAACAGTTCCTCCCAGACATATATGGAACTTTACGATGCTTTGATCAAAGAAACTGCAGAGCATAAACTGCTTCTTAACCTTCATGGTATGCCGAAACCGGCAGGTGAGAGAAGGACGTATCCTCATCTTCTGACACGTGAAGGCGTATTCGGACATGAACAGGAATTGTTCCGTCCAAGCGATATGAGCGCATTTCACAACTGTATGCTTCCATTCACACGTAATGCAATAGGACCGGCTGATTACACACCGATGCTTTCTTACCGCAATAGTAATGGACAGCAAACATTCAGCCTTTCTCATATGGCGGCAATGGCAGTCGTATACGAATCCGGTATCCAGTGTCTTGCTGACCGACCGGAAGAATATATTGGTTCCGCGGCGGAATTCTATTTTAAAGGCATGCCGGCAACATGGGATGAAAGTGTTGTACTTCAGGCGGATCCAGGAGAATTAGTAACAATCGCGCGCCGCAATGGTGAAAACTGGTATGTAGGCGCTATGTGTAATACACAGCATGACGCAGTGATTGATTTGAGTTTCTTAGGTGACGGCGAATATTATGCAGTCATTGCGAAAGATGGCGATGCGAAAGATAAAATGGTAAGTGACATGAGGGTCGTAACCAAAGAAGACGTTCTCACGATTCCGATGTTAGAGACAGGCGGAGCAGCTCTTAAAATTTTGAAAGAAAAACCAAGCCAGCCAGAGTCTATTACATTGAGTGCGGCAGAACTTACATTGGATCAATATGAGACAGCTGAACTTCAGGCAACGATTGCTCCGGAAGATACCGAAATGAATCAGGTAACCTGGAGTTCCAGTGATGAAAATGTGGTAGCCGTAAAAAATGGTCAGCTTACAGCAGTCAATCCGGGACATGCAGTGATTACAGCTTCTACAGGATTTGCAGGAGAAATGAAGGCTCAGTGTGAAGTAGAGGTTCGTTTACCAAAATACTCCGTTGGAGAAGACTGGGAAATCATGAACATGGATCCGGGATACTGGGAAATTAACGATGAGAATTCAGTTACGATTCAGACACAGATCGGTGAGATTTATACGGGTAAGGTTACCGTGAATAATATGTTCCTCATTTCGGTAGAAGATAGTGAAGACTTCACTGCAAATGTAAAACTTGAGTTTGCACCGAATGCAAATTATCAGACTGCAGGTTTGATTTTATTCCAGGATATCGAGAACAGCTTTACGGTGAGTGAACGTTTCCATAGTTCCTTTGGCGGAAATATACTTGCATACCATGGACTGAACAACGGAAAATGGGTAGAAAATAACAGTTCAAGCGCTGTAAAATTAACAGGTGAAGAAGAAGGTCCGGTATCTCTTCAGATTACGAAAAAGGGAAATAAAGTAAGCGCATATTATAAATGGGAAAATCAGACCGAATGGACCAAGATTTGCGACCAGACATACACAGGTCTTACAGAAGATTTAAAACTTGGTCTGTATGTAGCAAATGCGGGTGATGCAGATGCTCACATTCCGGCAACATTCAGTGATTTTACTGTTCAGTATGGCGATGGAGAAGTAAAAGCAATTCCATTCGCTGTGAAAAATGAAGTTGTGGTAGAAGAGACGGATAAAGAAGATTTGGCAGCGCTTATTGATTACGCAAAAGAAGCAAAAGAAGCTCCAAGTTATGCTTACGTTGTACCGAAGGTAAAAGAGTTATTTGAAAAAGCCCTTGCAGATGCAGCTGCAGTCAACGCGGATGCAGCAGCAACCCAGGCAGAAGTGGACGCAGCATATGATGCACTGCTTGCAAAAGTACATCTATTAGACTTTACCGGAAATACAGAAAGCTTGACTGTTCTCGTAGGTGATGCACAAGGCAAAGTAGAAACGATGTATACGAAAGAAAGCTGGGCACCTTTTAAAGCAGCGCTTACAGCGGCACAAGCAGTTCTTGACGATGTAAATGCACTTCAGGCAGAAATCGACGCGGCACGTGATGAATTGCAGGCGAAAATGGATGCACTTGTGAAGATTACGGTAAATAAGGACAAACTTGCAAAACTCGTAGCAGACGCAGCGAAGTATGAAGCAGAGATTGGGAAGTATACCAATGATACTGCGGCGGCATTTACGGCAGCATTAGAAGGAGCAAGAGATGTACTTGAAACCGCGGAAGTGCAGGATGAGGTAAATGCAGCATACAGTTCACTCCTTAGTGCAATCTTTGGACTTAGAGAAACACCGAATAAAGACAAGTTAGAAAACTTACTTAATAAAGTAGAAGCGATGGACTTAAGCGTATACAGCGCCCAAATAGCAAGTGCAGTGAAAGCAGCATACGCCAAAGCTGTGGCAGTATTCGAAGATGAGAATGCAGACCAGGCGAAAGTCGATGCAGCAGTAGCAGCATTAGAAAAAGCAGTGAAAGCAGCGAATGCGGAAGCTGGCGATAATGCGTCTGGCAATGGCAGTGTATCTGATGAAAAAGATGAAACATCAAAATCAGAGGATAAAGTAGCTTCTGAGGGTGCAGGAAGTAAGACAACTACAACAGGCAAGACAGCAAGCAATACAGCAGCGAAGACAGGCGACAGCGCTAACGCAGCAGTACCTGCAGCAGCAGGATTGGCAGCAATCGCAGCAGCAATTAAAGCTTGGAGAAAAAGAAACGAATAAGTAAATTTAGCAAGGGTTCCCCGGGTTGTCGGGGAACCTTTGGTGATTTCAGGGAGTCTTTATAGAAAAGCAAGAATTATGCCCAGGCGCCGGGCGAAATGTATTATAACGTTTATTCGGTGAATCCCGCCACAATCTGCAATATGGATTTGTGCAAGTAAGGAAGATATTCATCCATTGTCACAGGCTGTTCTAAGATAATACAGTTATAGCAGGTGGAGCTGATGAGTTCAATAATGGTAAAGAGGATGATTTCCGGTTTATCGCAGACGATATGGTGTCGCTCCAAGGATTGAAGATAATATTCATAAAATGTCAAAGCATCTTTCTCATCAGAATTTTCAAAGGCGTTTTTAAAGATTCCCCAAGATAGGTTCTTGGTAATAAACTGTAAAAGATTGTGATCTTTTTTGAAACGCTCGATGATAAAATCCGTCATAAAAAGAAGTTGGTTTTCAAACTCTTCGACATGATGCTCAAGTAGTATCTGATGAGCGTCGAAGAAAAGCTGTTCCGCTTTGTGGACAATGAGTTTGTCCCGTAAATCATATTTATCTTTAAAATACAGATAGAAGGTTCCTTTTGCAAGTTCTGCCTTTTCTGCGATATCGGAAATGGTAGTTTTGGCAAAACCTTTGTTCATGAATAAATCAAAAGCGCTCTGAAAAAGCGCTTTTTCTTTTAATTTCTTTTTGATATCGATTTTTCCCATAGTGTTTTCCCTCCAGAAAATATTTTTCTTGTTTCTTATTATTGCCGAAAAATCCGGTTTTGTCAAGAAAATGACTAAAATTCATTTTTGGTATTGACTAATGGTCATTTTCTAGTATAATGTCCAGTATAGAAATAATTTGAGGAGATGAAAGACAATGGTCAAAACAGGAAAATGGATTGCAAGACACAGAAAAGTTATTCTTACAATCTGTATGCTGCTGTTTATTCCGTCGATTTTTGGAATGGCAGCAACAAAGATCAACTACGACCTGCTAAGTTATCTGCCAAAGAGTCTTGAGACTGTAAAGGGACAGGATATTCTAGTAGATGAATATGGTATGGGTGCTTTCTCCATGGTTGTGGTAGAAGATATGGAACTGAAAGATGTACAGAAGCTGGAAGACAAAATCAGCAAAATACCGCATGTCAAAGATGTACTTTGGTATGATGATGTGGCAGATATCTCGCTTCCGGTGGATATGATACCGAAAGATTTGCGTTCGGCATTTTTTAGCGGGGATGCGACAATGATGCTGGCGCTTTTTGATGATACGACATCGTCCGACGAGTCGATGGAGGCTGTGACAGAAATGCGAAAAGTGGTAGGAGCGCAATGCTTCGTAAGCGGAATGACGGGTGTTGTCACAGATATCAAGAATATTTGTTTTGAAGAACTCCCGATATACGTTGCCATTGCAGCAATTCTTTCCTTTATTATATTGGAAATTACCGGAACATCATTCTTAGTTCCGATACTCTTCCTGATCAGTATCGGAGCTGCGATTCTATATAATCTGGGAAGCAATTTGTTTCTTGGACAGATTTCTTATATCACGCAGGCTTTAACAGCAGTGCTGCAGCTTGGCGTTACGATGGATTATTCGATTTTCCTGCTAAACAGTTATGAGGAAAATAAGAAAAGATTTCCGGGTGAGAAAGAACGTGCCATGGGGCATGCGATTTCCAACACGTTCAAATCCGTTGTGGGAAGTTCGATTACGACCGTCGCAGGATTCGCGGCACTTTGTTCTATGACGTTTGCCCTTGGAAAAGATTTGGGAATCGTCATGGCAAAAGGCGTTATCATCGGAGTACTATGCTGCGTAACACTTTTGCCGTCGTTGATCCTGATTTTTGATAAACAGCTTGAGAAGACACAACACAAGCCGCTTATAAACAATGTAGAGAAACCGTCTGCATTTATTACGAAACATTATAAAATCTGGATCATACTTTTCCTGATGCTTCTTGTGCCGGCTGTTTATGGTAATAACCATACAAAGATTTATTATAATATTGCACAGTCGCTGCCGGATACGCTGCCTGGAAATGTGGCAAATAAAAAATTGGCAGAAGACTTTAAGATGAGCAATATTCACATGGTTATGATGGATAAGGACATGGATTCGAAAATAAAGCGCGGTATGATGGAGCAAATCGATGAAGTGGATGGCGTGAAATGGAGTATCAGCATGAGTTCGCTGTTTGGTCCGGCAATTCCGGATTCCATGATTCCAAATGATGTAAAAAGTATGTTAGAAAGCGAGCATTACGAACTTGCTTTTGTCTGCTCGGAATATGAATCTGCCACGCCAAAGGTGAATGAGCAGATTGCACAGATCGATAAGATTGTAAAGAAGGCAGACAGGAGTGCTATGGTAATCGGTGAAGCGCCGCTTATGAAGGATTTGCAGGATGTGACAGATGTAGACTTGCAGAGGGTAAGCATTATCTCCATCGCAGCGATTTTTATCATTATTTTGTTTGTATTTAAGTCAGCGTTACTTCCGATCATTCTCGTGACGGTTATTGAATTTGCTATTTTTGTCAATATGGCAATCCCGTTTTATACAGGAACGAGCCTGCCGTTTGTGGCAAGTATCGTCATTGGCACGATTCAGCTTGGAGCCACCGTAGATTATGCGATTCTAATGACAAGCCGTTATCAGAAGGAAAGACTGCGCGGCAAGGCAAAGATGGAAGCAATCTCAATTGCACATAAAACGAGCATGCTGTCCATTATAAGCAGTGGTCTTAGTTTCTTCGCGGCAACATTTGGGGTGGCGATGTATTCTAAAGTAGACATGATAGGCTCTATTTGTACCTTGCTTGCCAGGGGAGCTTTGATCAGTATGTTTGTAGTAATTCTGATTCTCCCGGCAATGTTTATGATTTTTGATAAACCGATTATTATGACAACATTTGGAAAAAGCCCGGAATTGAAGGCTTTAAAAGAGAGGAGTAAACACCATGAATAGAAATAAAAAAATGAGAAAGAAAATGATGGCAGGAGTTGCAGTTGGTATGGCAGGAATCATAAGTGCAATGCCGGTCTGTGCAGCAACGGGCGATTCTGTTGTGACAAAAGAAGAAACGGTCTATGTCAATGCAACGGCAGATGGAACACAGACGAAAATTACCGTATCGGACTGGCTGAAAAATGCAGGCAAAGCGGATATGCTGGAAGATAGATCAGAGTTGTCTGGCATTAAGAATGTAAAAGGTGATGAGACATTTACGAATTCGAATGACAAGATGACATGGAAGACGGATGGAGAGGATATTTATTATCAGGGAACGAGTGACAAAGAGCTTCCGGTCTCGGTAAAATTCACGTATTACCTAGATGGAAAAGAGACTGCACCGGAGAATCTGAAAGGAAAGAGCGGAAAATTAAGAATCAAAATCGATTATATGAATCGTGCAAAACGAAGTGCGGTAATCGATGGAAAAGAAGAGGAGATATATACTCCGTTTGTCATGGTAACTGGGATGATTCTTCCGGAAGAGAATTTTTCTAATGTCGTCATTGATAACGGCAAGGTGATTTCTGACGGACAGCGGAATATGGTGCTTGGCGTGGGGATGCCTGGATTGAAAGAAAGCCTGGGATTAGATGAGGAGTCTGCATCTTCCCTTATCGAGGAGATTCGTATTCCGGAAAGCCTTGAGATTACGGCGGAAGTGAAAGACTTTTCCATGGAGCCGACATTCACAGTGGCATTTTCTGATATTTTGAAAGAGTTAAAACCGGATGATACAAAGGATCTGAATTCGGTTATGTCTTCGCTGGAGCAGTTGGAAGACGCTGCGTTAAAGCTTGTGGATGGTTCCTGTGAGATTTCCAAAGGGGCTGATAAGTTGGGGGCAGGTTATGAAGAATTCGATGAAAGAGTAGGAACACTCAAGGACGGAATCGGCGCACTTAAAAGTGGTGTTTTGGAATTGTCCGGAGGAATCGGAAGTTATACGCAAGGAGCAGATATCTTAAATGAAGGCATCCAGAAGTATATGGGGAAAAATGGGGCATTAAACGTTCAGGTGCGTGAATATGTGAATGGTGTCGATCAGGTTGCAAAAGGTGCACAGGATTATATGAATGGAGCTGTGGCGCTTGCCGATGGCGTGAAAAATTATGTGGCAGGAGAGGAACAGATTGCACAAGGCGCCGAGCAGCTTACAACACTGAAAGAAGGGCTTAACGAGGTGAAGTCGGCAATCGCACAATTAAATGCGGCAGTAGATGGAAAAGGAAGTTCTTCCGAAGACATTTATGCAGCCTCACAGGCGCTTGCCCAAGGGACACAGAAGTTAAATGACAGTCTGGAATCTATGGATGTGTTGTTTGGTCAGGTGGATTCTATGACAGCAGCAGGCAAAGATTTGACGACACAGGCAGGAAAGATGTCAGAGGCGGTAAAGAAAGGAATTCTTGCACCAACAGAAAACATGTTAGGTACAGGAAATGAGATGATGAAGAGTCTAAAGGATATCAGCGTGAACCTGGAAAATATAAACGGGCTATGCCAGGAGGCAGTAAAACAGGCAGGCGCAGAGTTGACATCCGGGGTAAATCAGCAGATTACGGCAAAGAATATGGAAATCCAAAGCAGAAATGCACAGATTGCTTCGGCAAAGGACTCGGCGGCCAATACCAATGCAAAGATTAGCGCAGTCGTTTCTGAATTAAAGAATGAAGCAGCTAAGGCGAGGGAAGCGGGAAATGAAGAACTTGCCGCATCGATCAGTGCAACCGCCGATAAATTATCCAATGTAACGGCATCCGTGAATGTGGATGCATTGGAAAATTTAAGTCCGGTAGAAACTTTGAATATCCATGTTGAACTGCCGTCTGTAGATTTTAGCGGACTTAGGCAGCAAATCACAGACATAGAAAAGCAGTTTTCGGTGCTTCAGGAAACTGTTGATGGACTGGAACCGCAGCTTTTGGAAATGAATCGCCAATTAGAAGCGATGGCAGAGTTTAAAGATAGTATTCCGGATAATGCAATGGGGATGCTGAAACAGAATGTTAAAATACTCAACGAGAACATGCATAGGCTAAATGGAGCGGTCGGCATATTTTCTCAAAATATAGGAGCGCTGGACAAAGAGACAGAGAAGCTCCCAGAAGCGGCAGCTGGAATTGATCGTCTTCAAACCGGATTAAAAGAGCTTTCAAAGGCGAATCCATTGCTGGTAGGCGGAGCCGATGCATTAAAAGGCAATACGCCCGCACTTGCACAAGGTTTGCAGACACTTCTTGGCGGAACGAAGCAACTTAGCAGCGGACTAACGACGCTTGGCAATGAACTTTCGGGCGGTTCTGCGGCACTTTCTATGAATAGTGCGGCACTTAGAAACGGAGCATCTAAGCTTATATCCGGAACGGATGAGCTTGTATTTGGAGCGGGCAGCTTGAAAAATGCAAGCATGGAAGTGAAAACTGGAATTGGGGCTTTGCAGGAAGGAGCACTTCAGCTTAAGGATGGTACGGTAGCGTTTAATGAAGACGGTATCAAGAAATTACAGGAAGCAGCAGAAGAACTTTTAGGAAATGTTCTGGATAGAATCGATGTACTTACATCGGATGACTGCAGCTATGACTCCTATGCAGGTAAGGCAGACGGTATGTCAGGAAGTGTGAAATTCATCATTGAAACAGAAGGAATCGAATAAATAAAAAAAGCAAGGGAGACAGTGGCTTATGCGGACTGTCTCCCTTGGAGATTATACAGCACGTGTATAGTTTGCCAACCACTCACATTCTTCTTTGGTAAGATAAGGAGTGAGTTTTTCGAAAACGTTTTTGTGATACTGATTCAATAGCTGTTTATCTTCTTCACTTAGGATACTTACATCGACGGCATCCAGATCAAACGGAATAAATGTGATGGTTTCAAAGTACATAAATTGTCCGTATTCGGTAGCAGCGCCTTTATGGGCGAGCAGTTCATTTTCCAGACGAATGCCATGAGAATCTTCTATATAAATACCAGGCTCGTCGGTAATGATCATGCCTTCTTCGAAGGGATAAACTTCTCCCGGCCGATACTGCCAGCGAAAGCTTGCCGGACCTTCATGGATATTCAGAAGATATCCAACGCCGTGGCCGGTACCATGATTGTAATTAAGGCCACGATCCCAGAACGGTTTGCGTGCGAGGATATCCAGGTTCATGCCGCTTGCGCCGTAGAGAAATTTGGCATCCGCAAGGCGAAGATTACTCATGAGAACAATGGTAAAATGCTCTTTTAATTCCGGGGCGATTTCACCAAGCGCATAGGTTCTTGTGATATCCGTAGAACCTTCATAATATCCGCCTCCGGTGTCTGTAAGGAGAAAGTTTCCGGCTTTTAGGACCGCATTGGTTTCCGGGGTCGCGCTATAATGCGCGCTTGCCGCATGAGCGCCGTAGGCACTGATCGGTCCGAAGCTTGGACGGATGAAGCCCTCCATCTGAGCGCGGAATGCGTCGAGTTTATCGGAAGCTTCGATTTCGGTGATTTCTGTTTTGTCGTAATGTTCTTTGAGCCATTTCATAAAACGTACGTGGGCGATGGAATCTTTCAGCTGTGCATTTTTGATATTCTCGATTTCTACCGGGTTCTTGATACATTTCATAAGGTAGGCAGGTGTTGTACCCTCGATTTTTACAGCGTCTTTTGGAAGATTGATGTATAAAGCGTAATTTAATCTTGCCGGGTCAATGAGCAGGCGTTCTAAGCGAAGCTTTTTTACGTCCTCGTAAATAGCGTTGTATGGACGAAGTTTTACATGATCCTTTGTAAGAAGCGTTTTTAAGTCATCGCTTAATTTATTTTCATCAATGTATAAGTCAACCTTATCCAAAGTGATGATGGCATAAGACAGTACCAACGGAAAGAAATCAATGTCATTTCCGCGGATGTTAAGTGTCCAGCAGATGTCATCTAAGCTTGTAACAATATGCATAGAAGCACCGGTTTCCTTCATTTTTTCGCGGATGCGTGTAAGTTTGGATGCGGCGGATTCTCCTGCATACTGCATGGTAAGGGGAAATACCGGTTCACATGGAATAGAAGGGCGGTCTTCCCAAATCGTGTCTATGAAATCACAGTCATAGATGATATGGCCGTTTTTGGAAGCAGCAAGTGCTGCATAGGTCTGGCCCTCGCCCATCGAAACGGTACGCCCATCAAATGCGAGAGTACCGTTTGCCGGCAAGATGTCTGATAAAAATCCTTCGATGGAAGGGACATCCGGTTCACCCATTTTCATTAGTTGAACGTCGCTTTCTAAAAGTTCCTTTGCTGCCTGGATAAAATAGCGGCCATCTGTCCAAAGATAGGCACAATCTTTGGTGATCACGGCAGTTCCGGCGCTTCCGGTAAATCCGGTGATATATTTTCTTGCCTTGAAATATTCGCCCACATATTCGCTCTGGTGGAAATCAGCAGTCGGAACGATGTAAGCATCTATATTTTTTTGAGTCATTAAATTCTGTAATTTTTTTATGCGTTCTGAAACAGTCATGTTAAAGTTCCTCCTTTTGTTTCGGTACTTTTCTATTATAGCATTAAAATGTAGGAAAGCACATTCTTTTATTGAAGCCATCCTGCCTATTTGTTATAATAGAGCAGTAACTGTAAATAAATGCACGGCTTAATAAGGAACAATGTGGGAATCATTGACAGCTTACACTGAGGTTATGTGGACAAAAGTCTTATATCCATTGCGGCAACGTGAGAAGGGAGACTTTTTGGATGAAGCAAAGTCCTAAGACTTACTGTCTGAGAGAATTTAAGAAAGACAGCGCCGTAAAAGTGCAGGATAATCCAATTTTTGGTAAGAAAGAGAGGAAAAAAATGAGTAAGAAACAAAAAATTATCGTAATGGTATTCTTTGTCACAATCATTGCAGCCATTGGCGGAGTGGCAGGAGTAGTCAATCATCAAAAAGCGGTAAAAGGACAAAAGCAGTTTGAAGTTGAGGTAGTATCAGAAAGAGATAACTATTCTAAGACAACAGAATGCACATCACAGGAAGAGTATTTAGGAGACTTTTTGCGTAAATACGATCCATGTGAGTGGAAGAGTAGTGAGTATGGTCTTTATATTACTGGTTTTGACGGCATGATGGAAGACATGGACAATCAGTATTGGTGGTGTATTACCGTGAATGATGAAGAAGTTGCTTCAGGAGCGGATGAGATTTTGTTAGAAGAGGGCAGTACTTATACATTTACTTTAAAACAGGGCTGGTAAATCTATGATGGTCAGGAAAATGACAAGACTTGCACTTCTTTCGGCGATCCTTTATGTGTCGAAAGCATTGCTTGAGTTTTTGCCGAATGTTGAATTGGTGTCATTGCTTACGATTTTGTATACGTTGGTATTTGGAAAAGAAGCACTGATCATCGTGACGGTATTCAACTGTTTTGAAGTGATTCAGTGGGGATTCGGACTTTGGGTGATTTCCTATTTATATACATGGCCGGCGCTGGTTATAATGACTTTGGCCGTAAGAAAATTACTGAAGGAAGAATTTGTACTTTGGGCGATTTTTTCCGGGATATTTGGCTTGCTGTTTGGAGCATTTTTCGCAGTCGCTTATATTCCGGCCAATCCGGCATTTGCCCTTGCCTATTGGATTCGCGGACTTCCATGGGATGTATGGCATGCAGCGGCGAATTTCGTGCTGATGCTCATCCTTGGCAAACCGCTTTACAAAGCGCTTTGCAGCCTGAAGCGTCAGACATGGAACTTATAAATTAAGATAGAAATAAGATAGAAATCAGGAGGAAAAAACATGGGAATTTATGAAGAATTACAGGCAAGAGGTCTTATTGCGCAGGTGACGGATGAAGACCTGATCAAAAAATTGGTCAATAACGGAGAAGCAACATTTTATATCGGATTTGATCCGACGGCGGACAGTCTGCACGTGGGACATTTCATGGCGCTTTGTCTCATGAAACGTCTTCAGATGGCAGGAAATAAACCGATTGCGTTGATCGGAGGAGGAACAGGATATATTGGAGATCCGTCCGGAAGAAGTGATTTACGTTCCATGATGACGCCGGAACAGATTCAGCATAACTGTGATTGTTTCAAAGAACAGATGAGTAAATTCATTGATTTTTCTGAAGGGAAGGCGTTGATGGTCAATAACGCCGACTGGCTTTTAGGATTAAATTATATTGAATTACTGCGTGAAGTTGGTCCGCATTTTTCTGTGAACCGTATGTTGACAGCAGAATGCTACAAACAGCGTATGGAGAAAGGACTTAGCTTCTTAGAATTCAATTACATGATCATGCAAAGCTATGATTTCTATATGTTATTCCAGAAATACGGATGTAACTTACAGTTTGGCGGCGACGATCAGTGGAGCAATATGCTTGGCGGAACGGAGCTTATCAGACGTAAACTCGGAAAAGATGCAAGTGCGATGACAATCACGCTGCTTCTTAATTCCGAAGGAAAGAAAATGGGTAAAACCCAGTCAGGCGCAGTATGGCTTGACCCGAATAAGACTTCTCCGTTTGATTTCTACCAGTACTGGAGAAACGTGGCGGATGCAGACGTATTGAAATGTATTCGTATGCTTACATTCCTTCCGTTAGAAGAGATTGATGCGATGGATGCATGGGAAGGAAGCGAGCTTAATAAAGCGAAAGAAATCCTTGCATACGAGCTTACGAAATTAGTACATGGAGAGGAAGAAGCGGTAAAGGCACAGGAAGGTGCAAGAGCACTTTTTAGCAGCGGAAATGCAGCCAATATGCCGCAAGCCGCACTTACAGAGGAAGATTTTGCGGATGGAGAGATTGATATTGTGACGCTTCTTTATGTAAGCGGCCTTGTACCATCCAAATCAGAGGGACGCCGTGCCGTACAGCAAGGCGGCGTTGCAGTCAACGCAGAGAAAGTGATGGACTTTAAACAGACCTATACAAAAGATGCATTTACAGAAGACTTTATCTTAAAAAGAGGAAAGAAAAACTTCCGTAAGATTGTAGTAGAATAATAAGAATATAAAAATCTACAAAAGCGTAAGGAACGAGAGTATGACAAGAAAAGAGATGAAAAAAGCAGCTAGGCGCTCGTTGAAAAAGCACTATGGGATATTTATACTTGTTTGTTTGATCGCTGCCTACATTGGGGCGGAGTTTCACGGTTCCATGAATGGAGTTTCCTTTCGGATCACACCTAAGGAAAATGCCTTGACAGCAGACGGGGCGGTTTTGGAGAAAATGCCTGGTGAAATGGATGTGATTTTAGAAGCGCTTCGCGGAAATGAAAAGGAAAGCCGTGAGATTGCAAGTAAACTGACGGAAAAGTTTATAGAAGACAGCAAGGAAAAAAACGAACTTTTAGGACGAAGCCGCGGTGTGTTTGCTGGGATTGTAAATAAAATTAAATCAGGAAGTTTTTTGATTCCTATCGTATCGGCAGTGAATTCTGTGACAGGCTCCGGAGAGATCTCGATGGTGATATTTGTTGTGCTGGGGGTTGTGCTGGAAGTCTTGATATGGTTTTTCGTATTTAATGTATATCTGGTGATTTCAAGAAGAATATTCTTAGAAGGACGGTTCTATGCGAAGGTACCGGTCAGCCGGTTTGCGTATTTGCTTCGGATAAAACGTTGGTTTAAGGCGAGCTGTACGATGGGACTTATGACGGTGCAGAAGATGGCGTGGTCCCTTACCATCATCGGTGGTGTGATAAAGCGATATTCGTATTTTCTTGTACCTTATATTGTAGCAGAAAATCCTGATATCGCTCCGAGAAAGGCAATCAAACTTTCGCGTACGATGATGTATGGACACAAGTGGGAGTGCTTTGTGTTTGAAGCCAGTTACTGGGGATGGGGCATTCTTAACTTGGCTACATTGGGAGTAACAGGAATTTTGTACTCGAATCCTTATAAGGTTGCCGCGTTAAGCGAGTATTATGTAGGGCTGAGAAAGAAAGCCATTGAAGAGAAAATAGAAGGTTGTGAGTACTTAAATGATACCTATCTTTATGAGTTTGCAAGTGATGCCTTGATCAAGACTGTTTATGCGGAAGATATGAAAGATTTAGAAGGAATCACAGAGGAAGAAAACCCGCTTCAGGGAATTCCGGGATTCCTGGCAGATATGTTTAGCATCAGTGTGATGGGGCTTGAAAAAGAGCGGGAATTCGAGGCGTATCAGATACGGCAGATCCGTTATAAGATGATCGAAGAGACGCTTGAGCAAAAGACTTATCCGAATAAACTGTCTCCAACTCCGGAAGAGCGAAAACGCAAAAAAGTGGAACATATGCGTTATGCAAGATGTTACAGTATCTGGTCGTTAACTACATTGTTTTTTGCATTTTCATTTGTCGGATGGCTATGGGAAGTATGCCTTGCATTGGTGCAGGAAGGAATGTTTGTGAACCGCGGCGTGCTGCATGGACCGTGGCTTCCAATCTATGGAAGCGGTGCGGTGTTGATTCTGATTGTTCTGAATAAATTCAGAAATAAACCGATGATTGAATTCTTTTCTACAATCGTTTTATGCGGCGGCGTAGAATATTTTACATCATGGTTCTTGGAAGTCACAAAAGATGGGCAAAGATGGTGGGATTACAGTGGATATTTCCTGAATCTGAATGGAAGAATCTGTGCCGAAGGTCTTTTGGTATTTGGGCTTGGCGGCATGGTGATTGTCTATGTGGCGGCTCCGCTTTTGGATAATATGGTAGATAAGGTGGCGGTAAAGATCTTAGCACCAGTGTGTATAGCGATCACAGTGATTTTTGCGGCGGATCAGATATATTCATTTAAGCATCCTAACGTAGGTCATGGGATTACTGATTATGCAGGGATCCGCGATATCGAAATGCAAGGTGCGGATATGAGAGAATTGATAGAAAGATAGAGAAAGAATGTAGAATAGAGAAAAAATGCAGAACAAATTGGTTTTTGTTCTGCATTTTTTTTGCCACGCATACGACAAAAACGTGCGAAGCATATTCTTTGTTCTTAACGATATAAATATGGGTTATGACCTGCAACATATAATGAAGCATTTTTATTGATAGCGATGTTGCTGTTCTTGGTAAAATAATTTTTAATTTTTCTAAACATAAGAAGTTCCTCCTTTTTAAATCAGTTTTATACTCACCAATTATCAAAGTGTATCTCTTTGACAGTTCCCATATTACTAGAACGAAAACATCCAAAAAAGGCATATTTCTGACAAAAAATTGGGCAATATTGACTTTTGAATACTTTTTGGGTATGCTTAAGGGAAAAGGAGGGGGAAAATGGAGCTGAGACATTCTGTAAACGAAAAGGACATGAATGAAGCATTGTTGGATAGGGGATTCCAGACAGAGTTCGTGACGATGGAATTCAATGCTTCGCCGCAGTGGCACAGAAATCTGGAGATTTTATATATTCTCAATGGGCATGCCGTCGTGGGGATGGATGGGAAAAAATACTGTTTAGAGCCGCTTGATTTTATCGTGATTGATTCCGGGAAGGTGCACGATGTAGTGTGTGGAATGCCAAGATTTATGGGCATTTGTATCCGCATTTCCAAAAAATATATGAGAAAATATATTCCGGATCTGGAATTGCTTAAGTTTTCCTGTAACAGTGAAAGCATTACAGAGGAAACCCAGGAAGCATATATGAAAATCTGTGGGTATATGAAAGAATTAACCGTATTGTATATGGAGAACAGGCAAAGTTATGCCCTTCGTTGTAACGGAATTGTGTTGGAGATTCTTGCAGAGTTGGTAGACCATTTTAGTGAACCTATGGCAGAGTCTATGTCAGTGACAGATTTGGGGAAATTTTCTCGTATGGAAGAAATCTGTAATTATGTAGAGGAGCATTATATGGAAGCAATATCTCTTCAGGATGCAGCGGACACTTTGGGACTGAATAAAGATTATTTTTGCCGGTTTTTTAAACAGAATATGGGGATTTCTTTTATTAATTACCTTAACCGGGTAAGAATCAGTCATATTTATCAGGATTTGATACATACGGATGAAAGCATTCAGGAAATTATAGAGAGGCATGGATTTTTGAATCAAAAATTATTTTATCAGAAATTTAAAGAAATATACGGATGTACACCAAGGGAACTTCGGAGAGTGACGAAGGATAATCCGTATATCCAGTAGACAAGCAAAAGAAACGGATGAAACAAAACTGGGAGCGTAATTGTAAAGAAAATTACGTTCCCAATTTAAAATAGATCTGTTTCTTTTTTAGAATTTTAAATACTTAACACTGTATGGCGGAAGTGTCAGCTGACCGTTTAGTGTCAATTCTTCCCCTGTTATCAAATCGGTTAAGTTTCCGTTTAATGCGCCGTGAGTCGCCGTGTAGTCGCAGGAGTCTGCGTTGATGGCTACGAATATACATTCAGAATCGGTGCGTCGTTCGAAGATAAGCTGCTTGTTCATGATGACAACATTATTGTAGGTACCGTTGCACAAAGCATCACTGTTTTGGCGAAGTGAAATTAATTTTGTAATCCACTCGGTAAGTTCGTTCGGTTTCGGTTCTTCAAAACATGGACGCAGTGCATAGTCGTTGTGCGGTTCTTTGACACCCTCTTCACCCCATTCGCTTCCATAATACAGACATGGGATTCCAGGCATTCCCATAAGGATACCATAGGCAAGCGGAATATGCTTCTTTTCTTTTAAGATGCTGGCAAGTCTTGTGACATCATGGTTGTCGACGAAGGTCATCAGGTGCTTGCCGCGGTAGATGCACCATTGCTCCGGTCCGAACTGACGGTTCAAAGAATGTGCGATTTCAAATAAATTCATGTCATTGAGGCTGGAAAAAAGTCCTTTATAGCATTCGTAGTTGGTGCAGCTATGAAGCATATCATCATTCACGATCAGGTTGTAATCCCCGAATAATACTTCTCCGATCAAGACAAATTCCGGTTTGAGCTGAGAGGTAAACCAGCGTAAATGTTTGATGAAATCACGGTCGAGGCTATAAGCAACATCCAGACGAAGTCCGTCGATGTCAAACTCTTCTACCCAGAAACGAACGCAGTCGCAAAGATAGTCACGTACAGCCGGATTGCACAGATTCAGTTTCACAAGTTCATAGTGACCTTCCCATCCTTCATACCAGAAACCGTCATTGTAGCCGCTGTTTCCATCAAAATTAATGCAGAACCAGTCTTTGTATGGGGAATCCCATTTTTTCTCCTGCACATCTTTAAAAGCCCAGAAACCTCGTCCAACATGATTGAATACGCCATCCAGTACAATTTTCACACCGTTATTGTGAAGCGCTTCACATACTTCCTTGAAATCCTCGTTTGTACCGAGACGGCAGTCGATGGTTTTGAAATCTCTTGTGTCATAGCCATGGTTGTCAGAATCAAAGATTGGATTTAACAAAATGGAATCTACGCCTAATTCTTTAAAATAATCTGCCCATTGTGCAATCTTCGTAATACGAGATACGGTAATACCATCATTAGCAGTTGGCGCTCCGCAAAATCCAATCGGATATATTTGGTAAAAAATACCTTTGTAAGCCCACATAAATATACTCTCCTTTTTTGTAATAGTATGTGCAATGTTTATTTTAACATAAGATTGATATCGGGGCAAAGTTAGATTCAAGAAATTTAAGTGTGAGTGTTTGCGTATAGGAAATCTGGAAAAGCGGATTATTTATCTGGACTTTAGCGCAGAAAAGTGATATCATCATACATAATGCGAAAGAGAGAGGGTAGGTGGCTTGATGAAGAAAAAATGGAAACGATTTACGACTGGTGCGTTGGCAGCAACACTTGCATTTTCTAATTTAAATGTAGTAAGCGCAGCACCGACTGTGAATCCTAATATCGCGCTTGGCGCGGCAGCAACAGGAGAAAATACCGAAGGATATGGCAATACATATGAAAAAGCAGTGGATGGAGATTATACAACTCGCCTTGCTTCCAGCCAGAACACCAAACCGGTGTTGCAGCTGGACCTGGGAGAGGAGAAGACGATTTCCTTCTATAAACTGTTCTTGGAGGATCGAGTTCCGGCCAATCCATCGAACAATGTGAGAAAATACCGAGTGACATTTTCAAAAAATGCCACATTCGGAGACAATGATGATGCGACAGTGGAGCGCTCCTTAGACAATAAGACAATCCGGGATGACGTGCTGCTTACAGAAGCAGTGCAGGCACGTTATGTAAAACTGGAAGTGTTGGAGACACATGGAGCTTCCTATGATAATGCAGGGATTGTAGAATTCGAGCTGTATGAAAAAGCATTCAATGAAGCTTTAGGAGCAAAGGCAGACGGAGAGAATACCGAAGGATACGGCAATACCTATGACAAAGCAGTAGACGGAGATTATACGACTCGTCTTGCTTCCAGTCAGAACACGAAGGCGATCCTTACACTGGATCTTAACGAAGAAAAGAATATGCAATATTTCCGCCTGTTCTTAGAAGAACGCAGCGTTACCAACATTAAAAATAACGTTGCAAAATATAAGATCGTGATTTCGGAAGATGAGACATTTGACGAAGATGATTTTACGATCGAAAGAACTCTTGATAACCAGACTACGTTTGACGAAGCAGTGTTTGATGAGACGGTAAGAGGAAGATATGTAAAATTAGAGGTGCTCGAGACGCATCATGACAGCTGGGACAATGTAGGAATCAGAGAATTTGAATTGTATGATCATTCCTTTGCCACAGCAAAGCCAGTGACGGGACCTACCGTCGACGAAGCAAGACCGGTTTATGATGCAGAAACGAATAAAATCGTAGTTCCTTCTTTTGATGGATGGACGATTGAGAATAACGGTGCAGACTACGAACAGATCGTAGATAAAGATTTTAATGTAACAAAACCGTTGACAGAAAAACAAGTAAAGATTTCTTTAAAGAAAACAAATACAAAGACCGGTGAAGTAATCGTAACCGAGGACTATGCTGTTACGATTCCTGGTGTTCATGAAGAAAGTACCGGCAATCAAAAGCCAGTCGTTTCTCCGGAGTTGGCAGAATGGTACAGCAACAGCAATGATACTTTTAAGGCAGCTGCCAATAGCAGAATCGTTGTAAATCCGGATTATGCGGAAGAACTTTCCGTGATGGCAGAAGAATTCAAGGCAGATTATGAGGATAAGCTTGGAAGAAGTATTGAAATCATTCCTGGTTCAAAAGCAGATATCGCCAAAGGAGACTTCTATTTCTCATTAGGAAGTCAAGACAAGATGCTTGGCGAAGAAGGCTATGCGATGGAAATCACAGATAAAGTCACAGTAGAAGCAGTGGACAAGCAGGGTGCATACTGGGCAACCAGAACGATTCTGCAGATTATGACGCAGAGCGAAGGAAAAGATACGATGCCTTGCGGTATTACAAGAGATTATCCGAAATATCCGGTAAGAGGATTCGTATTAGATGTAGCAAGAAAACCATTTTCTATGGAGATGCTTGAAGAGATCGTTAAGAATATGGCATGGTATAAGATGAACGATTTCCAGGTACATTTAAGCGATAACTACATTTTCCTTGAGGATTATGGTGTGAGAGATACGGAAGAGGAAGCGTTTAAGGCTTACGATGCGTTCCGTCTTGAATCAAGCATAACGAATGCGGAAGGAAAATCTCCGACAGCGGAAGATTATGCATATACAAAAGCAGAATTTAAAGATTTTATCGAAGATGCAAGAACAATTGGCGTTGATATCGTACCGGAGATTGATATCCCGGCACATTCAAATTCTTTTACGAAGGTGTTCCCGGAGATCATGGTGAAAAATCAGACGTCTCCGACAAGCAGCTCAAGACCGTTGATCGACCATATCGATATCAGCAAACCGGAAGCAATAGAAAAGGTAAAAGAGATTTTTGATGATTATACAAAAGGAACGGATCCGACATTTGACGAAGATACCATCTTCCATGTCGGAGCAGATGAGTTCCTTGCCAATTATAAAGCGTACAGAGAGTATTTGAATGAAGTCATTCCATATGTAAAAGAAACAAATACAGTCAGAATGTGGGGCGGACTTACATGGATTCGTGATAACCCGCCGACACAGATCATTCCGGAAGCAATCGAAGGGGTTCAGATGAATCTCTGGTCCAAAGACTGGGCGGATGGAAAAGAAATGTATGACATGGGATATGACCTCATCAATACAATCGACTCTTACATGTATATGGTGCCAAACGGCGGAGGCGGAAGAGGAGCCTATGGAGATTACTTAAATACAACCAATCTGTTTAATAACTTTGAGACGAATGTGGTAAGTACATCTGCAGGATGGAAGCCATTACCATCCGGTGACGATCAAATGCTTGGAGCAGCTTTCGCAATCTGGAATGATAACATTGACAAGCGCTCAAGCGGACTTAGCGAGGAAGATATGTTCGACCGTTTCTATGACGCACTTCCGGTACTTGCGGAAAAAACATGGGCAAACGGTAAAGAAAAAGGAAGCCTTGAAAACTTGAAAGCAGTCAGCGAAGCAGTTGGTTTTGCACCGAATTCCAATCCGCACAGCCAGATGGAAAAGTCAGAAGGCGAGTATGCAAAATATACTTTTGCAAATGCAGAGACCATGAAAGATGGCAGCGATAACGGACGTGATTTGACAGAAGTGGTAAATGCCGAATTTGTAAACAGTGATGCAAGTAAGGCGGTTCAGTTAAACGGCGGCGAAAGCTATGTGGGAACGCCGATGGAAAAACTGGGATATCCGGCACAGATTACGTTTGACGTAAAATTAGACGAAGTTGTACCAGGACAGATTTTGTTTGAAGAAGACAGCGCTTATGGCACACATGATATCCGTATCATGGATGGAGGAAAATTAGGATTTACCAGAGAACTGCATGAGTATGCGTTTGATTATGAGATTCCGGCAGGTGAATGGGTAACGGTTTCTATCCGTACCGCAAAGCAGAGTACATCACTTTATGTGAATGGCGAGCTGGTTGGAACGGCAACAGGAAAGTTCATCCATAATGGTATGGAAAAGAAGACAGGCATCACAAATGCAACCTTTACACTGCCATTAGAGAGAATTGGTTCTGCATCCAATGCAGTATCCGGTCTTATCGATAACATTGTTATCACAGATGGCACAGATAAATCAATGATTTCTAATGAAGGAATTACCGTAGAAGCAACCAGTGAGTACACACCGGGCAACGAAGTCGCAGCCAATCTTTTGGATGGAGACCCAAATACCATCTGGCATTCTAACTGGGCAAATGCAAGTGAGACATTACCGCAGACTTTGGTGTTTACATTCCCGGAAGCAACCGAGATTGAAAGACTGAGTTATCTTGCAAGACAGGATGCTTCCAATAACGGAACCATTATGGGATTTGATTTGATTGCAGTAGATGAAGACGGAAATGAAACAATGATTGCAGCCGACCATGAATGGGACGGTGGAAAATCACTAAAATCCATATCATTTGAGGCAGTTACGGTAAAACAGCTGAAGATGGTTGTTAAGAAATCGAATTTTGACAGGGCAAATCAGGCAGATACATTTGCGTCCGGAGCGGAGATTAATTTCTATCGACCAGTAAGGGAACCGGAAGAACCAGATCCGGAGACCGTAGACAAGAGCGTTCTCGAAGCATTGATTGCAGAAGCGGAAGCCAAAGAGTTAGATGGTTATACACAAGAAAGCGTAAATACACTTTTAAAGACTTTAATCGTTGGTCACGAAGTTATGGATAATGCAGATATCAGCCAGGGTATGGTTGACCTTACTGTAAATATGATCCAGGCAGCGCTCAATGGTCTGGTGGAAAAACCATCTCAGAAAGAACCGGCTGATAAAACCGAGATAAGCGCAGCAATTGCCGAGGTAGAAGCAACAGATCTTAGCATCTATACGGACAAGAGTGTGGAAATATTAAGGAAAGCATTGGATGCAGCATATGCGGTAATCGCAGATGAAACATTGGATGAAGATGATCAGGCAATTGTTGATCGTGTCAAGGATACCTTGCTTGCAGCATTTAACACATTGGAATTAAAAGAAACTCCGAATGTTAACAAGGATGCATTGAAACAACTCATTGATAAATCCGTACAGTTTGATTCTAATGGAGATTTATATACGGAGGAAAGCTTTGCTAAGTTTAAAACCGCATATGATGAAGCAGTCCGCGTATATCAGGATGAGGAAGCAACTCAGGAAGAAGTAGATGAGGCAAGAAATAATCTGGAAGTGGGAAGACGCGAACTTCGTGAAAAGCCAAACAAAGATAAGCTGGAAGAATTGCTCGCGGTGATAAAGTCAATCAATTTTGACAAGTATCCGGCGAAGGAAGCAAAGGCAGTAAAAGCAGCCTATGCAGCAGCAGTTGCAGTTTTTGAAAATGAAGAAGTGACACAGACACAGATCGATGAAGCAGTTACAAAGCTGGAAACAGCAGTGAAGTCTCTGGATGAGGAGATTCTTGCAGGATTAGATGATGATGGAAAGAAAGTATCCGCTGCAGAGAAAACCAATACAAAGACAGCTAGTGGAAGTGGAACTGCTAAACCGGTAAAGACAGGTGACAGCACAAACACGAGTTTATGGTGCATGCTTATGGCGGTTGCATTATCTGTCGTACTTGCCATGAAAAAACGTCAGAAATAAGCTTTGCATTTCAAAGAATGAAGTGAAATAAAAGAAAAGAACCCTTTATCAGTATCATGACAGCAAGAAGGTGTTATGAATGCGGATAAAGGGTTCTTTGTGCATGACTGAACTGTTACAATAAATAAGAAAATTTTCAATGAAGTGAAGAAAAATTTCTATAGTTTTAAAGAAAAATTTTGTTATTCTGGTACTAGGAGAGTTTTTGCATCGGAATACCAAAAGGAGGTTATTCAAGAGGATGAAAAGAGTAGGAATGGTGTTACTGCTGCTTTGTCTGTTGACAGGCTGTACTGCAAAACATGCGCCGGGGAAAGAGGAAAAGCAGCTGACGATGAAATATTATTATTATCCCACTTGTGAAGGATGCACAGATGGAGAGGGCTTTCAGGTATATGTAGAAGAGATGCTCTCGGATGTGTTAGACCCAGATGATTATGAGTTTGAACTTAAAAATGTGGCAAAAGAAGATGCTTACGATGAATTTCAGAAGATTGTAGAGGAATATCAGACCGAAGACTTCTATCCAACGGCACCGGTAATGGTGGTGGGAGATACCTATCTGTTCGGTTTGGAGGAAATCGAAAGGGACATTCGTCAAACCGCGATTGAAGGTTATAATGCAATTACAGAGGAAGAACAATTTTGGGAGGATATGGAGAATATTCCAAAGGAAGATTCCTATTTCGTTTATTTTTATAAAGAAAATTGTAAATATTGCAGAGGTGCAGAGCGTTTTATGGCCGATTTGGAAAAGGAACAGACCTTAAACGATGGAACTTTAAGCAAGCTTCATTTTACCTATATAGACATCAGCAAGATGGAGAACATGCCGATTGCCGGAGAATTTTATGAAAAATATAATGTGCCGGAAGAAGAATGGAAGGCACCGATGATTTTCTGGAAAGGCGGATATTTGATGGGTGAGCAAAAAATTAAAGAACAAATGTTGGAAATTGTCCATGAAGGACAGGCGTTAGGATGGCCGGGAGCAGAAACGGTTCCGGTAGAAAATCAGTAAAATCCCCGGATAACCCCTGAATGGAGGCAAAAGGAGCATACACACTCTTTATGTTTCTGGAACAGGGTGGGATTTTTATAGAAAGCTCTGATTTATAAAAGCAGAAAGTGTAAGGATGAGGAGGCACAAAATGAAGAGAAGAAAAGCATTGCTGGCGTTGCTTTTGTGTACAGCAATGGTTGTTCCGAGTGGCACCGGAATAAGCGTACAGGCAGCGAAGGCAGACAAGAAAGCAGCTGTAAAAGCAGCAGCAGAAATCAGTGAGATGGAGAGAGCCGAAAAGACAGAAGAAAAACCGGCAGTCAAAGCATTGGAGGAAGAAAACAGACCGCTTTCACCGCAGATGGGATGGTCTACATGGAATTTCTTCCGGGAACAAGTGGATGAAAGTAAGATAAAAGATGCCGCAAATGCAATGGTGACATCTGGTCTTAAGGATGCAGGTTATGTGTATCTGAATGTAGATGACTGCTGGCAGTCTAGCATGAGAGATCCCGAGACAGGAAGTATGATGTTCGATTTAGACAATTTCCCATCCGGTCCGGACCTTGTGAATCAGCTTCATGAGATGGGATTAAAAGTTGGACTTTACAGCTCTTCGGGTGAATTGACCTGCGAAGATCTTCCGGGAAGTTATGGACTGGAAGCGATTGATGCAAAGACATTTGCAAAATGGGGAGTGGATTATCTCAAATATGACTACTGCCATGTAGTAGATTTGCCGACAGACCCGGAAGGCGGAACGAATTTCAGCGGATTTACTACTTCGCCGGAAGTAGATTATATCAGCCTGGCGCCATACACAGGAACGGACGGCGTCTCAGGTGAGAACGTAAAACTGGAAGCGGAAGCAGATGGTGTAGAAAGAACAGGAAATGTCACCGTTCAGAATAACTCCAGATGTTCCGGCGGGAAATATGTGACTGGTATTGGAAAAGACAGCGCAGTGATCTTTAAAAATGTCAATGCACCGGAAGATGGCAAGTATCTGCTTACCATTGGGTACCGCAAGACAAGAAGTGAAAGAGGACGTTATGCGGAAGTGCTTGTAAATGATTCGAACCGTTATGAAGCACATGTGGCACGTTCCAGCGGATGGAGCGGTACTGGAAGACATCAGATTGTAGTAGATCTGAAAGCAGGAGATAACACGATTAAACTGCATAATCCGATTACAGGACAAAAAGACGACTCTGTCCGCCGTTATACAAACATGGGACTTGCACTTCAGAATGCAACAGCAGAAGTGGCAAAAGAGAACGGAACGCAGGAAAGACCGATTTTCTTCTCTATCTGTGAACACGGACGTTCCGGTCCTTGGAACTGGGCAGCAGGAATTGGAAACTCATGGCGTACGAGCTCCGATATCTCTGCAAACTGGAACAGTATGGTAAGCTGTTATGAGTCTTCTATTTCACATTGGGATAAACAGATACCGGGCTCTTATAATGATCCGGATATGATGCAGGTAGGAAACGGCAGTCTGACAGATGTGGAAAATCAGACACATTTTACATTGTGGAGCATGTTGTCCGCACCGCTTATCTTAGGAAACGATGTGCGTAATTTTGCAGCAGGAAGCGGAAACCTTTCCGAAAAAGACCAGAAGGTTTATGATATTGTAACAAATAAAGAAATCATTGCCCTGAATCAGGATTTGCCGCTGCTTCAGTGCAAACGTATCTCTACAGCAAACGGCATGGATATTCTCGTAAAACCGCTCCAGAATCAGGAGACAGGAGAAGCTGAGGTTGCAGTATGCTTCTTTAACAAAACAGGCGGAAATAATTCTTCCGCAAGTGTAGATTTAAAAGAGCTTGCTGCTCAAGATGCACGTCTTGCAGATTTAGGATGGGATGGCACAGAGTTATACAGAGTGAAAAATCTTTGGACAGACGAAGAGGCATTAACCGGTAATACGCTTACTTCCGGAAATATTGCTTCCCATGGAGTAGAGGTTTATCGTATCAGCGCTGCAAAAGCCGGAGATGTTGAAAAACTGGTATCGGTTTCTGTAAATGCGAAAGAAATCTACGCAGCAAATGAAGAAGGCGTTGTAGAAGTAGAAGTATCTAATATGGGTACAACAGATGTGGAAAATCTTGTGGTATCTTTGGATGGCAAGGATGAAATCGCTGTAAAAGAAGCAGTTTCTGAGTCGATCAATTTAAAAGCAAATGAAACAGCAACGATTACGTTCCATATTACGCCTCCGGTTATGAAGGCAACGGATAGAGATGCATATCTGGACAGCTATACATTAGGCGCAGAAACGACATTTAATTACAAAGGCGAAAGCGACACTCAGACAAAGACCTCCAACATAGGAATTTCCGTATCCCAACCAGTTGGTACAGGTATTGAGGAGGTAAAACTTGGAGATGCGCCATGGCTTTTGAGCACAACCGGATGGGCAGGACATCCTACTAAGCGTAATAAGACGATTGAAAACAGAACAATCAGTATTGTAGGAACTGAATATACTTCCGGAATAGGAGCACATGCAAGTTCTGATACGCAGATTTTTGTGGGTGGACAAGATTGTACTTTTACATCCGTTGTGGGAATCGATGATGAGGTTGCAGGATATCAGCCGCAGTGGGCGCCATCTGTAACATTCATTATCCTTGCAGACGGCAAAGAGATCTATCGTACAGAAGAGTTGGTATTTGGCGACAGCGAAGAGATTTCTCTGGAAATCAAAGATTGTCAGGTATTGACATTAAGAGCAGATATGGGAGAAAGTAATTCCAGTGACCATGTGGGCTGGGGTGATGCAACTCTGACATTTGGAGAAAAGGAAGAAAAGCCGGAAGATAAAGAGATTGCATCTGTAGAAGAACCGGAAGGAAAAACCGTATATGCAACTCCCATGGAAGAACTTGAACTTCCAGAAGAGGTTACGGTTGTTTTAAAAGACGGACGCACAGTAAATGCACAGGTGACAGAATGGGAATGTGAGAACTATGATCCTATGACAGAAGGGGTTTATGTATTTACCGGAATCCTTGCAGTAAGCGAAGAATATGCGAATCCGGAAAATAAAGTGGTACAGATTCAGGTAGAGGTAAAAGTTCCTGATGTAAATATTGCACCCTTAGCGAAAGCAACTGCACCAGATGGAGCATCAGCAACCCAAGGGAATGTAACAAAACAACCAGGCTGGGTCAACGATGGAATCTATGATGACCAGGGACGCCCGAATAAAGACGGCGTATATGCATTTGCGACACCTTTGAGTGATAAATCTTATTTTGACCTTACATGGGAAAAAGCGATGGAAGTAGAAAGAGTCGTCCTTAATACTTATTTTGCGGACGAACAAGGACCTACTTCATATGAAGTACTCGTACAGTACGAAGGTTCTGATACATGGGAAAGCGTAGGAAGTAAGGCAGATATTCAGTGGCCGGTACATGACGGAAGAACACAGTATCAATCTGAAATCGTCTTCGAGGAGGCTTTGGAAAATGTAAAAGCAATGCGCGTACTGGTGACAAAAACAAATGCGATGTGGGGCGTATCCGTAGTTACGGAATTTGAAGTATACGGAGGCGAGATGACAGAAGCTCCGGTAAAAGCAGACAAAGAAGATTTAGCAGCATTGATTACATATGCCAATAGCCAGAAAGAATCAGCTGAATATCAGTGGGTTGTAAAAACAGTAAAAGAAGCATTTGAAACAGCGCTTAGTCAAGCCAACGACGTGAATGAAGATGTGGCAGCAACGCAGGAAGAAATAAACGCAGCATATGAATTGCTCCTTAACAGAGTTCATCTTTTAGGATTTACGGGGAATCCAACAGACCTTGTATCGGCAGTAGCAATTGCAAAATCAACTTCCACAGAAGGAAAGACAGAAGCGTCTGTAGCAATTTTAAATGCAGCAATCAAGAAAGCAGAAGCCATGATCGAAGGAAAAGATACGCTTCAGGAAGACCTGGATGCAATGGTCGAGGAACTTTTGGCAGCGATCAATGGATTGGAAGATGAGGAGATAATCGAAGTAAATAAAGAAAAACTTCTGAAACTTATCGGTGTTGCAGAAGGCTATGACCTTTCCAAGTACACAGAACTTACTGCAGACGGATTGCGAGTGGCTCTTGACGGTGCAAAAGAAGTCTATGACAACAAAGCGGCGGTACAGGAAGAAGTAGAGTCTGCATATAACAGCTTACGTCAGGCAATCTTTAATTTAAGAAAGACTCCGGATAAGAGCGAACTGGAAGGATTACTTGGAAAAGCAAAAGCGATGGATTTAAGCGCATACAGCGAAAAGACAGCAAGTGCAGTCAAAGCGGCTGTAGCGATGGCAGAAACCGTCATGGCAGATGGAAATGCAGACCAGACGGAAGTGGATGCGGCAGTAGCAGCATTAGAAAAAGCGGTAGCAGCAGCGAATGCGGAAGCCGGAGCGGAAGGAAAAGATAATATTTCCGATAACGACAGCAGTGTATCTGATCAAAAAGATGAGACATCAAAAACAGATCACAAAGTAGCTTCTGATAATAAAGAAAGCAATAACACAAGTAAAACAGCTGGAAATACAGCTGCTAAGACAGGAGACGCAGCAAATGCAGCAGTGCCTGCGGCAGTAGGACTTGCAGCGATTCTTGGAGTATTAGCTGCCTGGAAGAAAAAATAAACTTGAATAAGTAATTTGATAAGAGTTAAAGGGGATGCCGGGAATAGGTATCCTCTTTAATGCTTTCGTGGGATATAATTTTGTGATAAATTCATAATCTGTTCGGAAGCCAAAGGTTTTGTGCAGACGATCTGTCAGTTCCGTCCTTTGATAGGACGGTGTTCTTTGCTTTTCCAGTATTTTCCCTTGATTTTTCTGAGTCCTCTGCATATAATAAAAGTAGGGAAATCCCTACTTTCCATATTTTAGAAGGGTGGTGCAAAATTATGTTAGCAAATACGTTTGTAGACAATGCAAAAGTCATGGCAAAAGGGCAGGTCACAATTCCAAAAGATATTCGGGAAGTCCTTGGCGTGGCAAGCGGTGATCGCATTACGTTTATCGTTGAGGGGAACACCGTCCGCATTGTCAATTCCGCTGTCTACGCTATGCAGGTACTCCAAAAAGAAATGGCCGGAGAAACGGAACGCGCTGGCTTAACCTCCGATGATGATGTCATGGCGCTTGTGAAAGAATTGAGAAATGAGGACGAGAACGCATGAGGGTTTTGATTGATACCAACGTCCTGATCTCTGCTGCTCTAAGCGCAAATGGCATCCCATTTCAGGCGTATGTAAAAGCGGCGTCCTATCCTAATCATGGGCTGATCTGTGAGCAGAACGTGGATGAAATGAAGCGAATATTTAACAAGAAATTTCCGAACCGGCTTGCGTCCCTGGATAAATTTCTTTCCGTTGCGCTTTTGACTTTGGAACTGGTTCCGATTCCGACAGAGGAAGATATTTCAGAGACACAAATCCGTGATGTGAATGACCGCCCGATTCTTCGGGCGGCGATAGAAGCAAAGGCTGATGTTTTACTGACCGGCGATAAAGATTTTTTGGAGTCCGGTGTGAAAAATCCGATGATTATGACACCGGCTGAATTTCTCCAATACTGAAACGGCGCGGAGCCGGGAATCTGTGAGACGGTTTCCGGCTCTGCATTTTTACATCTGCTCAACCTCATTTTTCAGCATACGCTTGATCTTATCGCTCATGGTTTCCTTGTAGAACGGATAAATATATACGTCTTTGTTATTTGCACTTCCAGTAATATTGATATACATAAAAACTCTTTTTCTTTTTACCATACTGCAACGAACATAAACAAGCAGTACTAATTTCAAAAAAATTGACAAAAAAGAGAGCTAAAATGGCTCAGCCATAGGGATTAGTTGTTACACTATTAAAGAGAAAATGTGAAAGACCCGTTTAATGCTTTCGCGGGATACAAATTTAAGGATATAAATTTCTGGCAAAAAACGGTTGACAGGAAGGGGATTGGATAATATAATAAAAAAGTATGACATGAGAAGAAACAGTTTTCACCAAAGCCCCGGAGAAAGCTGGTTTCCATATAGTAATTTAATGAAAACATTCAAACAAGCAGGAGGTCAACCAATGAAAACTTACATGGCTAATCCAGATAAGATTGAAAGAAAATGGTATGTAGTTGATGCAGAAGGTCAGACATTAGGACGTCTTTCTTCTGAAATAGCAAAAGTTTTAAGAGGAAAAAATAAACCGGAATATACACCACACATTGATACAGGTGATTACGTAATCGTAATCAATGCTGATAAAGTCGCTGTTACAGGTAAAAAATTAGATCAGAAGATTTACTACAATCACTCTGATTATGTAGGTGGTATGAGAGAAACTACATTAAGAGAAATGATGAATAAAAAACCTGAAAAAGTGATCGAACTCGCTGTAAAGGGAATGCTTCCAAAAGGACCTTTAGGAAGAGCAATGATTAAGAAACTTCACGTATACGCTGGTGCAGAACATGCTCATGCAGCTCAGAAACCAGAAGTATTAACATTTTAATTAGAGGTTGAGAGGAGGAAATTACAGTGGCTAAAGTAAAATTCTACGGAACAGGAAGAAGAAAAAAATCTATCGCAAGAGTATATTTAGTACCTGGAACAGGAAAAATCACAATTAATAAAAGAGACATTGACGAATATTTTGGTCTTGAGACATTAAAAGTAGTAGTTCGTCAGCCTCTTACAGCTACAGAAACTATAGATAAGTTTGACGTTATCGTAAACGTACATGGCGGTGGATACACAGGACAGGCTGGTGCTATCCGTCACGGCGTAGCAAGAGCATTGCTTCAGGCAGACGCTGAATACAGACCAGTTCTTAAGAAGGCAGGTTACTTAACACGTGATCCACGTATGAAAGAACGTAAGAAGTACGGTCTCAAAGCAGCTCGTAGAGCACCACAGTTCAGCAAACGTTAATTATACGCTTCAGAACGTAAAATTTCAAAAAGATTTTTTAACCTCTCGGGATTTCGGTCTTGGGAGGTTTTTTGTGATATAGGAAAGTACGAACTTTCCTATATCACAAAACGCTCCGCGGGATGCGCACTGCGGCGTACAATGAAGTTGTCGTATGCGACCGCCGCAGGCGCAAGAATGTGCGAAGCACATTCTTTGTTTTGTATTTTAGACGAAGATAATGGTATAATTTATATAGGTCTATATTGTTATTGTTGCAACTGATTTCCTTGGGGCAGGAAAATCGTTAAATGAACAATATGAATTTGTGTCAGCAGTGTTGTCACAAATTAGTTGGAGCAATCCAGTAAAATCAATCCGTTAGTTTAAAAGTGAGGTGAACGTTATGTTTCCGAAGGTTGTGCAGGTAATACCAATGGAAAATTGGTGAAGGAATGAGATCATTTATGTGATGACTTAGAAAATGAACGAGAGGAGATATTGTATGGAACAAAAAATTATTATTAGAAATGAAGAAAAAAGGGATTGGACAATCGTAGAAGATATCACGAGGAAAGCTTTTTATAATCTTTATGTACAGGGATGTGTAGAGCACTATTTGGTGCATATCATGCGAAACCATGAGGATTTTATTCCGGAACTGGACTTTGTTTTGGAATTGGATGGCAATGTGATTGGCAATATCATGTATACAAAAGCAAAATTATTTGATGAAGAGGGCAACTCAAAAAACATATTGACGTTTGGGCCTGTTTGTATTCTTCCAGCTTATCAGCGCATGGGATATGGAAAACTGCTCATGGAACATTCTTTTCAGAAGGCAATACAGTTAGGATATGATGTGATCGTTATATTTGGAAGTCCAAGTAATTATGTCGGTCGTGGTTTTAAGAGTTGCAAGAAGTACAATGTCTGCATCGAAAATGGGAAATATCCAGCGGCAATGATGGTAAAAGAGTTGATTCCTCATGTGCTTGATGGTCATACATGGACTTATCAGGATAGCCCTGTCATGGCAATCAGTGAAGTCGAAGCGGAGCGTTATGACGACACACTCGAACCAATGGAAAAGAAATATATTCCAAGTCAGGATGAATTCTATATTATGAGCCATTCTTTTATAGAAGAATAGCAGACGCAAGAATGTGCGAAGCACATTCTTTGTTTTAGAATATAACATTATCTTGGGTTAATAGCTTGTGCCTGCAACAGCATATAAATCTCTTCTGCGGATTCTTGCATACCGCGAGCCAACCATTCTTCTATCCAGCCATAAATGCCATAAGAAACAAAAGCAATGGCGTATGCTTCGGGATTAGAAAGTATATGTTCCTTTACCATAATCCGTTTAAACGTGTTTCTGAAAAGATAAAAGAATCCTTTTTGATAAAGCAAAGTATAAAAATCTTTATATGCAATAAGATGTTCAAACAAACTTTTCAACAATAGGTCCATAGAGGCATTTTCTGTAATATTTTTATCTTCCCATTTTTTGACGATCAAAAGTAAATATTGTTCTAAAATATCTTCTTTGTTTGCATAGTTACGGTAAAAGGAAACTCTGCCTACTTGTGCTTTTGAGGTTAATTCACTTATTGTAATGGCTTGCAAATCTTTTTCTTTTAATAAAGCGAGGAACGCATTTGTGATCGCTATTTTTACATATCTGTTCTTTTCGTTGTTGTCCATAGTGATACATTCTCCTTTGGTTTGTTTCATTTTTGTATATATATTGAAAATCATGCAAAACATATGATACACTTGTTTCAATCTGGATGATACATTTGTTGCATCTATATTTTAACAAAAATGCGAAAAAACCGTCAAGAGGTAATTTAGGAGGGAATCACAATGCAGATGACGAAATTGCGTATACTTATTTTGATTATTATAGGTATTATTGCGTTCATATTAGGAAGACTGGCAGTAAGAGCTTTTTTGAATTTCCTTGTAGGAGGAACTTTGTTTGGAGGTAACTTCCTATGAAATCAGGGAAAAAAAGAGGTGGAAGAAAAATGTTTATATGGATGTGTGTGTTGTGCTTTTTTAGTTTCTTTGCGTTAGGAGCAGGTTCAAAATTTTTATTGAAACCAGCATGGGCTAAGGAATATGAAACAGAGTTTACAGACGAAATAGGAACATTACATATGGATTTAGCTTATGGAAAAAAGGAATCAAATAAATTTGATATGTATTTGCCTAAAGAGGATACAAAAGATACTTATGGATTGGTTGTATATCTTCATGCAGGTGGTTTTACCGCAGGCGATAAGGGTGGGGATAAGCAAATACTATCGTGGTTTTGTTCGAAAGGGTATGTTGCTGTCGGAATCAACTATACGCTTTTTAGCGAGGAAAATCCCCAAGCAAATGTTTATACGCAATCAATGGAAATTAGAGAAGCAATCCCAAAAGTAATCGAAGAAGCAGAAAAATATGGATATCATATCAATGAAATGGCGATCGCCGGCGGTTCAGCAGGTCATGCACTCGCAATGATTTATGCTTATAGAGATGTGAACGTATCGCCAGTTCCAATAAAATTGTTATTTGGAGCAGTCGGACCATCAAGTTTTTATGTAGAGGATTGGGACATATATGGCTTTGATAAAAATACAGATGAGTCAAGAGAGGCAGCCGCTAATCTTTTCGGAGTGATGGGTGGTGTAAAATTAACATCAGATATGATTGAAAATGGTTCATATCTTGAAAAGTTAAAACCCATATCCGCAGTAATGTGGGTAAATGAGAATACAGTTCCAAGCGTTGTTGCTTATGGAGAATATGATAAGGTTCAGCCATTTAAAGGTGCACAGAGATTATTGGAAACATACAAAGAAAACAATGTAGATTATCAATATTTTGAATGCTCACATTCAGGTCATGGACTTCAAAACGACAATAAAATGTATAAGAAGTATATGGAAACGGTTGAGCAATATTTAAAGAAATATATGTCGGCAAACTAAATATAAAAGAAATATCTGCTGCAAATGACAAATAAGGACAGCTGAGCTATAATTAAGTAGAGAATAGGCAATGTCAGAAAAAACTGTACTATGGGAGGGGAAAACATGGCATATAGCGAGTTGGTGAAGAACTTCAACCGCATCCGTGAGTACATGCGTGAGTTTTATGTTTACGGATTTAAGAGCAGAGACGAATACACCAGAAAAAGCGCACGTTCTTACGATGATGAACGCCGTCGTCTGGAAAGCTGGCTTGGTGATTATATGCAATTTCGGCAGACGCCGGAAGGAAAGAATGTTTTCATTTCTATAGACAGCCGCGTATCGGGACACAATCCACTATATAAAGCTTGGAAAACAAAGAGCTTTACAGATGGAGATATCACGCTGCATTTTATACTTTTTGATATTCTTTCAGATTCGGATATCTGCATGACTACTGGACAGATCACAGAACAGATCGATACATATTTATCTCAGTTTTCCAAACCGAAGATGTTCGATGAATCTACGGTTCGAAAGAAACTGAAGGAATATGTTGCAGAAGGGCTTTTGAAGGCAGAGAAAAAAGGAAAAACGGTTTATTACAGGAGAGCCAAGGTTACTCCATTGCCGGATACAGACGTCTTGGATTATTTTTCCGAGGTGCTCCCATGTGGCGTGATCGGTTCCTTCCTTCTTGATAAAGCCGGGCAGCACGAGAAGCATTTTGCATTTAAGCATCATTACATAACCGGAGCAATGGATAGTGAGATTCTCTATTCTTTATTTGCTGCGCTAAGAGAAAAACGCAGTATCACACTGCAAACGGTAAATCGATGCAAGGACCGGATGGTGGAGAATCATGTTGTTCCACTTAAAATTATGCTTAGTGTTCAAAGCGGACGACAATATCTGATGGCATATATGCCCCGATTCAAACGGATTACTTCGTTCAGGACGGACAATATTGTTTCGGTGAAGTCGGAGGAGATTTGTGAGCGGTTTGATGAATTGGAAAATAAATTGGAAGGTATGCTGCCGCACATGTGGGGTGTGAGTACACAGAGCCGTTTGGGAGACCGGCTCGAGCATGTGGAATTTAAAGTTCGATATGCAGATAATGAGTGCCATATTAGAAAGCGCCTGGAGCGTGAGAAACGCTGTGGGACGGTGGAACATCTGGATGATAATACCAGCAGATTTTCGGCGGATGTATTTGATGCCAGTGAAATGATTCCCTGGATTCGCACGTTTATCTGCAGAATCACAGACATTCATTTCTCGAATGTACAGTTGGAGGAACAGTTTAAAAATGATATAAAGGAAATGTACGCCCTTTATGGACTGGAAGGTGATAAAGAAATATGATTTTCAGTGAACTTTACGGCGCTTATTACAATACGGTAGCGGCAATACTTTCGGAAGCAATTTCGCATCCCGTTTCAGATGGAGAACTTAGGGAAATTGTTAAGAAATATGCATTTGGAGAAAGCATCGTGTCGATTTTGGGTGCGCTTAAGGAGGAGCGCTGGCAGCTGCTTAAAGCAGACGGAACAACGCCAATCAAAAATCCTCCGTCGCTTCCGCTTTCGATTTTGCAGAAGAAATGGCTCAAAGCGGTAGCATGCGATCCACGAATCCGGTTGTTTGGCGAGATTGATTTTGATTTCCCCGAGGTGGAACCTTTATTCCTTCCCTCTGATGTTATTGTATTTGATAAGTACTCGGACGGAGACGATTATACGGACGAGACATATATTTCTAATTTCAGACTTATCCTAGATGCAATTCGGAATAAATATCCGTTGGAGATTGAAACATTAAACCGAAGAGGGAATCCAGTCTGCCAGGAGATACTTCCAGAATACCTCGAGTATTCAGACAAGGATGATAAATTTCGTCTGATTGGAGCCGGAAGCAGATTTGGAAGTACGATTAATATTGGACGTATCACCAGTTGTAAACCTTGTGCAAAGATTTATAAGATGAACCAAGGAAAGAGGAATCTATCCAGGCCTAGGAGGGTTATTTTTGAATTGAAAGATCAGAGAAATGCGTTGGAGCGTGTCCTTCTTCATTTCGCACATTTCGAGAAGAGAGCAAAGAAGATAGATGATGAACGGTATTCTGTTATGGTCAACTATGATAAAGAAGATGAGACTGAGATGGTAATCCGTGTTCTTTCATTTGGACCGATGATCAAGGTTACAGCGCCCAAACATTTTGTGGACTTGATGAAACGAAGATTGATAGATCAAAAAAGTTGCGAGCAATGATGGTTCGCAACTTTTTTTCCGTGAATCAATACGTGTGAAGAAGTAGAATAGCATTATAAACAAGAACGAGTAAACAGTACTTAGGAAAGGATGATAACGATGTTAGAAATAAAGGGAAATGTGAATACTGCTATTTGCTATGCCAAGGTAATTGAGGAGGGCGCAGTTGAGCAGATTCGAAGGATGTGTGATTACGATCTGACAGCAGGATGCCGAATCAGAATTATGCCGGATGTCCATGCCGGCAAAGGCTGTACGATTGGCACTACTATGACCGTGAGCGATAAGGTATGTCCAAACATTGTGGGCGTTGACATCGGTTGTGGAATGTACACTGTAGAGTTGGTCGATACGGATATTGATTTTGAAAAAATAGATGAGGTTTGTCATTATATTCCTTCCGGGATGAATGTTTGGGAAGGCAGAATGGAGCGATTTGACCTGACAGATTTGCGGTGTTATCGTTCTTTGAGAGATACGAAAAGACTGGAACGTTCGCTTGGAACATTGGGTGGCGGAAATCATTTTATCGAGGTTGACAAGGGCTCTGATGGAACCTATTACCTTGTGATTCATTCCGGAAGCCGAAACCTTGGAAAACAGGTGGCAGAAATCTATCAGCAGCTTGCGGTAGATCTTCATGCCGGGAAAGAAGAGTACTTTATCAAAAGAGATGAGATTATCCGTACCTATAAGGCACAAGGAAGACGTTCTGAAATCCAGGATACCCTCAAGGCACTTGAAAAGAAATATAGGGCTAAGGAATGTCTTTATGTACCTGAGGATCTTTGCTGGCTGTACGGGTCATTTCTGGAGGATTATCTTCATGATGTTGAGATTTGCCAGAGGTTTGCCCGCCGAAGCAGAGAAAGAATGGCAGAAATCATATTGGAAAGGACCAAAATGATAGCGACTTGTGCGTTCCATACAATCCACAACTATATTGACACACAGGAGATGATCTTGCGAAAGGGTGCTATTGCGGCTCACGCAGGCGAAAAAGTGCTGATTCCTATCAATATGCGTGATGGCGCTGTCATTGCTGTCGGCAAAGGAAATCCTGAATGGAACTACTCTGCTCCGCATGGAACCGGACGCGTAATGTCCAGAGCAATGGCAAAACGGTCCTTAAGCATTGACGAGTATAAAGCTTCTATGGAAGGCATTTATACTACATCTGTAAATGAAAGCACCATTGATGAGGCACCGATGGCTTACAAATCCCTGGAAGATATTATTGACGTTATCCACGAGTCGGTGGATGTGATTGATATTATCAGACCTGTTTACAACTTCAAGGCAGCAGAGGAGGAGGCTCCTTGGAAGAAAAGAAAGGAGTGCAGCAATGGAGAAATTGATTCTTAGTAAACTTCAGAAAATTGAGAAAACGGAAAATGTGCGAATTCTTCTTGCAGTAGAATCCGGCAGTCGTGCATGGGGATTCGCTTCCCCGGATAGCGACTATGATGTAAGATTCATTTATGTTCGAAATGAGCAGGACTATCTGCGTTTGGAGAAAGTTCGAGATGTAATTGAATTGCCTGTTGATAATGTTCTGGATATCAATGGATGGGATTTGCAGAAAACACTGTGATTACTATATAAATCCAATCCGACGCTGTTCGAATGGTTTTCATCGCCGATTGTATATATGGAAACGGAGTTTGCAGATGAATTTAGAAGAATGATGTTGGAATACTTTTCCAGGAAACGGAGTTTATATCACTATATCAATATGGCAGAGAGAAATTACCGGGAATACCTCAAAGGCGATATGGTCAAAGCGAAGAAGTATTTTTATGTACTTAGGCCGGTGCTCGCATGCCGTTGGATTCTGGATCAGGGGACACCGCCGCCGATGCTGTTTGCAGAGTTGATGGATGCACAACTGCCGCGTGAACTTTCTTGTGAAGTAAAGCAACTGCTCGATTTGAAGATGAATTATCCAGAGGTTAAGCAAGTGCCAAAGGTGAATAAAATCAATGATTATCTTGATCATACCATACTTGAAATCAAAAATATTGTGACAGGCATGGAGGAAGGAAAGCTTCCGGATTGGGGAGGTTTAAATCATATGTTTCTTCGTGAGCTTTTTAAATAGTTAGGCCAGGAAAGGCATAATAGTAGGAGACTAACCCTGTTGGATTAGTCTCCTATTTGATTATGATTTATTCCTGCTCAAGTGCAAGTGTCTTTGTTGTGATATCACAAACTTCTGCCGGTCCGTAGTACTGGATCGCACCTGGATATACGAAGCATGTCTCAACAGACCATTCTTCTCTGTGAGCTTCGAAGAATTTGAACGGTTTTCCTTCGAGTTCTACGAGAGCTTTTTTGATAACCGGTTTATCTTCGCCATGTCTTCTTTCTACATTCATCATTTTTGTGATTGGCATACCGCCGGCAACCCATTCGCTTGCTGGGTTGGAAAGGTTGGAAACTTTTGATAAGTAACCATTGTAACCATACTGGATCAGCATGAATGCGTTGTATCCTAATGAATAGCAATAATCAGCGTCAAAGTTAGATGGGAATGCACATCTTCCTTCATATCCTAAGAAATGATGAAGAGCGCCGAATTTACCTGTGTATGTACCGGCATTCTTTCTTTCCTCTAATTTGTCTTTTACAAGAGCTGAGAATAATTTCTCAGATTCGATAAGAGATACCTGTACGTTTCCATGTGGATCTCTTTCCAGGAATAACTGCTGCTGGATGCTTTCCGGAAGGATTGCAAATACGTCCATAGATTCTTTTGTCAGGCCGCTTTCGATAAATGCATATTTTTCTTTCCAGCTTGGAAGTGCATTGAAGTCATCTGCTTTGCTTCCTGCAAGTAATTCGTTGATCTCCTGAATCAGTACAGAGAATTCCGGTACGAATTCAACAACACCTTCAGGAATGATAGCAACACCGAAGTTCATGCCTTTTGCAGCTCTTTTTTCTACAGAATCAGCGATGTAATCAGCAATCTGAGAAAGAGACATTTTCTTAGCTGCAACTTCTTCTGAAATCAAGCAGATATTTGGCTGTGTCTCAAGAGCACATTCCAAAGCAACATGAGAAGCAGAACGTCCCATTACTTTTACGAAATGCCAGTATTTTTTTGCTGAGTTAGCATCTCTTTCGATATTTCCGATAATTTCGCTGTAGGTCTTAGTAGCGGTATCGAAACCGAAGGAACATTCGATATCTTCATTTTTGAGGTCGCCGTCGATTGTCTTAGGACATCCGATTACCTGAACGCCTGTGTCGTGTGCTGCAAAGTATTCTGCAAGAACAGCAGCATTTGTGTTAGAATCATCACCACCGATGATAACGATAGCAGTGATGCCATGTTTTTTACAAACGTCTGCAACGATAGCAAACTGTTCATTTGTCTCAAGTTTTGTTCTGCCGGAACCAATGATGTCAAATCCGCCAGTATTTCTGTATTCGTCGATATACTCGTCATCGAAGATAAGATAGTCGTCTTCGATAAGACCGATCGGACCGTTTTTAAAACCATAAAGAACATTTTCTTTATTTGTTGCTTTCAATGCATCATAGAGACCACAGATAACGTTGTGTCCGCCCGGAGCCTGTCCGCCGGAAAGGATAACGCCGACAACCTGTTTTTTAGCTTCGGAAGTATTAGCGCCTTTCTGGAACGTAATCTCTTTTTTACCGTAAGTGTTTGGGAAAAGAGCTTTAATCTTGTCCTGATCTGCAACACTTTGAGTTTCTTCGCCTTCCTTTACACAAATATCTGCAATACCGTTTCTTAACATTCCAGGAAGTTTTGGAGAATACTCATATCTAGCCGTTTGTAATGATGAAATTTTCATAATTAATCTGCCTCCTTTTATTTACATACACTTAAATTCTATGATATTTTGTCTCAAAAGTAAACTGTTTTTACATTATATTGAGGAATTTTCTGGATTTCTTTTTTGCGGTTTGCTAAAATAGCACTGATATAGAAATGTTATCGGATATAAGACCTGATAAATACAAGGAGAGGTTGTATGAGAAATCAATTAACAGAAAATGATATTAAGAAAATTGAAGAAGAGATAGAGTATCGTAAGCTGGTTGTGCGTAAGGAGGCTATCGAGGCAGTAAAAGAGGCGAGAGCACACGGAGATTTGAGTGAAAATTTTGAGTATCATGCGGCAAAAAAGGATAAGAACCGCAATGAGAGCAGGATTCGTTATCTGGAACGTATGGTAAAAACGGCGCAGATCGTATCAGATACTTCAAAGGAGGATGAAGTCGGAATCAATAACACGGTAGACGTGTATTTTGAGGAAGATGATGAAATCGAGACATTTAAGCTTGTGACAACGGTGCGCGGCAATTCGATCAATGGATATATCAGTACGGAGTCACCGATCGGGAAAGCGATCTTTGGAAAAAAAGAGGGAGAGCGTGCGCTCGTAAGGGTGAACGATCAGATTTCCTACTACGTGGTGGTAAAACGGATCGATAAGACAACAACAGATGAGAACGACAAGATAAGAAGTTATTAGGATAAGGGCGTACCTTATCCCAATCTTTTTATTACGTCATGCAATAATATACACCCGTCCCGAAAATCTTCGGCAGCCATAGCAGAGCAGGAAAGAACCAGGGTGAGCGTAGTTTCATTTTCCGAAAGGACCTCCGTGAGAAGACCTGATTTTTTTGCTTCCCGAAGGAAGGTCTGTTTGTCTGCCTTACAAGGCACGGTAAGAGCAATGCTGATTCCGGCGGCGCCGGTTTTTAAAGCTGCGTCTTTGCCAAATACATCTCGTACTTCCAAAATCAGTTTTTTGAGTTTTGCCGAATAAAGTCTTTTTAGTTTTCGCGTCTGAGAGAGCAGATGTCCGTCGCGGATGAATTGGCAAAGAGCAATTTGCTCTGTCTTAGAAGCAGTCTGATTGTAATGGTTACAAACTTTTTTGTAAGACGCTAAAAGACTTGGCGGGAGCACCATAAAGCTTACACGGATTGACGGCAGTAAGAGTCTGGAAAATGAGCCCATGTAGATGACATTTTTACCGGCGGAGAGGCTTTGCAAAGAAGGTGTCGGGCGCTGCAAATACACGAATTCATTCTCGTAGTCATCTTCGATAATAAGGCTTCCTTGGAGGGCGGCATGCTGAATGAGTTCTAAGCGCCTGAAAACAGGCATAATATCCCCCCATTTGGTCATATGGGCGGGGGAGACATAGATGATGCCGCAGGTTTTATCACGATAATGTACGTCAAATCCATAATCTGCAAAGACTGTACTTCCCTGAATGAAAGAAGAGGTCGGAAAAGAAACGGTTTTCGCCTTACCGAAATCAGATTTCATAAGGAGCGGGCATAAAATGTGTAAAAGACTCTGGGTGCTCGCGCCGACGACAATATCATCTGCGGTACATAGGACATTTCGGTGCGTACGGATATAATCGGCAAGCACTTCTCTTAATTCGAGTTCTCCTTGTGGTTCACCGTAGTCGATCAGTCTTTCATCTTCCCGCAGAGCGCTTTTGATATAGCGGCGCCAAAGGTCAAAACGAAATCCTTCTTTATCAATTCCGGTGGAAGCAAAATTGTAGCGGATCGTTTCTGAAGATACCGGAAGCGGTGCCGCTTTTTTGGTATGCTTTTTGGCAATGTCGGTGACATAGTAACCGCTTTGCGGGCGTGCGACAATATAACCTTCGGCGGCGAGGGTAAGATAGGCAGACTCTACAGTAGTGCGACTAATTTGTAATTCTTTTGCACAGCGTCGAAGAGAAGGCATCTTACTTCCGGGAAGCAGACGTCTGTCTAAAATCGCTTCTTTATAATATTCGTAAACAGATAAATATAGTTTGTTTTGTTTCTGGTTGAGCTCCAACATAAAACTGCCCCCTTAAAATTTGTTATTTCTGGATATTTTTTAGATTCCACTTTAATGATATTCTATACAAGACGAAAAAAAAGTGCAATAGAAATTATGACAGAAAGTGATGGAGTTTCATGAAGAAGATAGCAGTGATTCAGGATATGTCAGGATTAGGGAAATGCTCACTCACGGCAGCAATCCCGGTCATATCGGCGATGGGCGTACAGGCATGCCCGCTGCCAACCGCGATTTTAAGCAATCAGACGGGTTATGACAGTTATTTTTATGACGATTACACCGGACATATGGATGAGTTTATAAAAGAATGGAAGAAACAGAATTTTGTACCAGATGGAATTTACACCGGATTTATTGCCAGCGAACATCAGGTAGACAACATTTTAAGATTTATACAGGAATTTGCAGTAGAAGGGACGCAGATTTTAGTCGACCCGGTGATGGGCGATAATGGCAGTGTATATAAAACATACAGTCATAGTCTATGTGAGAAAATGAAAGCGTTAGTACATCGCGCGGATGTGATCACACCGAATCTGACGGAAGCGCTGGTATTGCTAAATGGCGCCAAAAATATTGAAAAGGAGTATGAGGCAATACGAGGCATCGAAGATGCGCAAGAGTTTGAAGAGAAAGTCAAGAACCTTGGATGTCGGTTAAAGGAAGTCTATGAGCTTGAACTGGTGGTGATTACCGGTGTGGAAAACGCAAAGAAAAAAAGTATGATTGCCAATCTTGTGATTTCAAAGGACGACGATACACTGGTTCCATCTAAGAAATACACTGGAAGTTATTCCGGAACAGGCGATTTATTCGCATCCGTTTTGAGTGCGGGAATGGTACTTGGCAGACATCCGGTAGAGACGGTAAAAAAAGCGGTCCGTTTTCTGGAGCCGGCGATTCGTGACGCGGTAGAAGAAGGAACGGATCCAAATGACGGAGTCTGTTTTGAAACGTATTTACATTATTTGTGGGAGGTATAACAATGGCAATGACATCAGAAAGGGCACATGCCCAAGGCAGAGGAAATGAAGCAGTAAAGAAAATGGTGCTGACAGCATTTATGGCGGCGCTTATCACATTATTGACAGCATATATCTGTCACGTACCAATCGGAATCAACGAAGGATATATTCATTTTGGAGATGCGTTTATTTATATAGCAGCAGCCATCCTACCTACGCCCTATGCGATGGCAGCAGGTGCGATTGGCGCAGGTCTTGCAGATTTGCTGACGGCGCCGGTATGGGCGCCGGCAACGATCATAATAAAGCTGTTACTTGTACTTCCGTTTACAAGCAAAGAGAATAAAGTGATTTGTAAAAGAAATGTTATGGCATTGTTTATGGCATTTGTGATTCTTGTGTCAGGCTATTTTTTGGCAGAAGGCGTAATGTTTGGATTTAAAGCAGCGCTTTTGACCTCCGTGCTTGGCAATGTGATCCAGGCGTCGGGAAGCGCAGCAATTTTTATTCTTTTTGGCACGGCATTGGATCGCATGCATTTTAAAACACGTTTTTTAAAAAATTCTTAAATTGGTATCATTTGGGATGACAGAACGTAGAATTTGTGTATAATAAGAGATTAGTGGCTAAAAGAAACAAAACAATCTGAGGAGAATTACATGTTAAAACAATATGCACTGATATTTTTTATTTCTATGGTACCATTAATTGAACTGCGTGCCGCAGTTCCGATTGCGATTGGACTAAAGATTCCCATTGTTGCAGCATATGTGACTTGTATTATCGGCAATATGCTTCCGGTTCCGATTATTTATCTGTTTGCAAGAAAAGTATTGGAGTGGGGAAAGGAAAAACCGGTTATTGGAAAATTTTTTACATTTTGTCTGGAAAAAGGTGAAAAAGGCGGACGTAAACTCCAGGAAAAGGCGGGAAGAGGCTTATATGTGGCGTTGTTTTTATTCGTGGGAATTCCGCTTCCGGGAACAGGCGCATGGACCGGAACATTGGCAGCAAGTCTTTTAGATATGGATTTTAAGAAAAGTATAATTGCAGTTATGGGCGGTGTGATCCTGGCAGGAATTATCATGGGAGCAGGAGCAGCGGGAGCTTTTGGAGCGTTAGGAACGGTGTTTGGCTCATAAGTATATCGAAAAATAAATATGGAAAATGTAAAAAAGACATAGCATGCTGCTGTGTCTTTTTGCTGCCAAGCATCTGTTATTCCTTTAAAAGACCGCGAATATAAGCGGTAGCAAGGCGTTTATCCTCCGGAGCGAGTCTGCCATAGGATTCTAATAATTGTTGTTGTTGCTCTGTCAGATGCAGCTCTTTAATCTCATCTGCAAAGAAATCAGAAAGTGTAATTCCAAATGCATTACACATTTTTTGCAGAGTAGGTATTGTAGGAATATTTGTTCTTGCGGTCATATTACTAAGTGTCGACATCGAAAGCTCAGCCTCTTTCGCAAGGCGGTAATAACTCCAGCCGCGTTCTTTGCGTAGTTCTTCAATATGCTGTATCACATCTGTATCACGTACCATAATAACCTCATCCCTGAAATAATCTATATTAATTCTATTTTAACTAACTTGTGAAATACGGATAGATATTAAAAGGAGTATTAAAATGTAGTGTTCAAATCAACAGTAATAAATATCTATAATTGTTTCAGAAGACCTAAAATGTAAGCAGTAGCAAGCCGTCTTTCTTCAGAATTCAACTGCCCGTAATTCTTCAGCAATTGTATCTGCTGCTTTGTAAGGTGCATTTCGTTTATCTCATCAGCAAAAAAGTCCGAAAGCGTAATTCCAAATGCATCACATATTTTCTGTAATGTAGGTATGCTTGGAATCGTTGTCCGTAAAGTCATATTGCTAAGGGTAGACATAGGAATACCGGATTCTTTTGATAACCGGTAAGAAGTCCATCCACGTTTGTTGCAAAGATCCTGTATATGTTGTATTACATCTGTGTCGCGTATCATATTAATCCTCATTCCCGAAATAAAATCTAGTGCTCAATTCTATTCTATCCTACTATACAAATTTCTATAGATTTTAAACGGAGTACTACAAATAATACTCAAAAGAGGTATAATGGTAGTACGGAGGTATAGAGGGATGAAATATAAAAAACAATCAGTAATTTTGATGGGAATTGTTCTCGGAGTCAGTATTTTAACAGGAAAATGTACAAGAAATCCGTGCAGTTGGTGTGAGAACGGTCCCAGAAATATTTTGAGATTATATGAAGGAAAACAAGGCGCGGGACTTTTAAATATAAATTCATGGGAATTGATACCATTAGTACCGGAAGAAGAAAAAGAAAGCGGTATGATGACCATACATAGTCAGGCCGAGAAAGAGGGAAGTATGATAGAAGTGACATATAATATAGCCCAGAAGAAGACGCAAGGGATTATTCATTTAGGGGAAAAGAGTATGCCGGACCAGAAAAAAATGAGAAAGTTTTTATGCAGGGATTGTGTGGAAAAATTCTTGAAAGAGTGCGAAAGTGATGTCGTTTATTATGTATATGAAAGCGGAGCGGTATTGCCGATCATGGAAATGTCAGAAACGAAGATGGAGGCAGGATATGAGATTTGGCTGGGGATCGAAGAGGAGTAAAGTTTTCTGACAGTAGTAAAATAAATAGAATTGCGTTATAATGTGCTAAATACATATTTTGAGTTTGAAGAATGGATATACCTGAAGATAAAGGAGAGTAAGATATGGATAGAGTACTGTTGCAGGGATTTGAATGGTATTTGCCAGAAGATGCAAGCCATTGGAAACGTCTCGGGGAACGCGCGGCAGATTTGAAAAAAGCCGGAATTACGGATGTGTGGATGCCGCCGGCTTATAAAGGAGCGAATGGATGCCAGGATGTAGGATATGGCGTATATGATTTATATGATCTGGGAGAGTTTGAACAAAAAGGAAGCATAGCGACAAAATATGGCACGAAAGAGGAGTATTTGCAAGCAATCGCGGCACTACATAGAGAAGGAATTGAGGTAGTAGCAGATATTGTGCTCAATCATAAGATGGGAGCAGATGGATGTGAAAATGTCCGCGTAGAAGCGGTGAATGAAACCAATCGTAATCAGATCATCGGCCGAGATGAAATATCTGCATGGACGACATTCTGTTTTCCGGGAAGGAATCGGAAATATTCCGATTTTTGCTGGAACCATACGCATTTTGACGGTGTGGACTGGGATGACAGGAAAAAAAGACATCAGATATTCCAGTTTGAAGGAAAAGAGTGGGATGGAGAAGTAGATACGGAGAATGGAAACTACGATTATCTCATGGGTGCAGATCTGGATATGAATAATTCGGAAGTGGTTGAGGAATTAAAACGCTGGGGCGAATGGTACATACAGATGACTGATATTGACGGTGTGCGTCTGGACGCAGTAAAGCATATCTGTTTTACGTTCTTCACTGATTGGCTTTCTTGTTTACGTCAAAGAACAGGCAGAGAATTGTGGGCAGTTGGAGAGTATTGGAGTCCGAAGCTGGAATCTTTGCTTCATTATATAGAAAAAAGTGGAGAGGTGATGAGCCTGTTCGACGTGCCGCTTCATTTTCATTTCATGCAAGCTTCTGTGGGAAACGGAAATTTTGATATGAGCAAAATATTTGAAGGAACGCTGACGCAGGCAAAACCGAATCTGGCGGTAACATTCGTAGATAATCATGATACACAGCCGGGGCAGGCGTTACAGTCGTGGGTAGAGCCATGGTTTAAGCCGCTTGCCTATGCATTGATTTTGCTTCGTAAAGAAGGAACTCCTTGTGTATTTTATGGAGACTATTATGGAATTCCCCACGATGGAATCTTGCCTATGCAGAATGTGATCGATAGATTGCTCAAGGTGCGTAAAGAGATGGACGATGCAGGGCAGCAGGATTATCTGGATGATCCTAATATCATTGGCTGGGTAAGAAAGCAAAATGAAAGGTGCTGTGCAGTGGTCATGTCGGACAGCGTTGGCGGAACAAAGAAGATGTTGGTGGGCGAAGCATTTTTGGGACAAAGATTTGCGGATGTCTTAGGTAACTGCAAAGAAGAGGTTGAGATTGGGGCAGATGGATACGGAACATTTCCGGTAGAAGGCGGAAGCGTGTCCGTGTGGAAAGCGATATAATGTCTGGAAATGATGGTTTGTTGTTGTGGCAGGAAAGAAAAAACAGAGTGCACTCTTGATTTTTGGTTTTTGCGGTATTATAATGGGAAAAGATAAAAAAGTACACAAGGATGGTGAGTTTGATGGAGAAAAAGAATATTGATTGGTCAAATATTGGTTTTGGTTATATGCAGACGGATAAGCGTTATGTTTCTAATTATAAAAACGGAGCATGGGACGAGGGGATGCTTACCGAAGATGCAAATGTGGTAATTAGTGAGTGCGCTGGCGTTTTGCAGTATGCACAGACTTGTTTTGAAGGTTTAAAAGCATATACGACGGAGGATGGTCATATCGTGACATTTCGTCCGGAATTAAATGCAAAGAGAATGGTGGATAGCGCACAGCGTTTATGCATGCCTGTATTTCCGGAAGACAGGTTTATCGATGCGGTACAAAAGGTAGTCGAGGCGAATGCGGCATATGTTCCACCATATGGTTCCGGTGCAACGCTTTACCTTCGCCCTTATATGTTTGGCTCTAATCCGGTTATCGGGGTAAAGCCGGCAGACGAATATCAGTTTAGGTTGTTTGCCACTCCGGTTGGACCATATTTTAAAGGCGGGGCAAAACCGATTACGATTCGTGTATGTGATTATGACCGCGCAGCGCCGCATGGTACGGGACACATCAAAGCAGGTCTTAATTATGCGATGAGTTTATATGCGATCACAGATGCGCATGCACAGGGATATGATGAGAATATGTATCTCGATTCGGCTACGAGAACGAAGATAGAAGAAACAGGCGGAGCGAATTTTATCTTTGTTACCAAGGATGGTAAGGTGGTAACACCGAAATCAGATACGATTCTTCCATCTATCACAAGACGTTCTTTAATGTACGTTGCAAAAGAATATCTGGGCATGGAAGTGGAAGAAAGAGAAGTATTGTTTGAAGAGATAAAGGATTTTGCAGAGTGTGGTCTTTGCGGAACAGCGGCGGTTATTTCTCCGGTCGGAAAGGTGGTAAACCACGGAGAAGAAATCTGTTTCCCAAGCGGAATGGATGATATGGGACCGGTTACAAAGAAATTATATGACACATTGACCGGCATTCAGATGGGACGCATCGAAGCGCCGGAGGGATGGATCAAGGTAATTAAATAGGATTGGAAAAGCGGATCAGTTGAATGGTCCGCTTTTTAGGTAACAATTCAGCCATGCACAAAAATTTATGGTATACTTATTTAATATTGTTAGGTGATAAGATGGATAATAAAGGATGAAGATATGGAAGCATATACAAGTTTTGCGGCAGTTTATGATACGTTTATGGATAACATTCCTTATGAGGAATGGATGGGGTATCTAAAGGAACTGTTTTGGGAATATGGGATAGAGAACGGCTTGATGTTAGACCTTGGCTGCGGGACCGGAACGCTTACGGAGTTGATGGCAGCTGAGGGCTATGATATGATTGGGATTGATAATGCCGAGGAGATGCTGGAGATTGCGCAGGAGAAGAAGAGGGCATCCGGGCATGATATTTTATATCTTTTGCAGGATATGAGAGAGTTCGAGCTTTACGGAACGGTAAAAGGGGTGTATAGTATCTGTGATTCGCTGAATTATATTACAGAGGAGGCGGAGCTTATTCAGGTATTTTCTCTGGTGAATAATTATCTTGATCCAGGCGGTATCTTTATCTTTGATTTTAATACGACTTATAAATACCGGGAGATTCTCGGTGAGCGGACGATTGCGGAAAACCGCGAGGAATGCAGCTTTATCTGGGAGAATTATTACTATGAGGATGAAAAAATCAACGAGTATGATTTAAGTCTGTTCATAAAAGAGGATTCCGGATTATATCGAAAATATGAGGAAACACATTTTCAGAAGGCGTATGAGCTGGAGGGGATGAAGCAGCTGTTAGAGAAATCAGGACTTCAATTCGTGACGGCATATGACGCATTTACCAAAGAGGCGCCTTCGGATACGAGTGAGCGTATTTATGTAATTGCAAGAGAGCATGGAAAATGAGATACAAAGTACACGAAGTGATGACAGAAAAAGAATAGAAGAATAGAAGAAGAATAGAAGAAGGATGGAAGAAATGAAGGACTATATTGTAAGAGCAACTGCGGCGAATCATCAGATTCGTGCATTCGCGGCATATACGAGGCAGACAGTGGAGGATGCGCGTGCGGCGCATAATACAAGCCCGGTGGCAACGGCAGCGCTTGGAAGACTCTTGACCGGTGCAGTGATGATGGGAAGTATGATGAAGAATGAAAAGGATGTGCTGACGATTCAGATCAAGGGAAGCGGCCCGATTGGCGGCTTAACCGTGACGGCAGACAGTCAGGGCAATGTAAAAGGGTATGCACATAATCCGGATGTGATGCTTCCGCCAAGTAAGGCTGGAAAACTCGATGTGGGCGGAGCGCTTGGTCTTGGAGTTATGAATGTAATTAAAGATATGGGATTAAAAGAGCCTTATGTGGGGCAGACTGTTTTACAGACGGGAGAGATTGCGGAAGATCTGACCTATTATTTTGCAACTTCCGAGCAGGTGCCGTCTTCGGTGGGGCTTGGTGTATTGATGCAAAAGGATAATACCGTAAAGCAGGCAGGCGGATTTATCATTCAGGTGATGCCGTTTGCAGAAGATGAGGTACTTGATCGCTTAGAAGAAAATATCAGTCATTTGGAGCCGGTGACAACGATGCTGGAAAAAGGATATACGCCGGAGCAGATTCTCGAAACCGTATTTGAGGGAATGGATGTGGAAATAAACGACGTACTTCCGGCACGGTTTTACTGCAACTGCACGAAAGAACGCGTGGAGAAAGCGATTGTGAGCGTGGGTGAAAAAGAAATCAAGGCAATGATTGCGGAGGACAAGGAGATTGAAGTGAATTGTCATTTCTGTAATCAGCATTATACATTTACTGTGGAAGAATTAAAGGATATTTTGAAAAAAAGCAAATAAAGAGTTGTGGGAGGCAGTTTCTATGAGACATGGATTCGTAAAAGTGGCATCGGCAACGACGGATATCCGCGTGGCAGATGTAGCGTTCAATACGCAAAAAATCTGTGAAGCGTTGAACGAGGCAGTGGAAAACGGAGCAAAAATCGTGGTATTTCCGGAGCTTTGTATTACAGGCGATACCTGCGGGGATTTGTTTTATCAGGATACATTGATAAACAGTGCAAGGAAGGCGCTCCATATAGTAGCAGAGGAGACGAGAGGAAAAGATACGCTTGTGTTTGTCGGCGTTCCGCTGGAAGCAGAAGGTAAGCTTTACAATGTGGCGGCAGTGCTTAATCAGGGAGAAATCATTGGATTTGTGACAAAGACATTTCTTCCAAATTACAGTGAGTGTTATGAGATGCGGCAGTTTCAGCCAGGGCCAAAGAAGGCAAAATGGCTGATGTTCGAGGGGAAAAAAGTACCGTTTGGTCCGCAGATTTTATTCCAGTCGGCAGATATGCCAAAGCTTATTGTGTCTGCAGAGATTGGGGCGGATGTGTGGGCAGTGATACCGCCAAGCGTTCTTGCTGCTACTTGCGGGGCAAATGTCATTGTAAACTGTTCTGCCAGCAGTGAACAGGTTGGAATATCTGAAAAGAGAAGAAGATTGATTGCCAGTCATTCGCAGCGGTTAATGGCAGGATATGTTTATACAAATGCGGGCGAAGGCGAATCCACGACAGACCTTGTGTTCGGCGGACATAATATCATTGCCGAAAACGGCGTGATATTAAAAGAAAATGGATATCAAAACGGAATCATTTACAGTGAGATTGATATCGAATGTCTCAATAGCGAGCGGCGAAGAAATACGACGTTCCAAAGAACGGATGCACAAGAGATGGGAGTGATTTGCGTACCATTTGAATTACAGGTATCCGATACAGTCCTGACAAGAGTGATCGCAAAGAATCCATTTGTTGCAGAAGATAAAACGTTGTTAAAAGAAAACTGTGAAGAGGCACTTATGATCCAGGCGCTTGGACTTAAGAAACGACTGGAACATGCAAGGATAAAGAGCGCAGTGGTGGGTATTTCCGGAGGGCTGGATTCTACGTTGGCGCTGCTCGTAACAGCGAAAGCATTTGATATGCTTGGTATGGGGCGCAGCCAGATTATTGCGGTCACGATGCCTTGTTTTGGTACGACAGACCGGACGTATCGCAATGCCTGCCGTATGACAGAGAAATTAGGTGCCAGATTAATCGAGGTGCCGATTAAGGAGGCAGTGTTGCAGCATTTTGAGGATATCGGGCATGATGTGGAAAATCATGATGTTACCTATGAAAATGCGCAGGCAAGAGAACGTACGCAGGTGCTGATGGATATTGCCAATCGTTTTGGCGGAATCGTGATTGGGACAGGCGATATGTCGGAGTTGGCTCTTGGATGGGCAACCTACAATGGTGACCATATGTCGATGTATGGCGTGAATGCATCTGTTCCTAAGACGCAGGTAAGATATTTGGTGAGATATTATGCAGATACTTGTCAGGATGAGGAGCTTAAGAAAGTACTCATTGATGTGATCGAGACGCCGGTGAGTCCGGAGCTTCTGCCGCCAAAGGACGGAGAAATCGCACAGAAGACAGAGGATTTGGTAGGACCGTATGAGTTACATGACTTTTATATGTATTATGTGCTGCGCTATGGGTTTGAGCCGGACAAGATTTTTCATCTTGCGAAGAGGGCATTTGAAGAGGAATATGATACGGAGACGATTTTAAAATGGCTTGAGACGTTTTACAGACGATTCTTTAGCCAGCAGTTTAAGCGCTCCTGTATGCCGGATGGACCAAAGGTTAGTTTAGTTGGTCTTTCGCCTAGAGGGGATCTTAAGATGCCAAGTGATGCCTGTGCTGCGATGTGGATGAAGGATTTAGAAGAGATAAAGGAAAGCGATTAGAGAGAGTTATATATGAAAATGGGCTGTAGGGAAATCGATATTGATTCACCTGCAGCCCATTAGCATTATATTAAGAATTTTGATTTTAGAAGGAAATAAGGTGGTAGGTTCCTTTTCCGGTTTTGGTTACCGTTCCCTCAGCTTCATGTTGATTGAGGATGCGTTGTAGCTGGCGAGCGCTGCAGTTTAAGTGAAATGCAGCCTGCTGCAGACCTTTTAGCTCTCCTGCGTTGCATTTGTATTTCATGTAAGTCAAGACGCGCTGTTTTAGGCTTGCAGGAGCTGCGTCGATTGTTGTGATACATTCTATTTTCTGCATCAAAGATTTACATATCAGTTGTAAAAATTGGCAATTCTTTAGCAAGTCACCTTTGCTCTTGTCAATAGATAGGGCAAGGCAAGTTAAATCGTTAGTCGCTTCGGCATAGACGTTGCTAGTCTCATGTGAGAAAATTTCCATTTCACCAAGCAAATCATTCTTTTGGCCGCTTGCCAGAGAATATATGGAGCCGTCATCCCTGATAAAATAAATGGATAGAGAGCCTTGAACTACGATTTGAAATAAATGTTCTTTTTGTAATGGCGTGGTGACAAACTCACCTTTTTCGTATTGTGTCACAAATAAATATTTTTGCAAGCCACTCATTACAGACTCAAACTTTGTTTGCTTCAAATAGGTTTCAATGAGTGTTTTATCATATATTCTTTTCATATACTTCCTCTCGAACAGGACATATGTCTTGGTTTTTTGATTGATTATAGCTTATATTAATAAAGATTTCAAGAAGAAGATTATGGAGGTTAAATTTGATGAAGACGGTATTTGAAGAAAAAAATATTTCAAAAGCGATCATGCGTGTGGGATTGCCTGCTATGTTAGGGCAGCTCACGACTCTAATCTATAATATTGCCGATACTTTTTTTGTCTCTTTGACAAAAGAACCCGCAATGATCGCTGCGGTTACGTTATGTACGCCGATTCTTTTAATTATTATGTCCATTGCATCTATTTTTGGTATGGGCGGAAACAGTGTGATTGCCAGACTTTTAGGGGAAGATAAAAATAAGGAAGTCAGAAATACATTGAATTTTTGTCTGTATGCAATGACGTCTGCTGGGATTATTATTTTGCTGGTTGGAGTCTTCTTTATGAAACCGATAGCAAAAATATCGGGTGCCGATGCAGAGAACATGGCTTATACCTATGATTATCTTAAATACATTTTTTTTGGAGCGCCTTTTATAATTCTTTCTAATGGACTGGTCCATCTTTTTCGCTCGATTGGCTTTATCAAAGAAAGTACTGTCGGACTGGCTCTTGGAAATTCCATCAATATTGTCTTTGACTTTATTTTTATCGTATTATTGGACTGGGGGACTAGTGGTGCTGCACTAGCCACATCTTTTGGATTCTTCTGTTCTACGATTTATTATTTCGTTTGCATGATTCGAGCAAAGAAAAAAGGGAATGAATTGGTATCGCTCTCAATTAAACATTTTGCACCGCATAAAAAAATGGTCTGCAGTGTGGTCAGCATCGGAATACCAGGTGCGCTTATTACCGTTTTACTCAGTGTTTCTAATATCGTTCTCAACAATTTTATTGGGATTTATGGTTCCAATGCAGTTGCATCATATGGAATTGCCTATAAAGTTGATATGGTTCCAATTATGCTGTCAGTTGGCCTTTCGCAGGGAGTTGCTCCGTTGGTAGGGTATTATTACGGCGCAGGAAAAAAAGACCGCATGTCACAAGTGATGAAGACATCGACAATTTACGAAGTCTTTTTAGGAGTAATCTTTTTAGTTGTATTTTGGCTATTTGGAAAGAGGTTAGCAGGTGTATTTCTCCATGATGAATCACTTATACATCAAGCGGGATATTTTATTAGTATTTTAGGTTTGTCGGCACCAATGCTTGGAATTATCAATATGGTAACAAGTTATTTTCAGGCATTAGGATCAGCAGTAAAATCTTTGTTCATTACGATTATGAGGAATATAATATTATTTATCCCGGCAGTGGTTCTTTTGAATAGTTTGTGGAGATTAAATGGTGTCATTGCGGCACAGCCAGTTGTCGAAACTGTTTTGGCGATTATTTGTATTCTGATGTATGCGAAAGATATTAAGTGCTCTTTATAGGGAAAGAGAGAACCACCGGTTTGTAGTCGGTGGTTCTGATTGGTTATAGAGTTCAGTAAAATGAAATCTTTATTCTTTATTATTAAAAATAATATTTAGTTATTGTTTCCTGATCAGATCTTAGAAAGACTTACAGTACATATTTTATAATTTGATGTTTTTAAATAATTCTCCCAAGCTAGTTCCGATTGCTTCTGATTTTGGAAGCACAACCTTTTCTCTAGGTTCTTCTTCCTCAGTTTTTTCAATCAGAGCCTTGATGCTAAGGCTAATCTTGCCGTCTTTGATTCCGATCACTTTCACAGTTACAGTATCGCCAACAGCGAGTACGTCTGCCGGAGTTTTGATACGTTTTTCGGAAATCTGTGATACATGTACTAGTCCGGAGAGTCCTTCCGGAAGACGGATAAATGCGCCGTAGTTCTGTAAAGTCTCTACGGTTCCTTCTAATACAGAGCCAACTTTTATACTGGCGATTTTTTCAGCGCGTTCTTTTGCCTGTTTTTCTTTCAGGATCTCACGCGCAGAAAGAACGAGACGGTTGGTTTCCTGATCCACATCAATTACTTTTACTTCGATATCTTTGGAAAGATATGTTTCCAGGTCTTCGATATAGGAAAGGGAAAGTCTTGAAGCTGGGATAAATCCACGGATACCTTCCACCATTGCGATAGCACCGCCATTTACGATACCTTCGATTTTTACCGGAAGGACAGTGCCTTTTTCCATATAACGTGTGACAAGATTCCAAGGGTTGGCATCATCAAAATGTTCTTCGTAATCGGCCATAGTTTCCTCGTGTAATAATTCTTCGCTCATATTTGCTACCTCACATTCCTTAATATTAAGAATAGTATAGCATATCTTTTGCAATGTGACAAACTTTAGGTTGACGAATTACAAAAAAAATGGCTTACTTATAGTAGAAGGCAATATTGCGAAAGAAGGGAAGATTATGGAAGCAAAAAAAACAGGAAAAGTATATATTGTAGGACATAAAAATCCGGATACCGATTCTATCTGTTCGGCGATTGCATATGCGAACTTGAAAACAAAGGTGACTGGAGAAATGTATGTGGCAAAACGTGCAGGTCAGCTGAACGAAGAGACGAATTATATTCTGGAACGATTTGGGGTAGAAGCGCCGGGGCTTTTATCAAATGTTAATCTTCAGGTGAAGGATATTGATCTTCGCAAGATGGAGGGGATTGGAAGTCATGCATCCATCAAAGACGCATGGGCGCGTATGAAAGAAGAGAATATGAAAACGCTCCCGGTTCTTGATAGAGAACGGGTGGAAGGATTGATCACCATTGGCGATATTGCTACTTCTTATATGGATGTCTATGACAGCCGTATTCTTGCCAGTGCAAAAACGCAGTACCGCAATATCGTAAAGACACTTGACGGTACGCTGGAGACAGGAAATGAGCATGGATATTTTGTCAAGGGAAAGGTCGTGATCGCAGCGTCCAGCCCGGAACTGATGGAAAACTTCATTGAAGAGGATGATTTGGTTATTTTAGGAAACCGTTATGAGTCTCAGCTTTGTGCGATCGAAATGAATGCGAGTTGTCTTGTTATCTGCCAGGGAGCCAAGGTTTCCAGAACAATCCGTAAGATGGCAGAGGAGAGGGAGATTGTGATCATCACTACGCCTCATGATACATTTACGGTGGCAAGGCTTATCAACCAGAGTATTCCGGTCAAGCATTTTATGAGTAAAGATAATCTGACGATGTTCCGTACCAATGAATTTGTAGATGACATCAAAGAGATTATGACGAAGAAGAAATACAGGGATTTTCCTGTGATAGATAAAGAAGATAAATTTGTGGGATTTGTATCCCGAAGAAGATTGTTAAGTGCGAGGAAGAAACAGGTGATATTAGTCGATCATAATGAACGCTCTCAGTCGGTGGATGGAATTGAGGAAGCGGAGATTTTGGAGATTATCGATCATCACCGTATTGGAAGCGTGGAGACGATGGGGCCGGTATATTTCAGAAATCAGCCGGTGGGCTGTACGGCGACTATCGTTACACAGATGTATAGGGAAAATGGTGTGGAGATATCTGCATTGATGGCATCGCTTTTGTGCTCGGCAATCATTTCCGATACTTTGATGTTTCGGTCACCGACGTGTACGTGCATAGATGAGCAGATTGCAAAGGAACTGGCGAACCTTGCAGGAATCGATATCGGAGAACTTGCCAGTTCTATGTTCAATGCAGGAAGCAATCTGAAAGGAAAGAAACCGGAGGAGATTTGTTTCCTTGATTTTAAGCAGTTTACGGTAAATGATACGACGTTTGGCGTGGGTCAGATCAATTCTATGAATCCGGAAGAACTGGAAGAAATCAAACAAACAGTAGCTCCTATTTTAGGAAAAGCGATGAGAGAGCGCGGGCTGCATATGATTTATTTTATGCTGACAGATATCGTACAAGAATCTTCGGAGATTCTGTGCGAAGGCCGCGGAGCAAAGGCACAGATCAGAGATGCATTTGATTTGCCGGAAGATATTGATGCAATCGTGCTAAAGGGTGTTGTCTCGAGGAAAAAACAGCTTGTGCCGGCGGTGGTAAGTTCACTACAGCAGTAAGGAGGAGATTATAATGGGAAAACAGACATGGAAACCGGGGAATATGTTGTATCCGATTCCGGCGGTTATGGTGAGTGTGGCAGATAAACAAGGAGAAGAGAATATCATTACGGTGGCATGGACAGGGACGGTTTGTTCGGACCCTGCTATGGTGTATATTTCTGTGCGTCCAGAGCGTCATTCTTATCAGATGATTAAGGAAACGAAAGAATTTGTTATTAATCTGACGACCAAAGACCTTGCGAGGGCGACAGATTATTGCGGCGTTGTGTCCGGAAGAGATGTGGATAAATGGCAGGAGATGAAGCTTACAAAGGGCGAAGCTCAGACGCTTTCCTATGCCCCGATCATCGAGGAATGTCCGGTGAATATTGAGTGTAAAGTAACGGAGATAAAAGAACTTGGAACACATCATATGTTTCTGGCAGAGGTGACGGCGGTGCGCGTCAGCGAAGAGTATATGAATCAGGATGGAAAATTTGAGCTGAATCAGACAGGGCTTATGGCGTATTCGCACGGAACGTATTTGGAACTTGGAGCACAGATTGGGACATTTGGATATAGTGTGAGGAAAAAGCGCGGTGCGAATGAGAATCGAAACCGTGGGAATTCGAAAAAAGGAAAATAAAAATTTTATCAGGTGCATAAGATAGAAAAAAGACGTAAAAGTGGCATGAATAATGAAAAAGTGGCTATGGATATTTATTTTATGCATTGGAGTGTCCGGAATTATTTTCGGCATAGGCAAAGGGAACGAGCAGCGGGAAGTGGCAAAAAATGAGGTGAATATAGATTATGTGATAAAACCTAAGGTGGCGCTTACATTTGATGATGGACCTCATCCGGAATATACCCCCAAACTTCTTGATGCACTAAAAGAACGTGGTGTGAAAGCAACGTTCTTTTTGATTGGGAAAAATGCAAAAGTACATCCCGAGATTGTGAAACGGATTGCCGACGAAGGGCATGTGATTGGAAATCACACGATGAATCATGTGGAGATTACGAAAATGGCGGATGCGGATGCATTTTTGGAATTAGATGAGAACAGGAAGCTGTTGGAGGGGATTACGGGAATGCCAGTAGAGTATATGCGTCCGCCTTTTGGCGCATGGCAAAAATCTTTGGAGAATAAAGTGAATGCGCTGCCAGTATTATGGTCGGTAGATCCGCTGGACTGGACGACGGAAAATACGGAAGAAGTTGTACGAAGGGTAATAGAAGAGGTGGAGGAGGATGAGATTATTCTTCTGCATGATTATTATGAAAGTTCAGTGGAAGCAGCAATTCGTATCGTAGATATTTTGCAGGCGGAAGGGTATGATTTTGTGCCGATCGATGAATTGATTCTGGGATGAAATGGTTGAGTATTTGTAAGAAAAAGGGTAAGATAAGAGTATTGGATCAAACATTTGGAAGAGAAAACAGATCAAGATATTTATATAAGGAGAAGTAAGCAGATGGCGGGGGAATTTTCGAGAACAGAGTTATTAATCGGAGCAGATGGGATGAAGATGCTTGAAGATGCTTGTGTGATGGTGTTCGGTGTGGGCGGCGTGGGCTCACATTGTATCGAAGCACTGGCAAGAAGCGGTGTGGGTGAATTGATTTTGATCGATAATGACAAAGTGTCACCAAGTAATATCAACCGTCAGTCTATTGCTTACCACAGTACGATCGGGCAATATAAAACGCAGATTATGAGGGAGCGGATTGCGGATATTTCGCCGGGAACGGTGGTGCATACCTATGAGACATTTGTTTTGGAAGACAATTTGGATGAGGTTTTTTTGAAAAACCCGGATTATATTATAGATGCCATTGATACTGTGACGGCTAAAATTGCTATTGTGATGAAGGCGTGGAAAGAGAACATCCCTTTGATTAGCTGCATGGGAACGGGCAATAAGCTGCATCCGGAGTTATTCGAGATTGCGGATATTTATGAAACATCGGTATGTCCGCTGTGCAAGGTGATGCGAAGAGAGTTGAAGCGGCGGAATGTTCCGGCGCTTAGGGTATTGTATTCGAAAGAAAAACCGATTTCGGCGGCTGGTAGAGGAAAAGATGTTATTTCGGAGGGAACTTTGAAAAGTGGTCACGAATGTGTTTTGGATAAGAGGATACCCGGAAGCATGTCATTTGTACCGCCGGTGGCGGGGCTTATCGTGGCGGGGGAAGTGATTCGAAATGTAACGGGTGTGGACAACCGCGGAAATTAGCAGGAGTGATGGAGATGGATTTGTTTGAATACATGAGAGAAAGCAATAAAAAGCAAGAGTCGCCGCTTGCGTCCAGGATGCGTCCGGCAACGCTGGAAGAGGTTGTTGGACAGCAGCATATTATTGGGAAGGATAAGTTACTATATCGTGCAATTAAAGCAGACAAGCTAAGTTCTATTATTTTTTACGGACCGCCGGGAACGGGAAAGACGACGCTTGCAAAAATCATTGCAAATACAACCAGTGCGGAATTTACACAGATTAATGCCACTGCTTCGGGAAAAAAAGATATGGAGGAAGTGATAAAAAAGGCGCAGGATATGCTTGGCATGTATCAGAAAAAAACGATTTTATTTGTGGATGAGATTCATAGATTTAATAAGGGGCAGCAGGATTATCTTTTGCCGTTTGTAGAAGATGGGACGATTATCTTGATTGGCGCAACGACAGAAAATCCGTATTTTGAAGTGAATAGCGCTTTGATTTCACGTTCGATTATATTTGAACTGAATCCTTTGGCAAAGGAAGATGTGAAGATTTTGATTAGGCGTGCTGTGTACGATGAGAAAAAAGGGATGGGAAGCTATGGAGCGGTGATAAGTGAAGATGCCGAAGAGTTCTTGGCAGATATTGTAGGCGGAGATGCAAGATCTGCACTCAATGCTGTGGAACTTGGTGTTTTGACGACGCAGCGTGGCGAAGACGGCAAAATCCATCTGACGTTAGAGGTAATGTCAGAATGTATTCAGAAACGCGTAGTCCGTTATGATAAAACTGGTGATAATCATTATGATACCATATCTGCATTTATCAAAAGTATGCGAGGCTCCGACCCGGATGCGGCAGTATATTATCTTGCTAAAATGCTTTACGCAGGTGAAGACATCAAATTTATTGCAAGAAGAATTATGATATGTGCGGCAGAAGATGTCGGAAACGCAGATCCAATGGCACTTACAGTTGCAGTATCTGCAGCTCAGGCAGTTGAACGAATTGGAATGCCCGAAGCACAAATTATATTATCTCAGGCAGTATTATATGTTGCAACTGCACCAAAAAGTAACTCTGCAGTCAATGCAATCAGTAGCGCAATGGAAAATGTTCGTCGATATAAAACAAGTGTACCGCCACATTTGCAAGACGCGCATTATAAAGGCGCAGAAAATTTCGGACATGGAATCGGTTATAAATATGCACATAATTATCCAAATCATTACGTGAAACAACAGTATATGCCATCTGAAATTCTGGGGACGAAGTTTTACGAAGCAAGTAAAAACGGATATGAAAAACAGATTCAGGCATGGCTTGCTAAATTAGCGTCAGAGGGTTTTTAAAAACCCTCTGACGCTAATTCAGTGTTTGACACAATTCTGACAATAATAATGCAAATAAACATGGGGAATTTAGAAAATGAGAAATAGAGAAAAACATCAAAAAGAATGTTTTGGGTAGAATTGAGTTAACAAATCAAAAAATAGTGATTCGACGGGGATAGAGGATATCAATATATACTTAAAAATAAAGAAAATAAATTGTATGACAAATACAAGAAGAATCTTTAGAAATGAAAAGAAAAGTAGGCGATTACAAAAAAACCGTCAGAGGCTTTTTAAAAACCCTCTGACGGTTTTTAGACCGATGGTTTTAAAGTAGTTTTTCCATGATAGCAGCATAGACGTCTTGGCTTCGTTGTGTCCAGTTGGTTGCGATTGTTTTGGCTTCATTTTCAGAAGGAACAGTGAGCGTAAGGTCGATAAGGGGTGAGCCATCCTCAATGGCTTGACATTTAACGGAGAAATCAAAGTTTTCGTTGCGAAAATAGTCTGCTTTTACCGATACTTGATCTTTTAAAGAGTAGCGTTTTTCGCAGAGAAAGGTGTCGATATCGGTCTGGATTTCTGGGGAAATTTTGTTGTGGAAGAATTTGATGGTTTGTGCACCTTCATCTGTCAGATGATAAAAGGTACGGCTATGGAGTTGTTCTTCGCGCAAAAGTCCGGATTCTACCATTTCAGAAATCACTTGTTGGAGTTTAAAGTAGGTAGTGTAACCTTTATCTAAAATAAATTCGGAAATCTGTCCATTCGTAAGAGGAAAATCTATTTTCTTTAGCATATAGAGAATCATTAGTTTATAAAGTGTAAATGTATCCGTCATAAGGTCCTTTCTAATCCGGTAGGTAATCCATGCCTTGCCGGATATTGTGTTCTTTTAAATATTTTTGTAATTGATTAAGCACATAGCGTTTGCTGCCGGTCCAAAGAGGTGCAATCAAATGTGATTTCGGCCCATCACCAGTTAGCCGGTGAACGGTGATATCCGGATTTAAGTGTGCAAGACAAAGACCCAGAGTATGAAAATATTCTTCCATATCCGGAAGATGGAACGAAGTTTGCATATAATAGCCGGCAAGATCGGTATCGTCCAGCACATGAAGCAGCTGCAGCTTGATTCCCTGAATTTTACAATGATTTAGATAGGAAATCGTTGCGAGCATGTCATCTACAGTTTCACCAGGCAGATAGAGAATCACATGGACAATTACCTGAATTCCGATAGTATGAAGACGGTCTAGCGCATCTTCAAACACCGACAACGGATAACCTCGTCGGATGAAAGAAGCGGACGCTTCATGAATTGTCTGTAGCCCAAGCTCAATCCACACAGGTTTTTGTTGATTCAATCTGGAAAGCAATGAAAGAATTTCATCATCAAGGCAGTCGGGCCTTGTAGCAATTGATAAAATCTTTACTTCCGGGTCAGCTATGGCTTCTGTAAAAATGCGTTCCAGATAGGAGATAGGTGCGTAAGTATTAGTGTATGCCTGAAAATAAGCGATATAACCGTTCCCGTTATATTTTCCAGAGATTTTTTTCTTCTGTGAGATAAGCTGCTTTTTAATAGAAGCAGACGCATTTCCGGCAAAATCTCCGGAACCGCCTGCACTACAGAAGATACACCCGCGGTTTCCCAAGGCTCCATCCCGATTTGGACAGGTCATTCCACCATTTAGAGACAATTTATAAAGTTTTTGTCCGTAAATCGTTTTCAGTTCGTAGTCAAGAGAGCGATAGCGCTTCTCTCCCCAATAAGATAAGTGACTTGTCAAATATATTCGTTTCCTTTCTGAAAAGTGATTCTGAAAAATTGCCTTAATAAAAATATCTTATCATATGATAGCATTATCCGAAAGGCAAATCAACTGAATGCTTAAGTAAAAATCAACTGAAAAATTTACTTTCTATTTTAAAAGAAATAGTGTATAATACCTTTCATACGTTATATCAGAAGTCTTGTCGGACAAAGCTCCCCATGAAAATACAAAAAGAGAATTTAGATAAAATGAAAAATAGATGTAAGAAAGGATAAATATATGAAGGAAAAATATGAATCGTTATCGCTTACTGCGTTGCGTGATGTGGCGAAGGCTCGTGGATTAAGAGGTATTTCAACATTGAAAAAAGCTGAACTTGTGGAGGCAATGCTGGCAGAAGATGAAAAAGACAGCGTGAAAGAAGTAAAAGAAGAAATTAAAAGTGAAAAGTCAGGAACAATGGATATCGAACAGTTGGATAGCGGATTGACAGCGAATGGTATCTTGGAAGTCATGCCGGATGGATATGGATTTATCCGAAGTGAGAACTACCTTCCAGGGGAAAATGATGTGTATGTATCTCCATCGCAGATTCGCAGATTCAATCTGAAAACAGGTGATATTATTTCCGGAAATACCAGAATCAAGACGCAGTCTGAGAAATTCAGTGCGCTTTTATATGTAACAAGAATCAATGGAATTCATCCGGCAGAAGCAAGCAAGAGAAGAGATTTTGGAGATCTGACACCAATTTTTCCAAACGAAAGGCTGCGCCTGGAAAACGAAAAAAGTTCCGTGGCGATGCGAGTAGCGGATTTGCTCTCCCCAATCGGAAAGGGACAGAGGGGAATGATCGTATCTCCTCCGAAAGCCGGAAAAACAACGCTTTTGAAAGAAGTAGCGCTTTCCGTACAGAACAATAATCCGGAAGTCCATCTGCTCATTCTTCTGATTGACGAACGTCCGGAAGAAGTTACGGACATTAAAGAGACCATCGAAGGACCAAATGTAGAAGTTATCTATTCCACATTTGACGAGCTTCCGGAACACCATAAACGTGTATCTGAGATGGTAATAGAACGTGCAAAGCGTCTCGTAGAGCATAAGAAAGACGTCATGATCATTCTTGACAGTATCACAAGGCTTGCAAGAGCATATAACTTGACCGTTCCGCCAAGTGGACGAACTTTGTCAGGAGGTCTTGATCCGGCCGCACTGCATATGCCAAAGCGCTTTTTCGGTGCTGCAAGAAATATGAGAGAGGGCGGAAGCCTTACAATTCTTGCGTCTGCGCTTGTAGAGACAGGAAGCAAGATGGACGATGTCATTTACGAAGAATTCAAAGGAACCGGTAATATGGAACTTGTGCTTGACCGCAAACTATCCGAGAAGAGAATCTTTCCGGCGATTGATATACCAAAATCCAGTACCAGAAGAGAGGATCTGCTCCTTACGCAGGAAGAACAAGAGGCAGTATTTGTGATGCGCCGTGCGTTAAATGGTATGAAAACGGATGAAGCGATCGATAATATTCTTAATATGTTTGCAAGAACAAAGAACAATAAAGAATTTATTCAAGTCGTGAAAAAGACAAAACTGGTATAAGAATTTTGATGTGATAAGAAATTTCCCGAAAAAATGAATTTCTTAGAAAACAGCTTGCAAATGTAAAGGAATTATGATACAATAACAAAGCTGTTTAGAAAAGACAATACATGCAGGCAGCCACCGGCTGCAAGACAACTTGCGAAGGCATGGGGCCTCGCGTGAATGAGAAATATAGAATAACGAGGTGAAAATCATGAGAGAAGGAATACATCCAAATTACCATCAGGCAACTGTAACATGTAACTGTGGAAACACATTTGTGACAGGTTCTACAAAAGAAGATATCCACGTAGAAATCTGCTCTAAATGTCATCCATTCTACACAGGTCAGCAGAAAGCAGCTCAGGCTCGCGGACGTGTAGATAAGTTCAACAAAAAATACGGAATCAAATAAGAATGAACAATTAAGACAGGATTGCCGTTTGGCAGTCCTTCTTTTCATATAATAAGGAATGTGATAAGAAACAGTTTTGTTCAAAGGAGTTTTTATATGAAATCATCAAATATCGGCGGCCAGGCAGTTTTAGAAGGCATCATGATGAAAAATGAAGAAGAATATGCCGTTGCGGTAAGAAAGCCGGACGGCGAGATTGAAGTGAAGGTAGATACATATGAGGGCGTGGCAAAAAAGCTTGGAGAGATAAAAAAGATTCCATTTATCAGAGGAATCTTCAGTTTTGTGGATTCTCTCGTGCTGGGGATGAGCACGCTTATGTATTCTGCAAGTTTCTGGGAGGACGAAGAGGAGCCGGAGAAAGCACTTACAGAAGCGGAATTAAGAAAGCAGGAAAAACAGGAAAAGTTTATGATGGGAGGAACCATTGCGTTTTCGATTGTGTTCGCAGTAGCTATTTTTATGGTATTGCCATATGTGCTGACGACTTTTCTTAAACGATTTGATTTGTCGGCAGGCATGTTTGCAGTATGCGAAGGCATCATTAAGATTTTGATTTTCTTTGGCTACATACTTATGATCTCTCAGATGAAAGATATCAAGCGCGTATTTATGTATCATGGATCCGAGCACAAATGCATTAATTGCATTGAACATGGCTTGGAACTTACGGTAGAAAACGTCAAGAAAAGTTCCAGATTACACAAACGCTGCGGAACAAGTTTTCTTTTGTTTGTTATGATCGTAAGTATTATACTGCATTTTTTTGTGCGTTTTGATTCGGGAGTCTGGAATGTAATTGCAAGAATCCTGCTGGTTCCTGTCATAGCAGGTATTTCTTATGAACTGATCAAATGGGCTGGAAATAGCGAGAATAAAATTATCGGGACGTTAAGCATACCAGGGTTGATGCTTCAAAAGATTACAACGAAAGAGCCGGAAGACGATATGATCGAGGTTGCCATTCGTGCGGTAGAAGCGGTATTTGACTGGGAGGCCTACAGAGAAGAGAATTTTGGGGAGGCTGTTCATGACGTATAGAGAACTGTGCCGTTATGGAGAAGCATTTCTAAATGAAAGCGATATAAAAGATTATAAGATGGATGCATGGCTTTTGATGGAATATGTGACTGGATTTGACAGAACCGCATATTTCATGCGCGCAGATGAAGCGATAGAAGAAAATCAAAAGGCAAAGTATCTGGAATTGCTAAGACAGCGCGGAAAAAGGATTCCGCTGCAGCATTTGACCAAAGAGCAGGAGTTTATGGGGCTGAAATTTAAAGTCAATGAGCATGTGCTTATTCCGCGACAGGATACGGAGATACTCGTAGATACGGCGATTACAGTATTAGAAAAAAAGATGCAGGAAAAAGCCCTGAAAGGACAGATATCAAAAGAGGACATGAACCTTACTGTGCTTGATATGTGTACCGGTTCCGGCTGTATTCCAATCAGTATAGAAAAAATGCTGGAACAAACATACGGCGCCAATAAGCTTTCGTTAGCTATGGGTGTGGATATTTCTGCAAAAGCATTGCAGGTTGCAAGGGAAAATGGAGCAATGCTGAAAGCAAAGACGAAGTGGACAAAGAGCGATCTGTTCACAGAGGTGGAAGGAACATTTGATGTTATTACCTCGAATCCGCCGTATATCAGGACTGCGGTGATTGAAGAGCTGGAAGAAGAAGTAAGACTGCATGACCCAAGAATTGCGTTGGATGGGAAAGAAGATGGTCTTTATTTCTATAGAAGAATTGTAAATGAATGTGTTCCGTTTCTGAAGGAGAATGGTTGGATTTTATTTGAAATCGGACATGACCAGGCAGAAGACGTGAGCGCTGTCTTAAGGCAAAATGGATTTACGCATATCGGTGTGAAAAAAGACTTGGCAGGACTTGACCGGGTTGTATTTGCCATGTACAATAGTCAGGAGAAATAGGAGGAAAATAGAAATGTTTGACAGATTAGAAGATTTGATCATTCGCTATGAAGAGCTTATGAGCGAACTGCAGGAGCCGGACGTAGCAAATGATCCTGCGCGTTTTCGAAAACTTATGAAAGAACAGAATGATTTGACGCCAATCGTAGAAGCATATAAAGAATATAAAAGCAGTAAGCAGGCGATCGAGGACAGTCTTCTTATGTTAGAAGAAGAAAGCGATGAAGAGATGCGTGAGCTTGCAAAAGAGGAACTCAATGATTCCAAAAAACGTGTGGAAGAATTAGAACGTGAGCTTAAGATCCTTCTTCTGCCAAAAGACCCGAATGATGAGAAGAACGTTATCGTGGAAATCCGTGCCGGCGCAGGCGGAGATGAGGCAGCGCTGTTTGCGGCAGAAATCTATCGTATGTATGTACATTATGCAGAAGCAAGACGTTGGAAAGTCGAGACAATGGAGATGGAAGAAATCGGTATCGGCGGCATGAAATATGTAACATTTATGGTTACCGGAAAAGGCGCTTATTCTGTAATGAAATATGAGTCTGGCGTACATCGTGTACAGCGTGTGCCAGAAACAGAATCCGGCGGACGAATCCATACCTCTACCATTACCGTGGCGGTGATGCCAGAAGCAGAAGAGGTCGATGTGGAAATCAACGAAAAAGACATTCGTATTGATGTTATGCGTGCGTCCGGAAACGGCGGACAGTGCGTCAATACAACTGATTCTGCGGTAAGACTTACGCATTACCCAACAGGCATCGTTGTGTATAGCCAGACAGAAAAATCACAGCTCCAGAATAAGGCGAAGGCATTTGCACTGCTTCGTGCAAAGCTCTATGACATCGAATGTCAGAAGGCACATGATGCAGAAGCAGAAGCGAGACGAAGCCAGATTGGTACCGGGGACCGTTCCGAGAAAATCAGAACATACAACTTCCCTCAGGGACGTGTGACAGACCATCGAATCGGTTTGACTTTATATAAACTGGATAAGATCATGAACGGTGATATCCAGGAGATTATTGATGCATGTATCGCAGCCGACCAGGCAGCGAAATTGGCAAAATTGCAGGAGAATTAATTGAAAGGGGAACGTAGCTTTTTAATCTACGTTCTCTTTTTGCATGAGACAAATGTTAAAAAATGTGGTATACTAAAGAACAGTTTGAAAAGAGAAGAAAGTAGTTTAAGGGTGCAAAGGGGCAGGTGTTTATGGAATTAGAATTTAAGAGACCTCAGCTGGAAGACAAAGAGCTGATTGAACATTATTTTAGGACATACCCGTCAAGAAGCTGTGAACGTACATTTATCAATGTATTTTTGTGGGCAAGGTTCTACGGGGTTGGATATGCGGTGATCGAGGATACGCTTGTGTTCCAGTCGAAGGATGAGAAGAAGTTTACCTTTACTTATCCGGCAGGTGAGAAGGAAGATATTAAAAGGGCGATTGAGGTATTGATGGAATATAGCCGTGAGAACGCTGTGCCATTTGCTATGCATAATGTGACTGAGGAACAGGCCGAGCAGTTAGAAGAGCTGTTCCCGGGAATGTTCGAGGTGGAATATAATAGAGATATCGCGGATTATATATATGAGACGGAAAAGCTTGCGACGCTTTCGGGTAAGAAGCTGCATGGAAAGAGGAACCACATTAATAAATTCAAGGCGATGTATGATGATTGGTCCTATGAGAGCTTGAGCGAAGAGAATCTGGAGGAGTGTTTCCAGATGGCATTAAAATGGCGTCAGCAAAACGGCTGCGAGGAAGACGAAGAGAAGAATTCCGAGATGTGTGTGACGATGAATTCCCTGCGTCTGTTTAAAGAGCTTGGCGCGGTAGGCGGGCTTTTGAGAGTGAATGGAGAGATTGTCGCATTTACGATGGGAGAACCGATATGTGAGGATACCTTTGTCGTGCATATCGAGAAAGCATTTGCCGATGTGGAAGGCGCATATCCTATGATCAACCAGCAGTTTGTGCAGCATGAGTGTATGGATTATCTGTATGTGAACCGTGAGGAAGACACAGGTGCAGAAGGGCTTCGTAAGGCAAAACTTTCATACAGGCCGGTATTATTGATAGAAAAAGGAATCGCGAGAATAAAACAGTAAAGGAGACAGAAGTAATATGATAGCAAAGAAAATGGAACATCTGGTAGCAAATAGTTCGGCAATCCGTGCCATGTTCGAAGAGGGGAACCGTCTTGCGGCAATTTACGGAAAAGAAAACGTGTTTGATTTTAGTCTTGGCAACCCAAATGTAGCGGCGCCGGAGGCGGTAAAACAGGCAATCTTAGAGATTTTGGAAGAAGATCCGCTTGCAGTGCATGGCTATACGAATAGTAATGCAGGTTACGAGGAAGTAAGAAAAGCAGTAGCAGATTCGCTCAATGAAAGATTTGGCACTGCATTTGCGTCAAAAAATATTACGATGACGGTAGGTGCAGCCGGAGGATTGAATGTGATCTTAAAGACGCTGCTCAATCCGGGCGACGAGGTCATCGTATTTGCCCCGTATTTTGGCGAGTACAGAAGTTATGTGGCCAATTTTGACGGCGTATTGGTGGAGATATCTCCGGATACGCAGACATTTCAGCCAAAGCTTGATGAATTCGAGGCAAAGATTACGCCGAAGACGAAGGCGGTTATCGTAAATACGCCGAATAATCCGACCGGGGTTGTTTATTCGGAAGAGACAATGAAAAAGATGGCTGCGATTATGGAAGCAAAACAGGAAGAGTACAAAAGCGAGATTTATCTTATTTCTGATGAACCATATCGTGAGCTTGTGTACGATGGAGTAGAAGTGCCGTATCTTACGAAATACTATGCAAATACGATCGTAGGATATTCTTACAGCAAATCTTTATCTTTGCCGGGAGAACGTATTGGATATCTTGTGATTCCGGATGAAGTAAAAGACAGTGAAGATGTGATTTCGGCGGCAAATGTGGCAAATCGGATTCTCGGGTTTGTCAATGCACCGACCTTACAGCAGAAAGTGATCGCAAAATGTCTTGATGCAAAAACGGATATTACATATTATGACAGGAACAGAGAAACTCTCTATAACGGACTTTTGGAATGTGGATTTTCCTGCATCAAACCGGAAGGCGCCTTCTATCTGTTTATGAAAGCACCGATAGAAGATGAGAAGGAATTTTGCCAAGCGGCAAAGAAATACAATCTCTTGCTTGTGCCGGGAAGCTCCTTTGGATGCCCGGGATTCGTACGTCTTGCATATTGCGTAGCCTATGAGACGATCGTGAATGCGCTTCCGAAGTTCCAAGAGCTTGCAAAGGAATATTTTTAGAAGATACAACAGAGGAGTTCACACAGGAGGAAGAAAAATGAAGGAATTTGAAAAAAATATTCGCAAAGCAGAACCGTATGTTCCAGGGGAACAGCCACAGCGAAAAGTCATTAAATTGAATACGAATGAGAATCCATATCCTCCGGCGCCAGGAGTAGCAAAGGTATTAAAGGAGATGGATACAGATAAGATGCGTCTCTATCCGGATCCGGCAGTGGGAAAGCTTGTAAAAGAACTTGCAGATTTTTATGGAGTGAACGAAAATCAGGTTTTCGTAGGTGTGGGTTCCGATGATGTGCTTGCAATGTGTTTTTTAACATTTTTTAATTCAGAGAAACCGATTTTATTTCCGGATCTTACGTATTCTTTTTATAAAGTATGGGCAGAATTATTTCATATTCCATACGAATGTCCAAAGTTGGATGAAGATTTTCGTATTAAGAGAGAAGATTATTACAAAGAAAATGGCGGTGTGATTTTTCCGAATCCGAATGCACCAACCAGTATTTTTGAAGACCTTGCATTTGTGGAGGATATCCTGACACACAATCAGGATGTTGTTGTGATCGTGGACGAGGCATACGTTGATTTTGCGGGAAAATCAGCGATGGAATTATTGGAAAGATATGAAAATCTGATCGTGGTTCAGACGTTTTCCAAAGCACGTTCCATGGCAGGTATGCGTATCGGATATGCGATTGGCAGCCCGCTTTTGATTGAATACTTAAATAATGCAAAGTATTCTTTCAATTCTTATACGATGAGTATCCCAGCGATTGACTGTGGTGTGGAAGCCGTCAAAGATAAAGCTTATTTTGAGGAGACGGTGCAAAAAATCATCGATACCAGAGAGTGGGCAAAAGAAGAGCTTAGCAAGTTGGGATTTTGGTTCCCGGATTCTAAGGCGAATTTCATCTTTGCAACGCATCCGGAATATAATGCGAAAGAACTTTTTGAGGCGCTCAAAGCTCATGATATCTATGTGCGTTATTTTGGCGGTGCAAGGACAAAAGAGTATCTTCGCATTACGATTGGAACAAGAGAAGAGATGGAAGAATTATTTGCATTTCTTGGGGAATATATGCAAAGATAAGGCGTTGACAGGATAAAAGGATTTCTATTATAATTTTAATAGAAAAGAGAGGAAAACCGAAAGGATTTGTAGATATGATGATTGCAAAAAATGATGAGGAAAAGAGAAGCCGTGTCTTTGGAATAGTTACGATGGCATGTACGGTTTTAATTATTTTGATTGGCGCTTTTATGCTTATAAGGTTATTCACCGGCAATCCGATCGAGGGAATATGGAAAGGTGAGGATACTGATCTTGTGCTTACGATCAAAAAGGATATCATCGTGGCTGACTATGCAGAACTTCTGGGTGATACGGATGCAAAAGTAGAACTTTCTTATACGATGGATAAGGATGCAAAGACGCTTACCATCAAAACAGAGGATGAAAAGCTTCAGGAAGCAGCACAAGCATTAGGAGAGGGTATCGAAGAAAGCGGGTTAAAATCTGCGCTTGGTATGATTACGACAACATTTGAGTATAGTATGGAAGATGACCGGCTGACATTGACAGAGAGGGAATATGGAGAGCAGCTGGTATTTGTGAAAAAATAAAGAATGTGCTTTCGCACATTCTTTTGTTATGATATAGGAAAGTTCGTACTTTCCTATATCATAAAACCCTCCGGGAGGATACGCACTCGCGTGAGCGGAGGCAGTCAGCAAAAGCTGACCACGCTTTGTTATTAGATGAATCAAAGAACGATGAAAGGGGTAAGACGATGTTTCAAAGAACAGACACGAAAGTAATTCAGATAGGAAATCGTAAGATCGGAGGCGGGCATCCGGTGGCAATCCAGTCTATGACAAACACCAAGACGGAAGAGGTACAAGCTACGGTGGCGCAGATTTTAGAGTTGGAGGCAGCAGGGTGCGAGATTATCCGATGTGCCGTACCGACGATGGAGGCAGCGAAAGCTTTAAAGGAAATCAAAAAACAGATACATATTCCACTTGTTGCAGATATTCATTTTGACTATCGTCTTGCGATTGCGGCAATTGAGAATGGAGCGGATAAGATTCGTATCAATCCGGGCAACATCGGTGATATTTCCCGTGTAAGGGCAGTTGTGGAAAAGGCAAAAGAATACGGGGTGCCGATTCGTGTCGGGGTAAACAGCGGCTCGCTGGAAAAAGAACTGGTAGAAAAATATGGAGGCGTAACCGCAGAAGGAATTGTGGAAAGTGCGCTTGATAAAGTATGTATTATAGAAGAATTAGGTTACGACCAGATTGTGGTCAGCATTAAATCTTCGGACGTACTTATGTGTGTGCGCGCACATGAGCTTATTGCCAAGAAGTGTCCGTATCCACTGCATGTAGGAATCACAGAATCGGGAACGATTTTATCCGGAAATATCAAATCCTCTATCGGGCTTGGTATCATCTTGCATCAGGGTATCGGAGATACTATCCGTGTGTCCTTGACGGGAGCGCCGATTGAAGAAATTAAATCCGCAAAGCTGATTCTAAAAACCTTAGGGCTTCGAAAAGGCGGTATCGAAGTCGTATCTTGTCCGACCTGCGGAAGAACAAAGATTGATCTGATAGGTCTTGCGAATAAAGTGGAAGCAATGGTGGCAGATATTTCGCTCGATATTAAAGTCGCGGTTATGGGATGCGTCGTAAATGGTCCGGGAGAAGCGAAAGAGGCAGATATCGGAATCGCAGGAGGAATCGGTGAAGGATTGCTTATCAAAAAGGGCGAGATTATCAAGAAGGTAAAAGAAGAAGAACTTTTGCCATGCTTAAGGGAAGAATTATTGAACTGGAAAGAGTAAGGGATTATGACAAAGTTATTTTTTGAGGTGTTTCCGACGCTGCATGTGAAGGGGAATCTTCTGACATTATTTGAAAATGTAGAAGTTCCCAAAGTGACGACAAACCGGGGAAGAACTCATCTGAAAATACATATATTTGCCACGCATTTGATTCAGAAAAAACAAATCCGTCAGATGGAGCAGGCGATAAAAGATCAGTTGTTTGGAATGACTCAGATTGATATTCGAATCGTAGAAAAATATCAGCTTTCCGGGCAGTATACGCCGGAGAATCTGCTGAATGAATATCGGGAAAGTATTCTTTATGAGCTTTCGGAGCATAGCATAATCGAGCGGAATATGTTTCAGAATGCAGCATATGCATTCCGGGATGGAAATATACTGATGCTGCAATTAGAAAACAGCATTGTGGCGAAGGGAAAGCAGGATGCAATCATAGAGCTTTTGAGGCAAATTTACGAAGAGCGTTTTGGGATGCCGGTGCAGATTGAGGTGTCTTATACGGAAACGGATATGAATAAGCATAAAAAGCTAAATGAAATCCAGCTCCAACAAGAAGTCAATGCCATCGTAGAGAAGAATGCGGCGCTTCGCAAAGAACACAGAGAAGAACAAAAAGAAGAGCAGAAAGCCAAAAAAGAAGAGTCGGAAAAAACAGCAGCGAAAAAGGACAATGGTTTCTCCGGTGCGAGAACATTCCAGAAGAGAGATTACTATCCTGCGAAACGAGATGATGATCCGAATCTTATCTATGGAAAGAATTTTGATGATGAGACAATCGAATTAAAAGAAGTGCAAGGAGAGATGGGCGAGATCACGATCCGAGGACAGATTATCAGCTTTGATACGAGGGAGATCCGCAACGAAAAGACGATTCTTATGTTCGCTGTCACGGATGACACGGATACGATTATGGTAAAAATGTTCGTGAGAAATGAACATCTGCCGGAGATTATTTCCGAGCTTAAGAAGGGCGTTTTTGTAAAATTAAAAGGTGTGACGACCATTGATAGATTTGACAGTGAACTGACGATTGCATCCGTTGTGGGAATCAAGAGGGCTGCAAATTTTCGTGTGCCGAGAAAGGATACTTATCCGGAGAAGCGAGTAGAACTTCATTGTCATACGAAGATGAGCGACATGGATGGAGTATCCGAGGTCTCGGACATCGTAAAGCGCGCCCATGATTGGGGGCATAAAGCCATTGCAATCACCGACCATGGCGTGGTACAGGCCTTTACCGACGCGAATCATTATATCGAAAGACTTGATAAAGAGGATCCGTTCAAGGTGATTTATGGAGTAGAGGGATATTTGGTGGATGATTTAACGGAGATTGCGGTCAATGCATCGGACGAATCATTAGATGATACCTATGTGGTGTTTGACATTGAGACGACAGGATTTAGTTCGATCAAAGATAAGATTATCGAGATAGGTGCGGTAAAGGTTGAAGGCGGAGAGATCACAGAAGAGTTCAGTACCTTTGTCGATCCCGGTATTCCGATTCCATTTCAGATTACGAAGCTTACCAGCATCACCGATGAGATGGTGATGGATGCACCGAGTATAGAGGAAGTGCTGCCGCAGTTTTTGGAATTTGTAAAAGGGGCAGTATTGGTCGCTCACAATGCAGGGTTCGACGTAGGATTTATCGAGCAGAACTGCCGTTATCAAGATATTGTACCGGATTTTGTGTCAGTAGATACGGTAGCGCTCGCGCGGGTATTGATGCCAACCCTTTCCAAATATAAGCTGGACGCAGTGGCAAAAGCGTTGAATGTTTCTTTGCAAAGTCATCATCGTGCGGTAGATGACGCAGGAGCGACAGCGGAAATTTTCGTGAAATTTGTGGCAATGTTAAAGGAACGTGAGATTACAACCTTAAAAGGCGTAAATCAGTTTGGGAATCTCAATCCGAATGCGATCCGTAAACTGCCGACGTATCATGTGATTATTCTGGCGGCAACGGATGAAGGACGTATTAATCTGTATCGTCTGGTATCGATGTCACATTTGGAATATTACGGTAGAAGACCGCGCATTCCAAAGAGCGAGCTGAATCGTTACCGAAAAGGATTGATCGTAGGAAGCGCTTGTGAGGCGGGAGAATTATATCAGGCGCTTTTGAATAACAAGTCTGCGGAAAATATTGCCAAGATCGTAGATTTCTATGATTATCTGGAGATTCAGCCGCTTGGCAACAATGCGTTTATGATAGAAAGTGAACGCGTCAGCATGGTACAGTCCATGGAGGATATCAAAGACCTGAACCGACGGATCGTGAAGCTTGGAGAGGAATTCAAAAAGCCGGTGGTTGCTACGTGCGACGTACATTTTCTGGATCCGAAGGATGAGATGTATCGAAGAATTATCATGGCCGGGAAGGGATTTGCAGATGCGGATACCCAACCTCCGCTGTATCTTAGGACTACGGAGGAAATGTTAGAGGAATTTGCATATCTTGGCTCTAAAAAGGCGCATGAAGTCGTGATTGATAATCCGAATCTTATCGCAGACATGGTGGAGAAGATTGCTCCGGTCCGTCCGGATAAATGTCCGCCGGTCATTGAGAATTCCGATCAGACCTTGCGTAAGATTTGTTATGATAAGGCGCATAGTATGTATGGAGAAAAGCTGCCGTCGATTGTAACGGAGCGTTTGGAGAGAGAGCTGAATTCCATTATATCAAATGGGTTTGCGGTTATGTATATCATAGCGCAGAAGCTGGTGTGGAAATCAAATGATGATGGATATTTGGTAGGATCTCGTGGTTCTGTAGGATCGTCGTTCGTGGCGACGATGGCCGGGATTACAGAAGTAAATCCTTTGAGTCCCCATTATTATTGTAAGAAATGCTTTTACAGTGATTTTGAGTCGGAGGAAGTGCGTAAGTTTGCGGGAGGCTGTGGATGGGATATGCCAGATAAGGTGTGCCCGGTGTGTGGAGAGCCACTTGTCAAAGATGGATTTGACATTCCTTTCGAGACATTCCTTGGATTCAAAGGGAATAAGGAGCCGGATATCGACCTTAATTTCTCCGGTGATTATCAGAGTAATGCGCACAAATATACGGAAGTTATTTTTGGTGACGGGCAGACGTATCGTGCCGGAACGATTGGAACCCTTGCCGATAAGACGGCATTTGGATATGTAAAGAATTATTATGAGGAACGCAATAATAAAAAGCGAAACTGTGAGATTGACCGTATCGTACAGGGCTGTACGGGGATTCGCAGAAGTACCGGGCAGCATCCGGGTGGAATTATTGTACTTCCGTTAGGAGAGGATATTAACTCTTTTACGCCGGTACAGCATCCGGCAAATGATATGAATACGGATATTGTGACGACCCATTTTGATTATCATTCTATTGACCATAACTTGTTAAAGCTTGATATTCTCGGTCACGATGATCCGACCATCATCAAGATGTTAGAAGAACTGGTAGAGCAGCTTACCGGGGAGCCGTTTGATGCGAAAAAAATACGCTTGGATGATCCGGGAGTGATGTCTTTGTTTGCAGATACGAGTTCTCTTGGGATTAAGCCGGAAGATATCGATGGATGTCCGGTAGGATGTCTTGGAATTCCGGAGTTTGGAACCGAGTTTGTTATCCAGATGGTGGTCGATACAAAACCAAAGACATTATCAGACCTGATACGTATTTCCGGTCTGTCTCACGGAACAGATGTATGGCTTGGCAATGCACAGGCTTTGATCGAGAGCGGAAAGGCAACGATTTCCACTGCGATCTGTACCCGTGATGATATTATGACTTATCTTATCAATACCGGAATGGACAGTGAGCTTTCCTTTACGATCATGGAGAGTGTGCGTAAGGGAAAGGGCCTGAAACCGGAGTGGGAAGAGGCAATGCTCGCAGCAGGAGTGCCGGATTGGTATATCTGGTCTTGTAAGAAGATTAAATACATGTTCCCGAAAGCACATGCGGCGGCTTACGTTATGATGGCTTACCGTATTGCTTACTGTAAAGTGAATTATCCGCTTGCTTATTATGCAGCCTATTTCAGTATCCGTGCTACGGCATTTTCTTATGAGTTGATGTGTCAGGGAAAAGAAAAACTGAATTATTATATGAAAGACTATAAACGTCGTGCGGACAGCCTGACGCAAAAAGATCAGGCTACTTTAAAAGATATGAAGATCGTGCAGGAAATGTACGCCAGGGGATATGAATTTTTGCCGCTTGATATTTATCGCGCTAAGGCAACGAAGTTCCAGATCATTGATGGAAAATTAATGCCTCCGTTATCCAGTATCGAAGGTATGGGAGATAAAGCGGCTGATGCGGTGGAACTTGCGGCATTGGATGGGCCGTATCTGTCGAAAGATGATTTCAGACAGAGAACAAAGGTGAGTAAGACCGTTATTGATTTGATGGCGGATCTTGGAATGTTTGGAGATTTGCCGGATTCTAATCAGCTGTCTTTGTTTGATTTGTGATTTTTCAAATTAATGCTTTAAATTGGAAAAGTAATGTGGTATGATAAAACAAGTGCTAGTAAATTTTGAGAGTAACAAGGAGGAGACGTTTATGATCTGGGCAAAAGAGGAAACACTGCCAAGAGAAGAATTGGAAAAGATACAGCTTACGCGCCTGAAGGAGACAGCGGCTTATATTTATGAGAAGGTTGCTCCGTATCGTGCGAAGATGGACGAAGCAGGTGTGAAGCCGGAAGACATACAAAGTCTTGATGATTTGAAGAAATTACCGTTTACATATAAAGCAGATTTTAGAGATAATTATCCGATGGGATTATTTGCAGTTGATAAAAAAGAGTTAGTAAGATTTCATGCAAGTTCCGGAACCACGGGAAAACCGACCTTGGTTGGCTATACAAGGAATGACCTCGAGATGTGGCTTAACAACGTAGCAAGAATCGCATGCATGGGAGGGGCAACGGCAGATGATGTTGTACAGATTTCTTTTGGATATGGAACGTTTACCGGAGCGTTAGGATTGCACGGAGGTCTTGAGAAGGTTGGAGCGAGTGTGATTCCGATGTCTTCCGGCAATACGAATAAACAGATTATGTTCTTGCAGGATATGGGGGTAACCCTTTTGGTAGCGACCCCGTCTTATGCATTGCATCTGGGCGAGGAGATCAGAAGAAGAGGACTCGATCCGCAGAAAGACTTAAAAGTTCGTATCGGCTTATTTGGAGGCGAGGGTATGACAGAACCGATGCGCGATGAGATGCATCGTGTATGGGGAGACAGCTTTTTCTGTACTCAGAACTATGGTATGAGCGAACTTTGCGGACCAGGCGTAGCAGGAGAATGCGAGGCATTACAGGGAATGCACATCAATGAAGACTGGTTCATTCCGGAAATCATTGATCCAAAGACCGGGGAAGTGCTTCCATCTGGAGAACGAGGGGAGCTTGTAATCACTTGTCTTGGAAAAGAAGCGATCCCGTTGATTCGTTACCGTACCGGAGATATGACAAGATTATTCTATGAGCCATGTTCTTGCGGAAGAACGACTTGCAGAATGGAAAATCTATCCGGACGTGCGGATGATATGCTCGTTGTCCGCGGTGTTAATGTATTCCCGACGCAGATCGAGGAAGTATTGCTGAAGATTGAAGAAATCGGACCTCATTATGAGATTTTGGTAGAACGTAAGAACCGTCTTGATGTCATGACGATTACCGTAGAACTTGTAGATGACAGATTGCTTGACAGTTATACAAAATTAAGTGCTTTAGAGCAGAAGATTAAGGCAGGGCTGAAATCACAGCTTGGTTTGGCAACACAGATTAAGCTGGTAGCGCCGAATTCTCTGCAGCGTTTCGAAGGAAAAGCAAAGAGAGTGACAGATTTACGAAAGGATGGACTATAAAATATGAGTGAAAAAGTGATTATGCTTGGTAATGCGGCTATCGCCAGAGGCGCATATGAAGCAGGCGTAAAAGTGTCGGCTGCGTATCCGGGAACACCAAGTACCGAGATCAGTGAGAATCTGGTACAGTATAAAGACGCTTTGTATTGTGAATGGGCACCGAACGAAAAGGTAGCGACAGAGGTTGCAATCGGAGCAAGTATCTCCGGTGTGCGTTCTATGGCGTGTATGAAGCATGTTGGATTAAATGTAGCATCCGACCCTTTGTATACGGTATCCTATATGGGCGTAAACGGCGGTCTGGTACTTGTGGTGGCAGATGATCCGGGACTTTACAGTTCTCAGAATGAACAAGATACAAGAATGGTAGCACGTGCTGCAGGCGTTCCGGTATTAGAACCGTCTGACAGTGCAGAAGCAAAAGAATACATGAAGCTTGCATTTGATTTGAGCGAACAGTTTGACCGTCCATTCATTCTTAGAACAACGACAAGACTCGCACATTCTCAAGGGTTGGTAGAGTTGTGTGAACGTACGGAAATGCCAGATAAAACATATGAAAAAAACATAGCAAAGAATGTAATGATGCCGGCTAATGCACAGGCTCGCCATATCGAGATAGAAAAGCGCATGCATGAACTTGCCGAAGCGGCAAATACACTCTCTGTAAATACGGTAGAGATGAACGACACAAAAATCGGTGTGATTACAAGTGGTATTCCGTATCAGTATGTCAAAGAAGCGATGCCGGAAGCGTCCGTACTAAAGCTTGGTATGGTACATCCGCTGCCGAAGAAATTAATCGAAGACTTTGCAGCGAAGGTAGATACATTATATATTGTGGAAGAGCTGGAGCCGGTGATTGAAGAACAAGTAAGGTCATGGGGAATCAAAGCGGTTGGAAAAGAAATTTTAACAATTCAAGGCGAATACAGTGCCAATATGTTAAGAAAAGCGATCTTGGGTGAGACAGTGGAAGTAAAAGCTGCGGCAAGCGTGCCGATGCGTCCGCCGATTCTCTGTCCTGGATGTCCGCATAGAAGTGTATATCATGTGCTGAAAAAATTAGGTATTCATGCAGCAGGAGATATCGGCTGTTATACACTTGGAGCCGTTGCACCGCTTAGCGTGGTGGACAGCTGTATCTGTATGGGGGCAAGTATTTCAAGTCTTCACGGAATGGAAAAAGCAAAAGGCAAAGATTATGTGAAGAATTGGGTAGCAGTGATCGGTGATTCTACATTTTTACATACGGGTGTGAATTCACTTATGAATATGGTATATAATCACGGCACAGGAACCGTTATGATTCTTGATAATTCTACAACAGGAATGACAGGTCATCAGGATCATGCAGCAACAGGAAAGACCTTGCAGGGAGATCCGACGTATGCGATTGATATTCCTGCACTTTGCAGAACGATCGGTGTGAAGAATGTTATTGAGATCAACGCATTTGATATCGCAGAATTAGAGAAAGTGGTCAAAGAAGAGACGGCGAAAGATGAGGTTTCCGTTATCATTACGAAGACGCCATGCGTACTTCTTGACAAATCGAAGAAACCAGTGTATATCGCACATGCAGACAAATGTAAGAAATGCGGTATGTGTATGAAACCGGGATGCCCGGCTATGACAAAGAATGAAGATGGAACAATCCATATTGATGATACAATGTGTACCGGATGCGGACTTTGTGAGACACTTTGCAAATTTGGTGCAATCGAGATAGTAAAGGCGGGTGATAGGTGATGACAAAAAATATTATGATTGTTGGTGTAGGAGGTCAGGGAACCTTACTTACGAGTAGAATTTTAGGCGGACTTGCCATCGCCGGAGGATATGATGTAAAGCTTTCTGAAGTACATGGAATGGCGCAAAGAGGAGGCAGCGTTGTAACATTCGTGCGTTATGGCGATAAAGTTGCAGAGCCAATCGTAGAAGAAGGTCAGGCCGACGTAATCATTGCATTTGAACGTCTTGAAGCGCTGCGTTACGTTCATTATCTGAAAAAAGACGGTGCACTCATTGCAAATGACTGGAGAATCGATCCAATGCCGGTTGTGATTGGAGCGGCAAAATACCCGGAAGGTATTTTGGAAGAGCTTGCAAAGGAATACCGCGTATATACGGTAGATGCAACCGAGGAAGCAAAAAAACTGGGAAATTCCAGAGTGTTTAATATGATTGTACTTGGAATTGCAGCACAGCACATGGATTTTTCAAAGGAACTTTGGTATGAAGTGATTGAAAAAACTGTGCCGCCAAAAACAATTGAAATCAATAAAAAAGCATTTGAAGTTGGCTATCAGCTCTAGGAGGTGCATTCGATGAAACAATTATCTGTATTTGTAGAAAACCGTGCAGGAAGTCTTATGAGTGTGACAACTGCGATCAATGAAGCGCGCGTTAACATTCGTGCGGTTGCATCTTTTGATACGCCGGATTTTGCGATCATGCGTCTTGTGGTAGATGAGCCGGAAGCAGCGAAAGATTATCTGACAAGCAAAGGATTTGTTGTAAGGATTCAGAATATTATTGGTGTGGAGCTTGAAGACAAACAAGGTAATCTAAACCATATGCTTGCAGTGATTGCAGAAAAAGGAATCAATGTTAATTATATTTATTCGTTTGTGATCCGAAATGGTCTTGCGCCGGTTATGGTATTTCATGCAGAAGACTATGAAGAAACCGTAAGACTTCTAAAAGAAGCGGGACTGAAAATTGTGGATGAATTATAAGAATCAAAGTATGCAAAAAGGGAAACCATAATCTGGTTTCCCTTTTATGCGCAATTTGTGCTTACGTTCATAATCATGTCATTCTAGTATAGCTTTCATATAAATGATGGAGCTTATATAAACATATATTAAAATTCTGATTATAATTTTACAACATTCGTTGCCTGCGGACCTTTGGTGCCTTCTGTGACATCGAATTCAACCGTCTGTCCTTCTTCAAGAGTTTTGAATCCATCCATGTTCAAACCGGAATAATGAACAAATACATCATTACCAGCGTCATCACAAATGAAACCATAACCCTTCTGGTTGTTAAACCATTTTACAGTTCCTCTGCTCATGATACACTACCTCCGTAAATCAAAATAATTACATGAACCGCAGTTAGATGGAGATATAACTATGCGATAATGATACAACATAAAAATAGCATGTTTTGTCAGAAAAGTCAACGGTTTGTAAAGTGGGAATCATGAGAAATCAGAATTTTCAGAAATTGCCTTTTTATGAATTCTTGGAGTTTACTTATCTGTTAGAGTTTGTTAAAATTTATGGTATGTAGTAAGAAAACTTATAGAAATTTTCTACTATGGAAACCATAAGGAGAGAGACAAAGGAGGTACGAGATGTTAGAAAAGATTTTTAAACTCAAAGAGAATAAGACAGATGTCAGAACAGAAATTATCGCAGGAATTACAACGTTTATGACAATGGCATATATTCTCGCGGTTAATCCGAGTATACTTGCCGAGGCAGGTATGGATCAGGGAGCCGTATTCACAGCAACTGCACTGGCGGCATTTCTTGGAACATTATTGATGGCATTTTTAGCAAATTATCCGTTTGCGCTGGCGCCTGGAATGGGATTGAATGCGTATTTTGCTTATACAGTCGTAATCGGGATGGGATATAGCTGGGAATTTGCATTGGCGGCAGTATTTGTAGAAGGAATCGTTTTTATAGTCTTATCTTTATTCAATATCAGGGAAGCAATCTTTAATGCGATCCCTTTGAACTTAAAATCGGCGGTTAGTGTTGGAATCGGTCTTTTTATTGCATTTATCGGTTTACAAAATGCCAATATCGTAATTGGCGGCTCTACGTTAGTCAGTCTGTTTTCATTGGATGGATACAATATGGCAAAAGGTGTAGAAGGTGCTATGAGCGATGTAGGAATCACGGTATTGCTTGCCATTGCAGGCGTGATTATTACTGCGATCCTTGTAGTAAAAAATATTAAAGGCAATATTTTATGGGGGATTCTGATTACATGGATTCTTGGAATTATTTGTCAGGTGTCAGGTGTTTATGTACCAAATCCAGAGATCGGTTTTTACAGCCTGCTTCCGGATTTTAGTAATGGCCTTAGTATTCCAAGTCTTGCACCGGTATTTGGCAAACTGGACCTAAAGGGAATTTTTTCAGGAGAATTTTTGATCATTGTATTTGCGTTCTTATTTGTAGATTTGTTTGATACGCTTGGAACGCTGATCGGGGTATCTGCCAAGGCAAATATGTTGGATGCAGATGGAAAGCTTCCTCGGATCAAAGGTGCACTTCTTGCGGATGCGGTAGCGACGACGGCAGGCGCGGTACTTGGAACTTCTACAACAACGACTTTTGTAGAAAGTGCATCCGGAGTATCCGAAGGCGGACGTACCGGGCTTACCGCAGTGACAACAGCAATTTTATTTGGACTTGCTTTGTTTTTGTCACCGATTTTCCTCGCAATTCCTTCTTTTGCGACAGCGCCGGCTCTTATTGTAGTAGGATTTTATATGCTGACAAATGTTGTTCATATTGATTTCAGTAATTATGCAGAATCAATTCCTTGCTTTATCTGTATCGCGGCAATGCCATTTTTCTATAGCATTTCCGAAGGAATAGCAATGGGAGTTATTTCTTATGTGATAATCAATGTGGCAGCAGGAAAAGAAAATCGTAAGAAAATCAGTGCACTGATGTATGTGCTTGCGATTTTATTCGTATTAAAATATATTTTACTTTAAGGAAGGAGTGGTTCAAAATGAACCACTCCTTTTTGCACTAGAAGTGTCTTCTTTTTAGCATTATACGAATTCTTCATGTCTTAAAAATGAAATTTGGGAAAATATCGGAAAATAAGCTATCAGAGTTTTGAGGAATTTTCATAAGCTCAAAAAGCATATGTGCATCAAGTATGGGAAAATTTTTCAAAAATGTATAAACGAGTTGGTAGAAATCAGATAAGAAATGACGAAATTCTTTTTGGGGGATAACGAGATGCAAACAACATAATACGGTAACAAGGCAATTGTTATGTGTTGAACGAAATGCAGGAAGACATTGCTGTTTTTGACAGTAAATGTGAAACTCTAAAAGAAAACGAACAATGTGGCAAAATTCTCTTTGGTCAGCAAGGTTATAGTGTTTCATAATGAGTGTTTGTATGGTGGACTTAGAACAGTAAAAAATATCGGAAGTAATATCAAAAGGAAGCGTATGTGTAAAATGCCAGGTGGAGTTGTAAGAGGGAGAAAGATGATACATCTCTGTGAAGACTTGATATGAAGTGGAAATTTTATGGATAAGCTGCATAATATGCTTGGGATGTATTTGTTCGACAGCGTAGTGTTCAATATCAAGATAGGATTCTGGGGAGTGATCGAAGCGTATACAAAAATAATGGGCAATCAGGGAGTTTAAGCTAGTTTGAAAAGACAGAAGAATTTCTGAAAAAAGCGCATGGAGTTGTTTGTTAAAGTGATAAAAAGTAATGAGTTCAGTATGGGAGATAGGAAATACATGGTCTTTATATATGAGCTTTTGAAGAATTTTAGCGTATTGAATCATAGACGGCGGAAAGCCTTGAACGGCAAGGGCAGATGGTTGCAATGAGAAAGAAAGTTCATTTTGATTAGATGTATAAATCATAATTATCCTCCGGTAAGTTCTAAAAGTTGTCTGTTGTATTAATTTATAAATATTATAAACTGAAAGTTGAGATATCGTCAATGAAGAAGAATGGTGAAAAAAGACAAAATGTGAAGAGAAATCAAGGAATTTGTAAGAAGAGGTGTGCCTTGCCAAGAAGACACACCTCGATGTTTCATTTTGCTGCTTCTTTTGCAAATTCAGTTGTTACAAGATCTTCGTAAGGCGCACGTTTTTCCAGTTCCTGTGCATCTTCTAAAATGTCTTGTAAAAGTTCAAAACTTTCCTTTTCGAAAATAAGATCACCTTTCCAAGTATCCTGATCATAGTAACGTTTTACGATTGTGGTAATGGTTTCTAAGTCATTTTCTTTGAATTGCGGTGCGATTATTTTTGCAATTTCTTCTGGTGTGTGCGCACCTACATAGTTCATGCCTTTCTGTAAGGCGTTCGTAAATCCTTGAATGACATCTTTATTTTTATCTATATAGCTTTTCTTCGCGGAGAAGGCAGTATAAGGTACATAACCGCTATCTTCGCCTAAAGATGCTACAACGTAGCCTTTGCCGGCAGATTCCAATGTTGTTGCGCCTGGCTCAAACTCAACAGTAAAATTACCCTGATCTTCAGAGAAAGCAGCTGCAGTAGAACCAAAGTCAATACTTTGATCGATATCTACATCTTTTGCTGGATCAATCCCTTGTTGTCTTAAAATATACTCAAAAACCATTTGCGGCATACCACCTGTCGCCATCTTTATAATGTAAATATTTGTTCGATAATTGTTCAGAAGTCATTTGAACCGGTAAATCCGGCAGGTATTGATGCATCAATACCGCAAGTTCTTCTTTTGTTTTCACAACATTGTAAGGTTTCAGCGGATTATCCGTATCTTCCAAAATTCCCAATTCTTTCATCAGATTGATATAAGGTAAGATACTTTGTTTCGTTTTCTTAAATCCCAATGCTGTGATATGTTCTGACAAGTATTTTGCAGATGTATATCCACGTTCATCTTCTATAATCAGCTTCATTACAAGAGCGATTACAGTATTTTCCCGGCGATTCATCTCATCAGCAGGACTGTAATTGATTAAATCAGACAAACCATATTTTAAAGTAATTTCTGGCATTCCCTCTTTATCTACGTCAATTCTCTCAATCAACAGTTCAATATCTCTTCGGTCAAGAGTTCCACCTGCAATGATTTTATCAACTACATCCAATGCGTTTCTCAATTTGTCCTTTACATCCGGTGTTTCTATAGTAGTTTCGTTCAGTTCTTTTTCCTGCATCTCCAAACCATGAATCTGCGCCAGTAGATCCTTTTGCATAGAATCATAGGTTTCATGGATCAAATCCTCATTTTCAGATGCTATGGATAAATCTTTTATTTTTTGTGTTAAAAGTACCTTTAGTTGATTTTTTCGGTTTTGAATTTCTTCCTGAAGGTCCTGTCGTTTTTCTGTCAGCGTTTTCTTTTCTGCCTCAAAGTCCCTCATATCATATGTGGAAATCACTTCACAAAGCGCTTCTCTGCACAGTTTAATATAATTCAACACATCTTCCATCAAATCATTTTCCTCAATCAGATGTGCTTTCTCACAATAGCGCCTGCCTTTCGTATTATAGGTAGTACAAATATAATATTTTCTTTCTCTGCTGGATGTTTGACGCTTAATCGGTGTCAAACGACTTCCACAATCTTTACAAAACAAACAGCTTCCAAAAGGATTGGGAATTTCTGAACCAATCCATTCCCCCCTACTTCCACGATAATTCGTGCGATTACGCTTTTCCTTTAATTCCTGTACAAGAGAAAAAGTGGCTTTATCAATAATTGCCGGATGATGATCTTCAAAAATACACTGTTCTTCTTTTGGAACACGTTTATCCTTTCCATGTACTGTATTTCTGGCACGTTTTCTTAAACGAAAAGTTCCAATGTAAAAATCATTATCTAATAATTCTTTCACCATGCTGTCAGACCAAATGGTTGCGACTTTCTTTTTACTTATGCGACCTTCTTCAATTTCTCGTTCTCGCTGTACCATAGAAGGCGTTGGGATACCCTGGTCGGTCAAATAATTTGCTATTTTGCGATAACCGGATCCGGAGATATATAGATCGTAAACCATTTTGATAAATTTTGCCTCTTTGGGAACGATTTTGATGATACTTTTGTCTTTCGTATCCCGACAATATCCGAAAGGTGGTTTTGTCATAAGAGTGCCTTCTTTTTGTCTAGCTCCGATCGCTCTTTTGATTTTCTTACTGGTATCTTTTACATAACGCTCATTGAACCATGTTTTAATTCCAATGGTGTCGTCGCTGGAATCAAAAGAATCGTAATTATCATCAATGACAATGAGATGTTTTCCCCGTTCCTGAAATTCATCCAAAAGCAAAAGAACCTTCGCATTATGTCTGCCAAGACGAGAGAAATCTTTCACATATACGGTATCAATATCTTTATCTAAATCAGCCATCATCTGTTGAAATCCTGGTCTGTCAAAAATATAACCTGATACTCCGTCATCTTCATACCATCGGTCAATAACCATTCCATGGTCAGATGCATACTGATTGATAATTAACTTCTGATTTTCTATAGAAACATAATTTCGCTTATCGTCATCTCTTGAAAGACGCACATATCCAGCATTCATGTCCTCATCCTTTCTGAAATATTATTTATAGAATAATGTAATATAATTATACATTGAAAAATCTTTTTCGTAAACGGATTCTCATATGATTTTACAATGAATTATATTATTATGAATAGTAATATAACTATGGAAAACACGCTTTGCGAGTTTTCCAAGTTATCGCGGTAGTCGCCAAGGTCTCGTGCAAGCACTGACTTTGGCTCGTTACTCGCGTAAATAAGGGCGAGAGAATGTCTCCCGCCCATAGAAATTACTGATTGATTTCTTTTATATGGTTTCGAATCAACGCTTTTATTCCATTATGTATATTTTTATCCGGCTGCCCATCCGCAAACGTGACAACCCGAAAACCTATTTTCCTATATTTCTCCTTATCTGCCTCAAAGTCTTCTGAAGATGTATAATCTGTTCGCCACAAGTAATATGTAGGTTTCTGCAGAGCTATCACACTCTTTCTATTTCTGATGTCTATACTAAGATATAAACATCAGATTGTTTTTGTGCCTGTCTGCTCTATAATATTTTCAGTCTGACTTGATTCGGCAATAGCAAAAAAGGTTTTCATTTTTCCCATTTTTTCATGGGCAATATCACTCCGATAGCTAGAACCGCCAACATATAACGGAACACACATTTCTAAAATACGATCATAAATTCGTTTCTTTTCTATGTTCGTTTCTTCTTTTAATTGTTTTATCGGAAGATTGGTAGTTACGATTAATGGTCTGCCGGAGCGATATCTTCGGTCAATTACACTGAATACAATTCCAAGAGCATACTCAGAACTTCGTTCTGTGCCAAGATCATCCAAAATTAAAAGTTCATATCGTGCCAAGGCATTGATATATTCTGTTTTATCCTCTAATGGAAACATATCATCAATAATTGTATTAAAATTTGTCATCTTCACAGTAATTTCCCGATTCAAAAGTGCGTTGGCAATACAACCGGCTATGTAACTCTTTCCGGTTCCTATTGGTCCCCACAAGAGAAAACCAATATGATTTTTCTTCATATCATTCCAGTTTGTTGTGTATTCTTTGGCCTTCTCGATGGTAGTAGTCTTTTCTGCCAGTTCAAAATTCCAATCATACATTCGTGGTTCTTCAAAACAGATTTTTCTATTTCTTTCCACTAATTCGCAATGTTCTCTTTCTTTATATGCCTTTTCTTCTGCTTCACGTTTTTGACGGATACATGCACATTGTCTAAAATGTTTTTTCATACCAAGAATACTGTCTGGAGGGAAATATGCCTCTACAGGTTCTCCACAAACCATGCAATATGCTAATCCATCTGCACCTAAATATGTGTTTTCCTGCTTTATCATAGACTGTCGCCCTCCTCATATTCGTAATTTACTCCAATCTTATTACTAAAATTATATTTTTCTTTTACTTTACTAGGTGGCACATTTCCGACCATAGAAGAGGCTATTTTCCGACTGAATGAAGGACAGCTTTTCATCCCAATGGAAGCTGTATTTTCGTCTGTCTGCTTTACATCCGGTTCAGAAATCAACTCTATACAGGGGATTCGCATATATAAATGATTTGGTTTTGAAAATCCTCCGGAACTGCGAATCAACAATCCATACTCATCTAATTCCTTCATGGCAGCCTTTACAGAAGTACAACATTTTCCCCATTTCAAAGAAATTTCTGTAATCGGAAAGACGAAATATACATATCCGTCTTCATTGAGCCAATGGTTTTTCTGTGAAATTCTGGCTCTGTCATATAACAGCATATAAAGTAATTTTGCATTTTGAGAGAGTGGTAGCTCTAACAAAAATTTAGGGAACTGATAATAGGGAAGTATCTTTTCCGTTTCCATCATATATTCAAATTTCATATTTTCTTTTACCTTTCTGAAAAATTAGGGAGACGGGTGCCGGCTTTCCCAAAGATATTTTTATGCTTTATTAAAATTCTCTTTTTATATCTCCCTATATAACGAAAGGAAAAAAGCTCATTTTACAGGGTGCAGAGAGAAAAAATTTTATAAGAGCAAGATCCACCCGTGTTTAACGTTATCGCGTTTCTACCTCCGTTCACCTTACGGGTTTGCTCTTGATGGGGAGTAACAATTCCCCATGCCCTTGCTTATATAATTGGCTTACACAAGAATTTGTTCGCATCACCATGTGTATTTTCAAAAAGAAAAAGACATCCAATTACTTATTGAATGCCTCAAAATAGAATTATGTTAATTATGATATTTTGCTGCGTGCACCTCCGGTGTAGCTAATAAAAAAGTGGGGATGGGGAGGAGACAGTTCCCCAACAAGATAAAACTCCGAAATATTACTTATATGGCAGAATGACGATATGGTAATACCGGGGTGGATCTTGCTCTTGATAATGTAGGAAGGGAAAAATGCTGAGAATAATATTTTTTATGATCGTATTTACAATACGATTCTTATAATTTGCCTTATGAGAAAGTTGGAAAGAATGA
>CAJUFN010000010.1 GCA_910585545.1 uncultured Lachnospiraceae bacterium
TATAATAAAGCTGAAGGTATTAGGGTTCTGTGGATAAATCTGCGGAAACTCAAGTTGTAAAAAGGTTGCATATAGGGTGGAGTCTGTTATAATGATGTAGTGGGTGGTAACATAAGACTGACAGATTTTATAAGAGTCTGTGAAAAGTAGAAGAGAGTTAGGAAAAGATGACAAAAGAGGTTAAATACAGCATTATCCGACTGATTCTGGGCATTGCTTTGTATGTAGGGGAAATTATTACGGTAAGAAGGATAGAGTTAGACATGGTGTTCGTCATAGTCTGGCTTTTGATTGTACATTTTTTATTTAGTTATGGGGCTGTCACAGCTTGGATCCAGAATATCAAGAAGAAAAAGATTCTGGAAGAGAATCTTTTGATGTTGATTGCGACGATGGGAGCTTTTGGGATTGGTATGCTGGAGGAAGCGGTTGCGGTCATGCTGTTTTTCCAGGTTGGAACCACGTTTCAGCAGCTGATCACGGATCGGTCGAAGCAAAAGATAGCAAAACTGATGGATATCCGTCCAGTGTATGCGACACGAAAAGTAAAGGGGCAGGAGATCCAGGTAGAACCAGGGGAATTAAAATTAAATCATATTATTATTATCAAACCAGGGGAAAGAGTTCCGGTAGATGCAATGGTAACCTCTGGAGTATCCTCTATGGATACACAGGCAATTACGGGAGAATCGATACCGCGTACGGTAAGACCCGGAGACAAGATTTACAGTGGAAGTATTAATCTGTCGGCAGCTTTGGAGGCACAGGTTATAAAAGAATATCAGGATTCTACTGTGTCTAGAATTATCGAGATGGTAGAACGCGCATCTGCGAAAAAATCAGAAAGAGAAAATTTTATATCCAGGTTTACAAAACTATATACACCGGTTGTGGTGATGTTGGCATTAGCATTTTCATTAGGACCGATTTTCGTATTGCAATGGGATGCACAGACATGGATTTACCGCGGACTGATTTTCCTCGCAGCTGCATGTCCATGTGCGATTTTAATGGCGACGCCGATTGCGTTTTTAGGAGGAATTGCGGCCTCGGCGAAGCGGGGAATCATCGTACGCGGCGGCAGTTATCTGGAATCGCTTGCCAAGGCGGATATATTCGTCTTTGATAAGACAGGTACGTTGACAGAAGGTGTGTTTAAAGTACAGGAAGTAACACCGTCAGGCATAAGCGCGGATGAATTGCTGGAAGTGATGGCACATGTGGAATGTAATTCCAACCATCCGATTGCAAAATCTTTGCAGGATGCATATGGAAAGGAGATTGACCGCACACGTATAAAACGTTCCGGAGAGATCATAGGATGCGGAATCCAGGCAAAATTGGATGATAAGACAGTCTATCTTGGCAATGCAAAGCTTATGCGCAGGAAGGAGATTCCATTTGATGAGATCAAAAGTGCGGGTACCGTAGTGTATGCGGCGATTGACGGAGTATATGTGGGTCGTGTCGTGATTTCGGATGAGATCAGAAAAGACGCGCCGGCGCTTATGAGTTATCTAAGAAACAGAAGACATGCGATGCTGGTTATGCTGACAGGAGATACAAAACGCTCCGGAAAAGAGGTCGGCAAAAAACTTGGTATGGATTATATCTATACGGATTTGCTGCCGGATGAAAAGGTGGAAAGTCTGGGTGATTTACTCGTCATTCAGGACGATATGGAAAGGGTTGTATTTGTCGGAGATGGTATCAATGATGCGCCGGTTCTGGTAGAGGCAGATGTGGGAATTGCAATGGGAGCTCTGGGATCTGACGCAGCGCTGGATGCGGCGGATATTATTTTGATGGATGATGAAATCTATCGTATCAAAGATGCCATTAAGATTGCGCGCGAAACGCTTCGGGTCGTGAACATGAATTTTAAATTCTCGTTATTTGTAAAAGCAGTCATTTTAATTCTGACTTTGTTTGGACTGGTTACGATGTGGGGAGCAGTATTTGTGGATATTGGCGTTATGATTCTGGCAATCTTAAATGCGACCTGGGTATATAAATATCCGGTATAAACGGGAGGAGTGTTCATGAAGAAGGCAGCATGCGTATGTATGCTTTTGGCGTTGATGATTACCGGTTGTGCAAGAGAGTCATATATAGAGAAGGGCTTGGAACAGCTGCAGGATACGAAGTATGAGGAAGCGATTGAAACCTTTGAAAAATCAATCGAAAAAGAGGCGGATATTGCAAGTGCTTACCGGGGGCTTGGAATTGCATATTGGGAATTAGAACAATATAAAGAAGCAAAGACAGCTTTTCAAAGTGCACTGTCAGAAGGAGCGAAGCGTACAGGGACGATTTATAATTTCCTTGGAATCTGTGAGATGAAAGAGGAGAATTACCAGGAGGCGCTGGATGCATTTAGTCTAGGTCTGGCGGCAGAGAGCGAGAGCAGTGAAGTGATGCGGGAAATGGAGTTCAATCAGATCGTATGCTATGAAAAACTTTACCGGTGGGAGGATGCGAAGGTAAAGATCGCAGAGTATGTGGAAAAGTATCCGGACGATGAAAAGGCCTTGAAAGAGGCAGAGTTTTTAAGTACACGGTAGAGTTTGAGGCACAAGGAAGAGAGAAAAAGTAAGATATAGTAAATACGAAAGACAGGACGGCATATCGCTGTCCTGTTTTGGACAGTAGATTATGGCAGGAGTTTTTAGGAGAAGACATGGCAGAATTGTATGAATTAAAAGAAAAGGAAGAAAGAGTGATTTTGGTTGGCGTCAGTATAAGTGATGCCGATGATACGAAGGATTCGCTGGAAGAATTAGAGGAACTGGCGAAGACGGCAGGAGCAAAGACGGTGGGAGTGGTCATTCAAAATCGTGAATATATGCATCCTGGCACTTATGTGGGAAAAGGAAAAATAGATGAGATCAAAGAACTGATCTGGGAGCTTGATGCAACCGGAATCATCTGCGATGATGAATTGTCGCCGGCGCAGATGAAGAATCTGCAAGATGAGTTGGACGTTAAAGTCATGGACCGAACCCTTTTGATTCTTGATATTTTTGCGGCGCGCGCAACGACAAGCGAGGGAAAGATCCAGGTGGAACTTGCACAGTTAAAATATCGGCAGTCCCGTCTTGCAGGATTCGGCATAGCTTTGTCTCGTCTTGGCGGCGGGATCGGAACAAGAGGACCTGGGGAGAAGAAGCTGGAGATGGATAGACGTCTTATCAAAGGGCGTATCACGCAGCTGAATCGGGAGCTGAAGGAAGTAAGAAGGCATCGGGAACTGACAAGAGAGCATCGGGCGAAAACGAAGATTCCGGTGGTGGCGATCGTAGGCTATACCAATGCCGGGAAATCTACGTTATTGAATAAGCTGACAGGAGCAAATGTGCTTGAGGAAGATAAATTATTTGCGACACTGGACCCGACAACACGCAATCTAAGACTTCCAAGCGGTCAGGAAATCCTTCTGACCGATACGGTAGGATTTATCCGCAAATTGCCGCATCATTTAATAGAGGCGTTCAAAAGTACATTGGAAGAAGCAAAATACGCAGATATGATTCTGCATGTGGTAGATGCGTCCAATCCGCAGATGGATGAACAGATGCATATTGTATATGAAACGCTGAAAGGATTGGATGTTACCGACAAACCTGTCATTACCGCATTCAATAAGCAAGACCGGCTTACACAGAGTGTGGTGTTACGCGATTTTAAAGCAGACCATATCGTCAATATTTCCGCTAAGACGGGTGAAGGACTTGAGAAAATGCAGGAGATTTTGGAAAATGTACTGCGTGAAAAGAAAATGGCTGTCGAATGCGTATACCCGTATGCCGAAGCCGGAAAGATACAGATGATTCGTAAGTATGGAGAACTATTGGAAGAAGAGTATCGTGATGACGGAATTTACGTAAAGGCATTTGTGCCGGTGGAAGTATATGAAAAGGTGAAAGGATAGTTATGAAATCATATCAGATTACACAGTGGTGTCATCATTTTATCGCAGACCATGTGCAAAAAGGAGATATCTGCATCGATGCAACGATGGGGAATGGCATCGATACGGAATTTTTGTGCGAACTTGTCAAAGAGGAAGGCAAGGTCTATGCTTTTGATATTCAAGCGCAGGCGCTTGCGAATACGAAGAAGCGGCTAGAAGAGAGAAATCTGCTTCACAGGGCGGAATTGATACTGGATAGTCATGCGAATATGGGACAGTATGTTTCGCAGGAAGTCGCTTGCATCGTATTTAATTTTGGATATCTGCCGGGCGGCGATCATAATCTTGCTACGAAAGCGAAGTCCAGTATCCAGGCGATCGAGCAAGGGCTTTTGCTGCTGAAAAAGAAAGGGATGATGAGCCTTTGTATTTACAGTGGCGGGGACAGTGGATTTGAAGAGCGGGATGCGCTGCTTTCTTTTCTAAAGTCGCTGGATGGCAAGAAGTATCTGGTGATCGTGAGTGAATATTATAACCGTCCGAATCATCCGCCGATTCCGGTGTTGATTATCAAGGTATAGCGTATTTTCCCTTTGCATGGTAAAACGTGCGTGTTATAATAAATAGTAGTAAGTTGGCGATAAGCAAGGAGGATGCGGAAAATGAAAGTAGTGTTAGAAAAATATCATGGATTAGGCAATGATTATTTTGTATTTGATCCAAATAAAAACGAACTGGAATTGACTCGTGAGAACGTGAAACTTGTTTGTAATAAAAATTTTGGTATGGGTTCCGACGGAATCTTAGAAGGGCCGATTTTAAAAGACGATGGTTTGTATGTGAGAATCTGGAATCCCGATGGAAGCAATGCGGGCCAGAGCGGCAATGGCGTCCGTATTTTTGCAAAATATCTGAAGGATGCAGGCTATGTACAAAAGAAACATATCACCATGCATACGATATCCGGAAAAAAGATAGAAGTTTCTTATTTGAATGAAGATGGAAGCCGACTGAAAGTGTCTATGGGAAAACTCTCCTTCTGGAGTGATGAGATTCCGGTGACAGGGGAGAAAAGAGAAGTAATCAATGAAGATATGGTATTTGGCAGAACATTATATCCGACTACATGTGTGACGATTGGAAATCCGCATTGTGTGATTCCGATGCGTGAGATTTCCAAGCCGCTTGTATGTAAGATTGGTAATTATTCCGAGCGTGCACGTTATTTCCCGGACAGGATCAACACACAGCTTTTAAAGGTGATTGATAAAGAAAATATTCAGATTGAGATTTTTGAGCGCGGCGCCGGATACACGATGGCATCCGGAACCGGTGCATGTGCGGCAGCAGGCGTTGCATATAAGCTTGGCATGACCAACAATAAAGTGATCGTGCATATGCCGGGCGGCGAACTGCAGGTCGAGATTGGAGAAGACTTTGAAGTGTTCATGACAGGGGATGTATTCTATGTCGGAAAGATTACATTGAGCAATGAATTTACGGAGAAGTTAAGAGCGGTATAAAGCAAGTATAACTCATAAGAAAAAGAACAAAAACCTTCGGACAGATAAGACATTTGCCGAAGGTTTTTTTACGGTTACGTTTTCTTTCGGAAAATCTATATGTTATACTATACCCCATAGGAGGAAAACCGTATGTCATTACAGTTTGTTTTTGGGAATTCAGGTGCGGGAAAGTCCCGGTACCTTTATGAAAATGTGATAAAAGAAGCAATGCAGCATCCAAAGCGCAATTATATCGTGCTGGTGCCGGAACAGTTTACGATGCAGACGCAAAAGGAACTTGTGAAGATGCACCCAAATCATGGGATTATGAATATTGATGTCCTTGGGTTTGGACGTCTGGCACATCGGATTTTTGAGGAGGTTGGCGGAAACCAAAAGTTACTTTTGGATGATATGGGTAAGAATCTCATCATTAGAAAAGCAGCGTCGGGTCACGAAAAGGAGCTTCCCGTATTTGGAAAGAATTTAAGAAGGCTTGGCTATGTGAGTGAAGTGAAATCAGTTATTTCGGAACTGATGCAGTACGATATCGGACTGGAAGAGTTGGAAGCGTTGATGGAAATGCTGGATGGACACAGTTATCTTTCTTATAAGATGAAAGATATCGCGAAAATGTATCAGCGTTTCCTTGATTTTTTGCAGGATAAATACATGACGGGGGAGGAGCTGCTTGACCGTCTTTGTGATGTGGTCGTAAGGTCGGAAATTTTAAAAGACAGCGTTGTCGTCCTGGATGAGTTTACCGGATTTACGCCGGTACAGCATCGTCTGATCGGGAGGCTTTTGAAGGTATGCAGCAGGGTATCGGTTGCGGTTACGATGGATGAAAATGAAAATCCATATAGTTATCGAACGCCATATCAGCTGTTTGCGCTTGGGAAACAGACGACAGTGAAATTGACGCAGATTGCAAAGGAACAGCGGGTAGAGATAGAAGATCCGGTTTGCCTGTATCACAATCCGAAGAATCGTTTTTCCGAGAATCCGGCGCTTGGCTTCCTGGAAAAAGAATTGTTTCGTTATCATAATGCAGAATTTAGGGAAGAACAGGATGCAATTTCCATCTGGTGTGCCAATAATCCGAGGGAAGAATGTGCATTTGCGGCAGCAAAGATGAGGGAACTTGTGCGTACCAAAGGATATCGTTATCGAGATATGGCGGTCATCACAGGGGATATGTCCGGCTATGCGGATTATTTAGAACGAGCTTTTGAAGAATATGAGATACCTGTATTCATGGATTATAAGAGAAGTATTTTGTTAAATCCATTCGTAGAATATTTCAGAAGTCTTCTTGCGATGGCGGAGGGTGGATTTACTTATGAACAAGTGTTTCGCTTTTTGCGTACAGGGTTGAGCGAAATGACAGATGACGAGATCGACGGATTGGAAAATTATGTGAAAGCGCTTGGAATACGCGGATTTAAGAAATGGCAGGAACCATGGATTCGGCATACGGCGTCCATGGATGCGGATTATCTGGCAGAGATGAATCGGCTTCGCGCAGGGCTGGTGGAGAAATTAGATGATTTTATGTTCGTAATCAGACAGCGAAAGAAGACGGTGCAAGACATCACAATGGCGCTGTATCAGTTCTTTGTGCAGGAAGGCTTACAGAAAAAACTAAAAGAACAAGAGCTCAGATTCCAGAAGATGGGAGAGCCTTCTCTTGCCAAAGAATATGCGCAAGTTTATCGGGTCGTGATGGAAGTGTTGGAGCAATTAATAGAGCTTTTAGGCGAAGAAGAAGTTTCCATAAAAGAATACAGTGAACTTCTGGATGCGGCATTGGAGGAAGCAAAAATAGGAATCATCCCGCCAAGCGTAGATCAGGTCGTGGCAGGGGACATAGAGCGTACCCGTTTAAACGGAATCAAGGTATTGTTTATGCTTGGAATCAACGATACGATTCTGCCGGGCAGCCTGTTAAAAGGCGGTATTTTGACGGAGCAAAACAGAGAAGAGTTAAAGCAGATGAAGATGACGCTCACACCGGGAGTGAAGGAGCAGGCATACATCCAGAAATATTATTTATATCTCAATCTGACAAAGCCGTCCGGACAATTATATCTGTGTTACAGTGCGGTTTCTTCCGAAGGAAAGAGCATCCGTCCGGCATATCTGATCGCGGATGTAAAGAAGCTGTATCCGAAACTGACGATCCGACAGACGAAGGATATATTGCTGACGGAAAAAGAGATTTCCAGACGCCAAGGAATCGGAGAATTGATACAAGGCTTTCATACCGTACCAAAGCAGGAGGAAGCGTGGAAGGAGCTGTATGCATGGTATGCGAGACATCCGGAATGGAGTGAGGAGATTGGGAAGCTTTTGGATGCGGCATTTATGGTGAAGCCGCAGTGCAAAATCAGCGAAACCACGGCAAAATCACTCTATGGGGAGTTGAAAGATATCAGCGCTACCCGTCTGGAGCGGTTTTCTGCCTGTGCATTTTCACATTTTATGACCTATGGACTCTGTCTGAAAGAACGGGAAGAGTATCAGTTCCGGGCATTGGATTTTGGGAATCTTTTCCATCGCGCAATCGAGTATTATTCGAAAAAGCTTGCAGAGGGAGGAATCTCCTGGACGGAAATAGAGGAAGAAAGGCAGCAGCAGCTGATCGATGAGAGTGTGGAAGAAAGCATTGTGGATTATGGAAACACGATTTTATATAGTTCGGCAAGGAACGAATACTTGGTTACCCGATTAAAACAGATGCTTCGAAGGACTGTATGGGCGCTTACCAGACAGTTGGAGAGAGGGGTTTTTGTACCCGATGCTTATGAGGTGAAATTCGGCGGCGGAAAGATTGACCGCGTGGATATCTGCGAGACGGAGGATAAAGTCTATGTGAAGGTCATGGACTATAAAACAGGAAGCAAAAGTTTTGATATGACGGCATGTTACCATGGGCTGCAGCTGCAGCTTGCGATTTATCTAAGCGCGGCGCTTGCGATTGAAAAAAAGCGCTATCCAAATAAAGAGATCATACCGGCAGGGATTTTTTATTATCAAATTAAAGATCCGATCGTGGCAAAGGAATTTGATAAAGAGAAATTGGAGCAGGCAATTCTAAAAGAGCTTCGTCTGGATGGCATCGTCAATGCCAAGGAAGAGGTTCTTGTCAGGATGGATGGAGCGATGAGTGGAAGTTCGGATGTAATCCCGGTTGGGAGAAAGAAAGATGGGAGCCTTACGAAGGCATCGAAGGCGGTAAAGGAAGAGGCATTCGGGGTACTTGAAAAATATACGGAGAAAATCTCCGGTGATATCAAACAAAGAATGGTATCAGGGGAGGCAGATGCCGCACCTTATGAATATGGAACTGCAACGGGATGTGATTACTGTAAATACAATCATATCTGTGGGTTTGATACCAGGATTTCCGGCTGTGAATACCGGAAATTAGAAAAGTACGAGTTGGAAGAAGTGTTGGCGAAGATGAAAGGGGAGGTGCAGTCTTGAGTGTGACATGGACAAAAGAACAGCAGGAAGTGATTGACCTTCGGGATTGCAGTCTGCTCGTGTCGGCGGCAGCGGGTTCCGGTAAGACCGCTGTGCTTGTGGAACGTATTATCAAACGGCTTACGAAAGATGAAGCGTTGGTAGATGTGGATGAGCTTCTGATTGTAACTTACACGGAAGCAGCCGCGGCGGAGATGAAAGAGCGTATCCGGGAGGCAATCCAGGCAGAATTATTTAAACATCCGCAGGACGAACGACTGCAGCGCCAGGCGACGCTGATTCACGGAGCAAAGATAACCACTATCCATAGTTTTTGCCTATCCGTGATTCGGGAACATTTTCACAGGATTGACTTGGACCCGGGATTTCGTATCGGAGAAGAAGGGGAATTAAAGCTTTTAAGGCAAGATGTGTTAGAGAATGTGTTGGAAGAGGCCTATGCAAAAGGGGATGAGGATTTTACCGAGTTTGTCAATGGGTATGCATCCGGCAGGGATGATAAGCAGTTAGAAGAACTGATCATGCAGGTCTATGATTTTTCCAGGAGTTTTCCGGATGCGGATGGATGGCTTGCTTCTTGTGCGGAGCAATATATATATATAGAAGGAAAAGAATGTCCGTTTTTAGAACGGGCACTCCTGCAGGTGAAAAATTATCTGGATGGTATGGAAGAACTTTTGTGTGAGGCAAAGGTTTATTGCCAGGAGGCAGACGGTCCGTATATGTATCTTGACATGGTGGAATCGGATCTGGAACAGATTCAGGAGATGAAATGTGCACAAAATTTTGAGCGGATGTCTGTGAAGGTGCGCGAAATGAAGTGGAAGAAGCTTGCGGCAAACCGAGATAAAGAAGTTTCGGCGGAAACTGCTTCCATGGTAAAGAATTTGCGGGAAGAAGCCAAAAAAATCTGGGAAGATATCAAGGAACAGTATTTTTATGAAGAGATAGAAGAATTGTGGGCAGATATGGAGCAGGCAGGCAGGATGGCAGGCGTGCTGATCTCTTTAGTCAGACAGTTTGAGGCGGCATTTGCGAAAGAGAAAGCATCGAAAAATATGATTGATTTTGGTGATATGGAGCATATGGCGCTGAAAATTCTTACCGTGGAAGAAGAGGGAGGGAGGAAACCTTCCCAGGCGGCGTTGGAATATCAAAAGAAATTTAAAGAAGTCATGATCGACGAATATCAGGACAGTAATTACATCCAGGAAGCGATTCTGACGAGCGTGTCCAGCGTTCATAGAGGACAGGACAATATTTTCATGGTAGGAGATGTGAAGCAGAGCATCTATCGATTCCGTCTGTCGAGACCGGAGCTTTTCATGGAGAAGTATGAGACCTATTCGCCGAAGGAAGGCAGACAAAGAAGGATTGGTTTGCATAAGAACTTCCGAAGCAGGACGGAAGTGCTGGATGGCGTTAATTTCTTTTTTAAACAGATTATGACAAAAGAGTTGGGGCATGTGGCATACGATGAGGATGCAGCGCTTTATCCGGGTGCGTCTTATGAGCCGGCAGAGAACATGCAGCCAGAGATTGCGATCATTGACATGGATGCATCTGAACATAGCGAATGTGAGCCAAAAGAGCTGGAAGGGCGATTTATTGCGGCGCGTATCCGTGAATTTATGGAGCAGATGCAGGTGCTGGATAAAAAGAGTGGGGAATACCGGAAGGCTTGCTATAAGGATATGGTAATTCTTGTAAGGAGTGTGAAGGGTTATGCGGAAACGTTGGCGAAGACACTGGCAGAAGAAGGGATTCCGGCATTTACAGGAAGTAAGGAAGGATATTTCGAGACTCAGGAAATCAGTTTGATTCTTGATTATCTGAGCGTGTTAGATAATAAAAAGCAGGATTTGCCGTTGACGGCAGTACTCACTTCGGCGATTGGAGGCTTTGATGTGGAGGCGCTTGCATGCATCAAAAGTGAATATAGAGAACTGCCGTTTTATGAGGCGGTCTGGCGGTATGCAAAAGAAGGCAAGGATACGGAATTAAAGGAAAAGCTGAAGGAATTCTGGGCACAGATTCTGTATTTCCGTGAAATGCTCCCGTATATGGCAATTCACGAATTATTATGGAAGATTCTGGATGAAACCGGATATGGGAATTATGTGTCCGCGATGCCGGATGGAAACCGGAGAAAGGCAAATCTTGAGATGTTGGTTGAAAAAGCGAGAGTGTTTGAGACGACCAGCTATAAAGGGGTATTCAACTTTGTACGCTATATTGAAAAGCTGCAAAAATATGATATTGACTATGGCGAGGCAAATGTAGAAGATGAGAGCGCAGATGTGGTGCGTATTATGAGTATCCACAAAAGTAAGGGGCTGGAATTTCCGATTGTATTTGTTGCCGGGATGAATGGAAAGTTTAACACTCAGGATATCCGAGGGAGCGTCATTGTTCATCCGGAATTTGGAATCGGTCTGGATGCGGTGGATGTGAAGATGCGTACGAAGATTCCTACGATACTCAAAAAGGTCATTCAAAGAGAGATTAAGCTTGAGAATACGGGAGAAGAATTAAGAGTGCTTTATGTAGCGCTGACTCGTGCCAAAGAAAAGCTTGTGATGGTCGGAACGATGAGTAATCTGCAAAAGAAATTGCAGAATGCATCCGGTATTCTCCGAAGAAAAGAAAAGAAATTGCCGTTTTTTATGCTGGCAAGAGCAGATTCTTATTATGGATTTTTGTTTCCGGCGATGCTTCGTGCGCCGAAAATTGCAGCAGACTTAGCCCAAAAGTATGATGTGAAGATGCCGTTTTTTATTTCTGAGTATGAAAAACAACCATTTGTACTTACGTTGGCGGGGGCAGATGAGATTCTTCAGGCAAGTGATGCGGCAGATGTGGCGGCGCTTCTTACGAAAGAAAGTTTTCAGAATCTGGATGTGACGGCAGAGTATGACAGGCAGATGAAAGAGAATCTGAGATGTCAGTTTTCTTATCGATATCCATATGAGAATGAACAGAAACGCAAAGGGAAATTTACGGTATCAGAGCTGAAAAGAATCCAATACGAAGATGAGTTGGGCGAGCCTTTCTATGAGGAAACATCCGTAGAGGAGATTATCCCGGCGTTTATAGCCAAAGAGGAGATTCCATCCGGCGCATTTCGCGGCACGGCGTATCACAAAATAATGGAGCTTTTAGATCATTCCAGAACGTATGGGAAGGAAGACATAGAAATGCTTCTGCGTGGATATGCAGCAGAGGAAAAGATGACACCGGAAATGTGTGAATGCATCCGAAAGGAAGACATTTTGACATTTTTAAGTGCAAAGGTTGCCGGAAGAATGAAAAAAGCCGCAATTTCAGGGGCACTTTATAAGGAGCAGCCTTTTGTGTTGGGAGTAGCGGCATCTGAGATCTACGAAGAGGCAAAAGGACAGGATTCTTTGGAAGAAGATATGCTGCTCGTGCAAGGGATTATCGATGTATGGTTTGAGGAAGAAGATGGGATTGTCGTACTCGATTATAAAACAGATAAGATAAGGCGAATGGAAGAGTTGAGAGAAAAGTATCATCGCCAGTTAGACTATTATGCAAAAGCATTGGAGCGTCTGACCGGAAAAAAGGTGAAAGAGAAGATTATTTATTCCTTCGCATTAGGACAGGAGATGAGTATATGATAAATGATTTTATAGGGTACTATTTGTGTGTAGTTAATGCGGTGGCATTCTTGATGTATGGTATGGATAAGCAGAAGGCAAAGAGGAGGAAGTGGCGGATTCCAGAGGCAACACTTCTTGGGATTGCGGCAGCCGGAGGGAGTATTGGTGCGTGGATTGGAATGAAAACATTTCATCATAAGACGAAGCATTTAAAATTCCAGATTGGAGTGCCGGTGCTGATTTGCATTCATGTATGCATTTTGATGTATTTTGTTTTTAAATAGGTTCCGAATCGCCTTCTTAAGAATTTCTTCATAATCTCTTAAAAGAAAAGATGTTGACATACAATATTATACAGCATATAATATGATTAAATCAACAATATGATATTTAATGTAAATATAGTTGAGAGTGAATGATACAGAAAGCAAGAGAAAGGGGCGGGAATATGGTATTTAATACAGGAGCAGCACTTTTGGATGCGGTTGTGCTTGCCGTTGTATCGAAAGAAAATGAAGGTACATACGGATACAGGATCACACAAGATGTACGAAAAGCTATCGACATTTCTGAATCTACGCTTTATCCGGTACTTAGAAGACTTCAGAAGGATGAATGTCTGGAAGTATATGACATGCAGTTTGACGGAAGGAATCGAAGGTATTATAAACTGACAGAAAAGGGAATGGCACAATTGAATTTATATAGGATTGAGTGGAAAAATTATTCGACAAAAATCAGCGAGATGTTTGAAGGGGGTGCACTTGCATGAATAGAGAGGAATTTATGCGCCAGTTGGATATATTGCTTGTAAGTCTTCCAAGAGAAGAGAGGGAAGCGGCTTTGCAGTATTATAATGATTACTTTGATGATGCCGGTGCAGAAAAGGAAGAGGAAATTATCGCGGAACTTGGAAATCCGGAGGAGATAGCAGCGGTGATCCGGGCAGGATATGCTGGGGATAGGGCAGAATACAGTGAAAGAGGATATCAGGACACAAGATTTGAAAGGATGGATGTGCCGATCAGAAGAGAGGATGTGCGGGAGAGCAGACGAGGCGGAATGCTATTATGGATTCTGGGAATTGTTCTTATTGGTATTCCGTTTATCTTGCCGTTAGCACTCACCGGAATTGCCTTGGTATTTGCAGTGATCGTAGCAATCGTAGCGTTGGCAGGAGGCATTTTCATTACGATGGCGGCGCTTGCGATAACAGGAGTTGTGTTGACGATTGTCGGTATCAGCCAGATATTCCATATGGTGACGGTAGGAATGATGCTGATGGGTTCGGGAATGATTCTGACAGTGATCGGTATGGTTGGAACAGTCTTGATGGCAAAACTGGCAAGTATGGTGATACCTGGAATGGTGCGATTTTTTGTAGGGATATGTCAGAAGATGCTGGGATGGTTTAGAGAAAAGGTGGTGGCATAGATGAAACGAGGATGGAAAATATTTTGGATTGTGAGCGCAGCAATTGCCGGAATGGGAATCATATTATGCTCAGTGTCACTCATGCTTGGATTTAGTATCGAAGGTTATCGTACGGCATATCCGGATGGAATCGGAATCATTAAGAGAGGATATCACCTGAAGTTCGACGAAGAAGCGACTGGGGACACTGCAGAGGTATTCCAGGGAATCCGTGAAATCAGTATTGATACGGATAAGGTTGCGGTGTATGTCCTTACAGACGATACACTTATGCCGGGAGAAGTGCGGGTAGAGACGGCTCAGATGAGTGGATTGAAAAGAAACCATATTTATAAAGACGAAGAAGAACTTAAGATAGAGATAGATCGAAAATATAAGGTGCAAAATGACATGGAAGATGCAGAACTTTATGTCTATATTGCAAAAGAAGAGAATGCGATGGAAGAATTGGATGCCAAAGTTGGAATTGGGGCATTATATATAGAAGATATTGACATTCGCGATATGGAGATTGATGCAAGTGCCGGTGAAGCAGAGGTGACGAACGTAAATGTTAATTCGCTGGATGCAAAAGCAGGAGCAGGCGAGATTGTATTTTCCGGAAGCATTCGCGGTGAGGCAGATGTTGAATGTACGTTAGGAAGAGTGGAACTTAACCTGCAGAATGCGAAAGAAGAATATGATTATGAGCTAAAATGCGGATTGGGTCAAGTTAATATAGGGGAAGAAAAATTTGGCCCATCTGTGAATAAAAAAATATATAATCAGGCAGGCAAGACAATCGAGGCAGAATGTGGTCTGGGCGAGGTTACGATTGATTTTGAAAAGTAGCGCTTCATAGATATGTAAAAAGGGAAAAAGAAAGGAGATTATTATGAAACGTTTATATCGTTTGAGAAACGAACGCATGATTTGCGGAGTATGCGGTGGTATCGCCGATTATTTTGGGATTGATCCAACATTGATAAGACTGTTATGGGTACTGGTTGGATGTACGGGAACAGGAATTATAGCTTATTTGCTTGCATCCGTGATCATACCGGAAGAACCGTAAGAAAAGAGGGGCGCGCCTTTAATGACGTGCTCCATTTTTTTCGTATAAGTATCTCTTGAAGTGGTAACACTTGAACTAGAAAGGGGATGCTTTTATGACCAGAAAAAAGGAAAAACCAATTGATCTTACGAATATTGCGCCGGAAGAAAAGTTGAAATATGAGATTGCGGAAGAACTAGGGCTTTTGGACAAGGTGATCGCCCAGGGATGGCGCTCCCTATCTGCAAAAGAAACAGGGAGAATCGGAGGATTAGTGACAAAAAGACGTCGTGAGAGGGAACAAAAGAACAGCTGAATCAGAAAGAGAACAACCTGCAAAACAAATAAATGCTCTTGAAAAACAGATATACATTTGGTACAATAGCGAAACTAGAGGGAGTAGCAGGAGTTTTATGAGAGAGAGAATCAGTGTATTAAAGGTTCCGGTGGACGTCTGCAGTGCGAAAGAGGCGATGAAGATCGCGATTTCTTATATGGAGACGGAAGCGGTAAATGTAATAGAAGTGTTAAACAGTGATGTTGCGCTTCAGGCAGATGTGAATGAAGAGCTGCGCAGTTGGATCGAAAATATGGATATGGTGCTGATCGGAGAGCACATGCTTTTGGAGGCAACGAAGGTTCAAAAAACTGGTAAATTCGGAGAGCCGGAAGGCAGACTGTTTACGAAAATGTTCGTACGGTATCTTCATAAAAATCGAAAAAAAGTATTTTTACTAGCAGATGGTGAGAAGGAAGCAGATGAGTTTGAGCAATATCTTCATTCACATTACAGCAACATAAAAATCAGAGGAAAATACTGGATGACAGAAGAGGTAGACGAGCTTACTGTGGCCAATCGAATTAACGGCACAGAAAATGACTGCATTTTATCTATCATATCTGCTCCAAAGCAGGAAGAATTTATCGCAAAGAATAAAAATGTCCTTAATTCCAGAGTATGGTTAGGGCTGGGAAGAGGCGGACAGTTAGAATGGGAGAAGGAAAAAAGCGGACGTATAAGAAGTTTTTTCCTGAAAAGTTTTTTAAAACAAATATTAAAAAAAGAACAACGAAAAAATGAAGCGTAGATCGAAAAGTCCACTTTGTGAAGTATGTATAAGAACAAGTGAGCGGAAATGTCACATTTTATGTAAAGAAATGCATAAAAAATTGAGATTTACTCTTTATTTTTTTGTTGTTTTGCATTAATATATAGATTAGGAATACGTGCCATTAAAATAGAAGGTCTTAAAAATTTGTGGAAAGTGTATATAGAAATGTGAGTGGAGGAGAAAATTATGATATCTAATCAAATACTTCAGAATACAATTGAAGGATTAAAGGCGATTACAAGAATTGATTTGTGCGTGACGGACATTGACGGGAAGACTTTAGCAAGTACGTTTACTGAAAATGAAGATTGCGGCAGTGCAGTAATGTCATTTGCAGAATCACCGGCAGATAGTCAGGTGGTGCAAGGATATCAGTTTTTTAAGATATTTGATGAAAATCAGCTGGAATACATACTTCTTGCGAAGGGGGGAAGCGACGATGTCTATATGGTCGGAAAAATAGCCGCATTCCAACTTCAGAATTTACTTATTGCATATAAAGAACGTTTTGATAAGGATAATTTTATTAAGAATTTGCTGCTTGATAATCTGCTTTTGGTTGATATTTATAATCGTGCTAAGAAATTGCATATTGACGCGGAAGTAAGACGTGTTATTTTTATTATCGAAACAACGAGGGAGAAAGATATTAGTTCTCTTGACAGTGTGCGTGCAATGCTTGGAACGAGGACAAAAGATTTCATTACAGCGGTAGACGAGAAAAATATTATTATTGTAAAAGAATTAAGCGCAAACGAGGGCTATCCGGAGATGGAAAAGGCCGCGAAAGAGACGATGGATATCTTGACGGCAGAGGGAGAAAAAGATATTCATATTGCTTATGGAACTATCGTAAATGACATCAAAGAAGTGTCAAAATCATACAAAGAAGCCAAGCTTGCGTTGGATGTCGGAAAAATATTCTTTGACGAAAAGGACATTATCGCATATAATCAACTAGGAATAGGTCGGCTGATTTACCAGTTGCCGATTCCTCTTTGTAAAATGTTTATCCGTGAAATTTTTGAGGGGAAATCACCGGATGAATTTGACGAGGAGACACTTACTACGATTAATAAGTTCTTTGAAAACAGCTTAAATGTATCCGAGACATCAAGACAGCTTTATATTCACAGGAATACATTAGTGTATCGTTTGGATAAGCTGCAGAAAAGTACAGCGCTTGATCTTCGAGTTTTTGAAGATGCGATCACATTTAAGATTGCGCTTATGGTTGTGAAGTACATGAAGTATATGGAAACATTGGAGTATTAAGCCACGTATGTGGCGATATAAGCTGCGAAGCAGCTAATCCGAACTGTCATGGCTGAACTGTTTATTATGGCTGAACTATTACGTAATTAAGTAAGGAGTATCAATGGTTAATTTATAGGAGGAACGTATGATAGAATTAAATGAAGTGACGAAAGAATACTCAAAAGGAATAGCTGCCCTGAATGGTGTCAACTTAAAAATTGATGCCGGTGAGTTCGTATTCATTGTAGGAGACAGCGGTTCCGGGAAATCTACTTTGATCAAGTTAATTATGAAAGAATTGGAACCAACCTCGGGAACCATTATTGTGAATGGTCAAAGTTTGGGAAGACTCAAACACAGACATATCCCCAAATATAGAAGAACGCTTGGCGTTGTATTTCAGGACTTCCGTCTTTTAAAAGACCGTAACATTTACGAAAATATTGCATTTGCACTTCGTGTAACAGGAACTGCAACCCGTGTGATTAAGAAGAAAGTGCCGGCGGCACTGTCTTTGGTAGGGCTTGCTCAGAAGTACAAGGCATTTCCAAAAGAATTATCCGGAGGTGAGCAGCAAAGGGTTGCAATTGCAAGAGCAGTTGTAAATGAACCTTTGATTTTGCTTGCGGATGAGCCGACAGGTAATCTTGACCCAACCAATTCATGGGAGATTATGAAACTGTTGGAAGAAGCGAACGACAAAGGAACAACTGTCTTAGTAGTTACGCATAACCAGGAAATCGTAAACGAGATGAAGAAACGAGTTATTACAATGGAAAAAGGCGTCATTGTAAGCGACGAGAAAAAAGGTGGGTATAGTAATGAGGATTAGTACAGTAGGATATTCAATGAAACAAGGGGTAAAAAATATCTGGAGAAACAAGTTGTTCTCATTTGCCTCTATAGCAACAATGTCAGCATGTATTTTTGTGTTTGGTCTGTTCTTTTCTATTATTTACAATTTCAATCATATTGTGAAACTGGCAGAGGAAGGCGTAGCGATCACAGTATTTTTTGATGAAGATATCACAGAAGATGAACGCGATAATATTGAGGAAAAGTTAAAAGCAAGGGATGATGTTAAAGAAGTAAACTATGTTTCGGCGGAGAAAGCATGGGAAGGTTTCCAAAAAGAGTATTTTGGAGAATCCAGTGAGTTGGCAGAAGGATTTGAGAACGATAATCCGCTTGCGAATTCAGATAGTTTTGAAGTGTTTATGACGGAAGTAGAAAGTCAGAAAGAGCTGGTAGAGTTTACGGAAAAGCTAGACGGTGTCCGCAAGGTTAATAAGTCAGATGTTGTGGCGAATGTGCTTACCAGTGTGAATAAACTTGTTCTTTATGTATCGGCGGCGATTATATTGATTTTGCTTGCGGTTTCTATATTCCTGATTAGTAATACAGTTACGATGGGTATCACTGTGAGAAGAGAAGAGATTGCAATTATGAAATACATAGGTGCGAAAGATATGTTTGTCAGAGCGCCATTTATTATTGAAGGTCTTTTGATCGGCTTACTTGGTGCACTGATTCCGCTTGGTGTTTTGTACTTTTTGTATGGAAAAGCGGTTATGTATATCATGGTGAAATTCAGTCTGTTAAGAAATATTCTGGAATTCCTTCCGGTAACAGAGGTATATCGTATTTTACTTCCGGTAGGGCTTGGCTTGGGAATTGGAATTGGTTTTTTGGGAAGTTTCTTTACGATCCGCAAGCATTTAAAAGTATAGTCTGAATATGAAGAAAGATCTGGTGAAAAAATGATATCAAGAAGAAGGCGTATTGCCGGAGTGTTGATGGCCGGCGTTTTGTGTGTGGCTTCTGTGATACCAGCATATGCTGATGATATAAGCGACACAAAACAAGAAGGAAACAAGCTGGAAGAAAGGAAAGAGCAGTTAGTAGAAGAGCAGAAAACTCTTACGGAACAGTTGACAAAGGTTCTGGAAGAAATGCAGGAGATGGAGAAAAAGCTGGCGGCAAAGGATGCAGAAATCGAGGCTGCAGAAGAAGAATACGTGCAGGCGAAGCTAGAAGAGGCCAGACAGTATGATAAAATGAAGATGCGTATCCGTTTCATGTATGAGAATGGGGATTCCCAGATGCTCGAAGTACTTTTTGAGGCAAAAAGTTTCAGTGATTTTATTAATAAAGCAGAATATATCAATAAAATATCCAGTACAGATCGGGAGATGCTGGACTCACTGGAGTTGGTCGTAAAACAGGTAGAAGAAAAGGAAAAGCGGCTGCAGAAAGAGTATAAGGTCATGGAAGGGCTTCAGAATGATCTTACGAAAAAGCATGTAGAAGTGGAAAAGCTGCTGCAGGAGAAGAATACGCAGCTGTCTGACCTGGAAAAGGAAATCGGAGAGAATGCGAAGAAACTGCAAGAGTTGATCGCAAAAGCAAAAGCGCAGGAAGAAGCGAATGCGAATAAAGGAGGATATACTTCTCCTGGATCCGATGTAGTCAGTGGAAATGGAATTTTTACACATCCATGTCCGCAAGGTCATCTGACCAGTGGTTTTGGATATAGAAGCTTTGATAATTCATTCCATAAAGGAGCTGATTTTGGAACATATGGAGCTTATGTGCCAACTTATGCAGCTGCGGCAGGTAAAGTAATCATTGCCGGCTGGAGTAACAGTGCGGGTAACTGGGTTGTTATAGATCATGGAAACGGTCTTGTTACAAAATATATGCATCATTCCTCTTTGAGTGTAAGTGTAGGACAGAGCGTAAGAAAAGGGCAGCAGATCGGCATCACTGGTAATACAGGATATTCTGCAGGAGTGCATTTACATTTTCAGGTAGAAAAGAATGGTAGTGCAGTGGATCCATTCAATTATTTATAATCTATAGGGGCAAGGGAACGATGAAAGAAAAAAATCAGTTTACAAGAGGGGCGCTTTTGGGCGCCTTTGCTATGTTCTTGGCAGTGGTGGTATCTGTAGCCGGAGGATGGGCATTGAAAGAAGTGCTGCAAAAGAAAGAAATACCGCAAATTGAAAAAATAGCGCCGAAAAAGGACAATGAAGACTCAAAAGAAGAAGCTTTGCTGGATAAAGAAACTTTGAAGAAGCTTTTGGAGATTCAGGGAATCATAGATAAGTATTATCTCTATGAAGATGAAATTGACACACAGAAGATGAAAGACGGGCTGTGCAAAGGATTGTTATATGGTCTTGAGGATTTGTATGCAGCGTATTACGATACCATGGAGTCAAAAGAAGTAAAAGAATCTTTTGCAGGTTCTTATAGCGGAACCGGTGCTACAATGAGCCAGGATCAGGAGACGGGAATTATCACCATTACAGAAGTTCCAGAAGGATCGCCGGCAGCAGAAGGCGGACTTATGGAAGGCGACATTCTGATTAAAGTAGACGGTGAAGACGTTAGAAGCATGGATTTAGGGCAAGTTGTAAATCTGGTTAAAGGAGAGGATGGAACAACAGTAAAACTGACTGTGCTGCGTGGAGAAGATGAGGAAGAAGTCACACTTAAGATCATAAGGCGAACCATTGAGAAACAGACTGTAGATTATGCAGTCAGAGATGGAATCAGCTATATACGGATTGACGAGTTTGATGATGTTACATTAGAACAGTTTAAATCTGCATTGGCGGGCAGTGAAGAGGAAGGAATGGAAGGGCTTGTGATCGATCTTCGCGGTAATCCAGGAGGTAATCTTGATACAGTCTGTGAAATCCTTGATTTACTACTTCCGAAAGGTCTTATCGTATATACGGAAGATAAGGAAGGCAATCGTGATACTTATACGTCGGATGAAGAGCATCAGTTTAATAAACCTATGGTGGTACTCGTAGATGAGTCGAGTGCCAGTGCTTCTGAAATTTTTGCAGGTGCAGTGCAGGATTATGAAAGAGGAGTCATCATGGGCGTGACGACTTACGGAAAAGGTGTCGTACAGAATCTTTTTACACTTTCAGACGGAACGATTCTGAAATTCACGACGGAAGAGTATTTTACTCCAAAAGGACGTAATATTCATAAAAAAGGAATTGAGCCGGATATTGAAGTGGAATATGACGAAGAATCAGAATCGGACAATCAATTAGAAGAGGCCGTAAGACATGTCAGAAAAATGATAGAAGAGCAATAAAAGACGAATAACGATGAAGGAAAGGAATGCTGTATTTTTGCATTCCTTTTTGTTTGGGCTTATGGTAAAATATGCTCAGAGCATGATTCCTTTTGGGAAGCAAGAGAAAGCAAGGATCAGGAAAGGATTAAGAACATGAGAATACTAATTCAAGGTGGACATGTGTTAGACCCGCATACCGGAAAGGATGGAGTCTATGATGTGTTGATTGAAGGAGAGAGAATTGTTGCTGTAAAAGAGAATATCACAGAAAGTACAGACCGTGTGATCGATGCGAAAGGCTGTTATGTGATGCCGGGATTTATAGATCTGCATGTACATTTCAGGGATCCGGGATTGGAATATAAAGAAACGTTATCGACTGGCGGAGCAGCGGCAGCCAGAGGCGGCGTAACGACCGTATGTGCAATGCCGAACACAAAACCGGTCATTGATACAAGAGAAAAGGTAGAAGAGGTGCACAGGAGGGCAAAAGAAGAGTGTCTGGTGCATGTGATCCAGATTGGAGCGATTACCATCGGGCAGGAAGGAAAAGAACTTGCTGATATTGAAGGGATGGCAAAAGCAGGATGTATGGCAATCAGTGAAGACGGAAAGTCCGTTATGAATGCGTCTCTTTACCGAAAGGCTATGAGACTCGCCAAGGAAAATGATATTGCCGTGTTTGCACATTGTGAAGACATTACAATGGTGGAAGGCGGCGTGATGAATGCCGACGAAAAAGCACAGACGCTTGGTTTAAAGGGAATTACCAATTCGGTAGAGGATGTCATTGTAGCAAGGGATATCTTGCTTGCGAAAGAAACCGGAGCAAGACTGCATCTTTGTCATTGTTCCACACAGGACAGCGTGAAATTGACTGCACTTGCAAAGGAAGAAGGACTTGCGGTAACGGCGGAAGTGTGTCCGCATCATTTCACATTGACGACAGATGATATCAAAGAGGATGATGGTAATTTTAAAATGAATCCGCCGCTTCGTGCGAAGCAAGATGTGGAAGCATTGAAAGAAGGGTTGGCAAAAGACATTATGAATGTTATCTCTACCGACCATGCACCGCATGCGGCAGAGGAAAAGAATAAGTCGATGAAAGAAGCAGCATTTGGCATCGTGGGGCTGGAAACATCTGCGAGTCTTACTTATACAGAACTTGTAAAGACGGGTGTCCTTACTCCGATGCAGATGGCAGATAAGATGAGTTATTATCCGGCGAAAGTGCTTGGTTTTAAGGATAAGGGTATTATTGATGCAGGCATGATTGCGGATTTGGTAGTTTTTGACCCAGCGGCTGAGTATGTGATCAATCCGGAAGAATTTGCTTCGAAAGGGAAAAATACACCATTTGGCGGAAGAAAAGTGGATGGAAAAGTACGTTATACATTGGTGGATGGAAACGTAGTATATGAAGATTAGAAGTTTTATGTGAATATTTAAAATAAGTAAAAGTTAGCAATGTAAAGATGGAGGAAGAAGAATATGATTAACAAATTAGTGGAAAATATCAAGAAGACAGAGGCGCCGATTGTAGTGGGATTGGATCCGATGTTAAATTATATCCCGGAACATGTACAGAAAAAAGCATTTGCAGAATTCGGAGAGACATTAGAAGGTGCCGCAGAGGCAATCTGGCAGTTTAATAAAGAAATCGTAGATAAGACATATGACTTGATTCCAGCAGTAAAACCACAGATTGCAATGTATGAGCAATTTGGAATTCCTGGACTTGTGGCATTTAAGAAAACGGTAGATTACTGTAAAGAAAAAGGACTGGTTGTAATCGGTGATATCAAGCGTGGTGATATCGGTTCTACATCCGCAGCGTATGCGGTAGGACATATCGGAAAAGTGCAGGTGGGAAGTAAGGTATATACTCCATTTAATGAAGACTTTGTGACGGTGAATCCATATCTTGGTTCCGACGGTGTGAATCCATTCGTGAAAGTATGTCAGGAAGAGAAAAAGGGGCTTTTCATTCTTGTGAAGACATCCAATCCATCCAGCGGCGAGTTCCAGGATCAGCTTATTGACGGCAGACCGTTATATGAGCTGGTAGGCGAGAAGGTGGCACAGTGGGGAGCCGAGTGTATGGGTGATGATTACAGTTATATTGGAGCAGTTGTAGGTGCAACTTATCCGGAAATGGGCAAGATTCTTCGAAAAATCATGCCGAAGTCTTATATTTTAGTACCAGGCTACGGTGCACAGGGCGGACAGGGAAAAGACCTTGTACATTTCTTTAACGAAGATGGTCTTGGAGCGATCGTAAACTCCTCTCGTGGTATTATTGCAGCTTACAAACAGGAAGCATATGCAAAGTTTGGCGCAGAAAACTTTGGTGAAGCATCCAGAGCGGCAGTGGAGGCGATGAAGGCAGATATTCAGGGAGCGCTTAAGAATAGATAAGAGATTGGAAAGACAGCCGAAGAATAAATAATAGGAGACGAAGGAATGGCAAACAGAGAAAAAGAACTTGCAAAAGTGATATCCCAGGAACAACTCTCAGAAGGGATTTTCAGCATTTGGTTAGAGACGAAGGCTTCCAAGGAAGCGAAGCCGGGACAGTTTATCTCTATGTATACGAATGACGGAAGCAAGCTGCTTCCGCGGCCGATCAGTATTTGTGAGATTGATAAAGAGCAAGGAAGACTTCGCATGGTATATCGTGTGACCGGAGAACATACCGGGACCAAACAGTTTTCTGAATTAAAATCAGGAGATGCGATTCCAATAATCGGACCTTTGGGAAATGGATTTCCGCTTGAAAAAGCAGTCGGAAAAAATGCGTTTCTGATGGGCGGAGGAATCGGTGTGCCGCCGATTTTAGAACTCGCAAAGCAGTTGAATTGTGAACAAAAGCAGGTTATCGTGGGATATCGTGACGCGCAGACATTTTTAAGAGAAGAATTTGAAAAGCAGGCTAAAGTCTATGTTGCAACCGAGGATGGCAGCGTGGGTACAAAGGGAAATGTTATGGATGCAATCCGTGAAGAGGAACTGAAGGCAGATATCATTTATGCCTGCGGTCCTACACCAATGCTTCGTGCAATCAAAACATATGCAGAGGAAAACGGTATCGAGTGTTATATTTCTTTGGAGGAGCGTATGGCTTGTGGAATCGGAGCATGTCTTGCATGTGTATGTAAATCCAAAGAAAAAGATCATCACAGCAACGTGAATAACAAGCGGATTTGTAAAGACGGTCCGGTATTCTTATCTACGGAGGTGGAACTGTAATGATAGATACAAGAGTAAAGATTGCAGGGGTGGAATGGAAAAATCCGGTAACAACTGCTTCCGGTACCTTCGGCTCCGGAGCAGAGTTTGCAGAATTTGTGGACTTGAATCAAATCGGTGCGGTGACGACAAAAGGAGTTGCCAATATTCCGTGGGCTGGGAATCCGACGCCGCGTGTGGCAGAAGTTTATGGCGGCATGATGAATGCGGTTGGTCTTCAGAATCCGGGCATTGATCTGTTCTGCAAAAGAGATATTCCGTTTCTTCGCCAGTATGATACAAAAATTATCGTGAATGTATGTGGAAAATCCACAGAAGATTATTGCGAGGTAGTGGAGCGTCTCGCCAATGAAGATGTCGATATGCTGGAAATCAATATTTCCTGTCCGAATGTAAAAGAAGGTGGCATTGCATTTGGACAGAATCCCAAAGCGGCAGAAGCGATTACAAGAGAAGTGAAAAAATATGCGAAACAGCCGATTATCATGAAACTAAGTCCGAATGTTACAGATATTACGGAGATGGCAAGGGCAGTGGAAGCAGGTGGTGCAGATGCAGTCTCACTGATCAATACATTGACTGGAATGAAGATTGACATCCATAGAAGAGCATTTGCATTGGCAAATAAAACCGGCGGGGTGTCCGGACCGGCGATCCATCCGATTGCAGTACGCATGGTATATCAGGTGGCAAATGCGATCAGTCTGCCAATCATTGGTATGGGTGGTATCGCAAGTGCAGATGATGCTATTGAGATGATTCTTGCGGGAGCAAGCGCAGTATCTGTCGGAACGGCCAATTTCTATAATCCGGGTGTGACGATGGAAATCGCGGAAGGAATCAGAAGATATATGGAGACCTACGGATTTGAGAAGGTAGAAGATATGGTAGGTCTTGTGAAATAGAAAAAAAGAGTGTTGAAAAAGCCAAGAGTCGGTTAATTTCAACACTCTTTTTAGTCCAATCCGATTTGTTTTTTTGCGCGCGGATAAGTATTCTTGGTATCTGTAAGGCCGACTAGATAATCAATGCTTACGTTGTATAATTGCGAAAGCTTGATCAGGAAGTCTACGGGAATCTGCCTGGTACCTTTTTCATAACGCCTGTATACTTCTCTCTGACAGCCAAGAAAGAATGCAACTTCAGCTTGCGTTAAGTCATGATCAATTCTTAAATTTTCCAACCGAGAAAAATGCATCATATCACCTCAGATTGATACTACCAAATAGTAATATTATGTTTTGTGAAAAGCTACTAAATGATTGCTTTATGAAAAACGATATGCTACTATATGGTAGTAAATATGTATACAAGAGGAGAAAATAAATGTATGAGAAAGAAAAAGAGAAGATTTATTATATTGATAATGATTATGTTACTAGTATGTTCGAATACGGCAATGGCTAGTAGCCTGGAAAGACAAAATAGTAGTTTTGAAAGTAAAAATGTCAGCAAAACGGGAAGCGAGAAGGTTCTGAAACCGGCAGCAAAGACCGGAGATGATATGATTACTTGTGCTGCCTTGGGAATAGCAGGTGCAAGTCTGATTTTGATTGTTTTCGTATTGCGCAAAAAGAAGAAGGAGAGTGACAATTTTAAGTGGTGAAATAAATGTTGATTTGTAGAAGCATTAAATATTGGGTTTGCTTAAAAGCCGTAAAATTTTATGTTGAATTTTACAGCTTTTAGTACGGTTTGATTTGCTTTTTTAAGTTATTTTATGTCGGAAGAGAAACTTATGAATAAATTGACAGTGATGTGAGTTTGTGTATTGCTTGTGAAATAATCTTACTCATGTCTTCAGAGGAATAAACATATTTAGATGCAGGAAGGGAGTGGAGGAATTGGTAAAATGCCTCACATATACTGCTTTCTTCTACTGTTATAAAATCTATTTTCCGTATATTATCTATACGTATGATCTGCAAAATGTGTGTTCCCTGTAATTCAAAATAAAGGTTTTCAGGAAGCGATAAAAAGGAATCTTTTAGCATAATATCATTATGAAAAGTTTTTTGATTTTGATACTGAGTCAGTGCTTCAATTCGCTGCTGTATATTTAAAGGTGGGAAAAAAGTACCTACTTGCCCATAATATTGCCCTGTTTTGCAAAACATATCCAATCCTCGCTTTGTGAAAAATACATGATTTGTATAATTACTTTTCATCTTGATGGAATCTATAAATTTATTTGCAATTTCCATATAATCTGGTATAAAAAGTTTCGACTGGTCTAAAAAAGTTTTTTCGCCAACAATATCAACATAACAAGGCTGAAGATGCAGATAATTGATTTCAGGAGTATTTGATGAAATATCGCTGATAAAAGAATTCCATGTATCAGTTAATGATGAGGTTCGGTGAAATAAAGGTCTTGCAAGGTCGCATATACGTTTGAATTCGGATGCATATTGTTCAATGATTTCCGGTTTGGAAAGTAAAATACTTGTGCTGAAATCCGCCGATAATAGTAAAACATATTGTGTGGTAATAATATAGTATGGAAGAATCAAATGCACCTGATCACTTTTGATAAGACGGCTATAGTAATAAAATACTTGATAATCCAAAGTGTCAGATAAAAACAGCGGAAATACATGGTTCATGATATCCAGATTCTCATTACTTAAAGATGCGTTCATTTGAAATTGTATCAAATGTTTCACTAAGATTTTCTTTTTATGCTGCCGATATAACCATTCCAGATATTGGATAAAAGAAGCATAGGTTCCGGGGAGGTTCGTATAAATTTCCCCATTAGTGTTTTGTGAAAATTCTTTTGTCAGCACCAGATTCATCATAAGTTTCGTATCAGAAGCCTGAGTAGAAACATTAGAAAGCAATTCAATGTTGTTAAAATCAATAAAACCGATTGTATTCTGGTAATTATTTTTTTCCAGTTCTTTTAATGTTTTCAGAAGGTGTAAAATACTTTGTTCATTTCGATAGGCAGGTTCTCCCATGGCTTCTATTTTATACAATTCTAAAACTTCGTCTTCCTCTGTCTTGGATAATCTAAGTGAATGACAGAAGGTCTTTACAAATTCTATATTCGGAAGTCTTTTGCCGGTAATCATTCTCTGTAATGCAGTTCGTTCTAAAGAAGAAGTACTTGAAAACCGATATACATTCGTACCATTTTCTGCAAGCAATTCTTTGCATTTATCACTGAATTTTGTCATATGTAAAACTTAACCTTTCAAAAAATATAGTTGCTGTAAGTATTATCTTAAAAAAGGAATCGTAAGTCAAGAATATCATACAGATTGAGAAAAAGGTTGTTGTGCACAGTAAGGAGCACATATTGCTGGATTGCGAGGGGCGGTGGTATAAAAGAGAGTAGATGACATTCGGGGGAATGAAAGGGGTGTGACAGATTACTTTATTAATTGCGTTATAATTACATACTTATTAACATATCTAAATGAAATTTATATGCATATGGGCTGTAAAAATAGAGGTGGGAGTATAGTGCTATGGAAGCGTATGATTTTTATCGTGATGTTTATCATTTGAAAGATGAAGAATTGATACAAAAATTTGCGAAAGCAACAAGACGTAAAAAGTTGAAAAAGGGTGAGTTTGTGGTTCGTATCGGTGAGATACTGAATCATGTATATTTTATGGAATCGGGCATCTTACGAGGGTATTTTTTGGATGAAGATGGAAGAGAGGTAACGGATTGCTTTTGTGCCCAATGTGGGTGCACAGCGATGCCGTTTGGCCAAATGGAATTAAATGTACTATCGCCTATATCGATTGAGATATTGGAAGATGGAGAATTTTTTTTTGTTTCGATATCTGAAGTGATTGCATTACAAAAAGACTATTTGGAGATTACCCTTCTTTATAATCGCCTATTAATTCAAGCATTGGAGGAACATCGGAAACTGAAACAAGTATTAAACCAGTATACTGCGCTTCAGAGATATCAATGGTTTTTACAAGAATATCCAGGATTGATCGAGCGTGTCAGAAACAAATATATTGCTTCTTTCCTGGGGATAACGCCTGTGACGTTAAGCCGTCTGAGAAGGAGTTTAAGGGAGGCAGAAGAAAAAGAAGCGGAGTAGTTAGAAACAGGAGGAAGCATTGAAATGAAAAAATTTATTTTTGGGATAATTTTATCTGGTATTGGATTTATATATTCATTTGCTTGTTTTGTATATGCTGTTTTAAATCCATGGACTATAGATGGACAAAGTGGCTTAATCGTATCTTTTAGAGGAAATGATGTACTGATTCCCTTTTTAATTTCTACACTTATTCTTATTATAGGTATACTGATTTGTGGATATGAAGCATATAGGCAAAAGTAAAAGGTTGGGATTGTTTTTCCCAACCTTTTATTGATATATGCGGAGGCAGTCAGCAAAAGCTGACCACGCTCGGCGCACAAAGCGTGCAAGCCCCTCATGAATGAGGGAATGGGGGAGTTGAAGTGGGCTTGCCCACTTTGTTATGCTTATGAATGATGTAAATAATTACAAAGTATGATATTATGAGAAATAAACAAATCGGGATTTGGAGGAATTAAGTATGGATAAAGACAAAAGAAAATTAACAGAAAAAGAATTGAAACGTAAAAATGACTTTGAAAAATTAAGCTCTGAAATGCAACAAAAAGGATATAAAACGAAGAATATAATTATCAATACACAACAAGCAAAGCATTTATGTTTTTTAATTATGCTGCCATTTATAGCTTTAGCATTTTGGATATACTATCATGTGAATGGTTTTAATTTGGATTGTCTTTCAGTGGGATTTGTTGTAGCATTGATTGTGTTTATTTCATGTCTAACCATTCTGCATGAGCTAATACATGGAATTACCTGGGGGCTTTTTGCAAAAAATCATTTTCATTCGATTGATTTTGGAATTATTTGGAGTAGTTTTTCTCCATACTGCACTTGCTCCGAACTGTTGAAAAAGTGGCAGTATTTGTTAGGAACTGCTATGCCTACATTGGTTTTAGGAGGTGGGGGTGCAGTAGCTGCGGTGATGACAAATCAATTACTAATATTTTTGCTGGCAGAATACATGATTGTATCGGGTGGCGGAGATTTTCTGATTATACTGAAAAGCATATTATACCATACTGATAAGAAAGAAAGTGTGTATTGCGACCATCCTTACGAATGTGGCTTTGTAGTTTTTGAAAAATAAGAACTAATATTACAAATTCTGGTTTGTAGCAGACCGTTTTTCGTACATTTTTAAGGAAGTTCCTCGATTGAAATCATAGGAAATATATGATAAAATTGAGAAGATTTAATAGTTCTTTTCCCGATTTTGCCTTCTTTACATTACATATTAAATGATGTAAAAATGGTGTAGTAGGGGATAAAAATAGAAAATAAGGGCGAGAAAAGCCCGTAAATACGGAGGTTTTAAGAAATATGGAACAATATAAACAGGAATTTATAGAGTTTATGGTAGAGAGCAAGGTGCTCAAGTTTGGAGATTTTACATTGAAAAGTGGAAGGAAATCTCCGTTTTTTATGAATGCAGGAGCGTATGTGACAGGTTCCCAGCTGAAAAAATTAGGCGAGTATTATGCGAAAGCGATTCACAATACATATGGAGATGATTTTGACGTGTTGTTTGGACCGGCTTATAAAGGGATCCCGCTTGCTGTAGTGACGGCGATGGCATACAGTGAATTATATGGAAAGGAAGTACGTTATTGCTCTGACCGTAAAGAAGAGAAAGATCACGGTGCAGATAAAGGAAGTTTTCTTGGAAGTAAATTACAAGATGGTGACCGTGTGATCATGATTGAAGACGTGACAACATCCGGAAAATCTATGGAAGAGACGGTACCGAAGGTAAAGGGAGCAGCGGATGTGACCATTGTAGGGCTTATGGTATCCCTTGATCGTATGGAAGTGGGAAAAGGCGGAGTAAAATGTGCGCTTGATGAAGTGAAAGATTTATATGGATTTGAAACTGCTGCAATTGTATCTATGGCAGAGGTTGTGGAGTGTCTGTATAATAAAGAATGTAATGGTGAAATTGTGATCGATGATACATTAAAGGCTGCGATTGACGCATACTATGAACAATACGGAGCAAAATAGAGGGGGATTTCTATGGAAGAAAAAGTATATAGAACTATGAAGCTTGTCGGCAGCGGAAATATTGTGATAGGGATTGTTATGATTGTAATAGGGCTTGCTGCAGGGATTGTTTCCATTGTCAGTGGGGCACATCTTTTGAAACGTAAAGGGGAATTAACATTTTAGCGAAAGGGAACCATTTTGAATGCTAAGAACAGAAAAAGAATACGCATACTGGGGAAATTATTGTTTGTGCTGTATATTGCATTTTTGATTTATTTTTTAATATTTTCGGACTGGTATGGCAGAAGCGGAGAATTTCGGGAGTTCCGCTATAATTTGGAGTTATTTAAAGAAATTAAAAGGTTTTGGAATTACAGAGAGCAGCTTGGGTGGTTTTCTACGTGTACGAATCTTATTGGAAACGTAGTGATTTTCGTGCCGTTTGGATTTTTTTTGCCGATGGCAAGTAAACACAGAAGTTTTCTGGTGACGCTTAGTTACAGTTTTGGGGTCAGTCTTTGCGTGGAAGTATTTCAGTTTTTTGCCAGAGTAGGATCCTTTGACGTAGACGATTTGCTGCTTAATACAATCGGAGGAATGGCGGGTTACATCCTGTTTGTCATTTGCAATGCCATAAGGAGAAGTCATGATACAAAAAAGAGACGCGGGTAGAACATATATAAGATTAAAGGAACATAAGAGAAGACGAAGTGAACGCGGCGGCGAGTTAAGATTGAAGCCTTCCAAAGGGGGCAGGATATCTTGTATGATTGCAGGATTTGTGTTTTTGGTTTATTTTCTGCTGCTGCTGACGGCGTACATAAATAGAGGAGAGACACCGGCGGTGACAGGGGCGCTTGGGCTTATTATTATGATTGCCGGCTGGTTTGGTGTTGCGATCGGTGTTCGGGGATTACGTGAGATAGAGAAAGATTACAGGTCATGCAGAGTGGGAATTGTTCTGAATGGAATCCTGGCATTTAGTTTGACAGCATTATTTCTCGGAGGATTATTTTAAATGATAATATGGAAACAGGAAGAAAATGAGTTGGCGGATGAACGTTTTGCCTTGGCAAAGGAAAGGCTTTGCGATATTTTAACAGAAGAGAGTGTAAATGAGCCGTATCTTGGATATTTCCGGGAGACGGCGAAGTTTCTTTTGGAACTTACAAAAATCGGGACAAGAGAAGAAGCGGATATATCAATGACATCCTTGCAGCAGGAAAATAAGATGCTTTATGAAGATATTTTGCCGGAAAATTATGGGATAAGTTATGCGAATCCTGAGTATGCGGTGCAAAAGTTTGGCGAGGAGTATGGTACGCTTCTTAGTTTTCTTTATACGGAGATGCGTGGCGGTATTGCTTATGCATATGAAGGACGTCTTTCTTATTTGACGATTCTATCGGAGTTGTTCATTGAGATTTATAATAATTTTGAGGAACAGATGCCGGATGTGAAGGAACTGAAAAATGTGATTTACTGGTATGTCAGCGATTATTGCGACGTGTTTTATGCGGATCGTATCCGGGAACAGATACTGCCGCAATATTCGTTTGCGGCAGAACATGTGAAAACATGCAGCTTAAATGATTTGCGGTATTTATATGCGTATGGGGAATATATTTCTGAAAATGAAATCCGTATGGCAGAATTTATCAATGCATTACCACAGGAGACGATTGCGAAGATGGCGGATGTATATACAGAAGGCTATCGGATGGGATTTGTTAATGGAAATAAGCCGCTTCATAAAAAATCGACAGTGGAAATCCGGTTTCCGATCGGGTTTGAGCGAGTTGTGAAAAGGGCGATGGAAAATTTTGAAAAAATGGGTCTTCAGACAACGATTCTTCGTCCGGGAGTGAGTGTGCTTACGAAAAAAGGTGTACACAAGATTGGGTATAGCGGAACGTCTGCGAATAAGCAGTATGATTATGATCACAGGGAAGACCTTGGATTGATTTTGGACAAGAAGTTTGTGGAGCGCAAACTTGATGTTGCAAAAAATGTGTATGAGCAGTATAAAGAAGCAGCGGAAAAATATGCAGGTCCGGCGGTGATAGAGACTTTTGGGGAAGAACCGTTTGCGCCGGAAACGAATCCGTATGCGATTGTATTTACGAAAAAGCAAAAAGAATTGTCCGTACGAGGCGACAGCAAGATGAGCCAGATGACGAATCATTATATTAAGGGTGAGGAGCGCAGTTTTACGATTATTTCGTATCCGGTACCGGAGATTGGGGAGAAGTTTGAAGAGATTTTTGCGGAAGTCATTAAAATCAATACATTGGATGCGGATGTGTATGAGAAGGTGCAGCAGACGCTTATCGATGCATTAGATCAGGGAGAATATGTCCATATTCTTGGAAAAGACGAGAATAAGACGGATTTGAAGGTACAGTTGTATCGGTTATCCAATCCGGATAAACAAACCATTTTCGAAAATTGTGTGGCGGATGTGAATATTCCGGTGGGCGAGGTGTTTACGTCACCGGTGTTGGAGGGGACGAATGGGACTCTTCATGTGAGTAAAGTATATTTGAATGAGTTGTTATATAAGAATCTGGAAATGGAATTCGTGGATGGGAAGATTGTTTCTTACAATTGTACGAATTTTGAGAAGAAAGAGGACAACAAAAAGTATATAGAGGATAATATTTTGTATAATCATCCGACATTGCCGCTTGGGGAGTTTGCTATCGGCACGAATACGACTGCTTATGTGGTTGCGAAAAAATACGATATCCATGATAAGATGACGATTCTTATTGCCGAGAAGATGGGGCCGCATTTTGCAGTAGGCGATACGTGCTATTCGTGGAGTGAGGATACGAAGGTATATAATCCAAATGGCAAGGAAATTGTGGCAAGGGATAATTCGGTGTCTATTTTGCGGAAGACAGATTTGGCATCGGCGTATTTTCAGTGTCATACGGACATCACGATTCCGTATGAGGAAATTGCGGAGATTTGCGTAGTGACGGAGGATGGAAAGAACATTGTACTTTTAAAGGATGGAAGATTTGTCCTTAAGGGTACAGAAGTGTTGAACGAACCATTTGAGGAAATGTAGTGTGTAAAGCAGCTGATCCGAGCTGTTATGAATGAACTGTGATATTTTTTGCGAGCTGTGATTGTAAAAAAATTTGACAGTATAAATAAGAACAGGTAAAATATCTCATTATGAGGAAATAACAGAAATCAAATGAAGAGAGGTAATATTATGCCAAAAGTTGGGATTGTGATGGGCAGCGACTCTGACATGAAGGTTATGAGCAAGGCTGCGGATATGTTGGAAAAACTTGGTGTGGAATATGAGATAACAATTATCTCTGCACATCGTGAACCGGATGTGTTTTTTGAGTATGCAAAATCGGCAGAAGAAAAAGATTTTAAAGTGATTATTGCAGGAGCCGGAATGGCAGCGCATCTTCCGGGGATGTGTGCAGCGATTTTCCCGATGCCGGTAATTGGCATTCCGATGTCCGGAAAGAACTTAGAGGGTGTAGATGCACTGTATTCGATCGTGCAGATGCCGCCTGGAATTCCGGTTGCAACTGTTGCAATTGACGGCGGAATGAATGCAGCGCTTTTGGCTGCAAGAATTCTTGCGACATCCGATTCGGAGTTGTTGGAAAGATTGAAAGCATATTCCAGGGAGATGAAAGAAACGGTACAGGCAAAAGCTGAGAAGTTAGATAGATTGGGACATAAAGAATATCTGAATCAGATGTAAAAAAATCAATACAATTACAAAAGCAGCCGAAAGGCTGGATGGAGGAGAAATTATGGATTACAAGAGCGCAGGAGTAGATATCGAGGCTGGATACAAATCAGTGGAATTGATGAAAAAACATATTAAGGAGACGATGAGACCGGAGGTTCTGACGAATATTGGAGGTTTTTCGGGAGCGTTTTCTATGGAAAAGTTTAAAAATATGGAGAAACCGACTTTAGTATCCGGAACAGACGGCGTGGGAACCAAACTGAAACTTGCATTTATTTTAGACAAGCATGATACGATCGGAATTGATTGTGTGGCTATGTGTGTGAATGATATTGCATGTGCAGGCGGGGAACCATTATTTTTCCTGGATTACATTGCTTGCGGAAAAAATGAACCAGAGAAAATTGCGACTATTGTGAGTGGTGTTGCTGATGGTTGTAAGCAGTCTGATGCAGCGTTGATCGGCGGCGAGACGGCAGAGATGCCGGGATTCTATCCGGTGGATGAATATGATCTTGCGGGATTTGCGGTTGGTGTCGTAGATGAGAAGGATTTGATTACAGGAAAAGAGTTAAAGGATGGAGATGTGTTGATTGGTATGGCATCTTCCGGAGTTCACAGTAATGGATTTTCTTTGGTAAGAAAAGTGTTTGAGATGAATGAAGCGTCTTTGAAGACTTATCATGACAGTCTTGGAACTACGCTTGGCGAGGCTCTTTTGGCGCCGACGAAGATTTATGTAAAGGCACTTCGTACGATAAAAGAGGCTGGTGTGAAAATTAAAGCTTGCAGCCATATTACGGGCGGTGGTTTTTATGAGAATATTCCACGTATGCTTTGTGATGGTGTGCGCGCGGTTGTGGAGAAGGACAGCTATCCGATTCCGCCGATTTTCAAAATGCTTGCAGAAAAAGGCGATATTAAAGAAGAAATCATGTACAATACATTTAACATGGGGCTTGGTATGATTGTTGCGGTAGACAAGGATGATGTAGAGGCGACAATGAAGGCGATTGAAGCAGCGGGCGAAGCAGGATACATAGTTGGACACATTGAGAATGGAGAAAAAGGAGTAAGCTTATGTTAAATGTAGTTGTTTTGGTGTCCGGAGGTGGGACAAACCTTCAGGCGATCATTGACGCAGTAAATGACGGAACGATTACGAATACGAGGCTTACAGGAGTTATTAGCAATAACCAGAATGCATATGCCTTGGAGCGTGCAGAAATGGCAGGCATCCCTGCATTTTGTGTTTCGCCTAAGAATTATGATTCCAGAGAGTTATTTAATGAAGCTTTTCTGAATAAGATAGATGAATTGCAGCCAGACTTAATTGTTCTGGCTGGCTTCTTAGTGGTCATTCCGAAGGAAATGATAGAAAAGTACAGAAACAAAATAATTAACATCCATCCATCTTTGATTCCGGCATTTTGCGGGACCGGATATTATGGCTTGAAAGTGCATGAGGCGGCGCTTGCGCGTGGAGTAAAAGTCGTAGGTGCGACGGTACATTTTGTGGATGAAGGCACGGATACTGGGCCGATCATTTTGCAAAAGGCGGTGGATGTGCAAAATGGAGATACACCGCAAGTTTTGCAAAGACGGGTGATGGAAGAGGCAGAGTGGAAGATTTTGCCGCAGGCGATTGACTTAATCGCAAATGGAAGAGTCGAAGTTGTGAATGGGAAAGCAGTGGTAGCACAATAGTGTGTCGGGTGAATTTTTCAGGGCGTGAAAGAAATGCGTTGTAAATTTGGCGGCGGAGCGAGAATTCGGAAAAAGGAGAGAGGCAGATGAAGATATTAATTGTTGGGAGCGGCGGAAGAGAGCACGCGATTGCATGGAGTGTGGCAAAAAGCAGTAAGGTAGACAAGATTTATTGTGCACCGGGAAATGCAGGTATTGCGGAGTTTGCAGAATGTGTTGAAATTGGTGCAATGGAATTTGAAAAATTGGCGGCGTTTGCAAAGGAAAAGGAAATCGATCTTACTATTATCGGTATGGATGATCCGCTTGTAGGCGGCGTGGTAGACGTGTTCGAGGCAGAAGGATTGCGTGTGTTCGGACCACGTAAGAATGCAGCAATATTGGAAGGTTCTAAGGCGTTTTCTAAGGATCTTATGAGGAAATATAATATTCCGACGGCGGGGTATGAGAATTTTACGGATGCAGAAGAAGCACTTGCTTACCTGGAAAATGCAAAATTTCCAATTGTGCTGAAAGCAGATGGATTGGCGCTTGGAAAAGGTGTGTTGATCTGTAATACTTTGGAAGAGGCAAAAGAAGGGGTAAAATCGATCATGCTTGACAAGCAGTTTGGTTCTGCCGGAAATGTCATGGTAGTAGAAGAATTTATGACTGGAAGAGAAGTATCCGTACTTTCTTTTGTAGACGGAACTACCGTCAAAACTATGACATCGGCACAAGATCATAAACGTGCAAAAGATGGCGATCAGGGTCTTAATACCGGAGGAATGGGGACATTTTCCCCAAGTCCATTCTATACAAAGGAAATAGAAGAGTATTGTGAGAAATATATTTTCCAACCGACGGTAGATGCGATGAAGGCAGAAGGAAGAGAATTCAAAGGAATCATCTTTTTTGGACTCATGCTCACAGAAGACGGACCAAAAGTACTTGAGTATAATGCAAGATTCGGGGATCCTGAGACGCAAGTTGTATTACCACGTATGAAATCCGACATTATTGAAGTGATGGAAGCTTGTATAGATGGAACACTCGATAGAATCAATCTTGAATTCGAAGATAATGCAGCAGTTTGTGTTGTACTTGCATCTGACGGTTATCCAGTCAAATACGATAAAGGATTCGAAATTTCCGGACTGGATACATTTAAAGAACATGATGGATATTATTGCTTCCATGCCGGAACAAAGTTTGCAGACGGTAAAATTGTCACGAACGGAGGACGCGTACTTGGTGTAACGGCAGAAGGCGCAGATTTGAAAGAAGCAAGAAAGAATGCATATGCGGCAACTGAATGGATAACATTTCAGAATAAATATATGCGAAATGATATCGGAAAAGCGATAGATGATAAATTAGCGTCAGAGGGTTTTTAAAAACCCTCTGACGCTAATTTATTGTTTTAAACTATTCAGACAATTTCTATGCCTTTATTTAAAAGCTTTTTTCTATTTTGTCTTCAAAATTCGACTAAAAATATTCTGATGAAACTAATCTGTTTTAAAAATTAAAAATATTCGATGATGTTTTAACATATTTTGTTTGTTTTTCGTTGCTGCATAAAGGATAAAAAATGTCTGATAACTTTCTTTGATTTTTTGATTTTTCTCTGAGGAATCCTGTTTTTGCATAGTTGGCGTCAGAGGGTTTTTAAAAACCCTCTGACGCCAACTATAGATTGCACTTGTACGGGCTTTCTGTTATAATGCATCTAGAACAATTCGACCAACGATAAGGGAGTGAGAATACAGGTGTTTATTGAAATTGATTTTAATAGTGGAGAAGCTTTTTATATACAGCTTCGCAATCAAATTGTTTTAGGAATTGCGACATCCGAGATACAGGAAGGGGACTCTCTGCCGTCGGTACGTCAGCTTGCCGATCATATAGGAATTAACATGCATACGGTGAATAAAGCATATGCTGTATTAAAGGATGAGGGATTTATCCGTTTGGATCGGCGTCACGGTGCTGTGATTGCAGTAGATGCGGATAAGGCAAAGGCGCTTGAAGACATTAAAATGCAGATGCGAATGCTTCTTGCAAAAGCGAGATGCAAATGTATTTCGGAAGAAGAGATTCATCTGCTGGTGGATGAGATTTTTGAAGAGTATAGAAGATAGAGTAAGAATTGAAAAATAGAAAAAGAATAGATAAAAAATAGAAAATAAATAGAAAAAGTTATAAGAAAAGCAGAGAAGATATCATAAATGGGAGGAACTTGATGAATTATACAAAACAGGCACAGGAAGTAATCAAACATGCAAAAATAATTGCAAAACAATTAGAACATCCATACATTGGCACGGAACACTTATTGCTTGCGATGAAAAAAGTGTATACAGGTGTGGCGGGCCAGGTTCTGGCGCTTAATGGAGTAAAAGAAGAGCATATTTATCGTGTGGTGGAGCAATTGATTTCTCCGATAGGAGATACTAGGGAAACATCCAGACAGGAGATGAGTCCAAGGCTGCAATACATTTTGGAAGAGAGTAAGACAGAGGCATCTCGCATGAAAGCCCAAGAGGTCGGTACAGAACATCTGTTGCTTGCTATGTTGCGCGATGTGGAATGTGTTGGCACAAGAATTCTTTTGACATTGAATATCCGTTTGCAGAAGCTGTATCAAGATTTGTTAAATATTCTGGGGATAGATTCAAAAGAATACATGGCAGAGATACAAGAGGAAAAGCATGGCGGCGGACAGATGGTGCTGGAACAATATGGAACGGATTTGACGGCGCTTGCGGCGGAAGGGAAATTAGATCCGGTTATTGGAAGAGATGAAGAAATCAATCGGTTAATGCAGATTCTAAGCAGACGCACGAAAAATAATCCATGTCTGATTGGAGAACCAGGTGTGGGAAAGACCGCAATCATTGAAGGATTTGCACAGCAAATCGCACAAGGAGCTGTACCGGAAGGCATGAAAGAGAAACGTGTACTGACATTGGATTTATCAGGAATGATTGCCGGTTCTAAATACCGAGGTGAATTTGAGGAACGAATGAAAGGCCTGATTCGTGATGTGAAGGCTGCAGGAAATGTGATTTTATTTTTGGATGAAGTGCATACCATTATTGGTGCAGGCGGAGCAGAAGGAGCTATCGACGCTTCGAACATTCTGAAGCCATCACTTGCAAGAGGCGAGCTGCAGTTGATCGGTGCAACTACGATAAATGAATATCGAAAGCATATTGAGAAAGATGCGGCATTAGAACGCCGTTTTCAGCCAGTTATGGTAGAAGAACCGGATGAAGAACGATGTCTGCAGATTATGGAAGGATTACAGTCAAGGTACGAACAGCATCATCAGGTGAAAATCGAAAAAGAAGCGTTAAAAGCAGCAGTTCATTTATCGCAGCGTTATATTAACGAGCGTTTTCTGCCGGATAAGGCAATTGACGTGCTGGACGAGGCATGTTCGAGAGTGAATCTCTCAGGGTTTCAAGTGCCGGACGGATTAAATCAATTAGAAGAAACCATCAAAGAGCTGATGAAAGAAAAGGAAATGAAGATTGTGAGCGGGGAGTTTGAAGAAGCATCTTTACTCCATCAGGAACAAAAAGAAGCAGAAAAGAAATTCAACCAGCTTAAAAAACGTTTTCAGAACAGGAATCAGAAAAAAGAACTTCATGTGACAGAAGAAGACATTGCGAAAGTAGTGGCGGCCTGGACGAAAATTCCGGTGCAGAGGCTTGCCGAGACGGAAAGCAGCAGACTAAAGAATCTGGAAAAAACACTGCATAAAAGAGTGATCGGTCAGGAAGAAGCTGTTGTGGCAGTTTCAAAGGCAGTGAGAAGAGGAAGGGTAGGATTAAAAGATCCGAAACGTCCAATTGGATCATTCCTTTTCTTAGGACCAACAGGTGTGGGAAAGACAGAACTGTCGAAAGCACTGGCGGAGGCATTGTTTGGCAGTGAAGAGTCTATGATTCGTGTGGATATGTCCGAATATATGGAGAAACACAGCGTTGCGAAAATGATTGGTTCTCCGCCGGGATATGTAGGACATGACGATGGCGGGCAGCTTAGTGAGAAAGTAAGAAGAAATCCTTATTCAGTCGTATTGTTTGATGAGATTGAAAAAGCACATCCGGATGTATTTAATATCTTGCTGCAGGTATTGGACGACGGTCATATTACGGATTCGCAAGGCCGTAAAGTGGACTTTAGAAATACAGTTATTATCATGACATCGAATGCAGGGGCAAAGGCAATCGTGGAGCCGAAACGGCTTGGGTTTGTAACACAAGAGGACGAAGCGGGCGACTATAAGAAAATGAAGGAAAATGTGATGGGAGAAATTAAGCAGATCTTCCGACCGGAATTCCTGAATCGAATCGATGAAATCATTGTCTTCCATACATTGAACACACTGCAGATGAAGCAGATCGTAACATTGCTTTGCAAAGAATTTGCCAGACGCGTGCAGGAACAGATGCAGATTACACTGCATATAAAAGACTCTGTGAAAAAACACATTTTGGAAAAAGGAACAGATGCAAAATATGGGGCGAGACCGCTTCGCCGCGCACTGCAAAATGAGCTCGAGGATAAGATGGCAGACGCTATTCTAAATAAAGAAATTGAACCGGGAATGCAAGTGGATGTGACATTTACTAAAAACGAAATAAAATTTCTTCCAAAGCAGATAAATCACTAGTAATCTGAAAAAAATTATACTATAATCATAATCAGATACAGGCAAAAAGCCGGGCAGCAGCTTGCGGACATAAACGTGTCTGCAAGTGTAAGTTACATAGCAGGAGGATATTTACAATGACAGTGATAAAAGAATTATTGAAAGCGAATGAGGATGGAGGGCTTAGTTTCGGAGATTATACGCTGGAGAACAAGACAAAACTAGATGGTTTTGAATTTCAGGGCGATTTATATAAAGTGAAAACTTTCAAAGAGATTACCAAATTAGAAAAGAATGGAATGTTTGTATATGAATCTGTACCAGGAACAGCGGTAGAAGATTTTAAAGTGACAGAAGAAGCAATTACATTCCGCGTATCCGCACAAAGCGACGCGCAGTTTACAGTCGAACTCGAAGAAGACAGCGAATATACCGTATATATGGACGACGTAAATGTCGGCAGAATGAAGACGAATTTAAGCGGTAAATTAAGCGTAAGTGCAGAGTTGAGTGAAGGAAAAGCGGTAAGTATAAAGATTGAAAGAGTATAATTACATATCAGCATGAAAGGGACTGCCGGGAAGCAGTCCTTTTTCTAACGGTAAGGCAAGGGGAAGCGAGGAAGAATGGAGCAGAGCATTGTAAGAGGAAGCCTTATTTTGGTAATCATGGTCATATTATTCATTGTGGCAGTATTTGACATCCGGGAAAAGAAAATCTCGAATTGCTGGATACAGGTATTGTGGGTGCTTGGAATCCTGGAAATGATGGTGTTTCCGGAGATTGGCATCCCGGAACGGATATTTGGAAGCTGCTATATTAGCTTTTTGATGCTTTTGCCAAGTCTGTTTGGGAAACGAGCATTTGGCGGCGGAGACATTAAGTTGATCTCTGTATGCGGATGGCTTGCAGGAGCAAAGGACATCTTCTGGATATTTGCGTACAGCATTTTTGCGGCAGGACTCTATATTGGAATCCGGATGTGGAAAGGAAGCATGAAGGGAAAAGAAGAAATCCCATTTGCTCCATTTATCTGTGAGGGAGCGTTGCTTGTTGTCTTGCAACATATGTGGGGATAGATTATAATGACACGTAGAAAAAATCAAGATGGAGAAATGAAATATGAAATCATTAGTAATTGCAGAAAAGCCATCTGTGGCAAGGGATATTGCCCGGGTGCTGAAATGTACGAAGAATATAAGCGGAGCGATCGAAGGAAATCAGTATGTAGTCACATGGGGACTGGGACATTTGGTAGAACTTGCGGACCCGGAGCATTATGACAAAAAATACAAAAACTGGAAGATGGAAGACTTACCGATGCTTCCGAAGGAATTCCATTATGAAGTGATCAAACAGACTGGAAAACAATTTAGCAATGTCAAGACGCAAATTCATAGAAAAGATGTGCAAGAGATTGTGATTGCCACGGATGCCGGACGTGAAGGAGAGTTGGTGGCAAGACTGATTTTGTTAAAAAGCGGAAATAAAAAGCCGATCAAAAGGCTTTGGATTTCTTCTGTGACAGATAAAGCGATCAGAGAAGGATTTGCACACTTAAAGGATGGCAGAGCGTATGATAATCTCTATCACGCTGCAATGTGCCGTGCAAAGGCAGATTGGCTGGTAGGTATCAATGCAACACGTGCACTTACATGCAAATATAATGCACAGCTTTCCTGCGGACGGGTGCAGACCCCTACGCTTGCCATGATTGCTAAGCGGGAAGAAGAGATTAAAAAATTCATACCAAAACCATATTATGGTTTGAAAGCGATGGCAGAAGGCATGACATTTACCTGGCGGGATGGCAAGACAAAAGGGATGCGTTCCTTCCAGAAAGAAAAAATGGAAAGTCTGGAAAAGCAGTTATCAAACCAAGATGGTATGCTTGTCTCTGGCAAGAAGAAGCCTAAGAAGGTATATGCACCGCTTTTGTATGATTTGACAGAGCTGCAAAGAGATGCGAACAAACGATTTGGATTGTCGGCGAAAGAAACACTGAACATTATGCAGCGTCTGTATGAGAATCATAAAGTACTAACATATCCAAGAACAGATTCCCGTTATATCAGCGCAGATATTGTACCGACAATTGGGGAACGCCTGCAGGCATGTGCGGTGGGACCATACCGAAAGAGCGCCGGTTCTCTTGGGGCAAAGCTTGGCAGAGGAAAGGCGTTGCAGGAGAGTATGGCAAAGAAACTTTGGGGCAAAGCGGGTTTTGTCAATGATGCTAAAGTATCGGACCATCACGCGATCATACCTACGGAGCAGTTTGTGAATCTGGAGCATATGACAAATGAGGAACGCAAAATTTACGATCTGGTCGTAAAACGTTTTCTTGCCGTACTTTATCCGCCGGCAGAATATGAGCAGACGGAACTGATTTTAAAAATCAAAGAAGAAGAGTTTTTGGCAAATGGTAAAATCGTGATTGCAAAAGGATGGCAGGAAGTGTATGAGCAGGGCGACTACGATTCGGATGATGAGGAAGAAGAACTGAAAAGTCAAACGTTAAAAGATATCAGACAGGGAAGTCGATTAAAGATCGAGAGGCTGATCCTGACGGAAGGAAAGACAACGCCGCCCGCACATTTTAATGAGGCAACCTTGTTATCTGCAATGGAAAATCCGGTTGCATATATGGAATCCCATGATAAGGAGATGGCAAAGACGCTTGGAGAAACCGGTGGACTTGGAACGGTTGCTACTCGTGCCGATATTATTGAAAAACTGTTTTCCTCGTTCTTGCTGGAGAAGAGAGGAAAAGACATTTACCTGACATCCAAGGCGAAACAGCTTTTGGAATTGGTTCCGGAAGATTTGCGAAAGCCGGAACTTACAGCAGACTGGGAGATGAAATTATCGAAAATCGCCAAAGGAAATCTGAAAGAAAAAGCGTTTATGGATGAGATTATCGTGTATGCAAAAGAGGTGACGAGCGAAATACGCGGCGGTGAGGGGACTTTCCGTCATGATAATCTGACAAATAAGAAATGCCCGGTGTGTGGAAAACGGATGCTGGCAGTCAAGGGGAAGAATAGCGAGATGCTTGTCTGTCAGGACAGGGAGTGCAATCATCGGGAGGTGATTTCCAGAACAAGTAATGCAAGATGTCCGAATTGTCATAAGAAATTGCAGCTTGTTGGGAAAGGGGACACGCAGATGTTTACATGCGTGTGCGGTTATCGTGAAAAGCTTTCTACGTTCCAGGAGCGCCGTAAAAAAGAAGGTGCCGGAGTGAGCAAACGAGATGTGCAAAAATATATGAATAAGCAAAAAGACGAGAAGGTAAATACGGCATTTGCAGATTTACTGTCAGGATTGAAATTATAAATTATCTAAAAATCTCATCCAAAAAGTATTTGACTATATAGTAAGTATATGGTTTAAGATATAAGCGAGTAAAAGAAACGGAGGATTCGCTGTGGGAAAAAAGATTTTAATTCGCAATGCAAAAGCAATCGTAACTTGTGATCCAAAAGACCGTGTTTACTTTAATGCAGACATGCTTGTGGATGGTCCGAAAATTGTGAAAATCGGACAGAATCTGGAAGAAACAGTAGATGAGATTATTGATGCGACCGATAAACTTGTATATCCGGGATTGATCAATACGCATCATCATTTTTTCCAGACATTTATCAGGAACTTAAAAACAATTGATTATCCGAATATGACAGTACCGGAGTGGCTGGATAAGGCATATCGCGTTTTTCAAAAAGTGGACGGTGATGTGATTTTCTATTCCTCGCTGACAGCAATGGCGGATTTGTTAAAGCATGGTTGTACATGCGCATTCGACCATCAGTATTGTTTTACGAAAGCAACTGGAAATACGCCGATTGACCGGCAGATGGAAGCAGCCAGTCTTTTGGGAATTCGATATCATGCAGGCCGTGGAACAAATACGCTGCCAAGAAGTGAGGGCAGTACGATTCCGGAGGATATGCTTGAGACAACAGATGAGTTTTTAAAAGATTGTGAGCGTATTATTGATTTGTATCACGATCCGAATCCATATGCAATGTCACAGATCGTTATGGCACCGTGTCAGCCAATGAACAGTTACAAAGATACATTTGTGGAGACTGTCAAAATGGCTCGTGATAAAGGTGTTCGTATGCACACGCATCTTGGCGAAGGTGAAAATGAGATCATGGTAGAACGCTGGGGCAAACGCACGTTGGATTGGTGTGAGGAGATCGGGTTTGTTGGTCCGGATGTATGGCTTGCACATGCATGGGAATTGACAGATGAGGAGTACACACGATTAGGAAAGCTTGGCACAGGTATTTCCCATTGTCCTACACCGGCAATTCTTGGAGGATTTCCGATTTTGCCAATGCAGGATTTGATGAAAAAAAATGTAAATGTCAGTCTTGGATGTGACGGTTCGGCAACAAATGATGGCTCCAGTCTTTTGGACGCTATGCGTGTGGCATGGATGATGCAGGCGTGGTTTTCAAAAGAGAGAGGAGGTTGTATCTCTCCTTACGATATGTTGAAAATGGCTACCGTAAATGGCGCGGTGACATTGGGACGTAGTGATCTTGGTTCTTTGGAACCGGAAAAGGGAGCAGACCTTTTTATGATCGATGCCGGAAAATTGGAATTGACAGGTACTCTTCATGATCCGAAAAATGTTTTGGCAAGAGTGGGTGTGACCGGTTATGTTGATCTGACAATGGTGAACGGTAAGGTCGTATTCAAAGATGGTATTTTACTCGGCGTGGATGAGCGTGAGCTTGCACGTCAGGGAGAAGCAGCTTGTAATCGGGTATTGAGAGAGCCATGTGAGGCGTTTCACAATCTTATTATGATATAGGAAAGTTCGTACTTTCCTATATCATAAAACGCTCCGTGGGATGCGCACTCGCGTGAGCGGAAGCAGTCAGCAAAAGCTGACCACGCTCGGCGCGCAAAGTGTGCAGGCCCCTCATGAGTAAGGGGATGGGGGAGTTGAAGTGGGTTTGCCCACTTTGTTTCATAAACGATAATGTGTATATACTAAGGAGGAGAAAAAATGAAAAAAGCATTATATTTTGTATTGACACTGGCAATGACATTGTCTTTTGTTGCTTGTGGAAGTAAAGGAAATGAAACAAAAGGAAACGATGATAAAAAAGAAGGCGGAAAAAAAGTTGCATTACTGGTATCTGGTGCGGTAAATGACCAGGGATGGAATCAGACCGCTTATGAAGGTGCGAAGAAAGCATGTGAAAAATACAACTGTGAGCTGGCATATTCTGAAAATCTTGGAACAGCAGATATTGCAGCAGCATTTACAGATTATGCAGCAGCAGGTTACGATGTTGTAATTGGTCATGGATTCGAGTTCGGAGATCCTGCATTGGAAGTAGCGGAAATATATCCGGATGTAAAATTCATCTGTACAGAGGCTGATGCCAGCGCAGAAAATGTTGCTTCTTATGTTATGGCTTGTGAGCAGACAGCTTATGTAGAAGGAATTATCGCAGCAACAATGAGTAAATCAGGCAAAGTTGGAGCTATTGGACCAATCCAGGGTGACTCATTGGTAAAGATTGTAAATGGTTTTGAAGATGGAGCAAAATCCGTGAATCCGGATTTGGTAGTGGAGTCAGCATGGACAAACAGTTTTGTTGATACACAGTTGGCACAGGAAGCTGCAAAAGCCATGATTGAAGATGGTGTGGATGTAATCAAACATTGTGCAAATGCATGTGGAAACGGTGCGATGTCTGCAGCAGTGGAAGCAGGTATTTGGTGTCAGGGAGACTCTTATGACCAAAGTTCTTTAGCACCGAAGAATATTCTTGATTCTGCACTCTACAATCTGGATGTAGTTATGGATATTGCACTTGGTGACGCAATGAATGGTTCATTTAAGGGAGAGGTTTATAACCTTGGTATGTCTGACGGCGCTGTTGAAGTGAAGATATCAGATAATGTATCTGAAGAAGCAAAAGCAGCTGCACAGGATGCGATCGATAAGATTATCTCTGGAGAACTGAATGTAGTTCGTGACTACACAATTAGAAATTAATGGAATAACGAAGTTTTTTGGAAAGGCAGAGCTGCGGTGAAATTTAATTTTGTGGCAGCTTGCCTTTTCGTTTATAGGAAAGGAGAGAAAAAAATGCCCCTTCTTGAAATGAAGCATATTTGCAAATCGTTTTCAGGTGTGTATGCAAATGAAAATATCAGTTTGACAGTGGAAAAGGGAGAAATCCATGCACTTTTAGGAGAAAATGGTGCGGGAAAAACAACATTGGTCAATATACTTTTTGGACTTTATACTGCAGACGAAGGTGAGATTTATTGGAAAGAACAACCGGTACACTTTTCTTCACCGAAAGAGGCTATTGCCACAGGAATCGGGATGGTACAGCAGCATTTTTCCCTTGTTCGTAAAATGACGGTTCTCGATAATGTGATTTTGAATCTGCGGGGAAATCGATTTGTGCTAAATCGTGCGGCAGCAAAAAAACGTTTGGTAGAACTGGCTGAAAAATATCAATTATATGTAGATCCGGATGCAAAAGTTTGCGATTTGTCAGTGGGTGAGCAGCAGAGGGTTGAGATTTTAAAGGCACTTTATAGAAATGTGGAGCTTTTGATATTAGACGAACCGACAGGTGTGCTGACACCGCAAGAGACAGAACAGTTTTTTGAAGTGTTGAGAAGTTTGAAAAAAGAAGGATATGGTATTATTATCATCACGCATCGAATGAGCGAAATCATGTCTATCAGTGATAAGGTTACGATTTTAAGAGACGGAAAACAGGTGGCGGATTTGGTGACGGCACAGACAAACCCGGACGAATTATCACATTATATGATCGGCCGTGCATTAAGTGGAGAGATGGTATTGGAAGGACAGCCAAAGGAGGAAGACATACTGTACCTGGAGCACATTTCACTGGAGAAGCGGCATAGGGGCAAACACTTGGAGCCATTTGACTTGCACATTCGCAAAGGGGAAATATTGGGAATTGCCGGAGTAGAAGGAAACGGCCAAAAAGAACTGGCAGAAGTTATTACAGGTATTCAAAAACATACAAGCGGGAAAATCTGGCTGGACGGAGAAGAAATCAGTCATCAGTCAATTTATGAACGATATGAGTCCGGTGTTTCATACATATCAGAAGATAGGCAGAAGGACAGTTTGGTAACCGGTATGAGTATCACAGAAAATCTAATTCTTCGCGATTACAGGAAGCCTCCTTTTGCGAAAGGAATTCTGACGAATCGAAGCGCGATCATGCAGAATGCGGCAGAGAAGATGAAAGAATATCAGGTTCGGGCTTCAGGAAAATCAGGAGCAGATACGATTGTCCGTTTGTTGTCGGGGGGAAATCAACAAAAGTTGATTATTGCAAGAGAATTGTCAAAGCAGGCAAAAGTCATTGTAGCAAGCCAGCCAACGAGGGGACTGGATATTGGGGCAACGGAATTTGTGCGGAGTCAGTTGGTTGCACAGAGAAATAAAGGAAAAGGTGTTTTGCTTATTTCGGCGGATTTGGAAGAAATTATGGCAGTATCAGATCGGATCGCAGTATTGTTTGGCGGAAAAATCGTGGGGATTTTGAATCGTGAAGAAGCTACTGTGCAGAAGATTGGCTTGTTGATGGGCGGTATTACCGGAGAGGAGATAGAAAAACAATGATACAGAGAAAAAATGGAAAGAATACATTGATAGATATCTTTTTGATCATTATCATTACAGTTTTGATCGGTACATTGCTGATTGTTATGTGTGGTGCCAAACCTGCGGCGGCATACAATTTGTTCTTCCATGGTATTTTTGGAAATATTTCCAGTTTTTCGGAGATATTTGTAAAAGCGTGTCCGTTGATTTTGACAGGTCTGGGATGTGCGGTTGCGTTTCGTACAGGCTTTTTTAACATTGGTGCAGAAGGACAGTTTTATGTAGGCGCGATGGTTACAACGATGGTTGCACTTAAATTAACGATGGTTCCAGGCATATTGCGAATGGTGTTGGCGTTGCTGGCCGGATTTTTGGCAGGTGGACTTTGGGCGCTAATCGCGGCAGTGTTCAAGGCAAAGTTTAATATATCGGAAATTATCGTAACGATTATGTTGAACTACATTGCAATCAATTTCCTTGGCTATGCAGTGCGTTCGTTTTTGATGGATCAGGGGGGAAATGTGCCACAGTCGGCAAAAATCGATCCGTCTGTACAGTTGACTACATTGATCAGATCCACTCGTTTTCACACGGGAATTCTCATTGCCGTCGGCTGTGTATTGCTTGTGTGGTTTTTGATGGAAAAGACGACGGTTGGCTACGAACTTCGTGCAGTGGGCATCAACCAGAGAGCCAGTGCCTGTACAGGTATTTCCGTGATGAAAAACATTGTATTTTCAGCATTTTTAAGTGGTGGTTTGGCAGCGCTTGCCGGTGGAATTGAGGTATTGGCAATTCAGAAAAAATTGTTGGAAGGTATTTCGGCCGGTTGTGGTTATACAGCAGTTTTGATTGCGTTGGTTGCGTTTAACAATCCACTTGGTGTATTGGCGACTGCAGTATTGTATGCTACGATGCAGGTAGGTGCGGGTTCCATGCAAAGACAATTGGGAGTTCCTTCAGCTATTGTAAATATTTTGATGGGAGTTGTGGTGATACTTATTTTGGGAAAAGAAGTATTTCATATGCTCGGACGTTGTCGGACATTGACTGCTCAGAAAGGAGAAAAATAGTATGTTAAGTGAGATTTTAACAATTGGTTTTTTGACTGCATTCTTATCGGCAGCCGTTCGTCTGGCTGTTCCGCTGATATATGGCGGTTTGGGAGAGACGATTGCTGAAAAGACCGGTATTTTGAATATCGGTATGGAAGGCGTTATGTTAAGCGGCGCATTTTTCTCTTTTGCAGGAGCATGGTTCTCGAGCAATTTGTTTGTCGGATTGTTGTGTGGTATGTTGGGAGGTTTGGCGGTTAGCCTGCTTCACGGTTTCTTGAGTATATTTTTAGCGAAAGATCAATCCGTAAGTGGTTTGGCGCTGAATATGTTTATGTTAGGTGTGACGAGCTTTTTGTATAAACTCATGTCAACAGGACAGGATTATCAGCAGATTGATACGTTCCAGACAATGGCAATTCCTGTTTTATCCAAAATCCCATTGATTGGCGAAGCATTTTTTAACAGGGATATTTTGACGTATATGTTATATGTGCTTCTTATTTTGACGTGGCTGTTTTATAAAAAGACAAATTATGGCTTGTCTTTTGCGGCAATTGGAGAGCATCCTCGCGCAGCAGCTTCGGCAGGAATTCCAGTTCATAAATATCAGTGGATCTCTATGATTTTTAATGGAATACTGGGCGGCATTGGAGGAGCTTATCTTGTTTTAGTTCAGCTTGGAGTTTTTACGGAAAATATGATCTCAGGACGTGGTTATATTGCGCTTGCAACGGTAATTCTTGGACGCTATACTCCGTTTGGTATGTTTGGCGCAGCAATTTTATTCGGCGCGGCAAATGCATTGCAAATTCGACTGCAGACAATCGGAATTGCGATTTCGCCGTTCCTGCTTGCTATTTTACCATATGCGATTACACTGATTGCTATGATTGGTTCGATTGGTAAGAATACAAAACCGGAAGCGTTGAGTGAGCCTTATATTAAGGGGGCACGTTAAATATATGAAAGATTATCTGAATGTCAGTGAAATTGGCCGTCTATTTGGCTTGGGAATACAGACGATACATTACTATGATAAGATTGGCATTTTAAAACCTGCTTTTCGTGAGGGGAAAGCAGGGGTAAGAAAATATAAATTTGATCAGATTTATCAGTTGGCATCTATTCGTTATATGCGTAAATTGGGGTATTCCATTGAAGAGGTGCGCAAATTTCAAGACTCCAGAAATCCAGAGCTGACGATTCATTTGCTGCGTGAACGTTCTAAAGCATTGCAGGCACAATGGAGAGAACTTATGCAGATCGATGATGCGATTCTTCGGAAAATCAATTATATCGAATCAGAGATGCAGCATATGGATCTGGATAGTATAGAGATTCGTGAGTTTCCGGAAAGATACTATATTCCGATCGGTACAGAGGAAGAACTGTATATTGAGGATTCCTTTTATTTTTATCCGACCATTGCTTTTTATGAGGAGGATTTAAAATACTTTGGTGCTTTGGTAGAAAAAGCTTCGGAACCTGTAACCTCTATTATACCTGCAGGACGTTATTTGGTTGGATATCACAAGGGGGCTTATGAGACGATACAGCAGAGCATGCAAAGAATGAGAGATGCGTATCCGGATTATGAATTTGAACCGTTAATAACGTGTTTTAATATTATCGATCAGTTTGTGGAACAGGATAATGAAAATTATGTGACACAGATCCAGATGCTTTATAAAACAGTATAAAAAATACCGATAAAGCCCTAAAAAACGGGTTATATCGGTATTTTTCAATTTCTGAAAAGATAACCAGAAATTTAGTAAGTTTTTAAAGTAAATATACAGGTGCGTAATATACGCCCTTTCTCAAAGCTTCTGAATGTGAACTTACGAAAACATCTATACGGTTTCCCTTGATTGCGCCGCCGGTATCTTCGGCGGTATAAACATGCCCATTGATACTGACCTGGCGGCCCAAAGAGATTACTCTGCGGTCAACGGCGATCGTACGTCCAGCAACGGGTTTTACACCGCTGGCAGTTGTTCCGCCATAAGGTCCGCAACATTGGCTGCACGGGCAATAGTGGCTGATACGAAAACTTCCAAGATAAGTTCCGCCTGAGCTATTACCTGAGCCGGAGGAAGAAGAACCGCCGCCTGAGCCGGATGTATTGGAATTATTTTGATTTTGTTGTTGCTGTTGCTGCAATGCCTGCTGGCGTAAAATTTCCTGGCGTTTCTTTTCTGCCTTAGCGGCTTCTATCGCAGCTTTTGCACGAGCAAGTTGCTGGGAATAGTCATTTAATTCAGAAGATGCAGAAGCAATTTTCTGATTTAAGGTTGACTGTTTTTCCGTAAGGCTCTTTTGGAGATCATCGAGAACACCGTTCTCATCTTCCAATGTGGTTTTTGTATTTTCGATTTCTACACGTACGTTTATCAAGTCGCTCATTTTTTTGCGGTCATACTGACTCATAGTTTCAATATAGTCGGCCTTGTTGAGAAGGTCGTTCATGCTGTTTGCAGAGCATAGATATTCGATAAATCCATAATCTCCGCTTTCATAAATCTGTTTGATCCGAAGTTTCATATCGGAATATTGAGATTGTTCTTCGAACTGCGCAATTTCAAGTTGTGCTTGCGTATCTGCAATGGCTTGTTTGGTAGATGCAATTTTGTCGGCGATTTCTTCCATTTCCGTACAGGTTGCATCTAACTGACTTTTCAAATCTTTGATTTCTCCTTGCAATTCGGAGGTTTTTTCTTCCAGATTTTGTACCGAATCTTCTGCATAAGCAGAAACACCGCTTATACCGAGCAGAATAGCACAAGTAATTGCTGTAAAAGTGCGTAAGCTCTTCTTGTTTTTCGATTTCATCATATGTTTCCTTTCTCCGCAAAATAAAATTGCTTTTATAGTATACTATAAATTGCTTTATTTTGCAAATTTTGATAGAATGTGAAGAGAGCGTGCAAAAAGGATGGTAAAAAACGTGAAGAAAATTAGAATGATAGGACTTGATCTGGATGGTACTTTATTAAGAGAAGATAAGACGCTTTCTACATATTCCAAAGAAGTAATAGCGGAGGCAATCAGGCGCGGAATCATCGTCCTTGTAGCTACAGGGCGTCCGATTAGCGGGATTCCTAAAGAGTTAAGAGAATTTCCGGGGATGCGTTATGTACTCTCGGCAAACGGAGCCAGGATAGTGGATCAGCAGGAAAAACGGATTATATCAGAAGAACTGCTTCCGAAAGAGACTGCGCGTCAGGTTATGAATGTGCTTGGAAAATATGATTGCATGCGAGAGATTTATTATGATGGAATAGGGTTTGCCGAAGAAAGATATGTAGAGAGGGCAGACGAATTCTTCAGGAACTTTAATAATCCTACGATGGCAGCATATATTAAAAAGACGAGAAGGATCGTGAACAGTATCGAGAAGAAACTGGAAGAAGAGGAAAGAGCACTGGATAAGGTGCAGGGGATTTTTCTTACGATAGAAGAAAAGAATGAAGCATGGAAGATGCTGGAACAGATTCCGGGCATTACGATCACAGGCGCACTGAAGAATAATATTGAGGTGGGGCTTGGCGGAGTGAATAAAGGTACGGGTCTTATAAGACTTGGAAAAATGCTTGGGGTTTCCAGGGAAGAGATTATGGCGTGCGGCGATGGCATGAATGACTATGATATGATAAATGAAGTGGGATTTGGCGTGGTTATGGGAAATGGCCGTGAAGAATTGAAAGCAATTGCAGACTTCGTGACAAAAACGAATGAAGAAGACGGAGTTGCATATGCGATAGAAAAATATGTTTTAAATCATGTGACAGCAGAGAAAGGGGAGTAATTATGCTGAATATTTTAAAAACGATTTTCCTTGGTATCGTAGAGGGTATCACGGAATGGCTGCCAATCAGCAGTACGGGGCATTTGATTTTGGTAGATGAATTTGTGAAGTTAAAAGCGAGTGCGGAGTTTATGGAGATGTTTAATGTGGTTATCCAACTTGCCGCAGTAATGGCGGTTGTGGTATTGTATTTCCACAAACTGAATCCGTTTTCGCCAAAGAAGAGTACGCAGCAGAAGAAAAATACAATGATTCTTTGGAGCAAAGTAGTCGTAGGTATGTTGCCGGCAATGGTTGTTGGAATTCCGTTTGATGATTGGATCGATGAGCATTTGATGAATTATGTAGTAGTTGCGATTGCGTTGATCGTTTATGGTATTTTATTTATTCTGATTGAAAACAGGAATAAAGATGCAGTGCCAAAAGTGACAAAATTAAAAGATTTGACTTATCAGACTGCATTTTTTATCGGTTGTTTCCAGGTGCTGTCGCTGATTCCGGGGACATCGCGCTCAGGCGCAACGATCATAGGTGCGCTTCTTCTTGGAACTTCCAGATATGTGGCGGCGGAATATACATTTTTCATGGCAATTCCGGTCATGGCAGGCGCAAGCTTTTTGAAACTGCTTAAGTTTGGATTCAGTTTTACTGCAAATGAAGTCATGATACTTGCAATTGGATGTCTGGTATCTTTTGTTGTATCAGTACTGGCAATTAAATTCCTTATGGGATATATCAAAAAGCATGATTTCAAAGTATTTGGTTATTATCGAATTGTCCTTGGTATACTCGTGCTTGCATACTTTTTTATAGCGGGTTAAAAGAGCTTGGGAAATAAAAGACAAAATAAATGGCTGTTTATGCAAAAATATGTATAAACAGCCACTTGATTTTTATGGAAAATATGATACTATAAAAAAGGTCACTGGAAATAATGAATAATTATGAATGATAAATGTATAACGAGGAGGAAAATCATATGAAGATGAAAAAATTATTAAGCATGGTTTTAGTAGGTGCATGTGTATTGTCTATGGCAGCATGCGGAAAGAAAAATGACAAAGTGATTGGAAGCGCGGATGATTTAGAAGGTGCGACAATCGGTGTTCAGCAGGGAACAACCGGAGACCTTTATACGACAAAAGAATTTGGTGACGAATTCATCGAACGTTTTAACAAGGGAGCAGAAGCAGTACAGGCATTGAAACAGGGAAAAGTAGATGCAGTGGTTATTGACAATGAGCCGGCAAAAGAGTTTGTGAAAGCAAATGAGGGGTTAAAAATCCTTGATACTCCATACGAAGAGGAAGATTATGCTTTAGGATTTTCTAAGGGAAGTGAGCTTACTGCAAAGTTTAACCAGGCAATCGCAGAATTGAAAGCAGACGGAACATTTGATGCAATTGTTGCTTATTATATTGAAGGAAAAGGTGAACGTTATGAATCACCGGCAGAGATCAAGTACACAGGTAAATTGGTTATGGCTACAAATGCAGAGTTCCCGCCATATGAATTCCATCAGGAGGAAGAAATCGTAGGAATTGACGTGGATTTTGCAAAAGCAATCGGTGATAAATTAGGAATGGAAATCGTAATCGAAGATATGGCGTTTGATTCTATTATTCCGGCGGTACAGAGTGGAAAAGCAGATTTTGCTGCGGCAGGTCTTACTGTGACAGAAGACAGACAAGAGCAGGTTGATTTTTCTGATACTTATTACACAGGCGTTCAGGTAATCATTGTAAACGAATAAGAATTTCAGGATGGCAGATATGTCTTTGGATGTATCTGCTATTAAAAATAGGCGGGATAAAAATGGATAGTTTAAAACAGGAATTTTATTTGAATTTTATAAAAGAGAATCGCTGGAAATATATTGTGGATGGGCTTAAGACAACTTTGCTCGTCACATTAGGGGCGCTTATCTTAGGGTTATTGATTGGTTTTCTGGTGGCAATTGTTCGTTCTACCTATGAGAAAACGAAAAAACTGAAAATATTAAATTTTATATGTAATATTTATATTACGGTGATCCGGGGAACACCGGTTGTTGTTCAGCTTTTGATTATTTATTATGTTGTATTTGGAAGTGTGAAGATAGATAAAGTCCTAGTCGCGGTGCTGGCATTCGGTCTTAATTCCGGTGCTTATGTTGCGGAGATTGTTCGTTCCGGTATCATGTCTATTGATTCTGGGCAGCTTGAGGCAGGACGAAGTCTTGGTTTCAATTATGTGCAGACCATGCGCTATATCATTATGCCGCAGGCATTTAAAAATGTACTTCCGGCACTCGGTAATGAATTTATCGTATTATTAAAAGAAACATCCGTTGCAGGTTATATTGCATTGCAGGATCTGACGAAAGGCGGAGATATTATCCGAAGCCGTACATATAGCTATATGCCTTTGATTGCAATTGCGTTGATCTATCTTATAATGGTACTTATCTTTACAAAACTTTTGGCGATTCTGGAAAGGAGGTTACGTAACAGTGAGCGTTAATGGAGAAGTTTTAATCAAAGTAGAAGACATTCATAAAATTTACGGAGAACTTCATGCACTGGACGGTATCTCTGAGGAAATCAGAAAAGGCGAAGTTGTCGTGATTGTCGGACCATCCGGTTCCGGAAAATCAACTTTTCTTCGTTCTTTGAATTTATTGGAAGTTCCGGAAAAAGGACATATTTATTTTGACGGAGTAGATATTACGGATAAGAAGACCGATATCAACAAGCATCGCCAGAAAATGGGAATGGTGTTCCAGCATTTTAACTTATTTCCGCATAAAACAATCTTGGAGAATATTACACTTGCACCAATTAAATTACTTGGAAAAAGCAAGGAAGAAGCAGAAAAGCAGGCGATGGAACTTTTGCGCCGCGTAGGCTTGGAAGAAAAGGCAAACGCTTATCCATCACGTCTCTCCGGCGGACAGAAACAGCGTATTGCAATCGTGCGCTCTCTCGCAATGGAACCGGAAGTGATGCTGTTCGATGAACCGACATCCGCACTCGATCCGGAAATGGTAGGAGAAGTACTTGAGCTGATGAAACAGCTGGCAAAAGACGGCATGACTATGGTCGTTGTAACCCACGAGATGGGATTTGCCAAAGAAGTCGGGACCCGCGTTTTGTTTGTTGATGGAGGAAAAGTCAAAGAACAGAATAATCCGAAAGATTTCTTTGAACATCCAGTAGAACTCAGATTGCAGGAATTTCTGTCAAAAATCCTGTAATTTCTAACCAAACCGTCAGAGGCTTTTTAAAAACCCTCTGACGGTTTGGTGCAATTTTTAAATAAAAATAAACTTAAAATAAATATTTATAAATAAAATGACTTAAAAAACAAAGGAAATGTGTTTGTATAAACAGAAAGATGAGAATAATTATACAAAATGAAAATTTTGCAAGCAAAATGAGCTAGACTTGCAAAGAATATGCAGAAAGCCTATAAAATAGCGGTTTTTTGAAAAAAGTAATTTTGAAAAAAAGTCATCACCGTCAGAGGGTTTCTAAAAAGCCTCTGACGGTGATGAGCAGGTGATGACGATGGTAATGAGAGAAAAGGAGGATGTATAGATGTTATTTGTGGAATATCCAAAGTGTTCAACTTGTCAGAAAGCGAAGAGATGGCTGCAAGATAAAGGGGTGACTTTTGAGGCGCGCCATATTGTGGAGCAGAATCCGACGGCGGAGGAGTTAAAGAAATGGCATGAGCTGAGCGGTTTGCCGCTAAAGAGATTCTTTAATACGAGTGGTATGAAATACAAGGAGTTGGGATTGAAAGATAAGCTTCCGAACATGACAGAAGCAGAGCAATATGAATTGTTGGCGACGGATGGAATGTTAGTGAAAAGACCGATTCTTGTTGGAGAGGATTTTGCAATTCCAGGTTTTAAAGAAAATGTCTGGGAAGAGGCTTGCAGATAAGTGGTGCGGATAGATGAAATATGAAAGAGTAGAGGAGGGACGTTTCTTGGAACGTCCCAATCGTTTTATTGCATATGTAGAAATTGCGGGAAAGATAGAAAAAGTGCATGTGAAAAATACCGGACGCTGTAGGGAACTCCTTGTTCCAGGGGCGCAAGTGTATCTTCAAAAGGCTGAAGAAGTATCACAAGATAAGAAGCTTACAGAAAAAACAAGAAAAACGCAATGGGATCTGATTGGAGTAAAAAAAGGTGAAAATCTGGTCAATATGGACTCACAGATCCCCAATAAAGTTGTGAAAGAATGGATTGAAAAAGGAAATTTGTTTTCGCAAAACGCAGTAATCTATCCAGAGAAAACATATGGAAATTCAAGATTTGATTTGTATATCGAGGATGGAGAGAAAAAAGCATTTATTGAAGTAAAAGGTGTTACATTGGAAGAGGACAAAACAGCAAAATTTCCTGACGCACCAAGCGAGCGAGCCATCAAACATGTGGAAGAGCTTATCAAAGCAAAGGAAGCTGGATATGAGACATATGTTTTTTTTGTGATTCAGATGAAAGATATCCGTTATTTTACGCCAAATGATCACACGCATCAGGCATTTGCAGAAGTATTAGACAAGGCAAAAAGAAGTGGTGTGAATATACTTGCATACGATTGTAATGTGAAGAAGAATTCTATTACGCTCCGTAAAAAAATACCAGTTGTTTTAAAAAACGAAACACTTAAGCAGTTATCAGAGCCAATTGTAGACTGGTTTCGTGAAAATAAACGGCAGCTTCCATGGCGTGAGACGAAGGATCCGTATAAAATCTGGATATCGGAAATTATGCTGCAGCAGACTAGAGTAGAAGCAGTAAAACCATTTTATGAAAGATTCTTAAAAGAATTGCCCGATATCCATGCACTTGCTGAAGCACCGGAAGAAAAGCTTCTGAAATTGTGGGAAGGGCTTGGATATTATAATCGTATCCGTAATATGCAAAAAGCAGCAAAAGAGATGGAAGAGCAGCATGGCGGAACGTTTCCGAGGGGATATCAGGAGATTAGAAGTCTCACCGGAATTGGTAATTATACAGCAGGAGCGATTAGCTCTTTTGCATTTGGCATCGCGAAACCTGCAGTTGATGGGAACGTGCTTCGAGTTGTATCGAGAATCCTCGGAAGCCAAGAAGACATTATGAAACAGTCTGTAAGGGATAGGATCGAAGATCAGCTGGAACTTGTGATTCCCAAAGATGCTGCAAGCGATTTTAACCAAGGGCTTATAGAACTTGGAGCAATCATATGCGTTCCAAATGGTATGCCAAAATGTGAAATCTGTCCGGCAAGAAACTTGTGCAAGGCTAAAAAGGAAGATATGATCGATAAGATTCCGGTAAAGAAAAAAGCCAAAGAGCGGAAAATAGAAAAAAGAACCGTACTTATCTTTAAAGACGGAGAAAAAACAGCCATAAAAAAACGTCCGAAAAAAGGGCTGCTGGCAGGGCTTTATGAACTGCCCAATCTTGTAGGCCATCTTACACAAGAAGAAATCATCGCCCATAGTAAAGCAATCGGGCTTATGCCGGTGCGGGTAGAGAAGCTTGCCGATGCAAAACACATTTTTTCTCATGTCGAGTGGCATATGACGGGATATGCAATTCGCGTAGATGAACTGGAAAAATCATGCAAGGAAGAGATGATTTTTATCCATCCACAGGAAATTGAACAGAAATATCCAATACCGGCAGCATTTGAAAGTTACACAAAATATATAAACATTCGTCTTGGACAGGAAAAATATAAGTAAGATAGAGTATTAAAAATTCTTTGAAAAAAATGCAACACATAAAAACTGTCAGTAGGATACACCTACTGACAGAACATACATATTTCTTAAAATTGTTTGCTTTGAGGAAACAATTTTTCGATAATGGGCGCATTGTTTTCGCCGTTTAAGGCAAAAATCCAATAGATGCGTTTATTGCGTGTAAATAGCTTTCTCTTCTAATGTGGCTGTAATTGTATCGCCTTCACGTAAGTATATCCACTTGTATCCTGCTTAGGAGCTGTGACAGTTACATTAATGATAGTATCCATGAATTCGCCATAGAGAGTAATTGTAGTAGTACCCGGATTCTTTCCTACGATATAAATACTAAATGGATCCGTGTACTGAATGTCCGCTACAGAACTATCGGTATTAGAATAAGAAAGGAACGTATCTCTCATAGCAGGATGATATGCACCAGAAATTTCTCCTGGAACTAATGTTTGATCAAAGACTCTTGGGGGATACATTGCAGCTTTTGCTTTTAGAGTGTTCGGCATAGCCAGCGCCGCGAAACAAAACATCATTACACACAAAATAAATGATAATATTTTTTTCTTCATAATTAGTTCATCCTTTCTATTGATATATATTTACAAAAAATTGCAAATAATATCTTCTGAATATTTTGAAATGGCAATTAAAAATTCGAATTATAATTCATGAAAATTAAAATAGTACGTACTCATTATGCTTATTCACATAATAAATGCAATAAAATGATATGTCAATAATAAAAAATGAAAAAATATAAAATATATAAAAAGAATGTAATTAAAAAAAGAAAAACATATTTTTCGGCCTATACACCATCTGTGACTTACTAAATTTTCCCTAAAAAATGTTTCTTTTGCTTTTATAAGATTACGGATTCAAATTGCAAATTTCCTACAAGGCTTTTTTCAGCTAGTCTTTTAATATCTTTTGAAAAATTTTTGTATATAGATTAAGTCACACAATAAATACACTGAAGGTTGTGCATTCTATGCAAAAAAGGTAATATTTCTTTGCAAAACACAGCAAAATCATATATAATATCAATATATGTGGAAGCACATAGAGTAACCATGCAAAAAAACAAGAAAGGGAGGAAGTTATGAAAAACAAAATAACGAAACGCTTGCTTGCTTGTGCACTTGCGATAGCTATGGTAATACCTAGCTATTGGGCGCCAGTAAAAGCAACAGAAAAAAATGCGGATGAATATCTCATATACCCGACGCCGCATTCCATGGAGTATCAAGAAGGTGATTATATCCTTCGCGATGAAATCAACGTCATCTATGATGATGAGATTGATGAGGCTACGAAAGACCGTATGCAGGAAGTTGCAGACTTAAAAGGTCTTGAAGTAGAGATTGCTGATGAAGCAGTAGACGGAAAAACAAATGTATACGTTGGTGTATATGGGGCAGAAGGTGATGCCAGCAGTTATATTGAAAGTGAATATGAGGTAGATGAGGCGTTGTTTGATAAAAACGACTCATATTTTCTTTCAAGTGATAACAACGTAATTTCTGTTCTTGGAAAGAATACAGATGCCAGTTTCTACGGATTGACAACTTTGTATCACGTTTTTGCACAGATGGACAGCCTTACGATTCGTAACTTCAAAGTTGAAGACTGGGCAGATGTAGTAAGCCGTGGATTTATCGAAGGTTATTATGGAAATCCATGGTCTACAGAAGACCGTGCAAACTTAATGACATGGGGCGGATATTATAAACTGAATACATATTTCTATGCGCCTAAGGACGATCCAAAACATCGCGTGCAATGGGGTGTACTTTATACAGACGAGGAAATCGAAACAAAGATCAAACCGCTTGCAGAGGCAGGGAATGCATCCAAGTGCCGTTATGCATATGCATTGCACCCATTTCCGGATTACTATAATACAGATAATAACTTAAGCTTTGGAGAAACATATGAAGAAGACCTGGCAAAATTAAAGGCAAAATTCAAACAGGTTATTGATGCTGGAGTTCGTCAGATTGCGATTCTTGCAGACGACTTCTGGAATCCGGGAGGAGAAAACGGTCTTCGTCTTCTTAACGATATGACGGACTGGCTGGAAAATGAAGTAAAACCCGAATATCCGGACATGAAGACAACGCTTCCATATGTACCGTTCGATTACATGGGCAATGGAAGTTCAAACGAACTGCAGATTTTAAAACAAACGCCAGAGAATGTACAGATCGTTATGACAGGTGGAAGAGTCTGGGGAGAAGTTACAGATAATTTCACTTCTACATTTACGAATAATGTGGGAAGAGGACCATTCATGTGGATCAACTGGCCATGTAGTGACAATTCACATAAGCATCTGATTATGGGCGGATACAGTACCTTCCTTCATCCGGGAGTAAATCCGTCTAAAATACAGGGAATCATGTTAAACCCGATGCAGCAGTCAGAAGCAAGTAAGGTTGCTATCTTCGGTAATGCGACATATTCTTGGAACATTTGGGATACAGAGGAAGAAGCAGCGAAGGCATGGGATGATTCATTCTCATTTGTAGACCATAACTCTGCTGTTCCGACAGCAGCATCTGATGCACTTCGAGAGATGTCAAAACACATGATCAATCAGAATATGGACGGTCGTGTTACAGCACTGCAGGAATCAGTAGAATTAAAAGAAATCCTGAACCCATTTAAGGAAAAACTGGAAAATGAAACAGTAACAGCAGCAGATGTAGACGAAGTGATCGAAGAATTCAAAATCTTACAGGATGCAGCAAGATTATATAAGAATTCCGGAAACGAAGCAGTAAAAGGTCAGATTATCTACTGGCTTGATTGCTGGGAAGATACGACACAGGCAGCGATTGCATATTTGAATGGCGTGAAGAGCGCTATCGAAGGCGATATTTCTTCTGTACTTAGTTACAACACAGCCGGAAAAGAAGCGTTCGATCGTTCTAAAACACATGATTTTCTCTATGTAGATTATCAGGAAATCGCAGAAGTTGGTGTACAGCATATTGTACCGTTTATCAACACAATTGCAACTTATGTATCTACAAAAGCAGAGCTGGCATTAGATCCGGAAAAAGTAATTCAAACATATATTACAAGCCGTACAGATCAGCCATCCGGAAGCGTAGACAATATTTTTGATGGTGCTGACGGAACAAGCGCAATTTATAAGTCACCGAATACGATTACTGCAGGCACATATGTAGGTGTGAAATACAGTAAAAAAATTGCGATCAATGATATCCGTTTCGTACTTGGCGCCGGAAAAGACCATTTTGACAAAGGCCGCCTCGAATATACAACAGACGGAGAAAGCTGGAATCCAATCGAGCTTATCGATATGGAAAATGAATTTGTAGGCGTAACAAACCAGCAGCAGGAAGTGGTTGTAGAGAAAGAAAATCTTCCAAATGGCTTTGAAGCTTTGGGAATTCGCTTTATAGCAACAGAAGACAATGCAAGAGACGCATGGTTAGAAGTTCGTGAAATCCAGATCAATAAGAAAAAAACAGCAGAGGAAACACCGGGAGGAGCAGAAAAATATACAGGAACTGTGACATTTGACGGTATTTCCGTACAAAGTGGTGAAATATCAAATATCTTTGATGGCGATGCTTCTACAGAAGCCATGCTTGCAAAGGGTCCATATGTTCAAGGCGATGCAGAAAGAGATGGAATTAATGCAGGAGCGTCTATGACAATTACCTTCGATGAACCGAAGACAGTTGGAAAATTCAGATTCCAGCAGGGTGCTTCTCGAGCAACTGACGTATTTACTAATGCAGATGTACAATATCAGGTAGAGGGCTCAGAGGAATGGGTAACCGTTGGAACACTGAATAGTGAAACAGATCAGACCATTGATTTTGGCGGTGTGGCAAATGTAAAAGCAATCAAGATATTAAATCAAGAACGTGTAGATGTTTGGGTACGTGTTGGTGAGATTACAATCAGCGGACCTGTTATAGATACAACGCCGATTACCTATACAGTAATGAAACCATCGACATGGGGAGTTTATTCCGGACCAGAGAGCAAGATGTGGGATGGAGATGACAGTACATTTGTATGGTTTAACAAACCAGGAGAACTTGATACTTATGTAGGATATGACCTTGGAAAAGAGGCAGTTCTTGAGAGTGCTCATATTGTAGTAGGTGCAGGAGATGGTGATAAATTCACACGTTATGCGGTTGAGACATCTGTAGATGGAAGTAAATGGACAGCAGTTGCCGGATATGCAGATTATCAAGGAGTAACAAGCGGCAAAGATGTTCTCGACATAGAGCTTGGCGGAGTTGTTGCAAGGTATATCAGAGTCAGAAACCTTCAAGGCAGCGACAAATGGATTAAATTCTCTGAATTTACTGTAGAAGAAGTCAAATCAGGAACGACAGACGGCGTATATACAAACATAGAAGATTCTTCACTGCTTACAAATATCGCAGGCGGATATCTTGCTTTACAGCCGACAAGAATTACACTGGCACCAGGCGAATATGCAGGTCTTGATCTTAAGAACATTAAGACGATCACAGGCGTTGATGTGGAGGTTACAAAGGATGACAGCGTAAAACTTCAGTCTTCTATGAATACCGTAGAGTGGTCTGATGTTTCAGAAAATGGAAAATACAAAGATGCACGTTATGTGAGATTGTATAATGATGGTGATGCCAGCCAGCAAGTGGTAATCAATACATTTGCAGTATCTTACAATTATATTGCAGCGAAATCCGTAACAAGTGATATTTCTATGAATGACAGCGCACGTGATATGCGTGGCGGTGGAAACGTAGAAAATGTATTCGATGGCAATCTTTCTACATCCGGCTCTATCACAGGCCCACAGACAGAAGGAATGGCAATCACATTTGATTTAGGTCAGGTGAGAGATTTTGAAACCATTCGTTATTATGTAAATGAAAACAGTAAAGACTTCTTACGTTATGCAAAATTCGAAGTATCAAATAATCCGGAAGCAGCTGACGAGGATTGGACAGAAGTACTTATTGTTGGCGATGACAATTTCGAGAACACATCTAATGATACTGTAGCAAAGAATGGAAATGGTCTTGTGCACGATACTCAGAATCCTGGTAATATGTATGCAGAGCGTACAGGCCTTGATGTGAGCGGACGTTACTTAAGAGTAGTTCCATTAAAGACATACAGTCATAGATGGATTGATTTTGGAGAAATTCAGATCAATGGCGGAGCGTATGTTACAACAGAGGCAAACAAGGACGTGGTTGGCGATGTGACGGAAGAACCAGGTAAGACACCATCTAATATGTTTGATGGCGATTACACAACGACATACAAAGCGAGTGCATCTGCAAGCAAATTCGTATATCGTATTTCCAACGCAATTGCACAGAGAACGATTCGCATTATTCAGAATGGTAAAGTTTCTAATGCAAAAGTATCAGCAGTGATCTATAAAGACGGACAGAAAGAAACTGTAGAATTAGGAACGCTGAATCAGGTAATCAATGAATTTGCAGTAGAAGAAGGCGCTCGGATTTTGGAAATTATCGTGGAATGGGGTGAAGATATCCCTGAGATCGCGGAGATGAAGACATCTGAGAAAGCAAAAGAAAGTGTTGATAAATCCGCTTTGGAGGCAGCACTTGCAAAAGAGATGAATGATGCTTGGACCGCAGCAAGTAAAGCAGCTATAGAAGCGGCAAGAGCTACTGCAGAAGAGATTCAGGCAAATGAATACGTGACACAGAGTGTAATTGATTCCGCAGCAGGCGCTTTGGAAGCAGCTTATAGAAATGCAATCGTAAAAGGAAATACGGCAAACCTTGCAGCTGCATTAGAGAATAAAAAAGCACAGTATGAAGATGATGTGGAAATTTATTCTTCCAGAAGTTATGCATCCTATGATGCAGTGATGAACCAGATTGCAGACGCGATTGCAGACTCAGAGAATATATCTGAAAAAGATATTCAGAATTTAGAAGAAAAACTTGCACAGGCAGAAGCAGAACTTGCATATTCAGCAGTCTGCAGAGAACGTGCCCAGTTAGAGCTTATGAATGATGAAGGCGTTTACAATGAAGCTGACTATACAAAAGATTCTTACAAAGTATTTGCAGATGCAAAGGCAGCCTTAGAAGCAGCAATAGCAGCGGACAAAGAAGAACGCATGAATCCAAAAGAAATTGCAGTACTTCGTGATGCATACAAAAACGCGAAAGAGGGTCTTGTAAAGAATGGTGAAACACCGGCTCAAGCAGACAAAACAGATTTGTTTGAATTGATCAAATATGCGAACAGCCAGAAAGAAGATGCTAACTATCAGTGGGTTGTACAGACGGTTAAGAATGTATTTGAAGATGCGTTAACAAAAGCTCAGGAAGTATATGATGAACCATCCTCTACACAGGCACAAGTAGATGCAGCATATGATGTGCTTCTTAGCAGAGTACATCTCTTAGGATTTGTAGGAAATACAACAGACCTTCAGACTGCAGTAGCAGTTGCAAAAGGGGTTTCTACTGAAGGAAAGACAGAAGAGTCTGTGGCAGTATTAGAAGCAGCAATTGCTAAGGCAGAAAGAATGATTGAAGAAGCCAATACGCTTCAGGAAGATCTGGATGCAATGATCATAGAGCTTCAGGATGCAATCGATGGTCTGGAAGATAAAGTTGTCATCGAAGTAAACAAAGATAAACTTTTGGAACTCATTGGCAAGGCGCAAGCGTATGACCTTACGAAGTATACAAAGATTACTGCGGACGGACTTAAAGTAGCTCTTGAAGGAGCACAAGGTGTATATGATAATGCAGAGGCAGTACAGGAAGAAGTAGATAGTGCATATGAGAGTTTACGTGAGGCAATCTTCAACTTGAGAAAGATTCCGAACAAAGATGAACTTCAAAATTTGGTTAACTCTGTGAAAGCAATGGATCTTGGTGTGTATACGGCTAAGACAGCAAGCGCAGTAAAGGCAGCGTATGCAAACGCAGTTGCAGTACTCAATGATGATAATGCAACTGAAGACGAAGTAAAAGCAGCTGTTGCAGCTTTGAATACGGCCGTAGATAAACTTGCAGTAAAACCAGGTGAAGACAAGGTAACATCCACAGATGACGGAAAAGATAAGAGTAAAGCTGATGGCGGCAAAGTTGCAAGCACAGGCGGTAAAGACACTGGAAAAACAGCAGCGAAGACAGCTGACACAATGCCGGTTGCAACAAGCATGATGTTATTGGCAGTATCTGCACTTGGAATTCTTCTTTCCATGAAAAAAAGAAAAGAAGTAAGATAAGCTGAGTCAGAATAAATAAGACATAAAAAACAAACCGGAGTGAAAACTCCGGTTTGTTTTTTGTGTCGTTCAAATTGGTTGATGAGAGAATTTTGGTTGTTTTTTTGGCGCTCCTGCGTAAATAAAGGAGTAACATACGGTTGCGATAATGCCGGCTGCAATTACATCAATTACAGAATGTTGTTTTAAAAACATGGTTGATAATATGATTAAAAGACTTAATATTAATGAACCGTATTGAATATATTTTTTGGATTTTAACCGCTGACTTTGCATAATTGCGATAGCAGCTCCAATGGAATTAAATACATGAATGCTTGGCAAAACATTCGTAGGAGTATCGGTTCGGTATAGCTGCTTTACCATATCGACAAAAATATTATCGCGGGCAAAGACTTCCGGGCGAAGCTCAAGGCCGTTTGGATAAACAGCGCTGATAATCAGGAAAAGCGTCATCCCGGTTATCAGAAAAGCGGTTAGCCTGTAAAACTCTTTTACATTCGTAAAAAAGAAATAGATTACGGTAATTGCAATATATGCAAACCAAAGCATATAAGGAACAATAAAATATTCAATAAACGGAATCTTATCATCTAAAGGTGTATAAATAACATGAAAATCTGTTGTTACATGTTTTTCCAAATAGATAAAGCATGGAAAATAAATGAAAATATATAGTAAAACCCATGCATGTTTATATTTTTGAATCAGCTTGCTCATACAAAACCCTTCATTCTTATATGAAATTAATTTGTTCGTGTTTCCTTGAGGATTATACCATGAAAGTAAGAGTGCAACAAGGAACTTCATAGTATCTTAATAATTTTCATTTGTTCTTTCGAAAATATACATATTATGGAATGGCTTATACTTCTCTAACGCTTTTTGCGTACGCAAAGTCCATACTGCAGTTGGAACGCGAAAGAGATAACGATTTAAAAGGAAACTCAGATTTTTGGTATCCTTATGTTTGTAAGAGATAAAATCCGGACGTCCGATAAAATTTACAAGTAAAAATTGAACGAGAAAACGTAAAATATAGGAATTATTCTTGTCATCGCGTATCAGATTAGAAGAAAGCTGACCGCGTAAGATATGTGGAGCATGTCTTCGAAACCAGAATAATCCCAATGTATTAAAGGACTGTATCAGGTAAAATCCTTGATATCCTTTCAGTTCTTCGTATAAAAGCGGACAAAGACTCATATCCTTGTATGGCAGCTTCAGCTCGATTAAGAGAGGTACACGTCCATTCACCTTCTTCAGGACTTCGCTTAACAGAGGAATCCGCTCGTTGCTTCCGAGGAGCGCACATGTGTGAAGTTCAGAATAAGTCATTTTTTCGACCTGTCCGGTCCTTTCGCACATCCGATTCAAGGTATCGTCATGAAAAACGATAAGCTTTTTATCTTTGGTAAGATGTACGTCCAGCTCAATACCATAACGGTGCAGTATGGCGCGGTCAAATGCAAGCAGTGAATTCTCGGGTACGCGTCTGCTCCCGGTATGAAATCCACGGTGGGCAAACATCGTACGATTGATTTTTAATATGCGCTTTTTTCTTGTGAGATTTGGAGAAATCATCCACAGATAGAGAAGGATGATTCCGACAGCTATTATGAATGAAATAAGAGACAAAACAGGAACTCCTTTCAATAAAAATTATAATTAGCGGCGAGCATTTTTAACTTGTTTAAGTATACCATAATTGTTGACGAATGTGACAAAAGAATATACAATATTATAAGGAATAATGTTAAATTAAGAGAATATTCTTGGATGAAAATATATGATAGGAGGATACGGAATATGAAACAAAAAGTATTGACAGAATTTCAGAAATTATTTGGGGCAGAGGGTGATATCCGCGCCTATTTTGCACCGGGACGTGTGAATCTGATTGGCGAACACACAGACTATAATGGAGGACATGTATTTCCATGTGCATTGACCATTGGTACATATGCGGCAGCAAGAGTGCGCGAGGATAAAAATATCCGTCTGTATTCTATGAATTTTGAAAAACTTGGGGTGATTGAGACGAGTCTTGATGATCTGATACCATCTGAGAAAGCAGGATGGACAAATTACCCGAAGGGAGTTATGTGGGCATTTGAAAAGCGTGGGTTCAAACTTCCATACGGACTTGATGTTGTACTTTACGGAAATATTCCAAATGGTTCTGGTTTATCCTCATCTGCATCATTAGAAGTGCTGACAGGAACGATTTTAAAAGATATGTTTGGATTTGATGTGTCTATGACAGACATTGCACTTATCGGTCAGTATTCTGAAAATAATTTTAATGGTATGAACTGTGGAATCATGGATCAGTTTGCCAGCGCAATGGGTAAAAAAGATTGTGCGATTTTCCTCGATACAAGCAATTTGAATTATGAATATGCGAAGATTGAACTGGAAGATGCAAAGATCGTAATTACGAACAGCAAGGTGAAACACAGTCTTGTAAGTTCTGCCTATAATGACAGAAGAAATGAAAGCGAGAAAGCATTAGAAGAATTGAAAACGGTTCTGGATATCGAAACGCTTGGTGATTTGAGTGAAGAACAATATGAAGCAAATAAAGATGTGATCAAATCTGAAATCAGACAGAAACGTGCAAAACATGCAGTATACGAAAATCAGCGTACGATCAAAGCAGTGGCTGCGCTGAAAAACAATGATATTGAGGAATTCGGAAGGTTAATGAATGCATCTCACGTATCTCTTCGTGATGATTACGAAGTTTCTTGCGAGGAAATTGATATTTTAGTCGATCTCGCATGGAAGATTCCTGGGGTTATTGGTTCCCGTATCACAGGCGGCGGTTTTGGCGGATGCACTGTTAGTATCGTAAAGAATGATGCTGTGGATACGTTTATTGCGACACTGGGAGAAGAATATAAGAAAGCAGTCGGACATGAGGCGGAATTCTATGTAGTAGATATCGGTGATGGAGCAAGCGTAATATAAGCAAGAGAAGAATCAAAGATGCAAGCTGCAGTGGATGATAAAAGAAATCAATAACAGGAGGGAAAAAGATGTTATCAGAAAACATTAAAAAATTAGTACAGTATGGTATCGACACCGGATTGATGCCAGAATGCGAGCGTATTTATGCAACGAACCTTTTGCTGGAAATGTTCCATGAAGATGATTATGAAGATGTTGCAATCGAAGGCGAGATTGACTTAGAAGAGGTATTAAAAGCGTTGCTTGACGAGGCTTGTAGCCGCGGTATTATCGAAGACAGTATCGGATATCGTGATCTCTTTGATACAAAAATGATGAATTGCCTGACTCCGCGCCCGGCACAGGTTCAAAAAGAGTTCTATGATTTGTATGAAGAGTCACCGGAAAAGGCGACAGATTATTTTTATAAATTAAGTCAGGACAGTGATTACATAAGAAGATACCGTGTGAAAAAAGACTTGAAGTGGAAAGTGCCAAGCGAATATGGGGAGATTGATATTACGATCAATTTGTCTAAGCCGGAGAAAGACCCAAAGGCAATCGCAGCGGCAAAGAATGCAAAGTCAAGCGCATATCCGAAATGTCAGCTTTGCGTAGAAAATGAAGGGTATGCAGGAAGATTAAATCATCCTGCTCGTGAAAATCACAGAATTATTCCAATCACGGTGAATGATACAAGATGGGGATTCCAGTATTCTCCATATGTATATTACAATGAGCATTGTATCGTATTTAATGGGGAACATACACCAATGAAAATTGATCGAAGTGCATTTGTAAAATTGTTTGATTTTGTAAAAGCGTTCCCACATTATTTCCTTGGATCCAATGCAGACTTGCCAATTGTCGGCGGTTCTATCTTAAGTCATGACCATTTCCAGGGAGGACATTATACATTTGCGATGGCAGAGGCGCCAATAGAAGAGACATTTACGGTAGCCGGATACGAAGATGTGGAAGCAGGGATCGTAAAATGGCCGTTATCCGTGATTCGCCTTAGAAATAAAGACGAAAAACGTGTGATAGAGCTGGCAACGCATATTCTTGAGAAGTGGAGAGACTATACAGACGAAGCGGCATTTATTTTTGCGAATACAGACGGAGAACCACATAATACGATTACTCCGATTGCAAGAAAGAAAGGCGATCTTTACGAATTAGACCTTACGCTTCGTAACAATATCACAACAGAAGAACATCCGCTTGGCTTATACCATCCACATGCGCAATACCACAACATCAAGAAAGAAAACATTGGTCTTATTGAGGTTATGGGACTCGCAGTACTTCCGGCAAGACTGAAAGAAGAGATGGAAATCCTTGCAGATTACATTGTGAATAAGAAAGATATAAGAAGCAATGAAAAAATCGAGAAACACGCTGTATGGGCAGAAAGTTTCCTGAATGCATATGATAATGTGACCGAAGAAAATGTAATGGACATCTTAAAAGCTGAAATTGGAAAAGTATTCGTAGGAGTGCTCGAAGATGCAGGCGTATATAAATGTACAGAAGAAGGAAGAGAAGCATTCCGCAGATTTATCGCAGTGTTGTAAATATGAGATTGAAAAGAGTAACCCCACGCCGATTGCGTGGGGTTACTATCATTGCAAAATATATTATAAGATTTATATTTCCAGCGCTCCGTCCAGGTAATGGGACAGGGAACGGCGCATATTCCCTTCAAAGTCTGCGTCGCCGTTTCTTAAGCACCATTCGAATACATTTCCGATGACAATCATGCGGATATCCGTCGTGATTTCATCTAGATTCAAAGTTCTTGGCAAAGCCTTGGCAATCATTGCTTTTTCAAGATAGGAACGTACGGTGACGATTGGATAGGGACGTTCCGTGCGGATTGCGGGATTCAAGGATTGATTTTTGGGTGTATAGTATCCGCTCATGAATTCTACACCTAACTCCTTGCAGTATTTTACATAATTCAGATATACATGAATGATTGCTGTCTTGGTTTCTTCGGCGTTGCTGGGAATATCAAGAAGATCCGGATTAATACTTGGCTGGTCCTCGATATAGTAAGAAAGCAAATCATCTTTGGTCTTGAAATGATGATAAAAACTTCCGTTTGATACACCAGCTTCTTCGCATATGTTTTTGATAGAGAGATTTTCATAACTGCTTTTTTGCAGAATACGTCTTGCAGCCTGGAAAATACGCTCTTTTGTCTCACGTGATTTCAACTGTTGTTTGGACAATTCTTCCGTCAGTAGCTGTTTGCTCATGTTAAACTCCTCATTTATCAGATGAATTTATATTTCATAAAGTGTGTACCTCTTTAGAATTATAGCATAGCAGGATAGAAAAGACAATAAAAACAGAGCAAACTCTGTTTCGGGTCGCCTTGCTTTTTTATTTGCACTTATTTCCAATTTCCATTATAATAAATGGCAACGATTAGTAGGAATACGTATCGTATGGGTTTCATAATGAAATCGTCTCAGAATCAGGAAGGGAACATTACATGGATATTAATTTGAAATTAACAGAAGAACTGGGAGTGAAGCAGTGGCAAGTGGAAGCTGCAGTGAAGTTGATTGATGAAGGGAATACGATTCCGTTCATTTCCAGATATAGAAAAGAAGTGACGGGTGCATTAAATGATGAACAGCTTCGTAAACTTCATGAGAGACTGGTATATCTTAGGAATTTAGAGGAGAAAAAACAGCAAGTACTTTCTTCGATTGAAGAGCAAGGTAAGCTTACGCCGGAATTAAAGGCGCAGATTTTAGCTGCCCAGACGCAGGTTGCGGTAGATGATTTGTATCGTCCGTATCGTCCGAAGCGAAGGACAAGGGCGACGGTTGCAAAAGAAAAAGGTCTGGAGCCATTGGCAGTACTGATCATGCTGCAAAAGACAACGCAGCCATTGGGGAAGAGCGCGGAAGCATATCTTTCTCAGGAAAAAGGAGTAGCAACGGTAGAAGAAGCGATTGCAGGAGCGCAGGATATCATTGCAGAATGCATTTCAGATGAAGCAGATTATCGAACTTACATCCGCAATATCACGATGAAGCAAGGAAAAATCCTTTCGACAGCGAAGGATGCACAAGCGCAGTCAGTTTACGAGATGTACTATGAGTTTGAAGAGCCGGTTTCCAAGCTTGCAGGACACAGAGTCCTGGCGTTGAACCGTGGTGAGAAAGAAAAGTTTCTGGTTGTGAGGCTAGAGGCGCCTGAGGAACAGATTTTAAGATATTTGGAAAAGAAAATCATAACAGCCGAGAATCCGATTACTACGCCAATCATCAAAGCGGCAATGGAAGATAGCTATAAGCGATTGATTGCCCCGGCGATCGAACGAGAGATTCGCAATGATTTGACGGAAAAAGCTGAAGACGGAGCAATCGGTGTGTTTGGAAAGAACTTAGAACAGCTTTTGATGCAGCCGCCAATCGTAGGTCAGATCGTGCTTGGCTGGGACCCGGCATTTCGTACGGGGTGCAAGCTTGCGGTAGTAGATGCAACAGGGAAGGTGCTGGATACAACGGTGATTTATCCGACCGCGCCGACAACACCGCAAAAGATTGCAGCAGCAAAGGATACGTTGAAGAAGTTAATTGAAAAATATGATATCACATTGATTTCTGTGGGCAATGGAACTGCTTCCAGAGAATCTGAAATGATCATCGTGGAATTATTAAAAGAGATTCCGCAGAATGTGCAATACATTATTGTAAATGAAGCCGGTGCATCTGTATACTCTGCGAGTAAGCTTGCAACAGAAGAGTTTCCGAATTTTGATGTGGGACAGCGAAGCGCCGCATCGATTGCGCGCAGGCTGCAAGACCCTCTGGCGGAACTTGTGAAAATAGACCCGAAATCCATTGGGGTTGGTCAGTATCAGCATGACATGAATCAGAAAAAATTAAACGAGGCTTTATCCGGTGTTGTGGAAGATTGTGTGAATAAGGTTGGCGTGGATTTGAATACGGCGTCAGCGCCATTATTGGCTTATATTTCCGGCATTTCCAGCGCCATTGCAAAAAATATTGTAATATACCGTGAGGAAAACGGAAGATTCAAAGATAGAAAACAGCTCTTAAAAGTTTCGAAATTAGGTCCGAAAGCTTATGAGCAATGTGCTGGCTTTATGCGTATAGCGGGTGGAAAAGAGCCGCTGGACGGCACGAGCGTACATCCGGAGTCTTATAAGGCCGCAGAAGAGTTGCTAGGAATATGCGGATTCACCAAAGAAGATATCACAAAGGGAAATTTGAACGGACTTTCCAGAAAGATAAAAGATTACAAAAAGCTGGCGGAAGAACTTGGCGTTGGAGAACTTACGCTTCGGGATATTGTCAAAGAATTGGAAAAACCGGGACGAGATCCTCGAGACGAAATGCCAAAACCGATTCTTCGCACAGATGTGCTGGAGATGAAAGACCTGACAGAGGGGATGGTATTAAAAGGGACCGTACGTAATGTGATTGATTTTGGCGTTTTTGTTGATATCGGAGTGCATCAGGATGGGCTCGTGCATATCTCTCAGATCACAGACCGTTTTATCAAGCATCCTCTAGAAGCGGTGAGCGTAGGAGATATTGTGGATGTAAAAGTGATGAGCGTAGATTTAAAGAAAAAGCGTATTCAGCTTACAATGCGCGGAATCTAGGGAAGGAGAGTTGGATATGGGAACGATAAGTTTTGATGTGAAAATGACAGAGAAAGCAATGCTTGACTTCTTTCTTTACCATACATATTCTAGTTTGAGCGGGATATTTGGAGTCGTATTTGGTTTTGCAACTTTATTATTTGGCATACGTGCGTTTAGCGGAGGCGATCAAAGAGCAGGGATGATTTTTCTGTTTTTTACCTTTTTCTTTTGGATTTTCACACCGGTGAATTTGAAGATTAAGGCAAAAAGGCAGGTAGAAAAGACCCCGATGTTCCAAAAACCGCTTCATTACGAGATGGGCGAAAAAGGAATCGAAGTTTCTCAGGAAGATGAGAAGATGATGAATCCGTGGGGTGAGTTTACTAAGGCGACAGCAACGAGTAAGAGTATTATTATCTATGTGACGAGAGTACGCGCGCTGATTTTCCCAAAAGAATGTCTGGGAGAGCAGTATGAGGCAGTGTTGAAAATGATTTCTACCCATATGCCTCCGGCGAAGGTGAAGATTCGCCATGTGCGATAAATGCAAATTGGAGAGAAGCATGATTATAGAAACGAAAAGTGCAAGAGAGACATTTGAATTAGGAGAACGTATTGGAAGAGAAGTAAAGCCGGGTACGGTCTTTACGCTGATCGGCGATTTGGGAGTGGGGAAAACGGTCTTTACACAAGGGATGGCAAAGGGACTTGCAATCGATGAGCCAATCAGCAGCCCAACGTTTACCATTGTTCAAGTGTATGAAGAGGGACGTATGCCGTTTTATCATTTCGATGTATATCGCATTGGCGATATTGAAGAAATGGAAGAAATCGGTTATGAGGATTACTTTTATGGAGAAGGGGTATCTTTGATTGAATGGGCGAATTTGATCGAGGAGATTTTGCCGGAACATTATACACAGATTGTAATCGAAAAAAATCTGGAAGAAGGATTTGATTATCGGAAAATTACGATTGAAGAGCAATAAGAAGTTTTGTATACTTATGTTTGGGACATCGTAAAAAGAAAGGATGTGCATATATGCGCATATTAGCACTGGACAGCTCCGGTCTCGTAGCAACGGTAGCTGTTGTAGAAGATGAACAGACAATCGCGGAATATACCGTAAATTATAAAAAGACGCATTCACAGACATTGCTCCCAATGTTGGATGAAATCGTGAAGATGACAGAACTTGATTTGAATACGATAGATGCAATCGCGACATCCGGAGGACCTGGCTCTTTTACAGGACTTCGCATCGGAGCAGCAACCGCGAAGGGGCTTGGGATGGCTTTGGGAAAACCTTTGATCCATATACCGACCGTGGATGCACTTGCATACAATTTGTTCGGAACAAGCCGGCTTATATGTCCGATCATGGACGCCAGAAGAAACCAGGTTTATACCGGGATTTATCGTTTTGAGACTACGTTTTGGACGGTGGAAGGGCAGATGGCAGTTGGAATCGATGAGCTTGTGGAAAAACTAAATGTAAAAGGTGAGCCGGTTGTATTTTTAGGAGATGCGGTACCGGTACAAAGAGCGTATTTGGAAGAATTTCTGAAAGTAGATCATATATTTGCGCCTGCACATATGAACCGTCAGAGAGCGGCGGCAGTCGGGACATTGGGAGTTTCCTATTATAAGAAAGGCCTGACAGAGACGGCAGCAGAGCATCGTCCGGATTATCTTCGCTTGTCGCAGGCAGAAAGAGAACGTGCGGAACGTGAAAAGGCGGCAAAGGGATGCTAGTTCGCGAGGCAAAAAAAGAAGAGTTGGAAGTAATTGCCGCGCTGGAGGAGCAAAATTTTTCGGATGCGTGGAGCCTTAGGGCATTAGAAGAGACTTATGGGCAAAAACAAGCATCTATTCTGGTTGCACTAACAAAGCTTGGCGTTGCGGGATATTGTATTGTATATACTGTCTTGGACGAAACTGAGATTGCCAGAATTGCCACGGATCAGGCACAGAGAAGAATGGGCGTAGGAAGCGCCTTGATACAGTATCTTATAGAAAAGGCAAGAAAAACAATGGGTAGCAGAATTCTTTTGGATGTACGAGAAAGCAATCTGCCTGCGAGGGCGTTTTATGAAACACAGGGGTTCCTCGAGGATGGTATACGAAGGAATTATTATGATACACCTAGAGAAGATGCTGTGCTGATGAGTTATAGGGTTCTGTAAAATCTAGAAACGGAACCACTACTTCCCAGTAGGCAATGCATTTGCCGGGCGATATAATAGAGGCGTAACAGACAAAAGAGAATGTAAAAGTTCACAGGAGGAATTGTATGCGCCAGTATGGAATGAAAGAAACAAAAGAAGTAAAAAAAGTATTTTGTAATAAATGTGGAAAAGAAATTCCAAAAAATGGAAATTTGTTTGAAGAAGACGTACTCCATGTGGAAAAAAGATGGGGCTATTTTTCCGGGAAAGATAATGAAGTGCATGCATTTGATTTGTGCGAAGCATGCTATGACGAACTTATCGGTTCGTTCTCGATTCCGGTAGAAAAAGAGTCTTGATGAGGAGCGCCTGGGGTAGAAGGAGAAATTCATGTTAGACGTATGTTTATTAGGGACAGGAGGTATGATGCCTTTACCCTACCGCTGGCTGACAGCATTGATGACGAGATTTAATGGGAGCAGTCTTTTGATTGACTGCGGTGAGGGGACTCAGGTTGCAATCAAAGAAAAAGGCTGGAGTTTTAAACCGATTGATGTAATTTGTTTTACCCATTATCATGGAGACCATATCAGCGGTCTCCCGGGGCTGCTTTTGACGATGGGCAATGCAGACCGGAAAGAGCCGCTTACATTAATCGGACCAAAAGGGCTGGAGCGTGTTGTGAATGCACTTCGCATTATCGCGCCGGAACTTCCGTTTCCAATCATATATAAAGAAATTACAGAGCCGGAGCAGACATTCGAGATGAATGGCTACCGGCTAAAAGCATTTCGGGTAAATCACAACGTGCTATGCTATGGTTATACAATGGAAATCGACCGTGCAGGTAAATTCGATGTGGCACGCGCCGAGGCACATGAAATTCCAAAACAATACTGGAGATTTTTGCAAAAGGGCGAGACGGTTGAACTGGAAGGAAAGGTATTTACTCCGGACATGGTGCTTGGTGCGCCTAGAAAAGGACTGAAACTTACTTATACAACGGATACCAGACCGACGAAGAGCATTCTTGAGAACGCAAAGGATTCGGATTTGTTTATATGTGAAGGTATGTATGGTGACAAAGATAAGCAGGGCAAAGCCGTAGAGTATAAACATATGACTTTTTACGAGGCGGCAGAGCTTGCGAAGAAAGCTGAAGTGAAGGAGATGTGGCTGACGCATTATAGTCCGTCACTTGCATATCCGGAAGAATATATTGAAGAAGTGCGTAAAATATTTCCATGCACCGTTGCGGCGAAGGATAAGCGAACGAAAGAACTTGGATTTGAAGATTAGAAGACGAGGGATATTATGAGTGAACAAAAAGATATTTTCATACTTGCAATTGAAAGTTCCTGTGATGAGACGGCGGCGGCAGTCGTAAAAAATGGAAGAGAAGTATTATCTAATGTGATTTCTTCTCAAATTGAACTTCACAAATTATACGGTGGTGTGGTTCCGGAGATAGCGTCGAGAAAACATATTGAAAAAATCAATCAGGTGATCGAAGAGGCGCTTTCTGATGCTAAGATGACGTTGGATGATATAGATGCGATTGGAGTAACGTATGGTCCGGGCCTTGTGGGAGCCTTGCTGGTTGGAGTTGCAGAAGCAAAAGCGATTGCCTATGCAAAAAATCTTCCGCTGGTAGGTGTGCATCATATCGAAGGACATATTTTGGCCAATTTTATAGAGAATAAAGAGTTGGAACCGCCGTTTATCTGTCTGGTCGTATCTGGCGGTCATACACATCTTGTCTGCGTGAAGGATTATGGAACGTATGAAATCATTGGAAGGACAAGAGATGACGCGGCAGGGGAAGCGTTTGACAAGGTGGCACGTGCAATCGGGCTTGGTTATCCGGGCGGACCAAAGATTGAAAATTTATCAAAAGAGGGGAATCCTGAAGCAATTGCGTTTCCGCGTGCCAAAATTGAAGGGTTTCAGTATGACTTTAGCTTTAGCGGCGTGAAGTCTGCGGTGCTCAATTATATTAACGGATGCCAGATGAAAGGCGAGACTTACGTGGAAGCAGATATTGCGGCATCATTTCAAAAAGCAGTCATCGATGTGCTTGCAGGTAATGCAATGCATGCAGTGAAAGAATATGGATTGAATAAATTTGCAATCGCAGGAGGTGTGGCTTCTAATGGGACATTAAGAGAAGCGATGCGGGAAGCGTGCGAAGAAAACGGAATAGAATTTTATCATCCGTCTCCTATTTTTTGTACAGACAATGCGGCAATGATCGGAGTGGCAGCATATTATGAGTACCTAAGCGGGACGAGACATGGATGGGATCTAAATGCAGTACCAAATCTGAAACTGGGAGAGCGGTAATTATGAAAAAGCATTGTACGGCAATTATTCTGGCAGCAGGTCAGGGGAAACGGATGGGAACCAAAGAACCCAAACAATATCTGGAAGTGGAAGGACATCCGGTTTTATATTATGCATTGAAAGTATTTGAAGATTCTGCGATCATTGATGATATGATTCTTGTAACATCGGAAGATCAGATTGATTATTGCAGTGATGAAATTGTAAAAAAATATGATTTTCGAAAAGTAAAAGCGGTGATCGCAGGCGGAGCAGAGCGCTATTTATCCGTGTGGAATGCACTCCTTTATATAGAGAAAGAAGCAGATTGGGAGAAGGAGCACTATATTTTTATTCACGACGGAGCAAGACCGTTTGTGGAGGAAGCAATTCTTACAAGGGTATATGAAACTGTACAAAAGACCAAAGCATGCGTAGCCGCCATGCCGGTTAAAGATACCATTAAAATTGCAGATGAAGAAGGCTGTGTTCAGTCAACGCCAGACCGGAGTTTTATCTGGATGGTACAGACGCCGCAGGTGTTTGAGCGTTCTTTGATTACTCGTGCATATTCTGAGTTGATGAGGCAATCCTATATTAAAGTGACAGATGATGCGACAGTTGTTGAACAGGTTTTGGGTACTAAAATAAAGTTGGTTGAGGGTTCCTATGAAAATATAAAAATAACTACGCCGGAAGATATGGAAATTGCCCGTATTTTTTTGAAAAAAAGATAGGAAAAGGTATTGACGAATAAAATAAGGTATGCTAGAATACATCTTGTCGTGATTGCGACACAACTAAATAGCTTGGAGAGGTATCGAAGTGGTCATAACGAGGCGGTCTTGAAAACCGTTTGTCCGAAAGGGCGCGTGGGTTCGAATCCCACCCTCTCCGTTCGAAAGCCACCATTTTTTGTCAGGTGGTTTTCTTACGCAAAAGAACAGGCTTTGGAGAAGTACCCAAGTGGCTGAAGGGGCTCCCCTGGAAAGGGAGTAGATCGTTAATAGCGGTGCGAGGGTTCAAATCCCTCCTTCTCCGTTTGCTCAATAAAATGAGCAAAAGTTTCTTGAAAAAAAGTGTTGACAACACGAAAGAAACTTGGTATTATAACAAAGCTGTCTGAAAGACATGGCAAAAGAACTAAAAAAATAAAGAAAAAAAGTTCTTGACAAGCTATACAGCAGTGAGATATAATATAAAAGCTTCACAGAGTAAAAACGAAGCAGAACAGAAACTTGACAATTAAATAATAGACAACAACCCTGAAAATTTCTGTGAGAACAAGGAAGCAAAAGAAGAAATTCGAAAGTGGACTTGAATCTTACAAAGAGAAAATTTCAGAGCGAACCAATCGAGAGATTGGTATCCTAAAAAAACAGTAAAGACAAGGATGAATTAGCCAAAGGTTGATTCTGAATTGGGA
>CAJUFN010000011.1 GCA_910585545.1 uncultured Lachnospiraceae bacterium
ATTGTACATTTTTATATAATATTTTTTGTACATTAGGTCTTGACATTTTATATTCTTTGGAAACTGGTCTACAGAAAAAATTAGCGTAAGGTTGAGTTGACAGGTTGGATATTGGGTAGGTTGTGAAGATAGGATTGTTATAGGAGGGTTGAGTTGGCAAGATGGACATTGTAGGGCATCACTATAATATAAAATCAAAAACCGCAGACTCCATTCTATGGAGCGACTGCGGCTTTCCATCATTTTATGATATCCATAAGGTCAAGCAAGATTTTTCTCTGCTCTGGGGTAAAGGTGCTCCATTTTGAAAATAGCAGCCTCTGTTCCTGCAGCGTCTCATTGTCTTCAAAATCCTCAAAGAACTGAGACAGCGTAATGCCAAATGTCCTGCATACAGCCTCTAGGGTCGGTAAAGTTGGAGCATTGCTGCGGTTGAATATATTTGTAACTGTGGAATGGGAAAGACCGGCTTCCTTCGCCAGCCGGTAGTCTGTCCAGCCTCTCAATTCCATCAGGGCTTTGATTCGTTTCTGTACATCCATTTTTATAGTCCGCCTTTCTTTATGTCTATTTTAAGTCCTCGTGTGGTGTTATAATAGTCTTGATTGGTAGATAAACTATATCCTTTCGTGGGCATAAAACCGTTTATATTATGCCTCAGATATGGCATACTACTCGTATGAAACGAAAGGAGGCAGACATATGCCGGAGTATAGAACATTTTTTGAGAAGCTGGCGAGAGACAGGAATATTACAGTGGAGGAAATGAGGTCGATTATTTCAGCCCGCATAAAATCGGGGATGAATGACCCAGACCCCATACGACGGGCACAATGGGAGAAAATCCCCCATGCAGGGGATATGCCTACACCGGAAGAATGGTTAAGCTATGTGGTCAGAAAGCTGGAATCCGAGGGACTGTCTGAGTTACTCCGCTGGTATCCCAATCTTTGACTTTGGGTATTTACAGGAAAATCAAAAGTCGAGCAATATTTCTCTCTTTCTGTAATGAAAAAATTGGAATGATATTCAACTTGACTATATGTGCAATGTACGGCAATATACCCATGGTCGAAGGCCATTTCAAACAGTGCCACATATCAAAAGGGCATTGTGTGAAAAGACCCGCCAAAAATAATGTGGTATGATGTGAGTGTCATAGGAATGAGCCAAATAACATTTTACTCGTAACTATGAACATCAATCAGGAGGTGTTGCTATGCACTCATGGGAAGCAATCGAACAGTCCTTGACCTATATCGAGGAACACCTGACAGAGGAAATCTCGACGGAAGCACTGGCGAGCGCCGTCGGCCTGTCCACTTTCTATTTCCAGCGCTTGTTCAAGCGACTGGTAAATAAACCGGTTCAAGAATATGTGAAACTTCGCCGTTTGGCAAAGGTGATCGAGAGTTTGGGCGAGTCCAATCAGAGAATCCTTGATGTCGCTTTGGACTACGGCTTTTCCAGCCACGCGAACTTTACACGGGCTTTCAAGGAAATATATGGAATTACACCCGAAGACTACAGGAAGGACTTACCAATGCTCAACACATTTGACAAACCCGAGGTTTCCATGAATTATGCTCTGGTAGATGAAGGAGTTCCGCTGGTGGTAGGAGATATCGTTTTAGAAATCCAGCGACAGATATTGGAGAAGTCGGAAATCTACCTTGGCTTGGAGACGGCAGTTCACATTTCTGAACAGATTCCGGTTGGTGAAAGTGCAGGCGTAGACGCACCGGGGCAGCTTTGGAAACGCTATCGTGCGGAGAAAGTTTCAATTGAAACGAATCTGGAGGCCAGCGTGGAAATGGGGATGTCCCATACGGAAAGTTCTGCACAGAGTCATTTCACCTATTTCGCGGGTGGTCTTGTCAAAAATGTTCCAGACCAATTGCAGGATGGCTTTATGCAGAAGGAACTTCTGGCAGGTGAGTACATCGTTTGTAAAATTGAAGCAGAAAAATTTGAGGACTTGGTGACAGTTGCTCTGAATCAGGCCATCAAATATCTTTTCAGCACATGGCTGCCGCATCACAGCCTGATCACGGAGCCCTTCTCTGCGGAGAAGTATTACCGGAATGCGGAGGACATGGCCTACATGGAAATTTGGGTCAAGCCTTTGCCGCTGGATAGTAAGGTCTAAGGGGGAAATTTCGGATGGATTGGAATATGCTCTATTCGAATGTAATGCCGCCAACGTGGGAGCAGGTCACAGAATATATCGGCAGCCCATTATGGGCGGACTTTAATGAGCGTATCCAGTCTGCCTATCAGGTCAAACCCTGCATGGAACACAGTCGCTGTTCCATGCAGGCTGGCTGGAACATTAAGTACAAAAAGAGTGGGAAGTCCCTTTGTACGCTCTATCCGATGGAAGGCTATTTTATCGCCCTCGTGGTTATAGGAAGTCATGAGCTTACAGAGGCAGAACTCCTTATGCCGCTATGCTCCGACTATGTGCAAACGGTATTCAACAGCACAAAGATCGGAAATGGACAGAAGTGGTTGATGCTGGATGTGCGGAATGAAGAAACCGTGGAGGATGTATTTAGTCTCATCAATCTTCGGAAACACATTTGAATGCTTTTGACAAATACGTCATGAAAAACAGAAGGAATTGATTTTAGCAAAGTTCAGCAATAGCTGTACTAATAAAATTTTGGAGGACATTTATGAAGAAAACACTTTTAGCGGAGATTGTATGCTAACCGGGAGGTTTGCATAAATTTAGTCTCTGACAAACCTCCCAAAAGGAATATTACCATAACTTTTAGGAGGATCAAAATTCATGAATAGAGAAAATAAGCGAAAACAATATGAAAAAGGATACTATCGGACTCACTGATTATTTTAAAGCTTGAGAGCCGTCAATTTGAAGCCTGAGAGCCACCTCAATTCAGTGTATTCTAAAGCTTAAGAGCCACCACTATATATAGTAGTACAAATATATTGTGTAAGATAAGATACCTCTTTTAAGATGTGTTTATGAAAAGTACTTATACTTTTCAAATACATTTTAAAGGAGGTTTTCTATGTTTGATTAATCAGAAAGAACAAACAAAGTGCATGGGTTCAGACGGAATGCAGAAAATGAACGGTGCTATCAATGCCGATCTCATGACTGTGGAAGAGATCCATCAGAAGCTGGACGCAGGATATCGAGATATGAAAAATGGAAGAGTGCAGAAAGCGGTAAAAGCCTTCACAGAATTTCAGATGAAAAGCAGATAGAAACTAGCGGTATGTTCAAGGATGAAAACGGATATTTTAGTGGCTAATTTCGGTCAGATGTGGTAAACTGTGAATGTAAAAGAAACATTTAGAAATGGAATAGTAGGAGGGATGATAATGTGCCAGATAGCGTTTAGTGTACCAGATGAAGTCCTTTTCGATACAAAAATGAACAGAGAACAAGCGAATCAGTTTGCAAGAAGATATGTAGCATTAGGATTTTATAAACAAAATGGAGTATCTATAGGATACTGTTCGCAAATTGCTGGGATGACAGAAGAAGAGTTTATAAAATATTTAGGGCAGAATGAGATTTCCATCTTCCAGTTTGATGACAAGGAAGAATTTTTGGAGGAATTGGAGCATGCGTAAAGTAATTATCAATTCAACACCATTGATTGTTCTTTGTGGGATTGGAAAGTTGAATATCCTAAAAGAACTGTATGAGGAAATTGTAATTCCATCTGCAGTATACACGGAAGTAACTGCAAAAGAGGATTCTGCGTGTGTTCAGATTCAGTCGGCAGGAGATTGGATTCGTGTAGAACAAATCAAGGATCATAGTGAGAAGAAAATGTATAAGGCAAAACTTCACGATGGAGAAGTAGAGGTGATGATTCTTGCACAAGAGCGAAAAGCAGACTTGGTGATATTGGATGATAATGCAGCAAAAAAGACTGCTAAGTATTTAGGCTTATCTGTTACTGGAACATTAGGTGTTTTAGTAAAGGCAAAAAGGCAAGGAATCATAAAAGAAGTATGTCCGCTTTTGTCGAAAATGAGACAAAACGGTTTTTATGTTAGCAATGCAGTTGAACAGATGGTTTTAGAACAGGCAGAAGAATAAAAACAAAATATGATTAAGTCCCGCACTTGAGTAATCAAGATACAGTGGGTACTTTATAAATGTTTAAACGAAGCCGTAGGACCGTAAGGTATAGCTTCTGGAGGCTCTCCAGTTTATCTGGGGAGTTTTTCTTTGGAAAGATTTGTGATAACAGAAAAATATAGACAAAACATTAGGCAGGATATGTTCCCATAAAAAGGAATGTATCCTGCCTTTTTTACTATGTATTGCAGTCGTCCCAGAAAGAAGACAGGGATGCAGAACACAAAGAAATGATAAAAGAAGTGTTTGGACAGAACAAGGGAAGGTATGGCTACCGCAGGATAACAATGGAACTGAGGAACTGAGGAATCTGCCTGAACCATAAAACAGTATTGAAACTGATGAATGAAATGGGCCTGCACTGCAAGATAAGGCAGAAAAAATACAGTTCCTTCCGCGGGGAAATAAACAAGGCAGTGGAGAATATCATAAAAAGGGACTTCCATGCCGGGAAACCCAATCAGAAGTGGACGACAGATGTAACCGAATTTGCGTTGCTTGGCAGGAAGGTCTACCTGTCGCCAATTCTGGATATGTATAACAGTGAAATCATTGCCTACAGCATTTCTTTAAGCCCGAATTACAAAATGATTACGGACATGCTGGAAGAAGCGTTCCGGAAAATTCCTGATGGAACAAACCTAATCTTTCATTCGGACCAGGGCTGGTGTTACCGCATGAAGGATTAAGAATAAAGGAATCCGGCAGAGCATGTCGAGGAAAGGGAACTGTCTTGACAATTCAATCATGGAGAACTTTTTTGGCCTGCTCAAGTCGGAAATGTTCTATGGCGAAGAGTTTGCAAGCATAGAAGAATTTATAAAGGAATTGGAAAGCTATATAGATTATTACAACCATAGGAGAATCAAGGGAAAACTAAAAGGACTGAGCCCTGTGAATTACAGGAAACAATCCTTAAAAGTTGCCTAACCCTGATTATAAACTGTCCAATATTTCGGGTTCAGTTCATAAGCGGGTGGTCATGACTTATCAACAGCAGTTTTATTTTAGCTGTGAGCCTTATCATATAATTCTTGGATTCCAGCAGGAAGTTTGTTGGGTATCATCTCATTGATTTCATCTTCATTTCCATCATCAAGAGCTTTCTGGTAATACCAGCATTTGAAATTAAGCATCGCAAGAGTTTTTTCAAGAACTTTTAACTCTTCTTCAACAGCTGTCTTACGGATTTCAAAAAGTTCTTTTCTGTTTGCATAGGTTGAGCTTCCTTCGGATACCCATGCGAAAAACTGTTTTATGTCCTTGATTTCCAGTCCGGATTTTTTCAGGCATTCGATAACTCGGATTGCTTCGATTTCTGTATCACTGAATTGTCTGATATTGCCCTTCCGTTCCAGATTAGGAAAAAGTCCTTCTTTGTCATAGTATCTTAAAGTTGAAATGGGAAGATGAAACATCTGTGCTACTTGTCCTATTGTGTACATAGAAATAGATCCTTTCAAAAATAAAAAGTATTGACCTAAAGTTAGGTTTAGGTATTACAATGTAACCATTATAAGTTATTTTACTTTTAAATACAAGAAAATAATAGAAAATGGGAGGAATCATTTATGATGAAAACAGAAGAACTTAAGCTGGTAACAAAGTGGGATAAGACATTTCCTAAGAGCGACAAGGTAGAACACAGAAAGGTTACCTTTATCAATAGGTACGGTATTACTCTGGCAGCGGATATGTATATACCAAAGAATGCAGATAGCAAATTACCTGCGATTGCGGTTAGCGGACCATTTGGGGCAGTGAAAGAGCAGTGCTCAGGACTTTATGCGCAGGCAATGGCAAAGCGGGGATATCTTACAGTTGCGTTTGACCCATCCTTTACAGGGGAAAGCGGCGGAATGCCAAGATATATGGCATCACCGGATATCAATACGGAAGACTTTATGGCTGCTGTGGATTTTCTATCTGTACAGGATAATGTGAATGCTGACAAAATCGGTATTATCGGTATCTGTGGATGGGGTGGTATGGCATTGAATGCAGCTGCACTTGATACAAGAATCAAGGCAACGATTGCTTCTACTATGTATGATATGACCAGAGTAAACGCCAATGGATACTTTGATGCTGAAAATAGTGAGGAATCCCGGTATCAAAAGAAGCAGGAGCTGAATGCGCTCCGTACAGAAGAGTATAAAAAGGGAGCGTATTCACGCGCAGGTGGATGTTTGCCTTTGCCAGTTCCTGAGGACGCACCGTTTTTCGTAAAGGATTACAGTGAGTATTATAAGGGACGATGCTATCATGCAAGAAGCCTTAATTCCAATGAGGGATGGAATAGCATCGGATGCCAGTCTTTCATGAATCAGCCTATCTTAAAATACAGTAACGAAATAAGAAGTGCAGTACTTATCATGCATGGAGATAAGGCACATAGCTTTTATTTTGGAAAAGATGCTTATGATGCAATGATGCAGGGGAGTAAATATACAGAAAACAAGGAACTGCTGGTAATTCCCGGAGCAGTCCATACGGATCTTTATGATAATTTGGATGTAATTCCGTTTAATAAAATGGACGATTTTTTCAAGCAGAATATGTAAGGAAGAGGAATTGTTGCAGTTACACCGGTAATCTAGGAAAAGCAGTCACTTTTGTATACTTGATATTGTTTGTTTGACTGCCTATAATATAGACATCTCTACTTTGTAGAAGGTTTGTTTGAATATATGACAGTACAGGAAGTATCAAGACGGAGTTGATTCACTATGAAAAAAATATTAATTGTTGATGACGATATACACATTGGAAATGTGCTCGAGGAAACACTTTCAAAAGAGGGTTATAAAATCTCCCGTGCTTATTCGGGGACGGAGGCATTATTGGTCTTATCTCAGTCAAAGCCAGACCTTATATTATTGGATTTAATGCTGCCGGGATTAAATGGAGAAGAGGTACTTCCGAATATAAAGGGAATACCAGTCATAGTGATAAGCGCGAAAGTGGATGTTGATAATAAAGTTGATTTATTGCTTGGCGGTGCGGCTGATTATGTAACGAAACCGTTCAATATGAAGGAGCTTTTAGCCAGGATTTTTGTACATCTTAGAAATGCCGAAAATATGCGTTCTTCTTCAGAATTGATCTTTGGAGACATAGCTCTTAATACGAATACTCATATTGTAAAAATCAACGATGATATGGAAATAAAATTGACGAGGACAGAATATGCCATTTTGAAATTACTGATGCAAAATCCGACTCAGGTTGTTACAAAATCATTGCTGCTAGACCGTATTAGTACAGATACTCCAGATTGTACAGAAAGTTCCCTGAAAATGCACATTAGCAATTTAAGGAAAAAGTTGCGGGAAGTAAATAACAAGGACTATATTGAAGCGGTCTGGGGGATTGGCTTTAAAATGAAAGAAGAATAAATCTTTACTATTTCTTTACTCTTTTCTTTACCGTTTTCTTTACTATTTACAGCTATAATGCCAGTACACTAAACAAGGAGGTTATACTTTTATGGATCATGTTCTCAGAACAAATGCTTTATGCAAAAAATACAAAGATTTTAAAGCATTAAACGGACTGTCTATGAATGTTCCAAAAGGGGCAATCTATGGCTTTGTAGGGAAAAACGGTGCTGGCAAAACAACGCTTATCCGTTTGATTTGTGGGCTGCAGGAGCCTGCATCTGGCGATTATACGCTTTACGGGAGGAAAAATACGGATAAGGATATTACAAAATCCAGAAGAAGGATGGGGGCTGTTGTAGAAACTCCATCCATTTATCTTGATATGACCGCAGAGAATAACCTGAAACAGCAGTACCGTATTTTAGGGCTTCCGTCTTTTGACGGGCTGACGGAGATTTTGAAACTAGTAGGGCTTGATAATACGAGGAAAAAGAAAGCGAAAAACTTTTCTCTAGGTATGCGGCAAAGATTGGGCATCGCAATAGCTCTTGTAGGAGACCCTGATTTTCTGATATTAGACGAACCTGTTAACGGTCTTGATCCACAGGGAATCATTGAAATCAGGGAATTGATATTAAAGCTCAATCATGAACAACAGATTACAGTATTGATTTCCAGTCATATCCTCGATGAACTTTCCAAGCTGGCAACACATTATGGTTTTATTGATAACGGACGCCTTGTAAAAGAAATGAGTGCGAAAGAGTTAGAAGCTGTTTGCAGAAAATGTGTCCGCATGGAAGTCAGCGATACGAAAGCGCTTGCACGTGTCCTTGACGGAATGGAGATTGATTATACGATCATAACAGACCAAACTGCTGATGTATATGCAAAGGTTAATATATCTCATTTAACTACTGCATTGGCAAAAGAAAATTGCGAAGTTATTTCAATGCAGGAACGTGACGAAAGTCTTGAAAGTTATTATGTCAGCCTTGTAGGAGGTGAAAAAAATGCGTAAGTTGTTATCTGCTAATTTTTCTCGTCTCTGGAGAGATAAAATCTTTTGGATTTGCATAGGAACGATGTTGATTTATTCGGTTGTATATATGCTGAATGGTTGCAGACATGCGACCGTTGATATGGCAGAATACAATTACAGTATTGATGAATATTATTTCCACTTTGCGTTATCAATCGGTATGTTTTGTGCATTGTTTAGCAGTATGTTCTTCGGCACGGAGTATAGTGATGGAACAATCCGAAATAAAATTGTAGTTGGTCATACAAAAACTGATATTTATATTGCCAGTCTGATTACTACGATTACAGCAACTTTGTTCATGATGCTGACATGGTTGATAAGCGCATTAGTTGCTATTCCCACTCTGGGTGTATGGAAAATGACTGTTTTGGAACTGTTTTCATATTTATTGATTGCGGTTATGTTCGTAATGGCTTTTTCCGGGATTTGTACATTTGTCTGTATGACAGTTACAAATAAGGCTTATATCATTATGATTTCTATGCTGTTGATTTTAGGGCTTCTTGTTTTTGCAAGCATGTTATATAATGGTCTTAGCCAACCAGAAACAATAAGCGGTGTTCAGATAACTTCAAATGGAATGGAAATGTCTAAGCCATCCCCTAATCCGAATTATGTCAGTGGTACAATGCGTAAAGTTTATGACTTTATTCTTGATTTTTTGCCTACAGGACAAGGATTGAGAATGTGGCAGTTGCAAATCGTTCATCCGATTCGTATGATAATATCATCGGTTGTTATTACGTTTTTGACAACATTTTGTGGAATATCTATTTTTAAGAAAAAGAATTTGAGGTAAATTTAGTATGGTGCGATTCCTATACTCAAGGCGATAGATATATTTATGATGGAATGACTGGTGACGTGCTGAAGAAAAAAATACACGAGGAGTTGATTGTATGAATATGAATTTTAAATGTAAATTACCCATCCCTGCTGAGGTGAAAGAAAGATATCCAGCATCAAGTGAGGTTCAAAAGATAGTTAATAATCGTAATGAAGAAATTTGTAATATAATTATGGGAAAACAACGGAAGATGTTATTGATTATAGGTCCTTGCTCAGCAGATAATGAAGACAGTGTGATAGACTATGTTTGTCGTCTGGCAAATGTGCAGGATAAAGTAAAAGATAAGATATTTATTGTTCCACGTATATATACGAATAAACCCCGTAGTATAGGAAAAGGATATAAAGGAATGTTGCACCAACCAGATCCGGACAAGGAACCGGATCTATATAAAGGAATAGTAGCTATTCGTAAAATGCATTTAAGAGCGATTAAAGAAACGGGTTTTACTTGTGCAGATGAAATGTTATATCCTGAAAATCATAGATATTTAAACGATTTATTAGGGTATGTAGCGATAGGTGCTCGTTCTGTTGAAAATCAGCAACATAGATTGACTGCGAGTGGATTGAATATTCCAGTAGGCATGAAAAATCCTACCAGTGGCAATATTTCTATTATGATGAATTCTATTGAAGCAGCACAATATGAGCATACTTTTTTATATAGGGGCTGGGAGGTAAGTACAACGGGAAATCCATTAACACATGCTATTTTAAGAGGATATGAAAATAAGTATGGACAACATATGTCAAATTATCATTATGATGATTTACAACTGTTAAGGGAAAATTATTTTGAAAGAAATTTAAAAAATCCAGCAGTTATTATAGATACTAATCATAGTAATTCCGGTAAACGCCCTTTGGAACAGTCGCGTATTGTCAAGGAAGTATTAAATAATTGTAGATATAATGAGGATATTTGTAAACTTGTAAAAGGATTTATGATAGAAAGTTATATAGAAGATGGTGCACAGAAAATAGATGAACATATTTATGGAAAATCAATAACGGACCCTTGTTTAGGATGGGATAAAACTGAACGGTTAATTTATGAAATGGCAGAATTATTATAAAATAAACCCGAATTATTCATGAGACTCTAATATCCTCATGATAATATCATCGGTTGTTATTACGTTTTTGACAACATTTTGTGGAATATTTATTTTTAAGAAAAAGAATTTGGGGTAAATTTAGTATGGAAGAATGGTTATGGGCTTTCGTCGGTATTATGGCGCTGATAATGGTTGCCTTGTTTATGAAAATATATATCTTACAAAAAGCTGCAAAGGAAATCGCGAATGCCTTTGCCGACAGGCTCATGACCGATACAAATACTCTTATTGACATTTCTTCTAACGACAGATATATGCGTAAGTTAGCAAATGCCATAAATACAGAGCTTCGTAAACTTCGCATAGAACGGCACAGATTTTGGCAAGGCGATATGGAATTAAAAAATGCCGTTACAAATATTTCTCACGATTTACGGACACCGCTTACGGCTATATGTGGTTATTTGGAATTGTTGGAAAAAGAAGAAAAAACGGAAACGGTCAATCACTATATCGGAATTATTAAAGACCGTGTAGATATTTTGACGCAGCTTTCAGAGGAACTTTTCCGATATTCCGTTATTATTTCAACGAAAGATCATACCATAAAGGAACAGGTTGTTATGAATACCGTATTGGAAGAAACCATTGCAGCATTTTATACTGTTTTAACAGAACGAAATATTGTGCCTGAGATACAAATGTGCGAAAAGAAGATACTGCGAATGCTTGACCGCTCGGCTTTATCCCGTGTGGTTTCTAATCTAATCAGTAATGTTATAAAATACAGCGATGGTGATTTGAAAATCGTTTTATCAGAGAACGGAAAGATAACTTTTTCAAATAGGGCTTCCGGATTAGATGAGATACAGGTGGGAAGATTGTTCGACCGTTTCTACACTGTAGAATCCGCCAGAAAATCAACAGGTTTAGGATTGGCAATTTCGAAAACCCTTGTTGAGGAAATGAATGGAACCATATCAGCAGAATATGAAAATGGCAGGTTAAGTATCCATATCTTTTTCCCGGAATGAGTTTGCAAGATGGATATAAAGTTTATTTTATCAGGGGAGTGGAGGAGAAGTCATGGGATTTATGAGAATTTGTTCGTTGGTAGAGAATACAAGTAACTGTGGAATGAGAACAGCGCATGGTTTATCATTTTATATTGAAACTAAGAATCATCGTGTTTTGTTTGATGTTGGACAAGATGAAACTATTTTTGAAAATGCGAGAAAGATGAATATTCGGCTAGAGGATGTAGATATTGTTATCATTTCGCATGGACATTATGATCATGGCGGTGCCTTGGAAAAATTTTTGGAAATCAATCAAACTGCAAAAGTTTACATACAAAGAAAAGCATTTGAACCTCATTTCAGTGAGAGACCGGAGGGACTTAAGTATATCGGTCTAGAACCTAAACTCATGTGCCATCCACAGATTTTCTTGTTGGATGGTGATTATCAGATTGATCAGGAATTAAGTCTTTTTACGGTTTCTGATGCAAAGCATCATCTTTCAGAAGCAAATAATGTGCTATATGATGAGAATGGTTTGGATCAATTTGAACATGAGCAAAATTTAGAAGTGAATTGTGATAATAAGAAGGTCTTAATCTTGGGATGTGGACATTGTGGAATAATTAATATCTTAGAAAAAGCCGGAAACTATATTCCGGATGTATGTATCGGAGGATTTCATCTTTCTATTCCGCACTTAAAGAGGACGGTATCAGAAAGTCAATTGGAGGAAGTAGCATGCAAACTATTAGAATATCATGATACACAGTTTTATACATGTCATTGCACAGGGATTGATGCCTTTGTATATTTGACTGAGAAATGTTCTAATGTACACTATTTGGCATGCGGCGACATACTTACATTTTAATATTATGAGAAGATTTAGTAACTTATTATAAGAAAGTGTGAGGTAGAGATGGGAAAAGGTGTGGAAAAGGGCGCAGAGATGCGGCTTTTTCTTTTTCTCATTTTCTTGAGTTACTGATAAAAATCAGTTAAAATAAAGTGGAGAAAGTGGGTGAACGAATATTGTCTAAAATGTTTTTATGGATAGAAGATCGTAAAGGCAAAGCAAGTTATAGGTTTTGGGAAAATTTTATGAAACATCTTTGCCCAGAGATGATAGTTGAGAGTAAAAAGAATAACAGCGAATTGGTAAAGGCGGTTAAAGCGTTACAAGATACAGAAAATAAATACATTATTGTTTTTGATAATTCTTTTGATAATTTGCAGATTGTAATGGAACAAAAAAGATTAAAGAAGTATGTAAATGAGCGAGATAATGTATTCCTGATAGATATCATTTGTTTTGAGTATATTCTTTTAGAATTTAAGGGATTAATAGATTGGATTTATGCGCCCAAGGATGAATTTTTGGAAAAAAGAGCGGGTGCAATAGCAGCAAGAAAAAAATTAGTATCTTCAATTCAGAAGGGCAATTTTCATTATAAAGAAATTCAGGAAATCATGGAATATGATTCTCGGATTGAAGAACATAATATAGAACAATTGGTTGCAAAACTATTGTTTGATTTGACGAGAAATACTGGGTTCGAAGTGGAGAAAGGGCTATTGGGAGAATGTTGGATAAAATCTTGCTGTGAATGGGAAGAACGACAGGAGAATGATATATGTGGTTTAGATCATAATAGATTATCCGTGTTTGATAAGATGAAAAATATATATGAAGAAAGTTCGTTAAAAGAGCAGTTTTTGAAAATTGGATTGGAGGTATTGGCGTGATTACGATTTTAAAAAATAAAAAGGATATACCTCAGGGTAAAAAGTATATCGAGTTGAATGATATATTTTTTAATCAGAATACGGCAGGGAAATTAGATGACAGAGCAGCGCAGTTTATTGAGAAGATAGATAATTCCAAGCTTCTTAGCAAATACAAAATACGTTCAAGATTTGATGATATTACACTAAATATCGATCAGCTTTCTACAGGGTGCAAAACAGTATTGAATGTATTTTATTATCCGGATAAAGTCTTTTGTCTGAAAGAATGTGGAAATAATGCATTAGAAGTACTGTATGGTTTTGAAAAAGGATTTGTATATAGCGAATATGCAATGATTCCTTTTGAAATGGATCCAGTAGAAGTTCAGACATTAGGCGGGAAAAAAGTGATCGATGATTATGAAGAGCTGAAGGAGTGGTGGGAAAATGAAGATTAGACCGGTTGTTATGAAACACTTCGCAACAGTGCATACTTCTTTTGTAGTGGATTTTATATTTACTAATAATATAACTATTTTGATGGGAGATTCTGGATCAGGTAAGACAGCAGCATTTTCTTTTATAAGAGAATGTATGGCAATGAATTCGAAAATTCTTTGCCTGGATTATTTTGATTATCAGAAAAGCATAAAAGAAATTTTAAGTCAGGCAAATGAGAAACTGATTGTGATTGATAATGCGGATATTTTATTGAATGATGATATAAGAAAATATATTTCTCAAGACGATAAAAATCAGTATCTGATTATCGGGAGAAATCCGAAGAATTTGTTCGCAACAAAAGAGAATCTTTTTGAACTGGTAAGCGAAAAGGTTGGAGAGCAAACAGTGTTTAGGATAGAGCCATATATATAAAATGGAACTTTTGTGTTAAGAATTGCAGGTATCGGATATGAATCAGGAACGCTGCTTGTTTGATAAGAAACATAATTTGCGGTTAATATTTTATGCCAAAAGTTAAGGAATGGTCAATAGAAAATGCAGGTAAGAAATGCTACAATAGAAACACGAAAAAGTTAAGCTGTAAAGGAAATATTATCATGAAAATAAATGAAATAATTCGTGAACGACGTTTAGCAAAAGGATTTACGCAAGAACAGGTTGCTAATTATCTTGGTGTTTCTGCACCTGCTGTAAACAAGTGGGAGAAAGGAACCTCATATCCTGATATAGTCTTATTACCGGCACTTGCCCGACTTCTCAATACGGATTTGAATACGCTTTTGTCCTTTAAAAACAATCTGTCGGAAAAAGAAGTTGCGCTATTTATAAATGAAGTTTCTGAAACGATGGATAAAAATGGCTTCGAAGAAGGATATTTTCTTGCTGTTGAGAAATTGAAGGAATATCCTACCTGCGATTTACTGGTAAACAACTTAGCCATGTTGTTAGACGGGGCGTTAATGATTTATGGTGGCGAAAACAAGTTAAATAAGAAGTATCGAGAAAAAATCGAATCTTTATATTATCGTGCAGCACAAAGTGAAGATGCAAGTATCAGAGAGCAAGCCCAAGCATGCTTGGTTTCTAAATTGATGGGGAAACAAGATTATGAGCAAGCCCAAGAAATACTTAATACACTCCCAAAGAAAAGTCCTGTAGATAGAGAACAGGCTCAAGCAAAAATATATATTGCACAGGGAGAATTGGAAAAGGCAGCAAAACTAACAGAGGAAAAACTTTTGTCTGCTACAACTGAAATTCGTGTAGCGTTAATCACTTTAATGGAGATTGCCATGAAAGAAGAACGAATGGATGATGCTGAGTATATTGCTGATATTGATAAGCAGGTGGCTGAACTATTTGATTTGTGGGAATATAATTCCTATGTTGCACATTTTCAGCTTTATAGCGCCACAAAAAATAGAGTTAAATTTTTAAAGATACTTTTGCCGATGTTAAAATCGCTCACCAAAAAATGGGATATTAATAAATCCCCATTATATCGACATATACAGACAAAAGAAGTTAATAAGGAGTTTGGATTAAAACTCCAAAAAACTATTATTCAGTCAATCAATACAGATGAAGATACAGAGTTCGTAAAAAGTAGTCCAGAATTTCATGAATTAATAAAGAAAATGGATATTGAGCAAAAGTAACTTAGAAGATAATCGCGTTTACTTGGGAAATCAAATTGAGATTACTGGCAGCGATCGATGTTATGGCATTGTGGCGGATGACCATTATCTGCTTGTATGTGAATATGGATGCAATGGGACAGAGTCACAGATCATCCTATATAAGAAACGATAACTCCCAATGTATCAGGGAGTATCGTTTTTTATCATAATAAAATTTGTAAGAAAAGTTTTCTGTCGTTCTACTTTCTGTTCTTTTATAACCTTATATCCCCTTTTTTCAAAAAATGGTTTTGCAGTAATAGAGGCATGAGTAATAATATTCCCTTGAACTGCTGCCTCCAACTGATTGCATATAACGGTAGCAACTCCTTTACCCTGATAATCCGAATGAACGAATAAACGGTTAAGATAACCTGTCTTATCGATATCTCCGAATCCTATAATGATACCTGCATCAACCGCAACAACGCTAAAATGCTCTTGAAGTGATTGGTTCCATTTTTCCAAATCTACCTGCCCGGTTGCCCATGCATCTAATTGTTCTTTTGTATAATCTTTTGCGTTTACAGTATGAACTGTATTATAAAAAAGTTCGGTTAATTCTTTGCAATCTGTTGTTTGATATTCTCTGATAATCATTTTAAAATTCTTTTTTCTTTCTATATGATATTAAGGTTTCTCCAAATCGATGTTTGTTTTGTATTTATCATCAATTGATTTTGCTTTTTTTGCTCTCGAATTTCTATAAGTGTTGTATCAAAAGGCGACTGATATAGGTTCCTGAAAAGATTGGTACCTTTGGTTGGGGAGTAAGATATAGGTGTGGGACACCACATATGATGGAAAGATGTTGAAGTGTCAATACTATTGTCTTTAAAAAAACCATATTTTTGACATACCTCCTGGACGGTTTGCGCAAAGATAGACCTAGAATGGACATTTGGGTCATCGTTATTATTTTTTTTCTTAAGATATAATTTTCGCATGTCATTCTGTAAAGAATTTTTCTTAATCCAGTTAATCTTCTTTGTTAGCATATAAAAGCTCATTGCCTGTTCGCACCATGTATAGCTTCCCGTTGCTTTATTGAAGTGAATATATTCTTGATGAGATTTATTCTCATCATCGGTATATGTATTTACAATAGCAAAATCACAGCTATGGATTATACAAGAGTTTCTCCTGTTTTTTTTCTTAATTGTCAGAACACGCGTTGAATCTTCAGGAGTATCATAACCATATTTAACACAAACCTTACCTATCGCATTCTGAAGCATATTTTTCAGTTCTTTTGGTTTAAGCCTGTTATCATTCACTTCAATATTAAAATCAAAGTCATATCCTATGTTTGATTTCTTATCATAGGTAATCATGTTTCTTTTGTAACTTCCTATAACATTAAATCTAAATGAGAAGTCTTGGCGTAATAAGTTTTGAGTGTCTTTGAGTATATTCAGAATATCTCGATAAGCCTTCTGTACCTCTGAATTTTTCTTGGAAATGTAATGAAAATCATGTTGCATCGTTTTGTTCTCCTTTTCGTTTATTCCAAACCACCCACCCATTTAATATTGCTTGATTAAATCATTATATAATACCACTTATAAAATAATAGTCAATAGATTATAAAAAAATAAAGCATCTTCTTGGCACAATATTATAGATTTAAGAAAATGAAAATATCTATAGGTTCTTTTATTTTATCTAAAATAGATGAGAAAACACAAAACCAAGCCAGATATAAAGGGGGAATTACGAAAAAGAAATAGTAATGATAATTATACTGATTTTATTATTTCCAATTTAGAAATCAGTTAAAAGATGGCGGTACTGTGAAATATAAAGCATTATTCTATAAAATTGCGAAAGTTCATTTGTTCATTTCAGAGGAAGAGGCTATAGAGATGCTGGAAAGCTGAATAAATAGTATTAACATAAATAACACTGACTATATTTGATGCTTATATGTGCAAAATATAGACAGTGTTATTTGTTTTTCGGTATTCTCAAATATAGTGTTTTAAAGGAGTGCGGTTCTTGCGAAGTAGCTATCCAAGAATTCTTTTAAGGTCTTCCTGGGGAGTTGTAATAGGTGCGATATTATATTTTTGTACAAGAAAATCTAATACATTTGGTGAAATAAATGCCGGTAAGGATGGACCAAGCAAAATATTTTTTATGCCAAGATGAAGGAGCGTAAGCAGGATGCAAACGGCTTTTTGTTCATACCAGGAAAGAATCATTGACAAAGGCAGGTCATTTACATCACAATCAAAAGCTTCTGATAGAGCAATCGCAATTTTTATGGCGCTGTAGGCATCGTTGCACTGACCCATATCCATTATGCGAGGCAGTCCGCTGATGGAGCCAAGATCAAGGTCATTGAAACGGTATTTTCCACAGGCGAGAGTCAGGATAATGCTGTCTCTAGGTGTTTCCTTTACAAATTCCGTATAGTAATTACGTCCAGGTCTTGCCCCATCGCAGCCGCCCACCAGGAAGAAATGTTGGATTGCTCCTGACTTAACTGCATCTACTACCTTATCAGCAACTGATAAAACTGCATTGTGTGCAAAACCGGTCGTGACGGTTTCTCCACCATTGATGCCATGAAAAAGCATCTTTTCGGGATACCCGCCAAGTGCGAGTGCTTTTTCAATCACAGGAGTAAAATCTTTGTCTTCTCCGATATGAATTAGTTCTGGATAGGAAACTGCTGCAGTTGTAAATACACGATCGGCGTAGCTTTCTTTTGGCGGCATCAGGCAGTTTGTCGTAAAAAGGAATGGTGCCGGAACATCTGCAAATTCTTTCTGCTGGTTTTGCCATGCAGTACCAAAATTACCTTTTAGATGCGGATATTTTTTTAGTTCAGGATAGCCGTGTGCAGGAAGCATTTCCCCATGCGTGTAAATGTTGATACCTTTGTTTTGCGTTTGTTCTAAAAGTTGTTTTAAATCATACAGGTCGTGACCGGATATGACGATAAAAGGACCTTTTTCAATGTTTAAAGTTACTTCTGTCGGTATGGGATTGCCATAGGTTTCCGTGTTGGCATGATCAAGCAGCTCCATACATTTCAGATTGATTGCTCCGACTTCCATGACGATAGGAAGAAGTTCATCCATTCCCCAAGTATCCATGCCGATGGCAGAAAGTGCCTTGTAGAAAAATTTGTTGACTTCCATATCTGTGTAGCCTAATATAGCAGCATGATAGGCATACGCGGCAATGCCTCGGATTCCGAAGAGAATAAGGGACTTAAGTGAACGAATATCTTCATTGGAAGTCCAGAGCTTTTGCATATCGTAGTTGTCGTTTGTGTTACATACCGATGAACATTCATGGCAAAGAGAATTTAGTTTTCGCTTCTCGTATTCCACGCGTCGAATCAAGTCTGTAAGTGTATCATTGTTGAAGTTTACATTAGTTATCGTTGCAAATAATCCTTCTAAAACAATGTTATCCATAGAGTTAGAAATCTTATCTTCATTTTCGTTTGCGGCTTGGGCAAGTCCTACCAAAGCCCCTGTGAGTTTATCTTGAAGGTTGGCGGTATCTGCCTTTTTTCCACATACTCCGGCAGCCCCTGTACAACCTTTGCATCCAGCTGTTTGTTCACATTGAAAACAGAACATTTTATTTTCCATAGCTATTTCCTCCTAATTGATTGTTTCATTGACTTACTGGATTTAGCATAGTACAATACAAACAAAAAGTATGTTGAAATTTCAACAAATGGAGAACTTTATGGAAAAATATTTTCAGATATTAAGAAGATGCCCATTGTTTCAGGGGATTACAGAGAATGAGCTTTTGGTTATGCTAGAATGTCTTGGTGCAAGAGTGATTCCGTTTCGAAAAAAGGAAACAATTATAGCCGAGGGGCAATCGGCAAAGTATATCGGAATTATATTGAAGGGTTCAGCACAGATCATACAGGTGGACTATTTTGGGAAAAGGAGTATCGTTGCCGGCATGGAAGTTTCGGAATTGTTCGGGGAATCTTTTGCCTGTGCAGGTATAAAATCGATTCCGATAGATGTAGTTGCAGCGGAAGATACGGAGGTCATGCTGATAGATTGTTTGCGGCTCACTCATTCCTGCAGTAATTCTTGCGCTTTTCATCAACAGACGATTTACAATTTGTTGAAAGTCATGGCAACAAAAAATCTTATATTTCACCAGAAAATAGAGATTACTTCTAAGCGTACAACGAGAGAAAAACTGATGACTTATCTTTTGCTGCAGGTGAAGAAAAATGATAGCGTTAGTTTTGAAATTCCCTATAACAGGCAGGAACTCGCAGATTATCTTGGAGTTGAAAGAAGTGGATTGTCTGTTGAAATCAGTAAATTATGCAGACAGGGGTTGATTGAGGCAGATAAAAAGAAATTCAAAATTCTCAAAGAAATCGAAGAATAAGAAGAGAATGAAGATAGAACAGTTCATAGTGGACAAAGATAGCGATAGAATCGTAAAAATCAGTGCATACTATTTCTGAGGTGAATGAAATGTTAAAGAATGAAGAACTTCCAATCGGATTTACAATGCATCTGGCACAGAATCAGAAAGCTATGACAGAGTTTGCAAAGATGTCAGAGGATGAACAAAGAAACGTAGTAGAAAATGCGAGGGACATGGAGTCTTATGAGGCAATGAAGAGCTATGTGGATAATGGATTTGTGAAATGATGAGAGAACCGCGCTTGAGAGTAATCTTGGGGCGGTTCTCTTGATATATGAATAATGAAAATAGAGATTAAAACATTTACTTTCTATAGATTCAGTAATAATATAAGAGTATGCGATAGAGAATGATTTGGAAAGAAAACTAGGAGAAAATATATGGGAGAAAAGAGAATTCTTTATCATGGAAACCAAATAGAAATGTTTGAAAGAAGTTAGAAAAAGTAATCTTCAAGGATAAATCTCTATAGCAACAACGAGTTGCTTTTCAATTTGATATGATAAGTATACAATGTTTATGGAGGTGATAAGTTATATGGAAACAAAAAATGTTATATTAGAGTTAAGAAATAATGCCGGATTATCGCAAGATGAACTTGCAGAAAAAGTATGTGTCACTCGTCAAGCTGTATCTCGTTGGGAAAATGGTGAAACTGTACCAAATACAGAAACCTTGAAATTGTTATCAAAATTCTTTGATGTTTCTATCAATACACTTTTGGGTTCGCCAAGGAAATTGATTTGTCAATGTTGTGGCATGCCCCTTGATGATTCTTCTATTAGTAAAGAAATAGATGGAACTTTTAATGAGGAATATTGTAAATGGTGTTATGCAGATGGGAATTTTACTTACACAGATATGGATACACTGACTGATTTTTGCGCAGAACATATGGCAAATGAAAATTGGTCTTCAGAACAGGTACGAGCATATATGAAAGAAATGCTTCCAAAATTAAATTATTGGAATCAATCAAACAAATAGGAGAGAAATTATGGCATTTGATTACAAAAAGGAATACAAAGAATTTTATATGCCAAAGAATAAGCCGGGAATTGTCACCGTGCCGAGTATGAATTACATAGCAGTGCGCGGGCAAGGAGATCCGAATGCAGAGGATGGAGAGTACAAGCAATCAATAGGGCTTTTGTATGGTATCGCATTCACCATCAAGATGAGCAAAAAAGGCACTCATCAGATTGATGGATATTTTGATTATGTAGTTCCGCCACTGGAAGGTTTTTGGTGGCAGGAGAACATTGCAGGAATTGATTATGCGCATAAAGAAAATTTCAAGTGGATTTCCGTCATTCGTCTGCCGGATTTTGTGACAAGAGAGGATTTTGAGTGGGCCGTTGAAGAAGCGACAAAGAAAAAGAAAGCCGATTTTTCTAAGGTTGAATTTTTGACATATGATGAGGGGTTATGCGTTCAGTGTATGCATATTGGTTCTTATGATGATGAACCTGCTACCGTTGTACTTATGCACGAATATATGGAGAAGGAAGGATATGTCCTTGATATTACGGATAGGCGTTTGCATCATGAAATTTATCTCAGCGATGCAAGGCGGGTCGCTCCTGAAAAGTTGAAAACGGTAATAAGACATCCGATAAGGAAAGCATAAATATAAAACAGAAAGATTAATCTTACGTGCCAGGAAGAATATTTTAAAACAATGAAAAATGTGCTATACTGAGTGAACAGGGGCAATAGCAGAATCAGTTGTTTTATTCTGAATGTAATGAAGAACTGACTGGGCGGCGAGTCGCCGTCCGGAAAATAGTTTGAGGATATAAGACTTTCAGATGTTCCGAGGCACATCCGCACACTTCGTGTGCATAAGGCAAAGCCTTGTGCATCTTTACATCTTACAGGATCTCCTTATTGTATTGCCCTTGTTTCAAAGGAAGGGAGTATACATGTCGTGTCAAGCAATGAACTTTGGAAATATTGCACACCAGAGCAGGTGAAGATCACATTGCATTCTTTTGATTTGCTTTCAGGGATTGGATTGAATGAAGAAAAAGAGTTACCTTGTTTGTATGCAGTGAGTAATCATGCACAAGAGCATTATCATTCAGTGCAGATTCCGAAAAAAAGCGGGGGAACACGCAGACTTTTGGTGCCGGATTTCTTGTTATCTACGATTCAGAGAAATATTTTGCACCATGTGCTCTTTGAAGTTTCTGTTTCAAAGTATGCGATGGCATATAAAAAGAAAAGTTCTGTGCTGGATAATGCAAGAGCGCATGTTGGAGCAGAACAGATTGTGAAATTGGATATTCAGGATTTTTTTGAAAATATTTCTTTTTTGCTTGTGTACCAGTATGCATTTCCGGCAACATATTTTCCGCCGGCAATTCGCAGAATGTTGACAGAAGTGTGTTGTTATAAAGACTATTTGCCACAAGGAGCGTCTACGTCTCCGGCCATTTCGAACCTGGTGATGAAGCCTTTTGATGAGTATATGGGAAAATGGTGCGAGGAGAGGGAAATTTGCTATACAAGATATTGTGATGATTTGACATTTTCCTGGAAGAGACTGAATGATACAGATATAAAAACGCTGATTGCAAAAGTACGCGCATTTCTGCGTGTATATGGCTTTGAACTGAATCATAAAAAGACAAGAATACTTAAGAAAAATATGCGTCAGAACGTGACTGGGATTGTAGTCAATGAGAAACCACAGGTGAGCCGAGAATATAGAAGAAAGTTACGACAAGAGATATATTATTGCCGTAAATATGGTGTAGAATCTCATTTGAGCCGAAAATATGCAAAATGCAATAAGGATTTTGAGTACGGCAAGAATGGAAATGGCAAGCAGAAATATTTGCAGAGATTATTGGGAAAAATAAGTTATGTTTGTCTGATAAATCCAACTGAAACGGAATTTCATAAAATCAGAGAAGAAGTGATGGGATGGATGCAGAAGTGAAAAAAGAGACAATATCACAAGGAAAGTTGTTACACTTTTCGATGTTGTCTCTTTTCTTGTGCCTGAGGCTATGTTATAATTTGACAGAGGGAAAGAAGGAAAGATGAATTACACATATATCGTAGAGTGCAAAGATGGCACATTATATACCGGGTGGACAAACAATCTTGAAAAGCGGATCGCAGATCATAACAATGGCAGAGGTGCGAAATACACGAGGGCGAGGAATCCGGTTACACTTGTATATTATGAGACATTTGAAGTAAAACAAGAAGCGATGAAGCGTGAGTATGCAATCAAACACCTGAGTCGAAAAGAAAAAGAAAAATTGATAGAACAGTTTTCTATGCTTTGAAAAAATTCTCTCTATATAATAGAGTCTAAATTTATACGAAAATAAGGAAGGAATCGGAAAAATATGAACAATGAAAAAGTGGAAATGATTAAAAAATTACAACAAGCAGAAGCACTTTATGTAATTATGTCTGGATTTACAAAGATGCCATATGTAGCATGTGGGGAAGAGACATTTGATGATAAGGTATTTATTTACTTCGAAGAAGCGGCTGCAAAAGAGAAAGGGAAGAAACTTCTGGAGGCAGGTAATTTTGTCCAGGTTGCAAAAGTAGAGAAAGATTTGTTGATGGAGTTTTATGCAAGCCTTTATCCAATCGGGGTAAATTGCTTACATGTCAATTCAGGGCTTGAAGGTGAGATGCTTGTTCAGCACAATGAAGTGCTTAGAAGAAGAGCTCCAGAAGAGACAGAAGGCGGAAAAGTGAGAGTGGAGAATCCGGAACTTCAGTTGACTGCACTTTACTTTTTACAGGAATTCCGAAAGAATACACAGGCACCAATGTCTGACAAGATAAAAGAGACTTATGATGAGATGATCGTACATTTCAGGAGAGGAAAATACATTGTTCCGACACAGGAGGATCATGGTATTCCGATTTTGAAACAACAAGAAGGGCAAGCATATATACCGTTGTTTACCGACCTTCCGGAATTCTGGAAGTTTAACCGTGAAGGAAAGTTTAAAGGCGGAATCGTAGAGGCGGCGAATATATCGAACCTTGTGAATGATGAGGTGAACGGCGTAGTGATAAATCCGTTTAGTATTAACCTGACATTAAATGTATCAAAAAAGGATGAAGCGCAATAAGAGTATGGTTAGGAGATTCAAAAAATCAGATACCGATAAAGTTATGCAGATATGGCTAAATGGAAATGAAGACGCACATCCTTTTATTCCAAAAGAGTATTGGCGTTCCAATTTCTCGATGGTCCGGGAACAACTTTTACAAGCAGAGATTTTTGTCTGTGAAACAGAGGGAGAAATACATGGGTTTATTGGTGTTGTCGGAGAATATATAGCAGGGATTTTTGTGGAAAGAGAATATCGTTCCTGTGGTATCGGGAAACAGCTTTTGGAATATGTGAAGCGAATATATGGCATACTATCTTTGTCTGTATATCAGAAAAATGAGCGTGCCGTTGCATTTTATTCCAGAGAGGGCTTTTCAATCTTATCAAAAGAACTTGATGAAGACACTAAAGAAACAGAATACACAATGATTTGGAAAAAGAAACGGTAAAAAAGGCATATACCATGAAATGAAAAGGAGAATCAATTATGAGAGTTGCGGTTACTTATGAAAATGGTGAAATTTTTCAGCATTTTGGACACACAGCACAGTTTAAAATCTATGACATCGAAAATGGAGAGATTTTATCAATGGAGGTTGTAGATACCAAAGGAAGCGGTCATGGGGCTTTGGCAGGCTTTTTAAGTGCAATGAAAGTGGAGGTGCTGATTTGCGGAGGTATCGGCGGCGGTGCTCAGATAGCATTGGCAGAAGCCGGAATCAAGCTTTACGGAGGTGTTTCGGGCAATGCAGATAAAGCGGTAGAGGATTTTTTGTCTGACAGCTTAGCATTTAATCCGAATGTGCATTGCAGCCATCATGATCATTCTCACGGAGAGCATCATTGCGGAGAAAACAAGCACGGATGCACAGGCAATTAAGATAACTGTATAATATGGAAAGTAAAGTGTATGAATATGAATCCCTGATTTATGAAGCCGGAAAGACAGGCGGTGCTTATGTTATATTTCCTTATGATATCAGGAAAGAGTTTGGACGAGGCCGAGTGAAGGTGCATGCTACGTTTGACGGGGAACCGTATGATGGCAGTATTGTAAATATGGGAGTAAAGAATTCTGATGGAAGCATATGTTATATCATAGGTATTCGTAAAGATATCCGTTTCCGGATAGGAAAAGAGCCCGGAGACAAGGTGCTGGTGACGGTCAGAGAGCGAGAGTGAAAGAAGCCATTTCAGAATTGTTAAGAAAACGGGCGAAATTGCAATTTTGTGTTGATAGATTTTTTCCTGTATATCACTTATAATTTATGAAAACAACACAGGAGGTAATCATTATGAGTTTAGGAAACAATCTTTTTAACGCACGCAAAAGAAGCGGTTTATCACAAGAGGAAGTAGCTGAGAAGTTAGGTGTAAGCAGACAGACAATCTCGAAATGGGAGCTTGATGAAACGTTGCCGGATATATGTCAATCTAAGCATTTATCAAATTTGTATCATGTAACAGTGGATGAATTGGTAGAATTTGATGTAGATGTGAAAGCGATTGAGGATATTATTGAAAATGTAAGTGGAAAAACAGAAGAAAAAATTGACTGGACAAGCGTATGGGGAAAGAAATATCCGGTATTAACAACTTATCAGGAAAAAGTAGATCTCGATAATTATGTAACTAAAATAAAAGAATTGCTTGATAGTCTGAAAAGCAGATATGGTTATAATGATCTGGATGCTATGTTAGTATTAAAAGATATTTTAGCACATACATGGAATAGCAAGAAACAGTAATAAATTTGATCGCAATTTAATAGAACACCGGGGAGTGGGAGTTTATATAGAGCCATTCCCCGGTATTTTTTATGATATAGGAAAGTTTGTACTTTCCTATATCATAAAACCCTCCGGGAGGATGCGCACTCGCGTGAGCGGAGGCAGTCAGCAAAAGCTGATCACGCTCAGCGCGCAAAGCGTGCAAGCCCCTTATGAGTGAGGGGATGGGGGAGTTGAAGCGGGCTTGCCCACTTTGTTATTTGTGAAACTAAATGGTTAATTGCTATTTTATATTTTGACTTCTGTACTCGCGTGGCGTACAGTTATAGAAACGCTTAAATGTTTTAGCAAAATTACTTGAACTGTCAAAGCCGCATAGAGCAGCGATTTCTGATATATTGTCGGTTGGGTTTTTTAACAGGATTTCAGCTCCTTGCATAATCCGATATTTTAATAAATACTGGATAGGGGAAAGCTGAATTGTTTTCCTAAAACAGCGCAGACTTTCTCTTTCGCTAATATTGGCAGCATTTGAGATTTCCGACAAGGAAATATCGTCAGCAAAATTTTTGTGAATATAAGCAAGCATTTTTCTGATGCGAAGATTGTCTTTGGTCAACGGAATATTTTGCGTATCTGCTTGTGGGTGAAATTCTCCATATAAAAAAAGACAGATACGGGATAAATTTTCTCGCACAGTAAATTCATATCCGTAACAATCTCGTGCAAGAGCCTCAAACGCGCAGTTAAACCAGTCCGTCATGTTTTTATTGCTCCCTGCTTTTATTAAATAGTGTGAAAAGCTATTACAGGTTAATAACGGCTGCATATACTTTTGGGCAAATATAGAATCTTCATTTCCGGTAATGAGTGTCGGACTAAAAACAAGGGAGTGCAGTTTATACTCCGTGACGGCCGCAGCATAATGAAGAATATTTGAATTGATAACCATACAGTCTCCTTTTTCCAAAAGAAAAGAGACTGACGGCATTTTTAATCTCATCTGTCCGCTTTCGATATACACAATTTCAATTTCCTCATGCCAGTGCCACGAGATAATGTCTTCCGGTTTGTCTGTATAACAAGAAGAATATCCGGCACAGGGAAATTCAAGGGTTCCATGCGGTTGGAGTTCTTTTGATATTTTGTTTAAGTTTAAGCCACATTTTTGTAATGCCATAGTTCTGTCCTTCTTATTATCTGGCGTTTTTTTAACATTATACGTCTGGAAATGTATTGTATCAAGGGCTATTTGACGATATTCTTTTAATAGATAACAAACACAGGAGGAAAATAAAATGTTTCAGTTTTTATTGATTATTATTTATCTTGCTTTTATCAGTCTGGGGCTCCCGGATTCTTTATTAGGTTCAGCGTGGCCGGCCATGTATCAGGAGTTTTCGGTACCTGTTTCTTATGCAGGCGGGATTTCTATGATTATTGCTGTCGGAACGATTATTTCCAGTCTGCAAAGTGACAGATTGACCAGAAAATTTGGAACGGGCAAAGTTACGGCAGCTAGTGTGTTAATGACTGCTGCTGCATTGTTTGGCTTTTCAATCAGTCATTCTTACGCCGTATTGTGCTTATGGGCGATTCCTTACGGGCTTGGAGCCGGAAGTGTAGATGCTTCTTTGAACAATTATGTCGCGCTTCATTATGCCAGCAGACATATGAGCTGGCTTCATTGTATGTGGGGTGTTGGTGCTTCGCTTGGTCCGTATATCATGGGGTATGCGTTGACTGATGAAAGAGGATGGAATATGGGGTATCGATATATCGCAGTGCTTCAAATTGTATTGACCATGATATTGATTTTCAGCTTGCCATTATGGAAAAGACAGGAAAATAATAATACGGGGCTGACGGATACAGAAGCGGAAAGCAAACCGCTTTCTTTACGGGAAATAATTAAAGTTCCAGGAGCAAAAGAAATTATGATTACATTTTTCTGTTATTGTGCTTTGGAGCAGACAGCGGGACTATGGGCAAGCAGCTATCTTGTGCTACACCGAGGATTGCCAGCAGAAACTGCTGCCGGATTTGCAAGTCTGTTTTTTATTGGGATTACAGCAGGCAGGGGAGTTAGCGGATTTTTGACAATCAAGTTAAATGATATACAAATGATACGGCTTGGACAGGGATTTATTTTGGTGGGCATTGTGTTTTTATTTTTGCCGTTTGGCAGCGGGGGTGCCTTGTTAGGCTTGATTTTGGTTGGATTGGGCTGTGCCCCAATCTATCCGTCCATTATACATTCTACGCCAGAACATTTTGGTGCGGATAAGTCACAGGCTATGATTGGTGTACAAATGGCATCTGCCTATGTGGGGACTTGTCTTATGCCGCCAATCTTCGGACTTATTGTAAATCATATCAGCGTCTCCTTGTTTCCGGTCTATTTACTGGCAATACTAGTTCTTATGGCTGGCATGCATGAAAAAATGTTATTGAAAGCAGTTGCCATTCACGGGAGGCGAAAAGAAAAATAACGTTGTAATACAGGTGATTGATAAGGTATAATGATTTTACTTAAAAACAGAAAAATTGATGTATTTTAGAAACGAAGAGTAGGTAGGAAGGGAGATTTGTTTACTATGGAAAATACGGAACGTCATCGGTGTTTCTGGGTAAATATGAAGAATCCGCTTTATATTCAGTATCATGATACTGAATGGGGAGTACCTCAGCATTCAGATAAAAAATTATGGGAATTGTTAATGTTGGAAAGTTTTCAAGCGGGCTTATCGTGGGAATGCATTTTGAATAAACGGGAAGGTTTTCGCAAGGCTTTCGATGATTTTGATGTAGAAAAGATAAGTAGATATGGAGAGGAAAAGTATTTGCAATTATTAGCCGATCCGAATATTATCCGCAATAAATTAAAAATCAAAGCATGTATCACAAATAGTAAGATATTTAGAAAAATTCAAGAAGAGTATGGTTCCTTTGATACATATATATGGGGATTTACAGAAAGACAGGTGATTTTTGAAAGCTGTGATATTCGAACAAGTTCCCCTTTGTCCGATGAGATTTCAAAGGATTTGAAAAAGAGAGGAATGAAATTCGTTGGTACGGTCATTATATATTCGTATTTGCAGGCAATTGGAATCCTGAATGCACATACGAAAGACTGTGATTGGTATAAAGGCAAGTTATAAGAGATTTGCAATGGGAGGAAAAGTCAATGAAGCTTAGAAATATATTGATAGTTGTGGAAGATATCGAGAAATCCAAAAAGTTTTATCATGATTTGTTCGGGCTTATGCCGATATCAGATAATGCCGGAAATACAATTTTGTCAGAAGGACTCGTTCTCCAGGACAAAAAAATCTGGGAAAGTACTCTTAAAAAGAAGGTTTCTCCAGAGAATAATTCTTGCGAGCTATACTTTGAAGCATATGATATAGAAGCCTTTGTAAGGAGACTTGAAAAGCTATATCCATCAATTAAATATGTGAATGAGCTTATAGAGAATGGATTGGGAAAGAAAGTGATTCGTTTTTATGATTTAGATGGTAATCTGATTGAAGTGGGGATGGCATATGATTGATTTGCAAAACAAACAGTATTGTCCGACGATTGAAGAAATTGGAGAGTGTATTGGTAATTCTGTATTTGATGATTTTTGCAAAGACATGGAGCAAAAATATAAGTGCAGTGAAAAAATAGAATTCAGCGCCTGCAGTTTGGCGCCGGGATGGAATATTAAATTTAAAAAGTCAGGTAAGACATTGTGTACGATATATCCGGGAGAAGCTTTTTTTACAACGATGGTGGTGGTTGGCAAAAAAGAAAAGGAGCGAGTAGAAGAGATACTGCCGGAATGTGATATTCGATTGCAGGAGATTTATCACCGGACAAAAGAAGGAAATGGTGCAAGATGGCTGATGATTGATTTGGAAGATAAAGACAGTATGTATGATGATGTGTTTCGGCTGATTGCAATACGCAAGGGATGATTAACCCGCGGAGCGTTTTAGGATATAGGAAAGTATGAACTTTTCTATATCCTAAAAAACTCTATGGATCAAGGAGAAGATTCATAGAGTTTTTTTGCGGTATTTGTTATCCTAGAATATATTTTTTAATAGCTTCAAAACTTTGTTTGCTGATGTCGTGTTCCATCTTACAAGCATCTTGGGCGGCCGTTTCTTCATCAACTCCAAGGTTTACCAGCCAGTTGTAAAGCAGCATGTGTCTTTCGTATGTATCAGATGCAATCTGTTTTCCTTGTTCGGTAAAAGTAATATATCCTTCGCTGGAAACAGTAATCAGGTCACGGTTTCGTAAGTTTTTCATGGCGACGCTGACACTTGGTTTGGAATAGCCACGTTCTGTAGCGATATCGATAGAACGTACCACCGGCAGTCGTTGGCTTAATATATAAATTGTCTCCAGATAATCTTCCATAGATTCTTCGGACTTATGGCTGACATATCCCATAAAATTCTCCCTTCGCATTTTTATAATAACTATGTTACCATTTAGACGAAAAAAATGCAAGGAACTATTGACAAACCCAATTGGTTAGCATATACTAACTAAAACAATTCATGATTACATCAGAGAAGAAAGTTAAGGGAAATTAGTAGAAGCATTGGTAAATTGTAGTTGGAAAGAGAGGAATATATCATGGCAGATTTTATAATTATAATAATTTTGGTGATTTTGATAGGAGCTGCAGTTACTTATATCGTCAAAGCTAAAAAGAGTGGTGCACAATGCATGGGGTGTCCGGCTGCGGGGAAGTGTGCGGGAAAAAAGGGAGTACATAAGCAGTGTGATTGCAGTCGGCATGTAAAAAAGAATTCGATTTTAAACAAGAAAAAATAAAAAAGTATTGAAAAATACCTGTATGGGGTATATAATGATGAAAGATAAATACACCCATGGGGTATATGAGACCGAGATTTGGAGGAAAAACTATGGAAGAAAAGGTTTGCGAGTGTTCACATCGTACGAAAGCACGTGATGAAAAAGAATATAAAGATTTGCTGAATCGTTTAAGCAGAATCGAAGGGCAGGTACGTGGGGTGCGTGGGATGGTCGAGAAAGATGCATATTGTACGGATATTCTGATTCAGGTGTCGGCAATCAATGCAGCGCTTAATAGTTTTAATAAAGTGCTTTTGGCCAATCACATTCATACCTGTGTAGCAGAAGATATACGTAACGGAAAGGACGAAGCGATTGATGAACTTGTGAAGTTACTTCAAAAGTTGATGAAATAGTCTTTTAGACGGTTAGGAGAGTGAGGATTTATGGAGCAATATAATGTGACAGGGATGAGTTGTGCAGCTTGCAGCACAAGGGTGGAAAAAGCGGTCAGTGGCGTACCGGGAGTTACGTCTTGTTCGGTTAATTTGCTGACGAACTCTATGGGAGTGGAAGGAACAGCGAATCCATCTAAGATTGTTGAGGCAGTGGAAGCGGCAGGATACAAAGCAGAGCAAAAGACAGCAGGCAGTAAGAAAGTATCTGCAATTGCAGAGACAGAAGAGGCATTAAAAGATAGAGAAACACCGATTTTAAAGAAACGATTATATGCATCTGTCGGATTTTTGGCAATATTGATGTATTTTTCTATGGGGAATATGATGTGGGGATGGCCGGCACCGGAATTTTTTGACAAGAACCATGTGGCGATGGGACTTTTGCAGTTATTGCTGACGACCGTGATCATGGTTATTAACCAGAAATTTTTCATCAGTGGATTTAAGAGTTTGCTGCATAAGTCACCGAATATGGATACGCTGGTAGCCTTAGGTGCAGGAGCATCCTATGTATATAGCCTTTACGCATTGTTTGCTATGACGGATGCTCAGATGAGAAACGATATGGCAGGTGCTATGGCTTATATGCATGAGTTTTATTTTGAGTCGGCAGCGATGATTTTGACCTTGATTACAGTTGGCAAAATGTTAGAAGCCCGGTCCAAAGGAAAAACGACGGATGCATTGAAAGGATTGATGAAGCTTGCACCAAAGACTGCAGTGGTTATAAAGGATGGTCTGGAAGTGACTGTACCGATTGAGCAGGTAGAAAAAGGGGATATCTTTGTTGTGCGTCCCGGAGAAAATATTCCGGTAGATGGCATTGTGCTAGAAGGAAGCAGCGCTGTAAATGAGTCGGCGCTTACCGGAGAGAGTATTCCGGTGGACAAAGCATCGGGAGACAAAGTATCGGCAGCAACGTTGAACCAGTCGGGGTATATCCGCTGCGAGGCAACAAGAGTAGGGGAAGACACTACACTTTCTCAGATTATCCAGATGGTTAGTGATGCGGCAGCTACCAAAGCACCAATCGCAAAAGTAGCAGATAAAGTATCAGGTGTATTTGTTCCGGCAGTGATAGCAATTGCGGCAGTGACATTTATCGTGTGGATAGCGGTGGGAGAGAGTTTTGGATTTGCTTTGGCAAGGGCAATTTCTGTGCTGGTAATCAGTTGTCCTTGTGCACTTGGTCTTGCAACACCGGTAGCGATCATGGTAGGAAACGGCATGGGAGCAAAGCACGGAATTATGTTTAAAACTGCAGTTTCTTTAGAGGAAGCCGGGAAAATACAGATTGTAGCGCTGGATAAAACGGGAACAATCACAAGTGGAGAACCAAAAGTGACAGACATTTTACCGGCGGAAGGAATTTCAAAAGAACAATTGCTTCAGATGGCATATAATCTGGAAGCAAAGAGTGAACATCCGCTGGCGCGTGCAATTTTAGAGGAAGCACAAAGATATGGCATGAAAGTGGAAGAAGTGACAGAGTTTCAGGCTTTACCGGGGAATGGTCTTGTAGCAGTGCAAGGCGGAGAATGGATTTGCGGGGGCAATAGGACATTTATCAGTAAAAAAGCGGATATTCCTGATGGGTTGCAAAAATTAGCAGAACGGTTAGCAGAAGAGGGAAAGACACCATTATTCTTTAGCAAAGAAAAGAAACTTGCGGGAATCATAGCGGTGGCGGATGTAATGAAAGAAGACAGTCCGGCAGCAGTAAAGGAATTGCAGAATATGGGAATTCGAGTAGTCATGCTTACCGGAGATAATGAGCGTACGGCCAGAGCGATCGGCAGCCAAGCGGGTGTAGATGATGTGATCGCAGGTGTGCTGCCAGAGGGAAAAGAGAGTGTGATTCGAGCCTTGAAAGAAAAAGGCAAGGTTGCAATGGTAGGAGATGGTATCAATGATGCCATAGCGCTTACAAGGGCAGATATCGGAATCGCTATCGGAGCAGGTACAGATATTGCGATTGATGCAGCAGATGTAGTGCTTATGAAAAGTAAGTTAAGGGATGTTCCGGCGGCAATCCGTTTAAGCCGGGCAACGCTTACAAATATTCATGAAAATCTATTTTGGGCATTTATTTATAATGTGATAGGAATTCCGCTGGCAGCTGGTCTGTGGATTCCGATTTTTCACTGGCAGCTTAATCCGATGTTCGGAGCGGCAGCAATGAGTTTATCCAGTGTGTGCGTAGTGACAAATGCATTACGATTGAATTTTTTCGGTGTGCACAATGCCAAAAAAGATAAGAAGCTGAAAAATCCAATTATGTTACAGACTGTATCTGACATTCATAAAAAGGATGCGGAGCAGATGGAAAATAAATTATCAGAAAAGGAGAATCAAACAATGGAAAAAACAATGGAAATCAAAGGAATGATGTGTGGACACTGCCAGGCAGCGGTAAAGAAGGCATTGGAAGCAATTGATGGAGTAACGGAAGCAGTTGTAAGTTATGAAGCGGGAAATGCACTCGTGAAAATGAGTGCGGAAGTTACTGATGAGGTATTAAAAGCTGCTGTAGAAGAGAAGGATTACGAAGTGACAGCAATTTATTAGAAAAATGGTAACGACAGGCTGTTTTGCATATGCAAAGCAGTCTGTTTTGTGTTACAATAAGTGGCAATTGGTGAAGATAAAATAGGCAAGGGAGAAAAAGGATGAAAAAGAAAACACAGAAATTTACGTTATCAGCAATGCTTATTGCAATTGGTATGGTGCTGCCATTTTTGACGGGACAAATACCGCAGATTGGAAATATGTTATGCCCGATGCACATTCCGGTTTTCTTATGCGGATTGATTTGCGGATGGCCTTATGGTATGGCGGTTGGATTTGTTTTGCCAGTTCTTCGTTCTGTGATATTTGGAATGCCAATGCTTTATCCAAGTGCGATATCAATGGCATTTGAACTTGCAACATATGGCTTGGTTGCCGGTTTCCTTTATAATCGTTCCAGATGGCAGTGTATCATTGCACTTTACCGTTCTTTGATTTTGGCAATGATAAGCGGAAGGATTGTGTGGGGTGTGGTACAGATGATTTTACTTGGTATCGGCGGTAACATATTTACATGGCAGATGTTCATGGCGGGAGCAGTATTCAATGCGGCGGCAGGGATTATTCTTCAGCTTGTACTTATTCCGGCATTGATGCTGGCATTACATCGTACGGGTCTGGTAAAACTTCATAATGCCAAAACACATACGAAGAGAGCAATGGCACATACAGGAAATTAGAAATGGAACAACATATATCGGATAAAATTTTAAAAAGGATAAAAGAGCAGACAACAAAAGAAAGCGCAGTACCTTATATCGTGGCAATTGACGGACGATGTGCTTCGGGAAAATCAACTCTCGCCGCATATCTTAAGTCTGCTTTAGCGTGCAGTGTGATTCATATGGATCATTTCTTTTTGCAGCCCCATCAGAGAACTGAAAAACGGTTGAGAGAACCGGGCGGAAATGTAGACTATGAGCGTTTTAAGAAAGAAGTTATGATTCCATTGAAAAAGGGAGAGGCATTTTCTTATCGGATTTTCGATTGTCATAGGATGGATTTTCATGGTGAGGCATATGTGCCGCGAACTTCGATTGCTATCGTGGAAGGAGCGTATTGCTGCCGACCGGAGTTTATTGGAGCATGGGATTTGAAAGTATTTTTAAATGTAGAAAGAGAAGAACAGCTTCGTCGGATTGCAAAAAGAAATGGAAAAGAACAGGTGAAACAGTTTGAGCAGTTTTGGATACCGATGGAAGAAGTATATTTGAAAGCCTGTCATGTGGAAGCAAGGTGTGATATAAAAGGTGTGATATAGGAGAGGAGTTTGGGATGCAGGAGAAAGAGCATAAGAGGCGTGTGCGTTATAGTGGTACACACCCTAGAAATTATAAAGAAAAATATAAAGAACTACAGCCAGAGAAGTATATGGATACGATATCTAAGGTGATAAAGAAAGGAAGCACCCCGGCAGGAATGCATATCTCTATCTGTGTGAAAGAGATTCTTGATTTTTTGCAGATTCAACCGGGGCAAAAAGGACTGGATGCGACACTTGGTTACGGCGGACACACGAAGGAGATGTTAAAATGTCTGGAAGGGCAGGGGCATATATATGGACTTGATGTAGACCCGATTGAATCTGCAAAGACGAAGGAACGTTTGGAAAAGCAAGGATATGGGGAAGATATACTGACTGTAAAATTAATGAATTTTGCTGATATTGATAAGGTGGCAGAAGAAGTTGGAAAATTTGATTTCATACTGGCAGATTTGGGAGTGTCATCGATGCAGATTGATAATCCTGACCGTGGATTTTCCTACAAGATAGAAGGACCGCTTGATTTACGCATGAATCCACAAAAAGGGATCAGCGCGGCTGAGCGCATCAAAGATATTAGCGAGGAAGAGTTGACAGGGATGTTGATGGAAAATGCAGACGAACCGTATGCGTCAGAGATTGCGAAAGCAGTTGTAATGAATCAGAGGCAAGGAAGATGTATTGATACGACTACAAAACTGCAGAAAACGATTGAAGAAGCATTGGTCTTTGTACCGCAGGCAGAGCGTAAAGAAGCTGTGAAAAAATCTTGCCAGCGTACTTTTCAGGCGCTTCGCATTGATATCAATCAGGAGTATGAAGTATTGTATGAATTTTTGGAAAAGCTTCCAAAGGTGCTTGCGCCAAATGGCCGTGTGGCAATATTGACGTTTCACTCCGGAGAAGATCGTCTGGTAAAAAAATCTTTCAAGCAGTTCAAAAAATCAGGAGAGTATAGAGAGATATCAAATGAAATCATTCGGCCTTCAGCCAAGGAATGCGCAAGCAACAGCCGGGCGCGTTCTACAAAAATGCGTTGGGCGATAAAGGCATAGCATGGGACAACTTGCAGAATAAGTAAAAGTTGTTCTTGCAGTAGTGATATGTGTATGTTAGAATAAAGAAAAGCATATTTTTCACTATAATCTTTTGATTCTAAAACATTTCATATAAATAGGTCTTTGTGACCTGTCTTTTCGGAAAATTCATGCTTTGGATTCACATTTTTAGCAGGAGTTTTCGAGAAAAGAAATCTCCTGAACAATTTTGTAAAGGAGGTTTTATATGGAGCAGTGTAAGACACTGCCGGAGAAGAAATTAAGGCAGTGGCATCCCGCATTTTATGCAGGCACTCAGATTGAGTTTCAAGAGGAAGCAACGAATCTGATTTTTGAAAATGAGCATCAATTAGGAACGAAGCCTATGGAGATTGATATCCTCATTATCAAGAAAGAGAGTGGAAAACCGATACAAAAGAACATTGGAAAAATATTCAGAAAGTACAATGTAGTAGAGTACAAAAGCCCTTCAGATTATATGAGCATTGATGATTTTTATAAAGTATATGGCTATGCCTGTTTTTATAAGGCGGATTCAAGTATTGTAGATGATATTTCAATAGAGGAAATGACCATATCTTTAGTATGTGAAGGGTATCCGAGAAAATTGATTGAGCATTTGGAGCATGTAAGGGGATTTCTTATCAAAAAGGAAGAAACAGGAATTTATTATGTATATGGGGATATTATACCAATACAGATTATTACAACAAAATATTTATCTCCTGAGAAAAATTTGTGGCTGCGAAGTTTGACAGATAGTTTGGCAGATAAAGCGATTGTGCAAAAGCTCATCAAAGAATATGAAAAAAACCGGGAAAATACATTATACAGTTCAATGATGAATGTCATTGTTCAAGCAAACGAGGCAGAATTTGTGGAGGTGAAGGAGAACATGTGTGAGGCGTTGAAAGCATTGATGCAGGATGAAATAGATGCTGCAGTGGAAGAGGGAATTAGAAAAGGAATAGAAGAGGCAGTCGAAAAAGCAGTTGAGGAGGCAGTCGAAAAGGCAGTTGAAGAAGCAGTCGAAAAAGCAGTTGAGGAAGCGGTTGAGGAAAGGACTGAAAGTCAGAGGAAACAGATGAATGCTTTGAATCTTAAATTAATAGAGCTTGGGCGGATAGAAGATGTTGTCAAAGCGGCGAAAGACGATGCTTATCAGCGAAAGCTGCTCGCGGAGTTTAATATTGATGTGGCTGGAATAACGAATTTGCAAAAATAATTAAAGTTTAATGCAAGGATTTTGATATTTGTGTCGTATTATTAATAAAAGACGAAGTGATAGGAGGAAGCATTATGAAAAGAAAAGGAATTATGGTAGGAGCAGTTTTCGCTTTGACATTAGGTTTAGGAACAGTAGTGTTTGCAGCACCGCAGAATATGGGAGCCAATCGGATTCATTATATAGACAAAAATCTAGATGGAGTTTGCGACTTTGCAGGTCTGATCGAGGAGGCGCAATGTAGGTATAGAGAGTTGAAAAATGCTCAAGATTCAAACGTGATTGAGGATTCTGGTAACAATGAGTGTCCGAATAACAATGAATGTCCAAATAACTATGAGTGCCCGAATAACAATGAATGTCCAAATAATTATGAGTGTCCGAATAATAATGAATGTCCAGGAAATGCCCGGAAGTATCAAAATCCTCAATGTGGCGGACGAAATCAACAAGGATATCATCATGGCAATGGGAGAAGAAGATAAGAGGAAGTTTCATGAAGTCGGAACAGGAAGTGAATCATGCGATAGACAAATATGCGGACATGATACAGCGTATTTGTCTGTACCGCCTGAAGAACAAGGAAGACACGGAAGATGTGTTTCAGAATGTGTTTTTGAAGTACATGCTTTATGAGGGACAGTTTGAGAATGAAGAACATGAAAAGTCATGGTTGATTCGAGTTACTTTGAATGCCTGCAAAGATTTTATCAAGATTTTTCTCAGAAAGAAGACCGTACCGCTGGAAGTGTTGGCAGAAGCCGTCTATATATCAAAAGAGTATAGCGAGGTATTGGAAGCCGTTCTTTCTTTGCCTGAAAAGTATAAGGACGTAATTTATCTTCATTACTATGAAGGATATTCGGCATATGAAATTGGTACGATTCTTAAGAAAAAGGAGAATACAGTATATTCGTTGTTGTCAAGGGGGCGTGGAATACTAAGAGAAATACTGGGAGGTGAGCAGTTTGAAGGATAAAGTATATGATGCATTTGACAGCATAAAAGCGGAAGAATACTTAAAAATCGTTACAAGGCAGCATTTACATAAAGAGCGCGAAAAAAGGCAGCACAGATATTTGCCATCCTGGATTTGGAAAACTGCTGCCGTTATGTGTACAGTACTGGTCATGGTAGGTGTGGCAGAAGGATATAAAGTCCTAAAGACGCCAGTTTCTTATATTAGTATAGATGTGAATCCTTCTTTGGAATTGGAATTAAATTGTTTTGCTCGTGTAATAACGGCTCAGGCATATAATGAAGAAGCAAAGAGCATATTAGAAGAAATTTCCGTAAGAGGAGAAAAATATACAGAAGCTATCGAGATCATCATGGAAAGTGAAGAAATGAGTGGATATCTTGAAAAAAATCCTACTCCTGTTTTTGCAATTGCCACTGAGGAAACTGGAAAGAAAGAGCTGCAGGAAGGGTTGGAAAACCACTTGGGAATCAAAAAGTATGAGAGTGAGATTCTAACGGCAGATGTGGCAAATGCGAAAGAGGCGCATGAAAATGGAATGTCTGTGGGAAAGTATCAGGTTTCTTCGAAGTTGAGTGAATATGATGATACGATATCAATCGACGATTGCCAGAATATGTCTGTGCCTGAAATATGCAATCGGCTTCAGAAACATGAAGAAAGAAGACACAGGGAGCGGAAACGGAAAAATTCCGGGAAGTGTCATGGAGATGAAGATTAGGAGGAAACAAGAGATGAAAAAATTTATGGAAGAGTTCAAGGCATTTGCGCTTCGTGGAAATGTAATGGATATGGCAGTCGGTGTCATTATAGGTGGTGCATTTTCAGGAATTGTAACTTCTTTGACAGATAATTTAATTAATCCTGTTTTGAATATGTTAACAGCAGGAAAAAGGTATTCTATAGAAGAAATTGGAGCATTTGCTTCTAATTTTGGCTCAGCAGTCGTTAATTTTATTATTATGGCATTTATTTTATTCTGTTTATTAAAAGGAATCAATAAATTAACTTCATTTGGTATGAAGAAAGAAGAGGTACCGGCGAAACCTACAACAAAGGTCTGTCCGTTCTGTCAGAGTGAAATTAGTATTAAGGCGACACGGTGTCCGCATTGTACATCTGAGCAGCCAGAATAAAAACGACAATAAAAAAGAAAATTTAGTTCCAGGTATTCATATCTGGAACTTTTTTATGATATAGGAAAGTTCATACTTTCCTATATCATAAAACGCTCCGCGGGATGCGCACTGCGGCGTACAATGAAGTTGTCGTACGCGACCGCCGCAGGCGCAAAAATGTGCGACGCACATTCTTTATTTTTATAAGGAAATAGTTGCTTTCTGAAAAGAAAAAGAGTAAACTGTATGAAGCATTAATTGTGTTACAAATGAATGAAGGAGGGGTTAGGCTATGTATCTAGCATTTCTGGTGCTTTGGATTATTTTCAATGGCAAAATCACATTGGAAATTTTGGTGTTAGGCGTAATTGTATGCAGTGTATTATTTGCATTCTGCAGTAAATTCATGAATTACAGTTTACATAGGGATATTGCAGTAATGAAGAAGCTTCCTTTGATGTTTCAGTACATATTGATATTGATTATCGAAGTTCTCAAAGCGAATCGTCAGGTACTGCATTTTATTATGACGCCCAAATACCAGGTGGAACCACAGATCGTGCATTTTACATCAAACCTTAAAACAGAGACAGCGAGGGTAATTTTGGCAAATTCTATTACATTGACACCGGGAACCATTACGGTGGCATTGGAAGGAAATGAATTTGCCGTGCATTGTCTGGACAAGGAATTTGCAGAAGGAATAGAGAATTCGGTTTTTGCAGAGTTATTAGAGAAGATGGAGGCAGTGGAATAGGATGTATGAGATGATTTATCATGGGTTTTTATTGGCATGCATGATTGTGATCGGTGGTTTGATCATCCTCTGTCTGATTCGTGCGGTGCTTGGACCAAGGCTTGCAGACAGAATTGTGGCCATCAATATGATCGGTACGATGACAATCGTAGAAATTGCAATCTTGGCACTTTATATGAGAGAAAGTTATTTGTTTGACGTCTGTCTTATCTATGCCATGATTAGTTTCCTTGCAGTTGTAGTTCTTACAAAGATTTATGAGGGAGCTTATCAGGAACGGAAACTCAAATCACAGAGTTTGAAAAAAGGAGAGCCAGAAGCAGACAGGAAAGAACAAAAAGAGGAGGGACAATAAGATGGCTTGGGTACAACTGGTTATTGGCGGAATCTTTATTATTATTGGTCTGCTGACGCTTGCAGTGGCAGTTTTTGGTGTATTCCGTTTTCATTATGTATTAAATAGAATGCATTCATCAGCCATGGGAGATTCTCTTGGAATTTTGTTTATTATATTTGGGCTGATGATTTTAAGCGGTTTTAATCTTGGAACATTAAAATTAGCGCTTATCATTGTCTTTTTCTGGCTTGCAGGTCCGGTATCTTCTCATATGATCGGACAGATGGAAATACTGACGAATGAAAAGCTTCATGAAGAATGCGAGGTGGAAGAAGATGGAAGTATTTAAAGTTATTCTGCTGATATTTTTGATTTTATGTGCGATATCAGCGAGTCTTATTAAAAATCCGTTGATTTCCGTAATTGTATTTATGTCATACAGCCTTGTTATGTCTGTAATCTGGTTCCTTTTAGAATCACCTGATTTGGCCATCACAGAGGCAGCTGTAGGAGCAGGAGTCAGCAGTATTTTATTTTTTGTAACATTACGTAAGATTAAATTACTTTCAGAAAAAGGAGGCGGAGAAGATGAGCAAGATCAAGGATAATTATGACGATAGCTTTTGGAACCGTCTGACAAAGTGGGTAAACGGAGAGAAAGATCCTTTCAAAGGAAAAATGGAAATGAAGCCCTTAAGGGAGACAGAGGTGAAAGGAGATTCTGTTTATAATCCGGATCAGCTTGATGAGAGGAAGGTAGCACAGTATGTGGATGATCTTGGAAGAAACAAGGAGATGAAAGCATTCCGAATTGTTTATAAGTTGAGTTCAATCGCACTCTGCCTGCTTCTGATCGCAGTTCTTTTACTGACAGTTTCCCATATGCCGGTTCTTGGTACGACAGACGGGCCGAATAATAATGAGGTCGCTGAGCGATATTTGGAAAAGGGTATGGAAGAAACTGGAGTTGTGAATACCGTCACAGGTATGATTTTAAGTTACCGTGGTTTCGATACGTTTGGTGAGACCTGCGTACTTTTCATTGCGGCTACCTGCGTGATTATCTTGCTTCGTAAAAGTGAGGAAGAGATTGAAAATACAAAAGAGACAGACTGGAAATATGAGCCGAAACCGGATGCGATTTTGCAGAGAGTGACACGTCTTGTCGTGCCGGTTATTTTTCTGTTTGGTTTCTATATTATATTAAACGGACATCTCTCTCCGGGAGGCGGATTCTCAGGAGGAGCAACCATTGGAGCAGGACTTATTCTGTATGTAACAACATTTGGATTCCACAAGACACAGAAGTTCTTCAGTGAGAAGACATACGATATTGTGAAAGTGGGAGCGTTGTCTTTATATAGTATAACGATGATTTACTATTTCTATACAGGAGCAAATATGCTTAAGAATATTATTCCGCTTGGAACACCAGGAAACATCTTAAGCAGCGGTATGATTCTTCCAATCAATATTTTTGTCGGTCTGGAAGTTGCATGTACCATGTATGCGTTTTTTGCATTGTTCCGAAGAGGAGGTATGTAGTATGGGACCAAATTTACTTGTAAATATCGAAGAAGTAGCAGCAGTTATTCTGTTTGGTATAGGATTTACCACACTTTTACTTCACAAAAATATGATCAAAAAGATTATCGGATTGAATATTATGGACACGGCTGTGTATCTGTTCCTTGCAAGTATGGGATACATCGAGGGACGTCTGGCTCCAATTATTGTAAATGGTGTGACTGACAAAACAAAATATATCAACCCGATTCCAAGTGGTCTTGTGCTTACTGGTATCGTAGTATCTGTCAGTGTAACGGCATTGATGCTTGGACTTACGGTACGTTTGTATAGAAGGTATCATTCATTGGATCTCGATGAGATTCTGATGAGGATGCAGAAGGAGGCGCTGTAATGGATTTTGTACAGAATTTTCCTTGTTTTTCCATTGTTCTTTGTATGGTTGCGGGAATCGTCTCCACGCCGATGAAGGGAAAGCAGGCAAAAAGAGTAACGCTTACGGTCATAACACTGGTAGCGGTTATGTCAGTCATAACACTTATGTATACCATGTCAACCGGAAGCAGTTTTATCTATACGATGGGAAAATTTCCGGCTCCTTGGGGGAATGAAATCCGTGTAGGGGTTCTGGAAGCTTTGCTGGCAACGGTATTTTCACTGGTTACTTTATTCTCTTTGCTTGGTGGAATTGATTTGATTTTTCATGATGTAGAAGCAGAAAAAGTAAATTTATTCTTTATTTTGGTAGATTTGTTGTTGAGTTCTATGTTAGCGATCATTTATACGAATGATTTGTTTACAAGTTATGTATTCGTAGAAATCAATACAATTGCAGCTTGCGGTATGATTTTGATTCGAGGAAACGGACGTTCGATGGTGGCTGCGACGCGTTATATGGTTATGAGCCTTATCGGTTCCGGTCTGTTTTTGATCGGGCTTGCCATGCTTTATGATATTACCGGACATTTGCTGATGCAAAACGCTCACCTTGCGTTGACAGAGTTGATCGGAAGAGGGGCTTATGAAGTACCGATCCTGGTGATTATAAGTTTTATTACAGTCGGTCTGGCAATTAAGAGTGGTTTGTATCCATTCCATTCATGGATGCCGGATGCCTACGGATATTCCACAGCATCAAGCAGTGCGATTTTGTCCGGTCTTGTATCAAAAAGTTATATTATTTTGTTGATCAAAATTTTCTATCGAGTGATCGGATTTGATAATGTGGTCACGAGTAAAATTGTCAATGTATTGTTTATATTCGGATTGATTGGAATGATTATGGGCTCGATCAGCGCGATTATGGCAAAAGATATCTATCGGATGATCGCATATTCTTCGGTTGCCCAGATTGGCTATATCTATATGGGAATCGGTCTTGGCATTGAGGCCGGTATGATCGCGGCAGTTTTCCATATTTTGACCCATGCGGTGACAAAGTCGCTTTTGTTCTTATCAGCCAAAGGATTAAATGAAGTATCCGGACGAAAACGTTTATTCCCATATCTTCAGGGCGCGGCATTTCGTAATCCGCTTGCGGGAGCATCGTTCCTTATCGGAAGTCTTTCTATGGTAGGTATTCCGATGCTGGCAGGATTTATCGCAAAGATGTTATTTGCAACGGCAGCAGTAGAAGTAGGAGATATAAAGACGCTTAGCACATTGATCGTGCTTGCAATCAGTACGGTACTCAATGCAGTTTATTTTCTGCATACCGTTATCCGTATTTATACGCCGGTAAATGAACCGGAAGAATTTCATGGAATCCATATTCGACCGAAAATGGGAGCAGCCTTGGCATTGCTTTGTCTGGTAGTTTTAAACTTTGTGTTAGGGCTTATGTCACAGCCGATCACCGATTTGATCGAACAGGGAATTCATATGTTTGCATAGAAGGAGGGGGAAAAGATGAATATACAAATGATACTCGGAATCGCAATTTTACTTCCGATACTGGCAGGACTTCTGTTGCTTTTCCTTCAGGGAAAGATTGCAAACAGAACGGTAAAATGCGTTTTTATTTTTGCAGTTATGGCAGTCACATCTGCACTGGTAATACGTCTTATGCTGGTTGGCGATTACGAATTTGTCTTATGGCAGCTTACCGAAGGTTTAGAGCTTCGTGTAAAAATGGATTCTCTGACACGGTTATTTGCAGGGATGACAGTAGCGGCATGGACACTTGGCGGTGTGTTTGCGTTTGAGTATATGAAACATGAGAATAACGAGGACCGTTATTTTGGATTTTATCTGATTGTAATGGGTGTGCTGGTTGCTTTGGATCATGCAGGAAATCTAATTACATTATATTTGTTCTTTGAACTTATGACATTGACATCCTTGCCGATGGTACTTCACAATCAGAGTCATGAGGCAGTGATGGCAGGTCTTAAGTACTTATTTTACTCCGTGGCAGGAGCATTTGCTGCGTTGTTTGGTATTTTTTATCTGTATGCACACGGTGCAGGAAGATTTTTTGAAGAAGGTGGTTATCTGCTTTCCATGGAAGGCTATACAGGAACTGTCTCTATGACGCTTCTGGTATTATTCCTTTTGATTGTGGGATTTGGTACGAAAGCGGGTATGTTTCCGATGCATGGCTGGCTTCCGACTGCCCATCCGGTTGCTCCGGCACCGGCGAGTGCCGTACTTTCCGGTATTATTACAAAAGCAGGTGTTTTGGCAATCATAAGAGTAATCTTTTATACTGTAGGTGCAGACTTTGTTCGCGGTACATGGGTGCAGTATGCATGGATGATCCTTACATTGATTACTGTTTTCATGGGATCCATGATGGCATTTAAAGAGCAGATATTGAAAAAGAGATTGGCATATTCTACAGTGAGCCAGGTCTCCTATATTTTGTTTGGACTTTCCGTGATGAATATAAGCGGCATGACAGGCGGGCTTGCACATTTTGTATTCCATAGTGTAGTAAAGAATTGTCTGTTCCTTGCTGCCGGTGTTATTATCTATAAGACCGGAAAGACAACCGTGAAAGAACTTCGCGGTATCGGAAAACAGATGCCAATTACGATGTGGTGTTTTACACTGGTATCAATTACTCTGGTTGGAATTCCACCGACGAGTGGATTCGTGAGCAAATGGTATCTTGCAATGGGTTCATTGGAAACCGGAATGAGTGCGCTTTCATGGATCGGACCGGTGGTACTGTTATTAAGTGCTATGCTGACAGCAGGATATTTGCTGCCGATTTCCATTCAGGCATTTTTCCCGGGGCAGGATTTTGACTATAAGAATGTAGAGAAAAAGGAACCGTCGCTTTGTATGACGGTACCGTTGATCCTATATACGGCGGCAGCTGTCTTGTTTGGTATGTTTCCGGAACCATTTATTAATTTCCTGCAGAATATTGCAGCAGGGATATTATAAGGAGGGAGGAGCAAGATGAGTAATGTATTTTTAGTTCTCCCGGTGGTACTTCCGATTTTGGGAGGAGCATTAATGCCTCTTTTGCGTCTGCCAGACAAAAAGAGAAATATTTTATTGGAAATCATAGTGCTGATTACTTCAGCCTTGGCTTTGATATGTGTATTTAATAATCCAGAAGATGGATTTACGTTGTTCCATCTTACCGGTAATTTAGATTTTGCACTGCGTCTTGACGGACTTGGAAGTGTATTTACTTGTTTGATTGCAATTTTATGGCCGCTTGCGACGTTGTATGCATTTGAATATATGCGTCACGAAGAGCGCACGACAAGCTTTTTTGCTTTCTATACGATGACTTATGGTGTGACAATGGGGATTGCCATGGCGAAAAATCTTGTTACGATGTATCTCTTCTATGAGCTTTTGACATTAGTATCCGTATATCTGGTTATGCATCCGATGACGAAGAAAGCAATTCGTGCCAGCCGTACCTATCTTTACTATTCTATCGGCGGTGCAGCATTTGCGTTTATTTCGCTGATATTTGTTATCGTGTACGGAAATACAACGGATTTTGTACTAGGAGGAGTATTGGATCTTGGCAAAATCGGTGAGAATGTCCAGGTGATGTTGTTTGTATATTTGATGGCATTCTGGGGATTTGGTGTAAAAGCGGCAATTTTCCCATTTCAGGGATGGCTGCCGAAAGCTTCTGTTGCACCAACACCGGTTACGGCTCTTCTCCATGCGGTAGCAGTTGTAAAATCTGGAGCATTTGCGATCATGCGTTTGACTTATTTTTGCTTTGGTGCAGATTTTATCCGGGGTACATGGGCGCACTTTGCAGTGATCAGTATTGCTATGATCAGTGTTATCTATGGCTCGACGATGGCGGTAAAAGAGACACACTTTAAAAGAAGGCTTGCTTTTTCAACAATTAGTAACTTGTCTTACATTTTACTTGGCGTGACCATGATGAGCCCGCTTGGTCTCTTTGCAGGTATCAGTCATTTAGTGATTCATGCAATTATGAAGATTGGTGCATTCTTTAGTGCCGGTGCAGTATTGCATCAAAGCAATAAGGAATATATTGATGAATTAAATGGTCTTGGAAGAAAGATGCCGTTTGTATTTACAACATTTACTATATGTGGTTTATCGTTGATCGGAATTCCGTTGTTTGCCGGATTTATCAGCAAGTGGAATATCGCGGCAGCCGCAATGGAAACGGGAGCAGAATTCCCGTATGCGTATGTAGCAGTAGGCGTACTTTTGTATTCGGCGCTTATGACAGCGGTTTACATTATGACGGTTGCGATCCGTGCATGGTTCCCGGATAAAGGTTATAATGCAAAAGCAAACGAAGGCGTGAAAGACCCGAACTGGGAGATGAAGCTTCCATTGCTTTTGTTTATGATTGCAATTATTGCTATTGGATTATATTCACAGCCGCTTATGGAAATTTTCCAGAAAGTGGCAAATGGAATTATTTAGAAAGGAGAAAAGTTATGTCTGGTAATTTTGAATTGTTTCATGCAGTTTGGTTCCCGTTTGCGGCAGCTTTTCTCTGCTACCTTACGGGAAGAGTGAATAAGAGAGTGCGCGACAGAGTACTTCAGCTTTCTGTGATTGTAGAATTTGCCTTGATTATCTGGGCAGCAATGACTTGCATGCGTATTGGAAGTCTGGAATTTTTCTGGCAAGGCTTCTGTATGCAGGGCTTGTATCTTAAGATGGATGGATTTCGTCTGCTGTATGGAGGAATTGCAGCATTCATGTGGATGATGACGGGAATCTTTTCCAGAGAATATTTTTCACATTATCGTAACCGCAATCGTTATTATTTCTTTTTCCTTTTAACGTTGGGGGCAACGATAGGTGTGTTCCTATCAGGGGACTTCTATACGACATTCATTTTCTTTGAAATTATGTCACTGACTTCTTATGTGTGGGTTGTTCATGACGAAAAACCGGCGGCAATGAAGGCGGGGGAAATTTACCTTGCGATTGCCGTAATCGGTGGTCTTGTGATGCTGATGGGATTGTTCTTGCTGTATAATGCAACAGGAACATTGCGTATGTCAGAACTTTATGATGCGGTAAAAGCAGTTTGGGGAGAAAAACAGACTCAGATTTATATCGCGGGAGGCTGTATGCTATTTGGCTTTGGCGCCAAAGCTGGTATGTTTCCGCTGCATATCTGGCTTCCAAAAGCCCATCCGGTGGCGCCGGCTCCGGCAAGTGCGCTGCTTTCAGGTATTTTAACGAAGACAGGTGTGTATGGCGTACTTGTTGTCTCAGCAGAGATTTTCCGTCATGATCCGAAATGGGGGACGCTGGTATTATATCTTGGTGTAATTACCATGTTTGGCGGAGCATTACTGGCAGTATTTTCCGTGGATTTAAAGAGAACGTTGGCATGTTCTTCTATGTCGCAGATTGGATTTATTCTTGTTGGCGTTGGAATGATGGAACTTTTAGGGGTTCATGGGACATTGGCAGTTCGGGGAACGATTCTGCATATGGTAAATCATTCTATGATCAAGCTTGTACTCTTTATGGCGGCCGGTGTGGTATATATGAATTTACATGCACTGAACTTAAATGACATTCGTGGATTTGGACGTAATAAGCCACTATTAAAAGGAATGTTTCTTATGGGAGCATTGAGCATTGGCGGTATTCCAGGGTGGAGCGGTTATGTCAGCAAGACACTTTTGCATGAGAGTATCGTGGAATATGCGGCAGAGCTTGGTGCACATGGAGAACCAGCGCTTAGTATTCATGTTATTGAATGGATTTTCCTTCTGACAGGAGGAATGACGATTGCTTATATGACGAAGTTATTCGTAGCAGTGTTTGTGGATAGACATCCTACAAGGCAGAAAGAATTTGATGCGAAGAAGAAGTATATGAATGCGGAGAGTATGTTTGCACTTATTGTGCCGACGATATTACTTGTAGTGTTAGGATTCCTTCCGTATCTGACGATGGATAAGATCGCAGATTTTGCACAAGAATTTCTGCATGGAGAGTCTTTGGAACATGCAGTTCACTATTTTAGTCTTGTGAATTTAAAAGGAGCAGCAATTTCTATCACGATCGGAGCGTTGGTTTATATATTCTTTATCAGAAAGTTCTTGATGAGTAAGGATAAGAAGAGCGAGGGAGCATACTTAAATGTATGGCCAGGCTGGGCAGATGTAGAAGATTTGATCTACCGCCCGGTATTGCAGAAAGCAGCAATCACAGTTGTGGCAGGGATTTGTAAGATGATTGACCAGATGTATGTGACGAGAATGATCTTGAACAGTATTTTAAATGTCATGGCATTCTTCAGCCGTGTCTGTGATCATATGCTTGACAGTATTTTGATGTTCTTTAGAAGCACGACACATAAGAGCCGCACAGAGAGTCATGTATACTTGATTGGAAGTAAGCTTTCCCGTGGATTAGGTACAGTGCTTGATAATTGTGTAGCAGTCTTAAACCGTACGATACGAAAGAAACGTCCGATTGAAAGATCTTATGTCGTAACCTTTGCAGAGTGGGAAGAAGTAATGCATAAGACCAATCGCTTGATTGGTGCAAGTCTTTCCTTTGGTCTTATGATGGCGGCAATTGGATTGGCATTGACATTAGTATACTTATTGTGGTGGTAAAAATAGGATGAGAAAAAGCAAGTATGATATCTAAAAAAGATATATACTTGCTTTTTTTGTACAGTAATATCAAATGGAGTAAAATTGTGTTCTGAGAAAAAATAGAATAAGATAATAATTTCAAGACAATTCAAACCTAATATGATATAATGTTGACATAAATGAAAATCGGGAAAGGGGAAAAGTACGATGAAAAAGAATTTAACAAGACGTGTTTTTTCATTCGGATTGGCAATTGCATTAATTATGACGATGATTCCGGCGAATGTAAAAACGGCAAAAGCAGCACCAAAGAGGGCGGATATCACAGAAGGGCTTATCGCTTACTATGATTTTGAAGACTGTGAAGGGACAACCGTTCCCAATATACAAGGGAATACCGCTTATAACGGAACGATTTTAGGTAATAATGTTTCTGTCAGAAATGCAGAATATCTGGGAAATGCTCTGCATTTTGAGAATGGAACGGAAGGACATATGAAGATTCCAAATGTGATTAACAGTGGAGAAAACAATTATTCTATTTCTCTTTGGTACAAGTATGATACTTCTTTTGACAGAGAAAATGCAAATACGGTATTGCTTCAGCAAAGTGGAAATGGAAGAAGTATTCTTTTGCTAACTGCAGATAACAGGTATGATTCTTATGTGAATGGGGTAGACGTTTACAGTGATTCTTCGGTGAATCTTGACGAGTGGCAGCATGTGATTTATGTCTATAATTCTGTGGATAGAAAGATTAAATATTATATAAACGGAATTCTTGACAGTGAGAAAGATGCCGGAACAAATGAGGTAAATGCGGTTACGGATTTATTGATTGGCCGACATAAAAACGGTGGAAGCAATCCAATGTCCATGCGTGGAGATATCGACGAGATTCGTGTATATGACCGTGTGCTAAGCGATGAGGAGGCAAAAGCGGTCTATGAGGATAAATTAGATTCTCCGACATATGAAACACATTATGCGTCAAAAGATCAACTTCTGCAGGCGTATGATTTAGTTTCTTCAACAGAAAATAAGACGGCACAGCTGGTTAAATTTGGTTTGGATGAGAATGGGCAGGCGCAGACCTGGTGGATTGCAGGAAGAGATTCTGCAGGAGAGAATTTGGTGCTATTTGCAACGAAACCATTGGTTTCTCAGGTGAAATTTGATCCAGATAGTATGGATAACGATAAAGCATTTGATGCAGCGTGGGGAACTTATGATACTGCCCCGCAGACGGTGTATTCTAACCATTACGGTGCAAGTGCGCTGCGTGCAAAATTGAAAGACATGGAGACAGATGAATCATATTTTTCTAAGGCAGAACAAAGTTTTATGAAAGAAACGACTATTTATACAAACGATATAAAGAATCAGACGCAGTACGCGCTGACAGACAAGTTATATGCAGCATATGGAGAACAGGATCGTAATTATACCTATGTTACAGTTGGCTCAAACAAGTCAGATGATTTAAACGGAGGGCTTCGGATTGACAGAGAGTATTGGGGAGGCCCGGATAAGAATAAGCATCATTACTGGCTTCGTGCACCATATAACGATAGATGGAACAGTAAAAGCGCGATTGCAGCAAGGGCAAATTATGATGCACAAGGAAATGCAACGGGTTCCAACACTTACAATGCGGTAGATCTGGAATCGCCTGCGAATGGGGTGTTACCGGCATTTCAGTTAGAGCTTTCGAATATACTTTTTGCATCAGCGGCACCGATAGCTGAAGAAGGGACACTTACGATGGAAGATGTATTTACACTTCGTTATGTTAGTGATGTAATGTTTGGCAAAGCAACAGTAACAGAGGATGGTTCTTGTATTGAGGTGACCGATGCGGCAGAGAATGTATATCTGGTAGTGCAAAACGACGATGGAGCATGGGCGCAGGAAGTTTCTGAGGATATATGTGTGCAGCCAGAAGATGTTGTGATCACAGAAACAGGGCTTACTTCCTTTGATGACTGCAAGATATGGCTGGAAACTACGGATGAAAGCAGACTTACGAAAGTCATTATGCCGGGAGATAAGATAGAAGAACCTGATCCGGTAGAATCTGATAAATCCGATTTAGACGCCTTGATTACATATGCACAGAGTCAAAAGGAAAGCGATGAATACAAATTGTTAGTAAAAGTTGTTAAAGATGCATTTGACGCAGTCTTTGCGGGCGCAGTGGAAGTGAACGAAGATGTGACGGCGACGCAGGAAGAAGTAAACGCAGCGTACGATGCACTTCTTGCAAAAGTACATTTGTTAGGATTCATCGGTGGAAGTACTGAGAATTTGGATCAATTGTATCGAAACGCACTCGCACTGGACAAAAAACTTTACACAGAAGAAAGTGTAAAAGTATTAGAAAAAGCCATGAAGAGTGCAGATGAAGTATTAAGAGCAGGAGAAAATGCACTGAAAGTCGACATTGACAAGGCATATGAAGAATTAGAAACAGCAATGACCGGACTGAAACGTATTTTGGCAGATAAAAGAAAATTAGCAGCCCTGATTGCGAAAGGAGAAGGTTACCTGGCAGAATCAGATAAATACGTCTCTGTAGCCGATCTTGAGCTTGCCCTTATAAGTGCAGATGAAGTATACGGCAAAGAGGATGCAATGCAGGAGGAAGTCAACGCAGCATATGGAGTATTGCTGCAGGCAATTTTTGGCTTGAGAGAAGTACCGAACAAAGATGTCTTGGAAGGTTTGATCAAGACTGTTAGCGCAATGGATCTTAGTGTATACAGCAACGAATCTGTAAAATCAGTGAAAGCAGCACTTTCTTATGCAAAAGAAGTATTGGCAGATGATATGGCAGATCAGGATGAGATAGATGCGGCAGTAGAAGCATTGAATGATGCAATTGAAAAGGCAGAAACAATAGGAAAGACGGCTAGCAATACAACAGAAAAGACGGCTGGTAATACAACAAGCAAGACAGGAAAAACAGCAGCAAAAACAGGAGACCGTGCAAATGCAGAAATTCCTGTAGCAGCGGGACTTTTGGCGGTCCTGGCAATGATTGCAGTTTGGAAAAAGAAATAACAGTATAAAGATTTGTAGATTAGATAGGGACTCTGATTTAGCAGGGTCCCTTTTAGAATGAAGATACAGAAATCATAAAAGTAAATTTGGGGATGTTTTATTTGGAAAAAAGTAAGGTTTAGGGTATAATAACTTCTGCGTGACAATTATATTGGCAGGAAGGAAGTCAGCCGAAACATGGATGGAAATTTATTTTTAGAAGAAGTGACAGAAAGACTGAAAGATAAAATAGAGCAACTGAATATGGTAATTACCGAAGGACAAAAACAAGTCGAGAGTATGAACGATTATTTCTGGGAGAATTATGCAGAGATGGACGAATACGGGTATGAAAATTACGATAATCAGCAGGCATTATTGAGTCAGGTGAATGCGAATCAGGAGAAGATCATATTGAAACATCGCTTTGAGAAGATGTTGAAAGACCCTTTTTTTGGAAGGGTAGATTTTAGATTTGATGATGAAGAAGAGGCGGAATCATTTTATATAGGGATTGCCAATTTTGCAAAGAAGAGCGGAAGCGTACCGCTTATCTATGACTGGCGTGCGCCTGTGAGCGGATTGTTTTATGATTATGATAAAGGCCCGGCATCTTACGAAGCGCCTGGCGGTGTGATGGAAGGTGAAATCAAGTCGAAGTGGCAGTACAAAATCCGTGATGGCAAGATGGTGTATGGATTTGAAAGCGATATGAAAATTGATGATGAGATTTTACAGCAAGAACTTGGAAGCAAGGGTGATACACAGCTTAAGAATATCGTGCGAACCATTCAGAAGGAGCAGAACGCCATCATTCGCAATACGCAAGATAAGATTCTTGTGATCCAAGGAGCGGCGGGAAGTGGAAAAACTTCAGTCGCACTGCATCGGATCGCCTATCTTTTATATCATGACCGCAAACATCTGAAGTCTTCGAATGTGCTCATTTTATCGCCGAACGGTGTATTCTCAGATTATATTTCTCATATTCTTCCGGAGCTTGGAGAAGAGAACATTCAGGAGATGAGTTTTGATATTTTTGCATATAAAGAACTAAAAAGTATCGTGAATGACTGTGAAGAGCGTTATGACTTGATTGAGCGCAGACTAAAATATTTTGATACCGGAGAAATGCAGCGCTATAAAGAAAAACAGTCGAAAGAATTTATCGGACAGATGGAAAGCTTTCTGGCGATTCTGGAAGATGAACTTATGGATTTTTTTGATGTGGAGTTCCGTGGGATTAAACGGACAGAGCAGCAGCTGATTGAATTATTTTATTTTAAATTCCAGGAGATTCCGCTGCTTGCCAGAATGGATGCGATTTTAGAACATTTTATCGATGAATACGAGACGCTCTATAATCGTAACGTGTCAGAAGAAGCGAAAGAATTTTTGGAACATAAATTTAAAAATATGTATGTGACGATGGATTTATATCAGATATACAATCAGCTGATGAAAATGAGCGGATATCCGGAACTCCCAAAGCGTCCATATGAAAAACGAAGCCTGATGTATGAAGATGTATTTCCAATGTTGTATTTAAAACAACGGCTGTTAGGGAAAAAGAAGCATAAGCATATCAAACATTTGGTGATTGATGAAATGCAGGATTATTCGTATTTGCAGTATACTATCCTGCACGATATGTTTTCCTGCAAGATGACAATCTTAGGTGACAAGGCACAGACGATCGACGATGAGAGACAGGATGTGCTTGGATTCTTGCCGGAAATTTTTGGAAGAAATATACGAAAGATTGTGATGAACAAGAGTTATCGTAATACAATTGAGATTGCAAGGTACGCAGGAGCGATTACCGGGATTACAGATTTGGAATTATTTGAACGGCATGGGAAGAATGTAATCGAGAAAACATTTGTTTCGGCAGAGGAAGCCATAAAGGAGGCATTAAAACAATTGTGCGTCCAGGAAGGTGAATATGAGACGGCAGCAATTCTTACGATGCGTGAAAGCGAAGCAAAGAAAATCTATAAAGTGCTTAAGAAAGAAGGACGGCAGGTGTCATATATTGACAGAGACAGTGCAAGATTTAGAAAAGGACTTACGGTGACGACGTTTTATATGGCAAAAGGGCTGGAATTTGACCAGGTATTCGCCATTTATTCCGGAAAGGAAGATGCGTTTATCAAGCAGGCAAAATATATCTGTGCAACAAGAGCACTGCATGAATTATATATGTATGAAGTGTAGCAGAATAAACGTAAAAAGGAGAAACAGGAGGGAATACAATGAGCATGATAGATTATCTTTTGTGGAGAGGCGATTTGACGTTTGAGCAGAGTGAATTTTGTGAGGTAGATAATCTGATATTGTGTTATCTTACGTATGTCAATCTGGATGGTATTGCACCAGAAATCGGGGAAGGGACCATGACAGTGCGAGAGCTGTCGGATCGTTTTTTCTTGCAGCATTCACACAAAGAACTGGAAAAAGACAAGTCTTTTATCCGGCTGGCGCCGTATGTAATGAAGGCGATGGCAGACACAGAGCGTTTCGGTAACGCGATGGTAAGAAATTATGTGAATAAGATCGATTTGGAAAAAATGCTTCAGTTTGCGGCAATAGAGATCGTATTGGGGGATGGAACGATATTTGTAGCATATCGCGGAACCGATGATACGATTGTCGGATGGAAGGAAGATTTTTACTTGAGCAAGGGAGAAATACTGGCAGAGAAAGAGGCGGTAGCGTATTTAAATAATATAGAAAGCGAGAAGCCTCTTCGCATCGGAGGTCATTCCAAGGGCGGTAATTTGGCCATTTATGCGGCAGCGAATTGCAAACCGCAGATACAGGAACAGATTCTTGAAATTTATAATAATGACGGTCCGGGATTTACAAAGGAGTTTCTGGAAAGCCCGGGGCTGCTTCGTATCCGTTCTAAGATTCAGAGTTATATTCCGGAGAGTTCTGTCATTGGAATGCTGTTAGAGCATGTGGTAGAGCCAACGATTATTCGAAGCACACAAAAAGGTGTGATGCAGCACGATGGTATGTCGTGGGAAGTTATGGGGAATCGGTTTTTGTATTGTGAGAAACTATCTAATTTTTCGGAAATAGTGGATGACGTCATCAGCAAATGGCTGGCAGAAGTAGAAGACGAGAAGCGTAACCAAACCATTGATGATTTGTTTGCGGTATTGGAGGCGACTCAGGCAAAGACTCTGACAGAATTGCAGGAAGGCGGTATGAAAAATGTGCGGATCATCATAAAAGAGATTGAGAGTATGGATTCAGAATCAAAAGAAGTACTGCAAGAACTTTTGAAAGCGTTTTTCCATAAAGTCCCAAGTTTTTTGGGGATTTCAAATATACTGAATAAAGAAAGAAAAGAATAATACAGAGCACACTCTATTTTGTGCGATTTTCCTATTGAAATAAGAAGAAAGACTGTGCTATAATCAAATACAAATGTGCGCGGTGTGCGGAATCGCGCCGCGCAGGACATTTGAAAAATACATAGATGGGAGAAAGCAAAAGATGAGCAACCTTACAGAGATAAGATGGCATGGACGCGGCGGTCAGGGTGCTAAGACAGCAGCATTACTTCTTGCAGACGTGGCATTTCAGACAGGAAAATATGTACAGGGCTTTCCGGAATATGGTCCGGAGCGAATGGGTGCGCCGATTACCGCGTACAACCGGATCAGTGATAAAGTGATTCGTGTTCATTCTAATATTTATGAGCCGGAATTTGTAGTTGTGGTAGATGAATCTTTATTAGAAGCAGTAGATGTAACAGCTGGTTTGAAAAAAGAAGGAGCAATCCTTGTGAATACAGAACGTTCCAAGGAGGAAATCATTCCACATCTTAAGGGTTACGAAGGGAAACTATATACGATCGATGCGAAAAAAGTTTCTATCGAGGCTATGGGAAAATATTTTCCGAATACACCGATGCTTGCGGCAATCGTGAAGGTAGCAGGAATTATGGAAGAAGAACGTTTCCTGACAGAGATGGAAGCATCTTTTAAGCATAAATTCGCCGGAAAACCGGAAGTAATCGAAGGTAACATGAAGGCGCTTAAAATGGCATTTGCGGAGGTACGATAATGGCAGAAGATATTCAGAAATTAGGCGTGAAGGCATCCTGGAAGGATTTGACAGAAGGAATGGTCATCTGTACTCCGGGTACTTCAAAAGAATTTAATACCGGGGAATGGTCCAGCATCAAACCGGTATTCATCGAAGATAAATGTAAACAATGTCTGCTTTGTGTTCCGGTTTGCCCGGACAGTTCTATTCCGGTTACGGATGGGAAGAGAGCGGCATTTGACTATGATCATTGCAAGGGATGCGGCATTTGTGTAAAAGCATGCCCATTTGGAGCGATTACAATGGAAGGAGTGAAATAATATGGCAATCAGAGAGCGTTTATCAGGCAATGAAGCAGTTGCAATCGCGTTAAGACAGATTAATCCGGATGTATTTCCTGCATTTCCAATCACTCCGTCTACTGAGATTCCGCAGTATTTTGCATCATTTGCCGCAAATGGGCAGGTAGATACGGAATTTATTCCGGTAGAAAGTGAGCACAGCTCCATGAGTGCGGCAATCGGTGCTTCAGCGGCAGGCGCAAGAAGCCTTACCGCAACTTCATCCTGTGGTCTTGCTTATATGTGGGAAGAATTATATATTGCAGCATCTAATAGGCTGCCGTTAGCATTAGCGCTTGTAAACCGTGCACTGTCTGGGCCGATTAATATTAATTGTGATCATTCTGACAGTATGGGAGCAAGAGATGCAGGATGGATTCAAGTATATGCAGAGAATAATCAGGAAGCATATGACAATATGGTTCAGGCATTTCGTATTTCTGAGCATGCAGACGTAAGACTGCCGATCATGATTTGTCAGGATGGTTTTATTACCAGCCATGCGGTAGAAAATATTGAATTGTTAGAAGATGAAGTTGTAAAGGAGTTTGTCGGTGAATACACTCCGGAAAATTATCTTCTGAATCCGGAAAGGCCTATGGCAGTCGGACCGTATTCGATTACCGATTATTATATGGAAGCGAAGAGAAATCAGGCAGAAGGTATGAAAAATGCCAAGGATGTTGTACTTCAGGTAGCCAAAGAATTTGAACAGATTTCTGGCAGAAGTTACGGTCTGTTTGAAGAATATCAGATGGAAGATGCGCAGTATGCGGTGGTAATGATTGGTTCTGCAGCAGGTACGACAAAGGATACCGTTGATGCACTTCGTGCAAAAGGTGAAAAAGTCGGGCTTATCAAGATTCGTCTTTTCCGTCCATTCCCGGCAGAGGAAATCGCGGCAGCTCTTAAGAATGTAAAAGCGGTTGCGATCATGGATCGTGCAGAAGGGTACAGTAATCAGGGAGGACCGCTTGGAGCAGATGTAATGGCTGCGTTGTATCGTGCAAGGGCAAATGCACTTGCAGTAAATTATGTCTATGGTCTTGGCGGACGTGATGTGCGCGTAGAGGACATGGAAGGCATTTTTGAAACCCTGAAACAGATTGACAAAGATGGCGATGCAGGAGAAACTTACCGTTATCTTGGAGTACGTGAATAAGGGGGAGAAAAAAGATGGGATATAATTTTAAAGAAACGATGAGCAAACCGGAACGTCTTGCACCAGGACACAGAATGTGTGCGGGATGCGGTGGTACTATCGCAGTAAGAAATGTGCTTCGCGGACTTCACGAAGGCGATAAAGCGGTTATTGGTAATGCTACCGGATGTTTGGAAGTATCTACATTTACATACCCATATACTGCATGGGAGGACAGCTACATTCACAATGCATTTGAAAATGCAGGAGCTACCTTAAGCGGTGTGGAAGGTGCTTATAAAGCATTGAAAAGAAAAGGGAAATTAACAGAAGATTATAAATTTATCACATTCGGTGGTGACGGCGGTACCTATGACATTGGCTTCCAGTCCTTATCAGGAGCGATGGAGCGTAATCATGATATGGTATATGTATGTTATGACAATGGCGCATACATGAACACCGGAATTCAGCGTTCTTCAGCAACACCGATGTACGCAGATACGACAACCACACCGGTTGGAAGTGAAAGCAACGGAAAGCCACAGAACAGAAAAGATCTGGCTTCTGTAATCGCGGCACACGATGTACCATATGTGGCACAGACTACATTTGTACAGAATTTTAAAGATTTGCACATGAAATCTGAAAAAGCAATCTATACACCGGGTGCAGCATTCTTAAATATTATGGCTCCATGTCCGCGTGGATGGAGATATAACACACCGGATATCATGGAAATCTGTAAATTAGGTGTGGAAACATGTTACTGGCCGTTATTTGAAGTTGTAGAAGGTAAATGGATCTTAAATTATGAGCCAAAGAAGAAACTTCCGATTGAAGACTTCTTAAAACCACAGGGCAGATTCAAACATCTTTTCAAAGCAGGCAATGAGTACTTGTTGGAAGCATTCCAGAAAGAAGTAGACAGAAGATGGGAAGAATTACTGTTTAGATGTTCAAGATAGTAAAGAAAACTTTATAGTACGAAATAAGGAGAGATTGTAAGCAAAATTGGTTACAGTCTCTCTTTTGATGTTGCTTGGCATACGACAAAAACGTCCGGTGGACGTTTTTTAGTAAGCATCTTAACGTATCAAAACGACCACTTGTCGATTTTGCATTTACTTTTAATGTTAAACTGCTACAATATCAGTATAAGGAGGAGCGAACATGAGGGTAGATATTTTGTATATTGATCCAAGTGAGGAGGAGGCGGCGAAGCTTCATATAAAGAAAGGACACCGTTCATTGAGTGAATTGGTCCGTGTAATCACAGAAGAAACTTATAAAGAAATTTTTCTTAAGGTAACAAGTGATGGAAATCAGTATCAGATTAACTGCAAGCATATTTGTTATATCGAAAGTTTGAACGAAAAAGCAGTGGTGCATACGAATCTTAAGACATTTTTGTGTAAGAAGAAATTGTATGAATTGGAGGAGCTGTTATCAGAAAATTTTGCAAGGATTTCCAAAGGAGTGATTTTGAATCTTGCGAAGGTGGAGTATTACAGTCCTCAGATGAATGGAATTATGAAAGCAGTGCTTAGCAATGGAAAGGAAGTTTACATTTCCAGGAAATATTTAAAAGGGCTTCGGTATAAGATTGGAGGGAAATAAATGACGAAAAGAGAATGGATATTCGCGATTCTAGAAGGCGTGGTACTTGGACTTATATTATTCTTTGGGGCAGTATTCTCGTTGATGCTGAATCGGGATATAGTGCATATGGAATTGTTTGCGGAGAAGTTATTTTTGATTATGGGTGGTTATATATTGGTTGTTTTAGCGATAAAAGGAATACTTTCTATCAGCTTTATAAAAAAAGCCGCAGTGATATTTCAGGGAGCAGGGATAATCTGGTGGGGATGGCTCTTGGGTCTTGGAATCACAACTGCAGGCGGTTTTATACCAGCATATATTCGCTATATCATTTTGCTAGATGCGATTGTGTTGATTTGCTATTGGATAGGAAGATTTTTGTATATGAAGCAGATCGCAGAGGAATTGAATGGGGGTAAGTGGAAGAAAGGGTTTGTATTTCTGGAGGATATCGAAAAGAAACCGAAAAACGAAGATGAATTCATGACTTGGATTGGAAGGTATTGTCAGAAGAACGGCTTGGATTATGAAGTGTTGCAGTATGGAATCCCAGCGCAAATCAAAATGGACGGGATACAATATGCAGTAAGGATTACGGAGCGCAGCAGCCTGGCTAGCGGAATAGTACCAGCGATAGAATTTAAACAACTATAAAATTGAATTGAGAGGAGAGAGGATTATGTTGAAGATGTTTAAAAAGACTTTTTGGGTTCCTTATAAAGATAGTGCGAATTATCCTACGGTGAGAAAAGCACAGGAAGCAATTTCAGAATATTGTAAGGAAAATGGGAATTTATATACGTTTATTGGAGAGGATGAAGTAAAGATAGATGGAAAAGTATATGAAATTTATCGAGGATATGACCCTGGAAGCGGAGGAAATTATGGAATTAGATGTAGAGAGAAATAGATGATAAGGAGGTGCGCTAGCATCTCCTTTTTGCTATAATGAAAGCAGGAAATATTAAAAAGGAGGTCTAGTATGAAATATGCAGAAGAAGGCATGCAGTATCATTTGCAGATAAGAAAAGGGGATGTGGGAAAATATGTTATTTTACCGGGAGACCCAAAACGGTGTGAGAAGATTGCAAAATACTTTGATAATCCGGTGCTGATTGCAGATAGCAGAGAGTATATTACTTATACCGGATATCTGGATGGGGTAAAAGTGAGTGTGACATCAACGGGAATCGGGGGACCTTCGGCATCGATCGCCATGGAAGAATTAACGAAATGTGGGGCAGATACGTATATAAGAGTCGGAACATGCGGCGGAATGGATATTGATGTAAAAGGCGGCGATATTGTAATTGCAACCGGAGCTATCCGAAAAGAAGGAACCAGCAGAGAATATGCGCCAATCGAGTTTCCGGCAGTAGCAGACCTTGATGTGACTAATGCACTTGTAAAGTCAGCAAAAGAATTAGGATGCACCTATCATACCGGGGTGGTGGAGTGTAAAGATTCTTTTTATGGACAGCATGATCCGGAAAGTAAACCGGTTGGATATGAACTTCTGAATAAATGGGATGCGTGGCTCAAGCTTGGATGCAAAGCTTCCGAGATGGAATCAGCAGCACTTTTTATCGTAGCGAGCTACTTGCATGTAAGGGTAGGCTCTACGTTTCTTGTCGTAGGGAATCAAGAAAGAGAAAAGAAAGGGCTGGATAATCCAATCGTACATGATACGGATCTGGCTGTGAAAACAACAATCGGGGCATTAAGGGAACTTATAAGACAAGATAGAATATCGGAATAATAAAGTCAAGGCCATCGGATAAGCGGTGGTCTTGACTTATAAAATCAGAAAATCTTAGTGGTCCATTTTGTGCAGTCCCAAATTTCAGAGACTACGTCTTTGTAGAATTCCGGTTCATGACAGATTAAAAGGATACTGCCGCGGTAATCCTGAAGTGCTTTTTTGAGTGCATCCTTTGCATCTACATCCAGATGGTTGGTAGGCTCGTCAAGGAGAAGGATATTAGTCTCTTTATTGACGAGTTTGCAAAGACGCACCTTTGCCTGTTCCCCTCCGCTTAATACGCGTACCTGGCTTTCGATGTGTTTCGTCGTAAGCCCGCATTTTGCAAGCGCAGATCTTACCTCATACTGGGTAAAAGATGGGAACTCGCCCCAGATTTCCTCGATACAGGTAGTCTTATTATCGCCCTTTACTTCCTGTTCAAAATATCCAATCTGCAAATTCTCACCAAGTTCACAGGAACCGGAAAGAGAAGGGATAAGTCCTAAGATGCTTTTTAAAAGCGTTGTCTTTCCGATACCATTTGCACCGACAAGAGCAATTTTGTGTCCGCGCTCCATTGCAAGGGTAAGCGGCTTGGATAATGGTTCATCATATCCTATGACAAGGTCTTTTGTTTCGAAAATGTATTTGCCTGGTGTTCGCCCAGATTTGAACAGAAACTGTGGCTTTGGACGTTCGGCAGCAAGCTCGATCACATCCATTTTATCCAGTTTTTTCTGACGTGACATTGCCATATTTCTGGTAGACACGCGGGCTTTGTTACGTGCCACGAAGTCCTTCAATTCACTGATTTCCTGTTGCTGACGCTTATAAGCAGCCTCCAGTTGTGCTTTTTTGACTGCATAAACTTCTTCAAAGTGATCGTAATCACCAACATAGCGGTTCAGTTCCTGATTCTCCATATGATAAATGATGTTGATGACCTCATTTAAGAATGGAATATCGTGGGAAATCAAGATGAATGCATTCTCGTATTCGATAAGATAACGTTTTAACCATTCGATATGTTCTTCATCCAGGTAGTTTGTTGGCTCGTCAAGAAGAAGAATATCTGGTTTTTCCAGCAAAAGTTTTCCAAGCAAAACTTTCGTACGCTGACCGCCGCTTAAGTCTGTCACATCACGGTCAAGACCGATATCGGTAAGCCCTAAAGCACGTCCGACTTCCTCTACTTTGGCGTCAATGATATAAAAATCATGTGCATCAAGCATGTCCTGTATTGTGCCAAGTTCTTCCATCATCGCCATCATTTCTTCTTCGGAAGCAGTTCCTAGTGCGTCGCAGATATCATTCATACGAGTTTCCATCTCAAATAAATACGAAAATGCAGATTTTAATACATCTTCAATGGTCATGCCTTTTGTGAGAATCGTATGCTGGTCAAGATAGCCGATGCGGATATTTTTTGCCCATTCAATTTTTCCCTCATCCGGTTTCAGATGTCCGGTAATAATATTCATGAAGGTAGATTTTCCTTCACCGTTTGCGCCGACAAGTCCGATATGTTCCCCCTTTAAAAGACGGAAAGAAACGTCCTGAAATACAGCACGATCTCCAAATCCATGGGAGAGGTGTTCTACGTTTAAAATACTCATATGTATATACTCCTTTAAAAACCGGCACGAAGTAGATTACGCGCCGGTTCGTTCTTTTCTTCTATATAATTTACTATCTCATAGCAGGTTGTGTCAAGATAGATTTCACATGACTTATTTCTTCCTGAGTTGCTTTCTGTGCCGGAACATAGTAGCTTTTTTCTCTTGCAAGTTCATATAATTTTTCCTGTGACATTTCGCAGTCATTACGAATCTGCTTCAAACACTGTTTCAATTCTTTGTTCTCAGTCTGCGGAATCATATCTCCGAACATTTTTAATTCGCCGTTTACTCCGACAAGTGCGTCAGATACCATTGTTTTATCGTTCATTGTGTCCCCTCCTATAAAAATTTCATTAACTGCTGTTTGTTTTTCATCGCGCAGTCAGCAGCATCGTAGAAAAGTTTTTTTACATCTTCTTCTTGTGCCATGGAAGCATAGTCGCTCATTTTTGCATGTGTGTTTTCGTAGCCGCCGATCAAGTGGCGTAAGTTTTGTAAATCCAGAATAGAAATTTCAGACATGTTGTGTTCCTCCTTGATTTTCTCATTGCTTGTTACGAACTTAGTATGTGAAAAATGAGCAGTTTTAAAAGAAGAATTTTCTGGAAAATTTTAGTATGTAACACAGGCGTTCATAAAGGCGAAGAATAAATCGCGCATTTTTCGGGAAGTATGGTACATGCATTCCGGATGCCATTGGACTCCGATCGCAAATGGATGATCATCGATTTCGATTGCTTCGATAACATTGTCGGAAGTTCTGGCACTTGCAATGATATGATCACCGAGTATGGAGATGCTTTGATGATGATAGCTGTTGGTATATACATTATCTCCCAAAAGCTCGAAAAGTTTCGTATCTGGCTGTATGATTATTTTGTGAAATACATCGCTGCGACTGTCAGAATTTTGCATATGGCAAAGAGAAGGTGTTTCTTTATAGGAAATGTCCTGATAAATTTGTCCATTCCTTGCAATGTTCATAATCTGCATACCACGGCAGATTGCAAATACGGGTTTTTCCAAAGTTAAGAGGTATTCCATAAAGAGAATCTGGAATTTATCGACAGTAAAGTTCGTAGCTCCCGATAAACTAAGTGGTTCCTGGTTAAAAAGCAGGGGAGTGACATCATCGCCACCGCAATATAAAAATCCGTGACAAAGGGAAGCGAGTGCGGAAAATTCACATTCTGTTTTGGTAAATGGAATCAAAACGGGAATGCCTCCGGAGGCATTGACGGCATGGATGTAGGTCTGAGGAACATATTGTCTATGCTGCATGCAGCCGCAGGTTAAGATACCAATGATGGGTTTCGGTGTAGAAATAGATATAAAATCTGACATAAGAACTCCTTTCGTTGACAAAAATAAGATGCTTTTCATATAATAATGAATAGTAGAAAATATGAGAAAAGAGATGAAAATATGCAGATGATAGACATGCATTGTGATACCATTTGGGGTCTGACAGAGAAAGAAAAAGCGGGGATATCAGAAAGCTTAACAGAAAATACGCTGGCAGTAGATGTAAAGGGAATGAGAAAAGCAGGAAGTATGGCACAGTTTTTTGCCTGTTTTATCTACATGAAGATGTTTGAGGGGGAAAAGCGTTGGGAAGAAGGATTTCAGTATGCAAAAAGGATGCTGAAGCGATTGAAAGAGGAGATTATGCAGAGTACGGATATGGAGTTCGCATATCGAACAGAGGATGTTCGTAAGAATTTTGCTGGGGGAAAGATATCGGCGGTGATGACGATAGAAGAAGGCGGCATCCTGGATAATCGTATCGAACGGCTGGATGAGTTCTATAAAGAAGGGGTAAGACTTGTAACGTTATTATGGAATGAGGAAAATTGCATTGGATATCCAAACAGCAAAGATGTGACGCTCATGCAAAAGGGATTAAAGCCATTTGGGATAGAGTGCATAAGAAAAATGAATGAACTTGGCATGTTGATTGATGTATCACATATGTCCGACGGGGGATTTTGGGATGTTGTAAGATACAGCAGCAAACCATTCGTGGCATCGCATTCGAATGCACGCGCGATATGCGCTCATCCAAGAAATTTAAGTGACAAGATGCTAAAGGCAATCGGAGAAAGCGGCAGTGTGGCAGGAATGAATCTATATCCATATTTTGTAAATAAAGAAGGCGTTTCCACATATGAAGCGCTGGCAAGACATGTATTGCATATGGTGGATAAGGCAGGTATAGAAGGAGTTGCAATCGGAACAGATTTAGACGGTTTTGATGAAGGAGAGACACCGATTATGAAGATTGGTGATATGACGGAATTTTACCGATATCTGCAGAAAAAGGGAATGCGGGAAAGTGATCTTCGTAAAATCTGGTATGAAAATGCATTAAGAGTATTGCTTTAAAGCGAGAAAGTGTGTTAAAATGGCCTCAGTTTGTGAAAAGTGAGGAGAAAGAGATGGAAAAAAGAGAAACATTTACAAGCAAGATGGGATTTGTCATGGCTTGTATCGGTTCTGCGATCGGTCTTGGAAATATATGGATGTTTCCGTACCGGCTTGGCAGATACGGCGGTGCAGCATTTTTAATTCCGTATCTTATTTTTGTAGTAATTTTGGGAACAACGGGACTTATGACAGAGTTTTCTTTCGGAAGAAGATTTCAAGGAGGTTCCATGACAGGAATCGTAAAAGTATTTTCCGAAAAGAAGAAAAAAGGCGGAAAGATTGTCGGTGCACTGCCAGCAATTGGTCTTGCCGGTATTTTTATGTTTTATAACATTGTGGTTGGCTGGATTTTGAAATACTTATTCATGAGTGTGACAGGAGAACTAAAGAAAATCGATAAGAGTACATATTTTGATGGATTTGCGGGAACAAGCGCTTCCATTCCGTGGAATGTGATTGCGATTATCATTACGGTTCTTATTATTTCTTTGGGAGTGACCAAAGGAATCGAACGAATCAGCAAAATCATCATGCCGGCGTTATTTTTGATTTTTATCGCGCTCGCAATTCGTTCACTGACACTGCCAGGTTCTATAGAGGGAGTTAAATTTTTACTTCAGCCAAAATGGAGCTATCTTGGTGAGGTGAATACATGGGTAATGGCGCTTGGCCAGGCATTCTTCACAGTATCGTTGAATGGCTGCGGAATGGTGGTATATGGAAGCTATCTGAAAAAGAATTATGATATTCCAAAGCTTGCGCTTACTACATCGCTGCTCGATACATTGGCGGCACTGCTTGCTTCTTTTGTTATTATGCCGGCAGTATTTGCATTTGGAGTGGATGTCAATGCCGGACCGCCGCTTTTATTTATGACTATGCCAAGCATTTTTGATAAAATGCCGGGAGGCTCTTTTATAGCAGTCGTATTCTTTATAAGCTTGTTATTTGCGGCAATTTCTTCTTCTATTAATATGTTGGAAGGAGTAACAGAAGCTGTTATTTCTAATCTGAAAGTACAGCGTAAGAAAGCAGTCTTGAGCATTGGTCTTGTTATGGCGGTGTTATCGATACCTTTGAATCTTAGTATGAATGTATTTGATAATTTTACAAATCTGATTACGGTCGTGATTTCACCGCTGATGGTGATTCTGGTATTGTTTGTGTATTTCTACATGCATGATGCAAAAAATGCATTGAAAGAAATCAATGAGGGAAGCAATATTCGTCTTGGCGGTAAGTTTTTGGGATTTGCCAAATATGGATTTATGTTTGTCACAATTTTAGTTGTGATTCTTGGAATTGTATATGGGGGAATTGGTTAAGATTACGAAAAAAGGAATGTGCTTAGGGCAGCACTCATAAGACAGTATTAGAAATGTTTTCGGGAAACGGCGTAGCTTACGGGCTATGCCGTTTCTCCGTTTTGCAGGTCATTCAGTAAAGACGCGGGGAGTATTCCCACAAGGTCATAGGAAATGTCAATCTGCTGTTCCCTATGCCCCTTTGATTTATCCGGCGCGTGAACGTACACCGCCTTTACCATGTCGTTTAAGACAGAGGGTGTCAACTCGTCCAAGTCAAGATATTTCCGTACTTTGCTGATGAACCTGTCAATGTTCTCTGTTTGTTCTTCCTGTTCGCTAATTTCTTCATTCAATCGCAACAGCTTTTCCCGCAGTTCTTCCTGCTCCTGCTCGTAATCGCCGGAGAGCATTTGAAATCTGCTGTCAGATAGTTTCCCGTTGGCATTGTCCTCATAAATACGCTTGAATAATCGGTCAAGTTCCTCTATGCGCCGTTCCGCTTGCGTCAGTTGCCGCCGCTTCGCCGCCAGTTCCTTTTTCGCTTCGACTTTCTGCTTCGCACCCATAGCTTTACGGAATTGTTCTTCGTGGTTAGCGACACAGGCAATCGTCATTCTCATGTGAGCAAGTACGCCCTGTTCCAAAACAACGGCGCGGATAAAATGAGTAGAGCAAATCTCTTTCCCCTTGAGCCTTGAAGTAGAGCAAATAAAATGGTCTTGTCTTGCTTCAAAGTTCTTGCTTGTGCAGTAATACAGCTTTTCGCCGCAATCGGCACAGCGCACAATGCCGGAAAACATATTCGTCTTTCCTGTTCTCGTCGGGCGTCGTTTGTTTTTCCGTAATTCCTGTACCCGCGCCCATGTGTCGGCGTCAATGATTGCTTCGTGGGTATTCTCAAACACAAGCCATTTTTCCTCTGGATTGTAACAGGTTTTCTTGCTTTTGTAGGACTGCTTATAGGTCTTGAAGTTTACCGTATTCCCTTGATATTCTGGACGCTCCAAAATGTCGGCTATAGTATCGCCCGTCCAGTTATAAGGATTGTCCGGCGGCGCGTTTCTCGTTGCCCTGCCTGTCTGCTGAAAATGGATTGTCGGCGTTATGACCTTATCCTCTTTCAGAATACGGGCAATCTGCGACGGTCCATAACCGTCCAGACAAAGGACAAATATCCGCTTGACTACTTCGGCGGCTTCTCCGTCCACGATCCACCGTTTCTTGTTGTCGGGGTCTTTCATGTAGCCATAGGGCGGGTTTGTGCAGAGGTGTTCTCCTGCTTCTCCTTTTGACTTCATCACAGCGCGGATTTTCTTGCTTGTATCTTTTGCGTACCACTCGTTGATGATGTTCAAAAAGGGGGTAAAGTCGCTGTCCTGCTGGTTTGCGCTGTCTATGCCGTTATTGATAGCGATAAACCGCACACCCTTTTCCACGAACAGGACTTCGGTGTAAAAGCCCACTTTCAGATAGTCGCGCCCAAGCCGCGACATATCTTTGACTATCAAGGTGGAGACTTCGCCGTTTTCGATTTTTTCCAAAAGTTCGCTCCAACTTGGACGGTTGAAATTCGTTCCAGAGTACCCGTCGTCCACGAAAAACAGGGTGTTTGAAAAATGATTTTCCTTTGCGTATTTACTTAAAATCGCCTTTTGATTAACAATGCTGTTGCTGTCGCCCTGTAACTCGTCGTCGCGCGATAAGCGGCAATAGAGGGCGGTAATTTTGTCAGACTGCCTTAACATAGTTTCTGCTCCTTTCATCGGCGGACAGTCTGCCAATACAGGATTGCTTACCCCTATTTTATCGGCTCCGGCATTTTTATTCAACATCTTTTTTGTCCTTTTCCTGCTCCATAAGGCGTAAAACCTTGTGGGGCAGGCTCCTTTCCCCGTCATAACTGCCTGTAAAGCGATACAGCGTCCTGCCAGATTTTATCGTTACTTCATGCGTTGGCAATTCTTGAAACAGCGGATTTTCAACCACGATATGCCCGTCCTTGATTTTTCGTTTCCGTTCCATTCCTTTCCCGTCCTTTCCTTGTTTTGTAATGTGATAAGTTCCGTAGCAAGCATAGGAAAAGAGTACCCTTTTCCGAAAATGCCCTGCATTTTGCTTGTTGGGAAGTTTCCCAAACCCTCTGAAAATCCTTTCACTACCTACTACACCGCATAAGGCGATTTTGCCGAAGTTTTAGCGAAATTTTTTCAAAAAGTTTTTCTTATTTCTTAATACGGAAAAGTTTCTAAAATGCCAAATAGTATTATTGACTATTGCTTTACGAAAATGTATCTTGACAAGTAAACGAACGTTTACTATAATGTGAAAAGGAGCTGTAAACGTTCGTTTACTTTTTGGAGGGTTAAAAATGTCTGACACAAAAGAAAATATATTGATAGCTGCATTGAACCTATTTGCACAAAATGGATATGAGGCTGTTTCTGTCAGTATGATTGCAGGAGCATTAGGAGTAACTAAGGGTGCGTTATACAAGCATTACAAAAACAAACAAGATATATTTAACAGCATAGTGGAGCGTATGTATCAATTAGATACTGAACGTGCTAAAAAATATTGTGTGCCAGAGGGTACATTAGACGAAATGTTAGAAGAATACCAGAATACAGACCTTAATAATATTGTTCAATTTGCTCTTGCACAATTTGATTTTTGGACAACAGATGTATTTGCTTCTAATTTTCGTAAAATGTTGACATTAGAGCAATACAAAACTCCAGAGATGAACGCCCTGTATCAAAATTGTATTGTAAGTGGTCCTATAAAGTACTTGGAAAATTTATTTAGTGAAATGATTAAAAAAGGCATTTTGAAAAAAATTGACGCTAAGCAACTTGCTATTGAATTTTATGCACCATTCTTTTTGCTGATTAGTACATCAGACGAATTTAAAAATAATGACTTAAATGCGAAAAACAAATTGACTACACACATACAAAGATTTATCGAAAGTAATAAAATGGAATAGGAAGTGATAATATGCAAAGTAAATGGGTCATTTGTCCTTTATGCAATAGTAAAACACGCTTAAAATTGCGTGAGGATACTATTTTAAAAAATTATCCTCTATTTTGCCCTAAGTGTAAGCATGAATTGTTAATTTCAGCAGAAAAATTCAAGATAAGTATTGTGCAATGACAAATTAGATTTACAAAAAAGGAGATATTGAGATGGATTATATTAGAAGTAAAAAATACTCTACAAAGGAATTACAATCAAAAATTATGGGACCTAATCCCATAAAATTAGAGGAAGAACTATTACTTAATCATAAAATTCCTTACGGAAGTTGCGTATGTGATTTGGGAAGTGGGCAGGGATTAACTTCTGTTTTTCTTGCAAAAGAATTTGGATTTACAGTTTATGCTGCTGATTTATGGAGTGAGCCCGAAGAAAATAAAAAATTCTTTGAGAAAATGGGATTTTCTTCTAATCAAATTATCCCTGTAAAAGCAGATGCCAACCATTTGCCGTTTGAAGTAGAATTTTTTGACGCAGTTGTAAGCACAGACTCATATAATTATTTTGGTCGAGAACCTTTATTTTTAGATAGCAAACTCTTGCCCTTTGTAAAAAAGGGAGGTTATATTTATATCGCTATTCCAGGTATGAAGAAAGATTGTCACGATAATCTTCCACAAGAATTGCTGTTATCTTGGACACCGGAACAACTTGACTATATGCATGATATAACATATTGGACTGATATTTTAAGCCATTGCAAAAATGCAGAATTAGTTTCTATATATGAAATGGAAAGTAACTCTGAGGTTTGGGCTGATTGGTTACAACAAGAAAATGAATATGCTATCAATGACCGTAAGGCTATGGAAGCTGGTGGTGGAAAATATCTTAATTTTATTGCTATTATCTTACGAAAAAAATAAAATTTTAGAGCCGGACGCACAGACGCAGAGCCGATAATCACAAGAAATAAATCTTATGATTATTGGCTCTTTCTGTTTTGTGATAGGAAAACAAACCGCCATTTCCTGTATATAAAATGGAATAGCGGTAAATACACAATTATTTTTATATACATGGCGGTGTTGGGAGATATTGCCATGTTTCTTTTTCACATTTTTAATTCTATTCCATTGTTAAAAAAAACCTATTCCATGCAACGGTTTTTTGCAACCATAGAGATGAACAGACAAATCATCATAATTACTTAAATAACTCATATTACCAAACGCCTATGCGGTTTTATGCCTGCATGGGCGTTTGTTGTAATAGCCCCCTACTGGGAAGAAAGGGGGTGATGAGAAAATGAGGTATTCCGAACAATTTATGGAGCATATCGAATATGCCTTTGCCGCGTTCTGTAAAATCGTTCTCCGCAATGCGGCAATCAGCGCGTACCGCGATTTTGGACGGAAACAGAAGCATGAAGTATCGCTTGACTATCTGATGTCGGAAACATTTTTTGAACCGTTTGCAACCGACAACTATTTTGAGCAGTATGTTTATGAGAAGCCGACTGTTTTTGTCGTGCAAGGGAAAGAAGTCGTCGTTACAAGTAAACGGTTAGCCGACGCATTAGCTAACCTGTCAGAACAAAGGCGTACTGTTCTGCTGATGAATTTTTTCCTCGGTTACAGCGAAAGAAAAATCGGGAATGAGTACGGAAGAAGCAGAAGTACAGTCAACTACTGGAAACTGGCGGCATTGAAGCAGTTAAGAAAAGAACTGGAGGAAACAAAACATGAGGAATAAGAAACTGATACCCTTTGAAACCATTGAGAAAGCTGTTGCCGGCGAGCCGGAAGCCATAGACGCGGTACTGCGGCATTACACAGCGCGGATTAAATATCTGTCTACCTATCGCGGGCATATTAACGACGATATTCAAGACCGTCTGAAAGCACAGCTTATCAAAGCTATCCTGCAATTCCGTTTTGATAGGTAGTAGCAAAGCCAGAAAAAGCCGTCAAGGATAAAATGCACGCTTGCGCGTCCTTGACGGCTTTCCCTGTCTTTGCTGTTGGGCAGCCAAGAGAGCGCAATCGGATAAACCGCTTACGCTCTCTATCCAGTATGGAATGTTACGCGATAGAGTGTGCTTCTCGCTTGATTTAAGCGGCATTACAGAAAAGATAAGGGCAGGGGTAAGGGTTTTATACTCCAACCCTTAAAAATGAGGTTCTACTGCGTAACATAACAAATGATATTATAAAGTTATACTTAAATATGTACAATAAATATTAAATAAGAATGTACAAAT
>CAJUFN010000012.1 GCA_910585545.1 uncultured Lachnospiraceae bacterium
ATCCCATTATGTCAACACTATTTTTCCACAAGTTTTCCCCATTTTATCCACATTTGTAAAACAAGCCGGCTCCCATCCAATTCAAGCTATCCCACCAACACATCTCTCACAACAAAGTGGGCAAGCCCACTTCAACTCCCCCATCCCCTCACTCATGAGGGGTTTGCACGCTTTGCGCGCCGAGTGTGGTCAGCTTTTGCTGACTGTTTCCGCTCACGCGAGTGCGTATCCTCTCGGAGGGTTTTGTCTTATGGGAAAAGCTTTCACACTTTAGCGTGACAAGGTATTTCCTATAAGACAAAATAACAAAGGATGTGGTCACGACCTTCTTCTGGTCATCCACATCCTTTGTTGTTTCCTGGTTTTTACTTATTCTTCCTGTCTTTAGAATTTCATCAGCGTTTTCATAATAATATTGTTTTCATATAAGAAATTTAATATCTTACTGTCTTCAATCATCTCCATGCATTGTTTTCCAAACTCGAAATTATACAATAATGTGATCACCAAAAATGCAATCCATATAAAAATAAGACCAATTATGACTCCGCATCCTGCGCCGGCTATACGGTTCAATCCATTTAAAACCGGCAGATCCGCTATGATACTTAACGCAAATACAACTACCCTGACTAAAATAGTCACAATAATAAATGTAAGTAGGAAAGATATCATATCAATAATGATTTTAGCTAAATATGCTCCTATATACTCGCCAAAGGTATCGACTTCAAGCTGATCATATACTTCCTGGTTGTTATTGCTGATAAGTGCTTCCCTGAATACTTCCGGCATATTTGCAGATTCTATAGCGGCAATCTGCTGCTCTCTTGGAATCTCTGCCTTCTTGATAATCTCTGACACATCTTTTTTCGAGAGGCCGAAATCTTCTAATTTGATCTGGCTCAAATCAAGTCCTTCCGGCAGCGTGATCCCTGCCTCGGATAATTTGTTCCGAATCAATTCTTGGGAAGCTTTTTCGACCTGCGTCGCCATCACATCATCACATTTTTTTATAATCATATCATCCAACGGCGTAAATGCATGAATCCCTTTACTTACATACGGCGTAAGGAATATCACGAGTATGATAGTCGCTATCGTCGCCACTGCAGATACAATGATTTTGATAAATCCCCTGATATATCCCACGATCATGCAGACCAGAATCATAATCCCCGCCGCGATTAGTAACCAGTTGTTCTCCATAATTCTTTTCTCCTATTTCACTAAACGTATCTCTTGCATACTATTGGCTGTTATCACATTGTATTTATTAATTCCCGGTTCCGGAAAGACTGCAACAATAGAGTCGATCAGCTCACCGTCAAATCTATGGATTCCATCCTTGGTATAGATACTGCATTTGTTTCCTTCATACATGAATATCTCTCCATCATACATCTTAACATTCGAGAATTCTCCCTGAAATTCTTTCGAAAACATCTGCTTGCCGGCGCTGCTGTACATTTGCAGCTCATATCCGCCTTTGCTTGCACCTTTTAAAACAACACCTATATAATTATCATCGTAACAAATGCTTTTAATATCCTTTTTGAAAGAAATCGTTTTCTGCACTTGTGGTTTCTGCGCACCGCGGCATATGGTAATCTCATGTTCGCCCACAATAACCTCGGTATCCTTCGCCATAAAAAATACACTTGGCACCAATTGATTTTCATAACTATAAGTTTCCACAATATGATCCTGCTTGTCCTGTCCCGCTTTCCCGAAATTGTAAAATACAACTCTGGACTGGATCATATTGTTCTCTACCTGCGCATAAGATACCATAAGCAATTCACCACTATCCGATATGGAAACATCTACAGGATAACCATGGTTTTTAAAAGACGCTTTATTCTCGACCAATGTATTTCCTGCCGAATCATAACACACGATCATAGGAGAAACCTCATCTTTCAAAATAGCCGCCACGATACCTTTTGGGGACAACGCAATTTTTTCAATCTGTTTCGTAGTATGGATCTCCCCTTTCAATCCGGATTCTCCGAATACAAGAATGTCATTTCCACCGCAATCTGCGATTGCCGCCGTCTCCTGTCTTACTTCTGCCATTGGATTCTGAAGCTGACATGGCTGGTTCCACGCTTCCTTTCCATCCGGTCTAATCAAGCTGATACCATCTTTACTATATTTTAAAATCATATTCCGGAAGTATGTATAAGCGCTTTGACCATACCCTTCTCCATTATATGTTTCTACGATTCTTGCCTCTTTATAGCTATAGCGCGTCAGCAAAAGATAGGTTCCCGCCAAAACCGCAAGTACCACAGCCGCGCAAATCATCACTCTTATCCGAAACTTTTTTTTATGCTGTCTAATCTTTTCTTTCATCTCCTGCATCTGTGCATCCGGCTGTTCTTCCTCCTGCACAATCCGCAGCAACGGATTCTTCTTTCGTCCTAACATATCTTCATCCTCATTTATTTATACTACCTAGCTTTTAGTATAACACATTTTTCCATCAAGGTAATAACAATTTTTCTCCTATAAAAATGAGATTATCATTTTCCAAACCATTTAATTTGCAGATTTCTTCTACATAGCTAATATCCCCATATATTTTTTTACTGATTTTATCCAATGTATCGCCTTTTTGCACTACATAAGAATTTTCTGCCATCACAGCCTCTCCTGATGTCTCCAAAACGGTTTCCTCTTTTATTTTCGGTTCCTCTGGTTTGGATTCTTCCTCTTCTACTTCAGGCTTGGTATCCTCCTGCACCAAAGGTCCCTCCGGTTTTTCTTCTTTTTGAACTTCCACATCCCTTGTCAATACCTCCAAAGAGTCCTGAAGCGCTTTCATTTTATCATAGTTATTCATCATCGTAACACCAATGATGACAATAACCAGCAAAAGAAATGTGCTTGCCGCATACATAAAACGATTTGTGCGTTTCTGTTCCTGTTTTTCTTCTCTTTCCCTTATAATGCTGCGAAAATCCTTTGCAGCTCGATCTTCAATAGCTTCACTGGGAGTAACTCCAAGGTTCCTCCTTCTCATAATCATATAATTTTGCATTGCCGGATTTTTTTCATAATATATGTAATGCCCGCTGATTTCCATAAGATCCTGGAGTTTATATGCATATATAATTTCTTCCTGAATCTCTATATCTCTGGTCACAAACAATGTGGCATTCTTTGCCAAATATTGCTGCTGAACTTTTAATATCGCCTCGCTTATCTTTACCGCGCCTTCTCTTCTTGCCGCATACCAGCCAATCAGCTCCCCTTCTTCAAAATATTCTTCTTTATCCCGGCATACCTGCCCCCATACTTCTTCATCAACAGTAATCTCTTCTCCTTGTTCCGCTCCTGCCAGATTCATCTGTACTGCGCCAAACACATACACATAATCCTGTTCCTCTTCATGTATGATCTCCCCAATCAGTGCCGCGGCTATGATTTCTTCATCTCGTTCCCCCATCTGTCCCAAAAATGTATCCACATAATCTTCTACGTATATTTTGGGATTGTCACTGACATTCCCAATTTGTCTTACATTCTTCGGCAATTGTCTTTGCATAATACTCACCTCTTATTAAACATTTTAAGTAACCCGAGCTGTTATGGCTGAACTGTTACTATTTAGAGGCTATCATAGCATAGGACAAATGCTGATTTTATCGGTTGCTGTCACCGCGGGCAAGAAGTTTTCGACAGTTCTTTTCCCCAAATTGCAAAAAAGATGAAACTTTTGCTTCGTTTCATCTTTTTTGATCCATTCTTGATTCCTTACAGAACACAGAATGATTTCACTTTATTATAAATACCTTCGGCATCTAACCCATATTTTTTAATCAATTCCATTGCAGGACCGGATTCTCCAAACACATCATTGATACCAATCCTGAATGTCTTTGTCGGCATTTTTTCGGATAAAATCTCACATACCGCGCTTCCAAGACCACCAATTACCGAGTGCTCTTCCACAGTAACCACTTTGCCGCATTCTTTTGCAGATGAAAGTATAAGCTCCTCATCAAGCGGTTTGATCGTATGGATGTTCACAACCTTTGCATCAATTCCATCTGTCGCGAGCATTTCCGCTGCCTGCAGCGTCTCGTTCACCTCAAGACCGGTTGCAAAGATAACCACATCTTTTCCCTCTCTTAAGACGATTCCCTTTCCGATCTCGAATTTGTAATCTTCACGGTCATTGATAACCGGTACTGCAACTCTTCCAAAACGAAGATATACTGGTCCCTTATATTCGTATGCTGCTTTTGTCGCTGCGCTCGCTTCTACCGCATCGGATGGATTGATAATTACCATTCCAGGAATCAGCCTCATAAGACCGATATCTTCATTACACTGATGAGTCGCACCATCTTCCCCTACGGAAATACCCGCATGGCTGGCGCCGATCTTTACATTCAACCCCGGATAGCCGATAGAATTGCGTATCTGCTCAAACGCACGTCCTGCTGCAAACATCGCAAACGAACTTGCAAACGGAACTTTCCCTGTGGCTGCAAGACCTGCTGCCACACTCATCATATTCCCTTCTGCAATACCACAGTTTATATGACGCTCCGGAAATGCTTTCTGGAATACGCCTGTCTTCGTTGATCCTGCAAGGTCAGCATCCAGTACAACAATGTCTTCGTGTTCTTTTCCAAGCTCTAACAAAGCCTGTCCATAACCTTCTCTTGTTCCCATCTTCCTTACATCTGACATAACGCTTCCCCCGCTTTCTCCAATTCCGCCATCGCCATCTCGTATTGTTGTGCATTCGGTGCAACCCCATGCCAGGATGCCAGATTCTCCATGAAGGATACACTTTTCCCTTTGACTGTCTTCGCAATGATTGCTGTCGGCTGCCCCTTTGTCTGTCTTGCTTCCTTAAATGCAGCTTCCATCTCTTCAAAATTATGTCCATCAATATTGATGACATGGAAATTAAACGCCTCAAATTTTTTATCAATCGGATATGGTGAATTAACGTCTTCAATCTTACCGTCAATCTGTAATCCGTTATTATCTACAATTACTACAAGATTATCGAGTTTTCTATGCCCCGCAAGCATCGCTGCCTCCCAGACCTGGCCTTCCTGAATCTCTCCGTCTCCAAGAAGTGTATATACACGATAATCTTCATTTGAAATCTTCGCAGAGATTGCCATACCTACTGCCGCTGAAATTCCCTGTCCAAGAGAACCGCTTGACATATCTACGCCCGGAACACTTTTCATATCCGGATGTCCTTGCAGATAAAATCCCACATGACGAAGCTTTTCCATATCTTTGATCGGAAAAAATCCTCTAAGCGCCAGTGCAGCATAATATCCCGGAGCTGTATGTCCTTTCGACAACACAAAGCGATCCCTGTCTGCTTTCTGGGGATCTGCCGGATCAATGTTCAACTCCTCAAAGAACAAGTAGGTAAAAATATCTGCTGCTGATAAAGAACCACCCGGATGTCCCGATTTCGCGTGATAAGTTCCTACGATGATACCTTTTCTTACCTCATTTGCTATTTTCATCAATTCTAAAAACTGCATTTTCTCCTCCTAATAGGGTCGTATTTAATTCTCTCCACTTTTTACAATACTACATAAAAGAACATCTTTCGTCAACCACCTATTTACAGAATATTTCTCATTTTTATATTTCGGTTCTTCCTTCCAGTGCCCGAAGCAAGGTTACTTCGTCAATATATTCCAAATCTCCTCCTACCGGTACGCCGCTGGCGATTCTGCTCACTTTGATTCCGGATTGCTTGATGAGCTTGCTGATATACATTGCCGTCGTCTCCCCTTCCAATGTGGAATTGGTTGCAATGATCACCTCTGTTATCTCTCCTCGAAGCCGTTCTACCAGCTCTTTTAACTTGATATCGTTGGGTCCGATTCCAAGCATCGGTGAAATTGCTCCATGCAGCACATGATAAACTCCGTTATATTTCCCGGTTTTTTCATACGCTGCCAAATCTCTTGCAGTCTCCACGACCATAATGGTACTGTGGTCTCTCTCCCTGCTTGCACATACCGGACATAATTCCTGATCCGTCAGCGTATAACATTCTTTGCAGTACCGGACATTTTTTCTTGCACAAAGCATCGCCTCCGCCAACTGCTCCACCTGTTCTTCCGGCATGTTAATCATATGAAAAGCCAGCCTTCCGGCTGACTTAGGTCCTATGCCCGGAAGTCTCGATAACTCTTCAATTAATTTACTAATCTGACTTCCATAGTAATTCATGCGTTTCTCTTCCCCGTCTTATCTAGAATAATCCTGGTATTCCGCCGCCTATGCCCATACCGCCTGCCAGTTTGGACATTGCAGATGCGGATTCCTCTTCTACTTTGCGAAGCGCCTCATTGGTTGCCGCTACGATCAAATCCTCTAACATTTCGATATCATCCGGATCCACTACCTCTTCTGCGAGTTTCACTTTCATCACTTCTCTTTTACCGGAAACGGTTACCTCCACTGCACCGCCTCCCGCAGTTGCTGTGAATTCCTTTGCTTCCATTTCTTTTGTCTGTTCTTCCATCTGACGCTGCATTTTCTGTGCCTGCTTCATCAGATTCGCCATATTGCCCGGCATTCCGCCTCCCGGAAATCCTCCGCGTTTTGCCATGATCCTTCCTCCTATTCTTCCTCTTCTACTATAATGTCAGTACATATGATTTTTTCCAAATCAATGTAACAATCCTCAAATCTTCTTCCGTTTTCTGCCTGACGCACTTCAATCTCAATCTTTTTACCAAGCCTTTCAGAAATCATGCTCTCAAGCTCCTGCCTGTGCTCCTGTGTACCCACGACTCCTGCCGAAACCGTATCCGGCATTACGATCAAAAGCTGTCCATTCGTTCCCACGCTAAGCCTTGCCGATTTCAAATAATTCTTCAGCATAATGGATACTTCATTCGTAAGTCTTCGAAAATCTTTTACGACCGCACGTACATCTTCCGGCACTGCTTTCGGAAGCTCTGGCTTTTCCTTCACTTCCTCGTGTACCTCTTTACTGACATACACTACCTTTTGCTGTGCTCCGCCTCCAAAATCGCCCTCTTCTATTTTTTTCTCAAGCAGGCGTATCCTATCTAAAAGTGCATCTTGCGTTTGCTCCATCTGCGGCCTGCAAAGCTTGATGAAAGTCACTTCCATCAGCACTCTCTTTTGCGTCGCATATTTTAACTGCCCTGATAATTCCGAAAAAATTCGGATATAACGAAGAAGCGTATCTGTCTCAATCAATTTTGCCTCTTCCTCCAGCTGTTTTAAGTTCTCACTGGAAACATCTAGCACGTCTTCCATATTATCAGAACTTTGTACGAATAGCAAGTTCCTTAAATACCATGTAAAATCTGCTGCCATCTGGGACAATTCCCTGCCCTGCATTACCAGTTCCTCCAATGTCTCCAGAACGCCGTTTACACTGCACGACGCAAGCTGTCTTAACAGCTTACTGAACACTTCTGTATCCACTGCCCCCAGTACCTCTAACACATGGTCGTACGTCAGTTTCTGCCCCAGATAAAATGCAATACATTGGTCCAAAAGACTTAAGGCATCTCGCATAGAGCCATCCGCCGCCTTTGCGATATAACGAATTGCTTTTTCTTCTGCTTCTACCCTTTCCTTATCCAGCAATTCTCTCATACGGTCTGCAATCGTATCGATGGTAATTCTTTTGAAATCATATCTCTGACATCTTGACAAAATCGTAACCGGTATCTTATGCGCTTCCGTCGTTGCCAGAATAAAAATCACATATTCCGGCGGCTCTTCCAGTGTTTTTAACAGTGCATTGAATGCTCCTATAGACAGCATATGCACCTCATCGATAATATACACTTTATATTTTCCTTGTGTCGGACGGTAATCCACTTCCTCACGTATTTCTCTTATATTATCCACACCGTTATTCGATGCTGCATCAATCTCTATCACATTCATAGATGTGCCGGACGAAATTGCCCGACACATCTTACATTCTCCACATGGGCTTCCTCCCACATGATTTTCACAGTTCACTGCTTTCGCAAATATCTTTGCCACCGAAGTCTTACCGGTCCCGCGGGTTCCGCAAAAAAGATATGCATGTCCGATTCTCTCTGCCTTTATCTGATTTTGCAATGTTGTCACAATATGATCCTGCCCTTTCACATCTTCAAAAGATGATGGGCGGAATTTTCGGTACAATGCAGTATACGACATCGCTCCCACTCCTAACTAAATTTTGTTATTCCTGTCAAGTCCTGTTTATTCATCCCCAAAACTGATTCCTGTCATCTTTGCTTCACGGACAATCTTAGAATCCGGATCTACGAATTTCAGTTTTCCGGCAACTTCTCCCAAAGGAATCTTAACCGTCTCACCATTTTTGATTCCTACCATATAGCCGTATTCCTTATTCCAGATAAGTTCCGCTGCTGCCGCTCCAAGACGTGTAGAAAGCACTCTGTCATATGGACATGGCGTGCCTCCTCTTTGTGTATGACCAGGAACAGTAATACGAACCTCCTGATCACAGCGTTTCTGAATCTGCTCTGCCACTTCATAAGCAATAGACGGATATTTTCTCTTCTCCAATTTTTCTTTGTACTCTTTCTTAGAAAGCTTTGCGTCTTTCTTGGAAATCGCCCCTTCTGCTACCGCAAGAATCGTAAATCGCTTTCCAGTCTTTGCACGACGCTTGATCGCTTTTGCAATCACATCCGGATCATATGGAATCTCCGGAAGCAATATAATGTCCGCGCCACCCGCGATTCCGGCATGAAGTGTTACCCATCCTACTTTATGCCCCATGACCTCTACGATAAACACACGACTATGGGACGTTGCTGTCGTATGGATACAATCGATCGTATCTGTCGCAATATCTACCGCACTCTGGAAGCCAAATGTCATATCCGTCCCCCAAAGGTCGTTATCGATTGTCTTTGGAAGCGTTACCACGTTCAATCCTTCTTCTCTCAGTAAATTAGCAGTCTTGTGGGTTCCGTTCCCTCCAAGCACCACCAGACAATCAAGATTTAACTTATGATAGGTATGCTTCATTGCCTCCACTTTATTCACTCCATTCGCATCCGGCGTGCGCATCAGCTTAAATGGCTGCCGTGATGTTCCAAGAATCGTTCCGCCCACTGTTAAAATACCCGAAAAATCCCTTGATGTAAGCATATCAAAGTCAGAATACATAAGACCTTTGTATCCTTCCTTGAATCCATAAATCTCAATCTCTTCGGTTTTTGCATAAAGTCCTTTTACAACGCCTCTCATGGCAGCATTCAAAGCCTGACAGTCTCCGCCGCTTGTCAACATTCCTATACGTAACATACAACCCCATCCTTTCTACGTTTTGCTTTTTTCTGCCTTCCATTATACCATAAGCGCTAAAATAGAAGCAAGTTATGTCTGAAAGCAAGTTCTTACTATTTCTTAGTATTTTATGCCTGATATTTTTGTGCTATACTATCTTCAGAAATGCAAGGAGAGGATGATTGATGATTATGGAAAGAAACATGTTGTGCTGGTGCGGCAGCGGCAAGAAATATAAGAAATGTCATATGACTATGGATGAGCGCCTGCTCGCCCTGGCAAGTGAAGGACATATTACTCCGCCAAGAGAGATCATAAAGACAGCAGAACAGATCGAAGGAATCCGAAAGAGTGCAAAGCTTAACACGGCTGTACTGGATCATGTTGCAAAACATATCTGCGAGGGTATGAGTACCGCCCAGATCGATAAACTGGTCTATGAATATACTACTTCGCACGGAGGGATTCCCGCACCACTTGGATATGAAGGTTTTCCTAAAAGCGTATGTACTTCTCTCAATAACGAAGTCTGCCATGGCATTCCGGATGAAGATATCATTTTAAAAGACGGTGATATTATAAATGTCGATGTCTCTACCATCCTTGATGGTTATTTTTCAGACGCTTCCCGAATGTTTACTGTAGGTAAGACCTCTGCGCGAGCCGAAAGACTTATCCGTGTCACAAAAGAATGTGTAGAACTTGGGCTAACAGAAGCAAAACCTTGGAATCACCTTGGCGATATCGCATACGCCATCAATAGCCACGCGCAGGCAAACGGTTATTCTGTCGTGGAGGATATCGGAGGACATGGAATTGGATTAGAATTCCACGAAGAACCATTTGTAAGTTATGTCACCCCAAAAGGAAGCGAAATGGTACTCGTACCAGGCATGATTTTTACAATTGAACCAATGATCAACGAAGGAAGTCCTGACTTTTTTATTGACGAAGAGAATGGCTGGACCGTCTATACCGAAGATGACGGTTTATCCGCGCAAATAGAATATATGGTACTCATCACGGAAGACGGCGCAGAAATACTATCTAAATAAACGCCCGCATGTATGTCAACAGAACAAAGCGCGACAAGGTATTTCCTATAAGATAAAAAATGCTATGCAAAAGGGCAAACCGATTGCATAGCATTTTTCTTCATGAATTAATAAAAGCGGGTGATGGGAATCGAACCCACGTATCTAGCTTGGAAGGCTAGTGTTCTACCATTGAACTACACCCGCGCAGTGCCCAGAACCGGAATCGAACCAGTGACACGAGGATTTTCAGTCCTCTGCTCTACCGACTGAGCTATCTGGGCATTTCTTCTGTTTTTTCCAAGTATGCCGGCGACCGGAATCGAACCGGTACGGGAGTATAAGTCCCGCAGGATTTTAAGTCCTGTGCGTCTGCCAGTTCCGCCACGCCGGCATAAAGTGGATGGAGGTGGATTCGAACCACCGAAAGCGTTGCTAACAGATTTACAGTCTGCCCCCTTTGGCCACTCGGGAACCCATCCATATAAGACAATATGCCTTAACAATTAATTACTATACTATATATTCGAATAAAATGCAAGGAAAATTTCTTATTTTTTGCAAATAGTTTAAATCAAAAATAACCGCCCCTCGCCAGGGTTTGATGTGACTTTTTACAGAGTGGGAAAAAGCAACAGAAAATAAATAGTATTATTTACGAATTGTCGAAATTAATTGTTTGGCAATTTTTATAAAATATGATAATTTTTAGATAAGATATATTTTATCTACAATAAATTCTAAAAGCAGGGTGCAATTATGCGTAAAAACATCAAACAAAAATTAGGTTACATTTTAACGACTTGCATTATTTTAGTAACTTTTTCTAGCACGTCAATATTCGCGGCAGAAACAAACATTCCAACTCCAAGTATACAACATACGAAAATTACAATGGTAACTACACTCGAAATATTAGCACCAAAATGAATAACAAATTCAGCCTCACTCAAATAGATGACTATTTTCATATCGATAGTACTTTAAGAGATTATGGCAATGCACGTAGAAGTGCTCAATCCTTGAAAACAAATTGGGTAGTTAAAATAATTAATGGCGGAACCCTAGACAGCTGGTCCTATACATATGGGCAAAATGTAAATATTTCTATTTATTAATTGAATACATTTCGCTAGAATATTTTTTAGTTTACAAATCGTTTTTTATATCCTATTAGTTACGGACTCTAATTTTAGCTAGACAATTCAATAAAAGCAAGAATCTGCATAGCGTTACCTATTCGTAGCGCTATGCAGATTCTTTATAACCGTTTTCACTTTCTGGAAAGGAGGCAGTGACTTATGAAAAATAACATACGTGTATCATTATCCGTAATTACGATTCTCTCGCTTGTTTGTTTCATCATAATTTCTCTACCTCACTATTATACGGAAGACGAAATAACACCAACACTGTGTCAAGCCATACTAGAAAAAAGTGACCGGGATGCCCGCTCTTTTTGCATCATTGACATCCAAAAATTGAATAATACGATTGTCGCAGGATACACCTGGGGAGATCCTGCCCAAACAAAAACCTTTGGATATTTATCCTTTGCCCGCAAGAAAAATAAATACACTTTATATCACAATTACAGCAATATAGGAACCGATGGTTATAATATCTACTGGACAATATATCTGGATGCAAGTCCATTCTGCGAAGACTACTCCGAAGAGCTACCCGAGTATATCCTGCTATTCAACATGGACGAAAATCTTCACACTGTAATTGTATCAGATGATCATATGACACAAAAGATAGACATAAAACCCACTCTGTCAATGTATCTTTTTAAACATCCATCAAACGGAGGAAGTTTTAACTGTTTTGACAAAGAAAATAACATCATTTACTGATTAGAACCTAGTATAGTGGATAGTTATAAAAAAGAATGTGCTTTTGCACATTCTTTTTTATAACTATCTCTATCACCATTTATTCCGTCTCCACGGAATCTTCAATCGTCTCACCATTTTCTACCCGGTTAATCAGTTCTTTAATCTTTTCAACCGAACTATCATCCGGAATCGTTACATAATATTCTCCGGCTCCCATTGACCAGCAGACATCCTCTGATCCTACGCCTTCTGCCGCTACCGAATAGACTTTCCATTTTGCCCCCGATTCCAGCTGATTCTTGATCAAGGATGCAATCTGATTATTAGACATATTCGTATCTACATTGTGTGCCACACTATCCAGAATGCTGTTCGCTTTTACGATCATATCCGGGCGCAGCATCTTATTGATCATTCCTATAATAACCGCTTGCTGGTTTTTACCTCGCTGGTTATCTCCATCCTCCAGGTGCTGACGCTCACGGCTGAATGCCAACGCTTCCTTGCCGTTAAAATGGTTCATTCCTCTGGATACGTCAAATACGTGTTCCGAATCCGCACTGGTCGTAAACGCATATTCCGATTCCACATCTACACCACCTAAGATATCGACAATCTCTATCATAGATGTGAAATTAATCCTTGCATAGAATGGAATCTTTGTCTCATACAACGCTTCCAGCGTTCTCATAGAAGCATCTACACCATAGATCCCTGCGTGAGTCAGCTTGTCCTTATTTCCATAAGAAATACCAGGTATCTCTACATAATAATCTCTCGGCGTTGTCACAAGTAAGATCTGATGACTCTTAGGATTCACCACCGCTATAATATTCACATCGCTTCGGCTATTATTCTCAAGCTCACCGTAAACATCATTACCGCTGATATACACGGTAAACGGATCACTGTCAACCGATACATGTAATGAGAGCGAACCAATCTCTGTCTTAACGCTATGCTTGTAAATCACCTTTACATTTTCATTATAGCCCTCAAACACCTCGCTTAAGATGCCCTGGTGTCCTTCATTGTAAATGATCGCACCCACTTGGCCATCATGAAGGGCCTGCGCCTGTTCTACAACACTTTCGAACTCCTTCACTTCAATATCTTTTCCAATTTCTTCCGAAATCTGCTCTACTGCTTTTCTTACCTTATCGCCATCCGAACGATACTGTACGCCAAATACATAATCAGCGGCATCCTTAAGATTCTCTGCTTTATCTTCTTCCATCACCGCTACAACTATGGTATCTACTTTATAATTCGTATTTGCTACTCTATTGAGCGTATCGCTCATTCGATAAACATAGAATCCGCCTATGGTAACTACAAGCATTACAATAACGCTAAACACCTTCCCCGGAATTCCTTTTCCACTTGCCATAAGCTGAGAAACTAACGTGATCGCTGCAAGTGCGAGCAATGCCGCAAAAATCATTGCAATATATGTTCCCGGCAGCATGTCCAGCCACACCAGCAATCCGGCAAATATTCCGGAAAACATAACCTGCAGCACGAACAATACCAGTCCAAGATTACGACTGCCCCTGTTTTCTCTCCGTTCCCGATGCCTCTGCCTGCGAATTTCTCTGTCTACTTTCTTCTTCGTCTGCGCATATTCCATCGGCGGATCTTGTGTTGCGGATGGATGGCTGACTTTCACCCGTGGTCTCCGTGCTTTTTCTTCTTTCCTTATATCCTCCGGCACATTCATTTCCTGTCTTCGTTCCTGCCTGTGAAGATATTCCTTTTGTTCTCTACTTAGATCTGCACGCCCTCTATGCGCCTTCTTAATCTCCTCTTCCCGCATTTTTCCTGCGTTGCGTCTTCCGTTTTCCCTCTCGGCCATATTTTTCTTTTGTCCTCTCCTTCAATCAATCCATATGTCCCTTTATCAATATAGCATAAGTTTCTTTTGAAAACAACTCAAATTTCGTCATTCTGCCAGAGCACAAGAGCTGAGAAGGCCCCCATAATAAGCACCATTTCTCCATCTGTCACAAGATACTCTTCTCGTTCCTTAGTATAACCGTTTTCATAAGAATAAATCAGTCTCTGCATCTTTGTCTGCTTCTCGACTTCCGCCTTCCAAACCGGGATCATAATTTCTTTTAAGCTATCGGAGTTATTTATAATGACTACAATCTTTTCTGATGCGTCAAACCTTGCATAGGCCAAAAGATTCTCTTCCCAGCAAAGCATCTTAACCGAACCAGTCTTTAACGCTTCATGCGCTTTGTGTATCCCTATCATCTCTTTATGGAAAGAAAGCATCTCCTGATTTTCACGCCCCCACGGATAGGTCCTGCGGTTATCCGGGTCCGTAAATCCGCACACGCCGGCTTCGTCTCCATAATATACGGTAGGAGCTCCCGGCCATGTCATCTGCATGACGACCGCTTCTCTCATCACGCATTCCTTCACGCCCGTCTCAGCTTCTTTCGGACTCATGTAATTGATTCTTCCTACCTTCTGGTTTGTTCTTGTCAAAAAACGGGAATGATCATGATTTGACAACTCATTCATTGCCACAAACAATGATGGGGTCATCATGCTCGCCATATAATGCCGCATCAAATTCACAAAATTATCTGCATTTCCATGCAAATCCCCCCGGTATTCGTCACTATGTTTTTCCATACCAGTCAAAAACCATGTTACCGGTTCCATAAACGCATCATAATTCATTACGGTATCCCATTCCTCACCGGCAAGCCACTCTTTGGGATCTCCGTAATGCTCTGCCAAGATAATTGCCTCTGGATTCGCTTCTTTTACCCTCTTTCGAAACCTTTGCCAAAATGAATGATTATATTCATTCGTCTTTCCAAGATCGGCCGCCACATCCAATCTCCAACCATCTGCATTATACGGCGGACTCACCCACTTTGCGGCTGTATCCAGAATATAGTTTTCCAATTCTTCCGAACCTTCATAATTCAATTTTGGTAAGGTATTATGCCCCCACCATCCTTCATAATTATCATTATCCGGCCAATTTTCACTGTCTTCCCCAAAAAAATAAAAGAAATTGTGATACGGACTATGCCGATCTACATATGCACCTTTTTCATATCCATTTTCATTTTTATAAAAATGCTCCCGATCCATCCACTTGTTAAACGAACCGCAATGATTGAAAACTCCATCTATGATTACGCGCATTCCCCGTTCGTGCATCTTTTCTACCATCTGGATAAATAGTTCATTACTCGCCTCCAGATTCGCTTTTCTGGTTGTACGGATTCTATACTTTTCGGCATGAAGATTACTCGCGGCTCCTTCAGGCAGTACTTCGCCTCCGTCTTCCACGATCACTCCGATATGCGGATCGATATAATCATAATCCTGTGTATCGTATTTATGGTTAGACGGAGATACAAACAGCGGATTAAAATAAACTACTTCTACACCAAGCTCCTCCAAGTAATCCAATTTGTCAATAACACCTTGCAAATCTCCTCCATAAAACTCTCTCACATCCTCTGTTTTCGGATACTGATACCAGTCTTCCACCTTGCTGCAACGCTGCCCGATATAAATATATTCTCCCGTCTGTACATCGTTCGATGGATCGCCATTATAAAACCGATCCACATATATCTGATACATAACGGCACCTTTTGCCCAATCCGGCGTCGAAAATCCCGGCATGATCATAAATTTATATTCCGTCTCTATCGTTTCCTTCGGACCGCCTTGTGTATAATATATAATTTCATCATCTTTTCGCACTTCAAAAAAATATTGAAACGCTTTTTCCTTCAAAGGAACCGTAGTCTTAAAAAAGTCAAAATATACCGTACTTTTTTCTTTCACCATCGGATAGTTTTCTGCTTCACTCCTTAGGAATACGGCATCTACATCATCTTTTGCCGTGCGGAAACTAATTGTGACCATCTCGTTTTTTTTCGGTTCCGGAGGCATAACATAATTTTTTGTGCCGTCACTAAACAATGCTTCTCGATTCATTTTATGTCTCCTCGTAATTATTCTCTATAATTCGAGTACCTGCTTCTCTTCAAACAATGCCTCGAATTCTTCCCTTGTGATCTTTTCTTTCTGCAAAAGCAACTCTGCACACGCATGCAGTACTCCGTCATACTCTTTGATGATTTTTTTTGCTTTCAGATAACATTCATCAATAATACGTTTTACTTCCGCATCAATCTTTCCTGCCACTTCCTCGCCATAGCCTCTGGAAGCATGTGCAAGATCTCTTCCGATAAATACTTCATCGCTGTCATTATCGTAATTAATAAGACCCAGTTTTTCTGACATACCGAATTTGGTAACCATTGCTTTCGCTTTGGCTGTCGCATCTTTAATATCCTGGGACGCACCCGTCGTAATGTCATCGAAAATCTGTTCCTCTGCTACACGGCCGCCTAATGCAACCGTAATATCCTGAAGCATCTTGCCCCGTGTATTAAACATCTCATCCCTTTCCGGAAGCGGCATCGTATAACCTGCCGCTCCTATCCCGGTAGGAATAATCGATACACTATAAACAGGTCCTACATCCGGAAGTACATGGAATAAAATAGCATGCCCGGCTTCATGGAAAGCAGTAATACGTTTTTCCTTCTCGGAAATCACATGACTTTTCTTCTCCGCTCCAATACCGACTTTTACAAATGAACGTCGGATGTCTTCCTGCTGAAGGAATATCCTTCCTTCCTTTGCAGCGATGATCGCCGCTTCATTCAAAAGATTCTCCAGATCCGCTCCCGTGAATCCAGCCGTTGTCTGTGCAGTCTGCGTAAGATCCACGTCTTCTCCAAGAGGTTTTCCGTTCGCATGAACTTTTAAAATCTCTTCACGGCCTTTCACATCCGGTCTTCCTACTGCTACTTTTCTATCGAATCGTCCCGGGCGCAAAATCGCCGGATCTAAAATATCGACGCGGTTTGTAGCCGCCATAACGATAATTCCTTCATTAACGCCAAATCCATCCATCTCAACGAGCAGCTGGTTAAGCGTCTGTTCTCTTTCATCATGACCGCCGCCCATACCGGTTCCGCGGCGTCTTGCCACTGCATCAATCTCATCAATGAAAATAATACACGGAGCATTTTTCTTCGCATCCTCAAACAAATCTCTGACACGAGAAGCTCCTACACCGACAAACATTTCCACAAAATCCGAACCTGAAATTGTGAAAAACGGAACTCCTGCTTCTCCTGCAACTGCCTTTGCAAGCAATGTCTTTCCGGTTCCCGGAGGTCCTACAAGCAATACTCCTTTCGGAATCCTTGCGCCTACCTGAATATACTTTTTCGGAGCTTTTAGAAAATCTACGACCTCTTCCAATTCTTCTTTTTCTTCCTGAAGTCCGGCCACCTGTGCAAACGTCACTTTTTTATCCGCATCTGTGCTTAATCTTGCACGGTTTTTTCCAAAACTCATAGCCTTGGCATTTGCTCCGCCTGCCTGACGATTCATCATCATGAAGAATATCATAAGAATGATCACAGTGAGCAGGGTCGGAAATATCGTGGTCATCAGCCAGCTGTCCTGAGGCACGTCTTTTAATTCATATATGATTCCTTCTTCATTTAGATACGCCTGTATCTCATTGACGTCCGATACATACATCCTTCTCTCTTCATCGGTCTTTTTCAGAAAAATATCCATACTGCCGGTTGGCACCGCTTTATTCTGCCGGATTCTGACCGCTTCTACCCTATTATCTTCCACCAGCTTCTGAAAATCCGTATACGTAATCTCTCTTTGTCTTGTCTGGGCCTGGTTTGTGAGCCAGAACACAGCAAGTATCATAATAAGGAAAAGGCAGAACGTAACTCCGCCCATTCCTTTGCTTTTTTTTGCATTCAAATCGGTAATTCCTCCTATTCTACCCCTTCTACTACACCGATATACGGAAGATTCCTATATTTCTGTGCATAATCCAATCCATATCCCACTACGAATTCATCCGGAATATTAAATCCTACATAATCCACTTTTACATCCTTTACACGCCTCTCCGGTTTATCAAGCAATGTGCAAAGCTTCAGACTCTTTGGTCCCCGATTTTTAAACACTTCCAAAAGGTATGAAAGTGTGCGGCCTGAATCAATGATATCCTCCACCACGAGAACATCTTTTCCCTCCAATGTCTCATCTAAGTCTTTTGCAATCTTTACGACACCGCTGGAAGCAGTTCCGTCACCATAACTTCCAACACTCATAAAGTCCATAGATACCGGCACAGAGATTCTTTTTGCGAGCTCGCACATAAAGAACACGCCGCCCTTTAACACACAGATTAGATGAACCTGTCTTCCCGCATAGTCCTCGCTTATTTTTCTCCCCAGCTCTTCAATTCTTTTATCAACCTCTTCTTCTGGAACAAGTACTTTAATTGTCTCTGCCATCATTTTCTCCTCCGTTTATTTGTATTTCTAATATCCTTTTGGTATTCCTTTGGATTTTTGCGGCACTGCTCATACGATAACCGATCACCCATAAAACATGACTCCCGTCTGCCGCCAGCAAAATGCTGTCCCTTTTCTCTTTCGGAATCTTCTCATTGATAAAATAAGACTTTAGCTTCTGTCTGTTTCCTTTTTCATCAATAACCAGATAATCTCCCGGCCGTCTTGTCCGTATTTCCACAGTATCTTTTATTATATCATAGTCAAACCATTTCGTGTATGTTTTTTGTGGGATTACCGGACTTTCTGACATATTTTCAATAATTTTGAAGGATATTGCCGCTTTTTCTGCCGACATTTGTGTACCTGTCGGCTCTTTTTCTACTTTACCGATAATACGGATTCCCTCGTAGTCTTTCCTCGCCAATAATCCATATGGAAGAATCACTTCTTTTCCCACCTGTCTGTCAAATAGTGAAATACAATTTTCCACATGCACTCTTCCTATATCTTTGCTGGCATCGGCTGACTGCGTCAGTACCCGATGTAAAAGCATCCGCTTTAACACATCCGGCTCTTTTCTCATCTCATCTTCTTTGACAAGAAATGCATCCCCGTTCATCTGCACTGCCCTCTGATAAAGCATCTCCACCTGCGTCTCCATATAAGCCTGTACTTCTCTTAGCTCATCCATCGCCTGATTCATGTGCAGCACACTTTTCCCATTAATTTCATTTTGCAGTACCGGCAGAACCTTATGTCTTATTTTATTGCGTATATATATCGTCTCTTCGTTTGTGTCATCCTGGCAAAATGCAATGTTTCTTTGCTCCAAATACTGTTCGATCTCTTTTCTTCCTACCCCAAGAAGCGGACGGATATATTTCCCGGTCACCGGATAGATGCCTCCTAATCCTTTTAAAGCACTTCCTCTTACCAGATGCATCAGCAGTGTCTCTGCATTGTCCTCCATGTGATGTGCCAACGCGATTTTACCTGCTCCCCATTCCGATGCCGCCTGTTCAAAACAACTTCTTCTTACTTCCCTCCCGGCTTCCTCTATTGATTGTCTCCTCTTTTTGGCAATTAATTCTACATTTTCACAAAATACTTTGCACGGAATGTTTTCCTGCCTGCATATCTTTGCCACATATTCCTCATCTCTCTTTGCCTGTGCACCGCGTAAACCATGATTGACATGAACTACACGCAGTGCAAACGGAATCTCTTTCTGAAGTTTAAGCAGCACGAAAAGAAGGCATATGGAATCTGCTCCTCCCGATACGCCTGCAAGTACAATATCTCCTTTTTCCAACATATGGTACTTTCCCACATATGCTTTAATCTTTTCTATCATCTGAAAGTCCGATCCTTTGCCTTTGATACATTACTGTTCACTTCGTTCACAGTAAATTTGATATACTCAATATATCAAATTTTCCATATTCCGACAACCAGAACTGTCATATCATCGAGCGGGCTCTCCCCACTGCATTCCAATACCTGCTCTAAAATATGATGCGCAATCTCTTTTGGATTCGTAAGTGTGGTTCCCTTAATAATAAGGCTTAACAATTCGTCCTGCCTTCCAACCGGCAATGCATCCAGAACTCCATCCGTGATCATCACGATAAAATCTCCATGTTCCAGCTTTCTTATCACACTTTCCGGCTCCAAAGCCGATATTACACCCAAGGGCAGACTAGAAGATACAATCCTTTCAATCTCTTCCCCTCTTTTAAGGTAAGTCGCCGAAGCCCCCGCCTTCAACATCTCACAACTTCCTTGATATAAGTCAAACACCGTCATATCCACCGTGGAAAAACAGATTTCCTCTCGCCCCATGACCAATGCCATATTCAGCATCTGCAAGGCCGTCTCTTTTGGGAAACCCGCATCCAAAAGCTCCTCCAACATCTCCACGACAATCTGACTCTCCTTAGACGCCCGAAGTCCCGCTCCCATTCCATCGGATAAAATAACTCCTTCTTTTCCGCCCGGGAGCTTCAGCATAGAAAAATTATCCCCCGAAATCTTGTCGCACCCCTTTCCTATCTTTGCAACTCCTTGCAGCGTATAAAAATCTGGTCCTTCTATACAGACAAACGTATGGTACTCAGAGCCAATAACCGGAAGCTGTGCATCCAAAAGCTCCATTTTTCTTCCCACACATTTTGCCAGACACTTTACCATATCACCTGTAGCAATACAGCTCCCTTTTCCCGCCTTTACCGTAACATGGATTTCATACTTTCCACTCTTGGCTACAAGGAACACCACACTCAGAAGCCGGATTCCCATCTTACGAAAATGTACTCGGATTCGTTTTTCCAGATGCTCGTCCGAAAAAATACTTGCCCCCAATTCCCGTGTGGCATGGCTGATCATCCCTGCAAACGTATTAAGCTGAACGGCACAGCCTTCTCTGTTTTCCATCATACGATTATTCCAGATAAGCTCCTGCTTTGCCGCCTGAAATCCCTCTAGTACTTCTCTTAAAAATCTGGGAGCCTGAATACAGCGCTTCTGCAGCTTCCGTTTCATCTCTGTATTAAGCTCTATACCGTAGTCTTCCACAACCGACATGATCTCATATACCATCTGATGTATGTATATCCCATTCTCTTCATCACAAATCTGCTTTTTTTCGCACTTATCGCATACTTCCTGTCTTACTTTCTCATATATATCTTTTACCTCTTCTTCTCCTACCCCTCCTCCTGTCTTTGAAATCTTTAAAAACGTATCAGATAAATGTATCAATGAACTCGCAAACTTATCCATCTGTGTGATATATGGATTACATACCACCATATACTTTTCCGGTGTCTTTTCCATCGATTTTCCTCCTTAATAATTTTACAAAACAGTTTTCTACAAATTTCCCCCATCCCCTCACTCATGAGGGGCTTGCACGCTTTGCGCGCCGAGCGTGGTCAGCTTTTGCTGACTGCCTCCGCTCACGCGAGTGCGTATCCTCCCGGAGGGTTTTATGATATAGGAAAGTACAAACTTTCCTATATCATAAAAAATGGCTCTGGAAATTTTCCAAAGCCATCTTACGTAACTATATTCTTCATATTTATAATTTATACTATGCTTTCAGCATGCTATGTAATTCATTATTGCGTGCCGCTTCCGCATCAACTACTCTTCCGGTCTGAAGATAATCTCATTCGGATCGATCAGACCCAACTTCTCTCTTGCCATTTCCCGTATATATTCTTCCGTACCTACATAACCTTCCATCTCATCAATCTCATTTGAGCGATTCTGTTCTTCGGCAATCCGCGACTTAATCTCTTCTTCTTGGGCAATGTACTCTTGATTCTTTGCTCTCAAAGATAATCCATTAATCCCTAATACAACCACCAAAAGCATCATTACGCCTCCTATAAGAAGCATACTTTGCTTATGCTGACGCATACGTCTCTTTTGAGTTCTTACCCTTCTCTTTTGTTTAATACCATTCATATATAAACCACCTATACTTATCTTACCACCCTTAGCATATTCATATTAAACTTTTTTTGAGAAATTATCAACACTTTTCTTGTTCTTTTTTTGTATCTTTTTATATATTTTTCCCCATTGCTTTTTGCCTTTTGCACAAATAAATGCGCTCAAAATCACCCCTAATACAACACCTAGTACAAAGAACCACCGTATACTACCATCACTTGTGTAAAACATCTCTCTAAACAAAAAAAATCCCGTAAATATCCAGTATAAAAAGTCTTCTATTTCAACGATGCCTCTGCCATGAGGCACTATCTTCCTGAATATTCCTATGAACACATACAACAAATATAATCCTGCGCCGCTTTTTAATGCCTGAAAAAACGCGACAGCCTCATTTCCCACACCATGCATCATATCACCGGAACAATTTCGAGAACAGATTCTCGCCTTGCTTTTTTATGTTATTGATTTCCGAATATGCGATACTATCTATTGTTCCCGACAGATCCACTTCTCCTTTTTCCAGGCTAAGCCGATTCACATGCAGACCATTCCCCTTTACCATCAGCATGCCCTGTTCTGTTTCGAGCAAAATCTCATTTAAATCAAAAGACAGCACATCCAGAACCCCTGTCAGTGTGCTGGTCTTTCTGTTATTCACGACTACTTTATGATTTTTCATAATCTGACGCTCTTCCATTTTATCAACCCCTCCATAAGATGTATTCTTTTTCATCTTATGAAAGGTTGTTCCATAATATGCCCTTATTTCTTACAAATATCGGAAAAGCTCTTTGGCTTCTTCCTTTTTCGTCGTATCTTGTATCTCTAGCACTTCTACTTTGACCGTTTTCGTTCCAAACGCAATCTCGATAATATCTCCAACTTTTACTTTTACGGAGGCCTTGGCAACGGTTCCATTGACAAGCACACGCCCGGCATCACATGCCTCATTCGCAACTGTACGCCGCTTGATCAAACGTGACACCTTCAAAAATTTATCCAATCTCATATCTTTTCTCCTTACATCCTATTCTTATAGCCAAAAGAGACATTGCAGCCGCAATGTCTCTTAATATCATTATTCCCAAACCAAATTAGTTTACCGCGTCTTTTAAAGCTTTTCCAGCTTTGAATTTTGGAGCTTTACATGCTTCAATCTTCATTGTCTGCCCAGTCTGTGGATTTCTTCCTTCTCTTGCTGCCCTTTCGCTTACTTCAAAAGTTCCAAATCCTACAATCTGTACTTTTTCACCTTTTTTTAATTCAGCTGCCACAACATCGGCAAACGCTTTTAATGCTTTTTCAGAATCTTTTTTAGATATCTCAGCGCTCTCAGCAATAGCTGCGATCAATTCAGTCTTGTTCATCGATATTTCCTCCTCCTGCTTTTCATAAATGACCCGCTTTTCATCTATAAAATCTACTACTTTTGCGCACCTTTTCATGATTTTTATGCGCTTACAATAAAGTTATAAACGTTTCAATACCGTTTGTCAATAAAATTTTACAACATTTCATCAATCATTTCCAGTACTTTCTTGCCAAGCTCTGCTGACTTCTCATCTGCATCTTCCAGAGAGGTACCTTTAATTCCATAATAGAATTTTACTTTTGGCTCTGTTCCGGACGGTCTTACACAAAGCCATGCATCCTCGCTCAACTCATAGTAAAGTACGTTAGAGTTTGGAAGCCCAGTCGCAGTAACCTCTCCCGTAGCTAAATCTTTGATTGTGTCTGCCTTATAATCACGTGCGCGAAGTACTTCATAAGCGCCGATTTTTACCGGCGGATTCTTTCGAAGCGTCTCGAGAATCTGCTGGATTTTTTCAAGTCCTTCGATTCCTTTCAATGTAATAGACTGAATATCATCCTTGTAATATCCATATTTTTCATACATATCGATCATTGCATCCCACAAAGTCTTACCTTGTGTCTTGTAGTAAGCTGCTGCCTCACAAAGCGCCATAGTAGCAACGATAGCATCTTTATCTCTTGCATGTGTACCGATCAGACATCCATAGCTTTCCTCGAATCCAAAGAGATATTCTCCCTTTCCACTTGTCTCAAATCCAAGGATCTGCTGTCCGATAAACTTAAATCCTGTCAAAACCTCAATAAGCCCTACCCCGTTTGCTTTTGCAATCGCGTCGGCCATATTTGTTGTAACGATTGTCTTGATCAGATATCCATCTTCCGGCAGTCCATACACTTCTTTTCTTTGTGTAATCTCATAATCTGCAAGGAGACAGCCTGACATATTTCCTGTTAACACCTTATAATCTCCGGATTTTGCATCCTTTACATATACGCCAAGGCGGTCTGCATCCGGATCCGTTGCCAGTACAAGGTCTGCGTCTACTTCTTTTGCAAGCTTAAGCCCAAGCTCAAATGCTTCTTTTGCTTCCGGGTTTGGATAGCTTACAGTAGGGAAGTTTCCATCCGGGAGTTCCTGTTCTTTTACTACATATACATTTTCAAATCCAAGCTCTTTTAACACACGTCTTGCCGGTACGTTTCCGGTTCCGTGAAGCGGACTGTATACAATCTTTAATTCTTTTGCCATCGCATTGATCGCATCCTGATGGATAACCTGCTTCTTTAATTCTTCCATGTATGCATCGTCGATAGCTTCTCCGATCACTTCATATGCGCCTGCTGCCACAGCCTCTTCCTTTGACATCGTTTTACATACGCTGTAATCCGTGATTGCTTTTACTTCTGACATAATACCTTTATCATGAGGCGGCGTAATCTGTGCGCCGTCTTCCCAGTATACTTTATATCCGTTATATTCCGGCGGATTGTGGCTTGCAGTGATATTGATTCCGGCGATACATCCTAATTTGCGTACTGCAAAAGAAAGCTCCGGTGTCGGGCGAAGCGCGTCAAAGATATACGCCTTAATTCCATTTGCCGCAAGGCAAAGCGCTGCTTCCTCAGCAAATTCCGGAGACATATTACGGGAATCGTAAGCAATTGCCACACCCTGTGCTTTTGCATCTTTTTGTGCAATATAGTTTGCCAGTCCCTGTGTCGCTTTTCTTACTGTATAGATATTCATACGGTTGGTTCCTGCTCCGATCACACCGCGAAGTCCGGCTGTACCAAATTCCAAATCCATATAAAATCTATCTTCTATCTCTTTTTCATTTCCTTTAATACTTTCTAATTCTGCTTTCGTCTGTGCATCAAAATACGGATTCGCCAACCATTGCTCATAATTTTCCATATATCCCATTGTTCTTGTACCTCCTTGACTCTCTTACTTTTTGTAGGATAAACATCATCTTTTCTTATTATACCTTAATTATCTATAAATGAAAAGCAAAGATATTATGTAAAAAGTCTCTTTTTTCTTTTGTCTGCGCAATCTCTCTTTGCAATTTCTCCATACCTTTCGCCGGAATTCTTACTTTGTTGGAACGATAATAGGAATTTGCCACTTTCCAGAATTTTTCCGGATAAGAAAGACGAATTGCAAGATATGCCATCTCTTCCTTACTGATAGATTTTACAGATTGGTATGCCTGTATCATACCATCTCCAAGTCTCGCGTCCCAGTGGTATTTTTCCATTGCTTTCCGCAAAAAGTAATATAAATCCTCTATCTGGATACCTTGACGGAAATGCTCCATATTCACAACTGCCATCTCCTGTCCCACCATGAGAATATTGTGATAATTATAATCCCCATGCAGCACACATGCCTTGTTGAGACTTTCCTTTCGAAGTTTTTGATATCCAGACCCTTTAAGATACTCCAACGTCTCGTCTGCTTTAGCAAACATTTCTTCAAAATATTTCAGAAATGCCATCTCAAACTCATTTTTCTGCACCTTCCCACGGATATATGACCTCACCTTTTTCAATTCCCGGTTATGCCTTGTATATTCTTCTTCCAAATCTTCCATTGCAAATTTCTCAGCCGGTTCCATCTGCATGCTTCCATGCAGTTTTGCCAAATGCTTTACCGCCTCTTTCAACTCATACTCTCGCCGCATATCACATTCTCTTGCATAGAACCACTTTTTCAATACAAACATTCCGACATCTTCTATTTTGGTCTGATACTGCCCTTCTTTATTCAGAATCATCTGGTCTACCAGATATCCTGCCCTTGCAAGCTTCTCTCCCAACTCATAAAGAACACTTAGACGCTCATCCGAAAAACGGCTTTCCCTCAAAAGGAACACCCCTTCTTTCGTCTCGCACAAGACAGCTCCTCTCACTTTACGGATATTATCTGCCTCTATATGATACTGTTCTAGTATTTCTTGCTCATAATCCCTCATACGTGCCCCCTGCATTCATGTTACATATTCTTTCTAATGTATGTACTCATATACGCAAGTATGCCAAAAAGGAGCTCGTCATTTGCTAATTGGGGACGTACGTCTTCTATATAAGCGTACGTCCCCAATTCAAGGCTACAAGTTCCAATAATTTCTCTTTTTCGTTATATTCCGGTTCTTCGATTACTTTTTCCAACAGAAAATGCAAGATTTCTCCCATCTGTTTTCCCGGCGCAATTCCGACTTTTCTAAGATCGTTGCCGTTAATATCCAACTCTTTTAGAGATACGCATTCTTTCTTACTTACAATCTCCTCATATATCCGTTCGAGCCGATCCACACTTTCTAACTTTTCTTTGCGCTTATACTCACTTTGCGCCAGCACATCTGCACGATGCAGAGCAATATAATACGGAAACAATTCTTTACCGATCAGATTCATAGCTTTTCTTACATTTTTTGCCGTCGGCTCAATACGGCAATGATAATCATGATAACGTACAAGCCTGCACACAACACGAATCGTTTCATTATCAAACTTTAATCTCCTTAAGATTGTTTTTGCCATCCGCTCACTTGCCTCATCATGTCCATAAAAATGTGCTGCTTCTTCGCTCCTGGTCTTCACTTCCGGTTTCGCTATATCATGAAACAGCGCGCCCAGCCTTAAATATCTGTCTGCCGGAACATTTAAAACGGTCTGGATCAAATGCTCTCCTACACAGTAGGCATGATGGATCGTCTCCTGACCAGTCTCCATCGCACGATCTAACTCTGGCAGAACCACTTTCGTAATCCCCATCTCATACGCTTCCCGTATCATCTGCGGATTCGGTGATACCAGCAATTTAACAAGCTCTGTCTGAATCCGCTCCGCACTGATATGAATCAATGTCGATGCAAGTTCACCAGCTGCTTCTGCCGTCTTATCTTCCACGCGAAATCCAAGCTGCGCCGCAAAACGGATCGCCCGTAATATCCGAAGAGCATCTTCTCCAAACCGTTCTTTTGCATTCCCTACGCAACGGATTATCCCTAACTGCAAATCCTCGATTCCCCCGAAGATATCCACCAGACCATCCGTCTGATTATAGGCCATAGCATTGATCGTAAAGTCTCTGCGCTTTAAGTCTTCTTGTAGATTCCTTGTAAAACTTACTTCTTTCGGATGTCTGTTATCCTCGTATTCTCCATCCACGCGATACGTGGTCACTTCAAACCCTTCCCGCTCAATCATCACCGTAACTGTGCCATGTTCAATGCCCGTATCTATCGTATATGAAAACAACTCTTTTACCTGCATCGGCGTTGCCGAAGTTGTAATATCCCAATCTTCCGGCGTCCGCCCAAGAATCGTGTCGCGGACACAGCCCCCTACCGCATAGGCTTCATACCCGTGCTCCTGTAATATATTGATAATTTTGCTCACTTTCTTTGGAAGGTCTATCTTCCTACATGATTCCATAAAAAATCCGCTCCTTTGCTGCGTTCATTATACGGCAAAGAAGCGGAATTGTAAATCCTGCCCTGATGTAAATTACCATGTTCTGTCTTGGACAGAATTAACTATTTGATTCTTCTCCTGCTTTCGGACGTGCCAGATCAAAACTAATCGTTGCCTTGAACAAATCTCCATCCAAATACAAATCCAGCGTTCCATTCTGGCGTTCCACCAGGCTCTTAGCAATAGACAATCCAAGTCCGCTGCCTTCGGTACTTCTTGATACATCTCCTCTTATAAATCGTTCCGTCAACTCATCTGCCGAAATATTCAATGGCTGCTCGGAAATATTTTTTAATGAGAAATAAACCCGATTTCCCTTTACTTCCAGATCAGCATAGATTCTTGTTCCTTCCATTGCATATTTAGCAGCATTGCCAAACAGATTCTCGAGCACCCGCCACATACGACGTCCATCTGCATAAACTAATACCGGAGTTTCTGGCAGATTCATCACGACATTTAAGTTTCTGTTTTCAAATTTCTCTGAGAACTCTCCGTTCGTCTGGTTGATCATCTCCACAAGATTCAAGTTCATAAACTCCAGTTTGATATTTCCGGAACTGATTTTTGATGCTTCCACAACATCCTCTGTCAATGTCTTCAGACGCTGCGCCTTGCTTTCCAGAATATTCAAATAATTCTGAATCTTAGGGTCTTCAAAATCCTCCCGCTTTAACAAATCCACGTAATTAATAATTGAAGTAAGCGGGGTTTTAATATCATGAGAAACATTCGTGATAAGGTCTGTCTTCAGCCTTTCGTTTTTCATGCTTTCTTCCACTGCAGCATTCAGACCTTCTCCGATATTGTTAAGCTTTCTGGTAATCTCAAGATAATCTCCTCTTAATCCGTTTTCAGAAATCTGATAGTTCAGCTCGCCTCCGCCGATGCGGTTTAAACCTTCTTTTACCTTCTGTTTCCCAATGGCCTCACGCACCAGATAGATAAATGCCGCCACATCTACACCTATGCCTAAAAATACTATCTTTCCATCTCCTGTCATCATCAGTAAATGGATGAAAAGAAATCCAACATACGCAAGTACCGTCTTTGTAGTTGCTTTGCGATGCCTCCAGAATGCCTTCAATGTCTGAACAAACAGATAAGAAATACTATTTCTCCATAAATTTCCGGCTTTTAATCTTCTTATCAAGCTTAAATATCCGGCAAGCGCAAACGCAAAAGTGAATGCTGCACCCACTCCAGCAAGAAACAGTCCTTCCGGATTCACATCTCCAACCTGCTGCTGATAATACCAGCCATCGTTTACCGCGTAAATGCGTCGCCAGATATGATCTATGGACACGCAAACGATGCCCATCCCTGACATAACGCCTATCCCAATCACAGTTGCTGCAATCTCTGTCTTCCATCTGTCAAAGAAACAAAGCTTTAGTTCATCCTGTTCTTTTGTGCGTCCTGCAATCATCGTAAGCCATACAAGAATCACAAACAACGCTGCCATGGCTATCCACACGAACACGGTACTATCCGCCACTCCGGCGACTGCCTTGCCATAATTATTTCTATATTCAGAAAAAGTGTCCTGGATCGGATAATCCGTATCAATAGCCACCGCCATCCGATAATTACCGGAAATCTGTTTTGCGAGATGATACCAGTCTTCAATCTTAGCCTCTTTTATGTTGCTGGAGAAATCTTTCTTCTGTGTTCCTACGATCACATATTTCCCCTTTTTTTGAAACTGTGCTATATTAGATTCCACATTCTCATATGCTGCACACTCCGGCACATTGGTATAGACCTCTTTCGTCTCATCATTTACGAACATATAAGAAAGATTGGTGTTTCCCTGCTGATGTTCTTCTCCTAGATTCTCATAGCTCTCCAATTGTCCATAAAGACGTCGTATAACATCGTTAAGATACCCTGCATACTCGGACATCCTGCCGTTAAGTTCCATATTCGTATTAAATAAGCTAACCAAACTCTCGGCTTCCTGCGGCTTGCAGTCTGCAATTTCCTCTATGAAAAAGCCTCCTGTCCAACAATCGGTATAAAGCACCTGATTGTTCTTATCTTTAATCGGAACAGAGACACCCGATCCACGTTTGTCGTAAAAATATCCATTCTCCAACTCATAGAAAATATCATCACTGTCCCTGCCGTTTTCTTCTACATCCACAATGAAGCTAAGTTCTCCCGTGTCAAAAAGCATCTGAAATTCTTCCATAGTATAGTAATAATACGTCCCGTCTGTCTTTTTGCATACGGCTAATGTCGGTATCTCCAACTCTTCCTCAGTGTAAATTCCACTCCAAAGTGCCAAATCTCCCAGCCTATAAGAAAGGCCGCTTGAACTTTCTCCATCAATTACATCTTCTTTTGCATAACGGACAACATCTACTATCTTCTCCGGATTATATACACCATCTGTCTCAAAATTTTGTTTATGACTACGTCCGTATAATGCCGAACTTATCTCTCCATACAGATTTTCCGCAAACTTTTCGGTATCTTCGAAATGCTTTGGTATGTGCGTGAATGGATTTAAGTATCGTCCTCCTGCAGCTACGGTCACCAACACCATGCTTACCATGATAAACACCACAAGAATATGTGCCGTCAAAACCAAAAGTCCTTTGCATCCCTTAGATTGATACCATTTATTCATAACTACTCCCTTCTAAAGTTTTTCTATCTTATATCCGACCCCCCATACAACCTTCAAGTATCTTGGTTCTTTCGGATTGATCTCTATCTTCTCACGAATATGGCGGATATGAACCGCAACCGTGTTATCAGCCCCGATCGCATCCTCATTCCAAATACTTTCATAGATTTGATCAATAGAAAATACTTTTCCCTGATTTTTTACAAGCAATAATAAAATATTGTATTCAATTGGCGTCAGCTTCACCGGATCCCCATCTACCGTTACACTCTTTAAGTCATCATTAATGGAAAGACCGCCTACTTCATAAATTTTTTCAGATTCAATCTTTACCGAACTTCCAAGTTGGTTATATCTTCGAAGCTGAGACTTTGCTCTTGCAACTAATTCCAATGGATTAAATGGCTTTGTGACATAATCATCTGCCCCGACATTTAATCCTAAAATTTTATCCGCATCTTCGGATTTTGCTGACAAAATGATTATAGGAAGGCTATGCTCCTCTCGTATCTTAAGTGTTGCACGGATTCCATCGAGACGGGGCATCATCACATCAATAATCAGAAGATCAACCTTTTCTGATTTTAGGATTTTAATTGCCTGCTCACCATCGTATGCCTTTAATATATGATATCCTTCCTGCGTCAGGTAGATATCAATTGCTTCTACTATTTCTTTGTCATCATCACATACTAAAATATTATACATTTACAATCACCTCCCTTACAGTATACAAGAATATCAGGGATATTTTAAGGTCTAACAGGGATTTTTATTAAGAATGTTTTAATTTTCTTGCTATTTTCCGATATTCAGTATATTCTAGTAAAAGAAAGAAAAGAGAGGTAGATACATATGAAATGTCCAAAATGTGGAAAAGATTTATTACTTAGAAATGAAAAAGTAGGCGAAAACGAAGACGGTTCTGCTATCTACAACGAATTTGGTATTTGTAAAGATTGTAAAAAGAAATTTAATCTTGATAAAACACGTGCAAAGAGAGCAGAAAGAACAGCAGAAAAAACTGTTGCAAAAGAATCAGTCGAAGAGCCGGTAAAAAAAGTTGTAAAGAAACCAGTTGCAAAAGAAGGCGCTCCAGAGACAACACGCGTAATGGAACCAGTAAAACCAACTGCTCCGAAAAAACCAAGACCGGTAAATGCCGCTTCGGAAGAGACACTTACCAGCAAGCCAGTCACTAAAAAGCGTCCGGCTGCGGATCATTTAGAATCCGAAAAGCCTGCACAGGAGAAAGTTTACTCTAACATTCCTCCAAAAAAAGTACGTGAACAGGCAGAGGAAGACGTAAAGAAGAATTATGACCTTATGTTGGATCCGGAAGATGACGATGACAACGAAGTACCATCTTCTAAACTTCCAATTATTATGATTATCCTATCTATTTTAATTATTATTGCAGCAATTGCTATTACAGCGTTTTTTATTCTTTAAAAGACGAAAAAAACAAAGGATTGTGAACAAGATTTTATTATTTGTTCACAATCCTTTCAACTTTTCATCACAAAATCATCATATTTATATATTATATTATTACTTGTAAGGAAGCCTTACAAAAACAATAAATTTTCTTTTTCATAACTTTCCTCAAAAAGAGTTGCCGCCGGGCAGCTCTTTTTTATGATATAGGAAAATTCACACTTTCCTATATCATAAAACGCTCCGCGGGATGTGCACCATCTGGTTGTTAAGAAATGATTTAGAAACTTTCTTTTTCTTTTAGATAATGAACATACTTTGGACACATTTGGGTAATATACTAAATGCAAGATAGTTGATAACAATCACTATCTCCCCCTCATAAAGTGACGCACCCGCGATGCGGATTGCGGGTGCACACTTTACTCTCATTCCTTTAGATAACTATAGAATTAAAACCCGTTGCCCTTATGGTTAGCGGGTTTTTGCTGTGTATAGAAACCATTTCTTAAATAATCTCTTGATGATTTTACAAATCAAATCTCATATAAATAGATGTATCCATAGGACTGTCGTTGTAACTTTCAATCTCATAAAAACCAAATTTTTTATAGATATGTATTGCACTTTCCAAAAATGGAAGTGTATCTAACAGCATATGAGAATATCCTATTTCCTTTGCGTCTTCTATAATCTTTTCCACCAAAATGTTTGCTAATTTTTGACCCCTAAACTCCGGTCTTATATATAAGCGTTTCATTTCACAATTCTGATTATCAATCTTTCTAAGTCCTATACAACCTGCCAATTTTTCATCGCAATAAATCAAATATAATCTCCCATAAGGCGTACCATATTTCATCTCTAAATGTTCAATTTCTTCACCATAATTTTGAATATCAAGATACTTTCTAAACGACTCGTCATTTTTTATTAGCATTTCTGTATATTCAGAAAATAATTCTCTTACTTCTTCTTTTAATTCATAAGCTGGAACTATTTTAATACTCAATCTTATTTTCCTCCGTCGTTTCGATTTTAACACTTTAAATTCATGTTACCTTCTCTCCAATATGATTCAATATTTAATACCATAATTTATTATATCGCTCAGATAATTCGCAGTCACTTGAAATATAACCGCTGTAGATCCAAGGTCAATTGAAAAAGCATTTCTCAAGAAAATATATTGCCACAAGACATTCACTTTGATAAAATAAGACAAGGCACTACATGAGAATGGTAGGCGGTTAGTCCTTCAACAGAAGGACTGAACCTTCTGATTACATAGAGATCCTGCTTGCAGGAAATCTGGGAAAGGAGGGCTTGACTTATGAGTGATTTTGAAATGCTCTCCATCGTACTAATGATACTTAGTATTGTTGTAACGATTCTGATTGCGTATATAAATCAATCAAAAAAGTAACCGCCCCTCACCAAAGGATTTCGGTTACTTTTTTGAGTAATTAAATAATTTGGACTAACCAACTATCAGTAGTACCTTATTTATGTCTTTATTCTAGCAAAAGACTTTTGAATTGTCAAATTTAACACTTTAAAATAACATATATTTCTTTACTAAGCTGAATTTCTTAACCTAGTAAATTCATTTTATTGTTCATTTTTACAAATCCATATTTTTCATATAATGGTCTTCCCATGTCTGCAGCTTTAAAATCACACAATTCTATCTCCTTCATATCTTAGAAAGAAAAAGGAGTTTTTCCATGTATGATTCATGTGATTGCGAAAAACATGTACACGAGATAACAGGAAGCACAAAAGTGTTTAAAGAATGTAACACTTGTCATAATCATAGATTTTGTACTGTATCTGATATACCAATCTACACTTGTGACAAAAAAGATCATTTTCACGAAATCAAATTCCGAACCGATTCTTCAGACGGACATTTTCACGAGTTTCGCGGAAAATCATCTGGAGCCATTGATGTAGGTCATGGTAAACATGTACACTTTGCAACAGCCTACACAGAAGAATGTGATAATCATAAACACAAATTTCAGGTCGCTTCTTTAATTGAAGCTCCAACCGATTTTGAACGCAAATAATTATTATGTGTATTTTCTTTAACCTTAAGAACCCGTTATTCCTTGTGTTTAACGGGTTTTCCCGTTATATGGCAAAAGTAACCACTCTTCCCCAAGGATTGCGGTTACTTTTTCTATCTAGAATCTTTGATTCATCCATCTATATAAATCTTCATATATCTGATATCGATCTGTCTCATTCAGGATTTCATGACGGTCATCCTTATACAATTTAATACTTACATCTTTCATGCCCAGATTTTGATATTCCTTATATACTTTTACAACACTTTTACCAAAATTCCCCACCGGGTCATCCTTCCCCGCTACGAAAAAGACAGGTAACTCTTTTGGAATGCCGGACATACCTGATTTTCCCGTCAATTCCAACATACCGGTAAACATATTTTCATATGCATTTACTGTAAATATAAATGTACACCATTTATTCTTCACATAAGCATCGACAATTTCCCTGTCCTTGCTAAGCCAGTCTGCTTCCGTCCTCACCGGACGAAACTTTTTGTTATAACTTCCGAAAGCAAGTCTGTTCACGAGCCGGCTTCTATAATGATCGCCTTTGATCTTACCGAATATTCTGCAAAGCATCTTACCGGCATAAAGCTCCGCCGAGCTATGATAACCGGTCCCCATAATGATCGCCCCGCTTAATCCTTCACCATAACGTTTCAGATACTGTCTGAGCAAAAATGAACCCATACTATGTCCCAACATAAAATACGGTTTATCCGGGTATTTTTTCTGCGTAAGTTCACGAAGCGTTTCTATATCGCCAATTACGCATGCGTTTCCCTCGCTTTTACCAAAGTACCCAAGCTCACTGTCAGAAACCGCCGACTTCCCATGTCCCAAATGATCCTGTCCGGTCACATAATATCCTCGTTCTGCCAGATAGGAAGCAAATGCATCATAACGCTCAATGTACTCGACCATTCCATGGCTGATCTGCAAAACTGCCTTTACTTCTTTCTCAGGGATCCATTCAACTGCATGTATTCTCGTATGTCCGTCTTTTGATAAATATGCAAATTCCTGTTTCATATATTATCTTTCTTCCATCGGAATATAAGCACGATGCTCTGCCAGCGACTTATATGCCGGTCTTATAATCTTGTCGACATTCTTAAGCTCCTCTAAACGATGTGCACTCCATCCAACGATTCTCGCCGTTGCAAAAATCGGTGTATACAAGGATTTTGGAAGTCCTAACATACCATACACCAGCCCACTGTAGAAATCTACATTCGCATTCGCGCCTTTATACATTCTGCGTTTCTCTGCGATTACCTGCGGCGCAAGCTTTTCTACCAGCGCATACAGATTGTATTCATCTTCTCTGCCTTTTTCCATGGCCAGCTGTTTTACAAATGCCTTAAAGACATCGGCTCTTGGATCAGATACGGAATATACTGCATGTCCCATACCATAGATCAGACCCTTTTCATCAAATGCTTTCTTGTCCAGCAATGCCTCCAGATACGCACGTACCTCACCTTCATCTTTCCAGTCGCCGACATGCTGCTTCATATCCTCAAACATATCCGTTACTTTGATATTCGCTCCGCCATGTTTTGGTCCCTTTAAGGATGCCATCGCAGCCGCGATCGTAGAATATGTGTCTGTTCCTGAAGATGTTACAACATGGGTCGTGAATGTAGAGTTATTTCCACCGCCATGATCCATGTGAAGAACCAAAGCCATATCAAGAATTTTAGCTTCCAGTGGTGTATATTTACGATCTTCCCTTAACATCATCAGAATATTTTCCGCTGTGGACAATGCCGGGTCCGGAGCATAAATAAACAAATCTTCTCCTCTGCGATAATTATATGCATGATATCCATACACCATAAGCATCGGGAACTGACTGATCAGGTTAAGGCTCTGACGCAGCACATTTGGTATTGTAGTGTCATCTGCTCTGTTATCATAAGAATACAAATGCAAAATAGAACGTGACAGACTGTTCATCATATCACGGCTTGGCGCTTTCATGATAATATCTCTTACAAAGGTAGGAGGAAGCGTACGACGCTCTACTAAAGTCTGATTGAAGTCTGCAAGCTGTGCTTCACTCGGAAGTTCTCCAAACAACAACAGATATGCAACCTCCTCGAAGCCAAATCTTTGCTCATCCAAAAATCCTTTTACCAGCTCTTTGATATTATATCCTCTATAATATAAGTTTCCTTCACAAGGCACTTCCACGCCATCTACGATTTTCTTTGCAAGCACATCAGAAATGTTCGTAAGACCCGCAAGAACACCTTTTCCATTCAAATCACGAAGCCCTCTTTTTACGTCGTACTTCGTATACAACTCTCTCTCAATATTATTGTTTTTCTCACATAGTTCTGCCAGTTCAAGTATTTTAGGAGTAATCTCATAAGTTCCGTTTAACTGTTGCTTCCCCAAATTTGTCATTCTTTTTCCTCCTTTTTTCCCAAATCTATCCTTTTATTATACTAGATTAAAAAAATAATACAATCGAACAATATATGAAATATTTATGACCAACTATAAAATATTTTTAAACCTGTCATTTTGTAGATGGGAAATATGGTCTTAATGCTCCTGCCACTGCATTGATCGGCATTGTCTGAAGCCACACATGTCCCGGACCTGTCACAACCGTATTAAACAAGCCTTCTCCGCCAAATACAACGTTTTTCAATCCCTGAATGGTCTTTATCTCCATCTGACAGCTTGCACTCATCGCCGCCAAATATCCGGAATCAATGACAATCTGCTGCCCTGGCTGCAGCTCATATTCCACTACATGACCATCGAATTCAGCAAATACTGTTCCCTGTCCGGAAACCCTCTGAAGAATAAATCCTTCTCCGCCAAATAACCCGGACGAAACTCGTTTCTGAAAATGCACAGATAATGACACCCCAGCTTCTGCCGCCAAAAATGCACGCTTCTGGAAAATATATTCCTGTCCCGGTCCAACCTCAAACGCCTGAATAGACCCCGGAAAGCTGGATGCAAATGCAATAAGCCCCTGTCCGCCCTGGGCAGTATAGACATTCTGGAACATGGCTTCTCCTGCAAACATTCTTCCAAATGCTTTCCCGATACCGCCATTGGTCGTTGTGTCCATCTTCATATTCGGAGACATCCATGACATGGAACCTCTCTCTGTTACCATACTTTCTCCGCCCTCTAACTGACAGATGACTACCGGCAATGTATCTCCTTTGATTTGATATTTCATGCTATCATCCTCCTCTTGTATTTTTATATTGAATTTACATTTCTGAGTTCTAATATGTAATTGGCAATCTTTGCAAATTCCTCCAAAGTTAATGCCTCTCCCCGAATACTTGCGCCTTTTCCAAGACTTTCTACCGCTTGAATGGCTTCTTCTTTTGACAGATTCAATTCAGCTGAATTGGAAAGCCCATTGACAAGCGTCTTTCTGCGCTGGTTAAACGATGCCCGTATGATTCCAAACATCAGCCGTTCATCCTTAACCTGGACCGGCGGCTCTTTCAGTTTTGTCAGACGAATCACTGCCGAGCTTACTTTGGGCCTTGGCATAAAACAATTCGGCGGAACATTGGCCACAATATACGGTTTCGCATAATACTGAACTGCAAGCGACAAAGCTCCATACTCTTTTGTCCCCGGTCCTACCTGCATACGTTCTGCCACCTCTTTTTGAATCATGACTGTAATGCTCTCTACCGGAACATGATTTTCGAACAATCCCATAATAATTGGGGTCGTTATATAATATGGCAGATTCGCTACCACCTTGATCGGTTTCCCGCCGTTTTCTTCCCTGGCAAGCGCCGCCAAATCCAGCTTCATGACATCATCATTAATAATTCTTATATTATCATAATCTTTAAGTGTATCCTTAAGAATCGGTATCAAAGAGTTATCAATCTCGACCGCCACCACCTTTCTTGCCGCACATGCCAAATACTGCGTCATAGTTCCAATCCCCGGACCGATCTCCAGTACCATATCCTCTTTTGTAATCTCGGCAGATGCAATGATCTTATCAAGTACATGTGTATCTATCAAAAAATTCTGTCCGAATTTTTTCTGAAAAGAAAAATTGTATTTCTGCAAAATCTCTATTGTATTCTTTGGGTTCCCCAATGTTGGTTCTGTCATATAAAATACTCCCTTTACCTTTGTTTTCCGGCACTTTTCTTGCATGCATTTATTTTACTATAAATACACACATCCGTAAATAAACATTATGCAACAAATTCCGCTGAAGCGTCCGCTCTTTAAGCTATCCCAAACAACGTTTTCGCATTTTGCTCCGTCGCCTCAATAACTTCATTTGCAGTCATTCCCTTTAACTGCCCTATCTCCTCCGCCACACGGTCCAGGTAGATTGAACTGTTGCGCTTTCCGCGATACGGTTCCGGCGCAAGATACGGACAGTCCGTCTCCAGTAATATCCTTTCTATCGGTGTCGCTTTTACAACTTCTTTCATTTTCTTTCCGTTCTTAAATGTCACCACGCCTCCAACACCTATATAAAATCCGTTTTTCACATATTCTTTCGCAATCTCCGGCGAATAAGAAAAGCAATGGATCACTCCTCTCAAGCCTTTTGCATATTCCCGCATTACATTCAGCGTGTCCTCTGCTGCATCCCGGCTATGGATACAGACCGGAAGATCATGTTTTCTCGCAAGCTCAAGTTGGCGGATAAACCATTCCTTTTGCACCTCTCTTGGCTCATTATCCCAGTAATAGTCAAGCCCAATCTCTCCAACAGCCACTGTCTTCTCATCCAACAACAGTTCCTCCATCCAGGCAAACGTCTCATCATTTAAAGCGCCCACCTCATCTGGGTGTACACCAACCGCCGCGTACATAAAAGAATACTTTCTGGCAAACTTCACACTGCTTTTACATCCATCTAATGTGGCGCCTACATTCAAAATAAATCCAACATTATGCTCTCGCATAGAACTTAATAACTCCACTCTATCTTTGTCAAATTGCTCTGCATCATAATGCGTATGCGTATCAAAAATCATAATCATTTTCCTCCATCTTTCAAAAAGAAATAGGTCAAATTTTAATTGGGGACGTACACTTTCTCAAAAAAGCTACGTCCCCAATTAAGATTTTCTATTTACCTTAACAAATTTCAGCGCCTGCCGGCATCTCTTTCTCCGGTGTCATCAAGGACAGATTCCCTTCTGCGTCTTCGGCACAAAGTATCATTCCTTCGGACATCAAGCCTGCTAATTTTGCTGGCTTTAAGTTCGTTACAACCATTACCTTTTTGCCTACCATCTCTTCCGGTTTATAGTGTGCTTTGATACCGGAAACAATCTGGCGCACCTGACTTCCTATTTTTACCTGTGAACAAAGTAATTTTTTCGATTTTTTCACTTCCTCACAGGCAATGATCTCTCCTACCTGGAACTGCAGCTTTGCAAAATCATCATATGTGATTTCCGGTTTTGCTTCGATATCGATCACATCTTCGTCTGCCGCAGCTTCTTCTTCCTGCGGATGAAGTTTTGCCACTTTTTCCAGAACTTCTTCTACATCAAGTCTTGCAAAAAGAATCTCCGGCTTTTCTGTTACATGACCTTCGCCGAGCTGTGCAAGTATCTTTGCAGATGTCTCCGGCATGAATGATTCCAAAAGCTTCGCCCCTTCGGAAATGCTCATGATCAAGTTGTACAGCGCCGTCTCAAGACGGTCTTTTTTCGCCTCATCTTTTGCAAGAATCCACGGAGTTGTCTCATCAATATATTTATTGCAGCGTTTAAACAAGTTGAAAATCTCTGTGATCGCATCGGCTACGCGAAGCTCTTCCATTTTCTTTTCCACGCATCCAGGCGTCTGTTCCACAACTGCTTTTAAATCTGCGTCTACTTCTTCAGCCACGCCCTTATCGGTCACTGTGCCTCCAAAATACTTATTCGTCATGGAAACAGTACGGTTCACGAGATTTCCAAGTGTGTTTGCGAGATCAGAATTCATACGCTCTACCATCAGTTCCCATGAAATCACACCGTCGTTATCAAACGGCATCTCATGAAGTACAAAATAACGCACTGCATCTACACCGAAAAACTGCACGAGTTCATCTGCATATAACACATTCCCTTTGGATTTACTCATCTTTCCATCACCTTGAAGCAGCCACGGATGTCCAAAAATCTGTTTTGGCAGCGGCAGATCAAGTGCCATCAGGAAGATCGGCCAGTAAATCGTATGGAAACGAATGATATCTTTTCCGATCAGATGTAAATCCGCCGGCCAGTTTTTATGGAACTGTTCTTCGCTTTCACCGCCACAGTGATATCCGATTCCCGTGATATAGTTCGTAAGCGCATCCAGCCATACATATACAACATGTTTCGGATCAAAGTCTACCGGAATTCCCCATTTAAAAGAAGTCCTGGATACACACAGATCTTGCAGCCCCGGAAGGAGGAAGTTATTCATCATCTCATTTTTACGAGACACTGGCTGGATAAACTCCGGATGAGTATTGATATGTTCAATCAGCCTGTCTGCATATTTGCTCATTTTAAAGAAATAAGCTTCTTCTTTTGCCGGCTGTACTTCTCTGCCGCAGTCTGGACATTTGCCATCTACAAGCTGGGACTCCGTAAAGAACGACTCACATGGAGTACAGTACATTCCTTCATAATATCCCTTATAAATATCACCCTTCTCATACAGCTTTTTAAAGATTTTCTGTACTTCCTTCTCATGGTAATCATCTGTTGTACGGATGAATTTATCATAAGAAGTATTCATCATATCCCAGATATCCTGAATACAGCCCGCCACATTATCTACGAATTCTTTTGGCGTTGTTCCTGCTTCTTTTGCCTTTAACTCAATCTTTTGTCCATGTTCATCCGTTCCGGTCTGGAAAAACACCTCATATCCCTGACTTCTTTTATACCTTGCGATTGCATCCGCAAGTACGATCTCATATGTGTTTCCAATATGCGGTTTGCCTGATGTATAGGCAATTGCCGTCGTCATATAATATTTTTTGTTCTCCATCGTTCCCTCTCCCTCGCTTCTTATAAAAATAGAATCCCGCTGCCGAGATTCTTTGCATATCAATTTTCATAATCTGTTAAAAATCGTATCACAGGGACTGATTTCTGTCAAGGTCTTCCAATATTTCTGTGAAAACCTGGTAATTTTTTCCAATAAGAACTTTATGCTAAACATTTAGTTATTAATGTCTGTTTTTGCTTCGACAAACCTACATATAATAGTCTTACGTGAATGACCAGCTTAAGCTGAACTGCTGTGAGGACTTAACATGAACTTAGAAAGAATTAATTATAAACTAATTGGACAGCGAATAAAAAAATATCGTATAAAAAAAAATATTACTCAGGAAAAATTTGCAGAGTGTCTGGATGTAACTGTAGGCTATATCAGCCAGATCGAACGCGGCATCTCAAAAGTGAATCTGGAGCGCCTTGCAGCTATCGCTGAATTCTTTGGCTGCTCTATCATTGATCTGCTCGCAGATGCCTCTACATCTGATCCAACCTATTTGCAAAGTGAGATTTTTACTTTATACGAACAGTTAAACCTGTCTGAAAAAGCGACACTCGTATCATTGCTAAAAGCATACCTGGAGCACAAATCCTTTCATTAAAACAGGCTGTTCCTGATAGAAACAGCTTGTTTTTCTTCAGACAGTCCTTTTGCTATCATGGATAATCCCATACTTGCCCGCATAAACTATGTAAAAACATTTACGGAGTATATCATGTCACATATTTCTTCTTTTTTTGTCAGACACCGCTTAAAAATCATTGCGGTTTCCCTGACACTATGTGCCATATCTGCACATCTCTTTCTTCAAAGTTCTTCCCCGGATGCAGCTTTTGAAGCCTTTACCGATACACTTTTTTCTCAGGAGGTCAGTTCTACAACAATCAACCTGCATTATACGCTTAAACATCCGGAAAACTACGATATCCAAAATATTCCCATCACCTACGGCTCATTTCCTACGAACAGTACTGCCGCCAGGGCTGCTTTAGAAAATTACCTTGCTGCCTTAAAAAAGATTCCTTATTATAAACTCTCATCCGAAAATAAACTTACCTATGACATCCTAAAAGATTATCTAAACACCGCACGTTTGGGATGCTCTTACCTTCTTTACGATGAACCGTTAGGCCCTGTCACCGGCCTTCAGGCACAACTTCCGGTACTTCTTTCAGAATATCAGTTTCACACACAGGAAGACATACATACCTACCTTCAATTACTAAAAACCACTCCCGATTATTTTCAGTCACTCATTGATTTTGAACAGGCAAAATCCGATAACGGTCTTTTTATGGCGTCCTACACTGCCGATTCCGTAATAGAACAGTGCCGTTCCTTCCTGGATATGGGAAAGGATAATTACTTATTTTCCACCTTCCCCGAACGATTATCTTCGGTAAAACACCTTTCGGATGCCGAAAAACAGTCTTTCATAAAAGATAATGAAAAAATCGTAAACGATTTTGTATTCCCAGCCTATGAAAAACTCATTGATGTACTTACCTCCTTAAAAACTACTTCCAAAAACGAAGGCGGCATATGCGGTCTCCCTTCTGGTCAAAATTATTATGAATACATTGTACAAAGAGACGTTGGAACTGACCGAAATATCCGTGAGCTGGAAGAATTGACCTTAAAACAAATGCAAGCTGACCTTAACGCTATGCGCGCCGCACTTCCTGCCGGACAGACAAAAGAAGTTTCCGCTTCTTTAAATCCGGCAGCATACACCACATTAGAAGATACCGATCCGTTGCACATACTTTCTGACCTGCAAAACAAGATCACGAATGTATTTCCTCAGTATCCTGATGTACAGATGAATATCAAATACGTTCCCAAACCAATGGAGGAACATTTAAGTCCTGCTTTTTATATGATCCCTGCCATTGACAACACCGATGAAAACACAATCTATATCAATCAGGGACAGACGATGGATGGTATTGAACTATACACGACACTGGCACACGAAGGATATCCCGGACATCTGTACCAGACAACTTATTTTCTGGATTGTGCCCCGGCTCCGATACGAAGCATCCTAGGCTACGGCGGATACACCGAGGGCTGGGCTACCTACGCCGAAATGATTTCCTTTTACTTTGCTCCTATTTCCAAACAAGAGGCTACTCTGACACAAAAAAATAAATCCCTCATTCTTGGCATCTACGCGCTTGCCGATATGGGTATTCACTACGAAGGCTGGACATTTGAAGATACCTTCGCATTTTTTAGTAAATATGGCATCGCCAACCAAAGTGTCGTACGAGAAATTTATGAACTCATCGTCAGCGACCCCGCCAATTATTTGAAATACTACATCGGATACCTGGAATTTCTGGAATTGAAAAAAGACGCGATGGAACAACAGGGAAAAAATTTTAGCCAGAAAAAATTTCATGAAGCGATTCTGAATGCGGGTCCATGTTCGTTCCCGACCTTAAGAAAATATGTACTAAAGTAAAGAACAGAAACCCTCATATCTATTTGTATAAAGCTTATCGCTCCTTTTATTACAAATAGATATGAGGGTTTTTATCACTGCATAAATCCTGCCAGAACGACGCTCGCCGCAAGCCCCGCTGCTGTGGCAAATAGCGCACCTGGCAATGTAAATCTTGTCTTGGTTACCTTTGCTGTCATAAAATACACGCTCATGGTATAAAAAATAGTCTCCGTACAAGACATCGAAATAGATGCAATCAAACCTATGTAAGAATCCGTTCCGAATTCTTTGAATAAATCCAGTAAAAGCCCTGTTGCCGCGGAAGAAGAAAACATTTTTACAACCGTAAGCGGTACCAACTCTCCCGGAAACCCTATAAGCCCTGTCACTTTTCCAATGCCTGATGATAAAAATTCCAGAAAGCCCGAGGCCCGAAGGATCCCCACCGCCACCATCAACCCTATCAATGTAGGCATAATCTTGATGACGGTAAGAAAACCGCTTCTCGCACCTTTAATAAACCGATCGTATACCGGAACCTTTTGCAAAAGTCCATACAACACGATTCCAAAAATCACGAACGGAACGATAAAGTCACTTAAAAACAGGAAAAAATGCATAACATCATCCTTTTATTTAAACATCAATACATTTTATGTATACCCGATTATTTTTATGAGCCCTGTTTTCCTTCTGCCATCTTGCAGAACACAATTCCCGCCAACGTACTGACCATAGTCGCCAATATTCCAGCCCCTACGATACCTGCCGGATTCACGCTCCCATACTGGCTCCTGAATGCAATCACATTCACTGGGATCAGCTGCAAAGATGAAATGTTCAGCACTAAAAATGTGCACATCTCATTACTGGCAATCCCTCTCTTTCTTACAATCCCCGGTAATCTCCCTCTCCTTCTGTCCTCTTCAATCTTTTCCAGTTCCTCCATCGCCTTTAGCCCGGCAGGCGTAGCTGCCCAGCCAAGCCCAAGAATATTGGCAATCGTATTGGTTGTGATATATTTCTCCGCCGGATGATCCTTTGGCACCCCCGGAAACATCCATTTAATAAACGGCCGCATCCATCTGCTCGCCGCCTGGATAATCCCCGCACATTCCGCGATCTCCATAAGTCCCACCCATAACGACATCACTCCAACCATCGTAATACACAGCGTAACCGCCTCTTTCGCAGAATCCAGTGCCGCGTTGGTAATCTCCGGCATCTTTCCGGTAAATGCCCCAAACATCACACCGACAATAATCATTCCTGCCCATAATTTATTCAGCATCCTTATTCTCCTGCTTACATTTTATAGATCTATCGAAATATTTTGTTTTTTGATTCTATGCTTTTTCGCATATCCAGTCAACATCAATGTCAACGCACCGTCTCCTGTTACGTTACATGCGGTGCCAAAACTATCCTGGATCGCAAAGATTGCAAGCATCAGGCCTGTTCCGTCATCGCCAAATCCAATCACACTTATGATAAGACCTAAGGAAGCCATAACTGTTCCTCCAGGTACGCCCGGCGCTCCGATTGCGAACACCGCGAGCAGCACGCAAAAAAGAATCATCGTTCCCAAACTTGGCAGTTCATTATAAAGCACTTTCGATACGATCATCACAAAGAATACTTCTGTCAGTACGGAGCCGCAAAGATGGATATTTGCAAACAACGGGATTCCAAAGTCTACCATGTCATCACGTAGTACTTTTGATTTCTTCGCCCCGCGAAGCGCTACTGCCAGCGTTGCTGCTGAAGACATTGTTCCGACAGCCGTAATGTAAGCCGGCCCATAGTGTTTTAATACTTCCATCGGATTCTCTCCGGAATAGATTCCGGCAACCCCATAAAGAACTGCAAGCCAGATATAATGCCCAATCATAACAATAACAACGGCAATCAAAAATATCGGTAACTGCTTCGTAATGGTTCCGTCATAAGATAAACACGTAAATGTAAAACAGATAAATACCGGAAGGATCGGAATGATAATCTTGGATACAAGATCCAATACAATCTTCTGAAACTCATCCAGAATCGTAACAATTGTCTTTGCTTTCGTCCAAACCGCTGCAAGACCAATCATGACAGAAAACGCAAGTGCGCTCATTACAGGCATAATTTGAGGAATCTCCAGTCCGAAAATATCCTTTGGCAGTTCGTTAAGCTCCACACTTGATGCGACAGACAGATTTGGAATAATCGCATATCCGGCACCCATAGAAAGGAGGGCTGCCAGCACAGAAGATACATATGCAATTGCGATTGCAACTCCAAGCATCTTAGATGCATTATTCCCAAGCTTTGTAATAGAGGGCGCAATAAACCCAATTACGATCAATGGTACGATAAAGTTAATAATCTGCCCTAAAATATTTTTGAGTGAAACGATCACACCCATAGCCGACACAGGCAATAACTGCCCCAACACGATACCGATCACAATGCCGATCAAAAGCTTTGCCGGTAAACTTGTTAAAATTTTTTTCATAGTCTCTCTCCTTGAATTCTATTCCCCGATCATATTTTACCGAGCTGTTACACATTATATGCAATTCGTCTGTCCATTGTTTCCTTTTTAAGAACAAATGATGCATCTTTAACCTATTAGATAAAGATTTTCAGAAAAAAAGCATCGGATAACCGACGCCTTTTTCCTGAGTAATATTAAGACTAGTTTGTAATAGCTAGTTCTGTCTCTTTATCAAATACATGAATCTTGTTCGCATCTAAAGCAAATTTCACTGTATCGCCTGTTCTTGCTGTTGTTCTAGGCTCAACTCTTGCTGTCATGCTTGCTCCTGCATAATCAAAGTATAAGAATACTTCTGCACCTAACATCTCGTATACTCGAATCTTTGCTTCAATAACTGTGTTTGGTGAAGCTGCCAGGAATTCTGGCTCATCATGTACATCTTCTGGACGGATACCAAGTACAACAGTTTTTCCATTGTAACCGCCAGCGATCAACTTCTTCGCTTTTGCTTCAGAAAGTTCAATTTTATGTTTTCCAAGGTTCAATGTAACTTTGTCGCCTTTGATCTCACATACAGCATCAGCAAAGTTCATCTGAGGAGAACCGATGAATCCTGCTACGAACAAGTTACATGGTGTATCATATAATACCTGCGGTGTATCTACCTGCTGAACAATACCGGCACTCATAACTACGATTCTTGTTCCAAGTGTCATAGCCTCTGTCTGGTCATGTGTTACATAGATAATCGTTGTACCTAATCTCTGGTGCAGCTTAGAAATCTCGATACGCATCTGACCACGAAGCTTTGCATCAAGGTTTGATAAAGGCTCATCCATAAGGAATACCTTAGGATTACGAACGATCGCACGACCCATAGCAACACGCTGTCTTTGTCCACCGGACAAAGCTTTTGGTTTACGGTCTAATAAAGCTTCCAAGTCAAGGATTCTTGCTGCTTCGCGAACCATTTTGTCAATCTCGTCTTTTGGTAATTTTCTTAATTTAAGACCAAACGCCATGTTATCATATACTGTCATATGCGGATACAAAGCGTAGTTCTGGAATACCATCGCGATATCTCTGTCTTTTGGTTCTACGTCATTTACTATTTTATCACCGATCCTTAATTCACCTGATGTGATATCCTCAAGTCCTGCAACCATACGAAGTGTGGTAGATTTACCACATCCTGAAGGTCCTACGAAGATGATAAATTCTTTATCTGCAATCTCAAGATTAAAATCTTTTACCGCTACATATCCGTTTGGATATGTTTTATTGATATGTTTTAAAGATAAACTTGCCATATTTCATTTCCTCCTAAAAGTTTGTTCGTTTTATCCACTGGTATAAGTATAAATATAATCACCGCAAAAAGCCAGAATCGAAGTGCACAAAGTTTTCATCCTTTTCTATACAAGGTGACGAAGCTTTTATCTTTCTTTTGTCAAAAGTGCCTGATACACTTCTCTTTTCCCGATTCCACGGTCTTTTGCCACTAACTTCATTGCCTCTTTTTTCTCATGCCCCTGCCTAAGATAAATATCCATATGCTCCTCCACGGACATCTCCTGCCACGCTTCCTGCGCCTCCTTTTTCATCTCCTGTCGATTCCGTCCTTCTATTATAAGCACGCATTCCCCTTTCGCCTCATTTGCTTCATAGTATTCTGCTGCCGCTTCTAATGTTGTCGCAAATGCAGTTTCATGCTTTTTCGTAAGCTCACGGCATACCGTAACCTTCCTGTCCCCGAGAACTCCCCAAAGCTCTTTTAATGTTTTTAAGAGGCGATGCGGTGCTTCATAGATAATCATCGTACGCGTCTCACTTTTAAGTTCTTCCAGAATTTCCTGACGCTCTTTTTTATCCGACGGCAAGAATGCCTCAAATGCAAACCTTCTCGTAGAAAGTCCAGACAAAGTCAGTGCTGTAATACATGCCGCGGCGCCTGGAAGCGATGTGACCGTAATACCTGCTTCGTAACACATCTTTACAAGTTCTTCGCCGGGATCAGATATCCCGGGTGTTCCGGCATCTGTGATCAGCGCAATATTTTGTCCTTCCAAGAGCTTTTCTACCAGTTTCTTTCCTTTTTCTATTTTGTTATATTCATGATAACTCGTCATCGCTGTCTTAATCTCAAAATGATTCAAAAGCTTGATACTGTTTCTCGTATCTTCTGCCGCAATCAAATCAACCTCTTTTAAGATACGAATCACCCGAAATGTCATATCCTCCAGATTTCCTATCGGTGTTGCACATAAATACAATGTTCCAGACATTTATTCGTCCTCTTTCCCTTTTCCATAATAAAGCTCATGCACTTCTTTTGTATAAGTACCGTCTTCGTTATAAATGATCAATGGTTTCTCCACCGTTATCCTCGAATTTGCACCTCGTACACCCTCGAGTAATACCATATTCGGTTCCTTATAAAGCCCGGGATATACAAGCCGCATTCGTTTAGGTTCGATTTTATATGCGCTCATCTTACTTAGAATCTCCGCAAGCCGAAATGGCCGGTGCACCATATAAAATCGCCCTTTAAAGCGGAGTATCTTTGCGCTTTCCCGCAAAATATCATCCAACGTGCATAACACTTCATGCCTTGCAATGGTCATCGCATCACTGTCATTTCTAAGTCCATGCGATCCAATCATATACGGCGGGTTCGTCGTAATAACATCAAAAGAACCTGCCGGGAATATGGAAGAAGCTTCCTTGATATCGCCTGTCACAATATCAATCTCATTCTCAAGATGATTATGCAGTACACTTCTTCTTGCCATATCGGCGCTTTCTTTTTGTATCTCCAAGCCTGTAAAATGTTCTCCATCCGTTTTTGCCTTCATTAAAACAGGAAGGATTCCTGTCCCCGTACCAAGGTCAAGAACCCTTTCTCCTTTTTTCACTGTAACAAAACTAGATAACAAAGAACTGTCCATGCCAAAACAAAACCTTCCGGGATGCTGAATCAATTCATATCCTTTAATCTGAAGGTCATCCAGCCGTTCTCCCTCTTTTAAATTAGTTGTCATTCAGTTTTGATTCTCCTTCGCCTTTTTCCAAAGCCTTCAGCTCTTTTAATTCTTCTTTTGATAGTTTCATATCATTTTTCTTACGTCTTGGACGGAATTTCAACTCGTCTACTTTATATTCACGAATCTCTTTTTCATCATTCTCCAACGTTACGACAACTTTCACAAGCTGTCTCAATACGCTTAAACTTTGCACCTCTCCCACAAGTCCTTCCGCAGTGCGGACCGTGTCGCCTACTGCCGGGAGACGGCTGTTTAGCTCTTCGTACGTCTCTTCCTCATTTGTAAGACAGCACATCAGCCTTCCACATACGCCGGAAATCTTTGTCGGATTCAAAGATAGATTCTGCTCCTTTGCCATCTTAATGGATACCGGCGCAAACTCAGCAAGATACGTATGGCAGCAAAGCGGCCTTCCGCATACGCCGATACCTCCGCGAATCTTTGTCTCATCGCGGACCCCGATTTGGCGAAGCTCAATCCTGGTCCGAAATACCGATGCCAGATCTTTTACCAACTCTCTGAAATCAATTCTTCCATCTGCCGTAAAGTAAAATAATACTTTATTGTTATCAAATGTATATTCTGCATCAATCAGCTTCATATCTAATTCATGTTTCCGAATCTTCTCAAGACAAATCTGAAATGCTTCTTTTTCTTTCTCTCTGTTTCTCTCTTCTGCCTTTTTATCTTCCTCTGTGGCAATACGGATAACCGGCTTTAGCGGCTGCGTAACCTGTTCTTCAGGAATCTCCTTTGGTCCTGTTACAACATTGCCGAATTCCACGCCCCTTGCCGTCTCCACAATGACCTGATCTCCCTGTCTGATATGCAGTTTTCCCGGTGCAAAAAAGTATATTTTCCCTGCTGTCCGGAATCTTACACCTATTACCTTTATCATGTTCTAATTCTCCTTTATCGTCAATAGCAAAAGCTCCATCGTTAAATCGAAGTTTACATTTGCTTTCAGCCTTGCTTTTGCCTTTTCAAGTGCATCTAAAATTTCTTCAATACCTTCATAAGAGCTTCTGTTCGCCCTCTCCTGAATAAAATCCATCTGATCTTTAAAAATCACACCATTGACATCTTTCGTCGCTTTATATAAAAGCACATCACGGTACCAGACCATGATAAGATCAAGACAATCTGAAATATTCAGCTTAAATGTCTCCAATTTTTTAATTGCCCGAACAATCTCTGCACTATCCATCTCATTGATATATTTCATAAGCTGGATCATCTCTTCTTTTATCTCATTAAAATGTTCACTGGAAGCAAGGGCAATGGCCTTTCCCATATTGCCCTGTGCAAAGGATGCACAAATTTCCGCCTGATAATCCGGAATCTCCATCTCTTCCATAAGATACTTTTTAATCAGCTTATCTTTAATATTTCTCAGTTTTAAGACGACACATCTGGAACGTATCGTCGCTAAAAGACTTTCTGCATTCTCCGTAAGAAGAAAAATGATCGCATATGCAGGCGGTTCTTCTATCGTCTTCAAGATTGCATTCTGCGCCTGCGGCGTCATAAGATCCGCCTCCGGAATAATATAGATTTTATATTTCCCACTGTATGGCTTGATCATAATATCATTGTTAATCTGTGTACGCACGTCATCTACGCTAATCGTATTTGGTTTTTCATGCGTTACACGGATAACATCCGGATGGTTCCCACTCATGATCTGCCTGCAATCGTGACAATCATAGCAAGGATCTGATTTACTGTTGTGACATTGCAGCATCATGGCAAATAAATTTGCCAGAAGCTTCTTTCCTGATCCTCTCTCTCCATTCAAAATATATGCATGCGATACCTTGTCTCCTTGTACCGCGCCTTGAATATATTCAATAATATCTCTGTGTCCTACAACACTTCCAAAACCATTATTCATCCTGCCGCGTCCTTTCCCTTCGATGTCGATTGGCAATCTCTAATCTACATCTGCGCCTTAATCATCTCTGCGATTTCTTTCGCACATCTATCTCTGTCATCATTGATATAACGTTTCTTAATACCGCACTCTAAGATATTCTCATCTGAAAAATCTTTATTATCCGCCATGAAACGTCTGCACATCTCATCGTACTTTGGTGTCTTTTGTGCCCTTTCTCTCTTAAGCGCTCTTTCAAGGCGCTCACCATCTTCTACCTCGATATAAACCGGTATTACTTTGGTATTTCCATAATATTTACGAATTCTGTCATAAGATTCCAATGTTCCGATCATAAGATAATAATTATCATTTTCCAGATCGATCTGCCCGTCGTCTACTGTAAAATAACGCCACACACCATGTACCGTCTCATAAGAACGAACCTCTACCACTTTATCTTCTCTTACCATGCTGGAAAGTTCACTTTCGCTTACAAAAAAGTATTCTACACCTTCGGTCTCATCCTCACGAATCGGTCTTGTTGTATAAGGTACGATCGTCTGAAGATTTGGCGCCTCTTCCTGAATCTTCTTAAATATCGAATCTTTTCCTGATGAACTCTTCCCCATTACATAAAATATCTTTCCCATACTTTACTCCTTTTCTCATCCTTGTACTTTTATAAAAAATTTTTTCTGTGTTCCTTCTATCTGAAATCCAAGCTGCCGATATCGTTTCAGCAAACAGATCGTTTCCATATTAATCTCCTCCCCCGGTACGATAAGCGGTATCCCCGGCGGATATATATATGCATACTCTGCGGCAACTTTTCCCTCGCATTCTTCCCACGCAAGAAATATACCGTCCTCTTCTATATCTGAACTTTTACAAGCCTGCCTAAGTCTTGGGAGTGTAAACGCTTTTCCCTTGTCTGATATCGTTTCCTGTTCTGCGTCTATTTTCTTTAGTGCATCTAAAAGCCTTGCAAAACCTTCTTTCGTATCTCCTACGGAAGTTAAAGCTATTACATACTCCATAGAAGCCATTTCCATCTGCAGATGATATTCTTCCAGTAAAATTTCATATAACTTCTTTCCACTGATACCGCAATCTTTCGTAGAAATCAATATCTTAGAGCGGTCGAATCGCTCAGTCTCTATCAGCTTTAAGCACTTTAGTTCTTTTAGCTTTTTTCTTGCCTCTTCTAATATTCTAACATACTTGTCAAATATTTGCCCGCTTTCTTCCTCAAGCCACCGCAAACATAGATCGATCCCCGCCATAAGAATATAGGAAGGACTGCTCGATTGCAGCATATGCAAATATTTTTCTATATTGTTCCTGTCTGCGATACTTCCATTTATATGCAGGAGCGCTGTCTGTGTAGGTGCCGGCAACGTCTTGTGAAGACTGTGGATAACAATGTCTGCTCCTTGTCGGTTCGCGTTCTGCAAAAAATATGGATGAAAACCAAAATGTGCCCCATGCGCCTCGTCCACGATCAATGGTATGCTTCTTTTATGAACCACTTGGGCAATTGCATGTACATCTGATACTACCCCATCATATGTTGGCGAAACGATTACAACTGCTTTCGCATCCGGATTCTCTTCCAATAAACGCTCCACTTCCAGGACAGTTATCTCCCCGTTAATCTCAAATGGTTCTTTCTGCTCCGGATACAGGTATGCCGGCTGCAATTCATTCATAAACACTGCGTGATACACAGACTTATGACAATTCCTTGCCATCAATATCTTGTCCCCTTTTCTTGTGGTTCCAAGAACCGCCGATAGGATCCCCACCGTACTCCCGTTAATCAGCAGATGACTTTCCTTCGCTCCGTATAAAACTGCAGCCCTTTTTTGCATCTTTGCAAACAAATCTTCGGGATGATGCAAATCATCAAATCCCTCAATCTCGGTAATATCTATCTCATACGGAAACGCTATCTCTTCAAGCCCTTTTAGACTTGTATTTCGTTTATGTCCCGGCATATGAAATCCATAATAATCAGAAGCTGCATACATTTTTAACTTATCATATAATGTCTGCATAAATTGTAACCTGTTCACCTTTATCACATTTATCATTATTTTAACTTTGCAGACTTCTCTTTGTCAATAAATACTCTTTATTTTTTCTTACATCCCTTTTACGCAAAAATGGACAGACTAACACGCCTGTCCACCTTCGGATTACTAATTAAATTTAATTAAAATTAAACTTGATTAAAATTCTCTTTTTTTCTTCATTGCTGCCACAACTGCTGCTGCCGCAAGTAATGCTGCTGCCGGAACTGCTGCATTTGCACTGTCGCCTGTCTTTGCAGATTTCTTAACAGCACCATTTGTATCCTTGCTTCCTGCATCATTAGAATCTGTCTTGCCTGTAGATGCTACCTTCGTATCATCTTCACCCTTTGTGCTGCTGCCGTTACTATTATCTGCAGCACCTGGTTCTTCTGTCTTACCTGGTACCTCAGTATTCGGCTCTTCATCAGCATTTTCTTCTAAGCTCTCAAGTGCTGCCTTTAATGCATCTGTTGCTGCATCAATTTGTGCCTGATTAGCATCTACGTCTACATATACTGCTAAAGCTGTATCGTATGCTGCTTTTACTGCCTTGGCACTTTCTTCTGTATAAAGTGTTAAGTCAACGCTTTCTACCTGTGTCAGAAGTCCTTGCAGTACACTCTTATCCGGTGTACGACGAAGCTTCATAATCGCTTCATGCAACATCTTATAAGCATTTGCTACGTCTTCTGCTGTTGCATTATCATCTCCGTAAACAGCATTTGCTGCTGCTAACATCGCCTCGAGATTTTCAAAAGTGGTTGGAACGAATGTATCTGTTTCAGATGCTTCTTCCTCTTCCACATAACCATTTGCCTGGCCAATCAATTTTTCAAGTCTGGTCTTATCTACAATTTCTTTCAATTCCAGACCTGCCGCTGCATTATTTAAGTCTTCTAATGCTTTTTCAACTTCAGCGTCGAGTGCATCTGCATCATCCAATGTAGCTTTTGCTGCTGCAAGTGCATCTGATAATTTCTTGGCACTTTCTTCTGTGTAAATGCTAAGATCCGTATTTACCAATTCCTCATATCTCTTCTGAAGATCTGTCTTATCTCCGCCGAGGAAGGAGAGAAGATGTACTTTAGAAAGCAGGTTCTCATATGCTGCGTCAACTTCTTCCTGCGTTGCAGCTGCATCCTCATTCACTGCGATTGCTTCTGCAAGCGCTGCTTCAAACCATGCTTTTACGCTTGGAACTAAAAGTTTATAGTCATCGCTTTCCTGCTGTTCTTGTGCATATGTAATAAGTGCTGCTAAGTCGCTCTTATCTTCGGCTGGTACCGTATCTTTCTCAAGATCAAAGTCTAACCATAATACTACATTTTCGTCTGCCGCATTATGTTTTGCCATAATTGCTTCGCCGTCTAATGCTTCACTGTATACAACAACCTGTTCAAATGTAAGTTCAGATTGTCTTGTACTTTCTTTCTGAGGTTCATATCCTACAGAGAATTTATCAGATGTCTTATTCACATTTTTAATTGTTAATTCATCTTTCGTTCCAACTACTTCGCCATCTACATAAATATTTAATGTATTCTTGTCATAAGTAGCTGCGATTGTATGCCATTTATCAAAGAAATCATCTTCAAGCGTAGCAGACTCTACCTGTTCCCAGCTTCTTCCGTTACTGATATATGCATCAATCTTAATAATATTTCTGTTCTTATCATAGTAGATACGGTATGCAAATGAGTTATCACCGATACTTGCGATCATATTGTGTTTCTCATGTGAATCCCATACTCCTGTATCGTTTGATTTTACGGATGCCGGAACATATACTCTGGATGATACCGTAAAGTCATTACCACCTGTCATTGCATCATTTACGATCTGATCAGGGTCATTTACAGAGAAGTATCCATTCAATGCCGTAAGTTTTCCATTCTCGCCTGCTACATAGCTTGCTGTATCCGGAGTCAGAGTATTAAGACCATTCTTACCGGAATCTTTAATAAGCTCATCTGCTGCAATTGCTTTTTCCAATACGGTAATCTGAGCCTGCGCTGTAAGTGCACTGTTGCCGTTTACCTCTGTTACTTTCAGAACAACCGTTCCCGCTGGTGCTGTACGTCCTACGGTCACAACTGCTTTTGCAGGATCGTTTGCATCTGCTGCTACTGTAATACCTTCCGCCGGGTTTCCTTCTGCATCTGTAACTGCCCATGCTGCGTTCTCTACTTTTGCATTTTCATTATCCGTTGTCAAAGCAAACTCAAAAGAGCTTCCCTGTTCGATTTCTGCTGCTGCCGGATTGATTGCTACTTCGGAAATCTGTTCCTTATTCTGGAATTCCATTTTCTCAAAGTCAACCCAAAGCTGTACGCTTTCATCATCTGCTGTAATTGCAGGTTCTGCCGCATACTGTGCTGCAACTTCTTCTGCCGTCAGCGCTTTGCTGTAAATGTGAATACCTTCCACTCTATGTCTGGATGTTCTTCCAGTATCCGGACATGCGCCGATTGTGAAATTATAATCGGAATGTGCAACACCTTCTGTTGTTCCTGTCGCCTTCTTCTGAAGGAGTTCACCGTCAAGATATACAGCAATCTCATTCGTCTCTGCATTATACTGACCTACAACCTGATGTGTTTTGTTTACAAAGTCTGCTCTCTTATCAGAAGGAATACTTGCTTCGATCGGCCTCCAGGAACCACCTGCGTAGATATGGAAATCCAATGTCTCGCCTCTCTTTGTACGAAGTGCGAATGCATAATCACCTTTGCCTGCTACCATGTTGTAATCCATGGTTCCCTCCGGATTGATGTAAGCTTCGATACTAAAAGAATTCTTGCCTTCTAATACCGGATTTAATACTTCGTTAAATGGAATACTCATCTGACCTTGCATATATACATTGCCGTCTTTTGCTCCAAAGGAAGATTTCTTATCATAAGGAATCAGAAGTCCATTCTGGCTTTCATCTACGATAAACGTCTCTTTTCCTTCCAACGCTTTTACATCTTCTACATACTGCGCTGCTAATGCTATCCTTTCTTCCCCTACAATTGCTGCCTGTGCCTCCGGCATTGCATTTACTTCTGCCAAAATCTTTTCTGCTGCCTCTAACTGACTGTAATTATATGCTACGAAAGAATCAATCTTTTCGATAAGCTTTGCTGCCTGTTCTTTGTCATATTCTGTTCTGTCAAAAGAATCAACTACACGATACGCTTTTGCCTTATCAGAAACTGCCTTATCATCTGCATCGCTTGCAACCGGCATCAGAGTAAATTCCCACTCATATACTTTGTTGCTTGGAAGCTGATACTGAGAAAGAGGTCCTGGTCCGCAAGTAGCTCCACCTGTTCCAAGAGAACCGTAGCCTACGTTTACGATAGTTTCTTTTCTAGGTGTTAAACCATATATATGGTCTGTAGAGTTCAAGTCGTCCGGAGTAAAGTGCAGTGCACTTGCCTCTACAACATCTTTTGCTGCTACAAGAAGCGCATTATTTAAACCTTCGTCAGCAATCTTCATCCATTTTACATCTGTCAAGTTACCTGTATCATCCACTTTTAAGTATGGATAGAAGAAATCCGAAACGGTGCTTGTATAGATACCCTGTCTTGCATTTGTCTTTCTGTCATTGAATGTTTCCACCGGTCCGTTACCGTACCATGTCACATTCTCAAATCCTTCCGGAAGTGTCATTAAAGAACCAATCTTAATAAAGTTGCCCATGCCGCTGTTTCTTGCATCTACAGACATCTTAACCGTAACTTCACCATCACCATTGATTGTGTAAATGATTGTTTCTTTTGTATTTCCTGCATCCGGGAATACGATATTGGCTGTAATCACGTTCTGTCCAGCTTCGTTTACGGCTGTATCAATGCTTTCAACCTGAATGTTCTTCTCTACGCCATTCCAGTTGCCATCGAAAGAATTTTTATCATTTTCTACAAGGCCTCTGTAGAAGTTTGGAGCCGGTCCTTTTTCGATCAAAGTCTTGCCATCATACATGTAATTGCTCATCACACCTGTAGCTTTATCAATAGCAAAGCTAAAATTCTCTCCTGCTACGTTCCATGCATCTTCTGCTTCTGTTACAGATACTTCTTTTTCACTTACTGCAGGAGCTGCCTGTTCTACTTGTGCCGGAACCTTAACCTGTCCCCAAGACATTTCGGCACCTGCCTGGGCCCAATCTGTGGCTTCTTTTAAACTTGCGGAAATTGTCAGGTAATATTCACTGCCCGGTGCAATCTCCTTAGGCATTGTAAATGGTACATCGATCTGTCCGTTTTTCTGCGGTGCAACATCTGGATTCTCAACTACACCGCTATCGATTTCGATACCATTTTCGGTAAGTGACCACGTAACATCATATTCATTTAAGTTTGTAAAGTTATTTTCGTTGTAAACGTTAACTTTTCTTACGTCCAGATCAGCTACTTCTGCATCAAACCATAAGTTCTGATACTGATATTTTACTTCCATAAGCTCTGGCTGCGGAGTTCTGTCAGGGCTTATCAAACCATTTTCACAGAAGCTGTTATCGTTCGGAACATCGCCCCAGTCACCGCCGTAGCCATAGAATTTTCCTGCGATTTCATCTTTGTAAAGGTTTGTATGTGTATCATTTTCTCCGTAGTAATCCCAACCACGAACCTGTGCTTCCGTATGACCGTCTGCATAATCAAGCCATAACAAGACACTTTCATCCTCTTCCGTGATCGCCGGATTTACGGAATTCTGCGCTTTGATCTCGTCTGCACTTAAAGCTCTGTTGTAAATACGTGCTACAGACATTTCGCCGTCTAATTTTCTTCCATGCGTCGTATCATATCCAATACCGATCGCACTTGAAGTAGATGCAATGCTATCCTGTACATTATTAGAGGCTAACTGCTCTCCATCTACATAAATCTTAATTTCACCTTTGTCATAAGTACCTACAACCTGATGCCAGTTTCCAACCCAGTTTTCCGGGAAATTACAAGATGTACTCTTCCAGCTTTGGTTATTGTATACAAAGAACTCTAAACCAGAACCACTGCTCTTTGTCTTTAATGCAACCTGCGTATCACTCTTTGCTATAAGAACGCTATTCTGAGCGGTAGAAGCCGGTTTTACAATTGTTTCAAATGTAAATGATTTTCCGGTTCCGGATAATGCGCTGTTATATTTGCTGTCATTATCCATAAGTGTATAACCGCTGAAAGAAGTTCCGCCGTTTAAGCTGCCTTCACCTGCATCTGTATTCCAGTTGTTTTCATCACCAACTGCCTTACCATCTACACCTGTTCTGTCTGTCACTCCATATGTAGAACCTAAGTCTGCAAGATCGACTGCCCTTGACTGATCTACCCAGTCCCAGATAAATCCGCCGAGCATGTTATCTCCGCTTCTTACTGCATCCCAGTATTCTTTTAAGTTACCGACAGAGTTACCCATCGCATGCGCATACTCGCACATTACATATGGAATCTTTCCGGAACCTGCGCGGCCCTGAACGGTTCCTACCGATGGATACATATTACTTCCCATGTCGGTTCCCATACCGTCATTCTGACCTTCACTGTGAACCGGTCTTGTAGGATCATTATCTTTAAAGTACCAGATCATATCGCGGAAAATACCATTTCCGAAATTAGGATCTTGCGTATATGCCATCTCATTACCGATGGACCAGATTACAATTGCCGGATTGTTCTTTAATCTCTTATAAGCTGTTTCTGTACGATCCATTCCAAGCTCATAGAATAAACCTATGTTATTGCTATTACCCATGATCGCATGACATTCCATGTTTGTCTCACCCATCATGTACATACCGTATTCATTGCACAGCCAGTACAAATAATCATCATTACTGTAATGAGAAGTACGGATTGCATTCAAGTTATTCTGCTTCATGATTTTCACATCTTCAAAAATCGTCTCCTGCGGAACAGCTTTGCCGTAAAATGGGTCTGTATCATGACGGTTCGCACCTTTCAGAAGCAAGCGCTGTCCATTGATTTTTACAGGTTCCCATTCTCTTGTTGTTACTCTATAATTGCTATCTACTTCCGTTCTTGTAAACTCAATCTCACGGAAACCAAGCTGTGTAGACAATGTCTCAACCGCATTGCCCTCGCCATCCTTTAACGTAAGTACAAGCGCATACAGATTCGGATTCTCTGCTGACCATAACTTCGGACTTTCTACTGTCTGTGTCAGTTTAAATGTCTCCGTTTCCATAGATGCCACTTCATCAATCGCAATGCTTTCACCGCTAAGAATTTCATTTCCGTCTCTGTCCACTGCGCTAAGATCAACCGTCCAGCCGCTCTGTGCTTCTGAAGAAAGGTTTCTTACATCTACTGCTACACTTAAATCTGCATTTTCATAAGCATCGTCAAGGTCTGTACGTACGGTATAATCCTGGATCTGTACCAATGGTACGCTTGTCAGATATACGTCACGGAAGATACCGCCATCATAAATCATATCCTGGTCCTCAAACCATGTACCATCGCAGAATTTATGTACTTTTACCGCAAGAAGGTTCTCGCCCTCTTTTAAGTAATCTGTAATATCAAATTTGTGTGGGCTGAAGGTATCTTCGCTATAACCCACTTCTTTTCCGTTTACATATACATAATATGCAGATTCTACACCCTGGAAATTAATGTATACACGTCTTCCACTGTCTAATTCGTTTACTTCAAATGTTTTTCTATATAATCCAACCGGATTATAATTCGTAGGAGCATTCGGTGCGCCTACCCCAGAATCATATTTTGATTGCCAAGGCATCTGCGTATTCGTATAGATAGAAAAGTCAAAATCCTGTCTTGTCCAGCTCTTTGGTAACTGAACTGTCTTCCATCCATCTGCCGCATCCTGCTGATAGCCTTCTGTCATAAATCCATTCTCACCCATGAATTTCTGAGCCTGTTCCTGATTCTGAACTACCGTCAACTCCCAATCCTGTCCTTCTCCAGTCAGTAACTGAAAATAATCAGAATTTGTACGCGCATTGTAATCCCACACTGCGCCTGCCGCCGTAGCAGCATCCTGATAAGGAATAATAGAAGTGGAAGCATCTTCACGATTGATTGCAAAAACGTCCTCACCCGTAACTTCCTTACCGCTTAGATCCGTATAATCAGATCCTGTCCACTCTTTGTGTGTGAATTTTGTCCCATCAACATCTGCCTTCACAGATTCAGCCGCCACTAAACCTTCCGACGAAGTTCCAGCTGCTTTTACACTGTATGTGTTAGCCGGCGCCATCGTCGCAATAACTGCTGTTGATAGAACGAGAGAAAGTATTCTTCTTCTTTTCCTCATAACCTAACCTCCTTAAATAATAAATTTTCTCGATTAATTATTTCAAGCTTTATTATATAGTAATTTCCCATAAAAATCTGTACATTTTTTTACTGTCTTTGTATATTTTTCTATTCTCTTTATATATTTTTACTATAATATAAAGCCCAAACAAAATAAGAAACTTTGCATACCACCTTACTCATGATTCACTTTTCTTCTCCATGCAGCGATTGCCGCAAGGACAGATGCAAGAACTGCTGCTGCCGGAATTGCTGCGTTTGCTGCATCCCCTGTCTTGGCTGCTGTTTTACCTGCCATATTACCTGCTGTTTTATTTGCGGCATTACTTGTTGTATTCGTTTCTTTTCCTGTACCCTCAGAAGCTACTTTAATTACTTTTTCCAATGCTGCTACCGCTTCATCTACTTTCTTCTGGTCTGCATTCTCATCTTCGAATACTGCTACTGCTGCTGCATAAGCCGCTTTCACTGCACTTGCTGTTTTCGCACTGTATACGCTTAAGTCCATTGCTTTTACTTTTTCAAGTAATTGATCTAATCGGTCTTTGTTTGGAATCTCTCTCAAATCAAAGATTGCTTCCTGCAATTTTGCATATGCAGAATTAATCATTTCTTTTACGGCATTCTCTCCAAGGTCAATTATCTCTTTTGCTTCTTTCAAAGCAGCTTCCAAAGCTTTTCTCGTCTCTTCTGTATATATATTTAAATCACGTTCTGCAAACTTATCATAAGTACGCTGAAGTTTCGTAAGGTCTCCCTTATGCCAATTTAACAGATGCCCTGCCTTCAATAATTTTTCATAAACTTCTTCTATTTCAGCTTGTGATGCAAGTGCGTCTTCAAATACAGCCTTTGCATTCTTATAAGCGGTTTCATATGCAGTTCTTACTGCCAGAATAATATCCGAGTAATTTTCATCTGCCATCATATTCTCCGCATACTCAAGCAATCTCTTCAAATCACTCTTATCTAAATTTTTCTCTGACTTCACTTTAATGTTCAATCTTGCACCATAACCCTCTCCGGCTTCTTTACTGCCAAAATGCAGACGTTGTCCGCCTTCGGTCTCATTAAGTGCAAAACTTATGTAAGATTCCTCCGGATATGTTTCTTTAAACTGCTTCACAAGATCTGTCACATCAATGTCAATTACTTTTAATCCATCCTCTGTTTCAAATGGTTCTGACACAGCTGACATAGATTCAATGTTCTCTGCATCATAATATAATTGTGGAAGATTTCTTCCGCTCAATTCTCCGTCTAATGCATTATCTTCACTTCCTATCCCTTCTGTCCAGTCAGAACCAGCCAGTACAACACGGATACTATCTTGCTTCGCATCTCCTGCTTTCTTATCTAAATACACCAAAGATAACTGTGCGCTTTCAATTTCTTCTTTTGTATCATATTGAGAAATATCATATTTTAAAAATCCGATCTTACAATCATATTCCCAATCAAACTCAGGCTCTTTTGTCTCACCCATTCCGTTTTCCGAGAAAATGTTCTGCACCTGGATAAACTCCTGTGCCCCATAATTTTTGTCTCTTTCTTCATGCCATGTCTGAGAATTTGTATCCTCTTTAGGGAACATACCTTCATATCTTTGATTTGCAAATTCCCCCAATTTACTGCCGTCAAATGGTACAACTACTATCTTGCTTCCGTGAGAATCATTTCCATAATCCTCTTCTTTTTCTACATCAATTACCGCAAACGTCATCGCCTTTAATGTTCCATCTTCGATATATATGTTCGGTCGTTCCAGCTTTGTCCAATTATTTTCTGTACCATCTTCGTATTTCATAAATGTCTCTTGCGGTGTATATGCAGTTCCTTCCTGCAAAATCCAATTATTTAATCCATCTAAAGATGTAAGATAGTATGCCTTTTTGGCATCCCATTTATTTGCAATACAATGATATAACCCATCCGAATACCAAATCACCGGATCTTCAATATTGCTGTTTGGCATTCCAGGAACATTCCACCATAGTCCCGTGCTATGTACATCCCATTCTCCTGCAAGGGAATCTGCTGTTGCAATATCACCGTTTCTATTGATTGCTTCATATTTTCCATCTGGTCTTACCATAATGCTAATATTAGACAAAGCAAAACTCCCTACATCTACATTTATTTTATCTAGATGTGTCCATGGCCCATTAAGACTTTCCGATACCTGAACCGTCCCATTCATCTCATCACGTCCAAATACATCACTTACGACAATTGCATAGCGGTATCCCTCCTGATACAATTTATCATTTTCACTCAACTTAAATGGAAAGACATTATGTCCGGCTCCTCCATAATAATCCGGCCAAAGTAGCCCCTGATCTTCATATGGTCCATAAAAATTATCACTTGTTGCATAGACTGCCACAGAACTTCTCCATCCGCCATCCGGATCACCACCCCAATGTCCGTCTTCCTGTCCCCAGCGACTGGCAAACATATAATATTTTCCATTCTCTTCATCCTTGACAATACTTCCATCCCAATAAGAATAATCCGACATATCTTTGTCTTCCAGACCATTGTCCTGATCTCTCGGACCTACATCATAAGCGCCCCAACAATCTCTTGATAATTGTCCAATAATTGGCATCGGAAGAAAACAATCCATAAATTGAGAAATTTCTTTCTCATCATCCCCTTCTTGAAAATTTGTGTTTAATGCAGGTACCCAAGGCTGCTCCGCTCGTACAATCGAACACTCCCCTAAAACTCCCACCGCCAGTATTGCTGACATAAACATCGATGAAAATACCTTTTTAATTCTTTTTAATTCCATGTTTCTTTCTCCTTCTAGTCTACTTTTTTATTTCTTCGCCCTAATAATTTTTACCTTTTAAGTATACTTTTATATTTTTTGATTTTCCATGTGATTTTCTACGATATTTTTACAACTTTCTACGATAATCCTTTTTTACAAACTATTCTCTGCCTTTCTGCAAAAGAAAAAAGAATGTGCTCCGCACATTCTTACGCCTAAGACAAAAAGAAAAGGCTACGACCCATATAAGATCGTAACCTCTTCCGCTCTAATTTACCTATTTTAACTAGTTCTTCTTTAACACTGCTTGCATATCACTTTACGCATGATTCGCTTTTCTTCTCCATGCAGCGATTGCTGCAAGAACAGATGCAAGAACTGCTGCTGCCGGAATTGCTGTGTTTGCTGCATCACCTGTCTTGGCTGCTGTATTGCCTGCCATTTTATTTGTGGCATTGCCTGTTGTATTTGTTTTGTTTCCTGTACTCTCAGAAACTACCTTATCTTCTGAGCCTGATGTTTCATCTGTCTCTTCAGATCCGTCCGCTCCCGCAATTACTTTCTCCAATGCTGCTACTGCTGCATCTACTTCCTTCTGGTCTGCATTTTCATCTTCGAATACTGCTACTGCCTGTGCATAAGCTGCTTTCACTGCGCTTGCTGTTTTTGCACTGTATATGCTTAAATCCATTGCTTTTACTTTTTCAAGTAATTGGTCTAACTTATCTTTGTTTGGTACTTCTCTTAAGCCAAAGATTGCGTTCAAAAGTTTCGTACGTGCTGCGTCAACTTCTTCTTGAAGTGTATTTCCTCCTGCTAGGATGTCTTCTGCTTCCTGCAGTGCTTCAGCAAATACTGTCCAGCTAGCTGGTGTATACTTCTCTGATTTTTCCTCTCTTGCAGTCACTACAAGGGATTCCAGTCTCTCCATATTTCCTTTGAATTCCAGAAGATGTACAATCTTAAGAAGTGCTTCATATGCTGCATCTACCTCCGCCTGAGTTGCTTCTGCCTTATCATTTACTGTAATTGCATCTGCAAGTGCTTTTTCAAACATCTCTCTTACTTTCGCAACTACGTATTTGTAACTTGTATCTTTTTTTGCTTTGTTTGCATAGTCGATAAGCGCTGCTAAGTCTTCCTTATCTGTTTCTTCAGATTCCGATTTTTTCTCTAACGCACTTACTGCCTCGTTTAATGCATCTAATCTGGCTTCTACAACTTCTTTCTTTGGCAGGATACTGTCGATTACATCCTGTGTGCTCTTAATAACTTCATCTAATACAGCTACGCTTTCTTCCGTATAAAGACTCATATCCATTGCACTAATCTCATCTAATTTTTCCTGCAAAACAATAATATCTCCTACTTCATATAAAGGCTCCAGATTCTCAATTTCCCATAAAAGATCCTCTACCATCTTGTCTACTAAGTTCTGTTTACCCAGATCATAGTCATAGCGAATATTTAAAATCCTATCAGAAACATACTCAAAATAAACAAAATCTTCTGGATTTAATAATTCTATCTTTTCTACTAACGCATTTAATTCGCTGTAATCAGCAGGTTTATATTTCAAATAATCCATAGCGTCCCAAAGTGCAACCTCCGCATCGTCAAGCTCATCCTGAGTAGCTTTTGGATTATCCAGTATTGCTTCAGCTGCTTCTATCGCCGCAAGTAAATCAGCTGCTGACTCTTCTGTATAAAGATTTAGATCATACGATTTGGCATCTTCGAGTGTTTCCATTAACCATCCCTTATATCCATACTTACTATCCAGTTTACCAATAGCATTTAAAACAGCATTTGCCATTGCATCTACTTCATTTTGTTTCGTGATATCCAAATCATAAATAATTGCATCAAGTGCACTTTCCAGTATCTCGAAATTCAAATAGTCATCTGGATTCAATGCCTCTGCTTCCGCAACTGCTGCATCTACCTTGCTATAATCTGCTTTCTTATATACAAGATCTGTTTTCGCATCTATAAGTGTTTCTAGGGCATCTTCTACTTCCTCCACCCTAGGGACCAGGTTCGCCAATACTTCTTTTGCTTTTTCTAAGGCTATCACAAATGCCTCTGCTGATGCTTCCGTATAATACCTCATATCAAGCTTATCAACTTCATCTACTAACATCTGCAGCTGCGTTTTATCGCCTAATTCAAATGCCGGAACAAGACTGTCAATTGCAGATAAAATAGTTTCTGCCATCGCGTCTACTCTGTCTTGATTCGTAATATCTAAATCATATACTACTGCCTCTATGGCATCTTCTACGCCTGAAAAATCAATATAATTTTCCGGATTTAATGCTTCTGCTTTAACAATCGCCTCTTCTACTCTACGGTAATCCGCAGCTCTGTAAACCAATTGCTCACTTGCTGTTAATAATAATGTCTCCGCTTCCTGTACCTCTTCCTGTGTAGAATTCGGATTTGCAATCATTCTCCGGGCAATTTTAACTGCTTCATTTAATATCGCAACACTATCATCCGTATATAAACCTAAATCAATTTCTTTTATTGTTTCTAATGCCTCTTTAAGACTTTCCTTATCGGCAATATGCTCCTCTACGATCTTCACATACTGAAGATTTTCCACATCATGAATTAATTCATTGATAATGTCTGTATAAAATGCCCCTGCTGCATAATCTCCGGTATTTTCTTTCACATCGGCTATCTTAGCATTCAATTTATCGATATTAGACTGGTTATCTTCATTTACATCTATCGCAGCTAACTTCGTTTCAATTTCGTCAATGACTATATTTAAGTCATTTTCATTATAATTGATCTTTACATTTGTTTTGATATCTTCTCTCGGAGATCCAAGTGCAAACATTACACGTTCAAATTCCTCATAGGACAATGGTTTTTCTTCACATTGGCCTCCCCATATAATGTATGAAAATACACCATAACGAGGGAATACGGTTCTTGCCAACACAGGTTCTGAAACTCCACCGAGAATATCAGACCAGATTGGGAACATCTGTCCCATTGCCTTGTCTTTATTTGCAGTGATAATTTCATCATCTGCATATGTACTGGAACTTACAGAGTAATTATATCTCGTAAATTTCTCATACATTTCCTTCGGGAATGGATTTCTTACGGATTCCTTACGAGGCTGATACCATAAGTTATGATAGTTTGTAGAAGAACTGGACAGTGTATGATATCCATCCTCCGCTGCCTGACTTCCTCGATAAGAACTTGTCCATCCGCCAGCCCAGAAATCTATGGTAACACGCTTGTCTAATTCTACATTTCCACCCTTGCGAACTAAATCATTCCATAATAAAACATTATATCCTTCATCAATCATTGCTCCTGCAACTTCATTAAAATATAATTTCATTGCATCAAACTTATCTGCATTTTTGATTCCCAATGTTTCATTTGCCCATTCAACTAAAGGATCAGCAGCGCTTCCTGTCGCGATTGCAAAATATTCGTCTCCGCCAATGTGGATTGTTTTTGCATGGAAGAAATCCGCAGCTTCTTTACATACTTCGGTAATATATTGACGAACCTCTTCATTAGCAATATTCAATATTGGAGATATTCTATTAGCTTCATATCTTTTGCCAACATACCAATCCGTTTTTCCGCTATTCTCGAGCATATCCACTTCCATTTCGCTATGCCCCGGATAATCAACTTCAGGAATAATCTCTATATTAAATTTACTTGCAAATGCTAATAATTCATCTGCATCTTCTTTTGTATAAAGATATCCATCCTTATCCATAAGTTCCGGCACCACTTCTGATTCCCAGCGAATCCCTTCACTATCCTTTAAACGAAGCTGAAGTTTATTCTGCTTATAGTATGCCATCTGCTCCATCTGCTCTTCTAACCATTCCACACTGACAAATGTTCTTGCCGTGTCAATCTGGAAACCACGGATCCTCTGATCTGTATAATCCTTCACTGTTCCTGTCGGAAGTTCATTCCTTTGTGCAAATGCCTGAAGCATTGTCATAGTACCATTCTGGATTCCTTCTATATAATCAGAATGAATCACTACTTTGCCTTCGGAAATATCAACCTGATAAGAATCTACTTCACTATAAACAACATCTGATTCCGGGAGTTCATACTGGATCGGCTCTTTTACTACGACAATCCCTTCTCCGTCCTGCACATCTTCGATCATTTTAATCTCATAAAAATCTATAATTCCTTTATCGACCATTCTATCTGCCAGATATTCTGTCTTTTCCTTACTGAATTCATCTGTGCAGAAAATCTGATAACTGGTGTTCAATTTGAATTTAACATCTTCTTTCTTTTCAAAGGATTGAATCGCCGGTATTGTTACAGGAAACGCATCTTCTTCCGGGGCATGATATGCAATACTGGATTCCGCTGCCGGAGTCACCGTTTCTCCCTTTTCAATAGTGATATCATCTATATAGAATGCACCCGAATCCTTTCCTGTTTTTTGGTTCATACAGTATGCAAAAACATAAAACTCATCTGTACGCGGTCCTGTCGTGATAGTATTCGTTACTTCTTCCCATACACTGCTTTTCTTCGCATTTTCATATATAGGCGTAGATATATTCCAAGGCGTATCAAAAGAACCTTCGATATCTACAAGCCCCACATTTAAACGAACTCCTGTCTCATTCCATAAACGAAGCTTAACGGTATATTGTGTATTTGGCTCAACATCACGAACAACGACATTCATACCGCCCTTTCCCTGATTATACTGCCACATTGGAACATCCTCTTTAAAATCAGGCTTTTCCATTCCTACTTTAATAGAATACTTTCCGTCATATGCTTTTTCATCCGTTCTTTTAGCCTTATATAGCTGTATGTCCTCCGGATTTATCTCCTCCTCAAAAGAAGAATTCCCAATAACGACATCCTCCGATGCTTTTGCTGGAATAACATTCATAGGCATAGCGATACACGCCGCCACAGCAATTGATAATAAACTTTTAAACTTTCTCATTTCCTTTTCCTCCTCTTTAAGGACACATTCTACCTTCCCTTTCTTCCAAAATCAACCACTTCCAAAATTTTTCAATGAAATCAAAAAATTTTATATGTTTTACAGAATAATAAGATCTTTAAACAAAGAATGTGCGAAGCATATTCTTGCATCTGTCACGCGAGTGCGTATCCTCCCGGAGGGTTTTATGATATAGGAAAGTTTGTACTTTCCTATATCATAAAAAAAACACTAGCCATATTGGCTAGTGTAAAAGTGAAGCATCGGGGATTCGAACCCCGGACAACTTGATTAAAAGTCAAGTGCTCTACCGACTGAGCTAATGCTCCATATAATATTAACTTGTCCTACTTTACAGTAGGAATGCCCAGAACCGGAATCGAACCAGTGACACGAGGATTTTCAGTCCTCTGCTCTACCGACTGAGCTATCTGGGCGTCTTAAGATTAGAAAGCAAAAACAGTAATGAATTAAAAAAAGCGGATGAAAGCAATCTTTCATACAGCTTACTTCTAACTGTTCACTTTATCTACTAATCTAATTGCGGGGGCAGGATTTGAACCTACGACCTTCGGGTTATGAGCCCGACGAGCTACCAGACTGCTCCACCCCGCGACAATATAAAATTTAAACTGCTATATCACTATAGCAAATGGATGGAGGTGGATTCGAACCACCGAAAGCGTTGCTAACAGATTTACAGTCTGCCCCCTTTGGCCACTCGGGAACCCATCCAAAAAGCCGATGATCGGACTCGAACCGATAACCTGCTGATTACAAATCAGCTGCTCTGCCAATTGAGCCACATCGGCACATTTATTTGTTAAAAAATGGGACCAATAGGGCTCGAACCTATGACCCCCTGCTTGTAAGGCAGGTGCTCTCCCAGCTGAGCTATGATCCCATATATAAGCGACCCGGATGGGACTCGAACCCACGACCTCCGCCGTGACAGGGCGGCGCTCTAA
>CAJUFN010000013.1 GCA_910585545.1 uncultured Lachnospiraceae bacterium
ATCTGAGCCTTTTTCTTTTAACTCAGTTTTTCATAACTCACTTGACACTACCTTACTTTTTTAATTCTAATTATACCGCTGCTATTCCATTTGGTCAAACAATCCGCTATAATACGTTTAGCAAATTTTAGGAGGTTTTATATGAAAATCGTATTTTTAGATGTAAAAACAATCGGAAACGATATTGATTTATCTATGTTTGATACGCTTGGAGAAGTGGTAAAATATGATTTTTCCACGAACGAGCAGGTACCTGCAAGAGTTTCAGATGCAGATATCATCATTCTTAATAAAGTACAGATCAACGAGCAGACCATCGGTTTGGCAAAGAATTTGAAACTTGTCTGCGTAACAGCAACCGGCACAAATAATCTTGACAAGGACTACCTGAATAGCCACGGCATTGCCTGGCGAAATGTTGCCGGATACTCTACCGAAAGTGTTGCTCAGCATACTTTTGCCATGCTTTTTTATCTTTTGGAAAAACTCCGCTACTATGATGACTATGTAAAAAATGAAAATTATGTAAACGACACGATTTTCACACATTTTGCGGAACAGTTTCATCAGATAAACGGCATGACGTGGGGTATTGTAGGTCTTGGCAATATCGGGCGCAAAGTTGCGTCTATTGCTTCTGCCTTTGGCGCAAACGTGATATACCATTCCGCTTCGGGAGCGCCTGCACAGGAAGGCTACACGCAGGTAGATTTTGATACCTTGCTGAAATCTTCGGATATTTTATCCGTCCACGCTCCGTTAAACGAGCATACCGAAAATCTTTTTGACGCCCATGCATTTTCTAAAATGAAGTCAAACTGTATTTTCCTCAATCTTGGAAGAGGTCCGATTGTGGTAGAAAAAGATCTCACTGCCGCTTTGGAGCATGAGCAAATTGCAGCTGCCGGATTAGATGTCCTTTGCATGGAACCGATGAGTCCTGACAATCCGCTCCTTAAGATCAAGGACAGCAAAAAACTTCTCATCACCCCACATATCGCTTGGGCAAGTGTGGAGGCAAGAACGACTCTCATGCAGATTATCTTTGGACAGATCAAAGAGTTTTTGAGGAGGGATAACCAAAATGCAGAAACAACAATTTAGAAATTCCTGGCTCCTTTTACTGACTGCCACTATATGGGGAACCGCCTTCGTCGCCCAAAGCATTGGAATGGACTATGTGGAACCGTTTACTTTTAATTTCATACGAAGCATCATCGGCGGAATCGTGCTGATTCCTTGCATTTTTATCTTAAATAAATCAGATAAAAAACAACCGCAAAAGCAAAATACGCCCTCTTCACGAAAAACTTTAATAATCGGAGGCATCGCTTGCGGTATCTGTCTGGGTCTGGCAAGTAATTTTCAGCAGGTAGGCATCAAATATACCACAGTCGGAAAAGCCGGCTTTATCACTGCATGTTACATTGTGATCGTACCGATTTTGGCATTTTTATTTTTCCGAAAAAAATGCGCTCCCGCGATCTGGCTATCCGTATTACTCGCCGTGATTGGATTGTATTTGCTTTGCATTACCGAGTCTTTCTCCATCGGACTCGGCGACAGTTTGATATTTATCTGTGCGATTCTATTTTCCTTACATATACTTGTCATCGACTATTTTTCACCACTCGCAGACGGTGTAAAAATGTCATGTATCCAGTTTTTTATATCCGGATTTGTCTCTGCAATACCAGCATTTTTATTCGAACACCCAAACTTAAATAATATTTTAAGTGCCTGGGGACCAATTTTGTATGCCGGTGTACTTTCCTGCGGAGTTGCTTATACGTTACAGATCATCGGACAACGCAACATGAATCCAACCGTTGCGTCTTTGATCCTAAGTCTGGAATCCTGTATCTCCGTACTGGCTGGATGGGCTATCCTTGGTCAGACGCTGACTGTGAAAGAATTATTTGGATGCGTATTGATGTTCATCGCAATCATACTCGCACAGCTCCCTGGAAAGCAAAAATGATATCACTTCTGCTTTATTTATGTTTGATTTATGTTATACTTTCAATATACAAAACAACTTTAATATCACATCACGTCGCGGGAGGTGTTCCTATGGATACGATGAAACGAACCAAAGTATACTCTGCTTCCGATAAATATCAAGCAGAACTCATCCTCGGTATTTTAAGAAACAATGATATCCCTTGTTTCCGCCAAGGCGTAGGCAGCGGAAGCTACATGGATATTTATTCTGGTAATTCGGTATTTGGGGAAGATATCTATGTCGATGAGAGAGACGCCAGTACAGCAAAAAAATTGATTTACAATACCGTAGCAAGGAACGAAAATGTAGATATCGCCGCGGACGAAGATATCTCGCTTAATGAGTTAAATGCAAGTAAAATTTCCGTACGTGCCTATACCTGGATTCGTACACTCTTACTGATTCTTATGATTCTGATTTCTGTCTTTCTTGCAATATGGAGATTCTGAAAATGTAGAGACTGCGGGTTTCCCCGCAGTCTCATCTTTTACTTCTATTTTTATTTCTATTTATTTTTTCCGCATTTTATCACTGATGCAAATATAGCCAATATCGCTCCTGCAAAAAGGAAAAAGTCTCCCAGATTAAATGTAAGACGTTCAAACTTCTTCCATCTCTTACATGGAAAAGAAATGTAATCCGTTACCTTTTTCTTAAATAGCCTATCATAAATATTGCTAAAGCCTCCGCCAAGTATGAAGACCATTGCAAACTTTTCGATAAGCCTTCCTTTCTTTTCAAGCAGCCATCCAAAGTAAATTGAACTCGCAACTCCTGTCGCAAGAGATATCTTCGCCACTAATTTGGGATGCTTTCCAAGCACGCTCAAAGCCATGCCCTCATTATAGACTTTACGGACGATGACCTTATCTTTCAAAATTCTTCTTTCTTCGTTTTCTTTCACATGCTTCTCCACATATGATTTCGTCAACATATCAGCAAGGAACAGTATCACTACTGTTCCTGTTAAAATTAGCGCCGCCATTTATTCACCATCTTTTTCTGATGCTTCGGCTTCTTCCGCGGTTTCCTCAGTCTCCGCTGCCGCTTCGGCTTCTTCCACGATTTCTTCCGTTACCACATCTTCCGGTTCGAAATCATCTTCTAACTCTGAGTCGACTTCTTCCACATCTTCTGCATCTACATCATAAGGCTGCTTTTCTACTTTCTGCCCACAGGTCGGACAAAATGCCATGCCTTTATCAAGTGCGGTTTGACAATTACTGCATACGCCAATCCCTTTGATCTCAGCAATCTGTTTCATAGCATCCTCGATCTCTTGCTCTCTTTTCTGGATTTCTTCACAGATTGCAGCATATTCTCCGGAGATTTCTCCGCCGCTTTGGAATTTTTCGTAAATCATTTTTCCAATATCCATGTATTCTCTTTCATTGCTCCGCTGCAGTGTGCGAATCTGACTTTTTAGTTTCTGTACGCTTACGATCTCCTCTGTCTTTTTTCCAACCGTTCCTGCAGTCTCTGTTAATGTGTCGGAAATTTTCTTTCCCACTTCTTCCAGATTTAATCTCTCAAATAAATTGCTCATTGCCTGTTCCTCCTTTTTCATGAGTATTTTTATCTTTTGATGACATTATTTCATCGGCAGAGCGCTTTGCCCCCGCAGTATGATGCGAGGTCCGCCTGTTCCCGAAACATATTCTTTCGTAATAACAACCTGACCAATATTATCATCTTTTGGAATCTCATACATGATATCCAGCATGAATTCTTCGATAATTGCCCGAAGCGCTCTGGCACCGGTGTCTTTCTTGATTGCCCTGGCAGCAATTTCATAAAGCGCCTCATCTTCAAATTCAAGCTTTACTTCATCTAACTCCAGCAATTTTTGATATTGTTTTAAAATCGCATTCTTTGGCTCTTTTAATATCTTGACCAGCATATCTTCATTTAATCCCTTTAATGTAAAGATAACCGGAAGACGACCGATAAATTCCGGAATCATACCAAAATTTCTCAGATCTTCGATCGTTACCTTCTCTAAGATATTTTTTTCATGATCATATTTGTCTCTTAAATCTGCCATGAATCCCATAGATGCCTGTTTATTCAATCTTTCTTTAATAATCTGCTCCAGATCCGGAAATGCTCCGCCGCAGATAAATAAAATATTTCTTGTATTTACTGTCGTAAGCGGTACCATCGCATTCTTACTATTCGCTCCAACCGGAACTTCAACTTCGCTTCCTTCTAAAAGCTTTAAAAGTCCTTGCTGCACAGACTCTCCGCTTACATCTCTCTGACTGGAATTTTTCTTCTTTGCAATCTTATCTATCTCATCAATGAAAATGATGCCATGCTCTGCGCGTTCTACATCATTATCTGCTGCTGCCAAAAGCTTGGATACCACACTTTCAATATCATCACCTATGTATCCGGCCTCTGTAAGAGATGTCGCATCTGTGATCGCAAGCGGTACGTCCAAAAGCTTCGCCAATGTCCTTACAAGATAGGTTTTTCCGCATCCTGTCGGACCGATCATCAACATGTTGGATTTCTCAATCTCAATATCATCCAGGGTATCTGTCATCACACGCTTATAGTGATTGTAAACAGCCACCGACATCGCCTTCTTCGCGTAATCCTGCCCCACTACAAAATCATCCAGACGCGCCTTTATCTTATGCGGCGCGGGTATATCTTTCAGATTAAATTCCGGCTTTACTTTCGGTTCTTCCTTTTTCTTCTTAATCTTCTGCTGCTTTGGCGCCATATTCTGTAAATCAGATATATTTAAAAACTGAACTCCCGGCATATTCATAAGCTGACTAAAATCAATGTTCCCGTTGTTCATCGTCTCAAAACTTTTCTGCATACAATCCGGGCATACATACATTTGATTCGGAAGCTCAATCATCTTCCCGGTCACACTCTCCGGTCTCCGGCAAAGGAAACAATACTTTTCATAGTCATCATCTTTGTCCTTTGTCTTTATCTCTGCATCTTTCACAATCTCTTTCTTATCTGCTTCGATAATTTCCTGATTCTGTTCCTCTCCCGGAAAATTATTCTCTTTTTCTGACATTTTCAAACTCCTTCCTGCGTATGAAATTATTATAAAACAGTTTGATAACAGGAACAAGTGAAGATTTTATAAACTAAAAAATGTCCACCGGACATTTTTGTCGTATACTTGGCAACAAATGAAAACGCCTGCCCTATATCTTCAGCAGACGTTTTCCCTGTCATCTTTTTATAAAAATGTTTCTATCATTCCTACTGCATCTTTCTTAGAAAGTGCACCTACATTTCGTTTTACCACTTCTCCATCCTTTACGACCACTAATGTCGGAATACTCATGACTCTGTATGCTCTTGCCAGGTCCGGCTCTTCATCTACATTGATTTTTCCTACAACTGCTTTCCCTTCCAGTTCTGCTGCTACCTCGTCGAATACCGGAGCGAACATCTTACAAGGACCGCACCAGTCTGCCCAGAAATCAATCAACACCGGAACCTTGGATTCTTTTACTACTTCATTAAAATTTGCACTTGTGATTTTCATTGCCATATCTATTTCCTCCTTCAATTCATAATTCTTAATTAGTATGGATTTACTATAACTTTTTCTTACCTACTTTTCTGTGATATTATCACATTATCGGATACTTTCTTTTGCAAGCGCAAAAAGTCCGTCAAAATCTATGATCTCGACTGCGCCTCTGGAAATCCGTATCAAACCTTCATCCTGCAGATGTTTGAGCATCCTTGTGATTACTTCTCTGGCTGTCCCAAGTTCCCTTGCTGCCTGTTCATGGGTAATTGAAATCATCTCTTTTCTTCCCATCTGTGCTTCTTCCAACAAAAATGCAGCCAGACGTTTGTCTATACTTTTATTCATAACCTGATCCATGATCCACATCACATCAGAAAAACGAGATGACAAAAGCTCATTCATATAATTTGCAAACGAGATAGATGTCTTTGACAACTTCTCAAATACATCTGCCGGAAGTACGGCAATCTTTGTATCTTCTTTTGCCGATACCATTATCTCAAAATCCACATTCCGCATCTTGCATGATGCCGCGAACAAACAGACATCATGTGCAAGAAGCCGATACAATGTAATTTCTTTTCCTTCCTCAGATATCGTATATGCACGCAGCGTCCCTTGTACAACTGCTGTAAGGCCAAGACAGTTTACCCCATCATAAACCATCTCGCCTTTCTTCACTTCCCGCTCAAATACTGCCTGCTCCATAAGCTTTTTGCCTTCCAGATCAAGCTGCCGATAAAATGGAAAGTATTCTATCCCTTTCATGTCATTTCTCCTTTACCATTTCCAAAAACATCTCTTCTGATAAAATCGGAATTCCAAGCTCTTTCGCCTTTTTATTTTTAGAAGAGGATGATTCCGTATCATTATTGATCAAATACTTTGTCTTTCCCGTCACGGAACCGGTAACTTTTCCTCCCTTGCTTTCAATGAATTCCTTTAGCTCACTTCGATTGGCGAAATGATGCACGCTTCCGGTTATGACAAAGCTCATATCTTGAAGGCTTCCTGCATTCTCATCCTCTTTCACTTCCGGAAGCCGGACTTCTAAAAGTAATCTCTTAAACTGCTCTACGTGTACGGGATTACGAAAATATTCCACAAATGATTTTGCGATTACCTCTCCGATACCGGAAATCTCACACAATTCTTCTTCCGTCACATACATCATACGCTCGATATCATATTTTAATTCCTTGCAAATCATCTTTGCATTGGCTAATCCGATATTGGCAATGCCTAACGCATAGATTAACTTTGGAAGCGTTGTGTTTCTTGCTGCTTCGATGCTTTTTTGCAGATTGTTATAGGATTTTTCTCCGAACCCTTCCATCGTCTTAATTTCTTCTTCGTAATGGTCAAGATGGAATATGTCTGCATATTCTTTGATGAATCCACTGACAATGAATTTTTCAAGCGTGGCTTCCGATAGTCCGTCAATGTTCATCGCATCCCTGCTCACAAAGAGCGTGAAAGCTTTGACATGTTTTGCCTGACACTGCGGATTGATACAATACAGCGCCTTTGCATTAGCCACCTGCTTTACCTGCGTATCTCCTCCGCACACCGGACAGTTTTCCGGAATCTTGCACATACCGCTTCTGGTAAGATTTTCCGCAATCTGAGGAATGATCATATTCGCCTTATATACTTCGATTTTATCTCCAATGCCAAGCTCTAATTCTTCCATGATACTAATGTTGTGAACACTGGCCCGGCTTACGGTAGTTCCTTCTAATTCTACCGGTTCAAAAATAGCAACCGGATTGATAAGCCCCGTCCTTGACGGACTCCATTCAATCTGCGTAAGCGTCGTTTCCCTGATTTCGTCTGCCCATTTAAATGCAAAAGAATCTCTTGGAAACTTGGATGTCCGCCCAAGTGATTGCCCATAGACAATGTCGTCATAAACTAAAACCAATCCATCGGATGGCACGTCAAAATGCTCAATCTGCCCTGCAAAATAAGCAACCCGCTCTTCGATATCATTCACGTCGGTAATATAATGCTCCACCACCTCAAAGCCTTGCCCTGCAAGCCATTCAAACTGCTTCTTTCTGGAATTTTCAAAATCCACCTCTTCTGCTTTCACAAGCGAAAACGCATAGAATCTTACATTTCGCTTCGCTGTGATTTCATTATTCAACTGTCTTACCGAACCGCTGCATAAATTTCTTGGGTTTTTATACTTCGCAGCTGCATCCTCAATTTCTTCATTAATCGTTTCGAAATCCTCATAACGGATCACTGCTTCTCCTCGCAGAATCAGTTCTCCTTTATATGCGATTTTTAACGGCAGATTTTTAAATACCTTCGCATTATTCGTAATGACTTCTCCAACCTCTCCGTTCCCACGGGTAACTGCCTTATAAAGCTCACCATCACGATACGTAAGCACAATCGTAAGTCCATCTAATTTCCATGATATAAGTGCTTTCTGGTTCCCCAGAAATTCTTTTAAGCTTTCAATTTCCTTCGTCTTGTCAAGAGAAAGCATCGGACTTTCATGACGCTCTTTCGGAAGCTCACTCAACACCTCGTATCCTACCCGTACGGTAGGACTGTCAGATAAAGTAAGCCCCAATTCTTTCTCTAAATTCTCCAACTCATCATACAACGCATCATACTCATAATTGCTCATAATCTCCGCTGCATCCTGATAATATGCTTTTGCCGCCTGATTCAACATCTTGACAAGCTTTTCCATCCGTTGCTTTTTTGTCTCTATACTCATTGCGCTACTCCTGTTTACTAATGATTCCTATATTAATTCCTTTCACCATAAACCGTCTCATTCGACGATCCTTCAATCATCCTATACAATTCTTTGATTTCTTCTTTCGTAAGTTCTCTATACGCTCCGGGTTTTAGGTTCCCAAGCTTTACGTTCATCACTCGGATACGTTTTAGTATCTTTACTTTGTATCCAAAATACTCACACATTCTTCGGATCTGTCGATTTAACCCTTGTGTCAATATGATACGAAACTTGTATTTTCCGATTGCCTCTATCTTACATTCTCTTGTAACGGTGCCAAGAATCGGTACACCGGATGCCATTCCTTTCAGAAAATATTCCGTCACCGGCTTATCCACTGTCACCTCGTATTCTTTCTCATGACAGTTTCCTGCACGCATCATCTTATTAATAATATCCCCTTGATTCGTCATCAGCAACAGCCCCTCCGAATCCTTATCCAGCCTTCCAATATACGTAATTCTCGTCGGATAATTTAAAAAACGGATAATGTTCTTTTTCTCTCGTTTTTCCTCCGTGCAGACAATGCCCACCGGTTTATTCACCGCTAAAATGACTGGTTTTTCTGCATGCTGTACTACCTTTTTCCCAATACAAATGCGGTTTTTCGCACTTACTTTCATGCCCGTGACTGCACGTTTTCCGTCCACACTCACCGCCCCGCTTTCAATCAGGCGGTCTGCTTCTCTTCTCGAACAAATCCCTGCCTCGGAAAGGTATTTATTTAAACGAATTTCCTGCTTTTCTTCTGTCAATGTAATGTCCTCTTATCGCTTCACTAAAATTTAACCTGTATTCCATTATAATTGTCAATCATCCAGAAGTCTACCATAAGCAATCAATTTATGTCAGAATTCAATATAGCCGCTTGATTTTCATCCAAAAATCAAACGGCTATGTAAAATTTATCTACATTTTGCAATCTTTTTCTTCTATTTTATTTCTTCGATTTTCTGCCAGCTTTTATCCTCCAGATGATAAAAATAAGGTTCCCCTTCCCTATAAATCCAATATCCATTCTCCATCTTATCTTTTACTTTGATTTTATTCAAATCTTGATATTCGTCAAACAAATATTTTTCTTCTTCCAAATCATACCACTTACAGTATGTAATTTTTTCTCCTCCTTCCTCCACCTCTTTCCGAAATTCTACATGATCTTCTCTTGCCCAGACGGCGTCTGTATCGTCTTGCCATTCCAATACAATCTTTTTTTCCTGTGTCTTTATATCATAACTCTCCAACTGCTTCTTCTCTTTTTGCAGCAAATACAACGTGTCATTTTTGATAATCTGCATATCAGATACTTTTGTTTTATATACTTCACTTATCTTTTCAGTTTCAAAATCATATCTCAAATAATTACATTCTTGTTCCTGTCTCTGTTCCGTCTCTTCCCATGGTATCTGTAGAAGATATATTCCATTGCCACTTCCTCCACATGGATCTGTATACTTTCCTTCATTTTCAGCTCCGTTAAGCAAAAGCGTTTCCTTTTTTGTTTTTAAATCATACATTACAATTGATGGTTCTGCCGTAGTCAAACCACTTCCATCTTCCAATTCTTTTTGTGTCTGAACCGACAATACAATTTTTCCCTTATACAGCCCTGCCTGATTCGGAAAAATTTGAGCATGCTTAAATGTGTGCAACCGCTTTTTTCCGCTTCCATCCTCTTCCATAGAATACAGTTCAAGTTTTTGTTCATCGTCTTCAAATTTCTGAACTACAAAGTATATCATACCATCTGAATATGCCATAGCTCCCATAATTCCCGGCTCAACTGCCGGGCATTTCTCAGAATCATGTCTACAGTTAACTTTTTGGCACAATACTACCCTTTTTCCAGTCTTTTTATCCACGAAAAAAATTGGTGTATACTCCTCGCCCCATTCAATTCCATATATTCCATGATTAGATTCTGTCAAACTCGACATAATCAAATATTCTTTTTCATCCCAAAACCTGTTCTCTTCTGTTTTTTCTTCTAATCCTTGTTGGTTGCTGCACCCTGTAATCAGTAAGAACACCACTGGAAATAGAAGCAAAATAAGATTTAATTTCTTCACTCTGCCATCTCCTTTCGCGTCATCAGATATGCCACTATTACTAAAATAAAGCATATGGCCGCCTCTATTTTAAAATCTGCCGTAAAAACAAAAAGCATACGGTATACCCAGCTAAGTCCCGCAACAGGCACATACGATGACAAAATTACAGGCACTGCCATCACCCCCAAGATAATTCCTGTCAGCATATGTTGATTTCTTGCCCTTTTTGCACAAGCAGACAAAAATATAACTACTACCGCCGCCACGATACATTGTATAATAACCCCTGCCACAAAGGTAAACCCTACAGAAATTTCTGTCTGATTCCCCCAATATTGCGGCAAACACCCTACCGGAGCCAGCCATTCCAAATCATAAAGTTTCTTTTCCTTCACAAATATCATTGCCGCACAGAAAAGTACAAAAGGAACACAGTACAAAAGTACCGTTCCAATCTTGAAACGCCACAGTTTCCTTCCACCAAACCAAGATGTATTCTGCAACACTTCCATCCCTGTTTCCTTTTCTTTCTGATATACCCCGGGAATCAAAAAGGCAAAAGAAATACACAATAAAATAACCATCATTTGTGATACTCTTGTATTTCCAAATAGTACTTCATACTGTCTGTCTTTGAGCAGCACCGGAGCTTTTTCATTCTCCAATAGAGCGTTTGTCCGCTCGGCATATTTCTGAAATCCTCCCAGACATTCCAGTTCTTGCGTAAGCTTATAATTTTTTGCAAAATCTTCTGTCTGATATAACTCCTCTTCTAAACGCTCTAAACGAATTTTTTCTTCTGTAATTTTATTGTCTGTCTCTGCTGTAATTCTGTTTCCGAATTTATCAATATATCTCTGATAATAAAATTCATCTGTCCCTATATAAGTTTTATACTGATAAATTGTTATTGCTTGTATACATATACATGCAGCAAACAACAATATTCCTCCTTGGTAAATCCACAACTTTTTCATTTCATAATAAAATAGTCCATGCGTCCTTTTTCCCTTTTTTTCTTTCCGGTAGTGTTTCTTTTCTCTTTCTGCCGGACAATGACGCCCTCCCAATATCAATATAAAAAATGTTGCGGCAATACATATGGGTATCCCTAGGTTCTGTTCAACAAGGATATTTCCAAATCTGAGAACCTCATAGTTTTTAATTATGGATTTATCCACAAAAGCTCCCCACACGTTCCATATCCGAAAAACTGCCTCGATTCCCTCTCCATTCATTATGCTTTGGCTAAACACACTCCACCCCATAACAATCGTCAATCCTGCCGCTGTCTTTACTTCAGATACCGACCATCTGGACAGACATATAGCAACCGCAGTCAAAAAAAACGCTGCCAGTCCTTGCAAAACTCCATATACAATAATATATGTACCAATATTCCAAGCATATGGAACAGAATAAAACCCTGGCACACTTTGAATTGCTGCATCCATTGAAATAAATCCATACATTCTGATTGCCAACGCCATATGAATTAGAAATGCAGCATTTAGATAAATAATCAAAGTTCCATATACTGTACATACTTTTGCACAAAACAGAGAACTTCCACCCCGGAATATTGTATGGGCAAAATCCATTTTCCCATTCCGCTGCTCCTGTATAAATACAACACTTACGAGATAAATCAACAACACAATTGCCAAAATATACTGCACATAGAAACCAAATACTTTTAAAAGCCCCTGATAAGGTTGTAATTTCATCGGTGCTTTAATTTCAAGTTCTTTATATTTTTGTGCAATTCGCCTCATATACTGATTCTGCCCCTCATCTTTTGCAAAAACAGAAATATTCTGGCTTTGTTGATATCTATTTTGAATAGATTCCCGATATGCGTCATAATCGTTTACAGCCTCTATCTCATCTTCCAGATATAAAAGCGCCATATACGCTCCGTATTCACTGTGCTCCTTTTCCTGTTCTCCTAGCAACCATTCCTCGGCTTCCTTTTGATTCATATAATCTGTAACTTTATGAAATTCCAGATAAGCCTGATGTGCTTCTCTATCCTGATTCAGTTCTCCCTGAAATACCAAGCCTGAAAGGAACAAAAACAACAATACGATTTTCAAAACAGAAGCATTCTTCCACAACTTTTTCCATTCATATAAAATCAATTTCACCATCTTTTTTCCTTTACTCTTCACTTCCATTAAAATAGTACAAATATACATCTTCCAAATCCGGGTATACATCGACCGCTTTTTCTGGTCGTTTCTCTCCTGATTTTAATAAAATTCTGACATAAACCTTGCCTTTCCGTCGGTACATACTGCTGATTTGATATTTTTTCTCCAGTATTTCCAGTTTCTCATTTACCTCCAGCTCACAAACCTTACCGCACAGACTTTCCGCAAGTTCCAAAACACTGTTTTCTGCCAAAAGGTTTCCTTCATTTAAAAGCAGAATTCTATCAGCAATTAATTCTACATCGCTTACTACATGGGTAGCAATTAAAATAATTTTATTCTTTGCGTATTCTGCAATTAAATTTCTCATTTCAATTCTCTTTTTCGGATCGAGCCCCGCTGTAGGTTCATCCAAAATCAACACTTTGGGATCATCCAACAATGCCTGGGCAAACATAAGTCTCTGCTGCATTCCACCTGACAAAGTACGAATCTTCTGCATTCTCACGTCCAAAAGACGCATCTTTTCCAGTAATTCTTTCGAAGCCTCCTGTGTTTTTTTCTTATCCATCCCTTTTAACGTACCTATGTAATATAGATATTCTTCTACTCCAAATTCCGGATATAAACAATGCTGCTGCGGCATATACCCAAGCGTTCTTAAAAAGTTCTTTCTGTCCGTCCGAATGTCTTTTCCATCAAATAATATTGTTCCTGTCGTAGGTTCTATAAGCATACAGATTAATTTCATCAACGTACTCTTTCCAGCCCCATTCGGACCCAAAAGTCCGTATATCCCCGGAGAAAGCTGTAAACTTAATTGCTTTAATGCTTCCTTATCTCCATAGCATTTTCCAAGGTCTTTTATTTCCAGGCGCATCCTTTCACTCCTTCCAACCATCCAGTTGATTTTGAAGTTCCAAAATCACTTCGGTCACTCCCTCTTTTTTCAGTCTTTCTTTCTGCTCTTGTATAAATGTCTCAAAGTCAGGTATCTCTTCATATTCTGTTTTACTTTTCATATCATTATAAATCCCAACAATCTTTGATATCTTCTTGAAAAGATTTTCATCTAACACAGGGGTAAAATTCTTGTATGACTGAACTGGTGTTGTTTCCAGCAACTTTTTTGTTATCTTTGCTTTTTCTTTTACTTCCAAATCATTTGGATATGCAATCCTATTATTCCCGATACTTTTAAAGCTACCCATGGAGGATATGATCTGATTGTTTTGATAAACTGCATGTCCGTCCACTAACTGGTATTCTTTATCTGGAACTCCATAAATCATAATATTCGTAAGTTCTTCATCATACATAGATGCTGCCAGCACACGAACTGCCAATTCTTTTTCATCACTGCTCTTTAAAACACCATTCCCAAAAGAGCCTACCACTGTTCTGTTTCCTAATGCTATCTCTATCCACTCTGTTTCCTTCTCCTGTGTCAGTTCTTTTATTGTCGGTATATCTGTCATCCGAAATACCGGAATTCCGTTTCGATATTGCCGTTCCATATGTGCGTCCAAATCTTCTGTATAAATCCATTGATTTATTTCCAGCATCTTTTTCATCTCTGGAGTATCCAACAAACTGACTATCTTCTTTTCTTGCACATCAATTGCCAGATTACAATCTCTGGATTTGCCAATCACAGGAATGTATCGTTTTTGAAGATATCCCATATACTGTAAATCAGCTGCCGATGTCAAATAATATTTTCCCTCCAAAAGACGCTCTTTTTCAAAATATGGTTTAAAATATTGGATAATCTCTTCCGGAGTCATTTTTTTTATTTCTTCTTCAGCCAAATTTATCCGATATTTTTCTATAAACGGTCTATAAAATGTGTATGTCAATTCTGATACCGAAGCATTCCCTCGTGGGATCTGATATGTTTTTTGATTAATTGCATTTGCCTTCCAAACCGTTTCCGGAATCACATTGAAAACTTTTTTATTTTCTTCTTCCTCCAGATATTGATCTAATTCTAAAAACTCTTCAAACTCCAAAGGAGAAAAACCAACTATATCTGCATCTGCATCTTTTTCCGTCAAGTTTTCTATAAGCTTTGTCTGAAACAAAAATTCTTTTTCAAACAAATCTCCACTCTCAAAATCCTCTAATTTTCCCTCATATCTATCCGGCATATACTTAAAAACTACTTTTGCAGGTATATTTAATTCCTCCAACCGTTTATTAAACAACTCAAAACACTCTGTTTCTATTTCCTGATATGCTGCTATTTCTTCCTTTTCCACCCCATAGGACTCTGGTTCGGAAATATACCATACAATTTTTGTCTTTTTTGAAGAACAACCACAGATAAGACATCCGCATAAAAGCACAAATATGATTGTTAAAAAGTAATTTTTACTAATTTTTCTCTTTTTCATACGCTCTCCCTTGTAAAGAAAAATGCCAGTGAAATATAAATTTCACTGGCACTTTTTTTAGATTTCTAATACCTCTTTTCAACTGAACCTGCATAAATGCCATCTAAATAATATGCCATCTTTCCCATATAGGTCTTAAAATGATTTGGTGCATATTTTGTTTCTAGAATATGCCCACTACTAAGGCTTTTTCTTACTACTTGTGTATTGTAATATCCATTAATATCTATACACTGATATACTCCATCAATTTTCTTAGGAGTCTTTGGATTCATTGGAGTAACATCTTCAAACACCTGAAATACTCCTTTAGAAGCAGTTAGCGAAATACTTGCCTTACAATCTGATGCACTTCTCGGTGCAGCAGCGCTGACTAACAGTGAGGACATTGCCATACTCATAACTAAGCCACATACTAGCATTTTTCTTTTCATAACTTATTTCCTCCTATCTCTATTCTGTACACGTTTGTTTATATATGCATATTATCGAATCATTCTAATTGCGTCAATCACTAGGGAAAAATCGGTCTTATTATTGCGTAATTTGGTCTTGCTATCTTAATTTTTATATTCCTCTTAAAATATCATTGATTCTTCAAGAAACAGGAGGAGTTTGACAGTTGAATAATAAAAAAAACTTGCAGATCTTATAATTCCTGTATTTTTTTCAATTTTTCGAATTTATACATGCTTGTTTGTACTTGTTGTGTTGTAATAAAAAGGAAAGGGGGAAATCGGCTAAGCCGATTCCCCCGTGTCTGAATCACTCCTTCAGTTTACGAGATTTCCATCCTATCAAATATATCTGCAAACTGAATTTTTATTTATTTTCTCTTACTACTCGGCATGGATTCCCATAAGCTATAACATTATCCGGAACATCTTTTGTAACAATACTTCCTGCTCCAATAACAACATTATTTCCGATTGTAACTCCTGGCATAATAATAGCTCCACCACCAATCCACACATTATCACCTATGGTAACTGGCGCTGTTTGTGTTTTGCAAAATTCAAATGAACCATCTTCTTTGGGTTCTCCAAAACGATCAATCGCATTTGTTGGGTGAAACGCTGTATATATTTGAACATTTGGTGCAATCAAAGCATTATCTCCGATACGAATAATATTATCATCTAGAAAAGTACAATTCATATTTACTTCACAGTTATTCCCAAAATAAATATTGTTACCATAATCAACATAGAAAGGAGCAGTTATCCATAAATTCTTGCCTTTACCTCCTAAAAGTTCACTTAAAATCCTTTCCTTTTCTTTGGCATCAGTAGAGTTTGTTTGATTATAATCTCTTGCCAAATCTTTAGCCTTATGCCACTGTGTTAATAATTCAGTATCTCCACAATCATAAAGTTCTCCTGCCAACATTTTTTCTCTTTCTGTCATAATTCCCTCCATAGTTTGTTATTATATTCCATTACAACTCCGAATGGCCTTCTAGCCGGGAACTCTCCATTTATTGTTAAAACATAATAAGTTGTTTATAAGACTACCTATAAACGGTTAACATCCTTATTCTCCCATCTTTTCATCAAATAAGGTTTCAACATCATAATAATTGTTTCCGCTTTTTCCACCTGCTCTTGCGTCTGCTCTTTTGATATGATTACAAAGTCTTGATAATCTGCTTTTTCCCTTAAGCGGAAGGCAGTATCAATCATTTTCGAAATACTCTTATCGAAGATTCCTTCTTTTACATAGGTACGATTAAAAAAGGCAATCACTCCGGAATGCTTGCTGGAATCAAACTGTTCTAAAGCTGTCACAGAGCGCAGGGCATGGAAAATCGCATAATATGAACGGTTTACAGATGCTTCAAATTTTCCGTCCCGCAAAAGCACTTTTGCAGTATCCAAGTCATCCAGCACAGATTCATAGCGGTATTTTGACAAATCCGTTATGCTGCCTTCCATAGAACAATCCCCTCCTGTGCCACATTTTTATAAAATGGTGTTACTTTTTCCCACTTTTTAAAAACATCGTAATCAATATCAATAACAGAAAAAACTTTATCATATTTCAAATTCATATCCACAACCAAATCGGAGAGCTTATCTTCTGTATCCCTATCAAGATTTCCATTCATAAACAGTGCCACATCTACATCTGATTCCGTCGTATTGGTTCCTCTTGCTACAGAACCATATAAAACAATACGAATGACTTTAGATTCCATAATACTAAGGATTCCATTTACTAATTCTTGCAAGATATTTTCGTCCATAACAAAGCCTTTCTACTATAAAGAAAAATATGCTCTCAGATACCGAACCAGCCCTTCCTGATCTTTTGCTCCCATCATCTCTCTTGCCGAATGCATGGACAAAAGCGGTACACCCAGATCCACCGTGCGTACCGGAAGCATTGAGGACGCGATCGATCCTAATGTTCCGCCGCCTGGAATATCCGAGCGATTTACTGCCTTCTGAAAAACAATTCCTTCTTTTTCACAAATCTGCATCACGATTGCAATTGCTTCGCTATCCGTAGCATAGGACTGCGTACTTGCTTCTTTAATACAAATCCCCTGATTTAGCACACAGCGATTTGTCGGGTCGTATTTTTCTTTGTAGGATGGATGATATCCATGGGCTACGTCTACGGACATCAAAAGGCTGTCCTCCACTGCACTTTGCATCTCTAAACTTGTATATCCAAATGCATCATAGATTTTCTCTAAAACCACAGTAAGCAACGTGGAACCGGCTCCTTGTTTTGTCCTGCTTCCGATTTCTTCATGATCAAACACGATTCCCATATTGATACCATGTGTCCTCTTTCCTTCCGTCACTCCTGTAAGAATCGCATGTACCGAAGTCAGATTGTCTAATCTTGGGGCTGAGATAAACTCTTCCTTCACGCCTACTAAAGCTCCTGGATCTGTATTATACACATTCAGCTCATAATCCAATATTTCTTCCTTGGAAACACCTGCCTTTTCTGCCAACACCTCCATAAAAGAACTTCCTTCTTCCATGATGCCCGCCAATGGGAGCATATGCGTCTGCTTATTCAGCTCCACTCCTTTATTCAACTCACGATTCATATGAATAGCGACATTTGGAATAGTCAGAATCGGCTTCTTAAAGTCTACAAAACATTCTTTGGGCGAGAACGGATTCTCACTTTTTAAGATCACTCTTCCCGCAACAGATAATGGTCTATCTAACCAGCTCGCAAGATTGGCTCCGCCATATGTTTCTGTATTGACCATCATATAACCGCCATCATGCATATCCGGGGATGGTTTGATCCGAAATCCGGGAAAATCTCCATGTGCCGCTGCCATCCGAAATCCGTCTTCTGCTACAAACTCTTCTGCAACCGTAAAGGCAAATAATGTTGTTCCATGATAAACTACATAATATTTTCCGCCCCGGCAAAGTTCCCACTTATCACGCAGATGCAATCTTTGAAACCCTGACTGTGCCAGCCGCTTTACCGATGCCTGAATGGTATGAAACGAAGATACCCCTTCCTCTAAAAGTTTCAGCAGCTGTCCGCTTGTTTCTAAATCTTTCATTTTCTTTGAACTCCTATATTCTTCGTCATCTATGATAAAAATTTATATTTCTAATCATAATGTGCCTCGCAAAAAAAGTCAACGCACCAGATGCAATCGAGGCAAGATTCTGATATAATATGGATAGTGTAGACAGAAAGGAACTTTTATATGATTTCATTAGAAATATTAGATGTCAAATCATGCATGTCTCATCTTTTATTAAAAGATACATTTCATGCATTTTATTTTATCGAAGGCGATATTGCTACCTTCAATACGTTTCACATAGACGGACAACTACATAAAGATTTTTTTGATACTGCCGAAGCAGCCGAACGCTTGCAGAATCGGAAGTTTTCTTATTGGAAAGAGATTCAGGAATTCTGCTATTCCTTGATCAAGGGAAAACGTACTCCGCTTGGCATGAAACTTATTTTCTCGCTTTCGGATGCGAATACGGAAAAATTTCTTACTCAGAATGGACTTGCCTTTGATTCACATACTGTGAATGGTTTATATCTGAATTTTAAATATGACGGTACTGCCTTAAAATGCATCACCGGAGTATCTTTATCCACATTTACATTGGATAAATCTTTAGAATACGCATGGGATGAGATGGTACGCCGCTTTTTTCGTCAGAAAGAGATTACCGTAAAAGATGCGGTTGGATATGAATAAAGAAAAACGTACGAAAAACAAAGTGGGCAAACCCACTTCAACTTTCCTATATCATAAAAAGTCAAGGAGAGGTCACGACCAAGTCAAGTCGCAGCCTCTCCTTTTAAGACAGTCTATTTCTAAACTGCCTGTTTTATTCCCTAATTTACCTATTTTGCAAGCAGCATCATAATCTCATTGCTTCTTGTAATGAATTTTGTCATTGCTTCCGGATTCAATGGCTTGTTGCTAAGCATTGCCAAATCATAAAGCTGCTGGCAGAACATGCCTGTATGCTCTCCCTCTTTATGTTCTAATACATACTGAACCAGTGGATGTTTTGCATTCAACACCAAGGTTACCTCGTCTCCAAACATAGAAGGATCCATACCATACATATTGTACATACGCATCATTTCCTGCATACGTCTGGATTGCTCAGAAGACGTAATCATCGCAGCCACATCTGCGTTTTTCAATCTTTCTACTTTTACTTCCAACTTATCATTTGCAAGCGCCTTGTGGAAGATTTCGGTCAATTCATCTTTTTGTTTGCTTAATGCTTCCTCATCTTCCTTTGTTACTTCTTCTTTCAAATCATCCGTAACATCCGCATCAATTCTCTGGAAGGTAACCGGATTTCTCTGCTCTAACTGTGTGATAAATGCAGAATCGATATTATGTGTCAGGATGACTGCATCTTTTCCTTCTGCCTTGAACATATTGATGTACTGGCTCTGCTGCTGTTCATCTGTTACATAGAAGATGGTTGTCTTATTCTCTTCTTTATTTTCTTCTTTGTCTTCTTTCTTTGCTTCCTCCAGATTGCCGCCGTTAGCCTCTACACAATCTTTCAGAGTAAGATATTTATGCTCCAAATCCTTGAATAAAATGTAATCGCTCATCTTATCACAGAATTTCTCATCTTTTAAGCAGCCAAATTTGATAAATGGGCTGATGTCATCCCAATATTTTTCATAGGATTCTCTGTCTGTCTTACACATACCAGATAACTTATCTGCAACTTTTTTGCTGATATAATCAGAAATCTTATTTACGAAGCCATCATTTTGCAGCGCACTTCTTGATACGTTTAATGGAAGGTCCGGACAATCAATCACACCCTTCAAAAGCATCAAAAATTCCGGAATGACTTCTTTGATATTATCCGCGATAAATACCTGATTATTGTAAAGCTTGATGGTTCCTTCGATCGATTCATATTCTGTATTGATTTTCGGGAAATACAAGATTCCTTTTAAGTTAAATGGATAGTCCATATTCAGATGAATCCAGAATAATGGTTCTTTGTAATCCATAAATACTTTGCGGTAGAACTCAATATAATCGTCTTTCTCACATTCATTTGGATGTTTTGCCCAGAGCGGCGTTGTGTCGTTGATGGCAACCGGACGCTTGTTGATCTTTACTTTATCACAAGCCGGAGAGACTTCTACCATCTCTTTTTCGCCATTTTCATTTTCCTGTTCTTCCATCTTCGCTTCTTCATGAATACGCTCTACGACAACATCATCCTCACGAAGTTCTTCTTCGTCAATCGTCTCATATTCCTGCTCTGCGTTTGCTTTGGATAAGAAAATTTCCACCGGCATGAATGCACAGTATTTATCAAGCACCTCACGTACACGGTATTCGTTGGAAAATGCAACACTGTCTTCATTTAAGAATAATGTAATCTCCGTTCCAACAGTCGTCTTATTGCCGTCTGTCATATCATATTCTGTACCGCCATCACATGTCCAGTGTACTGCCTGTGCTCCATCCTTGTATGACAGTGTATCAATGTGCACTTCATCTGCTACCATAAATGCGGAATAGAATCCAAGTCCAAAGTGCCCGATGATCTGATCTTCGTTTGTTTTATCTTTGTATTTTTCCAGGAATTCTGTAGCGCCGGAAAATGCAATCTGCGTAATATATTCTTCTACCTCATCCGCCGTCATACCGATACCGTTATCGATGAATTTCAATGTCTTTTCTTCCGGATTGGCAATCACCTGAATATTTGCCTTCCAATCATCCGGAATCTCAACCTCACCCATCATATCTAATTTTTTTAATTTTGTAATTGCATCACAGCCATTAGAAATCAACTCTCTTACGAAGATATCATGGTCTGAATACATCCATTTCTTAATAATCGGAAAAATATTTTCACTGTTAATGGAAAGGCTTCCACGTTTTGTTTCCATATTTCACAACTCCTTCTATATTCAAATATCGTCCGGCGATTTTACCCGCCCTTATCTAACATGTATTATCTTAATACGGTATCTTCCAATTGTCAACAGAAAATTAGCACTCTTTCAAATAGAGTGCTAATAAAATTGTGAACTTTATAAACTTTTCATAAATTATTCTACGCTCTTTAACGATTCCACCATATTAATCCGTTTTAATTTGAAATACATGATCCAGTTCACGAAGCAAGTGAATCCAATCGTAAATGCGAAACTATAAAGAAAACTTGACAAATCTACATTACGTCCAAACATTACCTGCTCCACTTCCACCGTTACAATGATAAATCCATGAAGCATTTTGCCCATTACAATACCCGCAATACCTCCGATTAACGTCAGCAAAATATTTTCCCGGTATACATATGCGCCTACTTCCCCGTCATAGAAGCCAAGTACCTTTAGTGTAGCAAGCTCACGTCTTCTTTCATTGATATTGATATTATTCAGATTATACAATACAACAAATGCAAGCATTCCCGCTGAAACGATGAGTACCACGATTACAAGATTAAGACTTTTTAACATGTCGTCAAGCTTATCCTTTACACTGCTTGTGTAACTGACATTTAATACCCCTTCTTCTTTCAAAAGCATTTTTCCAAGCTCGTACAACTCGTCTTCATCATACTCCTCCATCTTAAAAGCGACGCTGTTATACTCTGGTTTCTCTTTGTACAAAGTTTCATAGAACTTCGGTGTCATATACACATAATGACTCATATAGTTTTCACAGATGTCTGTAACTGTCACTTCTGTTTCTGATCCATCCAACGTCAGCCAGATCCTGCTGCCTTTTTTTGCATTCAGGTTCTTCGCCATTTTCTCGGTCAAGATAACACCGTCATCCGTAAGTTCATACATTTCATGACTTACTCGGTCACGAAATACCTGGAAATCCTCCACCTGTTCCATATTTTCATAAACATACAGATAAAGCTCTTCCTTATCTTTTGCCCCCTTTTCTTCGCTGCCTTCTGCGCTCTTAATAAGCCCTCTCGAATACTCCTGGATTCCTTGCTCCCTGTGAATCGCCGCAAACATTGCTTCCTCTTCTTCCAAAGAAATATCGTCTCTTAGATAAATGGTCGCATCATAAAGCTGAATTTCCTTATACTGCAGCTGTCCTACATCAAAAATAGAATCCTTCAATCCAAAGCCTACGATCATAAGCGCCATACAACCGCCAATCCCAAATACCGTCATAAAAAATCTCTTTTTGTAACGGAACAGATTACGAATCGTGGATTTCCAGATAAAGCTTAGATGATTCCAGATAAATGGAATTCGTTCCATGAAAATACGCTTTCCCTGTTTCGGTGCCGGCGGCCGCATCAGAACTGCCGGCTGCGCTGCCAGTTCTTTGTAGCATGCCAGAATCGTCGCAAGCATCGTACATGCCAGGGCTGCAAGTCCCGCCTGTAAGATATATCCTGCCTGATATGGAATCTCCATCGTATCCATATGCGGATAAATAATTCTATAAGCAATGATAATAATATAAGAAATCACTTTTTCGCCAATCAGACCGCCAAGAATACTGCCGCCAACGGTAGCAAGAAAGGCATATTTTAAATACTTCCCTGCAATCGTCCATTTCCCATAGCCTAATGCCTTCATCGTACCGATATGTGTTCTCTGCTCTTCCACCATTCGCGTCATCGTCGTAAGGCTGATAAGCGCCGCCACAAGGAAGAATAACACCGGAAAGACCTGTCCGATTGCCTTCATACGATCTGCGTTCTCTCCGAAACTGCTGTGTTCCGGCAATGAATCCCGATCCTGTACATACCATTTTGGCATTTCAATCTTCGCAATTTCTGTTTCTGCATCCGCAACCTTTTGTTCGCCTTCTTTTAATTCTTCCTCGCCTTTCTTTAGCTCTCTTTCACCATCTTCTAATTCGGATTCTCCTTCTTTGATCTTTTGTTCCCCATCAGCGAGTTTCGCTTCTGCCTCTTTCTTGCCAGCCTCATAATCAATACGGCCTTTTGCCAGTTTTGCCTCATTGATCTTGATTTCATCTTCCGCTGCGATCAAATCATTCCTGCTGATTTCCAGCTTATTCTTGCCTTTTGCAATTTCTTCTTTTCCAACCTCCAGCTGCTGCCTTACCCCTTCCAGTTGCTCTTCACGTTCTTTCAGAACCACTTTTGCTGCTTCTATCCCAGAAGCGCCTTCCAAAAGTCCTTGCTCTACCGTCTGCCGCTGTGCCTCATAAGCTGCCTCTGCCGCTTCCATCTGTTCTGCTATCTGATCATAAATGGCCTGCTGCATTGCAGCCTCTTCTGTCTTTCCCTCTGCCTTTAACTGCTCGATTTCCAGTACCAGCAACTCTAATTTTTCTTTAAGTGGAGTAATCCAAGCCTCCAGCTTTTGCCTTCCTTCCTCCAAAGCATCTCTTGCTGCATTGGCTTGTGCAAGGTATTCTTCTTCTTTTCCTCTTAATTCTTCTCTCCCTGCCGCAAGCTGTTTGGCACCCTCTTTATACTGAGTTTCTCCTTTTGCTAACTCTGCTTCCTTTTCTGCCAGCGTCCGTTTGCCGATTTCTAACTGCTCCCAGCCGGATGCTACCTGATTCTTCGCATCCCGAATCTTTTCTTCGCCCTCTTTGATTTCCGAAAGCGCTGCATTTAACGCTTCTTCGGATTCCCTCTTTCCATCTTCCAGCTCTCTTTTTGCCTTTTCGATTTCATCCTTTCCATCGATAAGTTCTTTTTGGGCATCCTCTATTTTTTTCCTTCCATCTGCGAGATCGCTCTTTGCATCATCCAGTTTACTTTCTGCCTCTTCCCTGATGTCCTCATATCTTTTCTTGCAGCGGAAGTCTTTGATTCCCTCTATCTGCTCGGTCATTTCGTCAATCAGAGAACTGTATTCTTCTGTAAATGCGACCTTATCTTTCGCACCTTCTACCTGTACATAAACTTCCGTGTATACTTCCAACGCAAAATTATCTGGAAGAATTGCTGCGAATCCACTGACTTCTCCCGTTCCGATAAGACTCGTACCACGTCCTAACGATACATAGACCGGGCTGCTTCCTGCACCGACGATCCGAAACTGTGTCGTCTTTAGGGTATCCTCTAATCCCTCCTCATTACCGGATTCCAATGTAATCATATCGCCAATCTCATATCCCGTAGATTCCAGAAGATCCATGTCTACAATACACTCGCCTTCTTTTTCGGGACGTCTTCCTTCTTGTACAATAATCTCATTCATATCTTTCAGGATGGATTCTACATGTACCACATGCTGGCTTTCATCCAAATCTGTCAAAAGTACATCCACGCTGTATCCGGGCTCTGCATATGCTACTTGCTCCATCCGCTTTAATGCAGACACGTCCTCTTGTGTGATTCCAAATGTTCCTTGTACCTTGATATCCATCAGATCATAGTTGTCAAAATATGCATCTCCTGTAAGCCTCATATCTGGTTCCGACACACGAATTCCGGAAAAAAATGCCACTCCAAGCGCAACGATAAAAAATATGGATAGAAAACGCCCCATACTTTTTTTGATTTCCATATAAAAATCTTTCCTGACTGCTCTCTTTTTCATATCCGCATTCTCACTTTTCTTCTATCGTATATTCTTCATTACCACTCTATAGTCTCCACCGGAATCGGATTCTCATTGATGACCAGACTCGCTACTTTTCCATTCTTCACTTTAATTACTTTATCGGCCATCGGCGCAATCGCAGAATTATGCGTGATCAACACAACCGTCATCCCTTTCCTGCGGCACGTATCCTGCAGCAGTTTCAAAATAGACTTTCCGGTATTGTAATCGAGGGCTCCCGTCGGCTCATCACACAGCAATAATTTAGGATTTTTCGCAAGCGCTCTTGCGATGGAAACTCTCTGTTGTTCCCCTCCCGATAACTGTGCCGGAAAATTATCCAGTCTTTCCCCTAATCCGACTTCTTCAAGGACTTTCTTTGCATCCAGCGGGTCCTTGCAAATCTGAAGCGCCAATTCCACATTTTCTTTTGCAGTCAGGTTCGGAATCAGATTATAAAATTGGAATACAAATCCAATGTCATCTCTTCGGTATGCCGTCAGCTGACGGTTGGTATATCCGGTAATCTCGATTCCATCGACCCAGACCTCGCCGCTGGTTGCCGTATCCATGCCTCCGAGAATGTTAAGAACCGTCGTCTTACCTGCACCGCTCGGTCCCACTACCACAGCAAACTCTCCCTTCTCAATTCCAAAGCTGATCCCATCTGCTGCCGCAATCTTAACCTCACCCATCTGATATATTTTTTTCACATCACGTAATGTCACAAAACTATTCATACTATCCTCCGGTGAAAATCTTTTGTTGTATCTTTTGTCCATTTTTTATATAATCATATCATATCATTTATATTGTTATTTAAAAAGTATAAAAAGAAACAAAAAGGAGAGCACAGCAAATGAAAAAAATCAGATTAATTCCTGCAGTAAACGACGCTGAAATTTTCGGGATAGCATCCCTTGCCGAAGAAATCTGGAATGAATATTTTCCTTCCATCCTCAGCAAACCACAAATTGACTACATGTTAGAAAAATTCCAGTCCTACGATGCATTGAAACAGCAAATCGCTGACGGCTATGAATACTATCTAATCTCCGACGCCCATTATATGATGAGTGGTTATACCGGATACCATATCGAAGATGGCGCCATGTTCTTAAGTAAACTTTATCTTTTAAATGAAACAAGAGGCCAGCACTTAAGCTCAAACACCTTCAACGAACTCGTAAAAATCTGTCAGGAAAAAGGAGTTAAGAAGATCTGGCTCACCTGCAACAAATACAACACACATTCCTTAGACGTCTATAAACATTGGGGATTTGAAATCGTAAGAGATGAAGTAACCGATATCGGAAACGGCTATGTCATGGATGACCATGTTTTAGAATATATCGTACCGGAAGTTTAAAACCTATTATATACCAAATCGGGGACGCAGCATTAAAAAGTCTGCGTCCCCGATTTATTTAGATCATTACATGAAAACTTATATATTTCTTTCCTTCTATTGTTTCCAAGCTTGCCGTGATCTCGCTTTTTGTTTTATCCGCAAGCTGTTTGGCACGGTATAATCCTAACCCCCTGCTTCCGTTTTTTTCTTTTGTCGACCAGCCTTTCACAAAAAACTTCTGGATATCACTCATTTCCACATCAAACACTTCATTCTTTACTTCAAATACAATTCTGTCTTCTATGGAATCCAATGATATGATCACTTTCTGATTTTCTCCGGTACATGCCTCATAGGCATTATCAATCAGAATCCCTATCATTTCAATAACATCATGCTCTGATACTTTTGATACAATCTCTGTCTGTCTGACATCCAAAATGGTACGGGCATTTCCTTTTGCACTAATAATTTTACTGTACAGAAAGCCTGCAAGGATTTTATCACTGATCCGAAGCAATGACAAATACTCTTTCGCATCCGTATCAATTGCTTCTTTGATATATAATGACTGCCGCTCCACCAATTCTTTATAATTGTCCACCGTTAAATGCATGTTGAGTACTGCATTCATATGATTGTCAAATTCGTGCTGTCTCGCCCTGATCTCCTTTACCAGCTCTTCCAACGGCTGAATATAAAGCTGATACATTTTCAGTTCTTCTTCCTGCTTGCGAATCACATCATAATTCATTTTCCAGTCAATGATTCCCCATACAACCATCACGAAAAGCAGCAGAAACAGCAATAAAATACGCGGATCTAAGGTTCGGGTTACTTTCAAGTCTACAAGAAGATAGATTGCGATCAAAAGCGCCAGTATGCAAAATATACGATAAAAGAACTTTTTCCCCTTGCTAATCATCCATTTGTCCTCTGATTTCCTCTTTATAGGTCACCCCGATATCAATCATTTCACTGCAATACTTCATCTTAATAATGCGATTCACCAGATCATAATATTCGATATACGGTTTATGTACCACGAACATTCTGTGGCACTGCAGAAACTCTTCCTTCGGAAGTTTTTCCAGGATCTGTTTGATGGACACATATTTTACTTCCATAGAATCTTTTTTCATATAAATACAGATTCCCCGAGGTACTGCTCGGATATAAACAATTTCCCGGATTGGAACTTTATAATTAATACCATCTTTTTTAATGACAATATATTTTCCTTCTTCTGCCTTTGTATGCATCATTACTTTTTTTACAACCGCCTCCACTTCTCTGCGCTCAAACGGCTTCAAAATATATTGATAACAATGTATTTTCCGATATGCTTCCATCTCCATACCTGGCACAGACGTGATCATCACAATTGGGGTAAATTCATATCTTATCTGTTCCCTTATCTCCATAGCAAAGGTAATCCCGGAAACATCCTCTTTGTCATGTTCAATCAAATTCACATCCAGCAAAAACAAATCTATTCTTTCTTTTCTTGCAAGATACTCTCTTGCTTTCTCAATACAAGATACACCTATAACCTGAATACTGGGAGAAATCTCTCCCAGTATCCTCAGCAATGCGTCTTTACTTTCTTTTTGATCTTCTAAAACTAATATCCGCACTCGTACTCTCCTTTGGAACTAACGCCATTTTTTCTGTCGTTTTATATTTTATGTGTTTGGCTTTTGGTCCGCACTTTTCGCGATTTCAGCTACAGACTGTACCAGCCCTGCAACTTCCTGAATCTTAGATGGGATAATAATCTTTGTTGCCTTGCCATCCGCTGCCTTTTCAAATGCCTCTAAGCTCTTCATAGTAAGTACTGCCTGATCTGCTCCTGCATCTTTCAGGAAACGGATACCATCTGCATTTGCCTGCTGAACTTTCAGGATTGCTTCTGCCTCACCTTCTGCCTCGCGGATCATCTTTTCTTTCTGCGCCTCTGCCCGAAGAATTGCTGCCTGTTTCTCCGCTTCCGCTTCAAGAATAACGGACTGTTTGTTACCTTCTGCAACAAGCACGGTAGACTTCTTCTCACCTTCTGCACGAAGGATTGCCTCACGTCTCTCACGCTCTGCCTTCATCTGTTTTTCCATCGCGTCACGAATCGCTGCCGGTGGAATAATATTCTTAAGCTCTACACGGTTTACTTTGATTCCCCAAGGGTCTGTCGCCACATCAAGTTCAGAACGCATTCTCGTATTGATAGTCTCTCTGGATGTAAGCGTCTGATCCAATTCCATATCACCGATGATATTACGAAGTGTTGTTGCTGTTAAATTTTCAATCGCGATAATCGGATTTGCTACTCCATAACAGAATAACTTCGGATCCGTAATCTGATAAAATACAACCGTGTCAATCTGCATTGTAACATTATCTTTTGTGATTACCGGCTGTGGTGCAAAATCCACTACCTGCTCTTTTAAATCAATCCTTCTTGCTACTCTTTCAATAATCGGAATCTTAAAGTGGATTCCCACACTCCAAGTTGCCTGATATGCACCAAGTCTTTCCACAACAAGCGCCTGTGCCTGATGTACGATCTTGATACAAGAGATAACAATAATAATCGCAATTAATAAAAGTGTTCCGCCAACAAGCGCTCCTACATTAAACTTCATCATAACTTATTCCTCCTCATATACTCTTACAATTAGTTTTACGCCTTCAATCTTGACTACTTTCGCCAAAGTTCCTTCTCCTAATATGACCTTATCTTGTTCTGAACGGACCGACCATTCCTGACCATTTACAACTGCCTTTCCTGTCTGGTTCATATTATCTACGATTTCGGTAATTCTAATCACCTTACCGATCACACCTTCGTAATTCGTTTTCACACGATTCGAATTGATATACTTAAGTGCCCACGGTCTTGTAAAAAACAGCAGTACGCCGGATACAACTAAGAATGCAATAATCTGCCAAACCATTCCTAATCCTAGCAGATTGATCACAATCGCTGCCAGCGCTCCGCCTGCAAACCATATTGTAGTAAGTCCCACCGTAAATATTTCAATTACGATCAAAACAATTACCAGTGCCAGCCAGATAAGCATCATCGTCGTTGCGTCTATCATTCCCATTACAGTCCCTCCTTTCGTTTTCTTTTGCTTATCGTATGCCTTCTTTTGCTTTTATGCAACTATTTCTGCGCGAATATGATAAAATCCTGTCTAAATCGATATTTAATATTCTTCATAATAACTATCTATATTTTCTTCATAATACCCTTCGCTTGGAATCAATGTAAATTTTGCCTCGTCTTCTACTATAAGTTCCATTCCTGCCGGCAGCACTACATTTTTATATACCGGATCTGGGTTCTGTTCTGCGGTTCCATCCCCATTATAATAGTAATTATTGAGAAAAATTGTCTGGCTGTAATCCCATTGTGGCATCATATATTCAATCCATCCGGAACCTTTTTCCCATCTGATATCATAAATACCCGGAGCTGGTCCATCCATCCCTACCGTAACAGTATGATCCAATACATAATTGTCTTTCAGCGGATTCTCCAGACATTCCTGAACAAGCGGCTGTGCATTCTCGGTCACAAACTGTATTATTGTGCCACTGTCTACTCTGACTTGTGCCCCATTATATAAACGGATATCTTCATATCCGGCTACGTCTCCTTCGTCTCCCATGCTCCGATATATATAAATAGAATTTTCGTCATCTTTCACATCAATGCCGCCGATTCCTTTTAGAATTTGTATCTCATAAATGCCTTCCGGTATATGTACACCTACCTTATAGACACCGCCTGCAAACGCACCTGCAAAGCCTTCTCCTTCTTGTGGTATCTCTCTTGTCACCCATTCGTATTCATCATATTCATACTCCATAACTGCTTCCGGCGTCCCTGTTCCCATTGTCGAAAACAGTTTTACAATGTCTGGGACAAATGCGATCAGCAACGGGATAACAGCACAAAGAATTGTGATAATCCTAGCCGCCTTGCCAGATTTTTTATTCTTTGCACCATGACTATTTTTGCTGTTATTCCTTTGAACAACATTCTTTCCTACATCAATTTCTTTTTTTTGTACAGAAACACGCTTCTCTGATACCGGGTGTTCCAAACGCACATTTCTCATACGGTTTCGGTCATTGATGGAGTTATCAAGCCCACACTCTGTACAACGCTTCCCAGACATTTTTCCGCCGCAAAGGCTACATCTTCTACCCATATGACTTCCCCCCCTCGTCTATAGATTTTCTTTCATTTATTTTATGAGTTTTCTAATTTTTATTCAATCATTTCTGCGTGAATTGTAAAATTTTCTGTTTGTATTTTCTGATAATTTTCTCTATAATAGAAAAGTCAAAGTCGAAACTGAAACAACTGATATATTCGCAAAGAAAGGAATGCTTAAAATGAAACCTCAATCCTCTGCAAAACCAATCCATACAATGGTATCCATTGCACTGATGACTGCACTCATGTGCATTTTCAGTCCCCTTGCCATACCGCTTCCGATAAGCCTGGTGCCGCTTTCCTTTGCCACATTAGTACTTTATATCATGGCATATATTTTAACCCCCGTACATGGACTGATTAGCTGCCTTGTCTATCTTTTCCTTGGTTTTATCGGTCTTCCGGTCTTCTCTGGTTTTTCCGGGGGCTTTGGAAAGCTTGCAGGTCCAACCGGAGGATATTTAATTGGATATCTTTTCCTTATTGTTATAAGCAGCTGGTTTATCCATCATTTTCGTATGCATAAACTCTGGTCCATCCTCGGCATGGTGATCGGAACGGCCATCCTGTATCTCTTTGGTACAATCTGGCTTGCAAAAATGGCAAATCTTTCCTTCTTTGCAGCACTTGCTGCAGGCGTATTGCCATACCTTATCGGAGATGCCATAAAAATTATCACAGCCAGTATACTTGGTCCGATTTTAAAAAGAGCCATCCCGCAAAAATAAATAGGTTTTCATTGCCAGATAGAACGACCAATCGTTCCTTCTGGCATTTTTATATCAAAATTATCGGCAATCGTTGCTCCAATCACTGCAAAAGTCTCCTGCTCTTCCATCTGTCCGCCTTTTTCCATTTCCTTTGAATATATAAGCAGCGGAACATCTTCTCTCGTGTGATCTGTTCCTTTGTATGTTGGATCGGTACCATGATCTGCCGTAATCATAAGCAAATCCTCTTCTGTTAAAACCGTCAACAATTCTTCCAGTTTTCTGTCAAACTTCTCCAGCTCTTTTGCATATCCATATACATCTCTTCTATGTCCCCATACGGCGTCGAAATCCACAAGATTCACGAAACAAAGTCCCGAAAATTTCTCTTTCGCAATCTCGATTGTCTGCTCCATCCCATGTACGGAGGACTGAGATTTATATGCTCTTGTAATCCCCTCTCCGGCAAAAATATCATTGATCTTCCCAACCGAAATCACATCATAACCTGCTTCTTCTAATGCATTTAACACTGTCTTCCCATAAGGTTTCAATGCATAATCGTGTCTGTTTGCCGTTCTTTTGAATTCTCCTTTTTTCATGCCTGTATATGGTCTTGCAATCACCCTGCCTACCTTCCATTCCGGTCTCATTGTCAATTCCCTTGCAATTTCGCAGCAGCGGTATAATTCTTCCAAACCAAATGTTTCTTCATTTCCGCAAATCTGCAATACAGAATCTGCAGAAGTATAGACGATCATATGACCTGTCGCAATCTCCTCTTCGGCAAGCTCCTCCAGAATTTCTGTTCCGCTGGCACTCTTATTTCCGATTATTTTTCTGCCGCATCTTTTTTCCAGTTCCTCTATCAATTCCTCCGGAAACCCATGTTCCGTAAATGTCAAAAAGGGGGCTGTGATATGCAGACCCATCATCTCCCAGTGCCCCGTCATCGTATCTTTTCCGCAGCTTTTCTCATGAAGCTTTGCATAACAAGCTATCGGCTCTTTCTCCTTTTCCAGGTATTGCGACGGATGCAGATTGGCAAGCCCCATTTTTCTTAAATTCGGTATCTGAATGTCCTTTACATGTTCTACGATATGGCCAAGCGTATCTGCTCCTGCATCTCCAAATTGCTCCGCGTCCTTTGCCGCACCAATGCCCAATGAATCTATTACGATCAAAAAAATTCTTTTGTAAGCTTTCCTTTTTACTGCCATCACTTTCTCTCCCACAATTTATTGATTCTCTTATAATACGGATATAAAACGGATTAGGAAAGTCCCTAATCCGTTTTCTCTGCCATTTTCCTGCGATATATCGCTTCCAAAATATCGACCACGCCTTCTACCCCTAAAAGGCTGCTGTTAAGCAACATTTGATGTGCCTCTATGCTGCCCCATTTCCTGCCAGTATGTGCCTCATAATAAAGTTTTCGTTCTCTGTCTACTTTCCTTATCTTATCTTTTGCTTCCTTTTCAGTAAGTTCATAGATTCTCATGATTCTGCGGATTCTTTCCTCTTCATATGCATAAATAAATGTATTGAGACAATTGGAGTAATCCCCCAACACATAATCTGCACATCTTCCAACAATGACACAAGAACTTCTCTTCGCCAACTTTTTAATCAACTCTGTCTGGCTTGCATACATTCTGTCACTGATTGGTTCTGTTCCTTCTTTTCCGTCCATAAACATCGTATAGCTTCCGATTCCTACTACATATGCTGATAAAAATTTCCCAAGCATCGTCTCATCGGCCTCTTTCGCCATTCCCTCATCCAGATTCAGTTCCTTTGCTGCCATGCGCATCAGATTGTGATCATACAATGGAATATCCAGCCTTTCTGCCAGTTTATTTCCAATCTCGTGTCCGCCGCTTCCAAACTGTCTTCCAATCGTGATAATAATATTATCCGTCATCATAATCATCTCCTTACTTTCAACTCTGCAAGTCATATAGTTTCGTTATATCCATTATAACTCTTTTCTGATAATTTGTAAGCTTTTTCTTTGAAAAACAGAAAATTTTCAGCAACCGTTCTTTGTATACTTTTCACAAAAGTTACGCACATATCACACCACATTTTAGTCATAAATTTTCCAAAAAGGGGCTTGATTTTTTTTTAGGATTTGATATAATAAGTTTGTTCGTTGCGAAAGCCGAACAGAGATGATGCGGGTTGGTGTAATGGCAGCACAGCAGACTCTGACTCTGTTAGTAAAGGTTCGAGTCCTTTACCCGTAGCTCTTCGGAGTGTGGCTCAGCTTGGTAGAGCGCTACGTTCGGGACGTAGAGGTCGCGTGTTCGAATCACGTCACTCCGACTAGCGTCAAAGTACACACTAAAAGGATTGCAGATATTGCAATCCTTTTATTTTGATATAGGAAAGTTCGTACTTTCCTACATCATAAACCCCTCCGGGAGGATACGCACTCGCGTGAGCGGAAGCAGTCAGCAAAAGCTGACCACGCTCGGCGCGCAAAGCGTGCAAGCCCCTCATGAGTGAGGGGCTTGGGAGTTGAAATGGGCTTGCCTACTTTGTTCTATGATTTCCTGATTACTCATTTCAGATTCATACAACTGTATGATTCTCTTTACGCCTTTTGCCCTAATTGTTTCAAACGATTTATGAGACAGCCCGCTTTCCCTTTCTACATCTTTATATGCACGCCCTTCTACATAGAGCTTCTGTAAAAATTCTTGTTCTTTCCCTTCTAATGTTCGAAAACACACCCAGATACGATTCATTCGTTCTTCTTCCTGCGTAAGATTCCAAAGTTCAACCTCGATTTCTCTGTTCTGATTTTTTATAAGTTGCTTATGCAAGAAAAGCCAGTCTCCCAAATCCTTTTTCACAGCGCCTTTTCTTCTTTCCCAATCATAGGATAGCTTTGAAGCAGTCATTGAGCGTATCATATCATCGGAATCTTGCATTTCTCCATATAACTCCATGATTCTCTTATGTATTTCCATGCGTCTCTTGTTTCGTTCACACAGAACCTTCTTTACATACATATCATCGATCATAATCCTATATTTTCCTCCATTGTGCTTCAATCAAACACTCTTTTAATCTTTGATCTGTCTTCCGCTCACATCCATATGATAGCTGCCTTTGTAAATCAACTTCGATACCGGCACAATCTCGTATCCCTTTTCCTCAAGCCCTACGATTAACCTTTCCAGCGCATCTTTCGTATACTTCGCTCCATTATGACAAAGTATGATAGCTCCATTTGTCAGGCTTTCATGGTTCAGCACCGTATTCACAATGCTGTCCGCACCATAATCTTTCCAGTCCAGGCTGTCTACCGACCATTGGATTGGTTCGTATCCACATTCCCGTACGTTCAGAACCACTTCGTTATTGTAGTCACCATATGGCATCCGAAACAGATTCATCTCTATCCCTAGCTGCTCTTTTATTCTCTGATGCGGAATCATTATCTCTTCTTTTTGCTCTTTTACCGAAAGCTGACTCATATTCCTATGCGTCTCACTGTGATTTCCGACATCATGCCCCGCTTCATAAATCTTCTTCACATCTTCCGGATACTTCTCCATCCATCCTCCGGTCATAAAAAATGTCACATGCAAATTATGTTTTTTCAAAATATCAAGTATAGTATCGGTATCTTCATTTCCCCAAGCCGCATCAAACGTAAGCGAAACCTGCTTTTTTTCCGTTTCCACGGAGTAGATCGGAAGCTCTTTTCCATTCACATTGTTGGTAACATGTATGATTCCCGTCATATATCTCCCGGCTGCCACAACCATTACTAACATAAGAAACATCATAAATCTGTATTTTTTCCAAAATTCCATCGAGAAACTCCAGACACATGTTTATATAATATATACATTCCAAGTTTGTCTTATTCGCCTTGCGTCTCCGACTGATTCTGCATTTTCTTACAGATAATTTCTTCATTGCTCAAATCACTCTGATACCATTCTATGATCCGTCTCACCCCATTCGCTCTCATGGTTTCAAATGTTTTATGTGACACTTTGCTTGCAATCTCCGCCTCTTTGTAAGAGTTTCCCTCTACATATATTTGCCTCAAAACATTCTTTTCCTTTTCTTCCAGTGCCTGGAAACAACGCCAGATCCTATGGATACTTTCCTCCTCTTCATTTAGCTTGTGCATCTCTAAATAAACTTCAAAAATTTGCATTTCCACAAAATTTTTATGTCTTAAAAGCAAACCTCTTAGCTCTTTCTCTTCTGTATTCTCATGTATTTTAAAGGAATCTTCCATAGACATCATACACGATTCCAGATTCTGGACTTCTTCATACAATTCCAGCATTCTTTCATGAATCTGCAAAAGTCTTTTCTTATACGTCTGTAATACCTTCTTTACAATTTTGGTGTCAACAGGACACAAAGTACCTTCCACCTCCTCATTCAAATATGCATTCCATAACCGGGAATTCGTCGCGAAAATATAATATAGGATATGTTGATATCTTCTGGATATCTTAGATAAAATCAAGAATACAAGCTCCCAGACTTGTGAGCCGATACATAAATTATAACAAATGCGCCTGAAATGTCAACGAACTTCCCTCGACAATTTCAGGCATATTTTTCTCTTCTTTTCTCTTCTATTTTCTTTTTCGATAGCGCCGAAACAACGCTGCCGTAAGTACAAGACACACGATTTCCGACACCAGTGGAGCCCACCAAATGCCTCTCCCGCCAAATATTGCGATCATCAGCGCTAAGGCACTAAGAAGTGTCACAAATCCTCTTGCCAATGTAATGATTATCGCCGAATAAGCATATTCAATTGATGTAAAATATCCTCCGACCACAACGTTATATCCTGCAATCAAAAAAGATAAACTAAATATCTGCAAAACATTTGCCGAGTAGCTTCGAAGCTCAGACAATTCTGCCGATACAAAAAGTGAAACAATTCCTTTCGCTCCAAATACACAGATAGCGACTGATGCCAGCGAAAACACCGCTGCTGATATCAAACCATATCTTAGTAATTTTCTGCATGTTGCAGTTTCTTTTTTTCCATGATAATAGCTAATCAACGGCTGACTTCCCTGCGCAATTCCAGTCATAGACATTACTACGATAGAATTAATATAAGAGACGATGGTATAACTTACCAATGCATCCTCTCCGATATAACGCGTAATGGCAAGATTAAAAAAGAATACGATAATTCCTGCAGACATTTCCGTGACACCAGAGGAAAGACCATTTCTGAATTCCCTTCCGATAAGCTTTAAGTCTAATCTAAATTTTGTGAAGCGCAGTGTTGCTTTTGGCCCTAAGAAATGCCATAAATACAACACGATCACAAACACTTGTGAAATGCCCGTTGCAACCGCCGCTCCCGATACTCCCCACCAAAAAACGATTACAAAAAGATAATCCAGAATACAATTCATAACCGCCCCGACCACAACAATTGCCGTTGCTTTTTGGGGATAGCCATCCGTTTTAATCAAAATTTCAAAAGAATAGGAAAGAATAAACGCAACCGCAAAAGGCACTAAGGAACCGATATATTCCTTCACATAAGGAAGCGAACCTTGCGTAGCCCCAAGAAATTTCGCGAACCCTTCCAAATTCAGCAAAACCACAGTCGTGATCGCCAGTGATACTACCACAAGTACTGTGATATTCTGGGTAAATACTTCATTTACTCTTTTTTGCTTGCCCTCGCCAAGCAAAATCGCAACTACCGTTGATGTTCCTACCGCAAACAACAAAGAAATCGAGAACAACGCTGCCACAAACGGAAAGGAAATATTTACCGCCGTCAGCGCGATCTCCGATACTCCTCGCGCCACAAATACCCCATCTATCATCGTATATAAGGTGAATACCCATTGTGCAATGACAGATGGGATAATAAATTTCAAAAAGTCCTGTTTTATGGACGTTCCTTCCAATTTCATATAAGTGCAATCTCTCCATCGAACACTACCGCTGCCGGTCCGGTCATGAAAACATGATTCGTCTTCTCGTCCCATTCAATCTTAAGGTCCCCGCCAAGAAGCCGTACCGTCACCTCACGTTTCGCCAAGCCGTTCAGAATACTTGCTACTGCCACCGCACACGCTCCGGTACCACAGGCGAGCGTCTCACCGGAGCCTCTTTCCCACACACGCATCTCCAAAAGCGTATCATCTATCACTTTTACAAATTCCGTATTCACTCTATCCGGAAACCAAGGATGACATTCGAATCCCGGCCCGATTTTTTCCAAATCGAGCGTTGCAATCTCATCCATATAGACTACCGTATGCGGATTGCCCATGGACACAGAAGTTGTCCGATACTCTTTTTCCTCCACCACGATCGGCTCATCGATCACCTTTTCTTTCCCTGCAGCAACCGGTATCTTATCCGCTTCCAGAATCGGCTCTCCCATATCCACTCTCACAAGCACTACTTTTCCATCTTCCACCGTAAGATCTAGGTATTTAATGCCTCCCAATGTCTCTACGGATATCTTTGTCTTGTCTGTGAGCCCATAATCATACACATACTTTGCCACGCATCGAATACCATTTCCGCACATCTTTCCCCGTGAACCATCCGCATTATACATCTCCATCTCAAAATCTGCCACTTCCGACGGATTAATCAGAATCAAACCGTCCGAACCCACTCCAAAATGTCGGTCACTTAACAGCCTTGCTGCTTCTTCCTTATTCTCCACACTTTCTGTAAATCCATTCACATAAACATAATCATTACCAAGTCCCTGCATTTTTGTAAATTTCATCTTATTGCCCTTCTTTCCATATGATGTCTCATTATAGAGATATTCTTAAAATTGTTCAAGTCTTCCTTGCAAATACTGCGCACCATCTTCTACCATCATTTTTAACCGTTCATATTCTTCTTGCAGCATCCCAATTCCTTTTTGTGTCACGATATAGGATTTGCGGCGTCCTTCTTCTGCGGTTAACCGAATCACTTCGTTCTCTTCAAATTTCGATAGCATCGCATACAGTGTTCCCGGTCCCACCTTTACTCTTTTGCCGGATAGTTGCTGCACTTTTTCCATCACATCTACACCACAGCATTCTTCCATCAACGCCAGCAAGATATAATACATCGGTTCCGTCAATGTTTGAAATTGTTCCCGTGCCATCACGCTACCCCTATCTTCCGACAGACTGCTTCTATCTCTTCTGCACTTAACGGACGGCCTATATAAATTTTCAGGAGTTTATCGTCATATTTTATATAATAACTCCCTTCTCTTTGCCTGGCCTCCAGTGCATGCCATGCTTCACTGCAGTCACTTGCCTCTTTCATGTTTTCTTTATTCAATTCCCAAATCCGTTCCAACACCCATTGATAATCGCTCTCTATGTAATCATAGTGAATGAAATTTATTTTTTCATTTGAAGAACCCTCTTCTTCACAGGTCACATAACAGCTAGTCTTGGAGCCCAAAATACTTTCTCGATGCGTTCCGCCTACGTCCTCAGGCACATCTAACCTCCTCATATCCTTCAAAGAAAACGGAATATCTTCCAAGCCAAGCTCTGCTTGTCTCCCTCTCCCATTGGAAATAAATATCGCCGGAACGAGAAAAATACAGATTGCAATTACGGCAAAACCTGATATCCACGAAAATATATCATAACTAAGCCTTGACGGCTTTAAAAGCGCCACTAAAACTGCGATAATCAAACTGCAGCCCAGCGTAATGATGACTGTCCAGAACTCCATCCTTTCATTTCCAATCCATAACATCACCGTTGCTGCTGCTAAAACCAAGATCAGGAATAAGCGTACTATACTATTGTGCCTTGTCTTCCTTTTATATTCCGGAATTTCACCAGCAGCCAACTGCTTCTTCATCTGCTTCTCCCATCCCAACAACCATATGCCTTCTACCACTCCAACTATGCTTGCTATCAGGCAAACCACACACACAAAGATCCATGCATTTTCGAAAACAACATTTTCAAATGATGCCAACCACCCCAGTGCGCCATGCCAAACTACCATAAAAAACATTATCCCATATTGTCTAAGCCAATTTCCTCGCTCTGCGGCTTTCACGTTGCAGAATCGCTCTTTTGGTTCTACAATAGGTACGGCATCTTCTTTTTCCCTGATAAATACACAGAACTTTCCTTGACTATCTATGAATTTCCATCCTGCTGCTTCGCAATACTCTGCATATTCCTTTGTATCATCCTCGGGTTTCATATCCTGGTCTTTCCCTTTCGGAAACACTTCTACCTGATAGTAAATATCTTCCGGCTCTCCTTTTTCAAAAATAAGCCCCAAATGCCACCCCTTAAAATGCCACCCTGCCAGGGATTGTTCATGCAAATACGCCGCAAATTCATCACACTCCCTGTATTCAAATCTTTGCAGCACCCTCTTTTTCGTCTTCATAAAGCACACCTCACTTCCGAAATCCCTTTATTATCGAGTATCGATATTGTTATCTTCAGTATATCATCGATACTCGATATTATCAAGACATTTTGGCATGCTTAGCAGCAAAAAAGAGGATGCGTACTCGCATCCCCATCTCTATCTTGTACCATCTACGTTATTATTACGTGTTCCATTCACGCCTTCTTTTACATCATTCATACCATCTTCTGCCGCATTGTCGATATCTTCCACACCATCTCGGATCGCATCTCCTGCATCATCTACACCATCCCGGATTGCATCTCCCGTATCATCCAAAAGGTTATCATCCCTGTTGTCATAATTCTCATTTCTTTGCTCTCCGGAAGTTGCTCCGTTCATGTTATCGTTATTATCGCTTCTTTCGCCGCAAGCTGTAACTCCGCAGATCACTCCCATGCAAAGCATGATTAAAATACCTTTTTTCATTCTTTTCATCATCATTTCTCCTTTTCTATCGCAGTGAAAATACGTAATATCATACGTTCTGATACTAATATCTGCAAAAATTGGAGAAATATACTTCAAATTTTTTGTGTGCTTTGTATATGGCAAAACTGCTGCAAATTTTTAGAACTGGATCACATCACTCATATCATAAAGTCCGGCTGGCTTTCCGCTTAAAAACTTGCCTGCTTCAATCGCACCTTTGCCGAATACTGCTTTGGAATATGCCGTATGTTTGAACTCGATCACTTCATCTGCACCGGCAAAAATCACTTCGTGCTCGCCTACAATCGTACCGCCGCGCACCGCAGAAATTCCAATCTCTTTTTTGTTTCGTTTTTCTCTCACCTGACTTCTGTCATAAACATAATTATATTCATTGTCAAGCGCTTCATTTACGGAATCTGCAAGTGCAAGCGCCGTGCCGCTTGGCGCATCTAATTTCTGATTGTGATGTTTTTCCACAAGTTCAATGTCAAATCCCGCCGGAGCAAGAATTTTTGCCGCCTCTTTTAAAAGTTTCATTAACATATTAATTCCAAGAGACATGTTTGCAGAACGAAGTACCGCTGTCTTTTCACTTGCTTTTTCCACCTTCTCAATCTGTTCCTGTGAAAGTCCTGTCGTACAAAGCACAACCGGAAGATTTTTTTCCACACAATAATCAAGAAGTCCATCTACTGCTCCTGAATTAGAAAAATCAATTACCACATCGGCATCTACATCACATTTTTCAATCGTCTCAAACACCGGATAATCATTTTCGATTCCCATATAGCGGTCAACCCCTGCTACCATCTGGCACTCTTTGTCATCCTTTACAAGTTTTGTAATTACCTGGCCCATATGTCCATTACATCCGTGCATAATCATTCTTATCATAATATCCGTACTCCTTTTTCTTAATCCCGGGCATCCTTAAAAAAAGATATCCCTGTTCTCAAAAAGGGACGCCGCCTTTTTCCAAAAGTGTACGTCCCCAACTAACTACATAATTCCAAATTCTTTCATCGCCTGTGCCAGCGTCTCTGTATGTGCCGGCGTCAATTCGGTAAGCGGCATACGCAGCCCGCCGACTTCCCATCCAAGAAGATTCATGGCCTTCTTTACCGGAATCGGATTCACTTCGCTGAACAGTTGATGGATCAGCGGCAATGCTTTTAACTGAAGTTTCAAGCTTCCTTCCAAATCTCCTTTAAAGAACATCTCACAAATATCGTGTGTTTCTTTTGGCGCCACATTGGATAATACAGAAATAACACCTTTTGCACCAAGTGATAAAAGCGGTACAATCTGATCGTCATTTCCGGAATACAAATCAACGTTCCCATCAGTTTTTTGCATAATGTCTGCAACCTGAGAAATATTTCCAGATGCTTCCTTGATCGCAACAATATTGTCCACATCTTTTACGAGTCTTGCCACCGTTGAAGATTCGATATTACAACCGGTACGGCTTGCCACGCTATACATGATGATCGGTGCTTTCGCTTCTTTCGCAACCGCTTTATAGTGTTCATAAAGCCCCTCTTGTGTTGCCTTGTTATAATACGGTGTCACGATCAAAAGTCCGTCTGCCCCATATTCTGCGGCTTCCTTTGACAACTCGATTGCTGTATGTGTACTGTTGGAACCGGTTCCCGCAATGACCGGAATACGTTTTTTCGTATGATCAATCGTATGTTTGATCACTTCTATATGTTCCTTTTCCGTCATCGTTGCAGACTCACCTGTTGTTCCGCATATAATAATACTATCTGTTCCATTCTCGCAATGGTAATCAATTAACTGATCTAATTTTTCATAATTTACACTTCCATCTGCATGAAATGGCGTAACAATCGCCACTCCTGCTCCTGTAAAAATAGCCATCGTAATCCTCCTTACTTTATCTGCCTATGTTCCGATTTTATCATCAATAGAGAATACTGTCAATCTTCCATATACTCTAATTTACTTACGGACACTTCATACGCAATACGCTTTTCTGTCTCGATTTCCGATATCTTTTTTATGTACTCCCTGCTCTGGATCCTTCCAAGCACCTGGACATGCGCTCCCACTTCAAATCCGGACGCATATCTTGCATTGCGCCCCCAGCAAATACAAGGGATATAATCTGATTTTCCATAAGGTCTGTTGACCGCCAGCAAAAGATCTGCAATTTCTCTTCCAAGCGGTGTCTTTCGATACACCGGCGCTTTGCAGATATATCCATCCAGCAAAATGGAATTCGTCTTCGCCCCATCCATTTCTTCCTCTACAAATTCCACCTCTCGCACGAACACAGACAACACCAGTCTGTTTTTCTGCTCCTCATGGCGGTTGTAAGAGCGGAACTGCCCGCTGACCATGATATACTCTCCTTCGTAATCTTGTGTAACATCAATAAGCCGTTCCGAAATCATAAGCGGAATACGGTCATCCGAGTTACTAAGGCGCTTCACCAGTACATCCACCATGTAGAATCCTTCTCCAAACACCTCATGGCTGAATGTAAATCCAGACGCAATCTCTCCCATAATAGTTACCTGATTGTTTTCAATAATCTTATCCGACATAATTTGGTTCTCCCTTCCTCTTCGTCGTATTTTATAGTCAATACATAATCTATGAATCAAATTCTTGTTTTAGAACTAAAACTTGTAAATTTTAAAAAATGTGATACACTATACTAGTTGCAGCATTAAATAGGAAGAAATGAAGAAAAAGGATTGAACATTATATGAAAACAAAACGTGAAAATATCCGTAATATCGCTATTATTGCCCATGTTGACCATGGCAAAACAACACTTGTAGATGAATTATTAAAACAAAGCGGTGTCTTTCGTGAAAACCAGGAAGTCGCAGAACGCGTCATGGATTCCAACGACATCGAACGTGAACGCGGCATCACGATTCTTTCCAAAAACACTGCCGTTTATTATAAAGATACAAAAATCAATATTATTGATACCCCTGGACATGCAGATTTTGGCGGTGAGGTAGAACGTGTGCTTAAGATGGTAAACGGCGTTGTCCTTGTAGTAGATGCTTTTGAGGGTGCGATGCCTCAGACAAAATTTGTTTTGAAAAAAGCGCTGGAATTAAAGCTTCCAGTTATCGTATGTATTAATAAGATTGACCGTCCGGAAGCAAGACCGGACGAAGTAATCGATGAAGTGTTAGAACTTTTCATGGATTTGGATGCCTCTGACGAACAGCTCGATTGCCCATTCGTATATGCTTCAGCCAAATCCGGTGTGGCTGTTCTTGAATTATCCGATACGCCAAAAGATATGATTCCTCTTTTTGAGACTATTTTGGAATATATTCCGGCACCGGAAGGTGACCCGGAAGCGGGTACGCAAGTTCTCATCAGCACCATTGATTATAATGAATACGTTGGTCGTATCGGAGTCGGCAAAGTGGATAATGGTACCATTTCCGTCAATCAGGAAGTCGTGTTAGTAAATCACCACGAACCGGACAAACAACGCAAAGTAAAAATCAGCAAGCTTTATGAATTTGACGGATTGAACAAAATAGAAGTAAAGGAAGCCGGCATCGGTTCTATCGTGGCAATCTCCGGAATCTCTGAGATTGCGATCGGTGATACCCTTTGTTCACCGGAAAATCCAACTCCAATCCCATTCCAGAAGATTTCCGAGCCGACTATTGCTATGCAGTTTGTAGTCAATGATAGTCCATTTGCAGGAACCGAAGGAAAATATGTGACTTCCCGCCACTTAAGAGACCGCCTTTTCCGTGAGCTCAATACCGATGTCAGTCTCCGCGTAGAAGAATCTGATTCTACCGACAGTTTTAAAGTATCCGGACGAGGAGAACTCCACCTTTCTGTCTTGATTGAAAATATGCGCCGGGAAGGTTATGAATTTGCAGTCAGCAAAGCAGAAGTTCTTTATAAAAAAGATGAAAATGGAAAATTGTTGGAACCAATGGAATTGGCATATATTGATGTGCCGGAAGAATTCAACGGAACCGTTATCGACAAGCTTAGTCAAAGAAAAGGTGAACTTCGGAATATGGGAATGTCCAACGGTGGTTATACACGCCTCGAATTCTCTATCCCTGCACGGGGACTTATCGGTTACCGTGGTGAATTTTTAACAGACACTAAAGGAAATGGTATCATCAATACCAGTTACGATGGATATGCCCCATATAAGGGAGAGATTTCTTACCGTAAACAAGGCTCTCTCATCGCATTTGAGACCGGAGAATCTGTCACATACGGACTTTTCAGCGCGCAGGACCGCGGAACTTTATTCATCGGACCAGGCGAAAAAGTATACTCCGGCATGGTAATCGGACAAAATGGCAAGACAGACGATATCGAAATCAATGTCTGCAAGACAAAGCATCTGACCAACACTCGTTCTTCCAGCGCAGATGAGGCCTTGAAATTGACGCCTCCTCGTATCTTAAGCTTAGAACAAGCACTGGATTTTATCGAAACTGATGAACTTTTAGAGGTTACTCCAAAATCTCTGCGTATCCGTAAGAAAATTCTTGATCCGAAGATGCGTAAAAGGAGTCAGAATAAATCATGACCATTTTAAGACTTTTAGAAAATATCCGCACTCCGTTCGGTGAACAATTTTTTCAATTGCTGACGTATTTTGGCGAAGAACTGCTTGTCATCGTCGTGATCTGTTCTTTGTACTGGTGCTTCAATAAGAAGGCGGCATATCGCATTGGATTGATTTATTTTACGGCTGGGCTTACCGTTCAGGTATTAAAAATCACTTTTCGGATTCCGCGTCCATGGGTTCTGGATTCCGACTTTAAAGCGGTAGAAAGCGCTATTCCGGCAGCAACCGGATATTCTTTTCCAAGCGGCCATACCCAAAGCGGCACCTGCCTTTACGCGCCTCTTGCTGCGCAGACAAAAAAAATATGGATAAAAATCTTATGTGTACTTGCATTTTTACTCATCGGATTCTCCCGTATGTACCTTGGGGTTCACACCCCAAAGGACGTACTGGTTTCCATGGGGCTGTCCTTGCTTTTCACCTGGATCATCTTTCATTTTGAGGAACAGCTCCTGGGTGATACTGCCCATGCAGGACGAATTGCAGCTGCACTTGCCGTTTTTTCCTGTGCCGTCTGTACATACGCCTTCCTTCTCTGGAAAGGAAATGTGATAGACCTTAAATATGTTACAGACTGTTTCAAAGCTTCCGGCGCAGGGCTTGGCTTTGCCTTAGGTTTATATCTCGAAAAGACATACTTGAACTTTACCGTCAAAGACCTCTCCGGAATGAAGAAATTATGTCGGATCATCATCGGGCTTGTTACCGCAATTACACTAAAAACCCTGTTAAAGCTGCTCGGAGAAGATATGCTGCTTGTACAGATGCTCTCCTATTTCCTGCTTGTAGTTTGGGTAATTTTCTTATATCCATATTTATTTACAGCCAAAGAAAGACAGCACCTAAAGACAACATCGCACAAATCCATATAAGCACAAACGTCCAGTGGACGTTTTTGTTGTATGCTTGGCAACACAAGAATATCCCGTGGAAACCATGTACTAAAAATACTGACTTCCACGGGATACTCTTATCAATTCATACTATCTAATATCTGCTTAAGGCATAATACAGTCCACGCTCGGCTGACTTGTCAGGAGTTTCCTGAAACCTTTTAGGGTTTGGACAGTATTATTTTTTTTGCTTCTGAATCATCTGGGTCATCTTTTAACACATCTACAGCATATTGGCAGTATTCTTTATGTGAAAAATACTGTTCTGGATTTCATTATAGTATCTACTTTTATCATCCAATACCCCCATGACATCGCTTTACTTATTAGTAATCACATTATATTGCCATTAGCTAACAACTGAAACAATTCTTTCATATCCTCCTCAATATCATCAGTGTCTGAATATAGTGATACCTTTGTTTTAAGAAAATTCCTTTCTATTGATGACACTATCCATGTAGCCGATAATGAATAGTAATCCACTTCGCCATCATTACTTTCTATACGTACTTCTTTACCGTCTCTTTGACCTTCACAAAATACATAACATTCATAACCATTATGAAACGGCAAACGATGATCAGAACTCTTCTTTGTCGAAAAATCAATCCAAAAAAGCCCAACTTTAAAAGAACAATTGTATTGTTTTAACAATGGTGAATAACTACTAATAATCTTAGAATATGTTTCAAGCATTCTATGCTCATGATTTATGATAAGCGGTTCCTTGCTTACATCGTATACAAATTTCATCAAAGTCTCCTCCCAAACAGCGTCCAATGAATTGAACATCCTATAATTCTACTTGCTTGATTCCCAACCAACACTACTGTAACCTGTCCAATAATCACGTCCGCGAATTTAAACTAACGAATCATTATCCTATAATTATGCTTTTGCATGCAATTGTCAACCGATCTCCTGAAATAAAGGTAATTATCGTTTCGATATATTCTTCTTGAATATCTAGTGTACAAAATGGATAATCATTACTATTTTTCATTTCAAATACTTTGGAAATGATAATTGCATTGTCTTTTTCTACATATTCAAAATCGAGAATACGTGGAGATCTATCCCAAAAATCGCAGGATGTCATTTCAAAGCCAATTACATTCAGAAAATCAATTGAGAACCTTATACTATTGAATTTCTCTTCTTTTATAATTGAAAGATGTAATTTCTTTTCAGCGCGATTAAAATTAAACTCTTCAAGTATATCATCATGTATATACACTTCTTTTGAATTAATAATATTTCCGTTTGATGCATCCATTATCATAATTTATTCATCCCATTCACTTCCTTCCACACAAGATATCACGATTAGAATTTCTACTATGTATAACAATATAAATCTTCCAAAAACTCTATATTTAATATATCACCCGTATAAATTTTGCGTTCTTCCATCGCCTTCTTTCTAAACAAAGCAATGTCCTCTGTTGTGTATCCTATTTTATCAAGCAAAGAAGAAATATCATTACATTTATAATCTTTGTCCGTCTTCTTTTTATACTGTAACCAGATCCACAAACGATTTAATGTTGTTATAGCAGAATATTGCGGATCTGCAATGTCATCATCTAAAACCAAGTCCAAGAGTTCAATTGTATCTGAAAAGTACCATTCACTTATATATTTTATACACTCTTCTAAGTTCATTATAAAACCTCCTAACTACTAGTCCAATAGATTTCCTGCATTCTGTTACATTTACTTATTGAGCATTTACGATAATTTTTTCACCATTTACATTTACCCAATATTCATCTGTGAAATCTTGAATATTGGTATAATATGTAACATATGTTTTTTCCAATACATCTATAGGCTGCACCAGTGAACTAAATTTTGAATTGAAACTATCTGTTATCTGAGAGTACCCACCATTGGTATCCAAAATGGCTACAAAATAATCATTTGTATTTTTATACTGATAAACATCAACACTGATGCTATTGTACATCCCGTATATGTGTGAAATATGTTTCTTATTTATTGCATTACTAATTTTCCAGCCATTCGCAACTTTAGGCACAATCAAATAAATATGTGTATCATCGTCCTCACCTATCACTAAATCGCTATCCTTCCCTTTTACAACAAGCTTAACTTTTGTTTTACTTCCCTGATAATAATGAAAAGCTTTTTCTGGTGAGCTGAAAGTTATAAATAAATTTTCAAATGGTATAAACGCTAATACAATCATAAATATAATTGAAATAGTAACAGCTAAAAAGCATATTTTGTTCCAACGAATTTTGTTGGATTTTTTCATTTTTAAAACTATACAGTAAAAAATAATAGCACCCATACATGTTCGAATTAAACCATACATTTCTTCTGCTCCTTTTCTTAAATGATCGTGCGTAAATGGGTGACTGCACTGGTTATCCTATTCATAGGTTATCATACATACTACATTCTCCGCAATTATTTTCTTGGCAACTCTTTGTATTCTATTATTAATTCAGCTATTTTGGTTTTAATATTCTTATTTAACTAAAAATTTACAAAAACATACTATATACTCACACTTTTCCCCGAAATAAACAAGAATCAAATCCTATATCTAATCAAGACAGCGTTACACAAACTCTTATAACGCAAAAATATCCTGCAGAAACCATGTACTAAAAGCACCAGATTCCACAGGATATTCTTAAATTCTTTCTCTACATTATTTAGATTTTCCCCTAAAAAGATATTTCTTCTAATTCAATCCCCCACTCTTTCATCTTTTCCATAAACACCTTTTCATCCACTTCATAATATGTATCATGCCAAATTTTTTTCTGTTCTGGGGCAAAATAAATACAAACATATGAAAATGGATGTTCCGCACAATATCCTGAGGGACTAAACTTTCTTTTACGTACAAAACTAAGCCTCCTTTTACGCAAAGCATGAAGTGAAAAAATGATCCCCTTTTCATAAATAAGTTCTGAAGATGGTCTAAATGTATTACTTATATCCACGACCGCTTTTACTTTAAAATCGTCCCACGTATACTCTTTTTTATAATGCCACAAAGATATAGTACATCCTTTTTCACTCATGGCAATCGTCCTTCCTGCACATATCCACACCCATATTAATATAGCATATACCAATATGAGTAAACCAATTAGACCCAAAATCAGAATCTGCATTTCTGCTTTTTCTTTTTCATATACTAGCCCTTTACTATACTTAATTGAATCGGCTATTTCGACTGCCATCACAGCTGTTATTAAAACAAACATAACTATTATACAATTTCTCATTGCTTTATTCGGTTTAAATACCATCTCTAGTTCATACAGTCTGACTACATTAGAAAATAGTTAGACTTTCCTTTCCCTCAGATTTTTGAAATGCAAATAAGTAATTCTCTTATTTTAAAAAATGATTAAGATGTTCGTCGAAATCTCCTTCATCACAACTTTTCCAAACAAAAAAATTTTATCATTTGAAATTGTTCCAGGAAATCTTCTTTTTCTGTTTCCGAAAGAGTTTTGCTAACACTAAACTCAAGGCTGCTTTCTGCCGAAACAATTTCTACATTTTACATTATATTGCCATCAGCTAACAATCGAACCAATCTTTCCATATCTTCTTCGATATCATCAGTGGCCGAACATAGCCATACGTTAATTTTAAAGAAACCTCTTCTCATGAATGATATTGTCCATGAAGCTGATAATGGATAATAATCTACTTCTCCATCATTGCTTTCTATATGTACTTCTTTACCATCTTTCTGTACTTCGCAATAAATATAACACTCATACCCATGCCTAAAAGGTATCCTACTTGCTGAGTATTCTTTCTTTAAGAAATTTATCCATCTACACCCTACTTCTAATGAAAAATTATACTGTTCAAATATTGCTCTATAGCTGTCAAGAATATCCGAGTACTTTTCTAACATTTTTGTTTCATGCTCTATTATTTCCTCATCTTTATCAGATGTGTAAACAAATTTCATTAAAATCGCCTCCCAAATAACGTCCGCTCTCTTCCTCATACTCATAGGTTACCACAGAGGGCATATCCTCTGCAACCATTCTGATGGCACCGGCGATTATCCGGAGATCATCTTCTGTGGATAAAAATTGTTATAAAGTATGCGATATGTCCACAGTGTTTCTAAAAAACATATTCTATGTTTTTGACCAAATTTGCAGAGAAATAGTAGATTTTATGGCGATATATTAACAAAAGAAACGTTACATATCCAAACGTTGGGGATTTCAGATCAAGAATTAGATTTGATATCCAAAGCAAAACGCACCAAAACACATCATCACACAAAGCTTTCTAATGTAAGAATATCCCATGGAAATCATGTACTAAAGTACCGAATTCCACGGGATAGTTCTATCTTCTAACTGCACTATTTACGCCGTTTCTCTTTTCGTCTTTCATAAAAAGAAATTTCTTCCAATTCTATCCCCCACTCTTTCATTTTGTCCATGAATAGTCCTTCTTCAGTCTCATAAGACGCATATTGTCCGGAAATTTTTCTTTCAGGTACAAAATAAATACAAATAAATGAGAAAGGGTGAGAAATGCTATATTGCTGGGGAGACTGCCACCATAGCTTACAGATATCACAAGTTGAAAAAACAACACCTTTTTTATAGCTCGTCTCTGTTCTATCTCTAAACGTATGGCTAAAGTCCTCCAGAGCTTTTATTTTAAATTCTTGCCACTTATATGTTCTTTGATAATGCCAAAAAGATATCGTACATCCTTCCTTGCTCATAATAATAGTTTTTCCATCAGCAATCCATCGACGTATTACCATTCCACATATCAATATACATACACCAATACTGCAAAAACTCCAAAAATACATTCCTGCTTTTTCCTGTCGATCCAGTAACACATTACTATATTCAAGCAAATCTGCTATCTCAATCCCTGCAACAATTACCACCAAAATAAATATTATTATCAATTCTGCTCTCTTCTTTGGTTTAAATATCATTATTCATATGTTCTAATCCTATTGAAGATTAATTAGAATTCTCCTTCCCTCAAATTCTTTCAGATTAATCAAACTTTTCTTGTACAATAAAATTCTATCTATCCCCATCTAGGAAGTGAAAATTTAACAAAATTCACAGTGGAGTTTTCTTTAATCAAGATATTAATTCTCTTTCAGGAATCGTTCTGCCCGGTCACGTACCGCTTCTGAATTCTCTGCAATAAGTAACTGCTCTACTGCATTCTTTATGCATGTTTCATTGCTCGAGTCAATAATATCACTTAGTAGAGATAGTGTCGCACATCTAATCTGATAGTCACCACTTTTTAAGAACTGAAGTAATTCATTAAGTGATTCCTTAATGCCAAACATAAATAAGGCATAGCACCAACTTAATGCACAATCATTAGCTTTTTCAGTTTCTTTTTTATTTTTGGCAAACTCAATCTTACTAACAGATACCCTTTTTAACAACACTACTACATCTGCCCATGAAAGTATCGCATAGCTTCGAGCAAGTCTACTTGTTTCGCTTGAAATTACTTCTTGCAAAAAATCTAAAACATCATTGTACGGAAATACTGACAATGAGTCAAAGGCTTCCGTACGGACTAACTCGTCTTCATCTTGAGCCAATTGTAACAAAATATTTTTAGAATTTTCATTAATGAAATCAATTAAAAGAGGAGCAACCATTCTTCTAACAGTATTGTCATTATCAATTGAGTAATCTTTTAAAATCTCAAATTGCTCGTCAGATAAAATAGCCATATCGTCATATTCTTGTAATAAATTTATTTTTTCTTCTATTGTCAATATTTTTTCCCTCGTTTCTGCTTGTTTCGATTGCCTCTTGCTTTTTGCTCCTTTTTCAATCTTTCCTTTTCACTTTTAGGCGTTTTGGGATTTTTTAACCGTCTGGAAATTTCAGAGTCTGACAATCCTGCAAGACCAGTATCTCTTATTCTCTGCTTCCCACCCTTTGACATTTTATATACATTGTAACCTATGTAACCGACAGCCGCTACAGCAACGCCTCCCAATATAACCCAACCAACTGGATTCCAAAAATTCGAGCCACCAGCAGCAGTTCCCCATGCAAGGGTTCCTGCTACAGTCGCAAATTTACCGTCAGGATCATGATAATTGATAGGATTGTTAAGACAATAAGCATATAGATTTGTGGCTAAAAGGCTATCTCCAAGATGATTTAGCATCACATCTATATCATCCCCATTAATCCATCGCGCAACCTCCGGATCATAATACCTGCTGGATACATAATACAGCCCACTCTCTTCCTCATACACATACCCACGATACCGGAATGGATTCAACTTCCCAACCGTATCCTTTTTCTCTCCGCTTACGCTAAGTAGCTTGCCCCATGTGTCATACTCATATGTTACCACAGGACTCATATCCTCTGCAACCATTCCGATGACATCGCTTTGCATATTGTAGAGGTAGTAGTAAGTGCCTTGCTTCTGGTCTTCATGATACCAGATGAAGCCTTCCCGTCTTCCAGTGGCATCATACAGGAATACGAGTTCCTCGTCCCCTTGTTTCATGGCCTGCATTGGATTGTTTGTCATAAAGGAAATACTGGCAAAAATATCATTGCACAGACCTTTCTAACGCAAGAATATCCCCCCCAGAAACCATGTACTAAAAGTACTGAATTCAAGGAGATATTCTTGCATTCTGTTATATTTACTTATTGAGCATTTACGATAATTTTTTCACCATTTACATTGATCCAATATTCATCTGTGAAATCTTGAATATTGGTACAATATGTAACATATGTTTTTTCCAGCACATCTATGGGCTGTTCCAGTGCACTAAATTCTGACTGGAAACTATCTGTTATTTGAGAGTATCCACCGTTCATATCAAGTATTGATACAAAATAATCATTAGTATTTTTATATTGGTATACATCAACACTGATATTATTATACATTTCATATGAAATGAGCTTCGTATTTGTCCACATACCAATTTTCCAACCATTTGCGACTTTAGGTACAATTAAATAAATATGCGCATCATCGTCCTCACCTATTACTAAATCACTATCCTTCCCTTCTACAACAAGCTTGACTTTAGTTTTCTTGGTATAACAATAATTAAAAACCTTTTCTGGTGAACTGAAAGTTATAAATAAATTTTCGAATGGTATAAACATAAATATTAGTGAAAATATAGCTGCAATAGCCAAAATATATATTTTATACCTACGAGTTTTAATGAGCTCTTTAAACTTTAACTTTATACAACCAAAAACGATACACCCTATACATAATCTAATTAAACCATACATTTATTTGGCTCCTTCTCTTAATTATTGTGCATAAGCTGGCGAAAATACTGGTACGGGTTGTCCCATTGTAACTAAAAAATATGCAGCAATAAGGAATCCCCCATCAATACTAATATTAGTATATGTTGTATTAACTGCACCGTCCCAGTCTATTGTGGAAGTGGAAGCCTCATATCCAATCTTTAATTCCGATATATTTATTCTCGTTCCAAAACTATGCGTAGTATCTCCAATGGTCATTGAACCTGAGCCTCCTATATTATCTAATGCTAAACTCACATTCCAAGTGAAATCTGATATGTTTAACTTTAATCCAACAGCGGACGATTTTATTGGACGTTGAAGTTCCTTGTTCGCATAAACAGAAATTGGTTTGGATGAATTACCATTTTTTGACACTTTGCGTGTCTTCTTCAACCCTGTTTTTACTGTTATTGGATATAATTCGAAAGTTTTTGATTCTGCTTTTATAGTTGTCATAGTAATCGAACTTTCTGCACCATAAATATTTTTTACTAACTTTAGTATACCATTACATACCTTTGTAAAAATTTTTTTAACAGACTTCCAAATTGTCCCAGTTGGGTCAAGTCTATTGATCGGGTTATTTCCACAATAGGAAAACATGTTAAATCCATTAAAATCTTGTCCTGTAAAAATATATCTATCCGCATTTAAAAACCGTCCAACCTCCGGATCATAATACCTGCTGGATACATAATACAATCCGCTCTCTTCCTCATACACATACCCACGATACCGGAATGGATTCAGCTTTCCAACCGTATCCTTTTTCTCCCCGCTTACGCTAAGCAGTTTTCCCCATGCGTCATACTCATAGGTTACCACAGGACTCATATCCGCTGCAACCATTCCGATGACATCACTTTGCACATTGTAGAGGTAGTAGTAAGTTCCTTGCTTCTGGCCAGCGTGATACCAGATGAAGCCTTCCCGTCTTCCGGTGGCATCATACAGGAATACGAGTTCCTCGTCCCCTTGTTTCATGGCCTGCATTGTTCCGGATGCATCTACGAAATAACTGGTTTCCGTATCGTTTACGGTTTTTCCGATACGGATTCCGTCTGGGTTATATTTGTAGTTGACGCTCGTTTCATCAGAGAGCCGCATTCCTCCAGGCTGTCTGCCGTTCTGCCAGGAGAACTGCATTCCATCCCGGTAAGTGAGTAGATTTCCGATTTCGTTGTAGGTGAGGGCTTAGGATGTTTTTCCTTCGGAGCTGTAGGTGTAGGATACGATCTTTGTTAAGATTTCTTCTGTATTGGATTGTTTGTTATAAAGGAAATACTGGCAAAAATATCATTGCACAGACCTTTCTAACGCAAGAATATCCCACAGAAATCATGTACTAAAAGTACGGGTTCCATGAGATATTCTTGTTTACTAAAAATTATTCAAATCCAACCAAATATTCACTTCTGACTTCCGCTTGAATTCTCTTTGCAAATCTTTCATATGAAATTTCAACACTTTCTACAATTAATTTTCTACCATCTACAGTTCTAATCACAATTCTTTCAGATTTTACCTGATTTTTTTTGACTTGGCGTACTGCTGAAACAATTTCATTAAAAGTAAATGAATACGGTTTTCGAAAAGTCGAAAAAACAGTTATATTTTCGCCCTTTACTATAACTTTAAAATTTAAAGTTTTCAGAATCAGATATATCCCCGACCAAAAAAACCCTCCAAAAGTTACATAAAAAATCCAATGAGGAAGTTCCTCTGAAAAAAATGAAAAAACTAATAAAACAACTGATGCTGTCAAACACGCAAATACGCCTACCCATAAAACCATATCTGATAACATAACAGTAAAATTTTTATCTGACATTTTATTACTTACTTTATCCCCAGATTTTTTTATTAATGAAAATGCCAACATCACTACAGCCGGAAGAAAAATTATCAATAAAATCATTCCAATATTCATACTTTTCACCTCCTATCTCAAAATTTGAAATTTGTCAATATATCTCCCGATATATTTTTGTTATTTATCTCAATACCTTTTCAAGTATCAATTCATTAGTTAACAGATCAATTGCCTTGTTTATCCATACACTTACCCTATCAGTTCTCGCTGGATCCATGTCCTTACATTCCTTCATTCTGTTTTATGGATAAAGGTACAGGGTAGACTTTTGCTTTGTTACTGCCTCATTGGGCTGATGGAGGATTCCTCCTTATCCCTGCACCTGTATCGGCACTATAATTCTATTAAGCCGCTTGTAGCTGGCTCTTTCTATAACTTCCAAAGACACGTTCCCCTTCATAATAAACTTTCTTTTTGGACAATGTGAATATAAGTGTAAGCACCTTTTTGCTTACAACTACTAGTGCCTGCATCTTTTTCAACGGATTATTTTCCCTTGTTTTCAGATAATCATAAAGTTTACGCATCTCTTGATTGGTTGCTACCATAGTAAGTGAAATCTGATACAGCACACTTCGCAGATTTTTTCTGCCTCGCTTTGAGATACATGTTCCACTCTTGTTTTTTCCGGAACTGTCTTCGATTAGATTATAGCCGGCGAATCTGCTCATCTGTCTTGTATCCTCAAAGCGTAACGGATTCCCCAGTTCTCCCAAACAGGTTGCCAAAGAAACAACTCCCATTCCGTCTATGCTCAGCAGATACTCAGATATTTCTGTTTTCTTCAATGCTTCTTCCATTTCTGCTTCTAATGCTGCTAACTGACTTATTATTAATTCCAATTCTTCCATCAATTGCTGTATTTTAAAGCGTGCCGCATATTCACCATAATCAACGCCTATGCTGTCCTGTGCAGCCGCTACCAGCTGTGCAGCCTTTTTTCTGCCAACCGTCTTTTTCACTGCTTTTTTGATTTCTTCCAATACGCCTTCTTCCCCCAGTTCCAATATAAATTTAGGAATAGGGCACACTTTTAGAAGGTGCATAGATGCTTTCCCTTTGAATGGATGTTTGAACACACTTATAAACTCCGGGAAATATTCATCCAATACAGCTGTAATCGTATTGACAATGGATTTCTTTCTCTTATTCATACTATGCCTGCTTGTTGTCAGTCCACGCAGTTCTGCATAAACATCATGCGGAAGATAGGTTTCAAAATATCGACCGTCTTTCACTAGCCTTGCAATAGTCAGGGCATCTTTTTTATCTGATTTTGTCTGGCTGTTATCATCCAGTTCCTTTGCTTTTTTGGTATGATACGGATTTACCAGCACAACCGTGATTTTCGCTTGCTTCAACAGGAAATTTGCAAATGCCTTCCAGTAATGTCCGGTTGGCTCCATCCCCACTATAATCTTGTTAAAATCTTCATTCTTGCAGATTTCGTAAATCCTTGTTAAGATTGTATTGAAACCATTTCTGTTATTTTCAAATTTAAGAGCCTTATTATGTTCGATACCACGGCAGTCCACAAATCTTGCCCACTGGTTATGCTTTGCTATATCAACTCCGACAATTAAGGTTTTGAATGTGATTGCTTCAATTTTTTCGTTGGAATGGTTTTTCTTTTTCATTTGCTAAAAATCTCCTTTGTTTTGATGTATTTAAAAGTCGCCAAACTTTCTTACATCATACTGGGAGATTTTTTTAATTGTCAAATTTCATGTTCTATAGGAATGCTTCCTTATGGCGCACACCAGTAGAGTGCTTCCGTTGAAATAGATGTCTGTTGTTTTGGATATGATTCTTCTGGTCCGACTATAAGATTTTTTGTTCCCATAAAAACGTTAAAATTGATATCACCTACAATACCAGATAGAATACCTTTACCTATAACTTTCGTCGACATTCTTGATGCAGTTTTATTTTTTAACTTTGTTAAACCCGATTTAAATACAGCAGCCATATTATTACGACCAGATGTTATACCAGGCGATTTAAATGGAAAAAATTTACTTGTAACAGCCCCGATCGTTCCATCTATAATCGTATTCTTTATAATTTTTGTTGTAGAACGTTTTTTACGACCAGTGACATGTTCAAGTGTCTGCCCAATTAAAGTTGAACCGCCAGCACCCACTGTAGCACCTACAACTGGACCAGCATATAACGTAGTAATACCACCTATTACCCCTCCTAAAGCATTGCCAACATAAGTCTGCCAACTAGATAATTTAAAGGACCGCTTCATAATACTTGTTGCAACATCACTAATGAGTTGTGTGGCAGCACCAACTATTCCACCAACTGCGCCTGCAATGAAATCATCCACTCCAAACCATTGACCACTAGAGTCAGAACGCATCACAGGATTATTTTCACAATATGCAAACATATTGGTAGACAAGACGCTAATTCCAGGAGTTTTCAGCATAACATCTTCATTAATCCAGCATCCAACCTCCGGATCATAATACCTGCTGGATACATAATACAATCCGCTCTCTTCCTCATACACATACCCACGATACCGGAATGGATTCAGCTTTCCAACTGTATCCTTTTTCTCCCCGCTTACGCTAAGCAGCTTGCCCCATGCGTCATACTCATAGGTTACCACAGGACTCATATCCTCTGCAACCATTCCGATGACATCGCTTTGCACATTGTAGAGGTAGTAGTAGGTTCCTTGCTTCTGGCCTTCATGATACCAGATGAAGCCTTCCCTTCTGCCAGTGGCATCATATAGGAATACGAGTTCCTCATCCCCTTGTTTCATGGCCTGCATTGTTCCGGATGCATCTACGAAATAACTGGTTTCCGTATCGTTTACGGTTTTTCCGATCCGGATTCCGTCTGGGTTATACTTGTAGCTGACATTGGTTTCGTCAGAAAGCCGCATGCTTTGAAGCTGTCTGCCGTTCTGCCAGGAGAACTGCATCCCGTCCCGGTAAGTGAGTGGATTTCCGATCTCATCATAGGTGAGGCTTCTAATTGCTTCGCCGTTGGAACTGTAGGTGTTGAAAACGATCTTTGTTAAGATTTCTTCTGTATTGGATTGTTTGTCATAAAGGAAATACTGGCAAAAATATCATTGCACAGACCTTTCTAACGCAAGAATATCCCGCAAAAATCATCTACTAAAAGTAATGAATTTCGCGGGATATTCTTGCTTACTAAAAACTATTCAAACCCAACCAAATAGTCTGCTCTAACTTCAGACTGAATTCTTTTTGCAAATCTTTCATATAAGTTTTGTTCATTTTCGACCTACTTAAGGCGAACAAATTTTGAGTCGCTTTTTACTTGCCGAACAATACACTATACCGACAAGTAACTTATGTGGCTAACCACAAGCTTCCAAACACACTTATCATGACTTCCTTCCCCATTTTCCATGATTAATTTTATAATTTCGAATATTCAAAAATATCACGATTAGAATTTCTATTACATATACCCATATGAGTACTTTAAAACGAAGCCACACTATGAATGTGATTGTACAAAAACCATGTATTATTCCAGCTGCTATAACCGCAGACAAGTCTCTGTGACTTCGCCTTTCATCCAACATCACAACTGGTGTATACATAAACATCACTATACCAATCATAAAAAACACTGCAGCATACTCTGATTCTGATTTCATAGTATGTCTCCATTGAAAACAACACAGTAAAAAATTCAATCCCAAAGTGCCATAAAATATTCCCAACAATCGTGTATACAACTTTAGATTTGGAATATTATGTTTATTGGCATATTTATTATATTCTTTTTTCACGTTACCGATTCTTACGCTTTTCTTCTTGAACCATTTTCCATGATTAATTCTATAATTTCGGATACTCAAAAATATCACGATTAGAATTTCTACTATGTATAGCAATAGTAGGATTTTAAAGTGAAGCAACACTATGACTGTGATTGTGCACATACCATGCACTATTCCATCTAATATAACAGAAAACAAGTCTCTCTCTACTCGCCTTTCATCCGTCATCTTAAGCGGTGTGAGCGCAAACATCGCTATACTAAGCATTAAAAACAGTACAGCATACTCTGATTCTGATACCATAGTATATTTCCATTGAAAAAAACACAGTAAAAGATTCAATCCCGAGGTTCCATAAAATATTCCCTTCAATTGTGTATATAACTCTAGATTTGGAATATTACGTTTATTGGCATATTCATTATATTCTTTTTTCACGTTACCAACTCCTATGCTTTACTCCTTGAAAACAACTTTCTAAACAAATTACCCACATTAGAAACCAAACCTGCGAGACCAGTGTTCCTACTACTGGTTACAACCTTCTTTTTAATTGTGGTTATCTTTGCAGTATACATTGCTTTTTTTCTGGCAGATTTGGTTGCATTGATCACTTGCTTCGAACGACTATATACACCTCGCATCTGCTTTCCGTTTGCTCCAGCACCACCAACCCTTCCTGCGACTCCACCGATTACTGTAGATGCAACAAAATCACCTGCATTTGCTTTTACACCTTTATACTCACAATTTGCTAGATAGGTAGTTCCTCCCAAAGCAGCATTCGCAACTACTGAGCCCGCAAGGGTTATTCCCGATGCAGCCATCGCTCCACCGATTGCTGCTGACACATAATCTACCGGAGACAATGAACTCATTATCTCTTTCAGTGAACTTCCTGACGCCAAACCCAAACCAACATCTGCGACAAATTGCGTTGCAACACCTATTACTGCGCCAACTGCTAAATGCCATACAGCACCACTTGAATCTACTCTCATTACAGGATTATTGTCACAGTATGCATATAGATTTTTATCATATAAGTCATCTTGCACTTCTAACACATCTATCGTGTCAGGACTTATAAATCGATTGACCTCCGGATCATAATACCTGCTGGATACATAATACAGCCCACTCTCTTCCTCATACACATACCCACGATACCGGAATGGATTCAACTTCCCAACCGTATCCTTTTTCTCTCCGCTTACGCTAAGTAGCTTGCCCCATGTGTCATACTCATATGTTACCACAGGACTCATATCCTCTGCAACCATTCCGATGACATCGCTTTGCACATTGTAGAGGTAGTAGTAGGTTCCTTGCTTCTGGCCTTCATGATACCAGATGAAGCCTTCCCTTCTGCCAGTGGCATCATATAGGAATACGAGTTCCTCATCCCCTTGTTTCATGGCCTGCATTGTTCCGGATGCATCTACGAAATAGCTGGTTTCCATATCGTTTACGGTTTTTCCGATCCGGATTCCTTCCGGGTTATACTTATAGCTGACGCTCGTTTCATCGGAAAGCTGCATTCCTCCAAGCTGTCTGCCGTTCTGCCAGGAGAACTGCATTCCGTCCCGGTAAGTGAGTGGATTTCCGATCTCATCATAGGTGATGGCTTGTCCATCATAAGAGGTCAGCTTATCTTTCCAGGTCTCGTCTTCATAGCCGTATGGGATGGTTCCAATCGCTTCTCCCAGTTCCCCGGTCGTGTAAGGGTACTCTGTTTTCGTCAGGAGATTCCCGGCGTTATCATATGTATAGGTGAAGGTCTTGCCCCGTGCTTCATCGTTTTCTCTGATCAGCTGATTGAAGGCATCGTATACATAGGTTTTCTCACGGCTCTTTTCACCGTCTTTTTCTACGATCTTCGTGATATTTTCTTTCTCATCATAAGTATACGCGAAGGATGTATAGCCGTCTATGGCTGTTTTTTCTTCCGCACCGGTACCAAAGAGGTTCGCATAGCCCTTGATGAGGGTGGTGGTACGGTTGCCGTCCAGATCAACGAAAGCAACTTCATTTCTTAAATGCGTTTTCTCGTTTGCATCCGGATAGACCTGATGCACGGCTTCCCTTTGCAGGCTGTCATAGGTCCGATCCACCTTTCCTTCCGGCAGGGTTGTGACACCCGGACGGTTGGAGGAGAGATAGGCATAAGCCGTTGTGAATTCCTTATCCCCAAATGCAACCGTTGCCTTGTTTGCACGGTTGAGATTGTCATAACCGTAAGATATCCTTCCCTGCCCACTCCGATAATCGGTCAGCCTGCCGCCGATATCATAGGCATAGGTGGTCGTATGGTTGTT
>CAJUFN010000014.1 GCA_910585545.1 uncultured Lachnospiraceae bacterium
TCATCTGAGCCTTTTTCTTTTAACTCAGTTTTTCATAACTCACTTGACACTACCTATTCCTTAAAATAATTGTTTAGAATGGGCAGCCCGAAAGCTGCCCGCCTGTATTTATTTACCGATTAATATTGCTATGCTTCTGCCCTCGATCGCAATTTCTTTCGCATTCTGAATTGCTTCCGGCAGTTCAACTTCGGATGTCTGCATACAAAGATGCCATGTTCTGCCTTTTGGAAGGGTCGGAAGAGCAAATTCATGCTCTATCCAGTGCATATTATATGCAACAAAGATATATTCTTTGACCTCCTGACCGCAATAATAGATACCAAGCTCCCTGCTTGAATACTCATCCGGCACACGCCATGCGCTCTCGCCATGATAAGAAATATCCGGGAATCCACAGCTTGTCTGATCCATTCCCTTGGCTTCCATCTTTGGATGTAAAATTCCATATTGTTTCCGGAACGCTATCAGTTCCTTTACAAATGCAAACAACTCTTTTTCTTTTTCTAGATTTTTCCAGTTAAGCCAGCTTATCGCATTGTCCTGACAATAAGCGTTATTGTTTCCTTTCTGGCTGTTTGCAAACTCATCTCCGGCAAGGATACACGGAGTTCCTTGCGAAAGTAACAGTATTGCAAACGCATTCTTCATCTGCTTGTTCCGAAGCTTTACTACCTCTTTCTTTCTGCTTGGTCCTTCTACTCCGCAGTTCCAGCTGAAATTATAATCAGTACCATCCTGATTCTCTTCTTTATTCTCTTCATTATGCTTATGGTCGTATGATACCAAGTCATTTAACGTAAATCCGTTGTGACTCGTCAGATAATTATAGATGCCTTTTCTGCTGCTTAAATGTCTCAAATGCCACATCGCTTCGCCGACGCACCCTTCGTCTCCCTTTAGGAATCTTCTCATGCAGTTTGAAAATCCGTCCTGACGTTCCAGGATTTTCACCGCTTTCAGAAGCGGGTCTTTGCGAAACATCGTTATCGGAACCCTTTCCGGATTGAGAATGAACCCATCTACATGATATTCTAACATATAATAGCGCAGACACTCATCCATCATCTGGAGTGGCACATCTTCTTCAAATGCCATATCTAAGACCACTTCGATTCCGGCACTATGGTATGCCTTTATCATGTCCTTAAACTCTTTGACCGCACTTTTTCCGGATGCATATGCTGCTTTTGGTGCAAAGTAATATGCCGGTCCATATCCCCAGTAGTTGATCTGCTCTTCCAAAACCTCTTCAAATTCATATACCGGCATACACTGAATCTGGTTAATTCCAAGTTCTTTTAAATACGCAATCTTCTCCGCCAGTCCCTTAAATGTTCCTTTTCCTCTTACCTGCGAAGAGCTGTGTTTTGTAAATCCTCTTACATGAAGCGCATATGCAACTACTTCATTCGCAGGAATCTGCAAACGCCTGTCACCCTCCCAGTCATATTCACTTTCTGTCAATTTACCGCGAATCTCATGTCCGCTCAAATCTTTTTTCTCACCCCAGATGGATTTTCCCGCAATCTCTTTTACATATGGATCTAAAACTACCTCGCCGTCAATCTCATAATTATATTCATATTTTTTCGTTTCCAAACCTTCCAGTGCAATAAAACGCATTTCGCCAAATGCATCTTCCTCTTTCAGTTCAAACGTATATGTTGGGGTAATCTCTCCTGCTTTATACAGAAGCAACTGACATGTCTTCTTTTCCGGCACTGCTATCGAAAAATTCACAGAATCCTTTCCTATTGTCACGCCTACAGGCAATGGCTTTCCTTCTATTCTCTTCATGTCTCTACCTCGCTTGTTGTTCTATCATTATTTTTCGAATCCTATTCTTTATTATACATGAATTGTCGATTTTTTCCTAGATAAATAGTAAAAAAAGTATCAGTTTAACCATATACAAAACAAAAAAAGAGATTATACGTTTTTTGTACAATCTCTTCCTGATATTCTCGCATAAAATCTGATTTTCTGATTCCATATTTACTGCCAGCCATCAATTCCGTAAAGCTCCAGATTCTCTTTTGAAATCAGGAAAACACTCTCATATGTTTCCCGTATATAAGTTTCTCCGTTCAGCATGTCCATAGCAACCCCTACTGCTGTCTTTCCGATATTGATCGGGGACTGCGCTGCCATTCCCGCGATCTGGCTGTCTGCTTTCTCAAGTTCTTTTTTTAAATCCGGTGAACCATCCACACTATAGATTTTGATATCTCCACGATTCGCCGCTTTCGCTGCCACCAAAGCTCCAAGCGCCGTCGGATCATTTCCGCACATAACCGCTGTCAGCTCCGGATTGTCCTTGATGATCTTCTCAAATGCTTCCTTTGCCAAAGTCAAATCTCCTTTTGCATCCTCCCTGGCAACCACTTCAAATCCATTCGCCGCTTTCGCAATGGATTCTTCAAATCCAGTAATACGGTCATTGATGGAATTTTGTGTCGGACATTCTAAGATTGCGATCTTTCCGCCTTGAGGAAAATCTGTGATCATCTTCTCACCGCATATGTAACCTGCATTTTTATTGTCTGAACCGATATATGCATCCACTAAATCAAATTCTTTTACCTGTGTATCAATATTAATAATCTTTACATCTGCCTCTTTTAACATATGAAGCACCGGCGTGATTGTCTCCCAGTCCACAGGGCTTAAGAAGATTGCATCAATTCCCTGTTCGATCATTTCCTGAATCTGTTCCTTTTGTGTATCCGAATCCAATTCCGGGTCCATGACTATCATTGTAGAGCCAGCTGCCTCCACTTCTCCTCTGACTGCTGATTCCAATGCAATAAAATACGGATTCTCCATCGTAATACAGGTAAATCCAAATTTATATTCCGGTCTCTGCTCCTCTTCGGATTTTTCCGGTACAATCGCATTATCCTGAGGACTTCCCACTTCCTTTTTGCATCCTGCCAGCACAAACATCATGACTGCAAGGAGCAAAAGAAGCCTGCGTGTTCTCTTACCCATCATTCTTCCTCCTATGTAAAAATGACATCTATCTACATTCCCTCTTATTTTACTCATTTTTAACATAAAGTCAATAGTTTTTGTCCTTGCAATTTCGTATCCTATCTGATAGAGTTAGATATTAGAAAATGTAAAAGGAGATCAGACAAATGAGTGAACATGATAAACACGAACATTGTGACTGCGGCTGCAGCGAAGAATCTGTTACCGTAACACTGACACTTGATAATGATGAAGAGGTTGAGTGTGCCATTTTAGTTATTTTGCAATCTGAAGAGACCGGCAATGAATACATCGCTCTTCTCCCACTCGATGAAAACGGCGAACAAGCCGGTGAGGATGTATACATCTATCGCTACATTGAGCATAAGGATGCAGAACCAGAACTTGAGAACATCGATTCCGATGATGAATACGAGATCGCGGCTGATTTATTCGATGAATGGCTTGACACCATGGAATTTGAAGAGTTAGACGCTAAGTAATTCTTCAACAAAACGGGAGGGATACATATCCTTTCCGTTTTTCTTTCGTACATAACTTATGACAAGCATCTTCTTAGCTCTCGTCATCGCCACATAGAACATTCTCCGTTCTTCTTCCATCTCCTCTTTCGTCTCCGCTTTTTTATATGGAATCACATCTTCGTTCGCCTCCATAACAAACACATGCTCAAATTCCAAACCTTTGGCTCCATGCATCGTCAGAATACTCACCGCCTCTTCTTCCTGCCAGCGCTGCTGCCCGATCATTTCCAGCTGAATACGGTATTTTTCAATGTATGTAAACCACTCCTCCAATGTCTTATATGCTTTCGCACGTTCTTCCACTTCATCCAGTACGGCAAACACGTCTTCGGCTTTCATTTTACGTGTTCCGGCATACTCTTTGATATATTCATCATATCCGATACGCCTTCGAATATGCCGGATCGCCGTATAAGGTGTCATTCGCTCCATCATCTTTAAATCCCATTCCAACTGGTCAATACGCTCTAACATCCATTTCTTTTCCTCATAGTATTTGCGTAATTCCTCAAAGGAAACTTCCGGCTGATCCAGACATCCTCGCTCCAGATACCGAAGCGGCCGGTTCATGATTGCCAAAAAGTCTGTACGGCTTTTGTTTCCCATCGCAAGCCTGAGATAACTTTGTATGTCTTTTACCGCAAAATGGTCGTAAATATTGGTCATCTTCTCTTTCATACGAAACGGAATCTGATGTGCAAGCAGCTGTTCTACCAAAACGCCTGCATCCGAATTCGTGCGAAAAAGGACCGCTATCGTACGAAATGGAATTTCTCTTTGCTGCAGCGCTTGTATCCTGCCAAGCACATATCCTGCCTCCTCGCTGGCATCCCTGACTTCCTGTACATGCACTGGCATTCCTTGCGGGTTCGGTGTCGTCACAGATTTTTCGTATCGATTTTGATTATGCATGATCACTCTTGCCGCCCCATCTGTGATCGCCTTCGAAGAACGATAATTGACATCCAGAATATACCTCTTGGCATCCGGATACTCTTTTTCAAAATTCAAAATGAATTCCGGCTTTGCCCCGCGAAATTGATAAATGGACTGATCATCGTCACCTACTACAAAAAGGTTATTCTGCGGCGCCGCAAGCATCTTTAAAATCTCATACTGTATTTTATTGATATCCTGAAATTCGTCTACCAGAATATATAAAAATTTTTCCTGCCACATCCGAAGTATATCCGGTCGATTTTTAAACAAGTCATGGCACACGACCAGCATATCGTCAAAATCAATTTTCCGCCTGCCTTTTCGCATGCGTTCATACTCATTGTAAATCCGTATGAATTCTTTCTTTCCGCAGGTTTTACATTCATAGTCCTCCATCGAAACTCTATTGTTTTTCACAATACTGATCTCGCTTACGATTCCATTTAAGAATTCCCGCTCTTCCTCCGGAAATATCTGTTCCTTTAACAAAATTTCTTTTAACATCATATGCTTTACATCTTCGGATAAAATATTGCTTGCATTCATCTTATATGCCCATTTTATGATGCCATAAAAAATACCATGAAAGGTCCCAAAGGTGACCTTGGTCCTTGTCCCTCCTGTTTTCTCCATGAATCGTTCTTTCATCTCGTTAGCCGCTGCTTTTGTAAACGTCACCACAAGAATCTTGTCCGGATCCACATGTCGTTTTTCGATCAGCTGTCTGGTACGCTCCACGATGGTAAACGTTTTCCCGGAACCCGGACCTGCAAGCACAAGGCAAGGTCCCTTATCGTGTAAGACCGCTTCTTTTTGTACTTTATTTAACTTTGCTTCCACTTCATACTCCCTTTCTTTTCTCTTTCTGTCATACGAGCTTCTTTGCCAAAAGATAATCGCCTGACTTAAAAAGCCGGCGATTATCTTTTGTTTATCTTTATTTACTTAACAATTCAATTCCCTTTTTGATACGTGCAATGGATTCTTCTTTTCCAAGGATCTCCATGATCTCCGTTGCGCCGCCCGGCGTATTCTGTTTGCCGGATACCGCGGTACGAACCGGCCACATAACATAACCGTTCTTACATCCTTTTTCTGCCACATATCCTTTTAAAGTCTCAAACAATGCGTCATTGCTGTAATCTTCCTGCGTCTCAAAAAGCGGCAGCACTTCACGCAGCACTTCCAAAGATGTTTCTTCGTTGGTTTTCATCTTTTTATGTGTGTACATTGCCGTATCATACTCCGGCAATGCTTCAAAGAAGTCAATCTGCTCTTTCAGATCAGGAAGTATTTCGATTCTTGTCTTTACCAAAGATGCGATTTTCTCCAAATCATAATCTTTGGTGATCACCTCTTCGATATACGGTTTTGCAAGTGCAAAAAACTTATCAAACTCCATTGCTTTTAAATATTCACCGTTCATCCATTTTAATTTCACAGTGTCAAATACAGCCGGAGATTTGCTCATATGGCGGTAATCAAATGTCTCTACCAGTTCTTCCAGGGAAAAGATTTCCCGGTTATCGGAAGGACTCCATCCAAGCAGTGCTACAAAATTGACCACTGCCTCTGTGATATATCCCTGTTCGATCAAATCTTCATAAGAAGAATGTCCGCTTCGTTTGCTTAATTTTTTATGCTCTTCATTGGTAATGAGCGGACAGTGTACATATACCGGTACCTCCCAGCCAAACGCCTCATAAAGACGATTGTATTTCGGAGCAGATGAAAGATATTCATTTCCGCGGACCACATGGGTAATCCCTTGCAGATGGTCATCGACTACATTTGCAAAATTATAGGTAGGATATCCATCTGATTTGATCAGGATCATATCGTCAAGCTCTGCATTTGCCACCGTGATATCTCCATAAATCTCATCATGAAAAGTCGTCTCGCCTTCCGTCGGCATATTGATGCGGATCACATATGGCTTGCCTGCCGCTAAGTTCGCTTCTACCTCTTCTTTGCTTAAATGCAGACAATGTTTGTCATAGGCAACGATATCCTCGCCATTTACACTCTGCTTTAAGGATTCCAAACGTTCTTTATCACAAAAGCAATAATAGGCGTCGCCTTGCTCGATCAGTTGTTTTGCATACTTTAAATACAGACCTTGTGCATTTCTTTCACTCTGCACGTACGGACCATATCCTTTGTCAATATCCGGACCTTCATCATGCCTAAGTCCTGTTTTTTCCAAAGTACGATATATAATCTCAAGAGCGCCCTCCACATAACGTTCCTGATCGGTATCTTCGATACGGAGAATAAAATCTCCTCCTTCATGTTTTGCGATCAGATACGCATACAATGCGGTACGTAAGTTTCCAACATGCATACGACCAGTTGGACTTGGGGCAAATCTTGTCCTTACTTTACTCATTTTTTCCACTCCTCTTCTTTCGATGTAAGCATTCTCGCTTATACTGCCTTCCCATTATAATACAAAGGAGTCTGTTCTTACAACCAAAATCTTACACTTTATCGGAAAATCCCGCTTTCAAAAATGCACGGTAGCATTTCACAGCCTCATAAATATCTGCCTTACTTGTTACCTCCCACGGTGCATGCATGTTAAGCACCGCAATTCCACTGTCAATTACTTCCATCCCATATACTGCCAAAATATATGCGATGGTTCCGCCTCCGCCTGCATCGATTCTTCCAAGTTCCGCCGTCTGGAATTTCACATCATTGTCTTCCATAATCTTACGAAGTTCTGCAATATATTCCGCATTTGCATCGTTTGTCCTGCTCTTTCCGCCTGCTCCTGTATATTTATTAAATACCGGTCCGTTTGCAAAATACGCAGAATTCTTTTTCTCATACACTTCCGGGAACATCGGATCAAATGCCGCACTCACATCAGAAGAGAGCATCTTGGAATTGGCAAGTGCCCTGCGAAGTGCAAGCTCGCTATACGCTCCGGTCAAAGCCATCACCTCTGCCACCGCATTTTCAAAAAACTTAGAAGTCATTCCGCTGGCACCTACACTTCCGATTTCTTCCTTGTCCACAAGAAGACAGCATGAGGTACGCTCTACTTCTTTCTCTTCTAGCATTGCAAACAACGATGTAAACGCGCACACGCGATCATCCTGCCCATAGCCAATGATCATGCTGCGGTCCAATCCGCATTCTCTTGAGGCTCCTGCCGGAACAATTTCAAATTCCGCGGAAAGGAAATCATCTTCTTCTATATTATACTGCTCTTTCAATATATGAAGAATGCCGTTTTTTACCGCTTCCTTTTCCTGGTCTTCTGCAACAAGATTTCCAATAAGCAAATCCATCTTTTCGGCATCAATGAATTTATCCATCGGTTTGTCGCGTTTCTCGCGGTCTAAATGCGGTAACAGATCGGTGATCACAAACACCGGATCATCCTGCTTTTCTCCAACTACAATCGTCTCTTTTGTTCCATCTTTTCTTACTACTACGCCATGCAGTGCAAGTGGCATGGCAACCCACTGGTATTTTTTGATTCCGCCATAATAATGAGTATCCAGATATGCGAACTCTTCTTCCTCGTAAAGCGGTCTTTGCTTTACATCCAAACGCGGAGAATCAATATGCGCTCCAAGAATATTCATTCCTTCTTCCAAAGGCTTTTTGCCAATCTGGAACAATGCAATGGATTTTCCCATATAGTCGATATACACTTTATCTCCTATGTTTAATTTTGTTCCATCTGCGATCAGTTTTTTTAAATCCTTATATCCATTCTCTTTTGCCATGCGAATCGTAAGGCTTACGCATTCTCTTTCTGTTTTTCCTTCATCCAGACACTGTCTGTATAAAAGATTTACTTTCTCAAGCGCCTCTCTTTGTGCGTTATCATAATTTGTCCATAAACTTTTTCTTTCCATTCTTAATAATCTCTCCTGTTTTTAGTATCATTGTTCTTATTATATCACGATATTGCCAAAGCAAAAGCAGGAATTTCTTCCTGCCTTTTTCTGTAATATTGTTATTCATTTTCTTTGCTTTCATTCATACATTCCATCAATGCTTCCAGCGTCTTATCTACTCTTTCATTGATAACAAAATCTGCGAGCTGATCCGAATAATGTGGATACAGTGTGATCAGAATCAGTTTTTTTCCTTTGTAATACCCTGTCAGCTGACGGCAAAGATTTGAAGTTAATTTTGTTCCAAGGATGAGAAGTACATCTGCCTTCTCCACTTCCGCTGCTGCCCTTGTCATAACCGCATTATCAATGGCTTCTCCAATCAGTACGATATTCGGACGAATTGGCATATGACAGCTCTCACACAACGGTACTTTTTTTGCATCTCGTACATATTCCATAGAATATTTCCTGCCGCAATGGGTACAATAATTTTCGTATACATTCCCATAGAGATTAATGACATTCTCACAACCGGCGCGTTCCGAAAGTCCAAAGAAACGTTTGGTAATAATGCTTTGAACCAACCCTCTTTTTTGAAGTTCTGCTACAATCTGATATCCCTTTCCAGGCGGAATCTGCAGCGCACTCAAAATCTCATTCCGATAAAATTCATAAAACAATTCTTTTCTTGTAGAAAAACAGGAACTATGCATGAGTTCATCTGTCGAATACCCATACCTTTGCTCTATATCATAAGAGACATCGCCATCTCTCAATGCTGGATATCCGCTCTCTACAGTCATTCCGTAACCACCTAACACGACTGTGTATTTACTCTCTTCAAGAATCTTTTGCAGTTTTTTCAATATATCTCTATCTGGTAACATAATATCCCGCCTTTCTCGTTTTTTGTTTGAATTTATTTTTATTATAACAAACTTTTCCTATAATTACTATGCTTTTTTGCTCTTATCAATCAATTTAAACAATCCAAACACCATATCTGCCAAAAAGATTGCCAATGCAATCACTCCTGCAATCTTCAACGTCTCCAGAAAATAAAAACCTGCCCTGCTATTATTTCCTTCTATGATATAATGCACGATTCTGTACATACCGGCTCCTGGTACTGTGGGCAGAATTCCCGCAATCAGAAAAATAATGACCGGCGCTTTGAGAATCCTTGCAAATGCATGTGAAACAATGGCTATCGCAAATGCGGATAAGAATGACGCAAGTACATTCTCACAGCCAAAATACTCACTGATCAAATAAACAAAGCCTCCGATAGCTCCTACGATTCCTACCTGAAACAAATATTTTCTCGGCGTCTCAATGATCACCGCAAATCCAAAGACGCTTATGAAGACTCCAATTGTTCCAATCCCTAACATATCTTAAGACCTCCTAAAAAATTTTCGCACAGACTGCAAGCCCAAGGCCGATTCCAAGCGCAATCGTCGAAGCCTTTACGAACGCCTCTAACATCCTTGCAGAGCCTGAGAGATAGTCACCTTGGAGGGTATCACGGATTGCATTCGTAATCGCCACTCCCGGCACTAACGGCATGATCGCACTAATGATCACAATATCCATATCCATCTTTAAAAATGCCAGTTTGAAAATCAGATAGGATGCCCCTGCAATACCTGCCGAAGTCACAATATTATGAATGATGGTGTTAAATCTTAATCTTTTGCATAGGGTAATCAGAAAGGCTTCCACGATTCCCACGATTCCGGCTCCCAGTACTTCTTTCATCCCGCCTCCGAAGAACATGGCAAATCCTACGGTGATGAGTATAATCGCAATATTATAATCTTTGATCGAATACTGCTTTTCCTCTACTTTCTTCAAAAGTGTATTTGCCTCTTCCAGACTAAGCTCGCCTGCACAATATCTTCTCGAAATGTCATTTACCTTCATGACACGGTCAAGATAGGTTCCCCTTGTATCAACCCGATTGATAACACTATATGGTCGTTCCAAAGAAGCATCATCGATCATTGCCATAATGCCCGTCATCGTCACATAGGTTTCCACCTTCTCAAGACCGGAAACCTTCAATATATGCGCCATCGTATCTTCTGCACGATACGTCTCCGCACCGCTTTTCAGCATAATTTCTCCCGCCAGAATGGCAGTATCCATCAGTAATCTATAATCCATACTATTCTCCTGCCCAAAAATCTTCTCATCTATCTTATCTCATCTTCTTTATAAAAGCAATGTCCGGACTAAAAAACGTCCACCGGACGTTTTTGTCGTATGCTTGACAACAAATGAAATCCGGTCATTCTCATCCATCATCAGCCCGCCTTAAAAGCTTTGGACTGTTGATCGACAAGAACAACCGGATCTATTCATTTTATTTAGACTTTATTTAAGTTATTCTATAATATTTTCAGGAATTGCCATCGGGTATTTTCCTGTAAAGCATGCGTCACAGTAGCAGATATCGCCTACTGTTTCCTGAAGCTTATCAAGTTCCATGTATCCAAGAGAATCTGCGCCTATCATTTCACAGATTTCCTCCTGACTATGTGAATGAGCAATCAGTACTTCGTTAGAAGGTACGTCTGTTCCAAAATAGCATGGATACAAGAACGGTGGTGAACTAACTCTTACATGCACTTCCGTAGCACCTGCTGCCTTTAACATCTTAATGATATTGGCACAAGTCGTACCACGCACGATGGAATCATCCACCATGATCACTCTTTTTCCCTTTACAACTTCAGAAAGTACGTTCAATTTAATCTTCACGCTGGATTCTCTCTGACTTTGTTTCGGTTTTATAAAGGTTCTTCCGACATAACTGTTCTTATGGAATGCGATTCCATAAGGAATACCAGAACCTTCCGCATATCCTTTGGCTGCGGCAATTCCGGAATCCGGCACTCCTACAACCAGATCAGCTTCGACCGGATAGGATTTTGCCAGCGCTTTTCCGGCAAGAATACGTGAATGATATACATTCATATTGTCAATAACACTGTCCGGACGCGCAAAATATATATATTCGAAGATACAATGAGCTCTTTTCTCTTTCTCCATTACCATGCTCTTATCAGAAGCGATTCCGTCTTTCGTGATAGAAACAATTTCTCCCGGTTCCACATCACGAATGAATTCTGCCCCGATCGCAGATAATGCACAGCTCTCAGATGCCAGAAAATAAGCGTCATCAGCCTTTCCTATACAAAGCGGCTTCAAACCATACGGATCTCTTACTCCGATCAGCTTTCTCGGACTGGCAACTACGATAGCATATGCTCCCTGCATCTTTTTCATCGCATTTTTTACTGCGCCTTGTACATTTTTCGAGTTGATGCGCTCACGGGCAATATGGTATGCAATAACCTCCGAATCATTCTCAGATTGGAAAATGGCTCCTGTCCTTGTCAGCTCGTCCTTTAAGTCTGCCCCATTGACAAGACTTCCATTATAAGATATCGCCAAAGTTCCTTTTACATAATTGATAACCAGAGGCTGTGCGCTCACAGAACCTTTTCCTTTATCTGCCGAATACTGCACATGCCCTACGCCAAGATTTCCCTTCAGTTCTTCAATTGTCTCTTCTGAGAACACATCATTTACCAAACCGGGTCCTTTTTTGGCAGTTATTTTCATCTTTGCACTCGTATCTGTCACAGCGATCCCGCATGTCTGCTGACCACGGTGCTGCAAGGCAAACAACCCATAATAGATAGATGACGCTACGTCCTGACCGCTGAAATCATAAGCTCCAAACACTCCGCATTCTTCATGTAAACCACTTTCAAACCGATTGTCTTTCTGCATCTTATTCTCCTTCTTTTCCATTATTCATTGTTTTAAATAGTATCCCTTTTATATCTGACATACGAAATTATAGTACAGGGGGAAATGAAAATCAACATACAGTTTAATCTTCATTAAATTTTCCTAAAAATTCCTGCATTCTCTCATGACCGGAGCCAAATACTTCCTTTGGCGTTCCTTCCACTGCAATAACACCCTTTTCCATGAAAATGATCCTGTCCGATACATTTTTTGCAAAATTCATCTCATGAGTAACAATAACCATAGTCATATGTTCTGCCGCGAGATCTTTGATTACTTTTAAGATTTCTCCGGTAAGCTCCGGGTCAAGCGCCGATGTAGGTTCGTCAAAGAACAAAATATCCGGCTTCATAGCAAGCGCTCTTGCGATGGAAACTCTTTGCTGCTGCCCGCCGGAAAGCTGGTACGGATAAGCATCCTCCTTATCCTCAAGCCCCATCTTTTTAAGCAGTTCACGCGCTTCTTTCAACACTTGCGCTTTTTCTCTCTTTTGCACCTTTAAAGGCGCGTCGATAATGTTTTTCAAAACAGAATAGTGCGGAAATAAGTTGAAGTTCTGAAATACCAGCCCAAAACTTCCGCCATACTCAATCTCTCCAAAATCCTGCGTTTCAAGCTTCGTCGCACAGCGAAGCAACGTAGATTTCCCGGAACCGGAAGGTCCGATGATCGATACCACCTCTCCCTTTTCTACAGAAAGAGAAATATCCTTTAATACTTCTAAATCACCGAAGCTTTTTCTGACATGTTCCATTTTTAACAATAATCCCATCTTCTTTGCCTCCTATCTGTAGTAATTGAGCCTCTTCTCCACACGTTCCATCAAAAATGCTACGATCAGGTTGAATATATAATAGAAAATTCCTGCGAACAAGAACGGAAGCATATTCGTCTGTGATGCCGCAATCGCCTTTGCCACTGTGAACATCTCCCGGATACCGCCAATGGTAAATGCAAGTGATGTATCTTTCACAAGCGTAATCATCTCATTCGTAATAGATGGTATGATTCTTTTAATCACCTGCGGTAAAATGATTCTTACAAAAGTCTGACCTTTGCTATATCCCAATATCTTCGCAGCCTCATACTGACCCTGCGGCATGGATTCTATGCCGCCTCGATAAATCTCCGCAAAATATGCCGCATAATTCAAGATAAATCCGATCGCTACTGCATAGAATTTGTAACTTGTTGAATTTGGAATACCAAACATGTAATACGGTCCAAAATAAATGACCATCAACTGAAGCATAAGCGGCGTTCCGCGTAATACCGATATGTAAAACTTTGTCACAAACCGCAATAACGGATTCTTAGATATTCTTCCGAATGATATGAAAAGTCCCAGCGGCAGTGAAAAGACAAGTGTAGCAGCGAAAATAAGCAGCGAAACCACTGCTCCTTCGCCCAACATCTTAAACATAACTGAAATAGACATAAAATTCTCCTTCTCGCAGAAAATGAGCCGTCTTACGACGACTCTTTTTCTATTTTATTTTCTTATTTACCAATTGTTGTAATATCTTCTCCAAACCATTTTGTAGAAATCTCGGCCATCGTTCCGTCAGCTGCCATCTCTTTCAAAACTTTCTGAATCTGATCTCTTACTGCTTCATTTCCTTTTGCAAAACCAACACCGTATTCCTCTGCTGAGATCTCTTCTTCGAGAATCACAAAATCAGCTTTACGTTTCTCAATCTGATAACTTGCTACTACAATATCCATCGCAACGGCATCTACTGCACCCGATTCCAAATCCATGAACCCGGTATTATAATCCGGTATGGTCTGAAGTAATGCAAAGCTATCTTTCAGTTCTGTATTATCATTCAATGCCGCTTCTGCGGAAGAATCTGTCTGTACATCGACTACTTTACCTGCAAGGTCTGCTTTTGATTTGATACCGGAATCTCCTCTTACGACAAATACCTGCTTATTGTCCAGATATGCATCCGTCCATGTGTAATCATCTTCACGTCCGTTCATGGTAAATCCATTCCAGATACAGTCAATCTCCCCGGAGCCAAGTGTTGCATCTTTGGAATCCCATGCGATTGGCTGTGCAACAAATTCCAAATCCAATCTCTCGCACACTTCCTCTGCAAGTTCTAAATCGAATCCTGTGTATTCCCCATCATCTCCTACGAATCCCATCGGCGGGAAATCCTGGTCAAATCCGACAATGAATTTATCTCCTGCTTTTTTTTCCTCGAACTTTGCTTCCTTTTGGTTCTTTGCGGAATCATTATTTTTCTTTTCGTCTTTTCCACATCCAACAAACACTCCTGTCACAGTAAGTGCCATCGCCAGCACGATTGCAAGTTTCTTTTTCATTTTCTCTTCCTCCGTCTGCTTTATTATATTAGTAATTGACTACTCTACTTTGCTAAACTACCATGTGATAATACCACACTTTCCGGGAACTGTCAAACACTAGTTTTCCTAGGCATCTTCATTCTTTCGGTACTGTTCTTTCCAAGTCTCCAACAACTCCTCGTCATGCACTTCCTCTTCTGTCCTATCCACAGACTCAAGGTATATCGCCAGCTCCTGCTCAATCTCCATAAACATACTGTTCTTCAGCAAAAATTCATGATATTCCATCGGATTCATAAAATTTCTGCAGCAGTAAATATATGCTTTTATCAAAGAATCGTCCTGACAGATTTGGTATGCCTTTCGGTAAATGCTTGCCGCTTCTTCATATAAAAACAGCCTTCCGTAAGCCGCCGCCATACATGCATATACTTTCCCGTAAAATTTATCGTCTACGCTATCGTCACGTTCATCATGAATGATGGAGTGATACACCAGGATCGCCGCTTCCAGTTCTCCGCTCTCAAATAGCGTATCTCCTTTGTATTTCCTCTTCTCTACTTCTTTTTGATCTTTTAGCTTGTCCAGAATACTTTCCAGTCTTGTGATCTCAGCCGCCGTATAAAGCCTGGTGCTTTTCAGAATCGTTAATACAAACTGTTCCAGTGAACCATGACGTTTCATGGACCGGCGAAGCGTTTCCGCAAGTTCGCGCAAATGCAGCTCTTCCTCCAGCCATGCACAAAGCTGTTCATTCATAATTGTATAGTCCACCAGGTACAGATGATTGCAAAGGTAATAACAAAGCTCTTCTATTGTGTAAATCCTTTTATGCAGACGAACCAGTTCATACGGCTGTACTGCTTTTGTTCTATGACAAAGAATTAAACTGCCCATTACTTCCTCCTAAATGTATCACTTGTTCTATTTCATATCCACTCGAAGCAAAAAAATCGCCAAATCCCATATCTGATATCATGATTTTACAAGTTTGTTCATCCATAAATAACAGCTTTAACTGTATGCGGACAGAATAGTTCTTTCGCTTTGGAAATATATCAAGCGGAACTTTTAAAATTTCTTTTTCTCCGCCGGATAATGGTTCTATCAAAAGCTCCATCTCCTGACTGTCATCTACGATCAATTCCCATTCTCCATCCGATTCGTACCAATGTGACCCCCATGTAACGATCGGCTCCCATTTTTCTTCGCTTTCTGCACGGACCCGAATCGATATCTGATCGGTCATCTTTGTATCATCCATATAGATCGGTCCGCCGGTATATTGTTTGTAGCGACGGTAAGTTGCATAACATGCACCTTTGCTGTAAAGATTATTGCCTATAAATGCTCTTCTTCCATTGCACAAAAAACGCAAGGAATGCGGATACCAGTTATTATCGAATCCTTCTCCGGTCAGATACACCGAAGAAATCAATTTCTTTTCAAACACACTTTCAATAAAATTCAGGAAACAAGTATCCGCATCTTTTGCCTTGTCCACATTTAATACCGGATACACCGCCTCCAACTCTCTCATCTTCGCACTTGCCACTTTATCTACGGTCACAAATTCCTGCGCATGCGTAATCTTTGGCTGAAGCCTTCTAAGCATATATGCCTTCACCTGCCGTTTATCGCAATAAAACAACGCCGATTCATACTGCCATAACTCTTTTGGCTGATAAAACATATACTGACAGAAACTTTCTTTATAATCCTGCACATAGGTATGCCGTTTATCAACCTTCATACGCTGTGCAATTCCCTTTAAGATTTTTACGATATCTACACTCATATCCGGAACAGAAAATGTAATCGCTTCTATTTTTTCAAATGGTTCCAACGACATCTCTATAAATTTTGCAAGAAGCCAAACCGGCTCATAGGTCTCTTTCCCAATCAGAATCTTCTCCTGTGACAGACATTTCCCTAATAGTCCTGATACAGAATGTCCCTTCCTCTTCGCTTCCAGCCGCTTTGCTTCTTTCCCGTAATACCAGCGTTTTTCGCAATAATTAAGTATCATTGGAATCTGATAATTTTCAGTCGCCGTCTCCAAGGTCTGCGGCTCCTGAAGTTCTTCGTTATAAAAACTAATCTGACAATATCTATCGTTTAAGTCATATCCTATTATGCTTCCATCTCCCATGCTGCCATGACCTCCTATCCTTCATACAACTGAAAAATTTCTTTTGCCGCCTTATCTTCTTTTAAATATTCGAACATCATCTCTCTTCGTTCGGCTCCGCTATGTTCCAGCATCCTATTGATACGTCCATATCGTCCGATCCATGCTTTCGGACTTTTCGCCTCACAGCTTTTTCGGTCCGTCGGCATCTCCATATCTCCAAATGTCTCCCGGAACTGATAATACAATGTCTCATTTGCATATAAGACAAATTCTTTCACATAGATATTCTCATACATTGGAGTCAGAACCTCAGACTGATAGTCCATGCCTTCTGCCTCAGACTGATTCAGCTGATAAGTGATACGTACCTTCCCATTGCCCGATGCATGATATTCTACCAATGTTTTATCATAGAGCTGCATTTCCCTCAGCCAGGATTCTTCGTATTTCATATAAAATGAAAAAAGCAGATTCTTTTCGCGCATCTCATAGAGATATCTTTTCAGTAAAACCCCCGTCTCCTCATCATATTCCTGCTCTGAATAATATTTCAAAAGTGCGAGTTTACAAATATCAGCCAAAGTCTCTCTATTTCTGTACTCATTTAAAATGATCTCAAAAATACAGGCGTCTACTTTTCTGTCTTTAATCATATATTCTCTGGAAACATATGCAAGATAAGCCTGCTTCAGCCGAAAATACGGCGTTCCCATATAATAATCTTCAAATATTCTTTCCTCTCCGATAAGTTCTTCTGCAAAAAGCATCTGCGTGATAATACGCTCTGAAAGTTTCTTTGTGGAAATCTCATAGTCTTTCGCCGTATAATAAATCCGCTTCATATTCTTTGTGGCTCCGCAATAGTACTCGGCAAGATAGTTCAGTATTACTTTGTCATATTGTCCGCGTACATAGAGCATAAAACAAAGATGCGTAAGCGTTTCATCTTCTTCATAATTGTCATCTCTTACTTTTCTGCTGCAGAATCTTAAGATATCCTGCTCTTTGAACGCTTTCATGCCCTTCCTTCGAATACTTTCAAGCGTAAGCTCTGTCTGTTCCTGACTAAGCTTTGGCACTTCTACTGTCTCTTTGTAATTCTTGCATAATTCCAGAAAATATGGCTCATAAAACATGCGTCTGGTTTCATATGGTACCGTATCCGTATAATAACGCCCATCTTTAGACTCCCATACGATTCTTGCATCTTTGCCGCGCAGCAAAATTTTGGTACTGTCCAAATCATATGGCACATGCTGTCTGATTACCCCATCCTTTTCGATTACCATGACCCACTTCATATCCGGCACTTTTGTCTTAATTTCATAGGTGCTGCAGATATCTCTTAATGCTTCCATTCTTCCAGGCGTCATCTTTTCTTCCTGGATAAATCTTCGATAAATTACGCGAAGCGCCGATGTAATGTGTCTTTTTTCCAGCTGTTCCCATGCAAATGCCTCTATTCGTTCCTTATAATTCGCATAAAGATCGCTGCCTTCTTCTTCAAAAGTAATAAGATTGGCATAAAGCATCGCTTCTCTCTGATACGGAAGCGTACTGCCGTACATAAAATACAGATATATGGTTCTTGGCAATACACGCTGCATCTTACGTTCACTTACGGAGAGCATATAATATTCATATAGCTGAGAAATCTTAAGTTCATTTTCTACAGCTCGTTCATACCATTTAAAATATTGCGGCATACACTTATTTCCTTTGATAAGCTGCGTACAGATTGCCGCCAGGATCATTGTCTCATCATATATTTTATACAGGCTTATCATTGCCCGCACTAAATGTGCGCTGTATGCTTTCTGCTGAAGTATGATCTCTGCCACATAAAGCGCAAATTCCTTTGAAATCAATCTGTATTTTGCCGCAAAATTCAATATCTGGATCTCGAATGGTCCAAGCTTTTTCATTGCATCCCATTTTTGTTCGTAGGTCCGAAACGCATCCAAATAAAATAACGTTGCATTTGTATTATAAAAAAACTGCTGCTCCATGACCCTTAATTTCTCACTGACATTTTTATATTTCGGATCCAGATGCATGATCATACTCAGTAATTTCCATGATTTTGGACATTTCGCATACAATTTTTTCAGCTCTTCCATTACACGCTCTGTATGTTTTCCTTCTTTCTTCACACATGCTGTCAAAAACAGATAATATGCATTCGTCTCCAGACTTCTGCCAGGGTCGTGCGGACGATACTCATAATGATCCAAAATCCATTTGGCATCTTCATCTTCTCCCATAGAAAGATATATCTGTGCCTGCAAAAGCTGATATCTTCCATCCTTTGGAAACTTTTCGTGAAGCTGGCGCAGCCTCGCAATCGTCTCTGCCGCCCACAAATTCTTCGCCTTTTGTCCGCTTTCACTTGACAATAGTTCTTTTATGATCTGTGCCTGTACAAATGTACTCTCCAGAATCTGTTTCTGCATCGGAGGCTGATATACGTCTACGTTATAGACCAGTCTTTCGTACGGCGTCACAAATATTATGCGCCCAAAATTATGTCCGGTGTGCAGTTCTCTGTCATCGATTTTATATTCGAATGTATAAAACATCCCGATAAAATTATCTGTGGATAATTCTGTCTGCTCTGCACAGAGAAATTTTCCATCCGTTTCTACACGGATCGGCATAAATCCCCATGTATTTTTCGTAATCGTAATCGTCTCTTTTATTGGCTCTGTCAGATCTGAAAAATATTTTTCATCCTCTGACAGCATAAGGTAAATGCGTTCCTTTTGTTTGGTTCCTACTAAAAATTCTTCCATTGCCTGTTCACTTAAGGACCATTTCCTCATATTGTCATACAAATTATAATTTCTTTTCTCTTCGTATTTTAAAATTTCATAAAAATCTCTGGAACGAAACAATCTATGAGCTTCCTCATAGTCTTCCAGTGCAAGGTTCCTGAAATTCTTCATATTCTGAATTTTACCAAAATCTGTCATGATATACGGCTTCTCGACTACTACCGTATAACCGAGTTCATACTCCCCTCCGTTGCACACGATCGTAAAATTCCCCTGTTCTACATAACCAGGCTCCAAATCCGTTCCGTCATACGTAAACTGCACCAGTACCGGATTCCCCTCAAATCCTTCCTCTGCAAGATGTACGCGAAATGAAGACGGGTAGATAAGTCCTCTTATGACTTCCTCCGTCCTGCTTTCAATCCGAAAACTTCCTTTATAGATCTCCCCTTCTCCAATCATGATCATAATGTTGGTTTCAGGAAACATAATGTCCGGACGCTCAAAATCAAAGCTTCCTTTTGCAAATTTTTTAATCTTATTTTTCATAATTTTTATCTGCCGCCCCTTGATATCATTGCATTTTTATCCAATTACGCTATAATAGATTATTATAACATTAAACAGTATTTAAAAGCAATGAGGAACAGCTATGAATATCAAACCAAGTTTTCACGGAAGTGATCTAGAACAAATAGAAACTTATTACGGAATTGCAAAAGAAGAAATGATAAGCTTTGGCGCCAACGTCAATCCTTTAGGTATCTCTTCCAAAGTAACCGAAGCATTAAAACAACGCCTGGATGTGATTACCCGATATCCGGACCGGGATTATAAAGACTTAAGAAATGTGATCGCCGCCTACTGTCATACCGACAGCTCTTACGTAGCAGTCGGCAATGGCTCTACGGAATTAATCTCACTTTTGATTTCTAGCCGGATGCCGAAAAAAGCATTCGTGCTTGGACCAACCTACTCCGAATATGGGCGTGAACTAAAACTTTCGGGTGCAAAAACCAAACAGTATCTTTTAAAAGAATCTCTTGATTTTCGTTTGGATGTAAATGATTTTCTTGCTCAGATGCCGGATGATACCGATCTTGTCATCATCTGTAACCCGAATAATCCGACCTCTTCCGCTCTTACTTTAGAAGAAATGCGTAAGATTGTATCCGAATGTGCAAAGCATGATATTTTTGTTATGGTGGATGAAACATACGCAGAATTTGCACCGTCCTTAGATGCAATCAGTTCCATCCCTCTTGCAGCGGACTACGAAAACCTTATGATTCTTCGCGGCGTCTCTAAGTTTTTTGCCGCTCCGGGACTTCGCCTCGGCTATGGAATCACAAGCAGCCAAAACTTTCTTAACACTTTAAAGGAAAGACAGATTCCGTGGAGCCTTAACAGCTTTGGCGCCCTTGCCGGAGAACTGATGCTTGCCGATCATGACCATATCCGCCGCACGAAGGAATTAATCTCTTCCGAGCGTGAACGCATGATAAAAGAGATTTCTACCTGGAAATACGCAAAACTTTATCCGGCTTATGGAAATTTTCTATTCCTTAAAATCTGCAAACAGAATTTAAGTTCCTTCGATGTGTTCGAATATCTCATACGGAAAAAGCTGATGGTCAGAGACTGCTCTTCCTTCGATGGACTGGACGGCGAATTTATACGTTTCTGCGTGATGAATCCGGAAGATAATGACAGGTTATTGTATTACTTAAAAGAGTTATTAGGGTAGAGTTTTATTCTCTACCCCCTTTTCTCTACAATTTTATAGTATTCCCTTGCTGTCAGTCCATACACGATTGCGTAAACTACAACGAATACAAGCATCGTTACTGCAGTTCCTGTCATAAATAATTTTGTGTTAGACAGATTAAGCATTGCCATAAGCTGTTTTATGATGTTAAAGGCTGCTGCCACATGGATTCCGGCAAGGATGACCGGCAGGAAGAATACCATCAGTACCTGGCTTTTGATACTTTGGCGTACTTCATGTTTACTCATACCAACTTTCTGCATGATTTCAAATCTTCCGACATCTTCATATCCTTCGGATATCTGCTTATAGTAAATGATAAGCACGGCTGCCATCATAAATACTGTTCCAAGCAAGATACCAAGGAATAAAAATCCACCGTACATTGAATAGAAGCTCTGCCTGTTTTCTTCTCTTCCTTCACAGTACAAATTATAATCCTCGTCTTTTCCAAGGTTGCCGATTATTTGCATTGCCTTTTCTTCTTCCTCAAGTGTTCCTCTCTTCGTATCAAATCCATAAAAATAGTTGAAACTGTTTATTTCAACGATATCATTCATACTGTCCGCCAAACGAACGGCATCCTGATCGTTCATAACAAGAATGTATACATCTCCTAATATAGACGTAACTTTTCCCGGAACCGGACACTCTTCCAAATGTTTCTTGATCTTCCACGTCTCGTCTTGGATTTTCACCTCATCTTCCATTACTTTTGTACCTCTTAAGGCATACATATAAAGTTCATTCTCTCCAAGCTCCACGTCTTTTTTCGTAAGCTTCTCATAATCACGTACATCCAAAAATGTAATCATTGCAATGTCCCTTGCATGCATATCCTGATGCGTCGCGCTGATACGATTCCCTATCACTTCTGCTGAAGTTATAAGATAACGATATTCTTCCAAATTATTTCTTTCAATTCCTGCCGCATCCAGTTCTTTTTCTGCCTTCTCCAAAAATACCGGAACATCTTCGTAATCAAGTTCTTGCACTACGGTATTTACACCTTTTTCATATCGGCTCTTCAATGCATCATCCAACCCTACATATAAAGAAACTGTAGTCGACACCATAACAAGCACCATAGTTGATAATACACAGATATTTGCAAGTCCCACCGCATTTTGCCTCATACGATAAATCATTCCTGACACGCTTACGAAATGCTTCGGATGATAATAAAACTTTTTATTCTTACGCAAAATTTTCAAAACCAAAATGCTGCCTGCGATGAACAAACAATACGTTCCGATAACAACAAGCAAGACTGCCACAAAAAACAAGGAAACCGCTTCCATGGAAGTTTTTACAGTATTTGCAATATAATATCCAGTCCCAAGACAGATAAAGCCCAGTAAAGCTGTGATCCATTTTGTCTTCGGCTCCTTCTCTCCGACCTGACCGCCGTGAAGCAGCTCAATCGGATTTGAAAGATGAATTTTCCTAAAATTATGAAACAAGATGCTAAGATATATCAGTGCAAAGAGCATCAGGGTAGAAAAGATTCCTGGCATACATATTTCAAATCCAAGTACGACTTCAAAATCCAATATCCGAAGCAGCACAAGAAACATCATTTTGTAAAGGATAACTCCAACTAAGAGACCTCCTGCGATACTAAATGCAGACACATAAATCGTCTCCAGGAACAACACTTTTGTGATATGTCTTTTTTCCATCCCCAATATATTAAATAATCCAAATTCCTTTTTTCTTCGTTTCATCAGGAAACTATTTGTATAGAATAAAAAGATTGCCGCAAACACTCCAATGATAACATTTCCAAACCGCATCAAAAGCACCACCATCTCAAATCCCGGAAGCTTCTTAAGATTCGTGTTCATTCCTAAGGCAAACATGATATAAAACATTGCGATCGTACCAATGGAAGCCAGTATATATGGAATATAAGACTTGGCATTCTTCTTGATGTTGTCCTTTGCGATTCTGCTGTAAAATCCTTTACTCATGTTTTCCACCACCTGTCGCGATCATTGTAAGCGTATCGGATATTTTCTGATACATTTCTTCGTTAGTACAGCCTCCTCTGTAAATCTGATGAAACACCTGACCATCCTTGATAAATAGCACGCGCTTTGCATGACTTGCTGCTTTTGTACTGTGCGTTACCATAAGAATTGTCTGCCCATCTGCATTGATATCGGAAAATATCTCCAAGAGCTGATCTGCCGCCCTCGAATCCAATGCTCCGGTGGGTTCGTCTGCAAGCACAAGCTTCGGTCCGGTGATCAACGCCCTGGCAACTGCCGCTCTTTGCTTTTGTCCGCCGGACACTTCGTATGGAAATTTCGCAAGAAGCCCTCCAATCTCCAGTTTTCTCGCAATTGGCAAAAGACGTTTTTGCATTTCCTCGTACTTTTTACCTGCCAGTACCAGCGGCAGAAAAATATTATCCTGCAAAGAAAACGTATCCAATAAATTAAAATCCTGGAATACAAATCCTAATTGATTCCTCCGAAATGCTGCTATATCACGTTCTTTTATTCTCGCAATATCCTCGCCCATCAGCAACACATTTCCGGATGTCGGTTTGTCAAGTGCCGCCAATATATTAAGAAGCGTTGTCTTGCCGGACCCGGATTCCCCCATAATTGCCACATACTCTCCTTCTTCCACAGAAAATGTAACATTGGACAATGCCTGCACCTTATGCCCACCGAATCTTGTTGTGTATATCTTTTTTAATTGGTTCACTTCTAAAATCGTCATAATCTTTTTACCTCCCTTTATGGCTACAGTATAATCCAAAATGAAGTTCCTCTGCCATAACTTCGACTTACATTTTCTTTTCATTTGTGACATTTTTGAAAGGTTTACTTTTCCCGGACCTTAAAAAGAACCTATGGGATTTCTCCCACAGGCTCTGATATTTTAAATCCTATTCATTATTTTTCTTTTTTGTTGCATATGCTCCAGCCAACATCATTGTGCCCATTAAAATTGCTAATATGTATATGCTTACATGTGCCTCATCTCCTGTTTTCGGTGGAGTTGTCTGACCTGGCTTAGACGGCTTAGGTGGTTCTTCCGGTTTTTCCGGTTTCGCAGTATTGGATTCCCATAATGCCGTAAATACTGTATTTTGGGTAACTTTGATTACTTCTCCTGCCTTGTACTGCTTGGCTCCGTCTGACCATCCAAGGAATTTATAACCCTCTCTTTGATATGTAGGAAGCGTGATACTTCTGCTCTTAATCGTCAGGCTGTGATCGTCATATCCATTTTTCAATGTAATAACCACATTAGAACTTGGATCTGTAAGATCAGTCACTACATCGCCCCAGACCGCTTTTGCTAGTGCATCATCTACACTTTCGTAATAGCTATATGGAACATTGCTACCTGCTTTCATCAGTTCTGCTGTAAGATTCTCTGATAAGTACTTTTTTTCTACTGGGTCTGAATAATTTCCCCCATGAACAAAGTGCTCAACATCTTCACTGTAGACTGCCTCGCTTCCTCCATTAATTGCTTCAAATGCTCCTGCTGCTATATTGATTTCAACTTTCGCAATTGCTTCCGCTTCGTTTTTTTCCGGATTGGCTTCATACAACGCGCTATATCCTTGAATTGTGCCGCCTTCGATATTCACAATCACCGGAAGTTTGGTGCTATGCTGGATCACTGCGATTCCTGCACCTGTAGTTGTATTTCCGCTCTCACTTGGGTGCACTTCTAACGGAGCAGCCGTTCCTTTAATAACTGCACTGCCGCTTACATTTAACTCTCCTGCACGAATCTCGATACCGGTCGGACCTGTAATCGCACCTCCTAAGATATTCATTGTACCTAATTGCGGATGATAGATTCCTAACTCCCCGCCATTGATCGTTCCATTATAAATCGTAATTTCCGTTCCATGCTGACTTCCGTTTCCGGAAATACCGATGATTTCTCCGGAAATGCTTCCGCCATTTACCGTAAGCTTAGAGACTTTGGAAACGTTTTCCAGGTTAGGATCCAAGGATGCTCCTGCTACCACGATTCCTTGCTTTTCAGCCGTAATCTCTGTACCTTCTTCAATGACAGCTTCTCCCCAGACGCCGGCCTGACCAACCTGTATTCCCTTTGCTCCGGATATTTTCAGATTTTTTGTTGTAATCTTAGCTTCAGACGTTATTAAAAGGGATTTTTGAGTGGTTCCCGCAACGCTTCCGTTTTGAAGTGTCAATTCGCTGCCTTCATCAATGACTACGATTGCAAAATTATTATTGTTCTGAATCAAAGTATGTCCGCCAAGGTCAATCGTAACTTTTTTTCCATACTCGATCCAGATATTGCCGTCAAGTTCTATATCTTTTTGTACATAGATGACTGCCCCTTCTGCGGCGTCTGCTACTGCGTCATAAATCGTCTCATATTCTTTTTCACCAATTTTAGCAGCTGGCTCTGTTACTTCCTGGCCAGGCTCTTCTGCTGCATCCTGTGTATTTTTATATCCCATCTCTCTTATACAAACATCTGTTGCAACATAATCTGCCTTATTATTGGCGCTTCTGTCATCTGCTGATACTGTAATTCCAGATGCGAAAGTCATGATCATAATAACCGTAAGACAAAGCGCTGCAAATCTTTTCTTTTTTGTTTCCTTCATAATGATTTCCTTTCCTATCTAACTATCATTTTCCATTTTTTAGCAACTACATATAGTATATCCCTCTTTCTATTTGCATGCAATCCCTTTTACTCAATCTCTACCTTTCTCGTTGTAAAATCAATCGTGACCATAGTTCCTTTTTCTGGCTTAGATTCAATAGAAATCTTATGATTTAGTTTCTCCATGATCTCCCTGCATAAATACAAACCTATCCCGGTTGCTTTATACTCCATACGTCCGTTATATCCGGTGAATCCTCTCTCGAACACCCGTGGAAGATCTTCTTTTGCGATACCGATTCCGGTGTCACTGATATACAGCTTCTCATCTTCTGCCATGATTCGAATCGTACCGCCTGACTTCGTATACTTCAAAGCATTAGAAAGAATCTGCTCAATGACGAAAACGCTCCACTTTTCATCTGTAAGCACCACACTGGAAAATGGTTGGAATTCTAACTTAATCTTCTTACGTATAAAGGAACTGCTGTATTTATGGACCGCTTCTCTTGCAATCTCATAAAGCTGTATTTTGTGGAGCACAAGATCTGTATTGATATCTTCCATCCGCAGATAGGAAAGTACCATTTCCACATACTGTTCAATACGAAACAGTTCCTCTTCCAATTCCTTCTTATCTAATTGCGCCTCAGTCTGCAAAAGCAATCTCATCGCCGCAATCGGCGTCTTGATCTGGTGTGCCCACATCGTATAATAATCCTTTGCCTCTTTCCATCTTTTCTGATGAAAAGCGGCGTCATCATCATATTGCTGTTTAAGTGCCAGCATTGCTTCCTGATAATAATACTCTTGTACATTTGATGCATTTGGATACCATGTCCGGTCACAATACGGCTGGATTTCAAGACGCTTGAGCATCTCCATCTTGTCTTTCCACCTATGATATCCGGATATCATCACCACAGTTCCAGCCATACTTCCCATAAGCACGATATATACATATGCCTCATATGGCAGCTGGTATAGATAAAACACACTTCCGGTAATCAAATACAAACATAGCATCAAAGCAATTACTTTTGGCTGCTGCGTCACATAGGTTATAAATCCAGTCTTCTTCTCCATTTATCTCTCCTACTCTACCATATATCCAACGCCTTTTTTTGTCCTGATATAATCTTTTAGTCCTACCTGCTCTAACTTTTTACGAAGTCTTGTCACATTCACCGTAAGCGTATTATCATCCACATAGCTGTCTGTCTCCCAAAGCCTTTTCATAATATCCTCTCTGGCCACAATTTTTCCGCTATGCTCCAGAAGAATTTCCAATATCTTAAATTCATTTTTGGTAAGTTCTAATCTTTCCTCTCCAAATGTAATGGTTGCATCCAGAAGATTCAGAATCACACCATTATGCTCCATCGCATTCATCGTTCCCTGATATGCATAGGCTCTTCGAAACATCGCCTGTACCTTTGCAGTAATAACATTTAAGTCAAATGGCTTTTCAATAAAATCATCTCCGCCCATATTCATTGCCATTACAATATTCATGTTGTCCGATGCCGACGACAAAAACAATACCGGAACATTTGAAATCTTTCGAATCTCCTGACACCAATGGAATCCATTATAAAACGGCAGCATAATATCCAAAATCACAAGCTCTGGCGAAAATTTTATCACATGTTCCATCACATTTTTGAAATCCGTCACATACTGTGCGTCATAATTCCATTTTTGCAAATGTGAACAAAGCGCCTTTGCAATCGTCTGATCATCTTCAATAATCAAAATCCTATACATCTTCTCTGCCTTCCCATCTTTTATTTTGTTTTACTGATATTCCCAGTAGATAGTAATACGATTTGTTTCTTCTTGTTTCATATATCCGTAATTTACCAGATCAAGTTCATATTTTCTTCCCAGATACTGTGCCATCTCTTCGAGCAGCTCATCGAAAATAACCGCATATCCTTCTTCATATGCATTTGCATCCGCAAATTTAAAATCCACAGATTCCTGCTGCCAATCAATCGCTTCTTTAAGCGCATTTCTTATCTGTTCTTTATCTGCTGTTTCATAATACATACCATTTAATTTGTAATATTCCTTATCCATACTATCACATACCGGATAAGTATAATCGGCAGATAATGTATGAGTCACAAACAGCTCACTATCCGGGCAGCAAAGATAATCATAAGAAATCGTCTCTGCCTCTTCTCTTTGTTCTTGCTTTAAGAAAACAGGATCTCCCCACGTCGTATCTACATGATAAAATGCTCCGTCACATTGTACGATATTCCATGCATGTGATTCCTGACCGGATGCCGTACCGATCACATAAATACTATAAATTCCCATTCTTTCCAACAAATACTGTGTTGTTCTCGCATATCCTGCACAAACTGACTTTTTATTCACCAATACGCTGTAAATATTCTGATTGTCCGGCGCTTCTAACTCATACTCTGTTGTATCAATAATATATTCATATACCCTTTTTATTCTTTCGTATTCACTTCCATCTATCCCAATTATATCTAAACATTCCTGTACTGCTGTCTCTACTTGCTGCTTGCGCATTACCCGCTCTTCCCCGGCACTGGTATACGTTGGCGATAATATGGAATAACCATTCTCTCCTTCATAGGAAGCGGTCTCACAGCTCCCATCACACCAGAAGAATTCCGGGTAATCCATTAATACCATCTGATAAATCTGATTAACCAGTGTCGCCTCCTGACTCCTCACAGTAATTTCTTCTTTTTCCTCTTTTAACCCTGCCGTTATCTCTTCATATATTGTCTTTTCCTTTTCGGATAAGAGTGAATAATAATATTTTTCTGTCAGATTTTCTTTTTCTTCTTCCGTCAGCTCGCTCACTTCCTGCATGACGGCTTCTATCTGCTGCTCCGACACATATTCCTGATATTCTCTATATATAAGTCTTCCCGCCTTTTGCAATATCAATAATACAACTACTAAAATAACAACTTGAAAAACTCTTTTCTTTCTTTTACCTGTGTGTTTCATTTGACTCCCCTTATATCACATTTTGTTTCCTCTATTTTCCATTATATGACAACCGCACCAAATGCACAACCTGCATCTTTCCACATATATTATTATGATAAGAATAAATATTGAGGTAATGCTATGAATACCAAGTTATCCTCTGCCCAGGCAGATACTCCGGACACTGGAAAGCTGCAAATCAACGTCAGCTCCTCCGTCACCGCTTATCCCGTTACAGATGCTACGATCTCCATCTCTTACACCGGAATTCCAGAAAATACCCTGGAAGTTGTTCAGACAAACTCGTCCGGTCAGACAGATGTTCTTGATCTTGCTGCTCCGCCAGTCGAATACAGTCTAGACGAAAACAATACCAAACAACCTTACTCCGAATACACGCTTCAGGTAAGTGCTCCTGGCTTCGAACCTATAAGTATCTCCGGCACAGAAATATTATCCAACGTAACTGCCATCCAGAACATCCTCCTTCAGCCAGAGGATACCCCGCGCGAACAGGAAGATGTCTACGTCATTCCTGCCCATACTTTATATGGCAATTATCCTCCTAAAATTGCTGAAGATGAGATAAAGCCAGTCACAGAAACCGGAGAAATCGTACTTAGCCGTGTGGTTGTACCGGAATATATCGTTGTACACGATGGTTCCCCACGAGACCGTACTGCCCAAAATTACTATGTAAAATATAAGGACTACATTAAAAATGTAGCCTCCAGTGAAATCTACGCAACCTGGCCGGATAATACCATCCGCGCAAATGTTCTTGCAATTATGTCATTTACATTAAATCGTGTTTACACGGAGTGGTACCGCAATCAGGGTCTTGATTTTACCATCACTTCTTCTACTGCCTTTGACCACAAATGGATTAACAAACGCAATATTTTTGATTCTATTTCCAGAATTGTAGATGAACTGTTCTCAAACTATCTATCAAGGCCAAATGTAAGACAGCCAATCCTCACTCAGTATTGTGACGGAAAACGAGTACAATGTCCGAATTGGATGACCTTTTTGTAATAACATACAAATTAATCTCTTCCCCAAAAAAGAAAAGCCCAGACTTTTGTCCGGGACTTTCTGTGTAATCTAAAGGTTACTATCAAACATCCTTATAATTGCATATACATTGGAATATTTTCATTTATTTCTTGATTTCTTTCTTTAACCATGAATCTCTGATAATCTAAAAAACCATTTCTTATGTAATAACGATAGGCTTGTTTATCTGCATATAAAACAATATATGAAGTCAATGCTTTCTTTTCTGCTATTTCTCTGCAATGTGTAACTATAACTCCCATAATATCATCACTAAAATAGTAATGTTCACTTGGATCTGATGACATTTTTGACCCTTCATTATAATGCACTTTTTGATATTGCTTTTCTACTGCTAATACATCTATCTTAATAGCAGGTAAAATGTGTGTGTAATTGTCAATCTGATATAAAATTCCTGATGTAGCTAACGACACAACTGCTATTATTTTTTGCGTTTCTAAGTCTCTAAAAATGAAATAAAGTCCATCTTCATCTACAATCATTCCATTTTTTATAATTTCATGGTGAATATGATAATCTAACCTATCATTCCCACATGTAAAAGGTTGAAAATCATTGTAATCCTCAACCTTTAATAAATCAAAATTATAAGATATTTCTTCCCCATACTTATTCATGACTCTTCTTTAAAGGTGTATTAACATTCCCTTTTGGCTTATGTGCATGAAATCGCTCCAACGCTTTCTTGGATGCATCATTCTTTTTCACAAACTGTTCTACCATATCAGATTTCAACATGAACGCACGAGTACTCGGTTTTGCTACTACTGCCATAATGCCATCCTCCTCTTTTGTATAATCTTCATCTTCTGAATTAATTTCCAAAAAATCACCCCTTTTACTAATATACATATATAGGGATAACAAGAAATGTAATTCTTTTACGTATTATTGCTTTTTTCTTTGATAATACTCGTTTTTTGCATGATTTTCAAGTATTTTGTCGAAACTTATTAATTTTTATAGCATTAAAACTTATCAAATTTACACTAGCAATCACTCTTGCATTACCACATATACCCTTCTATATTGTTCCATTTTTTTCACTGGCAAACAGAAATACTTCTTCACTTGTTTTTCTGTCAAACCGGCTTCCATTCCAAGCAGAATCTCATTCATTTCTTCGTCCGTCAATTGATCTGCATACCGTTCAATGCATTCAAGCAATGTTCCGGATAAATCCCAATCCGATTTGTCTCGCTGTTCCAATTCGTTTAACTGTTCTTCTGTTTCCTTCAGAGCAGCAACATCTTCAGGTAAATCGAGTTCTTCCGTCTGCAGCTCTTTCTGCAATAGCTTCCGGAAATCTGCAGCCAGCTCCTCCTCCGTTGGTTTTGGCTGTTCCCCAAAATCTAAATACAGAAAGTCCTGTTCTTCCAGCTCAATAACCTTGATACTCTTATCTATTTCAGCCATCTTTTTATACTGTTCTGCCTCTTCTTTACTTAATATCTGCAGCCGTTTCCGTTCTTTGATGGTATGGTAGGTTAAAGTTTCCTCATCCCAGAAAACCTTCACCGGATGAGTATATCCTCCGTTTTCATTTAATTTCATGGCATGTTTGAATTCCGGGGTATCAAATGGCAACGCCTTATCATCAAAAATCGGCCGTTGTCCTTCCATGAAGATCAGACATTTCTTCCGATCCATCCTTTTCACCTCGGCTGGTTCCATGAGAGAACGTCCTCCTTTTTGGAAATTTTCATTGGAATTCCCGTTTCTTCCTCTACTCATGCCGTCACTTCTGGTGTCAATCGTCATTTTCCCAAGCAATTCTGAAATGTATTTATGGGTAGACAAAGCCCCTGGTCCTGATCCAAGGTACAACAATGTGGCACAGTTATCCAACATAGTCTCCCATTTATCGTTCTTAAACAGAGTTTTGATCTGGGATACGGACTGCAGCACCGGCATCATACAGATATTTCTGGACCGGACCACACCCAGAAGGACATCCGGGTCTGCCGGTTTTGCACCAGCATAAAATTCATCCATCCAGAACTCCACTGGAATCGGCAAAGGACCATGAAATTCATTATCTGCCATGCGCATCAGGATATCAAAAGCTTGTGTATAAAAAATAGAGATTAAGAAATTATAAGAACGGTCATTATCCGGAAGAACCAGAAATAAGGCAATCTTATTCTTGATTGGATGTTCTATCGTTCCTCCCACGCCGGTTGCAAGTTCCCGGATATGGATATCGTCATCCTCAAAAATCCGTTTCACCCCGGCCGTTTCGCAAAGCTTCAGCATAGCATTTACCATAATGATAATGCTGCGTACCGTCTCTGTTGCTCCTTCCTTTAACTTGCGATAATCTCTCACCGGCGGATACAATTCCCCTTTCTTTTTCGCTAGTTTTTCCATTTCCAGCTGTAGCTTGGTCGTTTCACCATCCGGCATCTTTTGTGTTTCCAGATTGACCAGATACAGAATGTTGTTCATGTTACCTACTCTTTTCTCTTCTCTTGCTTGGAGCCATTCATAATAGAAAACAGCCTGCAGATACAAGTCTACACCATCATCCCAAAATGGCTCCCCCTGCATGGCATCCGGCTTTTTGACCGCCTCGTGCAGATTGGTAATTAATCGGATCAAATCCTCTTCTTTTTCTACATATAAGAATGGATTATACCGATCGGACTGTTCCGGATTCTTTAAATTCAGGGAGCGGATCGTATAGCCTTTTTCCTGCAGGTATTTCCCATATTTGTACTGCAGCTCTCCTTTCACATCCAGCACAATGTAATTATTCGTTGCTTTAAGGAGATTTGGCGTCACCACAGCATTGGTTTTGTAGGAACCAGAAGATCCAATGATAAACATATTGTTATTAGATAATATTCCGTCAAGGGAAACAGAGACATTTCTGCTTAAAATCCGGTTTTTGCTTTCGTCCTTGTTACGGATACGCTTTAATTCCTTAAAATCCGCCCATTCCTCTGATCCATGTTCCTGGCCAAACTGAAAATTTCTGTAGCGGTAACTGTAATAGCTGACAAACATGATCCATACCAGAAATCCCACTCCCAGGCACTGCCCGCTTTTTGCATTCCAATAGTTCTGCAGCGGATGAGAAAAAATAAGAACAATCCGTTCCTGCAGGTTGGAAAGATTTGTCCCTTCCAACGTAAAGAGTCCGGAAAGAAAATAACTCAGTATCAGAAACAACACCAGGGCTGTGATGTACAGCCCATAAGGTGTCTTTTTCTTTTCAATCATATCCCCCCTCCTTACTTTGCCTTCAGTGGATTGGCTGGAATCTTTTCCAGCGCCTGACCAAGCTGCTCTGACATGGTTTTTTCCTGCTTTTGCTTTGCTACTTTCATTTTTTGTTTTACATCATCATAATATTTTTTAATCTCATTTCCTGATTTTCTCTGCTCTATTTTCTTAATATTTCCTTTCTGATCCAACACAAGTGGCTTTCCATCCTTTGGTAAAAATGCAGTATAGGTTTTTCCATTCACGCTCTCAAAGACATTTTCCCCTGGCAGAACAAGATACTCGACATTCTCACCATATGTACCGGGAATTCGACTCACAAAAAAATCCGGATATTCCTTCATAAAAGAGGTTGCTACCGGAGAACTGTCTACCAAACTTTTCTTATCAATCGTGACTCTTTCCATGCTTTGATCCTTCCACATTTCTTCAAAAGCCGGATGGTCCTCTGGTTTTACAGATCCTTTGCTCAGCAATTTTTCTTCTGCAGATAAACTTTTTGGTGTTACTTTCGCTTTTTCATACTTTTTTAAGGCAGTATCCATCTTTTGATCCGCTGTTTTCCGATATTCTTGATCTGTCAGTTTTGCAGTATTCAAATATTCTTCTTTTGATATTACTTGACAGCTTTCTTTCCCTTGCTCCATGAGTTGATCCTTGTATAAAGAGAACCAATGATTAACTTTATCAAGATCTGTATTCGCCACCGCCAGCTGAATTTCCCCATCTCCTACATGCAGATCCGGAAGCATAGCATAATTGACTCCAAGCTTATCCAGATCTTCCTTGACCGTTTGTTCCATTCCTTCATATGGTAAAGACACCAGACTGATATTATTTTCTGTCAGATTTACAAGATCCTGAAACACCTTCTCCCCTCCGCTCATCTGCCTAGCTATCTGCTTTTCAAAAATGCTACCAAATTTCTGCCTGTCTTCTGTAAACACCGCTATCTGCATCATTCCATCCGCCGGATTCAAATCCGGCATCATACAATAACGAATCCCTGCCTGTGAAAGTTCCGTTTTCATACTTTTGATATCTCCTGGAACATTTACCAGATCAAAGCGGCCGTCCGTTGCTTTTAGAAACTTCTCAAATTGCTCTACTTCGCCACCTTTTAAGATATGCTCCTTCTGCAGACGCTTAAATAACGAATAGATAGCCAAAGCCATCCTTGCATCTGCAAACAACAGCATAGACATGGTCTTGGCTCCAGCTCCCAGAGACATCATAACCCGTTCATTTTCTCGATTATCCATCTATCAATCTCTCCTTTACAGCCTTGGCATTACTTCTTTTTCTTCCACCGGTACAATCAATTTTTTATTTAATTCGTCCGCATATGCCTGTGCTGTTTCCCGATCGGAGAATTCCAATAATTTTCCATTTTGTTCCACTGCCTTGCCAGTGACCGTATTGACCACCACATAGGTGTCGTTTTCTATATTTCGCACTCTTTTTTCTTCCTTCTGCAAATCTTGGATCTGCTTTTTGATTTCTGCCTGATAGTGTTCCTTAGAGTCCGCCTGATACAAATCTCGCGGTTTTGGTTTTGCATTTTCTTCCTCCATCCTTATTTCTTCTTGTGCTGCTCTCAACATTTCCTCGGTCTTCCTCTCTCTTTCCTCCAGTTCCTGAAGAAATCGTTCCGCATCCTCTCGATTTTCCCATTCCATAGGCACACCATTTAGCAGCAAATATTCATTGGTCTGCGTATCCAAAATCCTACTTTTCTCTTCCTCTCTGATCACGTATCTGGATACATCATGTTTATTTACAAAACCTTGAATATTCCGGATACTCTCCTTTGCCTTCAATAATTGTTTTTTTGCCGCCTGCAGTTCCTTCAGGCTTTCCTGATAATCCGGCTTTTCCCGGACAAGGCCATTTTGCAATTCCTCACAATACACCCCAAGGGCATTAGACAGTAGCTGCAGAGTGCTCTGATTCGGATTCAATATTCCATTTTCAATCCAGGACAACTGCTCTTTGGAAATCAGACACATGACGGATAATTGTTCTTCTGATAATCCCCTTTTTTCCCGAAGATTTTTAATCAGATATCCAAAAGCCGTCTTTTGCTTTAAAGGTTCCAGTCTTCGGATTTCTCCCTTTTCCTGCATTTTGTTTAACCAACTTGTAAATGAGATATGTTTTCTTAGCAGATTTGTGTCCTCCGATAATGCATAATACTCCTCTAGCTGTTGTCTTGAAAAGATTTCCGGCATCCCACTTTTTCTGTTTTCATACAAATCTGATAAGTCTGCTACTAGCGTATCCATTCTTTCATGTGTTTCCATAATAATCGCACCTCCTTATAACTTTGGTCCCCGATAATCTTTGCCGACTTCTTTTCCTTGGCCAAACCATCTGCCATCCTGATACATTTGCACCCCTTTTTCTTTACTGTAACGATAAACGTTATTTGATAATTGCTCCTGGACATCTACCACATCTTCATTTACACTTTTTATCATTGCTTGCAATGCCTCGGGATTAAGTTCACTCCTTTCTGCCAAGATGATAACCTCATGTACAGAGGCGGGTAATATATAGTAAGGGGTATCAAGTCCCTGTTCTATCGCTCTTAAAACTTTCGGATTTCCGATTTGTGCTGCGCCAAACTGTCCGCTTTGATTAGTCAAAACATATACTCCTTCATTTTGAGGTATATCTGTCCCTTCCTCCCCCAACATCTCTGAAAGTATCTCTTTCATAGACATAAATTTTACTTCTTCCTTTTTGATATTTTCCATACCAGCACGTACTACCTCTCTTGGTTCCCATCCTTTCTTAGCACAGTAATCATAAGTAACCTTGAAAACCATTCCTGAATTAATTTCTAAATAAGGAACAAATGCCAAGTCAAGTTGTTTATAACAAGGTACCTTGCATAATAAAGCTTCATTCCGTTCTCTTGAAATCAATCTCATTTTAATATCTTCTAAAGAATAGTAATTTAAGATTTCCCACACAGATAAATTCACCTGTTCTGACATATATTTTATGTAATCGGATGCAATCTGCTTACATGCCTGATCTGGATGAAGCTCATCATACCAATCCAAATATAAAATTGGTACAGCCTCTACCCCTTCTTTCTGAATCATAATCCCCTCTTTAATCTCATTGTTCTTGGCAACTTCCTCAAACAGTATTTCCGCAGCCTGAAGATTAGATGGAAGATAGTCTTTTAAGTGTTTTATTAAATACTCTTTGAATTTTGCTCTATTCATGATGTCCCCTCCCTGTTTCGTAAATGATCACATCTTTTTGATTCGTTTCATTAAGAAAAATTTCTTTTTTCTCTTTTGCTTGCTTTTTCATTTTTATGTATGCTTCATATACTCGCTTTAACTGCTCGTTCATAATCTTGTTCCTTTCTTACTTTCTGTTTTCTTTGTCTTTCTTCATATGGCTGTAACTTTTCTCTGGTTGTCCGATATGTTTCAAACACCCGTTCCAGAATTGGTTCGATGTGTTCCGGATCTACCTTCCGATAATGATCCACAAAGTGACGCTTTCTTGAATCTGTTAGTTCCAAACCAAATCGATGTATCATCATGATAGATACCATATCGGCAGCTAACTCTGCTTCACTTTCCTTCATTCCCGGTTGTACAGTAATACGGTGACCAATTTCATGAGTCAGTGTGGACAACATTTCTGTATCATTTAATAATTCATTAATAATAATCTTATTGTTCCTGGTATTGTACAAACCACGCAACGTAATTGACTGCACATCCTGCTGGCGTACTACAGAATTAAGTTCCTGTTCTGCAAATTCTTTCATAATCTGAAACCATTCCTGATGTGTTTTAGATTTATCCCCCATTTTAAACATCTTCGGATAATTTTCTTTTGGGAAATCCGTCTGGGAAATATCAAAAACATTTCCAATTCCAAAGCAAAGCACTTTCTTTCCTGGAATGATTCCTTCTTTGAATGCTGCCTTTTGTTCCTTTGTAGCATCCTTCAACTGCACCGGAGGCTCTGTACAAAGATAAGTAACTTGCTTTGGAACATATACTTTTAATCCTTTCTGTCCTTTTCTGATATTGGCACCCATCTCTTTCCAAGCAGCAAAGGACTGTACATAGGTGGCGTTTGGATTTTGAAGAAAAATTAAAGTAGTATTTTTAACACTGTATTGGTAAAACTGACTGCCAAACTGTAACAGCTCCAGTAATTCTTCCGGATTTTTTTCATAACTTTCCGCAAATCTTTCCATCCAATTTTTCATTTCTTCTTTACTGTTTTCATAAGCGACTTTCCAAAGCGGTTCACTTCTTTTCATATTCATCTATCCTTTCACTTTCAAATAAAAAAGTTCTGGAAAAACTGTATTTGTTCTTTCTCATTTAATTCTGTTGCACCGTCTTTTTCTACGGAAGTCCCTAATGGCAACACCTCTGGATTGCATTCCAAACTATAGAATTTTCCCTCTTCATCTGTTAAAAAAGCCAACCCATCCTGATGCCAAACCACCGTCAATGGAGTAAACGTTCCTTCAAAGTTTTTGTTCCACATTTCATTCCTCTTCTTTCTGTTGCAATTTCTTTAAACGCTGCATGACTAATATGGAGAAATTAGGAGATGCAATTGCTTTGAGTTCTCGAATATCCATTCCCTGTTCCAAACATCCTAAAAGAAAATCAATTTGTTCCTCCGTATACTTTTCATCTTTCAGACAGTCTGCCAGAAATCTTTCCTTCTTCTTTTTCTTCCAAAACCTAAGTGATTTCTTTTTGGGTATTATTTTTTCCTTTTTGGATAATTCCACTTCCTGTGATTCTTTTTCTATTTCTTTTGGTGATTCTTTCTTCTCCTGTAACTGCTTTTTCAATCGTAGAATCTCTTCCTTCTGCACTTGAATCGTTCGCTCCTTTTCTTCCAAAAGTTGCTCTTTCGATTCTGCCTCCCGTTGCAACGCTGCCTTCAGATTTTCCTCAATAAGTCTCTGTAGTCGATTGCTTTGTTTTGTAGTTTGATCAATATCCTGTTTCATTTTTGATATTTCTTTTGAAATATCATCTCGACTCATATACAGATTTTTCAAAAATTCAATCCTACTTTTCCGGATCTGGCTGATCGTAGCTTTCTCTTCATCCAGTTTTTGCAATTCTGAAATCGTCATACCATCCACCGCACAGATATAGAACCATTCCCGCCGTTTCCAATCCTTTTGTTCCTGCAGAAACAACACCATCTCGTTTTCCATGCCCATACTCCTTGCAATGACAATCTGATTTTCCAGGACATGCGCTACCTTCGTTTTTTGATCACTTTCTCTTTCCACTTCTTTTCACCCCTTTCGTAATCAACAAATCCTTTTCTTTTTCCTGCTGAAATTCCCGTAAGATTCTTCTTGTAATCTTTTTTTGATTTTTTAATTCTTCTGAAACTCCCATCTCCTTTTCTTCTTTCCTTAATTCCTGATAAAGTTGTTTCGCATCATTTTCTGATCGGATATGGTTTTGAATTACCAACCGGCATTCTTCCGAAAGCTTTTGAATGTGCAGCAAATCCTTCCGGACGTTCCTTTGATCAACAGCGTAGGGGTTTAGATAACGATAATTTTTTGCCCGAAAAACTTTTCGTAATTTTCGAACCTGATATTTCCCATATATATTTTTTCGCCTGGCTGTCTGTCCAGCATTTGAAATTTTTTTAACATTTGGAAATCGAGTTTTTTTATCTGGAACTTTCTCTTTTGCAAGAATTCGTTTCTGAATATCCTGCAAAGTATATCCTTCTCCCAGGCTTCGATCTCTCCGTCCACGCTCCGCTCCCGGCGCATAGAAAGTCATATAATTTCCATGTTCCTTTAATTTTCCAAACCGAAAATCATACCCTTGTTGTTTCATGCGATTTAAAAAATCATCAAAAGAATTTGATTTTGAAATAGCTACGTCAATATCCAGTTGAATTATTTTTTTCCAAGTCATTTGCTCCTTTGTTTCTGCCAGATGTTCCCCATAGGATTTTCCAACTCGCCGGTTTTCATAATGTAGTTTTTCCAATCCATTTTTTTCACAAACTCGATCTGTAATCGGTTGAATATATTTCTCCCAGTCTCCTTGTTCGTAACGATACTTATATCCGGTTGTCCGGGAAACCGAATTAAAACAAATATGTCCGTGAAGATGCCCCTTATCATTGTGAATTGCAAAAACATATTCATAATTATCTCCCAGATATTTTTCACAAAATTCACTTACCACCTTATAAACCAGTTCTTCTGTTGCCTCCCCAGGTTGAAATGAAATCACAAAATGGTATCCTTGCCTTCCATACATTTTTCCATATTCTTTTTTCGTATCCATCATGACATCGTAGACTTCTTTCACTTCTACTCCACAGTTTCCTCCTACCCAGAGATTTTCTTCTGTTTTTTCATCATTAAGAATATATTTTATACAGGCATATAATCCGGAAGAGGAATTTCCTTTCTTTCTTTGTTTCAAATGTAGCAATTTTGTGATAGCCATGACCGTTACTCCTCATTTAAATTTTCTAAGAACTCCAGCACCTTTTCTGTCTCCGTTTGCAGATTATCCAGATAGATTTTCAGAGCAGAAATATCATTTATCGTTCCAAAATCACTATTAATTTTTTTCGCAACTTGATTAATATTGGTTCCGATTTTCCGAAACTGAAAAATCAATCCATCAATCTTTTTTTGAATCTGATCCGGATTATTTTGAAAAGAAAAAATCCGGGCACGCATAAATTCACTTAAATTTACCCGTCCGGATTTTAATTTGTGTCCTGGATCTTTTTCCGCTGCACGCATCAGATTTTCATATTGATATTCCGTCATGCGTACAGGAACAATTTTCCATTTTAAATTCTTCATACTGCATCAGCTTACCTTTTTCCCTGAATACTTTTCTCTTCTTCATTCATTACTTTCTCAAAACGCTGCATTGTTTCTTCTGTAATTTCTCCATAGGTTTTCGTTACGACCGCAGATATTTTTTCCGCCAAAAGATTTTCCAACTCTTTTTTCTCTTTCTGTTTTTCAGATATTTTATTTTCCAGTCTTTCCTTTTTTTCTTCCAATGTCAAAATTTCCAGATCAATTCTTTCCATCTTTTCATTTATTTTTTTAATCTCCATTCCGGATTCCTCCTACCCCAACATATTCAAATCTAAAATATCATCCATACGCTTTCTTTCTGTTTCTTCCATCAACTGATCCAGTTTTTGATTGATTTGATAAAATTCTGCTTTAAAATTTAGAAATTCTGTCTTGTCATGATTCTGACAAAAATTTCTTATTGCTGTTTCAATAAATAAATTTTCATATGGATATTTCTGCAAATCTCGTTGTTCAATCATATCAATCACATCCTCATGAAATGTTATCGTTTTTTTTAATTTCTTCATCCTTCTACCTCCTTTTTTCCTGAAAAAGACGAGCAAATCTGATATTCATCTGCCAAATATCGTATGGCTGTAAGCCGAAACTATATGGCTATCTGTCAAACACTATATGGCTATCGACCTTTTTTATATGGTTCTAAGTCTTTTCTTTACGGCTGTCAACCATATATGGTACGGCTGTAAGCCACAAAAGTGCTTGCACTTTTGGCAAGATACGCATTTTGTATTACAAAACGCCATCTTGTTAATGGGGCATCCCCCCTAACACCCCCTTCTTACTATTTAATCTTATTTCTATTCCATCAAAAAAGGAGCATTTCTGCCCCCCTTTTGTAGTCATATATATTTTCCATCGATACTCCATTTTTTGTTCCCTTTATAATTTAGGCATCCATTCCTTTTTCTTAGGCAATTCCTTTTTAATGATTTTCTGATAAACCGGTTTTAATATTTTTTCATATCGTTCTTGTAAAATCGCTTTATAAAACCGGTTTTGAACAAGGCTAATCACTGGTACGCTATCAATTAATTCAAAAATTTTCTGCAAATCTAATCTGGCAACAATCCGTTTTACAGCAATATTACACTCTTGGTTTTGCATACTTTCTATGAATTGATATGGATTAATTCTTTTAGAATGCATCTCAAAAATACATCTTCTTCCGCGAAATCCTTCTGTTTCTAACAAATGAGTATCGTTTAGAATAGACTCCATTTTTTCATCATCCCATTTATCATTCAGACAATTTCCATTGTCAAATACCGGAGCCAACCAAAACTGATTCTTATTATCGCTAATGATTCCCCAGTTGCCATTGTTACGATCAGGGTTTCCTATAAATGCATCTACCACGAACATATCCCAAAATCTTTCTTTTACACTTTCTGCTTTCTGAAGCATTGGATGTTCCTCAATTGTTTTTAATATTTCTTCCAAATCCATCCCTGCTCCATTCGTTTCATTCCCATTTGAATCCAAAAAATCCGGAAGAAAAGTCACTTTAATTGCACCAAACTCATTCAGTTTTTCTCCTTCTTTCAGAAAATCTTTACAAGCAACTACAATCTTATTTCCCTGAATTCCCAATAATGTTTCATGAACCGGTATTCCCAAAATCTCATAGATATGTGAACCTAAATATTCACAAACAGGACTGTTAGAATAGCTCACATTTACATTTTTAAATTTTCTCACATTGCCAGGATATTTCAAAAGATAATTTTCTCCTTCAAATATAATGCCCTGTTTTCTTCCTGCAGTTCCTCCATATACACGAAAATTTTTTTCGCAATCGTTAAAATCATAGAGTTTTATCATCATCTCACCCCATATCTTTTTAAGATTAAGTCATATTGTTGCTCTGTAATTGTTCTATTTTGTAAAGCAGCTTTTCCGGTTGATTCAATCTCATCTCGGCGCACCATATAAAAATACCAGTCATTGTTTCTGGCAAATTCATCACATTCCTCAATCAAATTTTTTAAACTTTTCGGCATGGAAAAATTCAATTGAATATCCCGATCAACAAAAATCATGATTGCCATTTTCAGAACCCCTTTCCTGCAAAATCACTTTTTACTATTGTAAGGGATTTTTAAAATGTATGCAAACAAATTTCCAGAATCAAAAAAATTACCAATCCTGTCTTTTACAAAACTGATAATTTCCCTTTTATGCCTGATATAAATTCTCTATCCATTTTTTTGTACTTTCTTCCACTTTATTATTTGACATTTGATTCATTAAATATCCATATGCTGCATCTAAAATGTTATCAAACGCCAACAAACTCTCTCTTTGTTCTTCTGATAATTGCATCAGATTTTCTTTTATGATTCGATAAATCTGTTTTATCGTTTCAATCTCTTCACTTTTTGTAAAGAGGTATTCCTTGCTTTTACACAGCATGCCGCAATGAAAAATTTTATATTCATATTCTAATTTTTCTTCTAATTCTTCTAGTTCTCCCATTCATTTCTCCTTTCTGGGTTCCTGGATCTGCTACGGTACATCCCGTATTTCCGGTCCTCCATCCTGATTCCATACTTCATTAAGAATCTCCTCTTTCGTATATTCTACACATTCCCGGACAGAAACATCTCTGATATCCGGATTCCATTCCACTACTAAAAGCGTACACTCTGAATCATTTAGTTCCAGATAAAAATTTGTATACATTACATTTTGTTCGGATACTCCGGCATTTAAACACGTTGCTTCTGTTGCATCCGGAACGTATCTTTCTGTATAAGTCAACACTCGTTCATTTGCTCGAAAAGAATAAAGCTGCATGACCGGTTTCATATAAATTTCCTGATCATGAATCAGAATATTTTCTGCACCAGCCACGTGTGGAACATCATTTTCTTTATCTACTTTTGGCAGCACATCAATTTTTTGTATCTCTTCTTTCTGAGCTTCAGATTCTGATTCTTCCCTTTGTTGTTCTCCTTCTTCTACTCCTGTTAATTCTGCCTCTGTCGCCTGCCTTGGTGTTTCCTTCTTCCCTTGAAAAAAAGAGATGACCATAAGTCCTATTAGCAAAATAATCACGAATCCAATCAGCAAATAAAATTTCCAATTCTTTTTTTCTTGTTTCAATTTCATTTTCTTTCCATCCCCTTCTCTATTTTTTAGTTTAATTTTTGCAATATTTCTCTGGCTCTTTGCTGTCGATAAGATATATTTGCTTCCCATAAATGGCAGCGTTCAAACTTCGCACAAAACACTTTTGTTGCTAAGTTTACATTATTTAAAGTTTTAAATTCTTCCAAGGTAAGATTACATTCTGCTCCATACTCCTGGCTTATCCTGCTCCAGATCCATTGGCTACCTGACAGTTCCTGTAAAAGATAATTGATCTGCACTTCCAATCCGGTGTCTGGCCAAGGCTGTCCAACGGATTCGCAATATTCTAAAAATGCCTGTTTCCTGCCGCCACGCCATTGCGCCATTCCTACACAATCTCCATCTTCCGGTTTGACATTGATATCCCCATCTGCAGTTGTTCCGGCTTCTTGATAAAGATTTCCTACTATTCCTGCCGCAGCTGCTTTGGAATATCCTTTGGAGACAAACGCACGATAAATCTTTTCTGCATTCGTATCTCCTTCCAGGTTATCAACATATTCCGGATAAGACGGCGTTCCGTATCCTGATATGGAATTTGATGTACGCGGATATTTATTTTCTGTAACTCTGCTACCTTTATGATACGGACTCGCCAGAGATGATCCACTGTTCCCCTCAATGGTTGTGATTATATCTGCATCTGCATCATAGCTTTCAACGATTCCAATATGACTCATGCCATTTAAGAAAATAACCAGATCTCCTTCTTTGGGTTTATAGCTGCTTTCTTTTGTCTGGTATTCACCCTTTGCTTCCAGCCAGGCTTTCATTCCTCTCACAGATGCTATCTTGGGAAGAACCCCTTGTTCCAGATAGCCACATTGATCTGCACACCAGTCAACAAACATGACACACCAATCTGCATCCATTCCATACCAACTTTTGTATTTATATCCTCCAATATTAGCATCGGAAATCTCCAGTTCCTGTTTTGCTACCTCTACGATTGCTTTCCCTCCACTTTGACTATTTGATGTTCCTGCTCCTAAAAGAAAAGCCAGAATCGATACCAAAATTGTCAAAAAAACCAGAAAGAGAATGACCGGCATAAGAATCGCTGCCAGAGCGGACATGGCCGCCATAAAAGCTGCATTCATCATCTGCAGCACGGGAGCAACCATAATCCCCACCGTTCCGCCTATGTATTTTCCTACTTCGGAAAGAGAATGTTTCCCCTGGTTTTCCTCTTTAAGATGCTGCGCAGATTGCTGAAAAGATTGGATCTGCTCTGCCTGGACTGCACTGCGTCTTGTAAGGGATTCCTGAAACTTTTTTGCTGCCTTCACCGCTGCTTCTGATGCAACAGACACTCCAGCTGTCGAGACTCCGGCTGCAGCTTTCGTTCCGGCTTTTCCGGCGGTTATCCCTGTTTTTTCTACTGCTACTCTTGCAGTTGTTCCAGCTTTTTCTGCAGCCATTTCCATTTTCGCTGCATCCGCTCCTGCTTTTGTCCTCTGACCGCTAGCCTCGTTCAATTTCGTGCTGCTTTGTCCTTGCAGATCTTTCTCTCCATTTGTTCCAACCACCTTCCCAGCCGTTATCTCCTTGCTTAACAATCCGGTTGTTTTACTTCTCCTCAATTCCTTTTCGAGCAACCGCTCTTTTCTGGATTTGGACAGATTTTTCCATTTTCTTGCTTGCTTTGCTGTCATGGAAGAAGTGGCTGCTTCTTTCCCATTTTCCTGTCTGTTGCTTTCTTCTTCCTTATTCAAAGCATTCAGGTTATTTCCCACCTCTTTTCCAAGTTTTTGCAACTGCTCAGCTGCCTCCAGTACATTTTTTTGTTCATTCAGAAGTTCTGTTCTTTTTGCTTCCTTTAATTCCATTTACGCACCTTCTTTTTCCGTCTGCGCCGCCTTTTCATGGAAGTTGGTAGATAAATGCTGATATAATGGATTGTCATGTTTCATATAAGAATCAAATAAAACAATTTTTTTACCCCAAACCATCACCCCATATCCTGGAACATCCTCATTCAAGGATTGAAATTCTGTGGAACTTAACTCCTGTATCTGCGATAATGCCTGTGCATCCACGCCACCCTGATCCAGAAAACACTTGTACTCGCAATTCGAAAACATATCGCGAAGCTCTGGATTTTCCAGTGCCCTGGTCAGATTCTGTAATGCCATCGTACATATCCCTCCAAATTTTCGGAAAGTGACTACCGATTTTAATAACATATCTGCAGAAGTCTTATTCTTACAGACCACCTGTGTTTCATCCACAATAAATCTTGTCGCACGCTGAAGTTTCCGATTATACTCCATACGGTTAGAAAGCACATGCATGACCGTAATCATTGCTGTTTCCCACATATCCTCAGATACATTCTGCATTCCGAAAATAACCAGACGCTTATTGATCTCAATATTGGTTGGCTGCGCAAACATATCGTAGGAACCTTCTGTATACTCTTCCAGGGAGTTATAGATTTTTCGGATCAGCTGGCGGTCATCTTCATTATCCGCCTTATCCAATTCCTTTTTTAACTCTTCCCGGAATTCAAGAAGGGTTGGTTGGGTTTTTAATGTTTTTTGATCCAGATATGTTTCATACATCTTGCGGATGCATCGGCCAATAACGGAATAATGTTCCTGCGTAGTAACAATGTTCTGCATAGCTGCAGAACAAAAGGAAATAGCAAATGTTGTCTGATCTGCTATAAATCGTTTCCGAATCATAGGCTCTCCATAAAACACTTCCTCTGGAATTTCCAATGGATTTAAGTACATATGACTGTTTGGCGTCAAATCATAAAACTGTCCGCCATGCTGCAGACAGTAGTCCTGGCACTCATTCTGAGGGTCAATCATTAAGATATCGTCTTTCGTAGAAATCAATGTCTGAGAAAGCTCTGTTAATTTCATAAGCAATGACTTTCCGGAACCCGTATGTCCAATAATCATGCCATGGGGATTTTTCAGCTTTTTCCTGTCTCCCAGAATCAGACGTTTCGTCGTCCGGTTACTGCCATATAAGAACCCTCCTATATCCTGAATATCCTGTGCATAATAAGGCTGTAAGGACACCGCAGAAGAAGTTAGGAATGGACGCATCACATCCACCTGACGTCCACCAAATGGCAAAGCGGTATTGAGTGCTTTCAGCTGACGAAAATTGTAAATCTCCAATGCAACCCCATTCTCTCCACCAATTCGTTTGATCTGTTCAATCCGCCCCGCCAAAGTATCCTCATCCGTTGCAGTCACTACCACCATCAAACCGATATAAACACACAGTTCATCATTGTCTGCGACCTGATCACGGTAACTTTCCAACTCCTCTTTCCTCTTTTCCTTCGAATAAGAAACACTGGACAGATATTGTCCCTGCCTTCTTTTCCGATCTAACTCCTGGCCAATGGCCTTTTCATTATTCATATGCGCTGCAGCCAATTTCCCTTCCAAAGCCTGGCGGTCTACCGGCGCATAATCTAATGTCACATAAGAAGGATACGGAACCCTCGAAAATCCGGAAATGACTTTTCCCTCATCCAGACTCGAAGAGTACTGTTTTGCAAACAAAATGGATATATACTGCTCATCCAAAATCAGAAAGTTTTTAAACTGTTCCAGACTTGCCGGCAGTACATCATTCTTCCAGGTATCCGGAAACATTGCATATTCTTCCCGCTCCTCCAGTTCTTCTCCCGGATGAAAAAATGCATACAAAACTTTGAGGCGTTGCATCATGTCCAATTGATAAATTTGACTTTTCCAAGAGAGGAAGAATCGTTTGATCTGCACATCCAGCATTTGAAAGTAACTGGATGCTTCCTGATAATCCTTTGCTCTGCAGGTTACCGTCAGATACATGACCTTCCGGACATCTGGATTCCCATCTGATAATTTTTCCCGCATCCATCTTTCCACTCCATCTGCTAATTCTGGATATTCTTCTTTGTCCATGTTCCCGGAAATTTCCTGCAGAAACTCTTGCATATTTCGGTATTCATTGGCAACGGTGATTTTATAATTGATGGTCATGGACTTCATCCATTCCATAAGCTGCGTTAGAATACTTGCCTTGACCGGTTTATCCTGATTAATATAATTGATGTCCTCAAAAATATAACAAACATCATACAGAGCCATACCATTTCCCGGTTCCAGGCAAAAGATACCGTTGGGATAAATGTTACTAATATTTAGCATTTCCCGGACATTTTTTGGATACTGTTTATACGCTTTCGTCTTTTTCTTTGCAGCACGAAATGCAGCACTACTTCCAAACATTGGCATTCTTACACTCCCTTTCTATTCTGTTTTCTATCCTGTTTTTTCTTTTGTTTCCATTTTCTTTTATGAAGTTTTTCTTTTTGTTTTTGTTCTCTTCTATCTACCTGTTTATGTTTGATTGAATACTCCATAGAAAAAGACTCTTGCCCTGGATACTCTCCAGCTTCAAAAGTCAGTTTGGAAATTCTTTTGCTCCAATACCATTCTCGAAGTAATTCCAGAACTTTCATTTCCTGGTAAGTATAAAATCCGACAGCCAGTACCGGAGACGATAGAAATACCGCTGGATACACAGCTACACTCAATGGGAGTCCGGCATATTTCCAAAACAAATACATCATTATAACACAGCAAACCAATGCTGTACTTAAGCCTAAAACCTCTCCGCCGGAAAACCCTCTCCAGGCATCGTCCTTATATTCTTTTTCAAAATCCTTATTCGTTAATAACTTCATCTCTTTTTACCACTCCTATTTTTTATAAAGCAAATGACCGGCGTAACATGGAATCTGCCCCTTTCACTGCAGCTGTCATTAAAATCATGGTAAAGAGGCTCTGCAAAACAGCCGGAAATCCATTTACCAGATTCATAAGACCAGATGCATTTGTCATAAAGTCAATCGCAGATATCATTTTTCCTGCCACCGCCATGGTAATGGCAATCACCAGGATTTCAAACACATTGACCAAAAAATTCTTGATCCATGCATAGGCCGACTGCTCCATCCCTCGTCCTCCTGCCATCGTAGACATCGCCACCGGTGCCATCACCACCATCACATATAATTTCAGATATCGTCCATAAACGGTAAGCAGGATCATGAATCCACAGATGATCGCTGCCAGGATATAAATCGCATCAAATATAAAAAAGAACAAATGGGCGCCAAGATCAATGTCTTCTGTTGTAAAAGGCGGTACGTTGCTTAAATATACTTGTCCGGACAACCTGCTTGCCATCCGAAAAAATTCTCGGATAATGGACAAACCGCTTTGCATTAGAGCGTTTGCCAAAATGATTTTAATTCCCTGATTGATCAGAATTTCCCAGGTGAAGTTCTCTTTGATATTGCCTGCTTCTTTAAAGAATCCAATTAGAAAAAACAAGTTTAGTAAGGCTGTTCCGATTCCCAATGCCCAGGGATACAATTGACTTGCGACAAAGTTCCATGCTTCTTGCGAAAATCCCTGGGGTGTGGTAATCAAGACATTCCCCACCATTGCCATAATCAGATTCCAGATAGCATTACCAATCGCGTATGCTGGTCCTATTAATAGGTTTCCAATCCAATCCGGCATAGAAAAAACCCCCTTTCCTGATTATCTCTAACATGCTTATGACAGTCCCGGAATCAGCAGTGGCAGAAGCTGTGGCGCCAATACCATAACCAGACCTCCCCCAATTCGTTTAAAAGCTGCCGACTGCATCATTCCATCATTTGCCTGCATGGCGTTTCCCCATTCAAAAACACCCCATAGGGTAATAATGACTCCAACTGCAGATACAAACGCCTTTACAAGATCGGTCAGATTCTGCATGCCGGATGTGATCACATTTGCCCCACTTGTTGCAAGAACCGGCTGTGTCATTAACAGTGCATGAAATGCGACAAAAGCTAAAATTTTTCCTGCCTCCCTCCAGTTTACTTTCTTTTTGATTTCCTTTTTGATTTCCTTTTTGACCTTCTCTCTTTGTTTCATTTCCTTTTCACCCTCCTACTTTTTCAACAAAACTCTTATGATCTGCAAGATAAATGTCACTGCAATCACTGCTCCAAATGCTGCTAATTGTTTCCACTGTTCCATGCTTGCCGGCAGAAAACGATATACGGCCACACCGGAAAGCATTGCGATTATTACGATAAAGAAGAAAATTCCTCTTCCTTTATTTTTTCTCATAAAGAGCTCCTTTCTAAAAACCCGCCTCCAACAAAGAAGACGGGTTCATATGTACCGAAATTCGGTACGGTTTCTATTTTTTCTTGTATTGTTTCTTTTGATATAACACTGCCAGTACCAGGGATGCAGATATGATCGCCAGCCCTGTCAATCGGTATAGCATTGCATCATCTCCGGTCTTTACAATCTCCCGTTCTTCTGGAACAATCGGATTATGCTTTGGAATCACTTTTACATCATATAACATATTGCCTTGTGCCTCTCCCCAAGTCGGGATTGCGATCAGTACCGGTGTGATTTGATCATATTGCTTCGTTTCCGATGCGTATAACAAATACACTCCTACTTCTAAGTCTTCTATCACAGCTTTTCCATCTGCATCTGTCCTGCACGCACCATCTGTAAGCTGATACTTACTCAACTCCTTTGCTGCCTGACCTAATTCCTCTGCCCATTGAATTGCATTTAGATCAATTCCACTCTTTTCGTATTCGGAGCGAAGCTTATATTCCCCATCGATAACCTCTGCAACCTTATCATATTGAAATACCACTCCCTCCTTGGAAGTGCCCACGCCGCCATCCGTTAATTCGATTTCAATGCTGCCCCTTTCTTTTGGATTGACTTTTTGCTGCATATCCGGCAATGCCATATTCCTGTTTGCTGCACATACCGGCATCACGCAAAACAGCAATGCAATCACCGGAAGCATCCATCTGTTTTTATATTTTTTCATCTCGACTTTTCCTCCTTCTATTTTTTATCAACTGCAGCACTCCGGCAGACACAAACAGAAACGGAAGTGCTGCGAATAACAACTCCCGAAAGGAGAGCATTTCTGCCTTCGTTTCCTGCTCTGCCTCTTCGGTGTACGGAATCCTCTCTCCGGTTACAACCAGTCGGTGTGTATTCAGTCCATACGGCGTACAGGTGATCAAAGACACCTGATCTTTCCCTGCCTGAATCCCAAGCCCATCCACGTCTTCGGGCGCAATGACTTCAATCTCATTTACCCTGTATGCCAGCTTTTCATTACAAGTTTCGAGAAAGAACAAATCTCCTGTCTCCAGTTCATCCAGTCTCGTAAACAGCTTGGAATTGGGAAGTCCTCTGTGCCCGGTCAGAAGACAGTGGGTATTCTCTCCGCCTACCGGCAGGCTGCTCTCCTGCATATGCCCCACGCCGTTTTTCAGTATCTCTTCGTCTGTTCCGTGGTATACCGGAAGCATCACATTTATTTTTGGAATATGAATCGCTCCCATAATGCCATGTTCGGCCAGTTTTAGCTGCTCCTGATAATTTTGGTCACTCAAAACCTCATTTTGAATCTCATTGATAATGAGTCCCTTCGTCTGCCACAACATTTCGTTATATCGTTGCGCCTGTGCCAAAACCTGTTTTACTTCGGCTGTATCGGTTGATTCCACTTCGGTTTGGTACGTAGCGACGGCTTCTTCCTGATGCCGCCGCTCTATGATACTGCTTACCAGTGGATAGGCACACAGGAACAATCCCGCAGCAAACAGCATCCCTGTTAAAATCTTTTTTCGCTTCATATTATCTCACTTTATACTATCTCACTTCATACTATCTCTCTTCATCTGTATCTGCTTTTTCTTTTCTGCTTCGAAACAAGGAATAACCGACCAATACCGTTCCTGCCCCAAGCATAAGAAGCATCCTCACGGAACCGGTCACCGGTAATTTTTTCCCAACCGTATTGATGACCGTAATGTTTGCAGCACCATCATTTGCATCTGTGATCAGTTCTACATCGGACTCTTTGTATGCACCTTCTAAGAATGTTTTGATATGTGCATCTGCTTCCAGCTTCTGCAATGTCCTGTCGGCAGCTCCATCTCCTTTGATGTAATCATTTCTGTTGTCTGTGAATGTCGCTTTTAAGTTCAATACGATTGGGTCAAGAAGCCGTCGGTATCCGGTCGGCGCTTTCGTTTCTTTCAGATAATAAGTGCCGCTGTCCAATCCATAAATCACAAAGGTACCATCTGTACCTGATACCATCTCCACTGCCTCTGTTGGAGCAGTGCCGCCTATATGATCATCTCCCCCAAGACTGTCACGATTGATCACGTTATATCCATCTTCTGTTTTCTTTACATAGACTTCGTTCTTCAATTCTGCATCGGAATACAGACGAAATTTAGCGCCTTCTAATTTCAGATTATGATTATTGGTCTTTAACGCGTTGATCTTATAGGTAAAACATACCACCGTATCCCATGGCGTATAGCCGGTGCTTCCTTCACCGTCATGATCCGGGTCATTTGAGAATTCCAGACGTACATCGTTTTCAAATCCCGGACGTCCGGTATCTTTTGCGGCATTATCATTGAGGGTGGCATTGTAAGTAAGGACTACTTTCTGTCCATAAATGTTTTCATCCAGATTGTTTTTGCGGTCAAATTCACGGTCTACGATTGCTTTGATATCTTTGATCTCTACTTGGAAGGTTTCTCCATCTCCCGGATCTGTGATTACCGCAAACTCTGATTTTTTCAAGGTATAACTCTTGGATTGTTCATCAGATTCATAGATCTTAATGCCAATAGAATCTTTCTGAAAGGTCAACGCCTCATCCATCACATCATGCCATGCGTAATAATAGGTATCATAGCCATTGATATTTGGAATATTGGACTCATATTTATATGGCACGGTCTGTCCAATCTCATAATCTCCGATATCATTCCAGCCTTCATTTCCAACTTTATCCTGACCATCATCTTCCTGGATTTTTTTGATGACATTTGGATAGTCGGATTTGATATTGACCTCTGCCTTTGGATTAGCAGTGTTTACGATACACATAGATGCTGCCGAATGGGTTCCTTCTGCTTGTGTCACTTCGTCTACGATATAATAGCCGTATTCCAGACCTTCGATTACAACTGAATTATCTGCCTGTACCGCAGATACCCTTACCATATCTGCCGATACATTGTCTGCCACAAACTGGTCTCTTAATTCTTCTACAAAGTAACGGTAGGCACTGTAAGAACCTTCCAATGTCTGCTCTGCCTGTGCTCCCTCCACTTGGTTGCGATTCAATGACTGGATATAATCAATCACTTCATACTCGGTTACGCTTTCCGCTGCTTTTCCAAGTTTCTTCCCAACAACCGTCTTTAATGAATTCTCATACACCGGATGAAACGTATAATTGATGGATTCTCCGCCTGCCGCATTTTCTGCATAGAACAGCTGATAGACATGGAAGCTCTTTCCGGTTAACCTCTGCCCTTCATTTCCCTGAATGGTGATGCTGGCATCTCCTCTGCCAAAGTCTGCACGTCCTCCCGGTGTCGTCAGCGTAGTACGGACCTGCATTTCTGCGGCAGATACCTGGATAGTTCCCATAGTTCCTGCGATACCTGCGGTTGCTACGGATACGGAAAGTACGAATGCATATAAACTTTTGATTACCTTGTTTTTCATATTTTATTTCCTCACTTTTCTAAACAAATTTAAAATTTTTTCTGTTCATAATCATTGCCAGAGCTGCCAGCATTGCTCCTAAAATCATAAATAAGGTGGTTTCTGAGCCGGTATCCGGCAGTCTCATCCCAACAGTATTGATGATTGTCATATGGACTTCCCGGTCTGCTTTTGTTCCGGCTACGCTAAACATTCCATCCGAATCGGAAGTACCTGTATATGCTTTTCCATTTACATAGAAGATAAACTCCTCTTTTACCGGAGTACTTTCGGTATAGATTTCATAGGTCACCGGATTCCCTTCTGCATCCAGCGGCAACCGGTATCCCGCCGGTGCTTTTGTCTCCTGCAGATAATAAATCCTGCCCACTTCCAAGCCTTCCAGTTCCAAAAGTCCTTCTTCATTGGTGGTGCCTTTCATAACCTCCTGCGTACATTCTTCATTACTATACAAGGCAAACTCAGCACCGGAAAGAAGCTTGTCCTTATTATTTTCTTTATGTATAAAAAGCTGAAATGGCGAAAGCTTATCTTCTACCAGCAAGGAAATATTTCCCTCCTCCGTAACCTCAAACACTACATTTCCAAGTGTGGCATCGAGCGTGGATGTGAGCGTGACCTTATTATCTTCTGCGACCTCAAATGCAATGAGATTGCCATTGATTTCATATCCATCCATCACTGAGATTTCGGAAATCACATGGTGACCATGCTGCAGCCCCTTGAATGACAGCTTTCCATCTGTATCTGTCTCCAATGTCTCCTTCGTTCCATCTGGTTTGGTATGTTCAAACTTGGCTCCCGGAATTGCGATATCTGTTCCTGCCTGTTTCTTTACTAAATCTAGCTTGAAGATGTTTTCCGGGATAACAGGTTGGTTGTAGGTATTTACCCATTCTGCATTTCCTTCTGTCGTAATCTGCCGTACAAAGATTTCCGGGTTAAGTAAGTATCCCTCCGGTGCCTTTGTTTCCTGTATGGTAATTGTTCCAATCGGAATAGACGAATATCCATCCGGACTCATGTATAACTCGTTTCCTAAAACTTTATATTCGTTATCGTAATAACAAAATCCATCCTCATCAGTTTCAAATACCCATGTACGATCTGGACTCTTTCCTAAGTCAGCTGGGTCTTTATTTACTTCCCACAAACCTGCATAGTACTTCACCGTAAACTGCGCCCCTTGCAACGTCGCGCTTCCCTGTGGTTTATTCGCATTGGTTTCCGCATCCACTTTTCCAAGCAGCACCCCAACCGGGTCCATCTGTGGCAAATCTGCAAACTCCACTGTAGTAAGCTTTCCTGAGGTAATCGTGATTGTCTTCGTAGCCGGATCTAGCGCAAACCCCGGCGGCGCTTTTAGCTCTTTCACATAATAGGTGCCCGGATTTAATGTCAGTGTATTGGAATTCCCATTGGCATCGGTGGTAAATATCCCTACTCTGGACGTCCCGGAAAGAGAGGCACTGCTATATACACCAAACTCTGCTCCGGCCAAAGAATAGCAACTGTTTCCATTGGTTAATTCCGGATTGGCAGATTTCTTTTTCAAAACCGCTTGTCCGGATGGGTTGTACGTTCCGCCCCATTTGCTAAGCGGCTGACCTTCTCCCTGGTAGATCACCCCATAGGCATCCGTAAAGTACTGATAATTGTTTTTTGCCCAGGTGATTCCTTGTAAACGGAATTCCGACTTATGGGTGGCGATCCAATGTCCTTGCCCACAAGTGATATTATTTCCGGTTTCAATTTCTATCCCGGTTCCATACCATCCATGTACCTCGTTCAAAACCCACCATACGGCACACTGCTTCAGCAAATAGTCATAACGGCTGTTAATCCCACTGCACATGTAATGGTCGTAATAATAGAACATCGCCGCAATGGTCTGAATCGTAGCCCGGTTATAAAGTTTGCCCGCATCCACGGCAGTCTTATATCCGGCTTTAAAGTTGATATTTGGATCGGCACAATATAATTGTTCTCCAGAGCTTGCTCCAAGCATTCCTTCGTTCCAATGCTGCAATACCGGCCATTTCGGATCATTATAGTTGATGACATCAATGGCACCAATGGCTTTTTCCAGTACTTTTGTATAAATCGTTTCCCTTGATGCCTTGGCTTTTATCCTCTCCTGACCGTCATATCCTTCTGCAAAACCAACTCCGATTTCCTGTAACATCGCTTTTGCTTGTGCATTCTCTCTTAGAATCTCTTCTGCATTTCTTTCCGTTTGGATTTCTTCCTCCTCAACGATTTCTTTTCTCTCTTCAGATATATCTTCAGAATCGTCCAGGTCTGTTCTCCCCGGATTGCTTTTACTGTCTTCTTCCGGTTGCTTTACTTCCTCTTCTTCCAATTGTTCTTCTTCCTTTTCAACGGTTTCTTTTGCTTCTTCGAAGACATTCTCCGAACACGGTTCTTCCACTTCTTCGAACTGTTCTTCGCTGCTTTTTTCTTGCTGCTCTACTACCTCTTGTATCACTTTCCTATCTTCAGACTCTGCCTGCACCTGGAACGTTGTTCCAAACATATAAAATGTCAAGACCCAATGTACAAAAAATATTATATAAAAATGTACAATTA
>CAJUFN010000015.1 GCA_910585545.1 uncultured Lachnospiraceae bacterium
TCCTATATGATCAAACGTAACATAATAGCCATTTTTTACTATCTTAATGACATTGGATAATAAACGGCTTCTGTGGAATGTCCGATTCCATATACAGATACATCGCCAAGCGGGTGGGATACTGCGTATTCTCCCAGCCGCACTACGCTTCGATCATCCATTGCCAGGATGATATCCACCTTAGGCTGCGCCTCTAAAAAAGCATCGCTGGATTCCGTAAAATCACCTGATACAAACCACTTAAGCTTCGCTCCGGCTCTCTCTAGTTTTTCTATCGTACTTCCGGCTCTTTTCAGCGTGGATTCATGATTGGTACTTTTCGAAAAAATTCCCACGCTCTTTCCTCGCAGTACTCCGTGATAATCCTTAATTGCCTCCAACGCCAGCGCCTCTCCAAGTCCTGGATGATTTGGCTCTACTGATATATCTTTCCTGCCTTCCTGCGTCGTATCTGTCACATGCTCTATTAACATCAGCGGAATCTCTCCTGCCTTTTTCATAAGCATTTCCTTTGCTTCTTTCCTTGGGACCGGCTGTACAATAATGGCATCAACGCCTTTGCTGATTTCTTGCTCAATAACACGTTTCTGAGCTTCCGATGTCAACATTTCCCCGGTACTTACAACGGATACTTCCACGTCTTGTTCCTGTGCCGCCATCTTAATCCCATATTTAAACGCCGACCATTCCTTACTGTCCGGATTCTGCACGATAACAGATACTTTCAACCCATTCCCTCTTTTTCCTGACCAAACGGTAAACAACATCAGCCAGATTACCATCACACCAAGAATCACTTCTACCAGAATAAATAATTTTTTACTGTTCTTCATCTTTTTCGTTTCCTTTATTAGTTTCCAGATTAATTGCTTCCTTACTTAACTGATATCCCTGCTCAAGAATGGCTCTATTCTCTTCCGTATACAAAATGGCTGGAAGGCAGACAGACACACTCGTTCCTTCATCCGGCTCGCTTTCGATAAGAAGTCCATATTCTTTTCCAAATAATATTTGAATACGGTTGTTAACATTTACAAGGCCTACTCCGGAACCTTTTTTCGGCACAAGATTGTTGTTCGTCAAAATCCCCTCTCTTATCTCTGCCGGAATTCCAATTCCATTATCTTCTATCGAAATGATGATTTTATCTGCTTTTTTTCTTCCTATAATCTGTATTTGTCCGTCTTCATTGCCATGGATACCATAGTTAATGGCATTTTCCAGAATCGGCTGCAGCGTAAGCTTAACTGCACAATAAGAACCAAGTTCCGGCTCAATATCAAATCTAATATCAAATGCGTCTTTATATCTGGCATTCTGAATATTCATATAGCTTCTTGCATGCTGCAGCTCATCTTTTACGCTGATGATCGTATGCCCTTTCGACAGGCTGATGCGGAAAAGCTTTGCTAACTCCGAAACCATAAACGATGCATCGTCATTACGCCCGCCCTCTATTGTCCAGATAATGGAATCTAATGTATTATACAGAAAATGCGGGTTAATCTGACTTTGCAGCGCTTCCAGCTCACTCTTCCTTCTTTCATTTTGTTCTCTTACAATCTCTTTCATCAGCCTTTCGTTATGCTTGTAAGATTCTTGTATGGATTCTCCAAGATGCCTGATTTCCAGGGACCCGCCTATATAAATCTCAGATTCTTTTCCTGTCTCATATTCCAGAACAGAATTGTTAAGTTTTAAAATCGGACTTGAAATTCTTGCAGAAACAATACGGCTCACAACAATCAGCATCATCGCGGTCAAAAGCGCCAACATTACGATAAATTGCTGAATATCCAAAAGTTCATGATTGAAGATAGAATCCGGAATAACGCCTACCAGCTTCCATCCGGTATAACTGATGGTATTGACGATGAGTTGACGGTGTTCTCCTTCAAACGTCTCATCATAAACACCCTCTTTGCATCCTGCTGCCTCCCTGCTGCTTTCTTTGATGATTCCATTGTTAATCTGAACCTGCTTTGGATGATAGATAATTTCTCCATTACTGTCACACAAATAGTAATATCCGTTATCTGCATTGTTAATTTGGTTCATCATTCGGGATATCCCGGCATAATCCATATCTACCAGCAAAACTCCCTGATATGCGTCGGCCTTATCGGAAAATTCTACCACGCGGCTGGTAGAAATGACCCAATAATAACGAAGCGTGCCGTCATCAAACAAGTTCTGAATATGAGGTGTGGAAAAATGGATGTTTTCCGGTTCCTCCATCGCCATATAAAACCAATCCTGCCTGGTAACGTCCAGACCGTTTTTCTGCGATACTACCGGCTCTGCTGTCATGAGTTTTCCCGTACTGTCATAGATGGCAATACTTCTAAGACTGTCTTTATTCGCTTCATATAAAAGGTTCATTCCTTTCTCAATCGTTTCCGTCTGACTGGAAAAATCATTTTCCTTGATGACATTATAATATGCTGCCTCAGAAATCTGCCTCATGTTCGCCAGATAGTCTTCGAGGCTTTCTCCGGTCTGTTCCATCAGTTTCTGTGTACTCTCTAAAGTGTCTTCTCTGATAAGCGCAGAAAAACGGACGTACATCACAATTCCCATACATAGCACAATCGAAATCGAAATGACCGAAAGGGCAACCATGATCGTAGTCTGTATCTCTCCAGGATTTAATTTTCTCAGATGATTAAAAACTTTCTTTTTCACGTCTTTACATGCTCCATTCCTATGCTGAAAAGAGCCAGATCATTTCCGGCTCTTCTGCAATGTTCCTGTTTATCTATGAAGTTTCATAGCATTATGATTATTATAATATCAGTAAAAGAAAAAGAAAGATATAGAAATTTTTTTGATTTTCATTCAAATTTCATGAGGAGAAGGTAAACTTGGAAACCTCAATAACCTCTCAGTACACCTACCTGGGCAATTTTTCTTTTTAGGAGATTCATCCGCCCAGTGCCTGGACGAGAATTCTCTTGAACTTGCTTTTTCGCCCATCCCCTGGGCAGGAATTCTCTTGAACTTGCTTTTTCGTATAAAATGTCAAGACCAAATGTACAAAAAATATTATATAAAAATGTACAATTAGTCATTTTGTTTCAAATGATCTTTTAATCTATATGATTTCCCGGATATTGGAACCACATGTGCATGATGCAGTACTCTGTCCATAATAGCATTTGCAACAACAGCATCATAAAATACGCCATCCCATTCATTGAAATTCATATTTGTAGTCAATATGGTACTCTTTTTCTCATATCTCTTATCTATAAGCTGAAAAAATAAATTGGAATCTTCTTTGTTAATTGGTAAATATCCTATCTCATCAATGATAAGCAGCCTATATTTACCGAAATGCTTTAGTCTTGCATCCAGACGGTTTTCAAGTTGTGCTCTTTTTAATTGTTGTAAAAGGTCATTACATTTAATAAAATATGTACTTACACGTTTCTTTGCGGCAGCGATTCCAATGGAGGTTGCCAGATGCGTTTTTCCTACACCACTTGGTCCAAGAAATACAATATTTTCATCCTTTTCAAGAAAACCAAGACTGGCTAATTCACGCATTCCCTGTTCATTTACACTTGGTTGGAATTCAAAATCATAATCTTTAAGTTCCTTTACAAAAGGAAATGCGGCAGCCTTTATCATGGATCTGGAAGCGTTCTGTTCTTTAAAATCCACTTCATAGTTGCTTAGCTTTAATAAGCCTTCTGTAAATGACAACCCATTATTTGTTACAAAATCTCTTATTTCATCAAGATGCAGCTTCATCTGGGTCAATTTTAATAAATCCAGGTTTGCTGTTAACTGATTGTATGTACTGTTACTCATAATCATAAACCTTTCCTATAATCTCAAGATTTTCTTTTGCTCTGTCCATTATGTGTTCTTCTTTGAAAATATGGGATTTCCTGGCGATTGCAGCATAATGTTCAGAAATATAATTCAATTTTTTTGAACTTAATTGATGAATGGTTATAAATTCTGTGTTACAATACACATGTATATAACCATCATATACTTGTAAGGAAACAATCTTTCCTACATACTCTGGTGGGACAGAGTACTGGCATCCTTTGTGAAAAAACATGCTTGAATGATTGACTTTTACAGTATTTGTGGTGATTTGATAAGGCTTTCTTATGGGATCAGCGGGCAGGCTGTTTAAGAAAGCCTTTTCTCTGTTAAAATACATCAGCGGAATTCTTCCGGTTCCCTGGTTTACCTGTGCATTAACACGATTATTAATTCTTGTTACCAATTCAACCAGTTCGCGGTAATTTAATTTCCCATTATAAGCTCTTATTTCATCGAGTATCTTCATAGGAGCCTCAACTTTTGCCTTTGTCTGAGGACGCCCCACAATACAAGGCTGAACTTTAAAACCATAATCGTCAGCGAATTGCTGAAACTTATTATTTACTTTACCGGTAGAGTATTCTGTTCTTGCTTCATCCATAACAGTTTTCATGTTATCGGTAACTATTTCCTTCGGAACGCCACCAAATGTTTCAAATGCATCATCAAGAAATGAGAAGAGTATATCCTGCGTTTTGGAAAGAGAGACTCTGTATACCCTGAATCTTGAATATGAAAGCAATAGAACGAAAACATTTACATCTATAGTTTCTCCCGAAGAAAGAATAAATGGAATGGATTCTTTCCAATCTAACTGGGCCTGTTTACCCATAGGTGTTTCATATCGAATGGTGACCTTATCATTGTTGAAAGGCCTGCTTTTTTTGAAATAGGAATCGAATTCAGGATATTTTCTGAGGTAATGACAAAAGTTGCAATAAACACCTGTGAAACCATAGTTATCTACAAGATACTGCCATAAAACTTTTCTGTAGTAAAACACCTGTTGATTTCTGTCTGATAACAATTCCGCGATTATATTATAATACGGTGTAATGCAGTCATTACAATTCCTTGTTTCTGGTTTCGAATATCCGGTTATATATTTATCAACTGTACGTCTGTCAACTTCCAATTCTCTTGCTATTTGGCTTTTGTTAATCTTCAATATTCCATCCTCCAAAAATGGTTTTAATTTATACAGGTCATTGACACTTTCTATTTTTATGTTTGTTATGATTTGATTCTTTAGTATCATTATGAGTTCCTCCTTGTAACTCATACATCATAACATTTGTACATTCTTATTTAATATTTATTGTACATATTTAAGTATAACTTTATAATCATATCTCTTTGCAGACCGTTTGCCCAGTTTGGATCGTTCGTATATGTCATCTCATTTCCGATAGACCAGCTAACGATTGCCGGATAGTTTTTCAGACGCTGATAAGCTGTCTCGGTACGGTCCATACCCATCTCGTAGAATAAGCCTTGCTTATCACTCTGGTAGAAAATACCGTGGCATTCCATGTTCGTCTCACCCATCATGTATAATCCATAACGGTTACATAACCAGTAAGGATATTCATCGTTACTGTAGTGTGAGGTACGAATTCCGTTTAAGTTGTTCTTTTTCATCAATGTAACGTCTTCTTTCAGAACATCCTGCGGAACTGCTTTTCCGTTGAATGGGTCTGTATCATGACGGTTTGCCCCTTTGATCAAAAGGCGCTCGCCATTGATTTTTATTGGCTCCCATTCCTTTGTGATCACATTGTAGTTCTCGTCTACTTCTGTTCTTGTAAATTCGATTTCACGGAATCCAAGCTGTGTAGCAAGTGATTCTACTGCTTTTCCGTTACCATCTTTTAATGTCATTACCAAAGAATAGAGATTTGGAGCTTCTGCTGACCAAAGTTTTGGATTTTCCACTACTTTTTCAAATGAGAAAGTGGTTGTCTCACCGGATACTACTTCGTCAACAGCGATACTGCTTTTGCCAAGGATGTCATTGCCTTCTTCGTCAAATGCCTGTACATCAATGCTCCAGCCAGTCTGGTCTTCTGTAGATAAGTTTCTTACATCGATATCTACACTTAAATTTGCATTTTCATATGTGTCATCAAGATCTGTGAGTACTTTGTAGTCATTCATCTGTACTAGTGGAGCGCTTGTCATATAAACATCACGGAAAATGCCGCCGTCATAAATCATATCCTGATCTTCGAACCATGTACTGTCGCTGAATTTGTGCACTTTTACTGCCAAAAGGTTCTCTCCATCTGTCAGATAATCTGTGATATCAAAGCGATGCGGGCTAAAGCTGTCTTCACTATAACCTACTTCTTTTCCATTTACATACACATAGTATGCAGACTCTACGCCGTCAAAATGCAGGTAGATGCGGCGATTGTCTTCTACCATTTCCGGTTTCACTTCAAATGTTTTTCTGTATAACCCGACTGGATTATATACTACCGGTGCGTACGGTGGTGGAACCGTCTGCCTTTCTGCCGGATAATCGTCTTTGTATTCTTCCCCGTATTTTGACTGCCATGGCATAATATTGTTGGTGTAAATCGGGAAATCAAATCCTTGCATGGTCCAGCTTTTTGGAAGATTCACTGTCTTCCAGTCATCCGTCTCGTCTTTTTGGAACTCTTTGGTCATGAAGCCCTCTTCGCCCATGAACTTTTGTGCCTGTTCCTGATTTTGTACGACTGTTAATTCCCAGTCTTCTTTTTCTCCTGTCAGCATCTGGAAATATTCGGAATTCTCACGAGCGTTGTAATCCCATGCCATCTGTGCCGCTGTGTCAGCGTCCTGGTAAGGAATCAAAGCTACGGTCGCTTTTTCACGGTTGATACCAAATACATCCTCGGCAGTCACCTGATTCCCATCCACATCTTCATACTCTCTTGTTGTATTTATTTTCACATGGAAGCTCTGTCAACATCTTGCGAGACATCTAAATGAACCTCTAGAAGCGCTTACGCAACATTTAAGTGGTTCATCTTCTGATTTCAAAATGCAAAAGAAACCTTCTTTTGAACCAGATGAATTCCAACTTATTCTCTCTACGGTTACGTCTTTAAGAGAGAATAATGAACAGCTTCGTTCTATACAACAAAAAACAAAATATTCTGTCACTGAGTCTTGTTTAAATGAATTGATAACAGAGCATTATACAGATTCTCCTACTTTAATGGAAGAAAAAATGGATTATCTGGGATTGCATTATTTAAAGACAGAGAAATTGTGTATGGCAGTTTTCAAAATTGATAATTATCATTCCTTTATCACTGAACATAGCTTGGATGAATTATGGGAGCTTCGTTTTGCTGCTGTAAATATCATAGAAGAACTCGTTGCGGCAAAATATACCTGTAATGGCTTCAGTCGTGACAATGATAAATTTGTGTTGATTCTATCTTGCAGCAATGAAACTGATTTGGTTGATTTTGAAGACCGTTTTGTACTACTTTTACAGTCCATCCAAAATACAATTGAAGCACACCTTCATTTTACGGTATCTATTACTTATAATACGAACTTGCCAAATATTGGGGAGCTTCCTATTATATATAAACAACTGGAAACTTCCCTGCTGTTAAAGATGCGCTTAGGACATGCTGCAATCATAGATCCTCATTTAATTGATGAAATACGCCCAGAACCGTTCCAATGTTCTTATAAGGCAACCAATCAGCTGATTGATTATTTGATTCAAGGAAAATTAGATAAGACGCTTTCTCTTTACCAAGAGATTGTACAAGATTTATTTTACTGTGATTATGCGGAAATTCATTCGACACTTTTCTATCTGATTCATAGTATTTACGAACGGCTTTCGGAAAAATATCCCATGCTGAAAGACATTTTCGTGGAAGCTATGAAAAAATTTATATCCCGATTGGAATACGCCGAAGTCAGTGATGATATCTTGATGCTCTCCCGCAATTACTTTGAGACCATCTGCAATGCGGTTCAAACAATATACGAAGAAGTCCATTTCTCAGTATTTATTAGAAATTCGTATGGAAAAGCTTGCAGAATACCTGCATACAAGCAATCTTCCATTGAATGAAATCTTAGGGCTTGTCGGATTGGAAAAGAATAATTATTTCTATACTCGATTCAAAAATTATTTTGGAATGTCTTTAAACGAATATCGAGCGAAACTTCAGACAGCTGCAAAAGAAAATTAATATGCACACGAGGGCTGCTGCACTAAATAATTAGTGCGACAGCCCATTTTAGAGATTTTTGCAGTCTTTGGGAAATATTTCTTTCCTTTCCCTATACCCACGCATTCTTACACCTTTGGACATGGAACAAGCTTCCACCTCTTTTTTACCCACTCCCCTGGATATATAGCACCTCTAAGCTTGTTCCATGCCCAAACACCTTTCAAATTCGCCATAAACTCCTGCCCCCTTTATTCATATCCCATACTCTTTCATAAGTTGTTCCTGATACTCCATATCTTTCACTGATTTTGCCAAATCCTCAAATCTTTTATCTTCTAATAATCTTGCATATAATTTATTCACACATTCTTTCCCCTCTGCTACTCCAAGCTCTTTGCCAATTTCTTTTCCATCCTCTAGTCCACTCTCATATGCCTCTTCTCTTTGCACTTCAATATCCAAATCATAATCATATTCCGCAATTAACATATTCACGACCTCGCTTCCCTTACGCTTCAGATAATCGGCAAGAATCCCTTTTTCTATGCACTCTTCTATTGCTTTCTTATATGCATCCTCACTCTGCTGCTGTTCGTATTTCCCGATAATCTCAATAAATTGTCCGTATTCCTTCAGCACCTGACATTTTTTTAATATCTCGTGTTCTTCCTCCGGATTAATGTTGATTACCTTCACGCTTAATTCCAGCATCGCTTCTTCCTCTTTCACCATATAAGAATCCGATAACTTTAATGTCAGCTCTTTCTCCCATTTTTCTTTTCCATTATAAAATGTATAAAACTCTGGTTTTGGTAATTCTACCCGCTTCTTTTTATAACGGTCTCTGATTGGTACAATCTGTTCATACGCACACCCAATATACATCAGGCTTCGCAATGGCATATTCTCATTCACCGTAGACTGATGTTCTCCAAATACCAGAACTTTTCCGCCTACACCGAACGAAATATCATTCTTGAAATTCATATACAGCACATTATCAATCCGGAGTTTTCGAATAACTGTTCCCTCCGGAAGTGACACCTCATGCAGCGCATTATAAAGTGCAATATCATTTGCTTCTGCCGTCTCATCTTCGTAAAATAAATCCACAAATACACTGTTTTTTACTTTTTTGTTTTCTTTTGATGCCATAAAATCTCCTTCCCTGATTTTTCATGGATGAGACTTCTGACATTGTTATAATTCTATATTAAGAGTATAAACAGAAACAAAATGAAGCGCAAGCACATCCACAAAAAATCTTTATAAATTGTGATGAATTGGTAACTTGAGGGATTCCCTCACAAGGCAGTCCGAAAGACTGTTTGAAATTGATTCACAGATAGAAATTCTGTGAGTAGTTATACTTTAGCAGAAAAAGAACCAATGTGCCAGTAGTTTTTGTAAAACACGCCAAAAGGTTCCCCGGCATCGCCGGGGAACCCTTACTAAATTCACTTATTTAGTTTACTCTTTTCTTCCAAGCGAGTACTGCTGCAAGAATTGCTGCAAGTCCTGCTGCTGCAAGAATTGCTGCAAGTCCTGCTGCTGCAGGAATTGCTGCATTTGCACCATCTCCTGTCTTTGCTGCTGTGTTACCTGCTTTCTTATCTGTCTTGCCTGTTGTATTCTTGTTTCCTGTATTGTCAGATGCTACTTTGTGATCTGCATTTGATGTATCATCTTTCTTATCAGATACTGTGCCGTTATCAGAAGCGCTTGCTTCCGCTGCTTTCACTGCGTTTTCCAATGCTGCTACTGCTGCATCGACTGCCTTCTGATCTGCGTTTTCGTTCTCAAATACTGCTAAAGCTTCTGCGTATGCCGCTTTCACTGCATTCGCTGTTTCTTCACTGTATACGCTTAAGTCCATTGCTTTGACCTTGCCAAGTAATTCCTCTAACTTATCTTTGTTTGGAATCTCTCTCAAACCAAAGATTGCTTTCAGCAATGTGCTGTATGCAGAATTGATTTCTTCTTGTGTTTCTGCCTCTGCAAGCGATTTTTTCGCTCCTTCTAATGCAGCTGAGAATACTTCCGCGCTGTCTTTAGTATATATATGAAGCGCATTCTCATACTGTTTTGCATCTGCCACCAGTTTTTCCAGTTTTTCCTTGTTCACGGTAATCTTCACAAGTGCATTCTTTGCTGCCTCTAATGCATTATAGGCTGCATTAATTTCTGCCTGAAGTGCATTTTCGTCATCAAGTACTGCCTGTGCTGCATCCAATGCTTCTTTAAATGGCGCCCAGCTGTCTTTTGTATACATCTTTTCTACTTCTTTGTTTGCCACATCTACCAGTGACTGTAATGTTGCCAGATTTCCGGTAAAGTCTAATAAATGTACTTTTGCAAGAAGTGCATCATACGCTGCGTCTACTTCTGCCTGTGTTGCTGTTACATCATTATCAACTGCAGCTGCATCTGAAAGCGCTTTTTCGAATAATGCTTTTACCTTCGGTACAAGATAGAGATAGCTGTCTGTTTTCTTAGCTTCTGTTGCATAGCTAATCAATGCTTTCAAATCTTCTTTATCGACAGATTCTGGTTTTTCGCCTACCACAATCGAAATTTCAGCATTTACCTGATTGTTGTTCTCAACCGCTCCTAAATTAGTTAATGTACCGGTAATTATTTGTGTTCCCGACTGATTTGGCTGATAATCAGAAGTATTCCAAGATACATCTACTGTTTGCTTCGTATTATCAGAAACCAAAATTTGAACCTGTTTCGGAAGATCTAATTTTTCCACAGGAGTACCATAGGATACCGCGAGCTGTTCCACAGGCTCAGCCCAAAGTACATAGGAAGGCTTGACCTCTACAAAAGGAATCACCTCACCATTTAAAGTAAATGACTTGAATGTAACAGGGATACTTTGATTATTCTCTCCTCCGGTACCCTGGCAGGTAAATACACCTACCTGAAGCCTGTCACTGTTGTTTAACTGATCAATAGTAATGTCTTCAACAATCGTTTTCCATGTATGATCGTCTTCACTGTAAAAAGCACTTAAAATTCCTTGCTTCTTTACAACTTTTAAATAAAAATCTTTCCCGACATTCTGAGCAGATACATAAGGCTCATTCAAATCGTTAATGGATCTTTTGTAAGGTGCAGCAAAAATATTTCCGCCAAAGTGACTATGGTATCTACGTTGTGCTGTAAACAAAGCACCGTCATCAGTTCCTATGTAGAGTGTAGCGGTTTGATAGTTATGTACAGGTTCGGCATCGACCTGAACTTTTAATTCAATATCCCCCTGAGGAATTTCCATTACGAATTTATTGTTAGGTACAGAACTTTGTGTAAAATCTCCCTTTTCTGTCTCAATGACTGCCTGATGAATATCTGATTTATTAACAGTTAAGGCTGTCGTTTGGTTAAGCACTTTCCACTGGCTGGATATAGATTCCGTCGCTGTAATAGCTACGCGACAAGTATCATATACAGTGCCATCCACTGCAGATGCTGCCGTTACCGTAACTACACCATCATCCTTGGCATAAACCAGCCCCTCTGTCACTTCTGCCAAGTCTTCGTTATCTACACTCCAAACGATGTCTGCCGCATTGTAACTATTCGGTTCTACTTCCAGAGTTAGCTGCACTCTTTCGTGTTCTGATATTACGATATCACTTTCGATAATATCAATCGTGTTTAGTGCATTAGCAGGACTCAGACGAACGACACATGCACCGCCCTGTTTCAGGAATTCTGTGATGGTATCTTCTTTTGTTACCAAACGTACTGTTCGGTTTACATCTGCGCCGCTTTCCTTGTCAGTATATATCTCTGCCACATATTTACCATCTCCCAGGAAATTTAAAGGAATGGATGCTTCGCGCGATCCTTCTCCCTGATTGCTGGCGAGGTACCACTTATCTTTGCTGCGGCGTGCTATAGTGATATACTTACCTGGAACAGTATCTAAACCTACCGTCTCATCCCAGGCAGCAGGAAGATTTTTTAAGAAAGATGCTCCGGTTAAGGTTTTATACTGATTTACACTGCCAGCCATGCAAGGCAGACCACTTTCAAAAAGAACAGGGATGGCTAGCTGATGCGCATATGTAATATTTCCGGTAGGCGTAATGCGAGGCGTATAGTCAGATGGACCTATCGCACCTCGTATGATTGGAGCCAAAGTTAACTGGTCATAGCGGTTGTCTCCAAACTCTTCGCCGCGAATCGCTTCTCGCGTAAGAAGATTCGGATAGGTTCGAATTTCACCAGTAGGCTTGTTGGCGCCATGAACATTGACCAGTAAGCGATTTTGGGCACAGTCGCGATAAATTTCTTGCATCAAAGCTACTCGATCTTGACTTTCACGATCAAAGAAATCTACTTTAATTCCCTTGATGCCAAGTTCTGACCAATATGGTAAACGTTCCTCTCTTTGTCCCTGTGTGGCCAAATCGTCACAAGGTACCCAGGCAAAAAGTCCTACACCACGTTCTTCTGCATAATCTACAATTTCAGGGAACCAATCAAATACGCCCTCATATTTTGTCTCTCCAGGTTGTCCATAATTAGGGTTATTTGGCTGCCAGCCTTCATCCAAAATGAAGTAGTTCCATCCCATTTCATGGGCAAGATCCAAATATGACTTAATGGATTCTGGGTTCCGCTGAACACCAAATCCACCTTGAAGCCATGTCCACGAAGATACTCCCGGCTTAACCCACTCTGAAAAATGGTATGTAGACTCGTCCGGAGCAGGACTTAAATTTTCGGCCATCGTATTTTCCATAATATCTGTAATATCACCCATTACTGCAAATCTCCAAGGAGTCTGAAACGGTGCTTTGGTTTTTACGGAGTCTCCTTGTTGCTGAGGATATCCAAAGGTAAAGCTGGCATTGGATGCGTCTAACACTGCTCCGGTATAATTTTCATTCAAAGCTGCTTCACTGACCAGCACCCATGTACCTTCTATTTCATACATGAAAGGAAGTACAATCTTACCACCAACAGCCTTTGCATTTTTCATAGTGTAAGTGCTCTCATGAGAAAATCTTCCTCCACCATTAGGCATGGAAATTGTACTGGATGATGCCGGCAGAGTAAATGAACCTGCTTCACCATTTATTACCACTTCCTGTTCACGATCACTTAAAATTTTATAACGATATGCAAAGCCATCATCATAGCTGCGGCATACCAATTGGAAAGTTGCGTCACCTTCAGCTACGGTAAAGTTGAGTGTAAGTTCATTCGCTCTGTTTTGATACGTGGAAGCTTTGCCAGACAGTACCTGGTAGTTCTCGTCAATCGCAACAAGTTTTGGCTCTCCCTGCAGAGTCATTCCGGCAACAAAGTCGCCCAGAGATGTGCGAATACCCAAGTATCCATTATTTACCGTTGTTTTGCCATTTTGAGTTACCGTGTAGTGTAAACTTCCGTTTTCATCTAAAATAATACTGGCTGATGTTGACTCATCTGGTGACTTCAAGGTCCAGCCAGTTTGGGCTACCTCAATCTGAGCAGTGGCAGAAAGCTTTTCACCGTTATTCTTTTCGGTTGCATAAGCTGTGATCTTCGTAATACCTCCCGATACTGCTGTAACTACTCCGGTGTCCTTATCAACTGTAGCAACGTCTTCATTTTCAGTGACATAACTTATCGTATAATCTTCTGTGAAGTCCTGATTTCCCCAGATATTCTCTATTTGCGACTTCATCGTAGTAGAACCACCCACAGTCAGAATAGAACTTTGTGGGGCGGTATTCATAATTCTGGCATTGATGTCTGCTACATACAATTTAGGTTCCGCAAACAGTGCATGATCACATGCCATACTGTTACCGGCTTTGGTCACCAGTTTTAAAGTTCTCGATCCTTCTGGAATTTTGACATCGATGAATGCTGCATCTTGATTATCCCTATAGAATACCTCATCACCCCATACCTTCTGATCATCTACCCAAACTTCAAAGCAAACATCTCCGCGGTGTTGTCCGGTCTGGTCAGATCCATAGTTTATACCACCATAAGAAGTAAATCTGGTTGCACCATATTTTGATATATCCCAGATAACATAGGCATCTTGATCAATAGAAGGATGCGCAACGATTCCCTTTGTAAACTCTTGCAATTGTCCTTCTACTTGCAATTTCATTGTTTTAATGCTATCAACACCCTGGTCAATTCCGATATCACCATAGCCAACTTTGTAATCTTTCATCTGCAGATCACTTAAATATGCGAAGGATTCTTCCTCTGCACCTGCCTTCTCTTCCATTGCAGTCAACGTAATTGGTTCTTTGGCAAATACCATCGTTTGGCCAGACGAAGCAGCTATACAAAGTGCCATCGTTATTGCCAGACTTCTTTTTGTGAGTTTTCTTCTTTTCATCTTACATCATTTCTCCTTTCGTAACTGATATTCTCCCTTCTTATACCTCATGTATTCTAACCTACCCTCCCTTCCCTACTAAATATAGCGCGCTTCATGAGTTTTCATGATTCTGCTATTTTCACCCATTTTATCAAAAATTCCATTTCAAAGACATAGAATATCCTATTATTTTTATTGATTTTTTAGTTTTTACTATACACATAAGATAGATTTTTAATGATGGCACCGCTCAGCGAACAGTGTCGCGTGGTTTTCTTTATACAAAAAGGTCCCCCGACAAACCGGGGAACCTTTACTAATACTAAATTCACTTATTTAGTTTGTTCTCCTCTTCCAAGCCAGAAGCGCTGTCAAGATTCATTGCAATGATTCTCATATGTATCTTTTTTACCGGAAAGCATATCATAGCTTTCCTGAATCTCTTGATCTTCTCTGCCTGCGAACTGAAGCCCTGCTATAAAATCTCCAAGGCTTGTCTTCAATCCTTGTAATTCCATCCACAGAAACTGTTACGTTCACTTCTGCACTTCCTCTGGCAACTGCAGTAACCTTTCCATCCCAAAGAGTGATCGGACCTCCTTCTGCATTCTTTCCTTCCGTTGAAAGAGTTCCATATCCATTTGCAAACTCTATGACCTCTTCTTCCGTCAAATCAACCTCGTTTCCTTCCACTTCTTTTGTTGTTTTCTCTGCTGCCAACGAAAGCTCCACTGCCAAAGCAGTCATCGCATTTCCGGTTGCCAAGGAATCTGCTAATACTAACACGAGCAATTTTTTCAGCATCTTATACCCTATATTCTCTCTCCTTTCTTCTCGACAACTATTTTCTTAATCCTGTCGTTTTTTAATTCTCTTGCCTGTCTTCTTTTATTTTTTCATTATTATTTGTGAATTTACTATAAAATACTATTTTTAGTGTGTCGATAACCCTTTCGAAACGCAAAAAAATTTTCAATGAAATCAAAAAATTTTTATAGTTTTTGAGAGAAATTCTATACTCTTGGGAAATGCTTCTTTAATAACTTGCCTTTTCGCCTAGCAATAGTAGAATAGGGCGGGAGTAAACTCCCGCCCCATTTAATCATATCCCATACTCTTCCATCCTCTAGTCCACTCTCATATGCCTCTTCTCTTTGTACTTCGATATCCAAATCATAATCATATTCCGCAATTAACATATTCACGACCTCGCTTCCCTTACGCTTCAGATAATCGGCAAGAATCCCCTTTTCTATGCACTCTTCTATTGCTTTCTTATATGCATCCTCACTATCTCAAAATTTGAAATTTGTCAATATATCTCCCGATATATTTTTGTTATTTATCTCAATACCTTTTCAAGTATCAATTCATTAGTTAACAGATCAATTGCCTTGTTTATCCATACACTTACCCTATCAGTTCTCGCTGGATCCATGTCCTTACATTCCTTCATTCTGTTTTATGGATAAAGGTACAGGGTAGACTTTTGCTTTGTTACTGCCTCATTGGGCTGATGGAGGATTCCTCCTTATCCCTGCACCTGTATCGGCACTATAATTCTATTAAGCCGCTTGTAGCTGGCTCTTTCTATAACTTCCAAAGACACGTTCCCCTTCATAATAAACTTTCTTTTTGGACAATGTGAATATAAGTGTAAGCACCTTTTTGCTTACAACTACTAGTGCCTGCATCTTTTTCAACGGATTATTTTCCCTTGTTTTCAGATAATCATAAAGTTTACGCATCTCTTGATTGGTTGCTACCATAGTAAGTGAAATCTGATACAGCACACTTCGCAGATTTTTTCTGCCTCGCTTTGAGATACATGTTCCACTCTTGTTTTTTCCGGAACTGTCTTCGATTAGATTATAGCCGGCGAATCTGCTCATCTGTCTTGTATCCTCAAAGCGTAACGGATTCCCCAGTTCTCCCAAACAGGTTGCCAAAGAAACAACTCCCATTCCGTCTATGCTCAGCATTTTAAAGCGTGCCGCATATTCACCATAATCAACGCCTATGCTGTCCTGTGCAGCCGCTACCAGCTGTGCAGCCTTTTTTCTGCCAACCGTCTTTTTCACTGCTTTTTTGATTTCTTCCAATACGCCTTCTTCCCCCAGTTCCAATATAAATTTAGGAATAGGGCACACTTTTAGAAGGTGCATAGATGCTTTCCCTTTGAATGGATGTTTGAACACACTTATAAACTCCGGGAAATATTCATCCAATACAGCTGTAATCGTATTGACAATGGATTTCTTTCTCTTATTCATACTATGCCTGCTTGTTGTCAGTCCACGCAGTTCTGCATAAACATCATGCGGAAGATAGGTTTCAAAATATCGACCGTCTTTCACTAGCCTTGCAATAGTCAGGGCATCTTTTTTATCTGATTTTGTCTGGCTGTTATCATCCAGTTCCTTTGCTTTTTTGGTATGATACGGATTTACCAGCACAACCGTGATTTTCGCTTGCTTCAACAGGAAATTTGCAAATGCCTTCCAGTAATGTCCGGTTGGCTCCATCCCCACTATAATCTTGTTAAAATCTTCATTCTTGCAGATTTCGTAAATCCTTGTTAAGATTGTATTGAAACCATTTCTGTTATTTTCAAATTTAAGAGCCTTATTATGTTCGATACCACGGCAGTCCACAAATCTTGCCCACTGGTTATGCTTTGCTATATCAACTCCGACAATTAAGGTTTTGAATGTGATTGCTTCAATTTTTTCGTTGGAATGGTTTTTCTTTTTCATTTGCTAAAAATCTCCTTTGTTTTGATGTATTTAAAAGTCGCCAAACTTTCTTACATCATACTGGGAGATTTTAAAAATCATAATAATATACGAAGAAAGCGATGACCCCAAGTCATCGCTTTCTTTCGTTTCAATGTATCTTCTAAAATACATTTTTATGCGTTTTTATGCATTTGTTCTTTTCTTCCATGCAATGATCGCTGCTAAGATTGCCACGAGTCCTGCCGCTGCCGGAATCGCTGCATTCGCTGCATCGCCTGTCTTCACAGTTGTTTTTCCGGAAGTACTGGTGCTGCTTGTCTTGCTGCCGTCAGAAGCAACCTTCTTATTATCTGAGTTCTGGTCACCTGCTGCTTTCTTATCCTCGTTCATCTCTTTCGTTACTTTTTCTAACGCTTTTACTGCCTCATCAATCTGGGCCTGTGTCGCATTCTCATCTTCGAACACTGCCACTGCCTGTGCATACGCTGCCTTCACTGCTTTTGCAGTCTTGGCTGTATAGAGGCTTAAGTCTACTTCTTTGATCTTTCCTATAAGCTCTTCCAGTTTATCCTTATTCGGGATCTCACGAAGCGTACGTCTTGCTGCTTCCAGTGTTGCTCTTGCTGCATCCACTGCATCCTGGGTTGCTGCTTCATCATTGTATACCATAAGCGCTGCATCATATGCTGCTTTAAAGATTGCAAAACTTTCCTCAGTGTAGATTGTTTCGTTATTTACATACTGAATGGATTTATCGATCAGTTTCTTAAGCGCCTCTTTTTCTACGCCCGGTGTCTCTTTCAATGTCAGTCCGTCAAATGCTGCCTGCAAAGTATCTTTTACTCTGTCTACCACATCCTGATCTGCCTCAGTCAGCGTTTCATTCGCAATGACTTCTGCTGCTGCTTCCAATGCTGCGTTGAATAGATTTGCGCTTCCATCTGTATAATTTGTAACATCGGTATCCTTCACTTCTTCATACAATGCGATCAACGCACTCTTGTCTGCCGGCTGTTTGTCAGGTACTTTTTCGCTTAATCCATTGATGGCTGCTTCCAGCGTATCCGCTGCTACATCAATGAGACCCTGACTTGCATCTTTATTCTCAAGTACTGCCTGTCCTACTGCCAATGTACTTGTAAGTGTGGCAACACTTTCTTCGGTATACTTGCTTGTATCCCCTGCAAGGATGCCTTCTGCCTGTGCTACGAGCTGCTCCAGTCTGCTCTTATCTGTGATCACTTCTTTTTCAACCAGCTCATCTTTTGCTTTCTGAAGTGCCTCTGTCGCAGTCTTAATATCTCCTGCCAATGCATTTTCGCCGTCTTCCAATACTTTCAATGCCTCATTATATGCATTTTGAAGTGCTGCTGCAGTCTCTTCCGTATAATTGTCAATGTTTGGAAGATAGAGGTCTTCCACTTCTTTTACAAGAATTTGCAGCGGCTTATTGTCTCCGCCGATGAAATCAAGCATATGTACCAGTGCAAGCAGTTCTTTATATACCTGATTAACTTCATCTTGGCTTACGGTATTGTCCGCTAAGATTGCTTCTGCTTCCTGGTATTTTGCTTCCAATGCCGTCTTTACTGCCGGGATCACACTTGCATACGCATCTTTCGCCATCTGTTTTTGTGCATAGTCAACGAGTGCTTCCAGATCTGACTTATCTGTCTCTACCGGTTCTGGTTCTTCGCCATCTTCTAAGTTATAGCTAACAACATAGGTGCCATCTTCTTTTACATCTTGAATGATATCCCACTCAGCATTCGTATAAATTCCACCGGATACTGTGTATTCGCAAGGAGTTCCGTCTGCCTGATATTTTGGAACGATCATTCTATCTGTTACAGTGTTTGGCAATACGTTATTAGATGCGATAGTAGCAAACTCTGTCTGTCCTGCACCTTTATAGATCAAGGTTACTGTATTGGCACGTTTGCCGGCTTTATTATTATTATCATTCCAGTTTACTTCCGTATCTACTGCAACAGATTTTACTGCGCTTACTACAAAACCTTCTTCTATGGTTCCGCCGCATTTATAAACATAACCTTCCTGTGCATCACCGTTAAAGTCTTCGGTTATGCTGTAGATTGCAAAGGTATTGCCCATCTCCGGATCCACATTTTCGAATGTTCCCGCCCAGTCGTTTTCTGCTGATAATGTCAGTGTGCTGCCTTCTACTTTGCTGCCGTCAACCATAAGTCCGACTTCAACACTTTCCGGACGGTCACTATCTGCATTATCGCCATCCTGCCAGTTCATAGCTACATTTACTTCAAATGGCTCAGGAAGGATTGCTTTGTATACATGGATTTCTCCGATACAAGCAAGCTTATAAGCAATCTGATTATAGCTATCTCTCACTTCCACTTTCATTCTGTCAGCAGTTACCGGCTCATCGAAGATAACCTCTCCATTACCTTTCGCACCTTCCGTAAATGTAAATGTTTTTACTTCTTTCCAATCTTCATCACCGGATTTTGCATAGATTACTGCTTCTTTTATTAATCCGTTATTTCCCTCTGGTGTCTTACCCTGGAACTTAAGCTTTCCGACGAGCTGTTCTTCCCCAAGACCGAATTCGATAGACTGTGGAAGCACTTCATATGTACTTGGCTCTGTATAACTTGTATGCCATGCAGTTCCCAAGCTTCCGTCAAATGCAAAGTCTGCTCCGCCGTCATTATACTGTACCGGAGACTTAAAGGATGTTGCGCTGCAGTCTGCTTTCATGATACTCTGAGGAATTTCTTCATAAGTAATCTCTGCCACAGATGCTTTCGCCTGGATTCTCTTTCCTTCATGCTGCACTGCTTCTTCGTTGAATCTGATTACATATTCGTTGGTCACAAGCTGATTTTCAGACTGTACGATTACTTTTGCCACGCCGGATTCATTGACCGGAACTACCGTTACTGCTGCGTTATCCTTCGCTTTTGCCAGGATAACTGCATTTTCTGCATCTTCTACGGCTGCTGTATATCCGTCTTCATTTACTTCTCCTGCCACGAAACCGCCTACTTCAACGCCGTCTACCATAAGGCTGTCTAACGTAGCCGTATTGTTCATGGTATAGCCAAATGCAGTCGTCCAGATTTCTGCCTCTTTCAGACCTACATAACCATTGCCCTGCTGTTTCATTGTGATACGCACGCCTTTTACACTATGAGGTCCATCCAGTGTGAATGTAGTCTCGCCGGATGGTGAAAATGCAGTCGCGCTATATCCAACCTCACGGAAATCAAGTCCGTCCTCTGCAACTTCGATCGTTACTTTTTCCGGAACACTTACGCTGTTATCTGTGTAGAACCATAATTTCACTACATCTACTTCTTTCGCCTCATCCCATGTAAATGTGATGAATGGTGATGAGCTCTGAAGATGGTCATTCCAGTTCGTCCAACGTTCCTGTGCGCTGCTGGTATTATTCTTCACGCCGTTTACGATAGAAAGAAGGTTGTCTGCTTTCTGTCCGCAGCTTTCTGTAAGTGTTGCATACATCGGAGCTACGTTGACTGGTTCCATAGTCTCGCCTTCTGCCACACGTACGGTTGCATATGTTTGATAGGAAATTTCGTCTGAGAGCCGGATTGTTCCTGCTACTGTAACCACCTGATCCACTTCTGCAATATCTTCTTTTGCGATTTCATCCCATACCACTGGATATTCGCCGTATACCTCGCCATTTTCCAGAATTCCTGCTACCGTCTTCGGTAATGCCGGAACAACCTCTTTGCTTGTTGCTCTGGAGTAATTTTTAAATCCACAGAATACAGGCAATACCGTAAGGAATGCTTCTACTGCAATCTCTTCTTCTCCTACGCTAAGCACACCGTTGATCGTGTACTCGCCAGGTGCATTGTAGATATCTTCCGTAACTTCTTCCCATGTAAGCGTTCCTTTTGCTGTTTCGCCGTCACTCATAGTCACGTCTACTTCTGTCTCAAGCTCTGGAGCTGTTCCCATGGTTACTGTGTATTCTTTTTTAATCTTATAATCTTTTACGTATGCTTCTCCCTGGTTCTCGCCTGCTGTATTGACTGTCACAGCTGCACCAGTAAGACCTGCTGATTCTGCTTTTAAAGTAAATCCGCCTGCTTTTTCTGTGCTGCGTACGATTACGAGCGCTTTTCCCTGGAATACATCAATATTTGCTGTCTTGTCGCTTGTAAGTACAGTTGGCTGTTGGAACTTATCTGTTGTAGACGGATTACCGTTATCTACACCGACGATCGTTCCGTTACCTGTCAGACTGAGACGGATATTGTTTCTTGCAGCGCTTACGAATTCATCATTCGCATCCATCACGTCTACCGCAATGTAGGAAAGGCTGCTTCCATCTGCCTGGATCTCACTCTTTTCAGCTTCTGCTTTCAGGTAAGTTCCCTTATCGCTGTTTGTAGTTACATAGTCAAGACCGTATGTATCTTCGATAAGATTTCCTGCTTCATCATATGCTTTTGCACTTAATGTACCTGCTTCATACTGTACATTAAACTGTGCAGCCATACGTTTCCACTCTGCACTCTCATTCACTGCTGTGCAAAGATCTGCATTATCGGATACATTTGTGTAAGTTGCATATTTATATCCTGCGCTTGTTGTAAAATCATTTCTTGTTGCGGTTCCGATCTTTACATCATTTAAGAATAATTCTACTTTTGCTGCATTCGAATACAGATAAACCGGAACTTTGCCATTGTTGATAACAAGGTCTTCTTCATTCCAGCTCTGCGGTACTACATGCAAGGTTGTCTTATCTTCTACCCACTGACTGGAGTAATAGTAATAAGAATCTTTTGGGAAACCTGCCGTATCAATTACACCGAAGTAACAAGAGTTCGGTACTGCCTGATTACCTCCGACAACGCTTCCTGTACCCGTTCCGTTCCATGGGCCTGTTCCGGTAGGCTCGCCGATGTAATCAAAGCCTGTCCAGATGAATTCACCCATGATGAAATCATTTTTGATTGTGTAATACCAGGATTCTCTTGCGGTATTTCCCCAACCTACGCTTGCGGTATCATATGCAGTACACTGATAGTCTCCAAATGAAGAGGAGGAAGACAGTGTGTTGTAGATACCACGGCTGTTTGCCGGAGAAGCTGTCTCAGTACCTACCAGCGGCCATGTAGGCTGCTGATTGTGCTTATTTGCATACTGTGTCGGATAGTAGTTAAGTCCTACCACACCGTTTGCTGCAGCCAGCTGCCTGTCAATATTGGTACGGAAATCACTTGAACTCCATGAGGACTGATTATCTCCCATTGTGATCGGTTTTGTATCATCAATATCCTTGATCCATTTGATCAGGTTCGTTGCGATTCCCGGGTAAGTCGTCTGACAGTTATTTCCGCCGACACAACCTGTCGGAAGTTCGTTACCGATAGACCACATAACAACCGACGGATCGTTTTTGTCACGGTTTATGGTTGTTTCCAGTGTAAACTGTGACCATGTCATATCTGCATTTCCGCCAATCACCTGATTGTCTGCTGCAAGTTTTGTATTAAATTCTTTACCAAAGTCATTATAGTTTCCGTTTTTATAGTTTGTCCATCCATCAAAGAGCTCATCCATAACGAGCATACCTTCTTCGTTACAGATAGAAATCAGCATATCAGACGGAACATTATGGCTGGAACGGATTGCATTACATCCCATGCCTTTTAAAATCTCAACCTGACGTTTTACTGCATCATAGTAAGATGCTGCACCTAAAGCGCCCTGGTCATGGTGCATACAAACACCTTTCATTTTGACATTCTCGCCATTTAAGAGGAAGCCTTCGTTCGCATCGAATTCGATATAGCGGAAACCAAATTCTGTCTCATAAGAGTCGATAACTTCATCTCCATCGAGAATTTCTGTCTGAACGTAGTAAAGATTTGGCTCGTCACAATCCCAAAGTTTCGGCTGATTTACCAAAATCTCCTGCTCTGTCATTGCCTGTGCATCAGCTTCCAGTGTCATTTCTGCTTCTGCTGCTTCTGATACCGCCTCCCCGTTTTCATCAAGAAGGGTTGTACGTACCGTAACGGTACCTTCTGCATCTCTTTCATTTTTTACTTCTGTCTCTACGTGGACTGTCACATCACCGTTCTGCTCTTCTTCCAGGTTCGGTGTTGTCACATAGGTTCCTTCGTCTGCCACATGGATGTCGCCTGCTACCATGAGTGTCACATCTCTGTAGATTCCGGAACCGGAATACCAACGGCTTGACGGGAATTCATTGACTGTTTTCACGGAAATTACGTTCTCAGTCTCGCCGTCACATGTTACATAGTCTGTAATATTAAACGAGAAATCATTATATCCGTAGAAGTTTTCACCAATCTTTGTTCCGTTTACATACACATATGCATGGTTGTAAACACCATCAAAGTTCAGTATTAATGTCTTTCCTTCATAATCTCTTGGAAATACGACATTTTTGCGGTACCATCCTGTTCCTCCCGGAAGGAAACCGGATTCTGCCTCGTACTGTGCAGAGAATTCCTGATCCATACTGAAATCATGCGGAATTTGAATGTCTTCCCAACCAGAATCGTCAAATTCTTTTGCAGAAGCATTGGAATCATCGCCCAGGTAAAATTTCCATTCCTTGTTAAAGTTGCCTTTTTCTGCCTTTGTCTCCGGAACAAAGGATGCTGCCTTTGCCGGCTCTTCTTTTACGTCTTTGGCGGCTGCCGGAACACTAAAACTTCCGACTACCATAGACGCTGCCATAAGTGACGCCAGCCAGCGGGCTCTTGTTTTCATTTTCATGAAACTACTCCTCCTTTTTAAATAGTTTTCTCGAAATCTTCGGTCCGATAGAATCAAAAACCTTAGATTCCATTGTTACTAAAATCTATTAGCATATTATACCACATCCAAATACAAACAGCCATATAAAAAGACTTATAAATTAGTAACAGTTCACCCACACATATGGCTGAACTGCTGCTAAGATTTTATTTATATTCAATTTCTACAAGCATGAGTCCTTGCGGCGGAGCCGTTACCCCTGCGGCGGTGCGATTCTTTGCTTGCAGTATTTCTTTGATTTTCTTTGGTTCATAAAAACCACGCCCGACACGAATCAGCGTTCCGACAATAATCCTTACCATATTATATAAGAAACCATTCCCACGGATCCGGATGGTGATTTCATCCCCCTGCTTTTCTATATCCAGACTATAGATGGTGCGCACCGTATCTTCTACATCCGTACGCACATTGCAGAAACTGACAAAATCATGGGTACCCACAAGATAAGATGCCGCTTCTTTCATGTGCGCCAGATTCAAATCGTAGGAGACAAAATAGTTGGTATACCGCTTCATCGGCACCGGAATCTTGGTATTCAAAATATGATATTCGTATGTTTTCCGACAGTTACAATACCTTGGATGCCAGTCTAACGGCACTTCTTCTGATTTTACGATCGCAATATCCTCCGGGAGTCTTTGATTTAATGCATAGGACATTCTTTCCGGTGGAATCGTACTTTCAGTATCGAATACTGCCACATTTCCCAGGGCATGTACTCCCGAATCCGTACGGCTTGCCCCAATGACTGCCGTCTCTTCCCCTGTCAGCTTTTTTATCGCTTTATTTAATATCTCTTCCACTGTAATGCCGTTTGGCTGTATCTGCCATCCGCAGTAATTGGTTCCGTCATAAGCTACGGTAAGTTTAATTCGTCTCATTTTTTCTTTCCTTGATTCATATTTCAAATATATATTTAGAAAATCCAGATTGAAAATTCTACAAATCGTCCTGCCGCGACCACTGCTGCAACATACAAAATCATAATGGCATAGGCTATATAATCACGGTTCTTATAGATAAGCGGTTTCATTTTCGTACGCCCTTCGCCGCCATAATAACATCTTGCCTCCATCGCCGTGGCAAGATCATTTGCTCTTCGAAATGCCGACACGAATAAAGGCACAAGGATCGGTACCATATTTTTCGCCTTCTGGATGATGTTTCCACTTTCCAGATCTGCTCCTCTTGCAATCTGCGCTTTCATGATTTTGTCTGTTTCTTCCAGAAGGATTGGAATAAATCTCAACGCAATGGACATCATCATTGCGATTTCGTGTACCGGCACTTTAATTTTCCCAAGCGGTTTTAATAATCGCTCCAGACCATCTGTCAGAGCATTTGGCGTCGTCGTAAATGTCATCAGCGAAGCCCCCATGATGAGGAACACCAGCCGGACTGCCATGTACACCGCTGTACGCAATCCTTCATCGGTGATCTTAAAAATCCCTGCACTCCAAAGGATTGTTCCCGTTCCTGTCAGAAATAAATTAAATAATACGGTAATCATCAGAAGTACAACGATTGGTTTTAGTCCCTTTACAATGAATTTCACCGGTACCTTGGAAAGCCAGATAATGCTTGTCAGAAATATGACTGCGACGCCGTATCCTAACAGATTCTTCGGAAGGAACAGCGAAATCATATAAAGTAATGTACCGACAATTTTCACTCTTGGATCCAGCCTGTGCAGCGGACTGTCTGCCGGATAATATTGTCCGATTGTAATATCTCTTAACATACTGTCATCCTTCCTCTATCTGATATGCACCGCTTTCATAATCTCGTCTGCCGCTTCTTCTATGGTCGTAACATCCCCGGAAACCGGCATTCCTTTTTTCTTTAATTCCTGCATAATATAAGTCACCTGCGGCGCCGCAAGTCCTACCGCTTCCAATTCCCGATAATGCCGAAATACTTCTTTGGGCGTGCCGTTATACATCACTTGGGCATGATTCATGACAATAATACGGTCCACATATTTTGCCACATCTTCCATGCTATGTGAAACCAGCACAACTGTTATCTCCGTCTCTTTGTGAAGCTTTGCAATCTGGTCTAAAATCTCATCCCGCCCTTTCGGGTCAAGTCCTGCTGTAGGTTCATCCAGCACAAGTATCTTGGGATGCATTGCCAGAACGCCTGCAATTGCCGCACGCCTTTTTTGCCCGCCGGATAATTCAAACGGGGACTGATTGTGATATTTTTCCTTTAAACCCACCAGTCTTAAGGCTTCTTTGGCACGTTTTATGCACTCTTCTTCGGAAAGTCCTTGATTCTTCGGACCGAAACAGACATCTTTCAACACATCTACCTCGAATAGCTGATGTTCCGGATATTGAAACACAAGCCCTACCTGACTGCGCAGTTCTTTCATAGGATATCCGGTCTCATAAATATTTTTCCCATCATAATAAAGTGCTCCGCTCGTTGCCTTGATAAGTCCATTCAAATGCTGGATCAAAGTGGATTTTCCAGAACCGGTATGCCCGATAATTCCGATAAATTCTCCGTCCGGAAATTCCAGACAGATATCTTTTAGCGCCTGCTTCTCGTATGCGGTTCCCTGACTGTATATATAATTTACATGCTCTAATTTCATTGACATAATATCTTCACCAACTCTTCTTTTCGCAAAATTCCGTTTGGAATATTTAGGCCGCGCTTTCTTAATTCATACGCCAGCATGGTTACCTGCGGTACATCCAGGCGGTATTCTTTCAATTCTTCCACCCTGGAAAAAATCTCACGCGGCGTTCCCTGCATGACAATCTTACCGTGGTCCATGACAATGACGGTATCTGCATCAATTACTTCTTCCATATAATGGGTAATCAGAATTGCCGTCACCTTTTCTTTTTCATGCAGTTTTTTTACGGTTTTTAATACTTCCTTTCGGCCGTTGGGGTCGAGCATCGCCGTCGGTTCATCCAGAACGATACATTTTGGACGCATCGCTACGACTCCCGCAATCGCCACGCGCTGTTTCTGCCCGCCGGATAGTTTATTCGGAGAATGATGCCGATACTCAATCATCCCCACCGCGTTTAAACTTTCTTCCACGCGCCGCCAGATTTCTTCGGTAGGCACTCCGATATTCTCAGGTCCGAATCCCACATCCTCTTCCACAACGGTTCCGATAATCTGGTTGTCCGGATTCTGGAACACCATTCCCGCAGACTGACGGATATCCAGAAGATTTTCATCTTGCTTCGTATCCTTTCCCGCAACCCACATAGTACCTCCGGTTGGCACAAGAATCGCATTCATATGCTTTGCCAATGTAGATTTGCCGGAGCCGTTATGCCCTAAGATGGCAATAAATTGTCCGGGTTCTATGGAAAGTTCTACGCCATCTACCGCCATATGCGTGCCGATGACGTTCCCTTCCTCATCCCTCTTTTCATATTCAAAACTTAAGTTCTCTGTCTTGATCATTTCCACTTTTCATCATCCTTTTTCGTCCGCTTATGAACGGTTCATTTTAAAAATCGGACTTACCTTTTTATAAATCAAAAATACGATCACAGAATCAATGACACCTTTTAATAGATTAAACGGTGCAACTGCTAAAATCATAAATGTCATCATACTGTCAATGCTGCTGTGAATAGCGCTTCCCATCTCGATAAACGCCTCTACCGGCATTCCAAATGCCGCGGCATATGCCGGCAGCAAAACATACGCATTCAAAAAACATCCCATGACCGCCATAACTATAGTTCCTGTCACCATGCCTATAATCGCATGACTTCTTGTCTTAGTCCGGTGATAAATCACACCCGCCGGCACGATAAACGCACATCCCATCACAAAATTTGCAAATTCGCCAACCCCTGCGGTTACCGTTCCATTAATAATCAAATTCAAAATAATCTTCAACGCTTCGATCATCACGCCCGCAAACGGCCCAATCGCAAATGTTCCGATCAATACCGGCACCTCACTAAAATCCATCTCGTAAAACGGCGGCGCAAGAAACGGCAGCGGAAATTCAAATAGCATCAGCACGATCGCGACCGCTGCAAGCATCGCAGCCTGCGCCATAATACGCGTCTTAGAAATTGTAGCCTTGTTCGTTTTGTTGTTCAATACCTTTGTTCTCATGTTCTTTTCCTCCCAAAAATCTTAGCTTACGTTAGCTTAACCCTCAGAGGCTTTTTAAAAACCCTCTGACGGTTTGGGGCGTTTTTTGCATAGACTTCCACGCTTTTTGCATGAATATACATCAAAACCCCGAATAAAAATTATATCCGGGGCTCAAATATGCATAATAATACAAAAATTTCTTTTCTCATCCAGACTTTACTGTCGGTTTTGGAATTTCACCAAATCAGCCATCTTTTATATACTAAGACAGGTCGCGGACTATACCGCCGGTTGGGACTTGCACCCGACCCCAAAGAAAACGTTTCATTTTTATTTATTTTTCGTACTACATTATAATCCTAACAAACATAAGAATCAAGTATTTTATATAGAATTGACTTTAACATTTAAAACCACTATAATTTATTTAGACAAAAATAACGATCGAACGGGAAAATGGAGGAACTAGCATGAAAACATCTATGCCAGGAAAATATTTTATTAAAATTTCAAGTATTCTATTTATTATCAGTGCCGTGATGTCGATTTTGACATATTCGATCAGCGGATTGGCTTTCATACTCGTAACAAAAGATATGAAGGAAAATATGGGATGGGTTTTTATATGTGTCTGTGCACTTTATACATTCTTTGCAGGAATCCAGCTGATTGCCGGTGTAAAAGGAATTAAAGGATGCGAGCGAAAAGACGCAGCTTTGGATTTGAAAAAATGGGGTTTTATCTTTATTGGTATTTCCTTGTTATCAGGAATCATAAACCTGATTTACTGCATCTTTGTAAAAGAAGGCGTTCCATCTGCCGCAGCAAGCATTGCAGTAGGGTTGATTCTTCCTTTACTGTATATCTATGGCGCTTCCTTGAATGCCAAAGCTTCATAAACAAAGCCAACAATTAAAATAATAATGAAATAACACGAAACACAAAATTTAACAGGAGCAAATGACAAGTCACCGTCATTTGCTCCTGTTTTGACATATTCTATTCGTCTTTCGCCCTATCATCTTCTCCGACATCGATCACTTTAATTTTTCTTCTAAAGAAAATATCATACATCACCGGAATGATGAAAAGCGTCATCAACGTGGCATAGGTAAGTCCTCCGATAGTTACGATCGCCATACCTTGCCCCATCTCGCTTCCGATACCGCCTCCAAGCGCCATCGTGGACATTGCCAGGATGGTCGTGAGCGCTGTCATAAGAATCGGACGCATACGCACCTTTCCCGCCATCACTAGGGCTTCTCTCTTTTCCATTCCTTCTATGCGAAGCTGATTGACATAATCCACAAATACAATTCCGTTATTTACAACCACTCCAGCGAGAACTAGGAATCCCATCATCGCAATGATAGACAATTTCTGTCCGGTAAGCAAAAGTCCGATAAAACCGCCGGTAAATGCCAGCGGAATCGTAAATAATACGATAAACGGTGAAAGGAGACTTTGGAACTGCGCCACCATGATCAGGTAAATAAACACAATCGCCAGTGCGATCATCTTCACCAGGTCGATCATGGATTCCTCAACGGAAAGTGCTTCTCCTGCAATTTCTACCGTATAACCTTCCGGCACTTCGTAATCAGCCAGCAAGTCTTTCACTTCACGGCTAAGCAACGTCGTGTTGTAACCTTCTTTTGTGACTGCCGTTACCGTCATATATCTGGACTGATTCTGACGTTTGACCGAAGCAATGCTCTCACTATCCTTCGTTTCCGCAAACTCGCTTAATTTGTGCGACTCTTTTACTTCCTTGCCTTCTTCATCCATCTTCGTTGTCTCGAATTCATGATCCATAAGATTTTCCACTGTCACTGTATGGTTCTCATCTACCACAATCACTTTATATTCTTTGCCATCCAAAGCAAGCTGCGTAGATGCCTTTTCCGTCTGAAGCCCAGCTGCCAGCTCTGCATAAATCTGTGCCACGGTAAGGCCATGCCGCATCGCCTCATCCTTATCAAGTACAAGCTGGATTCCCTTATCTGCCTCTTCCTGCCCATTGGAAATCTCTTCAAATCCCTCCACTTTTCCTAGAAGAGTCTTCATATCCTCACTGATTTTCAAAAGTTCATCCAAATCTTTTCCGCTAATATCAAGCTGCATGCCGCTTCCGCCAAGCGCCGACATATCCATAGAAGACTCTGAAATATTTACTTCGCAGTTCATATCCTTCGTCTCTTCTTCCACTGCCTTCACGATACGCCCTGCATGTTTTGCCCCATCCTCGGTAAGAATCATATAGTACATAAAAGAAGAAAAATCACTCTCTGAATCGGCAGACATCCCCATCATCGCTCCCATCCCCTGGGAACTGCTTATCGCTCCTACCGTATCCACACCTTCAATCTTTTGCATTGTTTCCAGAACCCTGTCCGCAATCGCACATGCCGCCTCTTTTTCCACGCCATCATTGATGGTAACCGTCGCCGTCATATATTCACTGCTCATGTTCGGAATCAATTCCATTCCTACTCTCGTCGTCTGCCAGACTGCAAATACAAGAAGCAGGATAGCCGCTGCAAGAGGCACGATTTTCACCCGCAGACAGAATCGGATCGCCTTTTCATACGCATTATTCATCGCATCGAACCATTTATGCTCTTTCTCCCCGGATTTTTGAAGCACAGCCGCACTCATACTCGGGACAACCGTCAGCGCCACCACGAGACTTGCACACAATGAATATGCAATCGTAAGTCCCATATCCGTAAACAATTCTCTGGTCATTCCATCTGTGAATACGATCGGCAAAAATACACAGATTGTCGTCAGCGTAGACGCAAAAATCGCTCCCGCCACCTGTTTGGCGCCGCGCACTGCCGCTTTTCCCGCCGACATTCCTTCGTTTCTCAATCGGTAAATATTTTCAATCACGACAATCGAATTATCCACCAGCATTCCAACCCCGAGAGCCAAGCCGGAAAGCGAAATCATATTGATTGTAATGTCGGAAAAGAACATCAGCACAATCGCAAATAGTACACTGAGCGGAATGCTGAATGCAACTACGATCGTCGGTTTTACGTCTTTCAAAAATATAATCAGTACGATGATCGCAAGCAGCGCACCCCAGATTAGATTCGACAATACGGAATCTATGATCATTTCGATATAGTCTCCCTGATCCATCAAAGAAGTTACATGAAACCCTTCGTATTTATCCTGCAAATATTCTGCCGCTTTTCCGATTTCTTTTGATACGGCAGAAGTTCCTGCTGTCGAACTTTTAAAAATGCTCAAGACAATCGCAGGATTCCCGTTCATCTTGGCATAACTTTCGTCTGCATTATCAATCACCGTCACCTGCGCCACATCCAAAAGACGCACATCCCCAATTCCATCCATGCTGCAAAGCAATGCATCTTTTAAGGTATCCAGAGAATCAAATGCTTCTCCGATCTTCAAAAGATACTGATCCTTTCCTTTGGAAATGTAGCCTGCCGGCATCTCAAAATTCTGTGCATAGATTAGCTGAGAAAGGGTATTCATATTCAAAAGCTGATCCAGGTTTGCACTCTCAAGCGCTTTTTTTCTTGCTTCCTCGTACTGTACCCTGGCAGCCTCAAGCTGTGCTTCGCCAGCAGTAAGCTGTGTTTCACCGGCAGTAATACCTGCGCTTCCCGCGCCAAATGCCGATGCTGCCGCCATCTTTCCCTTCTCTACTTCAACATAGTTATCTTTTGCTTCCTTAACTGCTGCATCTACCTGTTCTTTCACTGCTTTCGCTGCTTGTATCTGCGTCTCCAGATTCGAAAGTTCGGCATCGATCTCTATCGGGCGCATCACGATTTTCACAAGATTATCCCAGGTGAGTTCCTCTGAAAGAGCGCCAAATTCCGGATTCCCCGCCGCCATTTCCAGAATCATCTTTTTGAGTTCTTCATACCGTACTTTGTCTTCTTCGGTTCCATTCCCCACAAGCATATCCAGCGTAATACCCGACATCAGTTTTTCCAAAGCATCACTGATCTGCTCTCTTGCCTGTTCATAAGCCTTTTTTTCAAATGTCAGCGCCTGCTTCGCTGCTTCCAGGTTCACAAGCTGCGCGCTGTAGGACGCCGACTGCGCCATCGCCTCATCCATCATCTGGCTGTATTTTGCCAGCTCGTTGTATGTATTCTCCTGCTGACGTTCAAGCTCCGATTTCCCATTTGCAAGTTCCGCTTTGGCCTTGTCTAACTGTGCAGTCTGTTTATCCAGCTCTGCTTTGGCCTCGGCAAACTTTTCGTCCATCTGTGCCAGCAATTTGTCGTTAAGCCCGTCAATCTTATCCTGCTCCAATCGAATCTCTACCATCTCTTCCACAAGACCCGTTGTGCTGACACTGGCAACGCCCTCCTGACGCTCCAGATACGGAATGATATTTTCTGTCGTAAATTCGCTCAGCTCTTTGACATCCATCCCATCCATATCGATGCCCATCGTGACGGTCGCCATCATATCCGGCGTGATCTCCATCAGCATCGGACTGCCTGCTTCTTCCGGAAGCGCCTCCTTTAGCTGCTCTACTGCCGTAGACAATTTTACCATAGCGCTGTCCATATTGGTCTCTTCTTCAAATTCCAGCATGACCATACTGAAATTCTCGGCAGAAGTACTCGATACGGATTTCACACCATTGACGACGCCAAGCGAACTTTCCAAGACGGTCGTCACCGAGCTTTCCACCTTCTCCGGCGTCGCTCCCGGATAAGTTGTAACCGCCACCACATACGGCAAGCTCATTTCCGGAAGCAAATCTGTTGTAATACGCGAAAAACTGATTACTCCCAACACGATTACCATAATCACTCCTACCAACACGGTAAACGGCTTCTTCACACATAATTTTGTCATATTGTCTGCCCTTCCTTTTTGTATTTTTTGCAAATACTTCTCAATTTTCCAAATAATTCCTTGCTTTTTCTTACTTTTCGGGCAAATGCAAAATATGCCCATATGGCTATATTTTATGCTTCCATATCTTTATATGCAATTAAAATAAAATAAATTTTTTAGACTTGCATTTGTATTTTTTTTATGCTAAACTATTACTTGCTAAGCGGATATGGCGGAATAGGCAGACGCGCTAGATTCAGGTTCTAGTCCTCGCAAGGGGGTACAGGTTCAAGTCCTGCTATCCGCATTAGATGAAAGACATCCGGAGTCGTTCCTGATTGGAATTGACTTCGGATTTTTTATGATATAGGAAAGTTCGTACTTTCCTATATCATAAAACCCTCCGGGAGGATACGCACTCGCGTGAGCGGAGGCAGTCAGCAAAATCTGACCACGCTCGGCGCGCAAAGCGTGCAAGCCCCTCATGAATGAGGGGATGGGGAAGTTGAAGTAGGCTTGCCCACTTTGTTATTCTATTCTATCATTCAGCACTGAACTTATTGCAAAATATTAAATGAATATTATTCGCATAATCAATTCAGAAAAGGATATACATCACAGAATAATCCTGACGGTTTCCTTTATATACCAATTCTTATTGTTATTGTAAATCTTTTGTCATTCCCTTATAATAATATAAGACAACTTATGATATAGCTTTTAAGGGGGAAAGAGTGACATGGCAAAATCAATCATACCGGAAATCCCAGCTCTAGATAATGTAATATTGACAGAAAGAATCATACAAAGTGCAACTATTCAGCACAGACACAACTACTATTCTTTTCCCAAACATATTCACAATAATATTGGAATCTATCAACTAATCCAAGGTGAGTGCAAAATGGACATTGGTAATGACGTTATCTCCTGCAAATGCAATGATTTCATCATGATACTGCCAAATGTATCTCACTCGATTTATCTGACTTCCAAAGACACCTGCTCTTTTAAACATATTCATTTTAATCCAAAAGAGTTTGCTGCCCTTTCCCTGGAAAAAATTGTCGGATACCCGATGGATCTTCTGACAACACTTTTATTTTGTTGCAATTCATTTTTTCATACCCAGGCAGACGAACGGATTTCCTCGATTTTAACCGGAATCATATCCACATTCCGCAAAGACTCCATGCTAGCCTGCGCTTATACAAACCTGCATCTTACCGAACTTTTATTATACATCATCGAAATTACTGGAAAAGATTTGTCTTCTTATACGCAGAAACATTCTGACCAGCACAGATATGTTACTTTTACACTGAACTTTATCCAGGAAAATTATACGTCCAAGATTAAGATTCAAGAGATCGCAGAACAACTCAATATCTCGAGCAGATATTTAAGCAAAATCTTTTTTGAACACATGAACATGACCATCTTAAGTTATATTAATACCTATCGGATGAATCAGGCCGTCGAACTGATCGCCAACACAGATTTGACCATGACAGAAATTGCAGAAAAAATCGGAATGAATGATTCCCAACATTTTTCAAAATTGTTCAAAAACACGATTGGAAGTCCTCCAAATGAATATCGCAAAATATTAAATGACAGTGATTTTTATACATAAATAAAGGCAGTGACACATCAAATCTCCGTGTTACTGCCTTTACTACATTATTTCTATTTCTTATTTCTTCTTCCATGCAAGTAATACTGCAAGGATTGCCGCAAGTCCCGTTGCTGCCGGAATCGCTGTATTTGCTCCGTCGCCTGTCTTCGCTGCTTTATCACTTGTTTTCTTACCTGTACTTGTTGTCTTGCTTCCTGCATCATCCGAAGTTACTTTATCTAATGTTTCATCTTTTTCATCAGATACACTACCATTGCCAGACGCACTGTCTCCAACTTCCGCATCCGCTGCTTTCACTGCTTTTTCTAATGCTGCTACTGCCGCGTCAACTGCTTTCTGGTCTGCATTTTCATCTTCGAACACTGCTACTGCTGCTGCATATGCCGCTTTCACTGCACTTGCTGTTTTCGCACTGTATACGCTTAAGTCCATCGCTTTTACTTTTCCAAGCAACTCGTCTAGCTTATCTTTATTTGGCACTTGTCTCAAGCCAAAGATTGCGTTCAAAAGTTTCGTACGTGCCGCGTCAACTTCTGCCTGAAGTGTATTGCCTTCTGCCAATATCGTTTCTGCTTCCTGCAGTGCTTCGGCAAATGCTGTCCAACTCTCTTTCGTATACTTTTCTTGCGCTTCCTCTCTTGCAGTCTCTACGAGGGATTCCAGTTTTTCCATATTTCCTTTGAATTCCAAAAGGTGTACTGTCTTAAGAAGTGCATCATATGCTGCATCTACCTCTGTCTGAGTTGCATCTGGCTTATCCTTTTTCTCTTTTGCATCTTTAAGTGCTTTTTCAAACATTTCCTTTACTTTTGCAACTACATATTTGTAGCTTGGATCCTCTTTTGCTTCTTCTGCATAATCGATTAGTGCTGACAAATCTTCTTTGTTCGTTTCTATCGGCTCCGGATCTGTTACCGCATCCGTATCGACATAAATATTATCTACGACATATTCTGTTGCGTTATTCTTTCGAAGCTCGATGTAGTAATCATCATAATCACCGGTTGTAAATTCTACTTCAATCGTTCCATTTTTCACGGAAGCTTTCGAAGCAACCATTGCATTCTCATTGTCGCCTGCTTCTTTTGCCTTGTCGGAACAAATCTGTAACAAGAAAGCTCCGTCTACATTTGCCAGACAATCCATACCAACCTTATAAGTCGTATTCGGTGCGAAACGAATCGTATGCGGAAGCGTTCTCATGTAATCACCGCTTCTGATTTTCATGGAAAATCTTCCGTCAATCGTATCCTTCGTATATCCTTCATTCGTCTCTGACAGATGAGAATTATCACTCTTTGTAGAAGTGAACGGCCCATACCCTTGGTCTACATTTTCAAAGTCTTCAAAGAAATAATGGTCGCCTTTTTCTGTCACGCCTACTTTCATGATACGCACATCATCTAAGTTTGCCCATGAATCTTTTGCACCTGCCTCGCTTGCTAACGTAATCTTTGCAGTCGTCTCGCCTTCCGGTACCGTGAATAACACTTTCACTCTCTGATACTTTGTATTCAGCTTATCATTGTGTGTCACGCCGTAGACAACATTACTGCGATCCGTATAATTGCTTACTTTCTTTCCGTCCGGCGTCTCTACCTCGATCGAAGTACGGCGTCCATCCGAAACTTCCATCCACACGGATGCACTGTAGGTTTGACCGCCCGTTAATCCTGTCATCGTCTGTGTGATCTTTGCATCCGCGCCATCGTTGCCTTCGATGCGGATTGTCGTATTTCCTTTGTTGTTATTTACAAACTGAATGTGTTCCGTGTTATCTGCACTGGAGGATTTTTCCCATGCATAACCCCACTTATGGCTGTCAAATCCCATGTCTTTTACCGGACTTCCCTCGCCCCACTTCATATCTTCGGCTTCTTTGGCTTTCTCTTTGTAAATAACATAACCTGTATTTGCTTTTGTATTCAGTTCTACTGTTCCATTCGATACGGCAATTTCTGTCTCTTCGGATTTTCCCTCGTCTGTCAGCTTGTAAAGATATACTTTATCAAGTCCTGCCCAGCTATCCGGCAGCTCCCAGCTTGTTACGCCGTTTGCATCCGTCCAGTGATAAATCTTTTCTTCATTTTCCGGGCTCCACGGTATGAAAATCTTATTTCCTTCCGCAATCTTCTTTCCATCCTTTGTGATCACATTCTTTCCGGAAACGATGCTGGATACAACCTCATTTTCGGAACCAAATATAATCTCATTACTCTTTTCCCACTGACTTGCCGGGAAATGCATCAGATAGCGGTTCGGAAGTAATTCGGTAAAGAAACTCTTGATCGTCGCATTGTAATCCGACGCTCCCTGCCATCCGTTGAATCCGTTGATTCGTCCTGACTGCTGTCCGCGAAACAGATTGGAATTGCCAAAGTTCTCCTGCGTCTGATGATTTACAAATCTTAACAGGTTTCCTGTACCATTGTGTGTGCTGTTAATGTGATGTCCCCAAATGGAAACATTGCTCATAGCGCTTGCATACTCGGAAGCAATCGCCCAGCCATTTTCCTGCAGCTTCTTGCCCAGTTTATGGGCAGGCCATCTTCCATCGCCGTATACGTCTACATATACCCAGTCAAGCCCTGGTGCATTTTCTTTTAACTCATCCAGGCGGACTGCCATTCCGCTTTCTTCATCTAAAATATCATTCTCACGGATGATCTGCTTCGCATCATCATACCATGACCAGCCATTTGCCGTAGAAGCAACTTGTCCGTAATATTTAGATTCCGGATATGTCTCGGTATGATTAATATGAACGCCGATACTTGTATTGTATTTTTCCGATTCTTCCAATAATACCTTGAATTCTTCTTTTCCACCCTGTCTGTCACCGATGTTGCCATAATCCGGATGCGCACTGTCATGTCCCTCACTCTGGTAACCTTTGATGATTACCGCCTGTCCGAATCCATCCGTTCCCTGGCTGAACTTCTTGATATTATCCAGGATACGAAGGAATGGATACTGTGCCGCGCTTCCTACGTTCATCGCAATATATGTATAGGAATCCTGAATCATCTCGGAGCCCATGCGCTCGGCTGCTACGTCATCACGATAGGCGATTGCTCCATCTTGATAATCAATCTTGCCATCCTGATTCCGGTCTGCCGTAACTGTCACTTTTGCCCAAGGTGCATCAATCACTTCACCGTCCAAAAGTCCCTTGTACATATATTCATTACTCCAGAGTGCAGTCGTGGTGTATTCCCCGGCATCAAATGTCTGGTATGCTACCTCCTGTCGGTTCTTAATGGAATTGTTGGACATAGAGGCTGCAATCTTATCGCTGCTTAATGTAGCGATCGTTGTCGTATTATAAGTCGTATCCGCTGCCTTGCCATTCAAATTAAAGTTCTTCTGACGCTGGATATTATGCTCATAAAGTTTCGCATTTGGCTCGGTACTTCTCATAGATACGAGGCTGTGGTTCGGGAAGTTAATTGTATTTACTACATGTGCCGAATCCTCTACATTTTCGATGTTCATCGTAAGCACGTTTTCTTCTACCGTAAATACAACATCAAACGTAATTTCAAGCTCTTCCACTGCCATATGATAAATCGCTTTATTTTCTTCAAATTCTGCTGTCACGCTCGGACGGTATGTCACGGTATTGATTTCCACATAATAATATGGGATTTCCTGACCATATACTTTCTCCCCATTTTCCTCTAATGTATAATCGATCACGCGTGGGAAGTTTTCGTCCATCTGTACGGTAAGTGCATCCGATGCAATGGTTCTTGCAGTAATCTCGTCTGCATTTTCACTTTCCAACTCCGGATAAGTGGACACGGACAGATATTGGATGTTGCCGCCTGCATTCCCGTGGAAACGCACGCCTGCCTTTCCTCTTTCCTCGGTCAACTCATTTACAACACCATTGAAAATCTCTGCTCCGTCAAGGAAGATTGTCACAACATTTCCGGTTGCTCTTACCTTTACTTTATAAGGCTGTACACGGTTTGCATAGATTCTTGCAGAATCCGTTTTATTTACTTCACTGTCCGGCGCAAATCTTCTGTATGCCCCCTTGCTGTTTCTGACATACCAGTTAGAGCCGAACTCGTTGCCTGTGCCATCCTGTCCGATATAAGTCCAGGAGTCTGCACCTGCATAGCGAAGTACAACACCAAAATTCGCATTGTCATTCATTGGATCAAATGAAAACTCTACTTCTGAATTCATAAGAACCGGCGCATCCTCATCAATCACGATCGTATCGCTCTTGCCTTCTACTTTCAATGTATTGCCATCCATCACAGCCGAACCGCCGCCGGATACGACTTTCACATTGCCAAGACCGTCTTTTGCAAAATCATGAAGATAGGTTAGATTTTCTTCCGGCGGAAGCTGCACATGCAGTTTAAACACTGCCTCGAATCCATCTTCGAAGATGAATCGTACATCTGTCTTGCCTTCTGTTTTTACGCTTTCGATAAATTCTTTTTTCAATGTGACTTGGGCGCCATTCACCTCATAATCGGTTCCATTTTCCAACACACGTTCTCCCACAGCAAGCCCCCTCAGCGGATTCTCCGTATTGGAAAGCGTTGTCGTCACATCATAAGTGCCTGCCTCTGCATATTTTACATAGATATCGTTTGGCGTCAGTCTTACTTCTTTCTTCTCATTATAAGAAATCCGATCTAATGCAATATGCGCGTAATTTCCGGAATAGCCCCAGGTACGAATACCCATTTTTCCGGTGCTATGCATCGGAATATCGCTGTCATTAAAAATCGTCTCACCGTCTAATTTTACATTCAGATTTCCATCAAAAAATCCGATTTTAATATTTGCGGATGTACCTTGCGTCATTGCCGGTCCTGTAAATTTCACATCTTCTGTCTGTCCGTTTGCGCGGTGGAAATATACCCACGTTCCGTTAATATCGTATCCGAGTGCATCAAAATTATCATCATCCTGATAATGGAATACGAATGCAAATCTACCCGCATGGCTTTTTACTTCAAAATCAGCTGCAAGTTCGCCTGCGGCGATTGCCGGCGAATTCTCATCGATCCGAAGTCCATACTGCGGCTGCTTATTCTCATTTCCTGACAATGTCTCTATATCTAACTTGCCGTCAATCACTTCGCATCTTGTTCCATTGGCTCTGGAAATCCAGTTGCTGATATCTTCTGTGTCGAATTCCTGTACATACTCTACAGCCGGAATCTCATTATAAGCAATAGTATCCACTGCGATATGTGCATAATTTCCGGAATAGCCCCAGGTACGTATTCCCATCTGACCATAACTGTGCATTGGAGCATTACTATTCTGGTAAATCTCTTCGCCATCCAATACCACATTTAATTTTCCTTTGTTAAATGTGATCTTGATATTTCCGGAGGTCCCTTCGGTCATCTCTGGTCCCTCGAACAAAATCTCATCTAATTTTCCATCTGCACAGTGGAAATATTTCCACTTACCATTGATATCATATCCAACCGCATCATAATTCTCTACGTCCTGATAATGGAATACGAATCCGAATCTTCCTGCATGACTTTTTATTTCAAAATCCGCACTGAGTTCTCCTGACGATAACTCCGGTGAATCCTTATCCACTCTCATTCCAAATAACGGCTGTACACTTTCATTGCCAGACATCGTCTCTATATCTAATTTCCCATCAATCACCGCACACTGCGTCGGATTGGCCACCGCTACCCAGTTGCTTGCATTGCCTTCCTCAAACGTCTGCACATATTCCAGCATCTGATTCTCTTTTGTATCTGCCAGCACGTTTCTCGCTGCATACTGCTCTGCATGAACCGGAATCGGCTGTATCGTACCAACAAGGCTTACACACAATCCAAGCGCAATACCTCTTAACGCTTTGTCGTTTTTCTTCATATTTTCCCTCTCCATCTTTGCTGTTTTGACCTAATATATATTATCCTCTTAGGAAAATCAATAATCCCCACCAAACTCCAAAAAAATTTAAAGAAAATCAAAAGATTTTCAAGATTTATGAGCGAACATCCAAGATGTTTCCACTCTCAGAGTGCAAGAAAGCGATGACCGAAATCATCGCTTTCTTTTTATATTCGCATGTCTCTATTCTACTATATCTTATGCGTTTGTTCTTTTTCTCCAAGCTGCGATCACTGCAAGCACTGCCATAAGTCCTGCCGCCGCAGGGATTGCCACGTTTGCTGCATCGCCTGTCTTCGCTGCCAACTTGCCTGTTGTATTACTTGTCGTCTTGCCAGTCGTTTGCTTTCCGTTGTCGGAAGCTACTTTGTCGCCTGCTTCACCAGCAACTGCTTTTTTGTCGCTCTTCTCTTCTTTCAGTTCTTGCGTTGCCGTCTCTAATGCTTTCACTGCGTTATTGACCTCAACCTGTGTTGCATTCTTGTCCTCAAGCACTGCTGCTGCTTTTGCATATGCCGCTTTCACTGCGTTTGCGCTTTCTGCGGTATACAGACTTAAATCCAGTCCTGCAACCTGTTCTAAGAGTTCTTCCAGTTTGTCTTTATTCGGTACTTCACGAAGCGCCCTTCTTCCAGCCTCAAGATTTGTTCTTGCTGCATCTACCTCTGCCTGAGTCGCCTCTGTGTTCTGGTATACGGAAACTGCCAGATCATATACCTCCTTAAAGATCGTATAGCTTTCTTCGGTATATTTGTCTGCGTTGTCTACATACTGAAGAGATTTGTCAATGAGTTTCTTAAGTGCAGTCTTATCTGCACTTGCAGCTTTCAGTGTCAGCTCATCGAATGCTGCCTGCAGCAATTCTTTCACTCTGTCTACCACTGCCTGATCTTCTTCTGTCAGGGTTTCATTGTCAATCACTGCCTTAGCTGCTTCCAATGCATTTGCAAATACACTTGCAGATTCTTCTGTATATTTATCAAGTTCTGTGTCCTTCACGGCCTCATAAACTGCGATCAGTTCACTCTTATCTGCCGGGGTCTTTTCAGGTTCTTTCTGTGTCAGTCCTGTGATTGCCGCTTCCAATGCATCTGCTACCATATCTACAAAGCTCTGCTGGGAATCCGGAAGTGTCAATACAAGCTCACCCATTGCAAGCGAAGATTCCAGTGTTGCTACGCTTTCCTCCACATATCCGCTCACATCGCCAGCCATGATTTCTCTTGCCTGCTCAACGAGTGCCTGCAATCTGCTCATATCGGCTTTCTTTTCATCTTCCACCAGATTGTCTATCGCGTTTTGAAGATCTGTCTTTGCTTTTTCGATTTCTTCTGGGAATGCATTTTCATCTTCCAGCACCTTATTTGCTGCTTCCAGCGCTTTTATAAATGCTTCTGCGGTTTCCGCGGTATAATTTCCGATGTTTGGAAGGATTTCCTGCTCTGCCATATCTACCTTATTCTTAAGTTCCGTGTTATCTCCTCCAAGGAAGCTTAACATGTGTACCCAGTGAAGTAGTTCTGCATACATTGCATTTACCTCTTCCTGTGTAACAGTTGCATCGTTCAGCATTTCTTCTGCTTCTTCTAATGCTGTTTCAAATGGTACTTTCACTGCCGGTATCAACATATCATAACCTTCTACATCTTTCTGATCGTTTGCATACTGAACAAGTGCTTCTAAATCAGATTTATCAGATTCCACCGGCTGTCCTGTTACTTCTTTGAGAACAAAGTCAAACTTATCTAACTGCGGAGAATTGTACTGTGGTCCGGTAAAGGTTAATACGCCTGCGCCTGCTTCTAGTACATTTAATGTAAAGGTTTCTGTATGCGTATTCCTTGCCCCGTCATTCGCACCGGCTACTTTTTCTCCCGCTTCGATCTTTCCGTTTTCCTCTGCCCACACAAGTGCATTTCTGGAATCCCCGCTTCTAAATGTCACCTTAACCTCATAGCTTCCTGCTTTTTCTGCATAATAATGAAGTACGATCTGGTCATTGGTATTTAAGGAATTCACAAACGTTCCGTTACTTGCCCAATCTGCCTTTGCAGTTTCCAACGGCCAAGCTTCATTATCGCCTGTATTTCTTAATATGAAATGCTCTGCCTCTAATGTTTTTTCCTCACCGTCAACTTGGGTCGGGAATGCAAATGGATTGGCTGCAGTATAATTTACAAATGCAAATTTTGCTTCGATCGTCATATCTGCACTGATGTTTGCTGCTTCATAGCTTGTCACTGCTCCTACAGACTCTCCATTTACGAGAACATCTTCCACTACATATCCGTCGCTTGCCGTGATTTCATATCTCACGCTGTCGCCTTCTGTAACTTCCGTCTCGCCTGCCGGGGAAATACTTCCGCCTTCGCCTGCTGCTGCGGTAACGGTGTATTTATCCAGTACGATTTCCAATGGTTCAATGACAAATTTGTCAAGCTGCGGAGATTTATCTGCCGGTCCTGTAAATACCAGTGTTCCTGCTCCTGCTTCTAATACTTTCAGTTCAAAAGTTTCCGTATGAGTTGCCTGTGCTGCGTCGCCTGCGCCTGCAACTTTAACTCCCGGTTCAATCTTTCCGCTCTTTTCTGTCCAGGACAATGCATTTTTCGGATCACCGCTTCGATAATCCACGGTCACTTTGTATGTTCCAGGTTTCTCTGCATAATACGCATACTCAACAATGTCAGCCACATCCAGACAGTTAATGAATTTTCCGTTACTTGCCCAACCTGCTTCTGAAATCTGCAAGTACCATTGCGGCTCATTTCCTGTGTTGATCAATGTTTCCGCAAATTCCGCTTCCAGAGTAGAACTGCTTCCTTCTTTCCAAGGGAATCTGAATGGGTCTTGCTCCGTATATTTTTCTCTCTTTACAAGTGCGCCTTTTGCAGTTTCCAAATCGTTGTATGCTTTCTGAATCTGGGCGTCTGACGCTTCGCTTTCCAGAACTTGAGCTGCCGCGCTTAATTTTTCTGTAAATGCATCCCATCCGCCACTGTAATGTTCTGCAAGAAGAGCGTTGCTTTCGTCTACCAATTCCTGCAGTTTTGCTTTTGTAAGGCCATCTGCATCTTTGATTGTCACCGCTGCCCTTTTTGTGAATCCGATGATCAGTCCTTCGGAAGGTGTCGTAAGCTCAATGCTAAATTCCTGATCGCCAGTCTCATTGGTATTTCTTCTTGTAGTAACCGGAACCGTTGTCTGACTTTCGCCATCTGCAAATGTCACTATCTGCGGTGTAGTATCGAAGTCATCCTGAATAGCGCTTCCCGGATTTGGCTCCAGAATTGCAGTAACTTCACCAGCCGTACCACCAATACGATTTACAACGACATCCATCGTCTCATCTTCGTTCATGGTATAAGCAGTTTTTTCCAGCTCGATCATACCTTTGCCGCCATTATTGATTACATATGCAGCCTCAAGACCGATTGCTTTATTCTTTACTTCCAATCTTAATGTATGTTCGCCATCTTCCAGATCATCGGATATAAATATCTTCTGTCCTACGGCACGTGAAGTTCTGTGAGTGTCGATTGTTTCTACAAACTCACCGTCAATATAGATATCAGCTGTTCCATGATTCGGATCCAGCGTTCCCATCAGATATACTTTGGTTCCATCAAATGTAAGTTCCAGTGATTTTCCCGGATTTGCCCACATATTCGTTCCATTGATATACTGCTGTCCAGTCTCCTGCGTCCATCCGCTGTATGAAAAATGTACGTTATCTGTATTATCCAGTACATCCATTCCTTCCGGAGCTGCGCTTACAAGTTCGAATCCGCTGCTTGCCTTAAACACACCGATTTCACTAAGCATCGGTACGGCTTCACTTGTTGTCACAGTGATTTTCACCTGATCTGCTCTGACCGCGCTCTTTCTGCTTAACCGTTTCGCACCGATTGTCGTACCCTGATCAAATGTCTTCCATTCGCTGTTATCACCGGTACGATACTCTACCTTAAAGCTCTTGATTCTCTGTCCGTACTGGATTGCTTCTTCGATAGAAACTACATCAAAGGTCTTCTCAGAACCAAGATCGATCACTACGCTTCCGCTGTTTGTTCCATCGTTGGTAGTCCAATATGTATCATCATCACCATCCAGCACATTGCCTGCCTTGAATGCCATGTCATTGCCGCGGACTTCGGATGCGCTTGCCGCACCGTTGGCTGCCAGATTGTTTTTGAATGTATCTTTGATTTCTTTTCCGAATTCTGTAACACGTTCAAGAATCGCATCATCTACTTTTCCTTGATTGTTCGGAGGCACATTCAAAAGCAGCGGTGCATTATGTCCTACAGAATTAAAATACATTTGTCCCAGATCTGTAAGGCTCTTTGGCGTTCTTTTGGCTGTTCCCCAAAACCACCCGGATGTAATACGCGCGTCTGCTTCCGGCACGGTCCACATGGTTCCGTCTTCATATCCTATATACTGGTTTCCTCTTCGGTTACTGTCAACCTCATGTCCGTTTACCAGCTTTGATTTTGACCATGTTTCTTCATTAGCGATTCCGCTTTCGTTACCAATCCACTGCACGGTCGTAAATTCCTCTGCCTGGAACATCAGGCAGTCGGCTTCATAACCTGCTGCTTTTCCTTCATGGCTTTGAATAACTTCGTTCCATCTTGCAAAATCATACTCCTGTGCATTCGCGCCGCTTCCTTTGGCACCATCCATCCAGATTTCATTGAAATGTCCTGCATTTCCGTATTTGTCATCCCCAAGGATTTCATCTAACTGTCCGGCATAATAATCATTATAATCCAACACGTCATTTTCTGCAGTTGTCGGATTGCCATTTGCATCTTTGTATCCGTAGCTAGGCTCATGGATATCCCATGGTGACAGATACAATCCCATGTCCATATCATATGCGGTACATGCTGCTGAAATCTCTGCAAGAATATCTCCGTTACCATCTTTATAGCTTGTCTCGGCTACGTCATATGTCGTATAATCACTTGCCCAGATACAAAATCCATCATGGTGTTTTGCAGTCACGATCAATTTCTTGAATCCTGCTTCTTTTAAAGTCTTCACCATCGTATCAGCGTCAAAGTCTTCTTCTAACGTAAAGATTTCATCCGGTGTTCTGCTGCCGTAATTCTCTCCCCATTCAATCTCATTGAATGTATTTGGTCCGAAATGACAAAATGCTGCCAATTCTTCTTTTTGATACTGGTACTGATTTGCATTCGGAAGCGCTCCCCATGTAGCAGGCGCGGCTGTTCCATTCTCTGACAGTTGATTATCTGCTACATATCCATTTTCGGATGCCCGTACAGAAGGTTGTCCGGTAAATGCTCCGGAAACCGTCATGATTCCTGCCAGAAACAAAGCTAATACTTTTTTCTTTTTCATTCTTTCTCCTCCTTTTTATTCGATTTGCATATAAATGCAAAACATATTACATTACGATTATACAATACTTCTAACCGATAATGCTAATATAAATTCTCCTTATTGCATTATTTTTTTATATAATTCGGCACGAATCGCACAAATAAGAACAAATTCCTACTAAAAACTGACAAGGGTTCCCATACGAATCTGGGAACCCTCAATAAATTTACTTATTTTAATCTGCTTTTTTCTTCCAAGCTGCAATTGCTGTTAGAACTGCCGCAAGTCCTGCCGCCACAGGTATTGCTGTGTTAGCGCCATCTCCTGTCTTCGCTGCCGTATTGCCGGCCGTTTTACTTGTTGTCTTTCCTGTACTTGCTGTCTTTCCTGTTGCAGTTGTCTTGTTTCCTGTATCAGAAGAAGCTACTTTATCTGATTTATCAGAAGTATGATCTCCTGCTTCTGCATTCGCTGCTTTCAGCGCTTCTTCTAATGCCGCTGCTGCTGCATCGACTGCCTTCTGGTCTGCATTCTCGTCTTCAAACACTGCAACTGCCTGTGCGTATGCTGCTTTCACTGCTTTTGCTGTTTCTGCGCTGTATGCGCTTAAGTCCATTGCTTTTACTTTGCCAAGTAAGTCTTCTAACTTGTCTTTGTTCGGTACTTCTCTCAAACCAAAGATTGCTCTAAGAAGTGAACTATATGCTGCATTTACCTCATCCTGCACTTCTGCGTTTGCAAGTACGTCCCTTGCTCCTTCTAACGCTGCCGTAAATGTCGCTGCCGTATCCTTCGTATACTTCGCAATCCCTGCTTCGTACTTCGCTGCGTCAGCTGCGAGTTTTGCAAGTTTATCTTTATTTACCGTAACCTTCACAAGTGCATTCATTTTTGCTTGCAACTCATCATGTGCCGCATTGATTTCTGCCTGAAGTGTATTTGCATCTCTAAGAACTGCTTCTGCCGCTTCAAGCGCTGCTTTAAATGGTGCCCAGCTCTCTTTTGTATAGGCACTTTCTACCTTTCCGCTTGCAATACTTACAACAGATTGCAGGGTCTCGGCATTGCCTGTAAAGTCTAACAAATGTACTTTTGCAAGCAGTGCATCGTATGCTTTGTCTACCTCTGTCTGTGTTGCTGCTGCATTTTCATTCACTGCAACTGCATCTGCAAGAGCTTTTTCAAACAGCTCTTTTACCTTTGGTACAAGATATTGATAGCTTTCCGCTTTCTGTGCATCCTCGGCATACTTAATCAGTGCCGCCAAGTCTTCCTTATCTGTCTCTACCGGCTCTGCTGCCCTTGGTTCTAACAGACGTATTTCTGCTGCGGATGCATAATTCTTTCCATCCTGAGTAAGAGAATCTACTGCATAAAGACGAACATTGGTCACACCTTCTGCCGCCTCAAAATCTGCCAGCTTCCAGTTATTGCTTCCGTTCCATTTACCTTCTGCAATTGTTGTGTATGTCTCCCCATTATCTTGGCTTACTTCAATACGATATCTGGTAATGATTCCGTTCGTTCCGCCAGCGCTTCTTGTCAGATAACGAAGTCCGCCAACCGTTGTCGGTTCTGCCAGTTTAATATCAATCCATAAGTTTTCTCTTGGTTCACCTGCCCACTTACTATGCCAGATAGTACCTGCATTATTATCCAGTACGTTCGATGCAGGTCCTTCGGATCCGCTTGCTGACTGCTGGCTTCCTGCAGTTGCCGTCATACCGTCTGCCGGAATATCTCTGGAATCATCTGTTGCTTCCGGGTCATACAATTCTTTTATGAGTGACTGATATTTTTTCCAAAGTTTTTCACTGACTTTGATACTATCCCCAGTTGCCTCTGTCGGATAAGGAGTTCTGTCTTCTGCCCATTCTTCTGCTCTCTCAAGAACTTCATTCTTAATCTTTGGCTGCTGCGTATTATTAAACTGAGTTGCATTCATACCAGCATCCAATCCTTCTTCCAGATATTTCGCAAATATTTCCCAGCGCATTCCATAATAATCTGTCATAAGACCTGCAAGATGACGATTACAGTAATCCAAAAGACCTTCTGTTCCTTTGAGTGGGTCATCCAGTACCCAGTATGTGAGGAATGTTCTTTCCACTTCTTCAAAATATGCCTGATCAGAATCTGTCACACCCCTGTTTTTTGCCCCTTCCAGACGTGTTCCAACGAGGAAATATTCATTCGTTGCCAAAATCTCATCCAAATCTTCTGCGATTTCAATCATAAGATTCGCATATCTCATTGCTTCTTCTTTATCGCCTGATACAAAGCTTGGCTGAATATTTGCATATACTTCCCCGGAAATATCTGCAAGTACCTGACGGTTAATATCCACTAAGTCATACAAGAACTGCGGCGTTGGGTGATCCATCTTCTTCGCTGCTTTTATCAGGTCTTCCCATATCGGGAAAATATCCTGTGTCTGATATACTTTATCGTTACTGCCGTATGTACGCGCTTTTGCACCGGATAATTTCGGCATTGCGTTGATCAATGTCTGGGATGTTCCGTCACCGGCTACAAACTTGCTGTAAATCGTATGATGCATCGTATCCCATGCACGGTCGATTTCTTCCTGTGCCTGTGCATAATTGTCTGCACCATATCTGCGTTTTGCATAATCTTTTAACCACTGGTCCATATCCGGTTTTTCCAAACGCCATGTCATCTCTGCCATCAGTCCGTAAAGTGCCGGGTTCGTATCTCCGCCTTCCGGAGCGATCGCAACCCCTTTCATGAAGTTTGCAGATACCCTTGTATCAATGACATTGGATGCGATATGATCCATTCCGCCGCCAAGTCCGGTGTTTCCGCCAAAGTTAAATAACATAGACCATAACCACTGTGTCTGTCCGAATTCATTGTTGGTATTCCATTTCGGACGGTTATCTGCACTCAAATCTACGAACATCAGATGTCCTTCTTCATAGTATTGTGTAAGCCATGTCTGGTATCTCCAGGAGGTCTGCATCCAGATTGCATCCGGATTCAGCTTAAGGAGCTGGTCGCTCATCTCTTTTAATACGGTTCTTGGAAATGCCGCATGTGACACTACGAATCCTTGCTCACCAATCAGGTCTTTATATCCGAATTTCGGAGTACGTCCGTATTCGTTAAATCCTAACGTTTCCATCAATGACTCATAATAAATATCGGAAATCTGCTGGAATTTATCGTGCATTTCTTCTGCCTTTGCACTGTCAGAAGTTTCTACGGAAGGACTGATAAACACGCCCTGAGGAAGGTTCATCCATCGTGCTGCGGAATATAAAAACATTCCGTCGAATAAAGAACCTGGCTGGTCGATAATCATTTTTGCTTTAGAGCTGCTTCCATAGTAATCTTCTCTCTGATTCGGGAACATGAATGGAACCTGTCCTACGAATGGACGGATTTCCGGTTCCATGCCAAATGCAAATGCCATCTCAACGACTTTCTTTGCAAGCGCGCCTTCTTTTTCTACTGCTTCCTGCGAAAGTTCATATCTTCCATAGTACTGCTCGGTACCTTTGTTGGAGCGCCTCAGCTCTTCTAAAGCTGCATCATCCAATCCAAGCTCTTCTTTTGCATTGTACCATACCGCATGATCTCCGATATCTACGAGGAACATGTTAAATCCATTCATTGCCATCCAGTCAATCCGATGCTGCCATTCTTCTTCTCCATAGAGAACTGTTGTGTATTTATACTCACAGTTTTCATTGAAATAATGACGGTACTCGTATGGAAATACGATTCTTACCGGTTCTTCTACCACCGGAAGTTCTTGTGGAAGCACTAAATTACTTTCTCCGACATATGGAAAATCCAAATATGCATAATATTTCAGGTAATAGTTGTATGCAGTCGCAAGGGCTACGCCATTATTTCCTCTTAAGATCACTTTGCCATCCGCATAATCTACTTCGTATACGTCCATTCCGGTCTCTTCATCGGCTGGGATAATTTCTACGATAAAATTATCACTGCTGTCTTTTCCTGTGACACGTTCAATCAGATTCTTTGTTTCACGAATCGGTATGAGAGAAGCTGCTTCAAATTCTTTCTGTGCGTCTTTTATCTTTGCTTCCATATCTGCAATCGCACCAACTGTCATATCTTTTGCAAGTGCTTCCTCACATTCTGTCAGGATTGCTTTAAATTTTGCAATCGCATTTTCTTTGTAATCTTCTTTTTTTGCCGCATTCACGAGCTTCCATGCATTTTGAAGACGAATCACGCATATTTCTTTATCAGATTCTTCCGCTAATTTCGGATGTGCTGTTACCACACACTGTGCCGTCTTATTGCCGTACTGCGTTGTCGCCGTAATCACAACTTCTACGGATTCTTGTCCTTTGGGAATTCCGACAACGGTGATCGTTCCGTCCTGTTTGACAGATACCACAGATTCATCGGAAGAAGACCATGTCACATTTTTATTACTCGCTGTTTCCGGAAGAACCGTTGCGACAAGCTGCAGGGATTCTCCTTCTGCCAATTCCACTTCTTCTTGCTCAATGTAGATTCTCATATCTCTTCTGCTACCGAAAATCCCACTGTCAATTCATCGATCACATAAGAACTCGTCGCTTCGATAATATAAATGCGAACTGCACTTCCTTTCACCGGAGACGCAAAATTCACTGTCTTTGATTCAGACTATGCCGTATTCGTAGTCCAGTTCATAGAAAATACTTTGCCGTCTTCTACCCAATTCCAATTTCCTGATTCGTCTTTATACTGTACCTTGATTTGTTTGATACACTGTCCGGTTGCCCACCATGTCTGGAATGTAAGGGATTCGAACTGAATCATATTTTCATAATCAAGCTCCAGATATACATTCTCGCCTTTTCCACGTCCCTGAAAATGACTTGCTGTCACGCCATCCACAATATACGCAAGCGGCTGCGATGCTTCTCCGGTAAATGTAACTGCCGGTTTGTTCTGCGCGAGATTAAATGCATATGCCGCATCTTCTAACGTTTTCAGACCGTCTGCTACAAGTCCTGTTCCGGCTACCTGTGAGCCAGCCGTATTTCCAACTGCCGTCACCTCTTTTGCATATGTGTCTATCGCTTCCTGACTCCATGTAAGAGGTGTCTCTCCTACAGTTGCTGCTTCTAATGCTGCCTCTGCTGCGCGAAGTCTTCCGTTTAACCCCACCGTACTTTCCAACTGTGCTCTTTTCAAATCACGAATCAATTCAAATAACTGTCGGTTTGCTTCATAAATGTCTTCTTCTGTATCCAGAAGTTCCTTTGGAACATTGGCAAGCCCTGCTTCAAATGCATCCAAAGTATCCGGAAACCATAATCCATTATCCATTCCTGCATGCTCGCGCGCATTTTCTCCTAAGTCTTCTGCCTGTGCCAAGAGTTCGGTATAGTCTTTTGCATCACTTGGAACATAGAGAAGCCTCATCTCGGATGCAGCTTGTACATCAGACGTGATTTTTACGGATTTTGCTTTTACCGGTTCCTCAAATGTCAGGAAATAAGTGCCCAGTTTTTTCATGACTTTTCCTGTTTCCACCGGTTCCTCTTCATATGTACTTCCATCTTCACTTACGAAAATTTCGTAATCAGACATCGTTCCGTTGATGTTGTTGTCCAGACGGGATACATACTCAATTCCTGTAATGTATTCTGCCTTCTGTGCACTCAGAGTAACATCGATACTTGCAGGCGCGTTGCTCCATGATGCCTCCCATCTTGTGTCATTGTTGCCATCTAGCAGACGGTTCGCACCGTAACCGCTCTGTGTGCTGCTTGCCGCCGCACTTGTCTGTTCTTCCGGATATTCAATATATTTGTCATTGTCTAACCATATATATCCGCCGGCCGCTTTTGTGTCTTTTTCTGCTTCTTTTGCATAGGATGGTACGGTCATGCTTGTCAAAACCATACTGCACATCAGCATACCACCCAAGACTCGTTTCATCGTTTTTCTCATTGCCTTCCTCTCCTGATTTTATTTTGTTTGTACTGCTTAATTATATTTTATATACTTTTTTCCTATTTTTCTTGTCAAAAACAGTCCTATTTTCGTGAATTTTTGTAAAAAACGGAACTAATTTTTATCCCATGCATTGTTGACAATATATTAGAACTATGTTATAGTGTGTACTATCCAGATAGGATCAGATATTAATTTGTATACAGATTTTTTTACTTATCTTTTCATTTTCTATCATGACACTTTACTAACAGTTATCATTTTGTTATAATTAAGGAGAAACAATGGCAAAAATAAATAAAAAGTATAAGGATAAGTTATTTCGTATCATCTTTCGAAAGAAGAAAGATTTATTGGATCTTTATAATGCAATCAATGGTACTAACTATAAGAACACTAAACACTTTTCCATTACTACGTTGGAAGATGTTGTGTACATGGGAAGAAAGAATGACCTTTCTTTTATTGTCGGCAATATTTTGAACCTTTATGAGCACCAAAGTTCTTTCAGCCCGAATCTGCCTCTTCGTGGTTTACTTTATTTCGCAGATTTATACCGCAGTTACATTGAACCTTCTAAAAAACAATTGTATTCCGAAAAGGCTTTTCAGATTCCTCTTCCGCAATACATCGTTTTTTACAATGGAACCCAAAATGAACCGGAGCGTACAGAACTTCGTCTCAGCGATTTGTTCCTAAAAACATCCGACAACATGTCTCCCGCCTTAGAATGTACTGCAATTATGCTGAATATTAATCTTGGACATAATCGGGAGTTGATGGAAAAATGTCATCTCTTAGGGGAATATGCTTACTTCGTGGCTCTTGTCCGGGAATACTTAAATACCAACACGGACGAAACAGAAGCCGTCTCAAGAGCTGTAGACGAGTGTATTAAAAACGGAGTCTTATCTGAAATACTGCGCAAAAATAAAGCGGAGGTAATCGACGTGATACTTACAGAATGGGATGAAGAAGAATTCCGTGAATTTTTAAAAGAAGAAGCCAAAGAAAGTGGATTTCAGGAAGGCCGCGAGGCAGGCTTGACCGTTGGACGAAAAGAAGGTTTAACCGTTGGGCGTGAAGAAGGTTTAACTATTGGGCGTGAAGAAGGAATCCGCGCATTGATCATTACTTGTCAGTCTCTTCATGTGTCCAAAGAAGAAACCTTGCACAGAATCACAGAATGCTTTTCTATGAATGAAGAAACAGCAAAGGCATATATAGACGAATTCTGGAAAATTTAATAATGTTTATGAAAAAGGGGATGTTGGTTAATACCGATTTTTAGTCTCTAAATCTTAAAATAAGCAGAATAAAGTGGGCCAGCCCACTTCAACTCCCCATCCCCTCACTCATGAGGGGCTTGCACGCTTTGCGCGCCGAGCGTGGTCAGCTTTTGCTGACTGCTTCCGCTCACGCGAGTGCGTATCCTCCCGGAGGGTTTTCCTACATCTTTTGCCCGGCGCTCGGGCATAACTCTTCTCTTTTGGCTCTTCTCGCCCAGCGCCTGGGCGAACTCTTGCTTTATTGGCTCTTCTTGCCCGACACCTGGGCGAATTCTTGCTTTATTGGCTTCTCTCGCCCGGCGCCTGGGCGAATTCTTGCTTTATTGGCTCTTCTTGCCCGGCACCTGGGCAGATTCTCGCTTTATTGG
>CAJUFN010000016.1 GCA_910585545.1 uncultured Lachnospiraceae bacterium
ATTCGCAATGACTTCTGCTGCTGCTTCCAATGCTGCGTTGAATAGATTTGCGCTTACATCCGTATAATCTGTAACATCGGTATCCTTCACTTCGTCATACAATGCGATCAACGCGCTCTTGTCTGCCGGCTGTTTCTCAGGTGCTTTTTCGCTCAATCCATTGATGGCTGCTTCCAGCGTATCCGCTGCTGCATCAATCAGTCCCTGACTTGCATCTTTACTCTCAAGCACTGCCTGTCCTACTGCCAATGTACTTGTGAGTGTAGCGATACTTTCCTGGGTATACTTGCTTGTATCTCCTGCAAGGATGCCTTCTGCCTGCTCTACGAGCTGCTCCAGTCTGCTCTTGTCTGTGAGCACTTCTTTTTCAACCAGCTCATCTTTTGCTTTCTGAAGTGCTGTTCTTGCAGCCTCAATATCTCCTGCCAATGCATTTTCGCCATCTTTCAGTACTTCCGCGGCTTTATTATATGCATTCTGAAGTGCTGCTGCTGTTTCTTCCGTATAATTGTCAATGTTTGGAAGGTAGTAATCTCTTACCTCATCTACCAGGATTTGCAATGGCTTACTGTCTCCGCCGATAAAATCGAGCATATGTACCAGTGCAAGCAGTTCTTTATATAACTGATTGACTTCATCCTGACTTGCGCTCTTAACACCATCTACGATGTCTTTTGCATCTTGGTATTTTGCTTCCAATGCATTCCTTACTGCCGGAATTACACTCATATACTCATCTTTTGTCATCTGCTTTCCTGCATAGTCAACGAGTGCTTGCAAGTCTGACGTATCTATTTCTCCTGGTTCCTCCGGCTTACCGGTTCCTACGATCACTTCTACTAATGCATTTACATCAGCCGCTGCAATACTTCCCATATTGCTTACTGCACCGCTAATCTGCCATGTGCTGTCTTTGCTTCCGTCAAATTCAGAAACATCCCATGTCACCGGCATCATTGCTGTAATCGTATCTTCCAGATACTCACTGCCGCTGTTTACTGCTGCTTTTACTGCAAGCTCTGCTTTCACATTCGCCGGGAGCTTTGATGCAACTTCTTCTTTCGTGATTCCTTTTTCTACAGAAACAGTTTCCAAAGCTTCCACACCAGATACTACCGCTTCTTCATTGATTCTCTTTCCTTCTACCGTCAATTCATTGATACCGATACCATGACCTGCTGCCGAGCTATTCATCTCACGGAAAAGGAGTTTTACATATTTTGCAACAATCGGAGAATCAAACTCAATCACATCTGTAGGATGTGCAGCTGCACCGTGTTCATATCCTCTTGTATCTACGACGGTCCAATTCTCTTTATCTGCTGATACAAGGATGTCATAGTCTGTCGGAAATACAAGGTTAAAATATTTCACGGTGATTTTTTCAACTAATGCTGTTCCTTCTCCTAAATCTACCGTCACCCATGCTTCATCAGACTCTTTGTTCGGTCCTTTGATAAGATCGCTGTCCCATTTAGTACTCGCATCACCATCTACACAATATTCCGGTCTTCCATTGCTTGTGCCGGATACTTCTACTGGCCTGCGAAGAGAAAGATTTTCATTCTCTTTTGTCACTTTCACAACAAGTGCTTCCATTGCTGAGAGAAGTTCTGCTGCCTTTGCATCGATTTCTTCCTGTTTTGCTTCTTCGTCCTCATATACGCCAAATGCTTCCGCTTTTTTAGCTTCATAGGCTGCTACACTTGCATTCGTATAGATTGCCGTGTCTATCTCCTCTGCTTGAGCTAACGCTTCTTCTAATGCTGTTTTATCAGATGACTCAATCGCTTTTTGCGTTCCGATAACTTCTAATTCTACCAGACCAACGCCGTTTCCTGCCGCCACATTATTAAGCTCTTCAAAAAACAGTCTCACATACCGTCCCGTTACCGGTGACTCAAATGTCACAGTGTCTACCGGGTGTACCGGTCCATTATGCTCTTTTTGGATTGACTCAACCGTTGTCCAGCTTGCAGCATCATCCGATACCTGAATCTGATATTTTGTCGGATATACTTTATTAAAGTATTTCATATTAATCTTAGAAATCATGCTGACTTTATCTGCACCAAGGTCCACATATACCCATGCATTTTCTGCCGCCCCGGCACCTTTTATGAAATTACTATCCCATTTTGCATCTGTACCGTCCGTTACATTCTCTTTTGCACCATCACTTGTTCCGGATACGGTCACCGGTTTGTGAAGCGCGAGATTCGTTGGTTCTTCTATATCTCCTTCATCGCCGCCAATCAAATGCTCTACATATACGCCGATATCATCTGTATCTTTTCCTGCCGCATCTGTAAATATCTCATAGATAGATGGCGTCTTTCCCTTACTCCATTCCAAACGGATCGCAAGAATATTCTTTTCATCAGATACTTCAAACGTCTTTGCACTCTGGTCTAATATACCAACTTCTTCATAACCATTTACAGTCCTTACCTTTACAACTGCATCTGAGATTGCCTGCGAATCCTGTAAAATAGAGAATGCTTTTAATTTGGTGTTCTCTGTCAATCTGTATTCCAGATAATCTCCGTCTTTCGTTTCACCGTTTACTGTAAATAATGTGGAAATATCTTTATCTGCACATTTTTCCAGTTCACCCTCTACACTTCCAATCACTGCGGCCGTTTGGTTGTCTTCTTCTACTGTTTTGTTAATTTCTATCTCATGAATACGAAGGAATGGATTATCATATTTTCCTACCACATCATCTGTAACAAGAATTCTTATATATCTTGCATCCATGCCTTGGGCATCGCCTCTTACATAACGGTACGGAACTTCAAATACAGAATTGTCATCCTCTACCTCGGCAATCGTTGTCCAGTTCTCTTTGTCTGCGGAAACCTGTAATTGTGCATCGTACAATCTCGCTTTTCCATCCCATGTCACCACTGTCACATCATAAAGAGCCGCTGTCACCCCAAGATCGACAATAATATAATCTCCTTCATTCTGACCCTGATTCGTCCATGCATAAGTCGATTCATCACCGTCAAACATATTCTCCCATGCACCTTCTCTTAATGCATTCGTAAAACTTGTCTCGCTCATAACCGGACTTATCTTAAGATTCCCGATTGACATTCCAAGTTTTTTCAATGTACATGTCACAGTGCTTTGCGTATTATTTATCAGTCTTAAATACCTTGCTGTCTGCGGCGCTACAAACTCTTTCGCGTCTTCCCACTCAATTCCATTCATTGAATACTGAACACTAAGTTTGTCAAGTCCCGTTCCCACTGTCGTAATGTCAGTTACGGATGCCAGCTGTGTCATCTTAATGCCGACATACTCGCCAGTTTCCAGGCTTAAATTCTTTAAATTTCTTACACTGAATTCTTTGCCGCTCACGGTAAGTGGAGTCTCTTTCAATGCCTCCACATTTGTATAAACACGTTCCGCTTCCGCTACTTTTCGGTTTACGACGAATTCACGTACATGTGTCCAGTAATCCGGTTTAGAAGCGGTTCCGACTTCAACTAATCTCAAACGAATGTACCGTGCCTTAATATCTTCCAGTCCGTCAAATGAGATTTCAACAGCATCCTCAAAGCGTTCTCCAATCTGGATAAAATTTTCTCCGTCTTCGGAATACTCCAACACTGCTTTATGGAAAATATCATGATCCGTATCGCTGTTTCCCTGTAAAATATAGATATCCTTAATCGGAACTACACGTCCAAGATCTACTCCATAGTAATCATTTAATTTCTGAACCTGATTCCATTGTCCGGCAGTATTCGGATTGTCGTCAAAAATCTTTGCAGAATTATCATCATCAATTCTTGGCGTACCTGCAAGTACTGCATAAAAAGAAGGATTTACTTCTGTATTCGAGGAATCAAACAACGGTGTCAGATTATTTTTTACATATGCAACCATCTTTGCAAGAAATGGCTGTAATCTCTTGCTTCCTGCTTCTGAATAGATTGGATTATTCTGAGCATCATACGCATTTGCATAACTATTCCATGTCTTTAAGGACTTACTTGCAATCCCAAACTGTTCCCATGCTGTGTTCACATCTTCTTTCTGACATGCAATTACAGATTGGATGATCGCTTTTGCGCCTGAAGCCACATCTTTCAAAGAATCCATCCAAGGAGTGAGTTCATCCACCAATCTTTCACTTTCACATCCCGCCTTGAATTCTTCAATTGCCGATAACATCTCGTCAAAAGCCGCCAGCAATGTTGCAGCTTCTTCGTCTTTTTCAATAGATTGTCCTGCATTTACCTTTGCAAGAACATTTTCCAACTCTTCTCTGATATATTCAGATTCCGGGAATCCTTGTCCAACACGGCTGGAACGAGGACAGTTCGCAATATTGCTTGCAAGGATAAAATATGCATCCTGCACTTCCGGCTGAATGTATCTGAAAGAATCTTCCCAGATCATCTTAGCGTGCTCACTGTAATCCGTATTGTTCCAGAATAAAGAAGCCAGCTGGAATAATCCCACTTTATTACTTTCCGCAAAACGGGATGGATTAGACACTGCCCCTGTAAGCCCTGTCACACCATCTCTTGCATAATGCGTAATATCTCCAAGGTAAACACCTGCTTTTGCATGTTCATTTACCGGATAGTTCAGCCAGAAACATACCTTTTTCCCTGTTCTGTCTGCCACATAATCAATGGACTCCTGCGTGATCGGTGAGTTTACATCAGCGCCTGTCCAATAAAGAATGATAGAATCATCCAACGCACGAAGATCATTTAACTCTGCTCCGTTTCCTGACCATGCAACATTATATCCTTGCATACAGTAAGTAAGCGGTTCGCATCCATTTGGCTCTAAAAATTCTTTTGTCAACCTGTTAAGGAGTTTTACAACATCTGCATTCGTTCCTGCACCAAAATCATCATTCAAAATATCAAACTTACGTACGCCTGCATCATAAAGCTGCTGGAATTTTGCAATCAGCTGTGCATAACGCGCTTCATAAGCTGTCTCATCACTTGTATTAAGTCCGCTGAAAAATCCTGAAATATGTACAGACCACGCATAATAGCACTTCGTCTGTTTTCCGACTTCTACCAACTCCGCAATCTTTTCGATATCAGACTGAGGATATAACTGATTCCATGCACTCGTATGATATGGGTCTGTCTTGGATGCATATACGTAATTATTCATCTTGATATCTCTTGCAAACCGCATCAGATTTTCTCTTGCCGGATAATCCCATCCGCCGTAAAAACCTTCGATAAAGCCACGGTATTCGATGCCTGCATAATCTTCAATCTGAACATTTAATAAAGTATCATCCTCGAAAGAAGTAAGCATCATCTGCAATGTCGCAATCCCATAAAAGGTACTGTCTGTATCATCTCCGACAATCGCGATGATATCATCTTTTGCACTCAATACATATGGATCGATCTGCTCAAACAAATCCGTATCTTCAATCGATACCTGTTCAGAAATATAGCTGTCTGCCACTCCCTCGGAACCTTTCACTCCAAGCAAAATGTTTGTCTTATCATCAGCAGCTTGCGTACTTTTTTCATAATTGACCCCATATTCACTGAGCACTTCTTCTAAAAATGCCTGTGTATACTCATCAATCGCCTCTTCATACACAATATTCACCGTATCCGTCATCTCAAATGTACCACCATCATATACAACTGATCGCGGAATAGGATATAGCTTATACTTTGTTTCTGCTTTTGTGTCGTTTTCTCCTTTCGGCGCCGCCGAAACACCTAAACACATAGACAAAACCATAGCAACTGCAAGAAAAAAGCTCAATAGCCTTTTTGCCTTCTTTTTCTTTTCCATAAATCCCTTGCTCCTTTTCGTCATATTTTCTCATTTTCAAGTTACTATTTCCAGTATACTATACGATTTAGCCAAAATCAATTATCTCTTATTCTCCGCTGCACTTTTTTCGCTTTTCAAAAAACTCCGTTAAAAATGTATAAAATGCAATCACGTTTTGGTTATCTGTTTTATTCTTATTGTAGTTTATAATAATATCTCTCTGGCAAACCGGCTCCTCGATCTCTAACAGCCGTATCTCTTCATTCTCTATATCTCCCCAGGTAAATTCTGGCCAAAAGCCAATTCCCATATTGGCTGCGATCATATTCTTTACTGCGGAAGGATTATCACTTTCAAAAATAATCTTTGGCGTAAATCCTGCATGCTGGCAAAACCTATCACAGATATAACGAAATTCTCTTGAACCTAAAAGACTCACAAACCCCTCTTCTGCCACCTCTGCCAAACAAATAGAACTTCTATCTTCATATTTTTCATTCTTTGGTACAGCCAGATATATCTTCTCTGCACACGCAAAACTATTCTTTACATTCATCCCTTGGTAAAACAATTTTGTCCTGATCGCAATATCATAAAGCTCACTCTCCACATTTTGCTGTAATTGAAAGTGAATGCCCTCATATTTCTTTTTATATGCAATAATCGCCTCCATGACAAGTCCCGAAGCCGCAAGCACATTCATGTGAATCGTTTCACTTTCCAGTTTCATCATCATGTTAAGCTGTTCCGGAATCTCATCCAGCTGCAATATTAACGGTTCCAGTTTCTTCTGCAAATATTTCCCATACTCCGTCAACATGATATTACGCCCCTTCGGTACGAACAAGGGTACTCCAAGATCGCTTTCCAGACGATGTATTGCCTGCGTAAGCGCTGGCTGCGTAATATGAAGATGTTTTGCACTGTTTGTCATATGTTTCGTTCTTGCCACTTCCAAAAAATATCGAATCTGTGCCAGTTCCATGTTATCCCTCTCCTTCTTATATTCGTCCTAATTCATAACACAAACATTATGATTTTCATAATTATTATATATTAGACATAATTAAAGGTCAATGCTAGACTATGTCAAGGAAGAACACATACTTCCTTCTGCAAATATCATAATATAAACCAAAAGAAAGGAATGAGAAAAAATGGCTGAACTTTTAGAGTCTACCATGCTGATCTGCTTCGGATTATCCTGGCCAATGAATCTTACCAAGAACATCAAAGCAAAATCAGCCAAAAACATGAGTCTCCAGTTTATCCTGTTGATCATCTTCGGATACATCGCTGGAATCTCTGCAAAAATCTATAATCACAAATTTAATTATGTATTGGTTGTATACCTTTTGAATCTTGTCGTTGTATCGGCAAATGTTATCGTATACTTTATCAACCGTCGTTACGACAAAGAAAATCGCGCATCAAAAAAAGAATTGTGCAAAGAATTATCCGGTCAGAAAACCTCTTTTCATGCACCAAAAGAACCTGCATATTCTTCTGCAGCTTCCCATTCAGTAAATAATCAAGGAGATGATGAAATGGCAACTTATCGCGAACTTAACAGCATTACAGAGGCTGGCGGCGTTGTACTTTTTGGTTCCAACTCGTTTGCTTCCCTGCCGCTTGGCGAATTGACGCAAGCTTTTCGAATTACCGAACCGCTTTATAACCGCAGCATTAAAGATATCCGCATTGAACATATCGAGAATTATTTAAAAGTATGCCTTTATGATCTAAATCCACGCAAAATTTTTGTCAACATCGGTGAAGTAGATATCTTAGACGAAAATATGGACATTGAAAACTTTATTTCCAAATACGAATGGCTCTTATATATGATCCATACAAAAACAGAAGCTTCTATTTATGTAGTATCCGTGATGTCAAACAGTCCGCTTGCATTGAAACTAAATCAACGCCTGGAAAAACTGGCCGCACAAACCGGATGCAAGTATATTGACACAACAGGTGCTTTAGAATCCAAACGTCCTACCTTGAGACTGTTTGAGCTTATGAAAGTACACATGAGAAATCATCCGATTAATTTTGCAGATGCAATGGAAGTCGGTCAGCTTAGTAACCGTGAAAAAGAACAGGTCCCAAATGACGGAAATTCCTCTCCGGAATTAAACAGGGATATGGTATATGCAAAACATTAGAAATTAGAATAAGCAAAGTTTCCTACTTATATGAATAAAGAGGTATCGTTCAGATTATGAGCGATACCTCTTATTTTTAACAGAATAATATGATCAACTGAGATGCCAATACAACTGCAATAAGTGCGATTGGATAAGTAGCTGCATATGCAGATGCGATATCCTCTGTACCAGCCATATTGATCAATGTTCCAAGTGCAGGTGTACTCGTCATACCGCCTGTCAAAGAACCAAGGTTATTAAGCAATGGAAGCTTCAATACATTTTTGGCAATAATAAATCCAATAATCATTGGAAGAATTGTCATAATTGCTCCGTACAAGAAATAAACCGGTTCAAAATACTTAACGAACTGTGCTCCGCCGGAAACTCCTGCTCCAATCAAGAACAACATAAGTCCGAGTTCTCTAAGCATCTTCAAGGTAGAATTCTTCGGCATAATAGACATTTTTCCAATACGTCCATAATGACCAAACACAAGCGCTGTCAAAAGGCATCCGCCTGTTGTAGTCAGTGAAAAGTTTTTATAACTGATGCTTCCTACTAAAATACCAACAATTGCTGCAAGAGAGAATGCTGCGAATCCAAATTCGTCTAATTCTGTCAGAATAACTTTTTTCTTTTTGCTTCCTTCTCCCTGCTTTGCAGAAATCTTAGCTACTTCATCATTCATATTTGCTTTCATGACTTTTGGAATGATCTGTACAAACAAAACTACTCCAACAACACCAAACAGATATGAAATACCATATCCTACAGATACAAGAGCTTCCAAATCTGCACCTACCGCTGCTTTTGATGCGGAAAATGCAGGTGTACTGGTAAGCGCTCCTGAAAGGATACCTACTAAAATTGCTCTGAATTCTTCGTGTTTCAAATCAGTAAAATTCGCACCGATCAATATACATGCTACACATGTAATTGCGGCTGCCGCAATGATCACAGCGCCTAATAATACATAAGATTTGAAATTACGCTTTAAGTTGCCGAAAAAATTTGGTCCTGCAATAAATCCAACCGATGTTACGAAGAAAATAAGTCCCATATTTTCAACAATCTTCAACGCTTCTACGGAGAATGAAGTATCTCCTACTGTTAGATTTCCTGCAAGGTTACTGTATAATAAGCATCCATAAACCAGAGCAACGATAAATACTCCGGCAGTTCCTAAGTTGATTCCTTTAATCGTGATTTTACCAAGCGCATAACCGATAGCTGCAATGGCAAAAACTGAAAATGTAAGAAATACTACAGATTTAACTGCCAATATTCCCCCAAATAACTCCATGTCTTAAGCTCCCTTCTACTTATGTTCTTCTAAATAAGCTGCACGTCCGCTCTCATAGAGATTATTTCCCTCGCTGTCAATAATGACAACCAAAGGCATATCCTCTACATACAGCTTTCTAAGTGCTTCCGCTCCAAGGTCCTCATAAGCAATCAGTTCTGCTTTTTTAATACATTTTGCAAGCAGGGCTCCTGCTCCGCCGATAGCTCCAAAGTAAACGCCTGAATACTCTTTCATTGCTTCGACTACTTCCGGAAGACGTGCTCCCTTTCCAATCATACCACGTGCTCCGACAGACATCATTGTCGGTGCATATGCATCCATACGTCCGCTTGTCGTTGGTCCTGCGGAACCGATCACCTGTCCTGGTTTTGCAGGAGTTGGTCCTACATAATAGATGGTTGCATCCTTTGGATCAAACGGAATTTCTTCGCCCCTTGCAAGTGCTTCACACATACGTTTATGTCCTGCATCACGGGATGTATAGATTGTTCCTGTCACTAATACGCTGTCACCGGCATGCAATGTTTTTGCAAGCTCTTCTGTAAGCGGTAACGTAATTTTTCTTGCTGCCATCTAAATCACCTCCGTTTTGTGGCGTGTTACATGGCAGTTGATATTTACTGCACATGGCATACCTGCAATATGAGTTGGCAATGTTTCAATGTTTAAGCCAATTGCTGTAGTCTTTCCACCAAATCCCTGTGGTCCGATTCCAAGCTGATTTACTTTCTCAAGCATTTCTTTTTCCAAATCTGCATAGAACGGATCCGGATTCTCTGTGTCGATCGGACGCATCAACGCCTTCTTTGCAAGAAGCGCTGCTTTATCAAATGTTCCGCCGATACCTACACCGACAACCATTGGAGGACATGGGTTTGGTCCTGCTGTCTCTACTACTTCGAGGATAAAATCTTTGATTCCCTGAAGACCATGAGAAGGTTTGAACATACGGATCTGGCTCATGTTCTCACTGCCGAATCCTTTTGGTCCTACCGTTACTTTAATTTCCTCTCCCGGAACGATTTCTGTGTAAAGCATAGCCGGTGTATTATCACCTGTGTTGCCACGGCGTACCGGATCCTTTACTACAGATTTTCTAAGATATCCTTTGTCATAGCCGCGGCGCACGCCTTCATTTACAGCCTCTGCAAGGTCTCCGCCTGTCAGATGTACGTCCTGACCAATCTCAAGGAACACACAAGCCATACCTGTATCCTGGCAAATCGGAACACATTCGTTATCCGCAATCTCGAAGTTCTCGATAATATTATCAAGAACTCCTTTTGCGATCTCACCGTCTTCACAAGCACGGCAAGTTTTGATTGCGCATTTCACGTCTTCCGGAAGATGATTATTTGCTGCGATACAAAGTTTCTCTACGACATCCGTAATCTTACTTACTTCTATCTCACGCATAATTTTAATCTCCTTTTTTATCTCTCATGACGAGCATATTTTGGAAGTAACAATGGTGATACATCACCTGTAGCTGCATTTGCTGCATCTAATTCTTCTGCATAAGCTGCTACATGATCAATATTCATTGCACCAAGCTCTACTTCTTTCGCTTTTGCTGCTGCTTTCTTACCTGCATTACGTCCAAATACGATAACATCAAGAAGAGAGTTACCCATAAGACGGTTTCTTCCATGAATTCCACCTGCTGCTTCTCCTGCAACTAAAAGGTTTGGAATTGCTTCTGTGAAACCATCACCGTTGATCTCAAGACCACCATTCTGATAATGCAGTGTCGGGTAGATCAGAATCGGAACTTTTCTCATGTCGATTCCGTAGTTCATGTACATACGGAACATTGCCGGAATTCTCTTTTCAATCGTTCCTTCTCCGCCGATAAGTTCAATCATCGGAGTATCCAGCCATACACCCAGCTGTCCGCTTGGTGCCTCTACGCCGCGTCCTTCAGAACATTCGCGGATAACACCGGAAGCGTTGACATCTCTTGTCTCAAGCGGATGGATATAAGCTTCACCGTTCGCATTAACAAGCTGCGCGCCAACAGAACGAACTTTCTCTGTAACCAACGCACCCTGGATCTGTACCGGATGAGCTACACCTGTCGGATGATACTGAATAGAATCCTGATAAAGAAGCGGCGCTCCTGCTCTGTATCCTAAGATCAATCCGTCTGCTGTTGCTCCATAGTGATTGGATGTAGGGAATCCCTGATAATGCATTCTTCCTGCACCACCTGTTGCGATTACAACTGTTTTTGCTCTTGCAACAGAGTAATCACCCGTTTCCATATTAAGAAGGATCGCACCTGCTACCTGTCCTTTTTCATCTTTGATAAGCTCTACTGCGGATGTGAATTCTACTACCGGAATACCAAGGTTTAATACTTCGTCTCTTACTGTACGCATGATTTCAGAACCGGAATAATCCTTTGCAGCATGCATTCTCTTTCTGGAAGTACCGCCGCCGTGTGTCGTAACCATTCTTCCGTCTTCTTCTTTATCAAATTCAACGCCAAGCTCATTCAGCCATTTGATTGCATCCGGAGCTTCCATTACGAGACGTTTTACCAATTCCGGTTTTGCAGCAAAATGTCCGCCGCCGAAGCAGTCTAAGTAATGCTGTACCGGAGAGTCATTTTCTTTATCGGCAGCCTGAATACCACCTTCAGCCATCATGGTATTCGCATCACCGATACGAAGTTTTGTTACGATCATAACGTTCGCACCTGCGTTATGTGCCTCGATCGCACAGGAAGAACCTGCACCGCCGCCGCCAATTACAAGTACATCTACATCATAATCAACTTTTGTAATATCAACATTTTCATCTATGATACGGCTTGTTGAATGAATCAGTTTTGCTAATTCAAGCGGAGCCTTCTGTCCTTTGTTCGGACCTACTTTAATCTCTTCAAAAGCATCTGGATTATAGTCTGGATGGAATTCTTTCAGGAGCGCATCTTTTTCATCAGCAGTCAGACGTCTTGGCTCTTGTGACATACGCTCTGCTCTTGTAGCCTCTACCTTTTTGATAGATTCCATCATATTTTCTGGATATGGTGTATACATGCCTTTGCCCTCCTTATTTCTCAATTTCTCTTGTGTTATAAAGTTCTTTCATCTCTGTGATCGGTTTCTGCATGATCTGCTCAATCAAAGAATCATATTCTCCATGATTGATTTCTTCTACACGATTTTCAAGATGTTCTGCCTTTGGCGCAATGTATTTTCCTGTCAAACGTCTTGCAAGAAGTCCTACATGCGGATGAGAAATACCAGCCGGGCATCTTACGGAACAGCATCCGCAGCTTACACAGTCAAAAGATGCTTCCGCACATTTTTCAAACTCGCCTCTCTGTGCGTATGCGATGTACTGCATAACATCCAAATCCTGTGTACATGCATTTGTACATGCATTACATCCGATACAGCTGTAGATTTCCGGATAAAGTTCCATCATGATCTGCTGTGTCGGTCTGATTTCTTCAATATTATATGTTCTCTTGTCTGTAGGGAAGAATGGAATACTTGCTACATACATTCCTTCTTCTACCTGTGTCTGGCAGGCAAGACATGTCTTCAATTCATTTTGTCCTTTGATTCGGTAAATTGTCGCACATGCTCCGCAGAAACCGTGACGGCAGCCGCATCCTCTTGCCAGCGTATATCCAGCATATTCCATAGCAGTCATGATTGTAAGTTCTGCTGGTACGCTGTATTTTTTACCGAAAAAATATACATTTACCATATTTTCCATATTGGTATACCAATCCTTTCTCTAGTACTCGTTAGGTAATTCGTCGATTTCATCAAAACGGAACACCGGTCCGTCTTTACATACATATTTGGATCCGATGTTACATCTTCCGCATTTACCAACTCCGCATTTCATACGAAGCTCCAATGTTGTGTAAACCTGCTCAGACGTAAATCCAAGTTCTGTCAGTCCTGCAAGTACGAACTTGATCATAATCGGAGGTCCGCACACAAGCGCTGTCTTATCTGTATCAAAACCTAATTCTTTTACAAAAGTCGGAACAAATCCTACATGACCGTCCCAGCCTTCCTGTTCTCTGTCAATCGTCAGATGCACGTTAATGCCCTCTGTCTTCATCCATACTTCCTGGATTTCTTTCAACTGAACAAGATCATCTGCGGAACGGGAACCGTATACGATATCTACTGTTCCGTAGTTCTCTCTGTTATCTATAACATAATTGATAACAGAACGAAGCGGTGCAAGACCGATACCACCTGCAATGAACAAAAGATTTTTTCCTTTCAGTTCTGTCTCTACCGGGAAGAAATTCCCATAAGGACCACGAACTGTAATCTCGTCACCTACTTCAAGGCTGTGGAGATGCTCTGTGAGCATTCCGCATTTTTTGATACTGAATTCCTGATATTCTTTATTTGTCGGAGAAGAAGTAATGGAAAACATACCTTCGCTTACACCTGGTACACAGACCATTGCGCACTGTCCCGGCATATGTTCGAACAGTTTTCCGCCTTCCGGAGCATTTACACGGAATGTCTTAACATCCGGCGTCTCCTGACGAATATCTGTAATCACGCCTACCTGAGGAATCAGAGTATCTAATGTATAATTTTTATGACATGTACATTCACCCATTAGTTTTCACCTCCCTGATTCTGAAATGCTTTTATTACCTTTACAATATTTAATGATGACGGACATTTTTCCACACAACGTCCGCAGCCTACGCAAGAATACATTCCATCATTATTTGCCGGATAATATACAAGCTTGTGCATAAATCTCTGACGGAATCTCTGCATCTGACTTGTACGGTTATTACCGTGAGCCATCATCGTAAAATCCGAGTACATACAGGAATCCCAGCATCTGTAACGTGATACGCTGTTTCCTGTGTCATAATCTTTGATATCATAGCACTGACAAGTCGGACATACAAATGTACATGTTCCGCATGCCAGGCAAGGTTTATATAATTCTTCCCATACAGGAGAGTTGAATTTTTCTGTAAGAGCATCTCCATTCCATCCTTCTAAAGAAAGATTCATATATGGAAGCTTCTCTACGATTGCATGAATGGCTTCTTTTTCTGCCTCTACCGGTGCCTCGTCAGCTTCTGTCAGAAGAGATTTTACAGCCTCTGTAAGAGCTTCTCCCTTTTCGGTAAGTGCTTTCCAGTACAGATCTTCACCGACCATCCATGTAGCAACGTCTGATGCAGGTGCTGCTGCGTCTACGCCAAATACTTTACAAAAACATGTTTCCTCCGGTTCATGGCAAGCCATTGCTACGATTGTTCCATGCTCTCTTCTTGCTGCATAGAAAGAATCTACCGGATCAACTAAGAATACTCTGTCAAGTACTTCCACACCTTTCACATCACAAGCCTTCATGCCAAACACAACAAAGTTCTGTTCTTTCAGGCATCCCGGCTCAATATGCATTTTCTTTCCTTCTTTCTTTACATCGTAAAGATTTTCACTCTGTGGAAAGAATGCGTCTTTTGCTGATTTCACTGTCTTTAATGTATCCAGATCAACGTCTGCATCTTCGCTCCATACTGCGAAATTCGTCTGTCCGGCTTTTTTTACCGGCAGATATAGTTCCTGACTATCCGCGATTAACTGGAATAATGCGGAAAGATTTTCTTTTGCTATCTTAAACATACATTATCCCCTCTTTCCTACAATACTTGGTTCCGCATCATCAAACGTAAAGTTTGTAAGCGGTGCTTTTGACTCAGTATCTTCACCAGCCTGATATTCACCATATAATGCATCAATATCTTTGATAAATTTACGGTTGAATAAATGAAGCGGGATTCCCTGCGGACATACGCGGCTGCATTCACCACAGTCTGTACATCTTCCTGCCACATGGAACGCACGGATAATATGGAACATTTTCTCTTCAAAAGAATCCACATTTGCTTTCTGCGCGCTGTCAAATTTCGTGCTGTCAAATACGCATTTACGGCAGCTGCATGCAGGACATGCATTTCTGCACGCATTACAACGGATACATTTGCTAAGTTCTTTCTGGAAAAAGGCAAATTTTTCTTCCGGACTCATAGCCTCAATTCTTGCCACTTCGTCAAAACGCTCTGCATCCTTTGTATCTTTGGATTCACCGATTAATTCATCATATACCATATGTTCTTTTCCCTTGCATACGTGACATCTTTCCAACATCACATCTGCATATGCACAGGATTTTTCACCATAAATGGTCTGGATTTTCAAGGTTTCTGCTTCGTCGGTGATTTCGGCGCCTTCGATGCTTTCAATACCTTTGATTCCCAGTTTTTTAATTTTTTCGATATCCAGTTTTCCTTTACATCCAACGCCTACGATATAAGCTTTCTCTCTGTCTACGCGATGCTCTTTGATCAACTGGTTAAAGCTGTATGTATCACATGGTTTTAAACAAACCATTGTTTTTCCTTCCAATTTGGAAGCTTCAATCATATATTTGCTTAAGTTTGCTCCGCAAAATCCATTATAGACAAAGTCCTTTAAGGATTCTGCATCTTCAAAATAAGCCGGCTCTGGATTGTAAGGCAAGTCTCCGGCTTTCCAGCCAAGCACGCGTGCTACAGTTCCGTCAGCCAGAAGTTCTTTTGCACGGTTAATTAATTCTTGCATCTTAAATCCCCCAATCTTACATTTTCACCAAGAGAATAAATCTTCTCTACAAAGCTGTTCATTGTATCTGAGAATTTTACACCCTCTGCTGCTGATACCCATTCTACGCGTGTACGACCGTTTTCTACGCCGATGTAATCCAACATAGAGAACAATAATGTCATACGTCTTCTTGCATAGTAGTTACCAGTGCTATAGTGGCAATCTCCCGGATGACATCCACACATAATGACTCCATCCGCTCCTTTTTCAAATGCTCTTAAGATGAACATTGGATTCACACGGCAAGAGCAAGGAACACGAATGATCTTTACATCAGCAGGGTAACTAAGACGGCTGCTTCCTGCCAAATCTGCTCCTGCGTAGCTGCACCAGTTACAGCAGAATGCTACAATTTTCGGTTTAAATTCTTTATTTTCTAACGACATATTGCATCCACCTCCGCTATAATCTGTCTATTTGAGAATCCCTGTAAGTCCATTGCTCCGGACGGACATGCTACCGTACAAGCACCACATCCCTGACAAAGCGCATTATTAACAACTGCCACACGGCGTGTCTCACGAATACCGTGATCATTTACTTCTTTGTCTTCATATGTAATCGCTCCGTAAGGACATACATTCTCACAAGTAGAACATCCATTACACAGTAATACATCAGCCTGTGCAGTACATGGATTTGTAAGTAATTTATCTTTTGCAAGAAGTCCGATTGCCTTCACGGCTGCAGCTCCTGCCTGAGCAACTGTCTCCGGAATATCTTTCGGTCCCTGACATACGCCTGATAAGAAGATACCGGCTGTCGGAGATTCTACCGGACGAAGCTTCGCATGAGCCTCTGTCAGGAAGTTGTTCGTATCAATACTTGCTGTCAGCATTGTAGCAATCTTTCTTACATCTGGATTTGGCTCGATTGCTGTCGCAAGAACGACCATATCTGCCTCTTTCAAAATCTGTTTATTATCAAGAAGGTCTGCTCCTTGAACGAGAAGTTTTCCGTTCGGCTGCGGAATAACCTTTCCAACCTGACCTTTGATATAATTCACACCATATTGTTCTACCGCTCTTCTGTAGAATTCATCAAAATTCTTACCAGGTGTACGAACGTCAATATAGAATACCGTTACATTTACATCCGGATATTTATCACGGATCAACATCGCATGTTTTGCGGTATACATACAACAGATCTTAGAGCAATATGGTTTTCCTCTGTCATCGGAGCAACGGCTTCCGACACACTGGATGAATACGATTTCCTTCGGAGCCTTTCCGTCAGAAAGTCTCTCAAGATGTCCATGAGTAGGACCTGCTGCATTCATAACACGCTCTAACTCTAAAGATGTGATAACATCTTTGCTCTGGTTGTACGCATACTCGTCATATTTATCAAGTTTGATAGTATCAAAACCTGTAGCAACAACGATTGCTCCATACTTTTCTGTGATAATCTCATCTTTCTGTTCATAGTCAATAGCGCCTGCCTGACATACTTTTGAACAGATTCCGCATTTTCCTGTTTTGAACTTGATACAAGCGTCACGGTCAATAACAGGTACGTTCGGGATTGCCTGTGCAAATGGCGTGTAGATTGCGCTTCTGTTATTGAGTCCTCTGTTAAATTCATTCAAGGACTTCTTAGAAGGACATTTTTCCTGACATACACCGCATCCGGTACATTTATCCATATCTACACTTCTTGCCTTTTTACGGATATCTACAGTGAAATCACCTACGAATCCGCTCACTTTATCTACTTCACTATATGTATAGATGTTAATCTTTTCATGTGCTGCTGCTTCCACCATCTTTGGTGTCAAAATACATGCAGAACAGTCAAGTGTCGGGAATGTCTTGTCAAGCTGTGACATTCTTCCGCCGATACTTGGCGTTTTTTCTACGATATCTACTTCATATCCTGCGTCTGCAATATCAAGTGCAGTCTGGATACCGGCGATACCACCACCGATTACAAGCGCTCTCTTTGTAACACGGCTTTCACCTGCCTGAAGAGGTGTATTTAAGTTTACTTTTGCAACTGCTGCTCTCATCAAGATGACAGCTTTCTTTGTCGCCTCTTCTATATCTTTATGGATCCATGAACAATGCTCACGGATGTTTGCAATCTCAACCATGTATGGATTTAACCCTGCACGTTCCGCTGCTTTTCTGAATGTAGCCTCGTGCATACGTGGTGAACAGGAACATACAACGATTCCTGTCAGATTCTTCTCCTGAATGGCTGCTGCGATTTTTGCCTGTCCTGCTTCGGAACACATATACTGGTAGTCTTCGGCATGGACAACTCCTGGCTCCATAAGCGCCAGTTCTGCTACTTTGCTTACATCTACTGTTGCGGCAATATTACTACCACAATGGCAGACAAATACTCCTATCCTTTGCACCCGACTCACCTCCTATATCTTCTGAATGCACTTACTAATAACTGCTGCGGCAGTTCCGGGTCTAATAATTCCGGAATTTCATCCGCTTTTAAGTAATCTTTTCCTTTTTCACGAACCACGATCTGTCTTGCCGCATCAATGAGTTTGCCCGGTTTTACATCACGAGGACATCTTTCCACGCATGCAAAACAGGAAAGGCATTTCCAAAGTGATTTTGAATTCACAAGACTTTCAATATCTTCATTGACTACATAAGACACAAACTGATGTGGTTTGATGTCCATTTCATTATAAGATGGACAAGATGCAGAACATTTTCCACACTTCATACATTTAAGTGGATTTACGCCGCTGATTTCTTTGATCTTTTCAGCCTGTTTCTTTTCAGAACTCATTATGCCTGCACCTCCTCTTTTACGCCAAGTGCTTCTGCAAGCAGTTCTGTGAAATAAACTACAGGAAGCTTGCCGCTCTTGTTCAAATTATACATGCAAAGCGGGCAGGCGGTAATGAGCATATCTGCTCCAAAGCCTTCCGCGCTATTCATTATTTTGTCACACATGTTTTCCGCCATCTCTTTTTCTTTTAAAGAAATGTATCCGCCGCAGCATTCGTTACGGTACGGATATACAACCGGTTCTGCTCCGATCGCACGGATAAAATCTTCGATAATCGTTGGGTTCTCCGGATCGTCAAATCCCAAAACCTTACCTGGACGAAGAAGCAGGCATCCATAATATGCTCCTATCTTCTTTCCGGTCAGAGGATTTGTCACCCTTTTCTTCAGTTCGTCAAATCCCACTTTATCACGAAGCACTTCAAGGAAATGAAGAACTTCTGTTTCCCCTTGATAAGGTTCATCAAGTCCCATATAATTATTTGCTTTGGTGCGGATATCTTCTACATTTTTCATATCATCATTGACACGTTTGATTACATGATGACACGCAGAACACATTGTTACCAAAGCCTGGTCTTTTTCTTTTGCTGCATTTAAAGCACGTACAGAAGATAACTTGGTAGCTATCTCATCAGAGCCAAGCGGATATACGCCGCCGCAGCACTGCCAGTCTTCAACTTCGATCAGTTCAACCCCTAATGCCTTTGCAGAAACTCTGGCATAATCATCTAAATCTTTTGCCTTTGTTCTCAAAGTACATCCTGGATAATAGCTGTACTTCATAGTTCTCGCTGTCCTTTCTTTATATTGTACTTTCCTATTCATTTAAGCTAACAACTGCCTGACGGTTATACTTCTATAATCGTCAGGCAAATCATGTTCATTTTATAATTCAATCTGTGCAATAACTGCTTTGAGTGCGTCTGCACTTGCTTTGAGTTTTGCAACCTCTTCATCTGTAAGAGTCATAGGAATCTTACCCTGAATTCCTTTTGGTCCGATCAATGTAAGTGTACTAAGACATACATCATCAATACCGTATTCGCCATGCATCATAGAAGATACTGTAGATATAGACTCAGATGCTGACATAACAAGACTGCAAAGTCTTACAACACTTCTTGATACTGCATAGAATGTTGCACCTTTGTTCGCAATGATCTTACCGCCTGATTTCTGAACATATGTAAGCATTGCTTCTTTATCAAGCTCTTCAAAATCTTTTCCGAAAGCTTTTGCCATATCTCTATACTCGTCTACTGTAACACCTGCTACACGAGCTGCTGACCATGGGATGAAAGATGTATCGCCATGCTCACCAAATACGTATGCATGAATGTTTCTCTGTGCCACATCAAAGTGTGCAGAAAGTCCGCAGCGTAAACGTGCAGAATCTAATACAGTACCGGAACCAATGATCTGGTTCTCCGGAAGACCTGAGATTTTTGTAAATACATATGTCATGATATCTACCGGGTTACTTACAATGATGTAGAGTGCGTTTGGTGCAGCTGCTACAATCTCCGGTGTGATCTGTTTTAAAATGTTTACATTTGTTTGTGTTAATTCAATTCTTGTCTGTCCCGGTTTACGAGCGATTCCAGATGTAATGATTACGATATCAGAATCTTTTGCGTCTGCGTAGTCACCAGCAACGATAGCTACCGGGTCTCTGAAGCAGGTTCCCTGCTCGATATCCATAACTTCGCCTTCTACCTTTTCTTTGTTGATATCGATCATAACGATCTCAGACGCGATATCTTCTCCCGACAGTGTATATGCAATCGTTGAGCCTACACTACCTGCTCCAATAATTGTAATTTTACTGCTCATACTTTTTTCTCCTTTTAATCGTGATTTTTTTTGGCAACATATCGAGAAATGGGCACAGCGCACCTCTCTCTTTCTGCTCCCACTTTCATTATATAATACCACATTGTCAATTAATTAACAACTTTTTTCTTCCTGCAATCCAGGAAAAATAATTCTCTCTCTTATTTTGAAAGTAGCTTTATAAGCTTTTCCGCTGCCTCCTTTGTATCTTCCAATGAACCAAACGTCGAGAACCGGAAATAACCTTCTCCACAGGCTCCAAATCCTTCTCCCGGTGTTCCCACAACCTGAATTTCATGTAACAGATAATCAAAAAACTCCCAACTTCCCATTCCATTTGGACACTTCATCCAGATATATGGTGCATTCTTTCCGCCGCAATACCAGATTCCAAGCTGATCAAGCGCTTTCATCAGCACTTTTGCATTTTTCTTATAGATCTGGATATTTTCGTGAATCTGTTTCTGTCCTTCTTCCGTGAAAACTGCTGCTCCGCCTTTTTGAATAATGTATGATACACCATTTGTCTTTGTTGTACGATTGCGTACCCACATTTCATTCAAGTTCATTCCATTGCGTTTCAATGTTTTTGGTATTACCGTATATCCAAGTCTGGTTCCTGTAAAACCAGCAGTCTTAGACAACGAGCAAATTTCAATCGCACACGTTTTTGCTCCATCCAATTCAAAAATACTATGAGGAAACGTTTCATCCTCGATAAAAGCCTCATATGCCGCGTCAAAGAGAATCACAGAACCGTTCTCATTCGCAAAATCTACCCATGTCTGAAGCTGATTACGTGAAAAAACTGCTCCGGTAGGATTGTTTGGTGAACATATGTAGAGTAAATCTGCTTTCATTTCTTTACTCGGCTCGGGCAAAAAGCTATTTTCTTCCCCGGAAGCCAGATGTGCAATCTTCCTGCCTGCCATCACATTCGCATCCACATATGCCGGATAGGCTGGCTCGATTACCAATGCAGAACCTGAACGTTCAAACAAGTCTAAAATATCCCCAAGCTCATCGCTTGCTCCACTCGAAACAAACACCTCGTCTGCGGACAACGTAACACCTCTATTTTCATAGTACTTTGCAATCGCCTCCCTTAAAAACGGAGCACCACACTCAGGCATATATCCATGAAAGCTGCTTTGCGAGGCCTGATCATCTACAGCCTCATGCAATGCCTTGATTACGGCATCACATAATGGCAATGAAACATCTCCAATGCCCATTTTTAAAAGCTTTACTCCCGGATTTTGCTCTATGTATGCCTTTGTTTTCTGAGCAATATTGTAAAAAAGATAGGAATCTTTCAATTCGCTGTAATACATATTTGGTCTGACCATTTTATTCTCCTCCTTGTATGGTTCCGTCCTCCAGCACATCCAAAAGTACCTTTACAGTATCTAAGGATGTAAGCATGGTAATATTATTCTGTGTTGCCGCACTTCGGATTGCAACACCATCTTCATAATGAACACCTGAAAGAATTGCGCGGGTATTGATGACATAGCTGACATATCCTGCACGGATCGCATCCAGTATCTCACTGCTTCCTTCCGATGGTTTTCCAAGTATACGGGTACGGATTCCATGTTGTTTCAAATGCTCTCCTGTAAGAGAGGTTGCTTCTATATTAAAGCCCATATCATAAAAACGTCTGATCAAAGGAAGGGCTTCTTTTTTATCCTCATCTGCAAGTGTCACGATAACTGTTCCATAATTCTGTACACGAATACCAGAAGCAATCATCGCTTTATACATTGCTCTGTGAAGCTTCTTATCACATCCGATTGCCTCTCCCGTAGATTTCATCTCCGGTGACAGATAAGCATCCATACCATCCAGCTTTGCAAAGGAAAACGCAGGTACTTTTACATACCATTGCTTCTTTTCTTCCGGATAGATCACAGTAATCCCCTGCTCCTTCAAACTTTTTCCAAGAATGACTTTTGTTGCAATATCAGCCAGCGGATATCCGGTTGCCTTTGACAAGAATGGAACTGTTCTTGAAGAACGTGGATTCACCTCAATGATGGATACGTTCTCCTGTTTGTCCACGATAAACTGGATATTAAACAGTCCGACAATCCCAATGCCGATACCCAGTTTTTTCGCATAATCCAAAATCGTCTCCTTTACTTTATCTGAAATGCTAAACGTCGGATATACACTGATGGAATCGCCGGAATGAACACCTGTCCTTTCTACCAACTCCATGATTCCCGGAACAAATACATCCGTACCGTCACAGACAACATCAATTTCAACTTCCTTCCCACAGATATATTTGTCTACCAATACCGGTTTGTCTTCATCAATTTCTACTGCAGTTTTCAGATAATGCCGCAGATGTTCTTCCTTTGCCACGATCTGCATGGCTCTTCCTCCAAGCACAAAACTGGGACGTACCAGAACCGGATACCCAATTTCTTCTGCCGCTTTTACACCATCTTCTATATTCGCTACAGCCTGTCCTTTCGGCTGTGGGATAGAAAGCTCTGATAACAACTTTTCGAAAGCATCTCTGTTTTCTGCTTTTTCGATTGCCGCACAGTCCGTGCCAATCAGTTTTGCTCCACGCTCTCGCAGCGGATCTGCCAGATTGATCGCAGTTTGACCGCCAAGTGATGCAATAATTCCATCCGGCTTCTCCATTTCAATCACATTCATAACATCTTCTACACAAAGAGGTTCGAAATACAGCTTGTCGGATGTGGTATAATCCGTAGATACGGTTTCCGGATTGTTATTGATGATGATTGCCTCATAGCCGGCATCTTTAATGGTTTTTACTGCATGTACCGTAGAATAATCAAACTCCACACCCTGACCGATACGAATCGGGCCGGACCCCAACACAATGATCTTCTTCCTATCTTCCACGACAGATTCATTTTCATCCTCATAAGTAGAATAAAAATACGGAACATAACTTTCAAATTCTGACGCACAAGTATCAATCATTTTATAGACTGGGAAAATGCCATGTACCTTACGCATTTCATAAATGTCAGTTTCCGTCATATTCCACAGCCACCCAACTGCTCTATCCGAGAAGCCTGCCTTCTTTGCCTGATGCAAAACCTCCCTGTTACCGACACATTGCTCCAGTTCTTTCTCCATATCAATGATCTTTTTCATCTTATCAAGAAAGAAACGGTCAATACGCGTCTGCTCACTTATATCGGAAACTGATTCCCCCATTCGGAGCAGCTGGGCAATGGCAAAGATACGGTCATCTGTACCGATTTTGACATATTCTGTCAAAGCCTTTTTATCTTTCCTTTCAAACTTTTCCATATACAGATGATTTACGCCTGTCTCCAAGGAACGGATTGCTTTTAACAAACTCTCCTCAAAGGTTCTGCCAACACTCATGACTTCCCCGGTTGCTTTCATCTGTGTACCCAGTTTCTGATTTGCATCTGTAAATTTATCAAACGGAAAACGCGGCATTTTTGTTACCACATAATCCAGTGCCGGTTCAAAAGATGCTGGCGTGTTTACCAACATAATCTCATCCAGGGTCATTCCCACACTAATCTTTACAGATACTCTTGCAATGGGATATCCGCTTGCCTTCGATGCCAATGCAGAGGAACGGGATACTCGCGGATTCACCTCGATCAGATAATACCGAAAAGAATCCGGATCAAGTGCAAACTGTACATTGCAGCCTCCTTCCACCTTCAAGGCACGGATGATTTTCAAAGCACTGTCACGCAGCATCTGATATTCTTTATTCGTCAATGTCTGTGACGGACATACCACAATGGAATCTCCTGTGTGTATTCCTACCGGGTCCAGATTTTCCATATTGCAGACCGTGATTGCTGTGTCATTGGCATCGCGGATCACTTCATATTCGATTTCTTTAAAACCTTTAATACTTTTTTCTATCAGTACCTGATGAACCGGTGATAAAGCAAGGGCATTTTTTATCAGTCCCAGAAACTCCTGCTCATCATCAGCAAAACCTCCACCGGTTCCGCCAAGAGTAAATGCCGGACGAAGCACCACCGGATAACCGATATTCGCAGCAGCCTTTACCGCCTCCTCCACGGTATTGGCAATGGCAGAAGGAAGCACTGGCTCTCCTAAGCTTTCACAAAGCTCTTTAAATAATTCTCTGTCCTCTGCCCTTTCAATGCTCTCACTGCTGGTTCCCAAAAGCTCCACACAATACTCTTTTAAAATACCTTTTTTTTCAAGCTGCATTGCCAGATTAAGTCCAGTCTGACCACCAATTCCCGGTACAATAGCATCCGGACGCTCATCGCGGACAATCTTTGCTACATGTTCCAAAGTCAACGGCTCCATGTATACCTTATCGGCAATGGTGGTATCTGTCATAATGGTTGCCGGATTCGAATTGCACAGTACCACCTCATACCCTTCTTCTTTCAGCGCAAGACATGCTTGCGTACCTGCATAGTCAAATTCTGCCGCCTGGCCTATCACAATCGGACCGGAACCAATGACAAGTATTTTCTTTAAATCAGTTCTTTTCGCCATCTTTTGTTCTCTCCATCATTTCTATAAACCGTTCAAACAGATAACTGCTGTCCTGCGGTCCCGGTGCACTTTCCGGGTGATACTGCACACTAAACACCTTGTCCTCCTCACAGGCAACCCCTTCTACCGTCTGATCCAACAGATTCAGGTGCGTTACTTTCAGTCGGGTATTCGCAAGACTCTCCCTGTCCACTGCGTAGGAATGGTTCTGGGAAGTGATTTCTATCTTTCCTGTCAAAAGATTTTTTACCGGATGATTTCCACCCCTGTGTCCGAATTTTAACTTATAGGTCTCTGCCCCGTACGCAAGAGAAATCATCTGATGACCAAGGCAAATACCAAAGATCGGATACTTTCCTCGTAAGCCTTTGACCAGTTCTATGACCGGCCCCACATCTGTCGGGTCTCCCGGACCATTGGACAAAAAGATTCCATCCGGCTTCCATCTTTCTATCTCTTCCAGAGATGTATTCCAGGGAAATACGGTCACATTGCAGCCTCTCCCATTTAAACTCCTCACAATATTCTGCTTCATTCCACAATCAATGGCAGCCACATGATATTTTCCATTTGGAATCCTATATTGCTGAATCTCTTTTCTGCTCACAAAAGCAACTGCATCTTTTGGTATATCATAGGAAACTAATTTACGAAGCCCATCCCTCAGGAGTGTATCGGCATCTGTAATCAATACTTTTCTGCTTCCAAAATCACGTATAGAACGTACCAGCTTTCTGGTATCAATTCCATAAATCCCTGGAATACAGTATTTCTCCATGATTTCAGATAATGTATATTTACTGCGGAAATTGGAGGGACGATCATTATAATCCCTTACAACCAATCCGCCAATCGTCGGCGTTTCTGTTTCAAAATCTTCTTCTGTAATCCCATAATTGCCAATCAGAGGATATGCCATTACGACTGTCTGATAAGTGTAAGATGGATCAGAAATAATTTCCTGATACCCTACCAGAGAGGTATTAAATACGATTTCTGTGATTTTCTCATTCCTGGAACCAAAACCATATCCATAATACTCACTGCCATCAGATAGAATCAGCTTTCTGTCAAATTTTTTCATAATATGCCTCCTCATTTATCTAAACCCGTTCAGACAGCTTCCTTTCAAATCGGTCTTTACGTAGATCTGCAGGAATTTTTGTTGGATATTTTCCATTAAAGCAGGCAGCACAATAATCCTCGCTGTCAATCAGCTTACTCAGTTTCTCTACCTCCAAATACCCCAAAGAATCTACTCCGATAATCCCTGCAATCTCTTCCATACGATAACGGCAGGCAATCAGATTTTCTTCTGAATCAATGTCCGTGCCATAATAGCAGGGATGTAAGAATGGGGGAGCCGAAATTCTCATATGTATCTCCTTCGCTCCTGCGTCACGCAAAAGCTTCACAATACGCTTGCTGGTTGTACCTCTTACAATCGAATCATCAACGAGAACAACCCTTTTTCCATCTATTACATTTTTCACAGGCGAAAGTTTTATCCTGACTTTATCCAAGCGTTCATTTTGTCCTGGAGAAATGAATGTTCTTCCAATATATTTATTTTTAATCAATCCAATGCCATAAGGAATGCCGGATTTATTCGCATAACCCAAGGCGGCATCCAGTCCGCTGTCCGGAACCCCAATTACAATATCCGCATCCACCGGATAACTCTCTGCCAGCAGTTCTCCTGCTTTCATTCTTGATTCATGAACAGACGCATCTTCTATGACGGAATCTGGTCTTGCAAAATAGATATATTCAAAGATACAGGTTTTCTTCTTCTGTTTCCGGCAGTGTTCTTTTCTTGATTCCACACCGTTTTGACTAAACACCATGATTTCACCGGGAAGCAAATCTCTGATAAATTCTGCCCCTACTGCTGATAATGCACAGCTTTCGGATGCAACCACATAAGTTTCATCCGACATCTTTCCATAACAAAGTGGTCTGAATCCGTAAGGATCTCTCGCAGCAATCATCTTTGTAGACGACATCAAAACCAATGAATAGGCACCCTCCAGTAAATTCATGGTGTTGCTTACTGCTTCTTCTATGCTCGGTGTCATCAGCCTTTCTCTTGTAATCACATAAGCAATGGTTTCCGTATCACTGGTGGTATGAAAAATCGCTCCTGATAGCTCCAATTTATCACGCAGCTCCAATGCATTACTCAAATTTCCATTATGCGCCAGAGCCATCTTCCCCTTCTGGTGGTTCACTTCAATGGGCTGACAGTTATTTCGTGTTGTCCCTCCGGTTGTTCCATATCTTACATGGCCCACTGCCATAGTACCTTCCGGCAAATGCGATAATGTGTCTTTAGAAAACACCTCACTGACAAGCCCTAAATCTTTATACGAAGAAAACACACCATCATCATTTACAACGATTCCGCAGCTTTCCTGTCCTCTATGCTGCAAGGCATACAATCCATAATAGACAATCCCTGCAACATTCTCTTTTTTTGTACTCATCACACCAAATATTCCACACATTTTTCTACTCCTCTTTTCTTTTCGACTCCTTTAATGCAGCCGAAATAAATCCTTTAAACAGGGGATGCGGCTGATTTGGACGGCTTTTAAATTCCGGATGGAACTGTACGCCTACCAAAAACGGATGCGCTTGCAGTTCTACCGTTTCCACCAGTCTGTCATCCGGAGAAGTCCCGCTGATCACAAGTCCGACTTCCATCAGTTTCTCACGATATTGATTATTAAACTCATAGCGATGGCGATGGCGCTCATAGATTAGTTTTTTACCATAGCATTTTTCCATTTTTGTTCCGGCTTTAATACTGCATGGATAGCTTCCCAGACGGAGTGTACCGCCTTTATCGATCTCATCACTCTGTCCCGGCATAAAATCAATCACCTTATGGGTACATTGTTCATCAAATTCTCCCGAATGAGCACATTTAAGTCCAAGAACATTCCTTGCAAATTCGATGACGGCAATCTGCATACCCAGACAGATCCCAAAGTAAGGAATCTGATTTTCGCGGGCATATTTTGCTGACAGAATCATTCCTTCCACGCCACGGTTTCCAAATCCGCCCGGAACGATGATTCCATCCAGACCTTCCAATATACTATTTACGTTTTCCTTCGTAATATTTTCTGAATCGATCCAGTGTATTTTTACAAATGTATTCAGTTCATACCCCGCATGGCTCATTGCTTCTGCCACAGAGAGGTATGCATCGTGAAGTTTTACATACTTTCCAACCAGACCGATGTGTACTTCCTCTGAACGGTTTCGGATGCATTCCACCATCTGTTCCCAATCCGCCAGCTCCGGTTTCGGTGCATCAATGTGAAGTTCTCTGCATACCACATTTGAAAATCCGGATTTTTCCAACATCAGTGGTGCTTCATAAAGATTCGGTAACGTCCTGTTTTCAATCACGCAATCTGGTTTTACATTGCAGAAAAGAGAAATTTTCCGAAAAATCGATTCTTCCAATGGTTTATCACAACGAAGCACAATAATGTTTGGATTAATTCCCATTCCTCGAAGTTCTTTGACCGAATGCTGCGTTGGTTTTGACTTATGTTCTTCGGAACCACTCAAATAAGGGACTAATGTCACATGAATAAATAAACTGTTCTCCCTGCCAATCTCCAGCGAAATCTGACGCACTGCTTCTAAAAATGGCTGAGACTCAATGTCTCCAATGGTTCCGCCAATCTCTGTGATCACTACATCTGCATCCGTCTTTTTCCCTACACGATATACAAATTCTTTGATTTCATTTGTGATATGGGGGATGACCTGAACCGTAGAACCAAGGTATTCTCCCCTTCGTTCCTTGTTTAATACATTCCAATAAACCTTTCCTGTGGTCAGGTTGGAGTATTGATTCAGATTTTCGTCAATAAATCTCTCATAATGCCCCAGATCCAGATCCGTTTCCGCTCCATCTTCAGTCACATATACTTCCCCATGCTGATACGGACTCATGGTTCCGGGGTCTACGTTGATATAGGGGTCTAACTTCTGCGCTGCCACTTTCAGACCTCTTGCTTTCAAAAGTCTTCCAAGGGAAGCTGCTGTGATTCCTTTTCCCAGACCGGATACCACACCTCCAGTCACAAAAATATATTTGGTCATAGTCTTTCACTTCCTTACTCGAACTCCACAGTTGCCGGAGGTTTGCTTGTAATATCATAGAGAACACGGTTCACATGGGATACTTCATTCACGATACGACTTGACACCTTATCTAGTATCTCATATGGAATCCTTGACCAGTCTGCGGTCATAAAATCCTCTGTTGTCACACTTCTGAGTGCAATGGCCCAATCGTAAGTACGTCCATCTCCCATGACACCTACAGACTTCATGTTGGTAAGCACTGCGAAATACTGATTCAGCTGCGACTCCATTCTTGCTTTTGCGATTTCATCACGGAAAATAAAATCCGCTTCTCTCAAAATATCCAGCTTTTCTTTTGTAATTTCTCCAATCACACGAATTGCAAGGCCCGGTCCCGGAAACGGCTGACGCATAACCATATATTCCGGAAGCCCAAGCTGTCTTCCCAGTTCTCTTACTTCATCTTTGAACAGCAGACGCAATGGTTCAATAATCTCTTTAAAATCAACAAAATCGGGAAGGCCACCCACATTGTGATGGCTCTTTATGGTTTCTGCATTTTCTTTGCCGGACTCAATCACATCCGGATAAATGGTTCCCTGTGCCAGATAGTCTGTCCTGCCAATTTTTTTGCCCTCTTCTTCAAATACACGGATAAATTCTTCTCCAATGATCTTACGTTTCTGTTCCGGTTCTATGATCCCTTCCAGTTTTTTCAGAAAGCGTTCTTTGGCATTCACACGGTTCAGATTGATATTCCATTTTTCAAATGCTTTTTCTACTTCATCCCCTTCGTCTTTTCTCAGAAGACCGTGATCCACAAAGACACAGGTGAGCTGTGTACCCACTGCTTCTGCAAACAGGGCTGCACACACAGAGGAATCAACGCCTCCTGATAAAGCCAGAAGCACCTTATCCTTTCCCACTTTGCTCCTGATTTCTTCGATGCAGCGATGCATATAGCTTTCCATCGTCCAGTCCCCCACTGCACCACAGACTTTATATAAAAAGTTTCGGATCATGGCAGTTCCATTTTCCGTATGATTTACTTCCGGATGGAACTGTACACCATAAAATTTCCGTTCCTTGTCACAGATGGCTACATTCGGACACTTCCCACTATGGGCAACTAATTTAAATCCTTCCGGTACTTTTTTCATATAGTCGCCATGGCTCATCCACGAAATGCTCTCTTCATCCAGCCCGTCAAACAGCAAACAGGAATTGTCATAGAAAGTAAGGGTTTTTCCATATTCTCTGGCATTTTCATTTTCTGCCGCTGTAACCATACCTCCCAGATGATGTGCGAGGAGCTGACAACCATAGCAGATACCCAGAATCGGTATTCCAAGTTCAAAAATACCTTCTGCCGGATGATAAGAATTTTCTTTATACACACTGTCCGGTCCGCCAGTGAAAATAATGCCAATGGGATCGAATGCCCGAATCTTTGAAAGCGTCATGGTATAAGGCTTTACCTCACAATAAACGTTGCATTCCCTTACCCTTCTGGCAATCAACTGGTCATACTGACCCCCGAAATTCAAAATTAAAATTTTCTGATTCTTCATCTTTCATTTTCTCCTAAAACATTGTGATACAGGCATCACGCTCTGCCCCTACAGAAACATATTTGATTGGACAATCAATCATTTTCTCAATATAACGAATATACTCCAGTGCTTCTTTGGGAAGCTCATCTGCTGCTCTGCATCCGCTGATATCACACTGAAATCCCGGAAGATATTCATAGATTGGTTTTGCTGCATTCAGCTCTTCAATACCGGATGGGAATGTGTCTACTCTGTTTCCACCAATTTCATACGCGGTACATACCGGAATCTCTTCCATATAAGAAAGCACATCCAGCTTCGTAAGCGCTACATAACTGCTGCCCTGTATCTTTGTCCCATATCTGGAAGCAACCACATCAAATCCTCCGACCCTCCTCGGTCTTCCGGTTGCTGCACCATATTCACCGCCTGCCGCACGAAGCTGCTCGGCTTCCTCTCCAAACATTTCACAGATAAAAGGGCCTTCTCCCACACAGCTTGAATATGCTTTCATAATACCGATACTTTCATCCAGCTTTGCAAAAGGTACACCAGATCCGATCGGCGCATAAGAAGCAAGTGTTGTGGATGCAGAAGTATATGGATAAATACCAAAGTCAATATCCCTGAGTGCCCCAAGCTGTGCTTCAAACAGAATGGATTTTTCCTCTTCGATGGCCTTTCCAAGATATTCTGTCGTATCACAGATAAATGGAACAAAGAACTCTCCGTATTTTTCCAGCCATTGAAACATTTCTTCTGCCAACACTGGCGCATGACCATATCCATTTTCCACAGTCAGATTTTTCCATTCCACCAGAGCGATCAAACGTTCCTTTAATGCTTCCATATGAAGCAAATCTCCCATGCGCAACGCTTTTTTCATATATTTATCCGCATAGACCGGAGAAATGCCCCTGCGTGTCGAACCAAATTTTTTATCCAGCAGTCTATCCTCCTCCAGACAGTCCATTAGTTTATGATATGGCATACAGATGGTTGCCCTGTCACTGATCTTTAAATGTTCCGGCGTTACCTCTACTCCTTTTTCTTCCAGTTTCTGCACTTCTCCATACAAATGCTCCAGATCAATCACAATGCCCGGTCCCAGAATGTTGACCGTATCTTCGCGGCAGATTCCAGATGGCATCAGATTCATGACAAATTTTCCTTTTTCATTGATCACGGTATGACCGGCATTATTTCCGCCCTGATAACGGACTACAATATCGTAGTCTTCACTCAGAAGATCTACCATACGACCTTTTCCCTCATCGCCCCAGTTTGTTCCAACAATTGATGTAAGCATATGCATTCCTTCCTTTCAGACATTGACTTGCGCTTCCACATTCACACGCTGTTGATTTTTTTCCAGTAACGGTTTGACAATTTCTGTTACAAACTTCTCACACTGATATTCTGCCATTCCGGTGAACTTTGCCGGGTCAAGCAAAACATCCAACTCCATGGAAGAAAGTCCAAAAATGTCGTCTTTTTTGATACGGTCTATCAAGTCATTCTCATTTCCATAAAGCTTTACCTGCTCCGCTGCCATAATGGAATGTTTACGGATCGCTTCATGAAGCTCCTGTCTGTCTCCAGCTTTCGTTTTCACACAATACATCAAGATATTTTCCGTTGCCATAAATGGCAGTTCTGCGTCCAGGTGTTTCTTAATAACTGCCGGATAGACTTTCAGCCCTCTGATCACATTGATATACAGATTTAAAATAGCATCTGTCGCCAGAAATGCTTCCGGTACAGCCAGTCGTTTATTCGCAGAATCATCCAGTGTGCGTTCAAACCACTGAGAAGCTGCTGTGATGGAAGTATTTTGCAGATCACAAATCACGAAACGTGCCAATGATGCAATACGTTCGCTTCTCATCGGATTTCTCTTATATGCCATGGCAGAAGAACCAATCTGCTTTTGTTCAAATGGTTCATCCATTTCTTTCAAGTGACTGAGTAAACGGATATCACTGGAAAATTTTGATGCACTTTGTGCAATTCCGGACAATACCTGTAAAACCGCAAAATCAGCTTTTCGTGTATAGGTCTGTCCACTGACACTTTGACACTTTAAAAAGCCGATTTTTTCTGCGATTTTCTGCTCCAACTGTTCTACCTTTTCTTCATCACCATCGAACAGTTCCAGGAAGCTTGCCCCTGTCCCTGTAGTTCCCTTACAGCCAAGCAGTTTCAAATTATTCAGTTGAAAATCAAGCTGTTCGATATCAAACAGCAAATCATTCATCCAAAGACAGGCTCTTTTTCCCACCGTTGTTGGTTGTGCCGCCTGAAAATGAGTATATGCAAGAGTTGGTAATGCTTTATATTCCATAGCAAATTCACTAAGTGCTTCTACCGCATTTAACAGAAGATTTCTAATCTGTAAGAGTGCACTTTTCATGAGGATAATATCCGTATTATCCCCTACATAACAAGATGTAGCTCCTAGGTGAATGATTCCTGCCGCCTTCGGACATGCATCCCCAAAAGTATGCACATGTGCCATAACATCATGGCGAAGCTCACTTTCATATTGTCTTGCCTTTTCATAATCAATGTTGCATATCTGGGCTTTCATCTCCTCAATCTGTTCATCCGAGATCGGAAGTCCCAGCTCCTGTTCACTTTCCGCAAGTGCTACCCAGAGTTTTCGCCATTCCCCAAACTTTCTGTCATTGGAAAATATGCTCTGCATTTCTTTACTTGCATAACGTTCACATAAAGGTGATTGATAAATATCTGTTCTCATAAAATCTATTTACTCTCCATTTCTAATCCTAATCGTTTTGCTACCTGGATATACGCATCCTCTACGCCTCCTAAATCTTTACGGAAACGGTCTTTATCCATCTTTTCTCCACTTTCTGCATCCCATAACCGGCAGGTATCCGGGGAAATCTCATCTGCAAGAATGATTTTTCCATGAAAGCGGCCAAACTCTATTTTAAAATCAATCAGACGAAGACCTGCTTTTAGATACTCCTCTTTTAAGATGTCATTTACCTTAAAGGCATATTTTTCTATGGTCTCTATCTCACTTGCCGTTGCAAGCTGCAATGCTTTTGCAAAATGAGAATTGATCAGTGGATCACCAAGCTCATCATTTTTGTAGGAAAACTCAATGGTTGGCTCAGTCAGTACCGTTCCTTCTTCCACACCTAGCCTTTTAGAAAAGCTGCCGGCAGCCACATTTCGTACAATGACTTCAAGCGGAACGATTTCCACTCTGCGCACCGCAGTCTCTCTATCATTTAATTCCTGAATAAAATGTGTCGGCACACCTTCCATCTCAATCTTCTGGAACAGCAGATTGGTCATGCGGTTATTAATCGCACCTTTGCCCACAATCGTTCCCTTCTTTAATCCATTAAAGGCAGTCGCATCATCTTTATAAGAAACTATCAGAACATCCGGGTTATCCGTTAAGAAAACTTTTTTTGCTTTTCCTTCATATAGTTGTTCACACCTTTGCATTTTATTCTTCCTCCAATAAAGTCATTTCACAGTATCCAGTTTTTACTTTCCTATAGCACAAAAAAGGCAAAGACGCCTTTAAGTTCATTTTAACTTAAAGACGCCTTTGCCTTTACGGACGCTATTTTACCTCTTAAATTTTATCTTGTCAATCCATTTTATTAAAAAATCTTTACTTTGATCGATCTATTTCATTAACTCTAAGAGAGTAATGTTATCAAAATAATCATTTACCATCTGATGAAACTCTTTCCACATGGGCAAGGTTTTACACGTATCTGCACGGTTACAAGTTTTGGCATTACATTCCAGACAAGCAACCGGAGTCAGATTCCCTTCTGTCAATCTTAAAATATCTCCAATCCTGTAATCTTTTGGTTCTCTTGCCAAACGGTAACCGCCGCCTTTCCCCTGTACCCCTTCTACATAATGATTTTTAGAAAGTACCGGCATAATTCTCTCGATATATTTTAAAGACAACTCCTGACGCTTCGCAACGGTCTTCATCGCGATATATCCATCCTTCTGATTTTCTGCAAGATCAAGCAATATACGCAGAGCATATCTTCCCCTTGTTGAGATCATCATTTCTTAGTTCCTTCTTTCTTTGTTCTGCAAATAGCTGTGTTGTTAAATATTTCTTTTCTATTTTACTGCATCAAACCCATGCTGTAAATCCTCGATGATATCTTCTATATGTTCTGTTCCAATAGAAAGTCTGATGGTATTTGGCTTAATCTCCTGCTCAGCCAATTCTTCCGCTGAAAGCTGACTGTGTGTCGTAGTCGACGGATGAATCACAAGACTTTTCACATCAGCCACATTGGCAAGCAATGAAAATATCTGCAGGTGATCTATAAATCTGTAAGCCTCTTCCTTTCCGCCCTTAATGTCGAATGTAAAAATAGATGCTCCGCCATTTGGAAAATATTTCTCATAAAGGGAATGATCCGGATGAGAAGGAAGAGAGGGATGATTTACCTTCTCAACTAGTTGATGATCATTTAAAAATTTTACCACCTTCTTCGTATTTTCTGCATGACGCTCCAGGCGCAGCGACAATGTTTCAATGCCCTGTAATAATAAAAACGCTGCAAAAGGAGAAATACTCGCTCCTGTATCGCGAAGCAAAATTGCACGAATATAAGTAACGAATGCTGCTGGCCCGGCAGCATTTACAAATGAAACCCCGTGATAACTTGGATTCGGTTCAACAATAGCCGGATACTTCCCTGAAACTGTCCAATCAAATTTACCTGAATCTATAATAATACCACCAAGCGTCGTTCCATGACCTCCAAGGAATTTTGTAGCAGAATGTACCACAATATCCGCCCCATGTTCAATCGGACGAATAAAATATGGTGTACCAAAGGTATTATCTACCACAAGAGGCAGTCCATATCTATGGGCAAGTGCGGCCAATGCATCAATATCCGGAATGTCACTGTTTGGATTCCCAAGCGTTTCGATATAAATCGCTCTTGTATTTTCCCTGATCGCGGCTTCCACTTCATCAAGATTATGTATATTGACAAAGGAAGTGCTGATTCCAAAACCCGGAAGCGTATGTGCCAACAAGTTGTAACTGCCGCCATAAATCGTTTTCTGTGCAACGATATGTCCGCCATTTTGTCCCAAAGCCTGTAAAGTATAAGTAATTGCAGCTGCCCCCGAAGCAAGTGCCAAAGCAGCAACACCGCCCTCTAAGGCTGCAACGCGCTTTTCCAGAACCTCCTGCGTAGAATTCGTTAAGCGTCCATAAATATTTCCGGTATCTGTAAGTTCAAAACGGGCTGCCGCATGGTCACAATCGTGAAAAACATAAGAAGTGGTTGCATAAATGGGTACTGCACGTGCATCTGTAACAGGATCCGGAGTTTCCTGTCCTACATGAAGCTGAAGTGTTTCAAATCTGTATTTTGACATAATTCATTTCCTTTCACGAGTCCTTTTTGCCTACCATTTGAGTAGGTTTATTTTTCTGCATTATATCCATTATTTACCTACTATGTCAATAGGTAATTTATAAATCGTTTCACAAATTTGACTTCATCTTATTTTCCACTGTCACCATAGTTAGATAGTACCCTTGCAGAAGGATCTTTTACATCGCAGCCTTCCCATTCCTTGTTCGGCATCCAGAAATCCAGCACCATCTCAGCCTGACCCGGATAATACTTTTCGAAAATCTCTCTATATAATAAGGATTCTTTTGTAAATGGTCTGGCATGCGTGTAGCTTTCACATCTGCTTTTAAATTCTGCATCTGTATATTGCTTTTCCGCATATTCTTTTAAATAATCAACCATAGAGTGTCCAACGGCATCTGAAAATGCCGCTTTCTCTCTCCAGAGAATTTCTTCCGGCAGATAATCCCCCTGTTCAAACGCATGACGGAGCAGATATTTTCCTTTTCCATAAGTATTCAGTTTTAATTGTGGATTTACTGCCATCACATATTTTACAAAATCCAGATCACCAAATGGAACTCTTGCTTCCAGCGAATTTACGGAGATACAGCGATCTGCACGAAGCACATCATACATATGAAGCTCATGGATTCGTTTCTGTGATTCCTCTTGAAAGGCTTTGGCATCCGGTGCAAAGTCCGTATACTTATAACCAAATAATTCATCCGAGATCTCACCTGTCAAAAGGACGCGGATATCGGTCTGTTCATGAATCGCCTTACACACCAGATACATGCCCATGGATGCACGAATTGTGGTAATATCATAGGTTCCCAACAACAAAATGACTGTCTCCAGGGAAGAGAGCACTTCATCCGGCGTCATATAAACCTCTGTATGGTCACTTCCAATATGCTCTGCTACCTGTTTTGCATATTTTAAATCAATGGCATCTTCACTCATACCAATCGCAAATGTCTTAATCGGTTCCTTACTTTTCTTTGCCGCAATAGCACACACCAAAGAAGAATCCAGCCCTCCGGAAAGCAGAAAACCTACCTTTGCATCAGCTACAAGACGTTTCTCCACGCCTGCCACAAGCTTTTGATGGATACTCTTGCAGACTGTTTCCAGATCATCATGACAAACCGTCTCTGCTTTAGCAATATCACAGTAGCAGATAAACTGACCGCCTTTATAATAATGTCCCGGAGGAAACGGCATAATCTTATCCGTAAGCCCTACCAGGTTCTTTGCCTCACTGGCAAATATAACAGCACCTTCTTTATCATATCCATAATACAATGGACGGATTCCAATCGGATCTCTTGCCGCGATAAATTCTCTTGCTTCCCCATCATAGATGATGCAGGCAAACTCCGCATCAAGCATATCAAACATGTCTATGCCGTATTCCTTATATAACGGTAAAAGTATCTCACAGTCGGATTCACTCTCAAACGTATATTTAACTGACAGTTCTTCTTTCAACTTTTCAAATCCATAAATTTCTCCATTACAAACCACATAACTGTTCCCATACTTAAATGGCTGCATGCCGGATGGAGTCAATCCCATGATCGATAATCTGTGGAACCCAAGCAATCCATCTTCGGTTTCCACTATCCGTGTATCATCCGGACCTCTTGATATCGTCTTTTTAAATCCTTCCATAAAAACATCAACGGCAGCACTGCGGCTGCAATAACCCATAATAGAACACATATGAATCTACCTCCCTCCGCATATTTAGTTTCTATTTTATTATCATTTTACTCCAAACAGTAAGTCGCCATAAGTTGGGAATGGCCAGTATTTCTTTGCTGTCATCGTTTCTGCCTCGTCACATGCAACTCGCAGTTCCCCCATTTTACTTAAGACACCATCACGAATCATATAAGATTCTGCTTCAATGTCCCCGGCATCCTGCAGTTTCATCACTGCTTCTTCCAGTTCATCCGCTTTGATCGCAATCTGTTCTTCCAGTCTTGCCAGTTTTTTGAGCAAGCCAGTTTCATAATTACAGGAAACAGAAGCATCAACGGCCTTTTTCGCGGCTGCTGTATTTGCAAGCTCCAGTACATATGCACTTACTGCCGGAGCAATCTCTGTTTTTGCCATATCAATCATGGTATTTGCTTCAATCAATACTGTCTTGCAATAGTTTTCCAGCATGATCTCACATCTTGACTTCAGCTCAGCTTTTGAAAACACCTTATGTGCTGTCAGCATTTTTACATTTTTTTCATCCAGAAGACATGGCATACAATCCGGTGTGGTACGGTAATTGAGGAGTCCTCTTTTTTCCGTCGCTTCTTTAATCCATGTATCGTCATAACCATTTCCGTTGAAAATGATATGCTTGTGATCTTTGATGGTCTTGCGGATCATTTCTTGTAATGCATCTTCAAAGTTTTCTGCCTTTTCCAGTCGATCTGCATAGATTTTCAGGCTTTCTGCCACCGCACTGTTCAGCATAATATTTGCACATGCAATGCTGTTTGAAGAGCCAAGCATACGGAATTCAAATTTATTTCCGGTAAATGCAAATGGAGATGTACGGTTGCGGTCTGTAGTATCACGGTTGAATTTTGGAAGCACATCCACCCCAAGCTTCATCTGTGTTTTTTCCGTTCCGGCATATGGTGTGTCGGTTTCGATTGCCTGTAATACAGCATTTAACTCGTCACCAAGGAAGATAGATACCACTGCCGGAGGCGCTTCATTTGCACCAAGTCTGTGATCATTTCCTGCTGTTGCAACAGAAAGCCGAAGCAAATCCTGATAATCATCTACTGCTTTAATTACTGCACACAAAAATAATAAGAACTGTGCATTTTCATAAGGTGTTTCTCCCGGTGATAGCAGATTCACCCCTTTGTCCGTTGCAAGGGACCAGTTATTATGTTTGCCGCTACCGTTTACACCGGCAAATGGCTTTTCATGAAGCAGACATACGAGTCCATGCTGTGCTGCCACTTTCTGCATGATTTCCATGGTTAACTGGTTATGATCCGTCGCAATATTTGTTGTTGTATAAATAGGAGCAAGCTCATGCTGTGCCGGAGCCACTTCATTATGCTCTGTTTTTGCCAGAATGCCTAATTTCCAAAGCTCATTATTTAGCTCTTCCATATAAGCGGCAACTCGTGGTTTGATCACTCCGAAATAATGATCATCCATTTCCTGTCCTTTCGGCGGTTTCGCACCGAAAAGAGTACGTCCTGTAAATCTAAGATCTCTTCTGCGCTCGTACATTTCTTTCGTAATAAGGAAATATTCCTGTTCCGGTCCTACAGAGGTACGCACACATTTCACATCCTCATTTCCGAACAGACTAAGAATACGAAGCGCCTGCTTATTCAAGGCTTCCATAGAACGAAGCAGTGGTGTTTTCTTATCCAGTGCCTCTCCGCCATAAGAACAGAATGCTGTAGGAATACATAATGTTTTCCCTTTGATAAACGCATACGAGGTAGGATCCCATGCTGTATATCCTCTTGCTTCAAAAGTAGCCCGAAGTCCGCCGGATGGGAAAGAAGATGCATCCGGTTCGCCTTTGATCAGTTCTTTTCCGGAGAACTCCATGATCACACCACCGTCTGGGGATGGAGAAATAAAACTGTCATGCTTTTCTGCTGTTACGCCGGTAAGCGGCTGGAACCAATGTGTATAATGAGTGGCGCCATTTGCAACTGCCCAGTCTTTCATAGCTGCTGCAACTGCATTAGCTACACTAATATCAAGCTTTGCACCTTCGTCAATGGTTTTTCTCAAAGATTGGTAAACCTTTGCTGACAAATTTGCTTTCATCACTCTGTCGTCAAAAACTTTGCATCCAAAAAATTCTGAAACATTCTTCATAATGTCACTCCTTCCAGATTTGAAAATGAAAAGGCATCTATTTTTAATTTTATAAAGAAAAAAAACGCCTTTGAGAACTTCATCTCAAAGACGCCTTTGCCTTTACGTGTTGGATAATACACCCGGCAAAATCATTTGTCAATCTTTTTTTCAAATTTTTCTTGCCTCTTGACAAAACTTACCATCCGCTGTATATATATTAAATATGAGCAAAGGCGTTCATTTTTAGAGCAGAAGTTTTTCTGCCCTTAAAATGGACGTCTTTTTTGATATAGGAAAGTACGTACTTTCCTATATCAAAAAACGCCCCGCGGGATGCACACTGCGACGTACAATGAAGTTGTCGTATGCGACCGCCGCAGGCGCAAGAATGTGCAAAGCACATTCTTTGTTCTTTATTCTGAAAGGGAGGTACAAGATATATGAAAATTGAAGGTCAAGTGAGAATTCCTTCCGGATGTGCAATCTCAGCAGTCATTTCCAAAGAAGGAAATAAGATGTCCGGTGAAATGATCACAAACTCCATGAAGCCCATGCATGACCGTTCCAACGGATTAGGCGGAGGCTTTGCCGGTTACGGCATTTACCCTGAATATAAAGAGTTTTATGCATTACATATATTCTTTGATACTCGTGATACAAGAAAGGAATGTGAAGCTTTCTTAAAAGAACGGTTTGAAATCATCCAATCCGAAATCATTCCCACCCGAAAGATTCCAGCTATTACAGATGAACCGATTATATGGAGATATTTTGTTGCTCCTCTAAAATCCATGTTGGTATCTTTGCAGCTTGACGAAAAAGAATTTGTTGCAAGAACTGTGATGAAAATCAACGCTGAAATGTCCGGTGCTTATGTTTTCTCCAGCGGCAAGAACATGGGAACCTTCAAAGCGGTAGGTTTCCCGGAAGATGTAGGTGTTTTTTATAAACTGGAAGAATATGAAGGATACTCATGGACTGCCCACGGACGTTATCCAACGAACACTCCCGGATGGTGGGGCGGCGCACATCCATTTACGCTGCTAGACTATTCTGTCGTACATAATGGAGAAATCTCCTCTTATGATGCGAACCGCCGATTTATCGAGATGTTTGGCTACAAATGTACGCTCCAAACTGATACTGAAGTCATTACCTATATCATGGATTATCTGCTACGTGTACAAGGACTTACCCTTGGTGAAGCTGCAAGTGTCATTGCTGCTCCATTCTGGAGTACCATTGCAGCAAAAACAGATTTAGAAGACCAGAAAAAACACACCTATCTTAGAACCATGTTCTCCAGTCTGCTTGTGACCGGTCCTTTCTCTATTGTTTTAGGGTTTGACGGTGGATTGATGGCATTGAATGACCGATTGAAACTGCGTTCTATGGTAGTCGGGGAAAAGGATGACAAGGTATTCATTGCCAGTGAAGAGGCTGCCATCCGGATCATGGAACCAAATGCCGGAAAAATATGGTCTCCTGCCGGTGGCGAACCAGTCATCGTAAAAGTAAAGGAAGGTGCATTTTAATGAGCGTAGAATTTATCTATCCGGAATTTGAAGTAATCAGAAATGAAAACAGATGCATTGTCTGTCGGGTCTGTGAACGACAATGCGCCAATGAAGTACATAGTTACGATGAAGAACATAAAATTATGAAGTGTGATGAATCGAAATGCGTCAACTGTCAAAGATGCGTTTCTCTTTGCCCTACCAGGGCATTAAAAATTGTAAAAAGTGACTGTACCCTGCGCGAAAATGCAAACTGGTCAAACGATACGATTAAGGAGATTTATAAGCAGGCAAACAGTGGCGGCGTTCTTTTATCTTCTATGGGCAATCCCAAACCAATGCCTGTGTATTGGGATAAAATCCTGATCAATGCATCACAAGTAACAAACCCTTCCATTGATCCCTTACGGGAACCGATGGAAACCAGAGTTTACCTTGGAAAGAAGCCGCAAAAAGTGAGTCGTACAGTGGATGGACAATTAGACTGTAAACTGCCGCCGCAGCTGGAACTTGCCATGCCTGTCATGTTCTCTGCCATGAGTTATGGTTCTATCAGCTACAACGCTCATAAATCCCTTGCTCTGGCTGCAACAGAACTTGGTATCTTATATAATACTGGTGAGGGTGGCCTGCATGAAGATTTTTACTGCTTTGGAAAAAATACCATCGTCCAAGTAGCTTCCGGACGTTTCGGCGTCCATAAGGATTATCTGGAAGCGGGTGCTGCGATTGAGATTAAAATGGGACAAGGCGCAAAACCGGGCATCGGCGGACATCTTCCCGGTGCAAAGATTGTCGGGGATGTATCCCGTACCCGAATGATTCCGGAAGGCTCTGATGCCATATCTCCGGCACCACACCATGATATATATTCCATTGAAGATTTGCGCCAACTTGTTTTCTCTCTGAAAGAAGCTACCGAATATAAAAAACCTGTCATCGTCAAAGTCGCTGCAGTTCACAATATTGCTGCCATTGCAAGCGGCATCGCACGAAGCGGAGCCGATATTATTGCCATCGATGGATTCCGTGGCGGTACCGGGGCTGCTCCTACCAGAATCCGTGACAATGTCGGTATCCCTATCGAACTGGCTTTAGCTTCTGTTGATCAGCGACTTCGTGATGAAGGTATCCGCAATAATGTATCATTGATAGTTGGCGGAAGTATCCGAAGTGCTGCAGATGTGGTAAAAGCCATTGCTCTTGGTGCAGATGCCTGTTATATAGCTACAGCTGCCCTGCTGGCTCTTGGCTGCCGCCTCTGCCGTACCTGTCAAAGTGGTAAATGCAACTGGGGAATCGCAACACAACGTCCGGAGCTTGTAAAGAGATTGAATCCTGAAATGGGAAGTGAACGCCTAATCAATCTTATGACTGCGTGGAAACACGAAATCAAAGAACTGATGGGCGGCATGGGAATCAATTCCATCGAAGCACTACGAGGAAACCGCCTGATGCTGCGAGGCATTGGATTAACCGAAAAAGAACTAAAGATACTCGGTATCTCTCATGCTGGAGAGTGACAAGCTGCTCATTTCTTCATAAAGAACAGTAAGTTTTTCCCATAGAAAAACATAAACAATTTTTTGGAGGTGTGGTATAATATGAAAATCATTGATGCTGCAAATTTAGATTACAGATCTGTAAATGAAGCACTGCGTGAAGCAGACAACGACTGTACGCTTGAAGGCTGCTGCGGTCAGAGATTTATCGCTGCCGGTATGTCTGACAGGAATCTTACAATCAATGGAATTCCTGGAAATGCACTGGGCGCATATTTAAACAATGCCCATATTACCGTAAATGCAAATGCTCAGGATGCAGTAGGCGATACCATGAATGAAGGAAAGATCCTGATCCATGGCAATATTGGTGATGCTGCCGGATACGCCATGCGTGGCGGCAAAATCTATGTACAAGGTAATGCAGGATACCGTGCCGGAATCCATATGAAAGCATACAACGAAAAGATTCCTGTCATGATCATCGGCGGATGTGCCGGAAGCTTCCTTGGCGAATATCAAGCCGGCGGTATAATTATCGTCCTTGGATTTCACACGGATGACAAACCTATTGTAGGCAATTTTCCATGTACCGGAATGCATGGCGGTAAAATATTCCTGCGCAGCAACTGCGAAGATATCCGTTTTCCCAAACAGGTAACTGCAAGATCTGCATCCTCAGAGGATTTAGGGGAAATCCAGGAGTATCTGTCCGAATACTGTGCAGACTTTGGATGTTCTATAGACGAACTCTTATCTGCTCCTTTTACAGTCATTACACCAGACAGCAAAAACCCATATAAACAAATGTATGTAGCAAATTAAAATGAAAGTAGGTAGGCTTATGAAATATTCAAAAGAAGAGGTAATGCAATATGTGCAGGAAGAAGATGTGAAATTCATCCGTCTCGCCTTTTGTGATGTATTTGGCAAACAGAAAAACATATCCATTATGCCAGAGGAACTCCCTCGCGCTTTTGAATGTGGAATTGCCATTGATGCATCTGCCATCGCAGGCTTTGGCGACGAAAACCATTCCGATCTGTTTCTCCATCCGGATACAGACACACTTATGCCCCTGCCATGGAGACCTGAACATGGTCGTGTGGTACGAATGTTCTGCAACATTACCTATCCAGACGGAAAAACATTTGAATGTGATACCCGTTCTATTCTAAAAAAAGCGATTCAGGATTCCAAAAACGCAGGATTCCAGTTCTTCTTTGGTGCTGAACAGGAATTTTACCTGTTTACCCTGGATGATGATGGAAACCCAACCAAAGAACCTTATGATAACGCAGGCTATATGGATATTGCCCCGGAAGATAGAGGCGAAAATATCCGCCGTGAGGTATGTCTGACACTTGAACAAATGGGAATACAGCCTGAAAGTTCTCACCACGAAGAAGGTCCGGGACAAAACGAAATTGATTTTCGCTATTCCGATCCACTGACCGCTGCTGACAATGCCATGACCTTCCAGACTGTTGTGAAAACAATCGCCAAACGTAATGGGCTTTTTGCTGATTTCAGTCCGAAGCCGTTGGAAGATAAACCGGGAAACGGATTCCATATCAATATCTCTGTAAAATCCTCTGATAATACAGACTATATGGATTATATGATTGCTGCTATTCTGGATAAGGTTGCAGATATGACCGTATTTTTAAACCCAACGGAAAATTCTTATCAACGTTTTGGCAGCAATAAAGCTCCAAGGTATATCTCCTGGTCCAGCGAGAACCGTTCCCAGCTTGTCAGGGTTCCTGCTGCTGTAGGCAAATACCAACGTGCAGAACTTCGTTCTCCGGATCCATCCGCAAATACTTATCTGGCATTTGCCCTGCTGATTTATGCAATTTTGGATGGTATCCAGAATAAACTGAAACTGCCAATGCCTGCTGATATAAACCTGTATAAAGCAGATGCAGATATCCTTGCAAAGTTTGAGCAACTGCCTGGGGATTTCAAATCCGCATGTGCTGTAGCCGTAAACAGTGATTTTATCAAAGAACATATACCAGAGGCTATATTAGATATTTATTGCAATAAATAATTCAAACCAACCAAAAAAGGAGGAGGTGCAAAATGAGTTTAAGAGAACGTGTTTACAGCATACTCGTCGTATCCGCAACAGATAGTTTCACCTCTGCCTTTGCTAACCTGCTCCCTGAAACACAATACTACCCTATCCACAACATTACCAGTATCAGTGCCGCGAAACGGATACTTGCCGAAAAAACATTTGATTTTGTTATCATCAATGCTCCTTTGCCTGATGATATGGGTACTCGTTTTGCAATCGACACCTGTACTACCAAACCGTCCGCTGTGTTGCTTTTAGTAAAAAATGATATTCATGCCGAGATCCACGATAAGGTTGCTGAGTACGGGGTCTTCACTTTGCCAAAGCCAACCTCAAAACCAACGATGATTCATGCCCTTAACTGGATGGAAAGCGCCAGAGAACGACTGAGACAATTCGAAAAGAAATCTCTGTCCATCGAAGAAAAGATGGCTGAGATCCGTCTGGTCAACAAGGCAAAATGGATTTTGATCAGTGCATTGCAAATGAGCGAACCGGATGCTCATCGTTACATAGAAAAACAGGCAATGGATCGCTGTATTGCAAAACGAACCATTGCCGAGGAAATTATTAAAACTTATATTTGATCCCCCAAAAATCAAGATCAAACAAGTTAGCACATTGTGTGACTTCATCACAGAATAAATCCTTTTTTCTTATATAATTTGTTATATAAAATAAAGAAACAACAAAAGGAGTTTTATCATGGCAAAAAAGAAAGCAACTGTCAGTATCCAGGAATGCGTTGCCTGCGGATGCTGTATCAAAGTCTGTCCGCGAAATGCAATTACTGTTCCTAATGGTATCCACGCGGTCATTGACGAGGAATTATGTGTCGGATGCGGGAAATGTGCAAAAGAATGTCCGGCAAGTATTATCTCATTGGAGGTGGTGGAAAAATGAAACAAAAAAAGCAATGGTATGATTATCTTTGGATTTTCTCTCTTACTTACCTGATTCTTGGATTTTTTAATATCCTCTTTGCATGGCTGGGACTTCTTTGCTTTTTCATTCCTCTCGCTATCTCAGTTGCAAAAGGTAATAAAGCTTACTGCAATAAATACTGCGGCAGGGGCCAGCTATTCTCCCTAGTCGGCGGAAGATTCGGACTGTCACGAAAAAAGGATATCCCAGGCTGGATGAAATCCGGCTATTTCCGATATGGTTTTTTGGTCTTCTTCTTTGCGATGTTCTTCCTTATGCTGTGGAACACCTATCTGGTTTTCGCCGGAGCAAAAAATCTTGGCACCGTGGTATCGCTGCTGTGGACATTTAAACTCCCATGGCATTGGGCTTACCATGGCACTTTGTTTTCTGACGGTGTAGCCCAGTTTGCTTTTGGCTTCTACAGTGTAATGCTTACCTCCACCGTATTGGGATTCCTTACTATGGTCTTATTCAAACCCCGTTCTTGGTGCGTATACTGTCCTATGGGAACAATGACGCAGCTTATATGCAAAGCAAAACACAATGCTTTTTAAAAAAATCTTTTCTTATACCCAAAGGGAGCATCGCTCCACAACTGACTCCTCAGTTATTTTGCGATACTCCCTCTCATTCATTTTCTTAATTTTCAAGCCCTTTTCGTTTTTGCAGACAAATACAAATTCCCAGTAGCGCAAATATAGCTGCTACTGCCTGCGGTGCGTTCTGAGCATCTCCCGTCTTTGGCGTCTGGTTTCCATTTCCTTCACCCGTATTCGATGTCTGATTACCGTTTCCATCATCTGATTTTTTTACTTCTTCTTTTTCACCTTCATCGCCTGGATCTGGTTTTTCTTCTTCATCCTTAATCTCACTTATGATTTCCCCTGTGCATTCGTACAGCGCAAACTGATTATTCACGTTTTTTATTGTCTCCCCTGCATATCCACAGAAGCCTTTTTTAGAACTGGAATAGTTCAAATACATTCTGTCATTATGAAATGCCGCACACATTCCTTCTTTACCACTTAAAGTTCCCGTTTCCACAGACAGATCAGCCGGCGTATCTGACAATTCTATACTCCTGCTGCTTACAGACAACACAAGATATTTTCCAATTGCTTGATTATAAAGTGTATATGCTCCTTGTTCACGCTCCTCAATCGTCCAAAGGAATTCCTCATAATTCCCTTTTACTACATCTTCTATATTATTCAAGTCTGCTGTTAATGTTTCTGCAACTCCACATGTAATTCCATCCGATACCGTACTTTCACCCTTTAAGGCTTTTCCAGAATTCCCAATAAGCAGATATTTCTTTCCGGATTCCAATTTTTCTGAGCGTTCGTATCGAAATGCTTTCTTTACTTCAATCACATTACGGCTTGTAATTGTGGCTATTTCTCCCTGCAAATTTCTATATGTAACTGTAAGTGCCAAGTTCGCTGTGCCATCCTTCTTCAACCCTAAAGATGTAATCGGTCCGTCTGCCTTTCCGAGTTTTACAATATCTCGCTCGCCTATTTCCCACTTATATGAGATAATCTCTGGAATACCGCTTAATTTTGCACGCAATTCCACAGTATCTCCGTTATTCAATGTCGTAACAGGATTTCCCTCTTTATCCAAAATCTCTACCGTTGCCTGTGTTCCTTCATAACTAACTGTCAGCGCCGCCATACCACTTATCTCGACACCGGCTTTATTATAAGCTCTTACTTTAATATTCGTGCTGCCTGCCTTTTTGCAAAATAGTGTCGCCTCTTTTCCCTGTGTAATCACCTGAGCAATAGAAGCATCTTCTACCTTCCATTCAAAAGAAGCATCTTTCACATTCTTCACATTTGCTTTCACACTGATGTTTGTTCCAACTTCTCCCTTCGCTGCTTTTACTGAGATACCTGGCGTAACCCCATCATTCCGAACAACTGCAGCCGGACTCTCCGTTGCCTTTGTAAGCTCTTCTGCCGGAATCAGCTTCGAATCATTATACCGCTGATTATGTTTTCCTACCGCACCCATATCCAGAATGCCGTCTTTTGAATATCTTCGGAAAACGATTTTATCCGGGAAAATCTGGCATACCGTCGCCGTTAACTCAGTAGCCGCCACGCTGTCATGGATATACCCAATATATCCTGCATTCATATAAGCAAAATTTAAGTCTTCTTTTACATAATGATCTGTCACATTTCCGCTCTTCTTCGACAGATCCGGTACTAAAATCGTCTCTCCAGGCTGTTTGAATACACGTGTTCCACCTACATAATTATCCCATCCTTTTGAATGGTTATGACCGTAAACATAGACCATATTCAAATCTTCTGCTGCGGCATTGATAACATCAAATAAATAAGATGCATATAAGTTATCACCATTTCCATATAAAGAACTTGTACGTCCGCTAAAATGCAGCGGTAAATGTGTCAATATAATAATCGGACGCATATCCTTATTTTTCCGGCAGTTATTCAAATATTGCTCCAATTTTTCCGCTGCCACCTTTACCATGGCTTCGCTTTTGCTGTTATTGCCCTGCATCCATGGAAAACCTCCCATCTGAGATGAATTATAAGTTGCATTAATGCAGTACACAATGTAATCCTTATATTCATTCGCGCCCTCACTAAATGAATAGCTTGGTTTGTCATGATTTCCCTGAACAAAAAGGAACTCCTGCGCATCTTTCCATTGTTTCTGAATCGTATTCTTGAGCACCTGAATTCCTATTTTTGGATCTGCGTCATAATTATATTGTCCATTAAACGCACTGTAATCTCCCGCTACAAGTACATTATCAATTTTTTTAAATCCTGCTTTATATATTTTGTGTGAAATCTTTTCAATTATAGAAGTGAGGCTTTCCGGAACATCACTGACGTCTTTGTATGGCGCCATTTCCGAGCCCGTCTGAAAATCAGAACAGAATAGCAATGTTGCTAATGCATTTTCAATCTCTGGATCTGGTTTGGGATCTGGTTCTGGTTTGGGAAGTTCTTTATCACTTACCTTATAAAAGGCGTACTGGTTCGTATCTTTTGTCTCATCCTGATCGTATTGAGACGCATCATATGCGCAAAAACCTCCCTGACTTTCCGAATAATTCAGATAGTAATCATTAATATGGAACGCCAATGCCTTTCCCGATACGTTGTGATCTATGACCGCAATTTCAAACCAAGTCGGCTCATCTTTTAAATATACATCTCTTTTCCCCTCTGCAAAGCTTATATATTTTCCAGATGCCTCATTATGAAGAGCCGCTGTTTCTCCTTCTCCTTTCAAAACCGTCCAAAAATAATCCTCTTTCACGCTTATCAAATTCGCTTTATTCGAAAGATCAAGCTCCGAAACAGTATCCCCTGTCAAAACGTTTCCTACTTTACTTCCCTTATGTATCTGGGGCGTTATCGCTTCATAAATAATGGCTGTACTCCCTGAGCTGGTTCCACCTGTCCCGCCAATGAGAACATATTTTTCTCCATATGACAATTCTTCTGTTCTCTCCGCAACAATCAAATGTTCCTCTTCTGCTGCCACAGCTCCTATCGGCGGCATAATGCTTAACACATTCATCAGTACCAATGCTATGGTCAATACCATGGCTGTAATTTGTCTGTTCTTCGTTCTTTTCTGCATTTTTCTCCTCCTTTACCTCATACAGGTAAATCATTTTCAACATAAAAAGTTACTTTGTAACAAAGTGGGCAAGCCCACTTCAACTCCCCCATCCCCTCATTCATGACAATGTCATTAAGATAAGAAATATCGATATTTTTAGCAGATATGTAAATATTCAT
>CAJUFN010000017.1 GCA_910585545.1 uncultured Lachnospiraceae bacterium
CAGTGGCAGTGTTCGAAGATGAGAATGCGACACAGGCCCAGATTGATGAGGCAGTGAAAGCATTAGAAAAAGTAACAAAAGAGCTGAATGCGGATGAGAAAGCAGCAGGCGACCAGAACTCAGATAATAAGAAGGTTGTTTCTGACGGCAGCAAGACAAGCAGCACTGGTACTTCCGGAAAAACAACTGTGAAGACAGGCGATGATTCGGCAGTAATCATGATACTTATGCTTCTTGGAATGAGCGCAGCAGTTATTGCAATGGCAAAAAAGAAAAAAGCTATTTAATCCGTAAGGACGAGAAGACAGTCAGGTAGAAAACCTGGCTGTTTTTTATGATATAGGAAAGTTTGTACTTTCCTATATCATAAAACGCTCCGTGGGATGCACACTGCGGCGTATAATGAAGGTGTCGTATGCGACCGCCGCAGGCGCAAGAATGCGCGAAGCACATTCTTTATTCGTGTATAGGAAAGTATATCTTTAAAGGATTGTTTCAGGAGGAAAAAAGTGATATGATTTTTGGAAGAATATTATATAAACATAAATGCAGATAAAAGATGAAGGAAAAGGGATGACAGGATAATGAGAAGAGTAAGATTAGGGAAAACAGAGATTGTCGTGAATAAAAATGGATTTGGAGCATTGCCGATTCAAAGAATCAGCGAAGCAGACGCAGTAAAATTATTGCATAAAGCATGGGAACATGGCGTTGACTTTTATGATACAGCACGGTTTTATACGGACAGTGAAGCAAAACTCGGTGTGGCGTTTGAAGGAATGAGAGATAAAATTTACCTTGCATCTAAGACGATGGCACAAGATGTGAAAAATTTCTGGGAGGATTTGGGTGAGACATTAGAAAATCTGAAGACAGACTATCTTGATATCTATCAGTTTCACAATCCGGCATTTTGTCCAAAGAAAGGAGATGGAAGCGGGTTGTATGAGGCGATGTTAGAGGCAAAGGAACAGGGAAAAATCCGGCATATCGGGATTACAAACCACAGGCTTGCGGTGGCACAGGAAGCAATTGAGAGCGGTTTGTATGAGACATTGCAGTTTCCGTTCAGTTATCTTTCCACGGAAAAAGAATTGGCGCTCGTAAAAGAGTGTGAGAAAGCAGATATGGGATTTATTGCTATGAAAGGGCTTGCCGGAGGGCTTATCAATAATTCAGCGGCAGCGTATGCGTTTATGATTCCTTTTGAAAATGTCCTTCCTATATGGGGGATTCAAAGAATGCACGAACTAGATGAATTTTTGAGTTATCAGGATAAAGAACCTGTACTGGAAGGGAAGTTAAAAGCAGTAGTTGAGGCAGATATCAAAGAACTTCAGGGGGGATTTTGCAGAGGATGCGGATATTGTATGCCTTGTCCTGCCGGGATAGAGATCAACAACATGGCAAGGATGTCGCTTATGATCAGAAGGGCGCCATCGAAGGCACAGCTTACCGAGGAAATGCAGGAAAAAATGAAAAAGATTGAAGATTGTCTGCACTGTGGACAATGCAGCAGCAGATGTCCGTTTGGGCTTGACACACCGGCGCTGCTTGAGAAAAATTATGAAGATTATAAAGAAATCCTGGCAGGAAAGAAAGTGGATTAGGAGAAACATTATATGAGATACAGAAGACCACATTATTATGAGCAGTTTTCATGTATCGCGGGAGCGTGTCCGGATACATGCTGCGCAGGGTGGCAGATCATGATTGATGAAGAATCGCTGGGAAAGTACCAGCATGTGGCAGGGGCGTTTTCGGATAGAATCAAACACTTTGTAGACTGGGAAGAGGCCTGTTTCAGTCAGGATAATTTAAAGCGATGTGCATTTTTGAATGAGAAAAATCTTTGTGATCTGTATGAAAATCTCGGGAAAGAGGCATTGTGCGAGACATGCCGAAAATATCCAAGACACGTGGAAGAATTCGAAGGAATCAGAGAGATTTCATTGTCCCTTTCCTGTCCGGAAGCCGCGAGGATCATTTTACAGATAGAAGAGCCGGTTACTTTTATCGAACAGAAAACAGAAGAGCCGGAATATGAGGAAGATTATGAAGAGTTTGATTTTCTCTTGTATGGAATGCTGGAAGAAGCAAGAAACGATATTTTGAAAGTAGTTCAGAATCGAGCATGGAAAGTAGAGAAAAGGATGCAATGCGTGCTTCGCATGGCAGAAAAGTTTCAGGAAGCATTAGAAGAAGGCACGCTTTTCAGGGAAAGTCCGTGGCTGGAAAAAATGGATTTTAAATATGAGAACGGGTTGGAAGTAGAGGCGCGCTTTGGGAAAATGAAGATGTGGTTTGCCGTGTTTGATGAACTGGAAGTGTTGCGAGATGAATGGACGCAGTTTTTGCGGGAGGTATCAAAGACTCTATATGAGAATGGATGGGAAAAATATGAAGATATCCGTCAGCAATTTGAAGAGCAAAAACGAGAAGGCACCGGATTTTGGAAGCGTTGGGAAGTAATGCTGGAACAACTGATGGTATTTTGGATTTATACTTATTTTTGCGGAGCCGTGTATGATGACCTTGTATATGCAAAAATGATGCTGGCAGTTTTTTCTGTAGAGTGGTTTGAAGAATTTTGCATGGCAGTGTGGTATCAGCAGGGAAAAGAGCTTGCATTTGAGACTATCCTAAAGATTGCATGGAGCTATGCAAGAGAGATAGAACATTCAGACTATAATCTCGTGACATTGGACGAGATTTTTAGTACTTATATGATATAAGAAATAAAAGAACAGGAAAAGGAGTGCTTCTCATATGGAGAAACATACAGAAGAGATTAAGCTAAGTGTGCTTGGCCAAAGTCTGGCTGTGGGAATCGTGGCGGGACTTATCGTATTGTCGTATCGATTGGTTCTTGGATATGCAGGAACGTGGCTGAAAGCTATTTTAGCATATGCGAAAGAATCGCCGATTCGGATGGCGGGATGGTTTGTTACATTGCTGATTATGGCAACGATTGTAGGACGGCTTTTGAAGTATGAGCCTATGATTTCCGGAAGCGGTATCCCGCAGCTGGAAGGCGAGATGGAAGATAAAATGGAACAGACGTGGTGGAAGGTATTGCCGGCAAAATATATCGGTGGGTTTTTATCTTTGCTTGCAGGACTTTCCCTTGGAAGGGAAGGCCCGTCCATTCAGCTTGGTGCGATGACCGGGAAGGGGCTTGTCAGAGTTTTGAAACGCGGTAAGGAAGATGAAAAAGTAATGCTAACCTGTGGAGCAAGTGCAGGACTATCGGCTGCGTTTCATGCACCGCTTGCGGGAGTGATGTTCGCACTGGAAGAGGTGCACAAGAAATTTTCGGTAATCGTATTGATATCGGCAATGATTGCATCTATAAGCGCAGATTATATTGCATCGTGCATCATTGGGGGAGCGCCTGTATTCCAGTTTGAGGTGGGCAATGCCCTGCCATATGAATATTACTGGATGTTAATCTTACTAGGTGCGATTTTGGGAGTATTAGGAGCTTTCTACAGCTGGACAACGATGAAAGTGAAGGCATTGTTTGCGAAACCAAGATGTCTGAACGAGACAACAAGACTATTCATTCCGTTTATGATTGCCGGGGTGTTGGGATTCACAAGACCGGAACTTTTGGGCAGCGGACATGAACTGATCGAAGCTTTAACAGGAAAAGAGTTGCTGCTTGGTGCAGCGGCCGCTATATTAGCTGCAAAGTTTTTATTTTCGATCATTAGTTTTGGCTCGGGGGCGCCAGGAGGAATTTTCTTTCCTCTGCTTGTACTAGGGGCATTTATCGGCGGTGTGTTTGCGCTTGCTTGCGTACAGTATCTGGGATTGGATCCAGGGTATGTGAACAATTTCGTAGTACTTGCCATGGCAGGATATTTTACTGCTATTGTAAGAGCACCGATGACAGGACTTATCCTTATCTTTGAGATGACAGGAAGTGTCAGTCAGATGCTGTCTTTGGCAGTAGTTGCGCTTGCTGCCTATATAGTAGCTACTTGGTTAAAGTCGAAACCGATTTATGACAGTCTGTTGGAAAGCCAGCTAAGCACTATGGAAAAAGGCATGAAAAAAAGCGCATAAAAATAATTGTAATTACTTGTATTTTTTGTGGTTTCCTTTTAATAGGTTATATGCTATAATTTCTACAGAATAGATAAAGGAGCTAAGTAAATGAAGAGAGTATTATTAAAGCTTAGTGGCGAGGCACTGGCAGGAGATAAAAAAACGGGATTTGACGAAGCTACTTGTGTGGCGGTTGCAAAGCAGGTAAAAGAATTAGTAGATGACGGTATTCAGGTTGCCATTGTGACCGGAGGCGGTAATTTCTGGAGAGGCCGTACAAGCGAGACGATCGATCGTGTGAAAGCAGATCAGATCGGAATGCTTGCGACAGTTATGAACTGTATCTATGTATCCGATATTTTCCGGTTTGTAGGGATGAAGACGGAAATCTTTACGCCGTTTGTATGCGGCGCATTTACTTCTTTATTCTCTAAAGATGCAGCAGTAGAAGCGTTGGAGAGCGGAAAAGTGATTTTCTTTGCAGGAGGTACAGGACACCCGTATTTTTCAACAGATACAGGCGCCGTGCTTCGTGCGATCGAGATTGAAGCGGATGCAATGCTTCTGGCAAAAGCCATTGACGGAATCTACGACAGTGATCCGAAGTTAAATCCGGATGCGAAAAAGTTTGATGAGATTACGATTGATGATGTGGTTGCAAAAGGACTTGCAGCGGTAGATATGACGGCGTCTATTTTATGCAAAGAGAATAAGATGCCAATGCTGGTATTTGGATTGAATGAGGAGAACAGCATCGTAGAGACAATGAAAGGAACGTTTACAGGAACGAAAGTAACTGTATAAATAAAACGAGCGGAGGGAATTTTTATGAATGAAAGATTAAAAGTGTATGACGAGAAAATGACAAAATCAATGAAGAGCCTTGCTTCTGAACTGGCAACAATCCGCGCAGGGCGTGCAAATCCGCATGTGTTGGATAAAATCATGGTAGATTACTATGGTTCGCCGACGCCATTACAGCAGGTAGGTAATATTTCTGTGCCTGAGCCGCGTATGATTCAGATCCAGCCATGGGAAAAGAGCATGGTAAAAGCAATTGAAAAAGCGATCCAGGTGTCTGAGCTTGGAATTAACCCGACAAACGACGGAAGCGTGATTCGTCTTATTTTCCCGGAACTTACAGAGGAGAGACGTAAAGAGCTTGCAAAAGATGTTAAGAAAAAAGGAGAAGCAGCAAAGGTTGCGATCCGTAACATCCGTCGTGATGGCAATGATGCATTGAAGAAATTAAAAGGAAGCGATGTATCAGAAGATGAGATCAAGAGTTTGGAAGAGGAATTACAGAAAATTACAGATAAATATATCAAAGATGTCGATAAGGCAGTCGAAGACAAAACAAAAGAGGTAATGACAGTTTAGTATCTGCTATTTGCGCCAGGGGAAGTGTCTCTGGCGCAAATTTGATGTTGCCAAGCATACAACAAAAACGTCTGACGGACGTTTTTAGTAATAAACAAGCGCAGGAGGAACACAGGATGAATGTACCGAAGCATATTGCGATTATTCTGGATGGAAACGGAAGATGGGCAAAGGCAAAAGGGATGCCTAGAAATTACGGGCATGTACAGGGAAGCAAGAATGTGGAGCGCATCTGTGAGACGGCTTATAAGATGGGTGTAAAATATCTGACAGTGTATGCATTTTCCACGGAAAACTGGAACAGACCGGATAGTGAAGTGAAAGCTCTTATGAAGCTTTTGCGAGATTATATGAAGACTTGCATTAAAACTGCGAATAAGAATCGGATGAAAGTAAGGGTACTTGGAGATAAGACAGGGCTTGATGAGGATATCCGTACAAGAATTGCACAGCTTGAGGAAGCCTCGAAAGATAATGACGGCTTGAATTTTCAGATTGCCATTAATTATGGGAGCAGGGATGAGATGATTCGTGCTATGCGGCGGATGGCAAAAGACTGTATGGAAGGAAAGCTTATGCCGCAAGAGATTTGCGAAGATGTATTTGAAGGATATTTGGATACACATGATATTCCCGATCCGGATCTTCTGATACGCACAAGCGGAGAAATCCGTCTGTCAAATTATCTTCTTTGGCAGCTTGCATATACGGAGTTCTATTTTACAGACGTACTGTGGCCGGATTTTTCGAAAGAAGAGCTTGAAAAAGCAATCGAATATTATAATCGAAAAGACAGACGTTTCGGTGGTGTAAAGGAGGAGTAAGATGTTTAAGACGAGATTATTAAGCGGAATTTTGCTGGTAATTATCGCACTTATTACAATCATAAGCGGCGGTTCTGTGTTATTTGAAACAGTACTTCTTATAAGTCTGATCGGAATGAGCGAATTGTATAAGGTTTTGAACGTGCATAATAAGCTTTTGGGATGCGTAGGATATTTAGGGGCCGTTGCATATTATGGATTTTTGTGGATCGGAAGAACGGATGCGTTTATGCCGCTTACGATTGGATTCCTAGTTGCGCTTATGGCAGTTTATGTGTTTTCATATCCGGCATACCGTGTGGAACAGATCGTACTCACATTTTTTGGCTTGTTTTATGTGGCAGTTATGCTTTCTTATGTGTACCAGACACGTATGCTTGAGCAGGGGGCTTTTCTTGTGTGGCTCGTGATCTTATGTTCCTGGGGATGTGATACATGTGCATATTGTGTGGGGATGTTGATCGGTAAGCATAAGATGGCACCGAAGCTTAGTCCAAAGAAATCTGTCGAGGGCGGTATTGGAGGCGTAGCAGGAGCAGCGCTTTTAGGAGCAATTTATGCAATCGCAATCAATCATTTTGCAAAAGGTGTTGATGCGAATGTATTACATTATGCACTCATCTGTGGCGCAGGAGCGATAATTTCACAGGTTGGTGATTTGGCAGCATCTGCGATCAAGAGGAATCATGACATTAAAGATTACGGTAAATTGATACCGGGACATGGCGGTATACTGGATCGCTTTGATAGTGTGATCTTTACTGCACCGGTTATTTATTATCTTGCTGTGATGCTGATGGGATAAAAGGAAGGGTAACATGAAGAAAATAGCAATACTTGGTTCTACAGGCTCGATTGGGACACAGACATTAGAAGTAGTGCGGGAAAATAGAGATATAGAAGTAACGGCACTTGCCGCGGGCAGCAATATCAAACTTTTGGAAGAACAGATACGGGAATTTCATCCGATGCTTGTGGCAGTCTGGAGCGAAGAAAAAGCGAAAGAACTAAAAGAAAATATTAAGGATTTGGATGTAAAAGTAGTATCCGGAATGGAAGGACTTATTGAAGTTGCCATTTGTAAGGATACCTCTATTTTAGTAACTGCAATCGTAGGAATGATTGGTATCCGTCCAACCATTGCAGCGATTGAAGCAGGGAAGGACATTGCTCTTGCCAATAAAGAAACGCTTGTGACAGCGGGACATTTGATCATGCCGCTTGCAAGGGAAAAGAAAGTAAGGATACTTCCGGTGGACAGTGAGCACAGTGCTATTTTTCAGTCGCTTCAAGGCGGACAGGAAAAATCGATACAGAAGATTCTTCTGACGGCGTCAGGCGGACCTTTTCGAGGAAAGAAATTGCATGAACTAAAAGACATTCAGGTAGAGGATGCCTTAAAGCATCCGAACTGGGAGATGGGACGGAAGATTACAATCGATTCTTCTACGATGGTCAACAAAGGATTGGAAGTGATTGAGGCAAAATGGCTGTTTGATGTAGATGTGGATGATGTGCAGGTGGTGGTTCAGCCTCAGAGTGTGATCCATTCTATGGTAGAATACAATGATGGAGCGGTGATCGCGCAGCTTGGTACACCAGATATGAAGCTTCCGATTCAGTATGCACTGTATTATCCGGAGCGCAGATATCTGCCAGGGGAACGTCTTGATTTTTGGAAGATTTCAAAGTTGACCTTTGAACAACCGGATATGGAAACTTTTTATGGATTAAAGCTTGCATATGAAGCAGGTCGCAGGGGAGGTTCCTTGCCGACGGTTATGAATGCCGCAAATGAACGCGCAGTAAGTATGTTTTTGGAGCGAAGGATTGCGTATCTTGATATACCTGGCATTATTAAGGAGTGTATGGATGCACATAAAAATATCCCGAATCCTACATTGGAGGAAATATTAAGAGCAGAACAAGAAACATATGAGAGAATAGAAAGCAGGTGGTAAGCATTGGGAATTGTATATGCGTTATTAATATTTACGGTAGTTGTTACCGTCCATGAGTTGGGGCATTTTTTACTGGCAAAATGGAACCATATAGAGGTTACGGAATTTGCGATTGGTATGGGACCGAAACTTATCGGAAAACAGATTGGGGAAACCCTTTATTCGATAAGGCTTCTTCCGCTTGGCGGATTTTGTTCCATGGGTGAGGATGAGACAGAAAATTTATCCGAGAATAATTTTAATAAGAAGTCTGTTTGGGCTAGGATCAGCGTTATCGCGGCTGGACCGATATTCAACTTTATTCTTGCATTTTTACTGTCTATGATTGTTGTTGGGTTTACAGGATACAGTTCGCCGGTGCTCGAAAGCGTAGTGCCTGATACACCAGCAGCGCAGTCCGGTATTCAGGCAGGAGATAAACTCGTTAAGATTAACAATAAGCGAATTTACGAGTTCAAGGAACTGCAGGTGTATATGATGATGCATCCAAGTGAGTCGATTGAAGTTACTGTAAAACGAGATGGCGAGTTAAAAGTATTTGATATGGATCTTATGAAGACGGAATCCGGAGCATATAAGATCGGTATTGTTGGAGAAGGAACGAAAAAGGCGAATTTTTTACAGGTGATAGGGTATGGCGCCAACGGCGTACGTTACTGGATTGACCAGACAATTGCCAGTCTTAAGATGCTTGTGACAGGGGCGGTTGGATTTGACCAACTCTCAGGTCCTGTCGGAATTGCAACTCTTGTAGACGATTCGTATCAGCAGACAAAAGATTACGGCGTATCTGCGGTAGTCATGACGTTTATTAACATAGGGATTCTTTTGGCGGCAAACTTAGGCGTAATGAATCTTCTGCCGATACCTGCTCTGGATGGAGGAAGATTATTGTTCTTGTTTATCGAAGCAATCAAAGGCAGCAGGGTAGCGCCGCAAAAAGAAGGGTTTGTACATTTTGTAGGTTTTGCGCTGTTGATGGTATTAATGGTGTTCGTCATGTTTAATGATTTGAAAAGAATATTTATGTAAACAATGTAATAGAAAAGAAGGATTGAAATACCTATTATGGATATTTCGATCCTTCTTTTCTTTTTTGACATAAAATAAATCTTTGAAAAATATATACATGTGGAAAAGTAGAGAAGTTTGTGTATAAAATGACAAAAATTGTGAAAAATTGGGAATTGACAAAAATATAGGGGGGGGGTATAACAGATATAGAGTTCTGAGATGGTATCAAGGGCTTGTTTTGATTAACAAATAGTATTAAGAAGATTTACAAAATTTTTTGATAGCGAAAGTAACAGTGCGAAAGGGAGCGTATTCTTATTATGACAGATAAAGAATTGAAAAAACTAAGCCGTTACGAGCTTTTAGAAATGTTGCTTGAGCAGAGCAAAGAGGTGCAAAGGCTCAAGGAAGAACTGAAAAAAGCAAACGCTTTGTTAGAGGAACGTCAGATTCTGATTCATAACGCGGGTTCTATTGCGGAAGCATCGTTGAAGCTAAACGGCGTATTTGAGGCGGCGCAGAAAGCAGCAGATCAGTACTTAGAAAATATAAAGCAGATTAATAACTTATGTGCATGCTCGGAAAAAGAAAGCGAACCGGAGGCAATGGAATGATTTTGATGAGAAAAAAGAAAAATGTTTCGCGGTCATTTCCTACAATTCAGCAGTTGGAGGCGGAGCTTGGTCGTGTACGCTACGGGCGACGATACAGAGCTGTGCTTCGCAGCACGGTTTTTACGTTGATCACCGTGTCAGCCGTTGCAGTTTTGATCGCAACATTATGGCTGCCGGTATTGCAAATATATGGGACGTCTATGACGCCTACACTTGAGAATGGACAGATTGTCGTATCGATAAAGTCAGGTACATTCGAAACAGGGGATTTAGTGGTCTTTCGGTATAACAATAAAATACTTGTAAAACGGTTGATTGCTAATGCCGGGGACTGGGTAGATATTGATACGGATGGAACCGTATATGTCAACAATAAGCCGCTGGAGGAACCGTATTTGACTGAGAAAGCATTAGGGGAATGCGATTTGGAATTGCCTTATCAAGTACCGGAGTCTCGTATGTTCGTCATGGGGGACCATCGCAGTGTTTCCGTAGATTCCCGCAGCACGGCAGTTGGATGTGTGGCGGAGGAACAGATTGTAGGGAAGATTGTTCTTCGTGTTTGGCCGTTAGACCAATTCGGAAAGGTAAACTAACTTTTATGTTGTAATATGTACTATCTGTTAATTATTTTTGGAAAGGAGAGTGGTATGTATGAAGATAAAACCTGCAAAGCTACAGAAAGATTCACAAGATGAGAAGCTTTCTGTGAAAAAGCGGCGCAAATGGTATTATACTTTTGTCATATCAATGGCGGCATTGGTGGTATTTTCCACCACTTATGCATTAATTCTGCCGGCAATCACCATGGAAAAAGAAGATGCGCAGGTATACCGTGTCAGTGACTGGAGCTGGGTAGATAGCTATGGAGCGCTGATCGAGAATGAAGGCGAGTGGTATTTAAGCTTGCCGGGAGCCGATGAGGACAACCCCATGACGGAGGAATCCGTGCGTGAATTGCTGCCAGGCAAGGTGTCGGCAACAATATCTGACGGCACAACAGAGGAGCTTGCGTTAGAATGGGATTTATCTATACTGCCGGAAATCGATGGCTATGAAGGAACTTATCTGCTGTCAGCTGCCCTGCCGAAGAACTATGTACTGCAAGAGGATGTTTTGCAGTTGCAGGTTACACTGATGTTAGGAGATGCAGAACAGTATGCAGACCCTAACTATCCTGGCGTAAGGCGTACTTTAACGGAACAGGAACTAACAGATGCATTGAAGACGCATACCGTCCAAGGATTAAATCCTCCGGACACGACGGTACATATTTTTGATTATACTTCGGCATATGATGGCGCGGTGCAGAAGGACCTCCTGAAGAATTCTGAACTTGCATATCCTGATGATTGGAATAAAGGGATTAATCAAGGGCGTCTGCTGCTTTTCGGCGATCAGATGTTAGGCGCCGGCTACTGGAATATTGGTGCAGGCGCAGGAAAGAAGTGGGCGCAGAAATATACGAACTTAAAAGGGATTGTCAAGTCAACTTTGAAGAATGGTTATCCTGTAATCGACCTTGAGAAGGCAAGGAATCCGCTTAATGACGTAACAGAACCTAAAGAATTAAGCAACTTGTATCGGGCCGAGAGTGCCTGGGGTGCAGAAAATCTTGAAAATGCCCAAAAAGCCCCGGCGTTGTCAACTAATGTGCTTCAGTGGGCAGGGGCAAGAGGCGGAGGTAATACGTGGGATTATACGGGAGTAGATGCCTCTTTGGATTATCTGTTTGATCCGAAAGTGGAAATGAGTTCGGATAAGCGAAAAAGTTATGAAAATGTTACCGGTTTATTTCAGATGGATGACAGCGGATATTACTATTACAATGCCCGAAAAAATTTTGCAGAGTTTGTAGAAAATCAAAACGGGGATGACCAGACCTGGGATGGGAAACCAAGCGATGGTTCCTTTATCTTGTATGATGGTCCTGCTGTCTGGCGTTCGGACGGCGGCTGGGATGGAAAAGGATTTAGTGGAGATATGAGCCTGGGAAATTTCTATCCTTTTAATAAAGGTCGGCAAGTCTTCGATAGTATGGAAACTATAGAAGGCGGAAAACAAATTCTGAGCAGTTCTGTGACTCTGGATAACAGTAAATGGAGTAAAAAAGATGTTAAATTTGAAAACAATGCCACGAAGGAAGAGGTTTTTCTGAACCATCATCTTGGAGTATCGTTGGAAATTGATTTTACGCAGCCGGTAAATGGGCAGGTTAATATGGGTATATCTGGTAAACAGGATATGATTTTTGAATTTTCCGGTGATGACGATGTTTGGATTTTTGTAGATGATGTGTTGGTGCTGGATATTGGAGGTATCCACAGTGAATTATATGGAACCATTAATTTTGCAACCGGTGAAGTTGTAACAGGTCAAAGTTGGCGTACAAATGGCAAGATACCGGATAATCCGGGAGAGACGCCTGGCGATAGCATAACCAATCTTTATGAGTTATTTAAAAAGGCGTTGGGTGAAGAGGAAGCTAATAAGCTTAATTGGTCAACAAAAAATGGCAATACAACATTTGCCAGCAGTTCTACCCATACTTTGAAGATGTTCTATTTGGAGCGAGGCAACTATGATTCAAGCATGTATTTACGTTTTAATTTGCAGCCAATGCTTTACCAGCAGATTAAGAAGGTAGATCAAAACGGTAATCCGCTTGCAGGAGTGGAATTTGAATTATATGCGGCGAAACGCAAAGAAGGAGCCGAGGAAGACAGTAATAATATCAATGACTATAAGCAAGTCGGTGAATGTCTGGCTGCTATGAAAACCGAGGAAAATGGTACAACTACATTTTTTGAAGAAGATGAGAATGGTGTAATACATCCTTTTAACTTTGCCGATCGGTATTCGTCAGATCATACGGTGTTCTATATTTTAAAAGAAACAAAAGCGCCTGATGGATACAGGACTTTGCCGGAGGATATTGTATTGTACTTCAATCCGGAGACTGCCATGCTCAAGGTAGTGAACCGATATCAGACCGGGGCATATGCAAGTTTCGTGTCTAGTATCTTAGAGACCGGTTCACTTACTTACGGTGCTTTTAGCGAATCATCCGGAGACATTGAACAAAGCAAGATAGAAGTAGATGATTCAAGTAAAGAGAACGGGCTTGTTATCGCGGTGCCTATGCTGCTTCAAAAAGATATGAGTATAGATGCGCAAGAACATACTGGGAAATGGATAACTTTGTATGGCAGTAATACGGCTGGATTTAAGACAGTAATTCCTGAGGAACGTACTGCTGTGGCGTGGCGTACTGCTATTTTAAAGACATTTCTGTACCAATGCAGCAATGAGGAATTGCCGGAATGGTATTTGCAATGGAATGATGAAACGATGCGTCTAAATGGTACACTCAATGACTTGCCGGGACAGGCTGACCGATATGCGCTGAACAATTCTGAAAATCCTGACATGAAGATGGTCTATGGCGTTATTGAACCATATGCGTTATCAAAGCTTGAAATTACAGGTGAAACATCAGAAGAGCGCTATCGTGCACTTGGCAAATATGTTCAGGAAGAAATCAGGAAGAAACTGGAACAATTCGATGAAAACGGCGATAAGAGTCAGGAGGAAGTTATTGATGAGGTGATTTCGGGAATCTGCGAAAATATTCGGAAGGCTACATCCGACGGAGGCACTTATGCAGATGATGGAGAACCGACGCAGCGTGGTTTTAGTTTCCTGAATACAGATCAGTTTGAACGAAATTTCCGTTCTATCATCTACATTCCAAACGAACAGCGAGAACTGCGGGTACGGAAGATAGATGAGGACGGCAAGAGCATTAATGGCGCAACATTTACTTTGTATAAGAATATTGGAGACAACAGTGCTGATCATGTTGCAGCGTCCGGAGTTACTGCGAATGTAGACGGACAAGATGGAGTATTGATTTTCATGCCATCACCGCCTAAGGATCAAAATGGAAATGTATTACCTGGTTATGCTCAAATGCCTTGGGCAGCATCAGATTGTACACAATTCATTTTAAAAGAAACCGAGGCGCCGGAGGGATATAAGATAAACGAAACCGAGATACCGGTTATTTTAGGAGTTTATTCCATATATGCTGACGCAGGCAGCAAGGATGATGGCATCACAGTTATGGCAGGCGTTGGTAAACTAATGCAGACGATGACGAAATATGCTGCCGATGACATGGTAAATATTACACTTAGAGATATTACTGCGATTGCCCAGACACAGGAAAGCCTGTCGGTAAAAGAGTGGAGTAATGATGGCTGGGAAGATGACAAATTAGATGGCACGGGGGATATTGATGCGCTGCGCAGCATGAATCTCCATTACGGTATTAATAAAGTTGTAAATTATGGTCTTCATGATGAAGACGGCGGAAAGACGATGAATCCGTTCTTCGTTACCGACACAGGTTTTCTGAGGGCACGGATTGTACAAAATGGGGCAGCACTTAAGGGTGATACGATATACCATGATGCTAATGTGGTTAATTGGGATGATCTTGGAGATATGAACATTACAAGTCTTTTTAGCCAGGCTAATATCGTAGTAGTTACAAATAAAAAAGATACTTCTGCTACTGGTAAGCTGATGATCCGTAAAGAAATTGCCGGACCGAATCTTAGCGCAGAAGATTATAAGAAAAATTTTACTTTTACAGTAACATTCTGGGATAAGAATGGAGAAGAGCTAACGGATAGATATTACTATTTTGGTACGGACCGTGCCGGTTATATTGAAAGCGGCAAAGATATCTGTTTGAGTCATGATGAAGCTGTGACGATTCTCGGTCTGCCATTAGGTACAAAATGGAGAGTGGAAGAAAAAGAAAATGATGGCTGGGATGAAAGTTCCGGCAGGAGAATTATGATAGGTTCGATCAAAGAAGTTAATCAGACTGTAGCAGCAAAGTTTGTCAATGAAAAAGTTGTTTTCCGATCACTGGAAGGTTTGACCTGGATGGATGAAAATATGGATGGAATTCAAAATGAGATGGAATCTTCCCACTTTTCCGGCGTAAAGGTGCAGCTGTTAAAGCTAAAAGAAAATGGCGACCGTGATAAGGAAGAAGATTATGAACCATATTATTTCCAGGGAGATCCGGAACGGCCGGTTGAAGTCGAGACCGGTCAGCAGATTAGTGTACGTGAGTCAAATACAAGTGCGGCTGTCGCATATGAACAGGGGCGGTATAAATTTACCGATCTTCCTGCCGGAGTCTTTGCTGTGCGTTTTGTAGATGGCACTTCCGGGAAAATATCAGAGCTCATCGCTTCTCCGTATAATCGGGGCGAAGATGATACAAAAGATTCGGATGGCAAACCTGTATATTCAGAGAATGGCCAGAAGAAGTTGGAAAGGATGGTGATTTTAGGAATTGAAATGCCATCGGCAGAAAAGATGGAGACAACACTGTATGAATCGAAGTATCATGACAGTGGTTTTTATACGAAAGGCTATGAGCTGCCGGATACAGGCGGACACGGAAAGATGTTGTATTATCTTGTAGGGTTGTTGCTGACAGCAATTTCCTGCATAGGTTATACACTTGGCCGCAGGCGCGAAAAAGCAATGAAATAGAAAGATGCAATGTTTCTTTTGTATCGTGTCCATAGTATTAATTCTTTATTTATTATAATTTAGAAAGGATGAAAGAGAAATGAAAACAAAAAAGAAAATATCAGCATTATTTTTATCATTAATAATGATTTTATCATTAAGTATTGCTGCATTAGCACAAGATGTAATTCCTGAAAATGTGGATAATCAAGGAAGTGGTTCTATTACAGTTCAAAATGCCGCCAAAGGTGAAAAGTATAAGCTGTATCGCCTGTTTGATGCTACGGTTTCTGAAAAAGCAGATTCGATTGCTTATACCGGAACGATTCCGGAGAGTTTGAATGAATTTTTTAGCGCTGACTCAAATGGATATATTACACCAACAGATGCCGCATGGAAAGATCCAGCTGCTGAAAATAAGGAAATGAGTGAAGATCTTAAAACGGCATTGAAAGAGTGGACAGAAACTAGTGGAGTAGAACCGGTGGCTACAGCAGTAGGTGATGGTACCGCATTGGTATTTAAAAGCCTTAAATACGGATATTATGTTATGACCAGTACTCAAGATGGAGGAAAAGCGATTACTGTAGATTCCACGAATCCTGATGCAGTTGTTGTTGATAAAAACAGCACAGGACCAAATAGTTTAGAGAAAAAAGTTGATAACGATAACATTAAAATCGGAGATACAGTTACATATACAGTTACATTTAATACTTCTAACTATGTTGGCAGCGGTAAGGATGCGAAGAAAGTTGTTTCTTATACAATTACTGATACTTTACCAGAATTTTTAAGTGAAGTGGAAGTAACAAGTATTACTGTTAAAGGGAAAGATGGAATCGACAAGCCTATCACGGTAGGAGATACTGCGCAAGCACCACAGTTTGAGGAGAAGAAAATAGTGCTTGACTGGTGTGATAAAGATGGTAACTTTTTATATGATAATGGAGCTACTATCACTATTACATATACAGCAACTGTGACGGATAAGGCAGCAATTGATGGCGCAGGAAATACAAATACGGTAACACTTCAGTGGACAACTGAGAACAATAATGAGCCAGAAGAAGATAAATTGACAGCTGAAGATACTATTTATACATATGCATTTGCGTTGAAGAAGGTAAATGAAAAGGGTGAAACTTTGGAAGGTGCTACGTTTCAACTTCCATTTTTCGTAAAAAAGACAACAGATACAGATGGTGCATATGTTTATGCAGGTACTACAGATGGAACTGATTTGACGAATACAGTGACAACTCCGAAGAATGGTTTGATTATTGTGAAGGGTCTGAAAGCTGGCGAACAGCAGGAGATTACAGAAGTTAAAGCTCCAGATGGATATAATATACTCGCTGAGGCTATTAAAGTAACACCTGTGAAGACTGGAGAAACAACGACAAAAACTACGATTTATTTGAATGCTGATGGTAGTGTGGCAAGCGAGCATACAGAGACCACAATTGACGTTAGCTTTGATATTAGCGAGATTGCGGCTACTCCGGTTGCTGTTCTTAATAAAACGGGTATCGAGTTGCCATCTACCGGCGGCACTGGCACTGTAATTTTCTATGTGCTTGGCTCAATCCTGCTTCTGGGAGCAGCTATATTCTTTGTTGTGAGAAAGCGCATGAGCGTAGAAGAATAAGTGATATTTTAAATTAATTTATTAAAATTTTGTCTGTAAAAGCCGGGAAGCTTTTGTTCCCCGGCTTTTATGGCAGTAAGGAGAATCCTGTATGAAAAAGCACTTATCGACTTTTCTTTTCTCAATTGCATTATTTGCAGGTCTGGCGCTTCTTTTGTATCCGACATTCAGTGATTGGTGGAATTCCTTTCATCAGTCCCGTGCAATTACGGATTATACGCAGGAGATTGCCAATATGGACGATGCAAAGTATGAGCAGTTTTTGAGGGAGGCTAGGGAATATAACGAAGCGCTGACAAAACGAATCGGCGCCCGTTTTATGCTTTCGGAGGAAGAGCTTTTAGAATACAATGCAGTTTTGGATGTATCCGGAACAGGAATCATGGGATATATTGAAATCCCGGTGCTGCAGACGAAACTGGCTGTTTATCACGGAACGGGTGATGCGGTTCTGGCGTCGGGAGTAGGACATATCGAAGGAAGCAGTCTTCCGGTAGGCGGCGAAAGTACTCACTGTGTCCTGTCAGGTCATCGGGGATTGCCAAGCGCCAAACTTTTTACGAATCTGGACCAGTTAGTGGAAGGAGATCTTTTTTTGCTCCATACGCTGGATGAAACGCTTACTTATGAAGTGGATCAGATTCGTATTGTGGAACCTCGGGAAATAGGAGATTTATATATTGAGGAAGGGATGGATTACTGTACGCTGGTGACTTGTACGCCTTACAGTATCAATACGCATCGTTTGTTAGTGCGGGGACATCGAATTGAGACAAAAAAAGTAACAGGAACGGCACGTGTGTCTGCCGATGCGATACAGATTGAGCCGCTTCTGGTGGCAATTTTTGTGGCAGTACTGATATCGATGATACTTTTAGCTGTACTGTTTTTGCAAACTCGAAAAAAGAAACGTTCCTAATTGACTTTGGAATTGGCTTTGTGTTATATTATACTACATGTAAAAGCTTGCAGCAGTGCCAGAGAGGCTGAATGGCACGGTCTCGAAATCCGTTGGTCCTTAACTGGGCACGGGGGTTCGAATCCCTCCTGCTGCGTTATATGAAAACACCATTGGAATCTGAACCTTTGTGGTTTGGACTCAACGGTGTTTTTTGTTATAAATGAAATATTTAATGCTTTTTCTTTCTAGTTAAACCGTAATCGCAAGAAACGCATATTATAATAAGAACTAATCATAGCATAAAAGGAGAACGATACATGAAACGATGTGTTCCTCTGGAACTTGCAGCTGAAGCTGTCTGCAATCAAAGTTCTGTGCCTCCGTTAATTTTTCAGTTACCGCCTAAGCAAGGCAGAAAAGTATTGGAAGAAATGCAGGATATACCAGTATATAAATACCCTGCTGATATATCCTCAGATTATATACATGCCGGAATATGGGGGAGTATACCAGTATATTTTATTGCTCCAAAGAGCGAGGAAATTAAAAATATTATATTCTATATTCATGGCGCTGGTTGGGTGTTTGGCAGCTTTCACACTCATGAGAAGTTGGTCAGAGAACTTTCGGCAAGGACAAATTCGTTGATCATATTTCCGGAATACAGCCGATCGCCAGAAGCAAAATATCCGACAGCGATTGAACAGTGTTATTTTATTCTTTCGCATCTAAAAGAAATTATCAAGGAGCGATTTTCGATTACCAACTGTCCTGCACTCACAGTTGCAGGTGATAGTGTTGGCGGAAATATGGCAATCGCCATGACGATTATGTCATCGATGCGCCATGGTCCGAATATTTCTAAGCTGCTATTATATTATCCGGTAACAAATGCTTGTTTTGACACCCCCAGCTATCATCAATTTGCGGTGAATTACTACCTGTATCGAGAAGGAATGAAATGGTTCTGGCGGCAATATACGGCTTCTATGGAGGATCGAAATCAAATCACTGCATCGCCTCTTCGAGCAAGCCTAGATTGCTTGAGATGCTTTCCTCCGACCATGATCATCAATGGGCAAGCAGATGTATTGCGTAGTGAGGGAGAAGCCTTTGGAGAAAAACTTCGGTGTGCCGGTGTGGAGGTAACAGCTGTACGGGTACAGGGAATCATTCATGATTTTGTGATGCTGAACGCGCTGGATCAGACGAATGCCTGCCGTACCGCTATGGATACATCAACCGAGTGGATTAACCGCAAAAAACAGTGAGAGTAAAAACGCCATTGAATCCGAACTCTTGCGGCTTGGATTCAATGGCATTTTGCTTCAGGAGCGTTTTAATTTAATTCTGCAATTCTGGATACTCCCACATAAATCTCAGATATTTTATACCAGGTAGAATAGTCTACTTTTCCGGTTTCCGGAAGCCCGAAGATGGACTGGAATTCGCGAACGGCATTCGCGGTAGCAGGACCATAGATGCCGTCTGCGTTGATTTTCGGAAGAGCGGGATATGCACCAGCGATTACATTAAGCTGTTCCTGCATCTGGCGGATTTTGTCGCCGGAGGAACCAATTTCCAAGATATATCCAGGCCAGGAAGATGGAACACCAGAGATTTCCTGGGCGGTATTGATGTACATATCATCACCGTAATAATAGCGCAGAATATCAATCGTAGAATAATCTTGATCTCCAAGATATTTGGAACCCCATTGTGTCATCCAAATTGTAATAACATATATACTATCTTAGCTTACTAACGCTCTTATATACTCAGATAGCAGTTTATAAACATAATCCGCATTTGCGATCTGAATCTCTGAATCCGATTTACTTGCAATAAACATAGCGTCATAATATTTATGTGAAGTATCTGAATTAGGCAATCTTGATACCTTCTTTCTGCACATTTTGGTAGAAAACAGATGCAGGCATATACTTCTGATAAAGCTGATAGTTTTGGAACACGGGAGCTAAAACCACATCATAATCCAAGTCCAATTTATCTGATATATCTAAAATCCTTTTTCTTTCTGTGTTGATGTTCTCGCTCGGTACATCCAATAATACTAAAATATCAATATCGCTATCTGTTTCAAAATCGCCTCTGGCACAGGAACCATACAGAATAATTCCATGCAATTTTATTCCGTAAATCTTCTTTGCCGCTTCTGCAAATTTTTCAACAACTTTCCGGGTCTTTGCGTCTGTCATGGAATCATCGCCTCCTTTTATTGTTCCACTTTACTACAAACAGTATTTCGCTGCACCTATATTTTAACACGTACATTTCTTTAAAACAATCTGCAAGTAAGAATCCAGATGTTACATTTTAAATGCAAAATGCTGACAAATACATAAAAAATATGTGCTGCACATAGAATAAAACAGGTATGGTTTGTCCTTGACAAAAGAGTTTGTTAAGGATATACTGTACCTAGTGATCGCACTACGGAAACTTGAGAAGCCCGTAGTCCGGAAGGCTCCTGCGGGGGCCTTTCGTTATTTTCGGGGAAGTATAAAGGCGACGGGAAAATGAAGAAAAAAGGATTTTTAACATATGATGAGCAGATTGCTTTTTTAAAAGAGAAAAAGAATCTGGAAATACAGGATGAAGAATATGCAAAAAAGATATTGTTTAAAACAGGATATTTCCCGTTGATCAACGGCTATAAAGAGGCATATAAGAATCCAGTAACGAATCAATTTCAGGATGATATTACTTTTGAAGATATTTACGAATTGTATCAATTTGATAATGATTTGCGGAGTGTTTTTATAAAGTACATTTTAATGGTGGAGAGGAATATTAAGTCTTCTTTATCGTATCATTTTTGTCTTGCATATGGTGATATGCAAAATGATTATCTGGACATCCGTCATTATGATTATTCAGGTAAGAAAAAAATTGTGATTCAAAATATGTTGAAAATCATGAAAGGCCAGCTTAGAAACGATAGTGATTATGTGTACATCCGCCATTATATGACAAAATATAAGTATGTACCATTATGGGTACTGTTAAATGTGTTGACGATTGGACAGTTATCCAAAATATATAGTTGCCAAAAAGGTCGGGTACAGATACAGGTTTGTCAGGATTTTGGACAGATTAAGATTAATGAAATGACGAAGATGTTGGCAGTCATGACAAAGTTTAGAAATGTGTGCGCTCATAATGATCGTCTGTTCGACTTTCGTACAAAGGATGCTTTATGTGATATGAAGATTCACGAAAGACTTTCTCTACCAAGAGAGTCTGGGAGATATGTGTATGGAAAGAATGACTTGTTCGCACAGTTGATTATATTGAAACTCTTGTCGCCGGAAGATGAGTTTAAAGCACTTTTCTATGAATTAAAAGTATGTTTCCGAAAACATCCAGTACATAAAGAAGTCCTTGAAAAAATGGGATTTCCAAAGAAATGGGAGAAAATCGGAAGAATAAAAAAATATACGAAAACTGAATTAAAATAAACAATCAGGCAGGATATGTTTCCGTAAAAAGGAAGGTATCCTGCTTTTTTGCATGAAAGAGAGGAGTTTTATATGAGAAAATTCAACGTGCAAAACTAACAATCCAGGAAACGATCAAAGAAGAGGATAAAATGACAGTTTCAAAACTGATGTAAAAGATTGGACTGTCCGGAGGATTTTTCTATAAGAACCCAGAAGTACGAAAAGCAGTAGACCGCGCCTTGCAGCTACAGGCTGATATGGTAGATAAAAGAAGAAAGATTTTAGATATGGCGGTGGATAGTCGTATCCTGCGCTGGAAGGGCTGGTGGCAAAACTGAAAAGGGAGAACGATAATGAAGAAAAAAATAATCAGCGGCTGGGAGGGCGCGAAGAATGCGGTTGCTAGTGATTGTGGAGAGATAAAATATATAGAAACGTAATTTGGTATATAGTATAATGTAGCTAGAAGCAATATTGTTGGAGACTCAATAAATATGTGAAGAAGAAGGATAAATGAGTATGCAAGAAACATTATCTATAACAACGTTACAAAGAATGTGTGCCAAGTCAGAATACTTGGAGGGATCAGATATTCATATGAACGATAAAACTGTTTCATGGGATGGGAATATCATATACTTTAAAAATAAAAAACCATCATCAACAGGGAATGAATTCCTTATTCCAGTTCAGGTAAAAGGAAAAGTATATAATGTTTTACCTGAAGCAGATATCATAGGATATTCAGTAAAGATGAACAATTTAAAAAATTATTTAAAAAATGGTGGGATAATATTTTTTGTTGATGCAATAACCAAAATGGGAGATAAAGAAAAATTGTATGCAAAAATACTTCTCCCCGTAGACATTACGAATATAATGCGTGGGAAAGAAAAACAAGGTCACATTACTATATATTTAGATTATATAGAAACTATACGGGATTTAGAGGAGCTGTGTGTTCTATTTAATGCGAACAGACCTAAGCAGGCAATAATGGGAATCGGAACTCCGATTCCAGATTATGAGCATATAGATAATTTTACAGTATCGACATTGCCAAGTAAATATACGAATCCGGCAATAGCGATTGCAAAGAGTCCTCTGAAGTATTTCTATACTAAGAAAGAGGGGGTAGATATCCCTGTTGTGCTGACGAATATTGTCACATCAACAGAGAGGGAGTTATTAATAAAGATTGATGAGAAAATAAACTGCAAATATCCAGTTCAGCATATATACAAAATAGATGAGACGATTACAAGAATTAGTGAGTTAATAGAAATTGTATTAGAAGAAAAAGTTCATAAGATATATATACGTTGTGTCGAGTGTTCTGACATTAATTTTGAATCAGTTTATCGAGGGGCGGAGATAATCTTAGCTGCTTCCTCAGCAGAATCGATGTTAATTGAAAATTTGGACTTGGGGGTCGTATTTTTAAAAGAAATAAAATCGGCTATTTCTGAGAACTTTCTTGACTATTTTAAGCGAATTATACGATTAGGTCAGATCCTTGAAAATTTGAATATTGAGAAGAAATTTTTTAGAACGAAAGAAGTTCTAGAAGCAGAACAAACAATATATTTTTTAAACCTAGGATTAATGGAGACAAAAATGGTGAAATTACCTTTTCACACAGAAGAGGATTGTGGACTTTATAAACAAATAATAGGGCATAAAAAGTTATTGCTTGAATATGAAAGAGTGGAAGAGAAAGGATATGTAATTCGTAATTATCTTGAAGAAGGTAAACGAATTGCCATATTATCAAGCTGTTCGGACGGGGAAAATTTTAGGATTAGTAACTGGTTTGCGCTAAGAGAGGCAGATATATCAGAAATGATATTTGATGAAAAAAATCTATTAAAAGCAATGAAAGACATAAACGAGAGAGAAGTAGATCAATTATTGTTTTTGATATTTGATTGCTTAAAGGCATATGATAAAAAGAAAGATAGCCGCATGCTTTCATTGGCTGAAAAATTATTTCAAATTATAGAAGAATATTTGGATGATGTAATTCTTCTAACAATAAATAAACTGCAAATTGTTGCACGAAAAAGGGAATTAAACAGTGAGGAAAAGAAAATGTTGATACAATTCAAATATTCCAAAAATATATCAGTAAGATGTTGTGCGTGCATTTTATTAGGACAATTTGATGAATTTGATATACATATACAGCAGCTATCTTCAAGAGAAAAAGAAGAGTTTTGTAATTGGCCGATTGCTGCTTTATTACCAAATAAAAAGATTGTGGCGATCAAAACTGCCATATCAAGTAGTAACTGATTGCAGAAATAACAGTTACAAAGGAGGTAAAAATGAGCATTTTTCAAAAATCTGATATAGGTGCACAAGCTGCGTGGAAAGGCTTCTCATCTCAAACGTTATATATTGCCTCCAGATTGATTTCTGATGAGAGTGAGTATGAGTACTATCCGGAAGATATCGAGGATTTGGTGATCAAAAAGGACGGCATTGTAATAGAAGCTGTCCAGGTTAAAAACATTGCTGCCGATCTAACACTTTCAAGCCTTGCTTTAACAAGAACATCCAAAGGCGGCGAAGGATTCTTTAATCGCATGTGTTGTTTACATGCACAAAATCCATCTTTCCACTGCATTAAGGTTGTTTATTTTAACACTCTTGGCATGGAATTACAGGAAGTGCAAGAAGGTAAAACTAACACGAAAAAAGCTTTAGCAAAGAGGCTTGTAGATAAACACGGTTTGGTCGAGGCGGATGCCGTATGGTTGCTTGATTCTTTATGTTTCGAAAAAGTCAATTTTGATAATTTGGATTTAAATATTCGAACTCAACTTAGTAGTTATGTTTCGGTAATGTCTGTACCCAATTTGGCTAAGGAATTATTGATTCAACATATTTCTGCACTCTCTAATAGTAAAGGATATATCACATTAAAAATGTGGCAAGAAAAAATTCATGAAATTGGAATAAATATTGCTACAATTGATGGCTTTTACAAAGAATACAACAAATCTCTTGTTCGCTTAAGCGAATTGCGGTTAAATGGCGATCAAGAACAGTTGAAACAAGAGTATATGCAAGGTGTGTCTGCACATCCTACACATATTCGTAACAATTTAGATTTCAAGCGAAATTATTGGATGGAAGAGATTCAATCAGTAATCAATAGTAAAGGGGTCGCAATCCTTAAGGGCGTTTCTGGGCAAGGAAAATCTACCCTTTGCTACCGATACTTAATTGATACATATCCCGAAGGTTGCGTATTTTGTGTGCGTTCTATTGCTAACGAAGGACAAGCACAGAATTTGGTCACAGCTTTAGATGGGCTTGGTAAGCATAATCAAAATTTAATTATCTATATTGACGTACAGCCAGGTGAAACATTTTGGGCATTTTTGCTGCAAGAGTTGCAATCTCGTGGAATTTCTATTCCTGTTCTTATTTCCATTCGAGATGAAGATTATAACCTAACACCAATTAGTGGAAAGGCGATTCGATATGGGGTTGTGGAATTGGCTTTATCAAAAGAAGAAGCTGCACACATTTATGATTCTTTTACAGAAATGCAGCCTCACGCGGAACATAGAACTTTCGAAGAAGCATGGCAATCCTTTGGTGGACAAGGACCATTGATTGAATTTGCATATTTATTGACAAATAATCAGACGTTGCCTCAGCGACTCCAGGAACAGATTGATGCGCTGATACAAGAGGGAGTTTTAGATGAATGGTTAGAGTTACTTCAGTTGGTTTGCTATGCAGGGAGTTTAGGATGTACTGTTAATCTTAGGGCAGTCAAAAATGAAATTCATTGTTCTACGATGCAAGCTGCTATAAGACGTCTGAAAGATGAGTATCTCATCAGAGTAGTTGATGATAATATCCTTGAAGCACTTCATCCGGTACGTGCGGAAATCGTTTTTGATGCGTTGTGTGAGCAGATTGATACCAATATAAGACATGTTGTATTCAAGGCGCTATCGTGTATATCTTCGCAAAATGTAAGAGTGGTTCTGTTGGACTATTTTTCTCATCAGCAGTATAATATTGAAGACGTGCAGTATCTTTCACAAATAAAGTTTTGTGACTGGATAGGATATGCAAATGTCATTAGATCAATGCTTTGGTTGGATGTGAAGCGATATGTTGATGGCAACATGACATTCATTAGTTCTCTTGTTGAAAAACGTGGAAAAGGGTGGCTCTGTTTCTTGCCACTTGATCTTTCGGGTATGGAACGACCAGAAGAACTGATTGCGGATGGGATGAAAAATCTATCAATTTTTAATAAAGTGGATTTACAGAATACCATCGACGAGGTCAAGAAATCACTCACTTCACTCTCCATCGATTATCAAGCAACAGATTGTTTTATAAATAATTGTACAGTGCCATTAGATTTGCCTGATACAGACACTGAGCGAACGTCATTTGGATATGCACTATTTTGGATGGCTAAACGTGGTGTGAACGTTACATTACCATTTAAGACGGATGAAATAGTTGCGAGTGTATGTACAGGTGAACTTCAGCCATCTTCAGATGCAGTACGTGGACTTTTTGAACATCCGGAATTGGACGAAAGCTATCGAGCTGCTGTGGATGTAATAATGGAAAAGCTTATCTCTGAAATGCAGGTGCTCTCTTTTTCAGTTACATGCGATGGAGTATCTTGTAAATTCATACCGCCTCTATCAACAGAAAAAGATATCTCTGAAAACACCAAAAATACAAATCAGTATTGGCGAATTAAAATGCTGGATATCTTAAAGCAATTGTATCCAGAGAAAGAGTATATTGATATAGAGTTGATCGGTGTTGATCTTCTTCGAGATTTAGGTATTGAAGCTCTGAATCACAAGCTGCACATCCATAAAAGCAATTGTCCAAACGCATGGGTATCTGAACTGAATGGATGGACAAAAATCCGAATAGATTATAGTTTGCGTCCTTCCACATGGCAGAAATATGTATTTGATATTGATGAGACAAGAACCAATGTCAACGATTTGATTGTCGAAACAATTAAACTCATTGATGATATATATAGGAAGGGTAGATATACGAAGGAGAGAGGAAAACGAATTGACGATCGACTAAAAGTGTTTAGAGAACACACATTTGCCGAAAATCGACTTCCTTATTTTGCCGTTGACCCATATTGCCTTTATTCTGAAGGAAATGATAAAAACCCTGTCGAAGAGTATTTTCCAATGCGCCAATTGCTTTCAGTTGATAAGTATAAGAACTTCAGAAAATACTTGAATGATGTATATTCCTCATTCAACAATTTCTATAATCAATTTATAGAAGTTCTGAGTGTAAGAATTAAGAAGCAAGATATTAGCATTGTTGAAAATTCAAGACTTGCTATGTATAATCTGTATTATGCAGCTAAAGCTCTTGCAAATTTTCAGAAAGAGTATGATTTGTTGTTCTCTGATTATAGTTCACTTGATGAAAATTTTGCAAAACAAGAACTTGAAAATGTTCTTACTTTAGTTAATGTCTGGCGTTATGTGCTTGATAATCAGCCGAAAGGTTATGCCATTTCTTATGATTCAAAGCAAAAATATCGAAATGGAACAAACTACTTTTGCGATACCCTATCAAAAGCTGTTGTTGCGGTAAAGGGAACACTTTTCAAAGGCGATAAATATGCCTATATAATCGTCAATTACAAGATGGAAGAGGACAATACGCTTGAAAATGAATACACAAGAATTGTGATGACAATCAGGGATGTATTTAAAAATAGTATTTTGCCATCGAGTGATAGATGGTATTTAGAAACACAATCCTTGGAGTTGGCGTATGTGCCTGTTTTTTCTGGCGTGTTCTCCCCGGTAGTGTATTCAATTCCGTTCTATAAGCTTTTGGATGTGGAAGAATCCAGCATAGCAAAACCGATGTATCCTTGTGAAATAGAGCCTGCATTAATTGAAAAAATAAATGCAAATAAAACTTTGAACCTTTGGGTTGATGCCATGAAAAAACTTGGCGAAATGAAGTTATACATTCAGCGGTATCAGCAAATTGTTCAAATACCAATTGATGAGAAATGTTTTTGTAGTATAATGTCATTCACAGAGTTGTTGATGAAACAAATTAACATACTGTGGGAAGAGTTTCTTTCGGTTGAAGACATCGTAAATGGAATGATTGAAGATGCAGATGAGCAAAATAGCGAGTTACTAAATGTTGTACAGCGTTTCTTTGATTGTTACGAAGAAATTGAAGTGGTTATAAGCAATCAAATTGACCCAAGTGAACTTATACAGATAATTGAAACGGTATCTATTGGAATGTTTGTCTTACTACCTTTTGTATCCGAACATGGTTCTTAGTTTGAATACATGTAATATAGGGCTCTTGGTTAATACTGATTTAGGAATTAAAAATCGGTATTAACCAAGAGCCCTATATCTCCCCATCAGTGGGAAGGTACGCTTGAGATCATAAAAAGCGGTAATTCATGTGAGACAGAATTCAACGTAAGAGGGAGCCACCTTCACCTGATTTTAGGAAAACATTCATATGGGAATTATATCTGTATTCCCAACTGGAATATTGATATCAAACACTAATATGCGCCACGGTAATTAGTAGCACGTTTCACCTGTCTAAATTTCTATCTATTGCGTTGTCGCCAATCGATCATGCCACCGCATCGCCTCATTCCTCCATCTTATAGAATGAAATTTTATTCTGGGTAAAACTATCACTAATTACTGTGGATCATACTAGGATACTGGCAAGTAGTAGTAAATTTTTAAAGAATCAGAATCACGAATATAAACAATTTTTTGTATAATTGTTCTTAGGGCTTCATTTTTTTGTTGATTTGAAAACCTATCGGAAGTAATTACTTCATAGGTGTTACGAATTCTAGATAGCATTAATTCTTTATCTGCATCAGTATCACGTTTTCTCGTTTGCAATTCCAGAAGCTGATTTTCCAATTGCTTCCGTTCTTCTAATAGAGCTGTTTTATTTTCTTTATATTCGTCTAAAGAATCAATACCATCTTGGTAAGCAGCTTTTATGCGTTGTTCTTTTGAATCTAACTGTGTTAGTTTTTCTAAAAGTAATTTTTTTTCATCAAGTTTACTTGAAAGATCCGTTTCAACATAACTATAAGAGATATTTTTTGAGTCAAGTATTTGTTGCAAGGCATCCAATACAGTCGGACCTATTAGCAGTGAGCTGACACGAGAATTGGCAGTACATTTCCCCTTGCTATACCCATAGCACTGAAAATAAGCATATGGTTCGCCATTCTTTCTATGTAAAGTAGTAGCGACCAGAGTACGACCGCAAGAAGGACACTTTAAAAGGCCGCTAAGCCAATGCTTGTAAGTAGAAGAGGGGCGACTTCCTTTTGGCTTATAAACAGACTGAAATCGTTTTTGAGCAGCCTCAAAGAGTTCTTTACTAATGATTGCCTCTTGCTCTCCTTCTGTAATGATCCATTCAGATTCTTTTTTGATTTCATTTGTTTCATTAGTTGTGCGATTCCAGCGAAGCATCCCACAATACATTGGGTTTTTTAATATATATTCAATGGATCGTGTTTCAAAGTTTTTACCATGAGAGGTTTTGCAGCCAAGCTGATTTAGATAGCGTGCGATATCAAAGAAACTAAGATGTTCCTCTGTATATTTGAGAAATATGGTTTTTACGATTTCTGCTTCTTCAGGAACGATTACCGGAGGTTTTCCACGTTCTACAATGCGGTATCCTAAAGGAGGTCGTGCCTGATATTTTCCGCGTAATGCGTTTTCTTTCATTCCTCGAAAGACTTCTCCGGAAAGCCGAATAGAATAATATTCATCCATCCACTCGATGATACGCTCGATCAAAGAACCAAAGGGACCATCAATTAGTGGCTCAGATACACTGATAACGTCAACATTATTTTGTTTTTTGAGTAGCGACTTATATACAATGCTTTCTTCTTGATTTCTTGCAAAGCGACTATATTTCCATACTAGAATTGCATCTACAGGATGTTCTTTTGATTTTGCAGAACTAATCATTTTTTGAAACTCAGGACGCTTTTCAGCTTTCCTGCCGGATACACCAAGTTCAAAAAAAATATTAAGTAATATCATGTCATGTTTTTTCGCATAGTCTCGAAGTAACTTTTCCTGAGAATCAGGAGAAAGTTCTTCTTGTTTATCAGTACTTACTCGAACGTAACCATAAGCAAAGGATTTGCTCATTTATGAAAACACCTACCTTAAATTATTTTTGTGATTAATATTTGAAATCATTTCAATTTTCATTGGAATATTACATTACTGATTCCTCTTGGTAGCTTAATTGTTATATTGCTTGCCTTTCTTGATAAGAGAAAGAATAAGTAAAAATAAAAATGCCTATCCTGTCTGACCCCACAGGATAGGCGGTGTCCGCAAGGACATTCTTTGGCCTTAACTCGGAGCATCCATTTTGGAGTGGGTGCTTTCTATAAAATTTGTGGATAATGGTTTAAATTGCGATAAATAGTTTTCATCACAGTTTTATAAAAAAATAATGATAGAAATAAATCATATAATTTTGCTGAAAATTTTGAGATATAGTGTAAATATAAATTTATGATATTTTAGATATAAAATCAATACCATCTTCTAAAGGAAAGAGTCTATATGCATTTTCGGATAAAATATCCATTATAATTTTAAACTCTCTTGAATCAATAATATCTAAGTCATATAGAAAAATTATTTTTTTAATATTTTTCAATTCCATCGCATTGTAAGACCAGATTTTTGCATTAGATATAAGGCGACTTAAATTTTTTTCTTTAAACGAGAAAATTTTTATAGCATATTCCTCGGTTTGATAATCAAAATTAATCGTTTCATTTCTTGTGCCAATTACAGGTTTTCTTGTGAAAGGAACCATATTTGTTCTTAAGATATTGCTAATATATTGGGTTTCAAGATTTTTTTGTAAACGTTCTTTTTGGTTATAATCAAATTTTAGAAAAAGTTTAGTTGTATTCTCTATAAAGTTCGGATCAGAGTTAGAACTAGTATAAATTTTAGAAAATCTCAGTTCATTTACATATGTTCTTGTGTAGCTTTCAATATCAAAATTTGTGTTATGATTAAAAATGTTATTTTCAGTTTCATCTTTTATGTTTAGTAAGTATAATTTAAAGAAATCAATATTAATTTCATCATCAAAAGATTCCAAACGTTTAAAATTTTTTATAATATTAAATGTTCTTTGATTTGTAGTGATATTATGAAAAAGTATACCTACACAAAGACACTCTTCAGAGATGACGGAATTATAATATTTTAATACAGAATATTTAATTGTTTCCATGATGAACCTCCTTAATGTTTATATAATTTTCCAATAACTACAAATTACATCACATATATTCTCTATATAATATACCCGATACAAAAGATATTCAATAAGTGCATCGGAGTTTTCTTTTTTTAAATCCCATTCAGTGGGAAGTTCTTCAATGATTTCAAGTAGCATTTTTTCATTAATAGTTTTAATGAAAATATCCTTGGCATTCCACAATTTTACTTTTTCAAAAGACATAGATTGCAGGAACATAGTATACATAGGTTGATTGGATAATAGGATATCGGTATCATTGATATCAAAATCCTGCATTCCATATTTGAAGCAATTGGAATCCCATAAAGTTTCATTCTTAAAAACATGAGAATGATCTATTAAACGAAAAGAAATATCAGTTTTGGTATAGGTTGTTAATAAGTTGAAAATGTTTCTATCCTTATTGTATATAATATGATCAAATAGTAACAGCTTATAGAAAATATCAATATTAGACAGAAGCCTTACGATACCCGCTTTTAAAGGGGTACTTTTTTCTACATATGTTGAATAAAAGCAAGGACCATAATTTGAAGGTGAAATACAATTGTTAAGGTCAAGAGTTTGTGCATCACAAATACAGATTCCGGATTTAGAAACTGGAAGTTGGAGTGCCAATGCAAGTTTATAGCAGATATATTCATTTACTAAGGTTAAATTACCTTGTTCATTGTTAAACAATTTAGTAATTACAGTTTTATTATTATCTAGTTTACTACGAACGGGATTTGTACAACCATTCGTTAAGATGTAATCAGCTACTTCTAAATGATGATAAATAATAATCACCTTCTTTTCATAAGTATTTTTCCTAAAATAATAAAGATATTATGACTTGCTTTTGTATTTCTGAAAATCAATTATTTCCCCGTAACTTTAAATTGCGTAGGAGATTCTTCAGATTTTTTTTGTAAATCTATAATTTGACCCATTATCCAGCGTTTATCTCGTAGAGAAAGATGTTGATAATATTCGAGCATATCCTTTTCTTCATCATTGAGTTGCACTGCATTAGGAAAAGTATTTTTAACTTTTTTCCAAGTTAATGGAGTGATTGAAACAGAAGAAGTATCAATACCTAATAAGTAATCAATAGATACATGAAATATTTGTGATAATTTAATGAGAATATCCACAGGGGGAGTTCTTTGATTATTTTCGTAAAAAGAAATCATTTTAGGAGTAAGACCAATCATTTGAGATAAGTCTTTTTGGGTTAAATCAAAGTCTTCTCTAAGATTTCGTATTTTTTGACCTAAAATATCATGAGTTCCTCCCATATCAATTGCCTCCTCATTGTTTATTATGTAAATACTATCACAATAAAAAAGAAATATTGCAAACTCCAATAATATTGGGATTGTGATGGTAAAGACAAACTGATTGTTGATTAGTAGCATTATAGTACATAATCCATTCCCCCTTATCATATAGATTATTCCTTTTTGTATTCATTGAAATTGATTATCTTTTCCCGAACTTCCGTATTGAAATATTTTCTTCTGCTTTCTTAATTAAATCAATCATTTGTCCCGTGATCCAGCGTTTATCAGTTAAAGATAATTGATTGTAGTAAGTTAAAATATCTTGTTCTTCATTAGTAAGCCTTATTGCATTAGGAAAAATTTTTGTAAAATTCTCCCAGCTATGAGCAGAGGCAAACGGATTTTTTTTAATAGGATCAAGCCCAAGCAAATAATCTGTAGACACATTAAAAATCTTTGAAATTTTTACTAATGTATCTAAATCAGGAGAACGACGATTTTGTTCGTACATCCCTATTGTACTTTTTGAAATTTTTAATTTTTGAGCTAAGTCTTCTTGGGTATATTTACTAGAAAGTCTTAATTCTTTAATCATGTCTCCGATCACGTCAAATTCCTCTTTAATAAATAAATAATAACACTATGACTTTGTTTTATATTTCTGAAAATCAATTATTTCCCCGTAACTTTAAATTGCGTAGGAGATTCTTCAGATTTTTTTTGTAAATCTATAATTTGACCCATTATCCAGCGTTTATCTCGTAGAGAAAGTTCATTATAATATTCTAATAATTCTTGTTCCTCTAGTGAAAGAATAGAGGCAAAAGGAAAGAATTCGGTTATTTTATTTTTTGTTTTAGTATCTAGTTCATTCAAATTAAGCACACTTTGATAATATTTTATAAGTTTAATTTCAGTTGATGATAAATTCTGCATTTTTGTGGTAGAAAGAACCTGAATATTTCCAAAAAGATAGTCGATAGACACATTATAAAATTGCGCTATTCTAATCAACATTTCTATATCAGGTTGACGCCGGTTTGTTTCCCACATAGCAACAGCGCCATTGCTGACACCGAGGGAAGTTGCCAATTCACGTTGGCTTAATCCTTTTTCTTTTCTTAGTTGTGCAAGAATATTTCCAAGTTCCATAGTATACACCTCACTATACATATATTATCACAATTTGTGAGCAAATAATATAATAACAGCAAAGACTCACAAAATGTTAATATGCACTTGACTAGCTAACTATATGTGAGTATAATAAAAATAAGCTAACATATAGAGAGCGAAGGAGGGCGAAAAATGGATGATAGAAAAACGTTGGCTGATTTGAGAAGAGAGAATAGAATATCGCAAAGAGAATTAGCCAAAAAATTAAATATGAGTTCAGGTGCAATTGCAATGTATGAATCGGGGAAGCGTATTCCACCATTAGTAAAAGCTATTAAAATTGCCGAGTTATTCAATATTCCAGTAGAAAATATTGATTTTTCAGGTGTGAGGAATAGCCAAAATATATAGATGTACCGAATTTCGGTACACAAATAGCAACAAGTACAAACCGTGTGACATAGATATAAGGGAGGTGGTGCATGTGAAAATAATAAATATACTTGTTATTGGTGAAAAAGAAATTAACTTTGAAGATATGGAAGAGAAAGAGCGAGAAGAAGTTATAAATAAACTTAATACAACGTTTTTAGAACACTTGCACTATCAAAAGACGGAGGATACGGAAGATAGGACTGCGTAAGCAGTCATGGAAGGACAAGCATGTAGAGTAAAAATTTTCGTACCGAAATTCGGTACGAAAAATGAAAATTAGTTTAGTAGATAAGAAGTGCCAAAGGAGGAGATAAGAATATGACTATAGCGGAGTTTTTTACTAACTACAATGGAAGAAATGCTCTCATCACTATTGAACAATACTGTGAGGAAGAACGGTATGAATATTACACAATTCCATGTTGGATTAAGGGCGAAGAAGAGTTGAAGGAGTTTTTAGCAGAATATAATCAAAAATTATATAGCCAATCTTGCTTGTTTATGGAACCATGGTGGAATGAAATTAAAGATCGAGAAGTACAAAGATGGAATATCATTGGTGGCTCTGGATATCCAATGGAATTGACGATAAAAGTTGCAGAATCTTAGAAAATCAAATGCTGTTCTATCGGCAAAACGGGAAGAAAGGCAGTACATATGAACAAAGTAATTTTAATGGGGCATCTTGCAAGAGACCCGGAAGTGAGATATTTACAAGGAGAGAATACAACTGCAGTAGCGAGATATACACTGGCGGTTGACCGTAGATTTAAACATGATGGAGAAGCAACTGCAGATTTTATTAACTGCGTGGCTTTTGGAAGGGCAGCAGAATTCGCTGAGAGATATTTCCGTCAGGGAATCCGTATTGTAATTACAGGGCGTATTCAAACCGGAAGTTATACGAACAGAGATGGTGTGAAAGTGTATACAACAGATATTGTAGTAGAAGAACAGGAATTTGCAGAGAGTAAGACTGCAAATGATCGAAATAGCGGCAGTTCTCGCACGTCATCAGATGTAGGTGATAGATTTATGAATATTCCTGCCGGCGTTGATGAGAAGCTGCCATTTTCATAGTTCAGGTAAAAATTGGAAGAGGGAGTGATGTCGATTTTTAGAAAGATAAAGAAATAAAAAATGATAGACAATGCAAAGGCATTGCCTATTAAGGTATAGTTTTCTAATTATCTTCTGATGAGGAGGCAGAGATAATAAGTTTTTTCTCTAAATTATATAATTCCTGTGCTATGAGCAATAAATATTCTTTGCTAGGAGGCTGTAAGCGAGAAAATGCTTCAACAAGTTCAATTTCTTTATCAGACAATGGTTTTATATAATCGGTTAATTCAGCAGGCGTAGTTGGAGAAGAATTAATTCCAGTCATTAGATATTCTACCGATACGTTGAAGAATTCTGCTATTTTAATCATTTTAGCAGAGTTCGGTTTGCTTTTATCTAATTTGCTTAGATAGCCCTTTGCAAAACCGAGAGATTCTTCCACAGAATTCATAGAAATATGTTTTGTTTTACATAAGTATTTGATACGTTCTTTTAAATCCATACATATTGCTCCTTATAAATTCTGAAAATATCGCAAAATCAAGGTGATATATTTTATGATTATAGAATGTAATAAACATTGAGGATTAAGATGTTTACCGTTTGGCATATGGTAACCTCTCTTTCTTTTAAGTGTTATTAATATTTAGTTCACTTGTGGCTCTTGTAGATTGCCAGATCGGGGTTGTAAAAGTTGCGGATAGTTGGACACTCTTTTGTTTCAAGATAGAAGTCTATGCCATTGTTGTTCTGATTGAAATCATTAACTCTGAATTCCGGGAGACTGAGCATTTTTTCTATAAGGGTGTTGCTTATTCAGTCTCTTTGCCGGAGAGATTATTTTTTTGCGCCTTTTTTGCTTCTTCTTGTTCTTTTTTTAGTTGTTTCATGCCCATACGGATTAACTCCAATGTTGCGGCAGAGCGACTAGGATAACGATTTTCAAAACGAAAGTCATCAATTTCTTTAAGCATTTCTTCATCAACGATAACTGTATAGCGTGGTTTTTCTGTAGGCATTATAGTCACCTCCTTACAGTTCATATTATGCAGAGGTTCATACAATCTGTCAAGCAGAGCTTTTCATAAAATGGTATTGACAAGTTCAGAACCTATGAACTATAATACAAACAAGTTCAGAGGTTCATACCCTAAAAGAGAGGAGGTTTATGATATGGCTACTAGATTAAAACGAATGACTTTTGCTATTACACCGGATATGGAAGCTCCGTTAGATTCTATCAAAAAAGAATTCTTTTATGACCGTACTCAATCAGATATGATACGGGAACTTGTATCAGCTGGTGTACGTGCAATGAGAGCGGAAAAAGCGACAAAAAGAAAACAGTGCGAAAGGGTGTGCTAAAACGTCCTATTTATCACGAAGTTGGAATACCCCAAAATCATGTACCGAATTTCGGTACGTAAACAGCAACAAGTACAAACCGTATGACATAGATATAAGAGAGGTGGTGCATGTGAAAATAATAAACATACTTGTTATTGGAGAAAAAGAAATTAATTTTGAAGATATGGAAGAAAAAGAGCGGGAAGAAGTTGTAAATAAGCTAAATGCAAGGTTTTTAGATCACCTGCACTATAAGAGGATAGAGGATACGGAAGATAGGACTGCGTGAGCAGTCACGGAAAGACAAGCATGTAGAGTGAAAATTTTCGTACCGAAATTCGGTACGAAAAATGGAATATTAGTTTAGTAGATAAGGAAGGCAGTACATATGAACAAAGTAATATTAATGGGACGTCTTACAAGAGACCCAGAAGTGCGGTATTTCCAAGGAGAGAATACAACTGCAGTAGCGAGATATACACTGGCGGTTGACCGTAGATTTAAACATGATGGAGAAGCAACTGCAGATTTTATTAACTGCGTGGCTTTTGGAAGGGCAGCAGAATTCGCTGAGAGATATTTCCGTCAGGGAATCCGTATTGTAATTACAGGGCGTATTCAAACCGGAAGTTATACGAGCAGAGATGGTGTGAAAGTGTATACCACAGATATTGTAGTAGAAGAACAGGAATTTGCAGAGAGTAAGGCTGCAAATGATCGAAATAGTGGCAGTTCTCGCACGTCATCAGATGCAGGTGATGGATTTATGAATATTCCGGATGGAATTGATGAAGAATTACCATTTTCATAATAAACAAATTAGAAAGAAAGAGGGGCAAGATGCAGGAAAAGAAGAATAGAGTCTTTGACTTTGAGTATGCAACTGTAGAAGTTATATATACAAAGTTACCAGGAAAAGAGGAACTGGAAAAGGCATGCGCCCAATTCCTTAGAAAAGCAGACCAGGAACGAGAGAGAAAACGTACCGAAATTCGGTACAAAGAAGAGAATATTAGTTAAAAGTTCTTATTAGAGATCTAATGTACCGAATTTCGGTACGCTGGATATCTAAAGCAGACCATATAAAGGAGGTGATGTCGATTTTTAAGGAGATAACAGATGAGTTTGTGAAAAACGTATTAAGAACACATAAAGAACGATTATTTCAGATACATAAACGGATTCTTGAATTGTACGAGGAGATGCAAAATACAGATGCTTTAATCCGATCTATGTCAACCTCATCCAAACTGGGGAAAATTGGAGGAGGAAAAACGGGGAATCAGGATTTGGGAGATTTTTTGATTCGACATCACAAGTTATTAAAACAGCAGAGTGAGGAGCTTCGTGCAGAACTTTTTAAACTTTCTGAGGAAGAAGAGACAATCAACCGTGTATGGAGCTGCTTTAGAGCATTAACAGGGCAGGAACAGGAATATTTGCAATCTTTGTATGTAGAAGGAAAGACATACAAAGAAACGGAACTGGAAAGTGGAGTTTCTCATAGAACGTTTGAAATCACCCGAAGAAACGGAATCAAGCGGATTTTGAAAATGTATCAAAGTTCATGGAACAATCGGGAAATTCTGGCGGGATATAAGAAAACAAAATCCGGATGTAGTACTGTAAAGAGAGAAAAGCAAGAGTCTAGTTGTGCTGGTTATGAACAATTGACATTAAATTTATAATGTACCGAAATTCGGTACGAAAAAAGGAGGAAAATACATATGACGAGAGTATTTGGAACAAAGGTTTATACAGTATGGAACGAAAAAGGGGGCGTTGGAAAGAGTACTACAACGGTCAATCTTGCCGCCATTTTTGCGCAAAAAGGGAGAAGGGTATTGGTGGTGGACTATGACCCACAGAATAATGTCACTCCGTTTTTTGCCCAGGCGAATGAAAATCGAAAAACAGTATTGGATGTAGTTGCACATCCGAAAAAAGTAAAAAGCTGCATTTATCGCAGCAAATATCAAAATATTGACATCATCAAAGGAAACAGCAAATTGCGGGATGAAGGATGCCGTCCAGGCAGTCTCCATGCAGCATTAGAACTGGTGAAAGAACGGTACGACACCATTTTTATTGATTGCCGGACATCGCATGAAAATCTTACATATAGTGCCTTGTTGGCGGCAGATGCCATTCTGACACCGGTAATATTAGACGGATATTGCAGAGATAACCTGGCTCATGTAAAAGAAACTATAGATGATATTCGATATCTGCATCCGGAAATACAATGGTATCTTTTTGCGAATAGAGTGGAAAGCAGGAAAACGCAGAAAGAAATTTTTCTGGATATGATAGAAAAACACGATTATCCATTTTTGGAAACCTGTATTGTAAAACGCGCTGCAGTAGAGAGCGCATTGAAAATGAGAAAACCGCTCATACGGCATGCGCTTCGGAATCAAGCGACCAAAGATTTCTGTGATCTTGCAGAAGAATTGCTTGAGAGAGAAAGGCAGGGATGTTAAATGCCGCGGATGACGGAGCTGTTTGGTGCAGGGGAGAAAAAAATAGAACGGAAATGGGTGACAACCTGGATACACTACACAAAGCTGAAGCGGAATTCAAGACAGTATCGGGAGAGAACCCGGGAAATGATAGAGGATTTAGCAGATTTGATAGAAAATGATGGGGAGGTTCTCCAAAATCTGATTGTCCGAAAATGTGATGCGGATACTTATGAAATCGTTGCCGGACATAAAAGAGTAATGGCTTGCCAGCTTTTAGTTGAGGAACGAGGAAAAAAACAATTTGAGTTCCTTCCATGTGTAATCCGAAATGTAAGTGATGCCAGAACCAGATTTTCATTGGTATCTACGAATATCATAGATAAAAAGAATTCTTATGAGGTTATGCATGAGTTGGAAGAAATGATTTATCTCATGCAGAACTATCCAGAGGAGTTTTCTGAAATGCAGGAAAAAGGACGGTTGGTAGAAAAGCTGGCAAAGAAGTTAAATTTAGCAAAATCCGTAGTGATCGATTACCAAACAATCTCGCATAATCTGGGAGAGCAAGGTAGAAAGGCATTTCAAAATGGAACATTAAATAAGACAGCAGCTGTAGCTATGTCAGGGCTGCCGGAGCAGGATCAGGAGGAATTACTTCAAAAAGGTATTACCAAAGCGAAAGAAATCACAAATTATAAAGAAGAAAAGAAACAGAAGCAAGACTTAATAAGGAAGCAGAAAGAAGCCGGGCAGAAAAACGTACCGAATTTCGGTACACAGATAAAATTCTGTCCACATTGTAAGGGGATGATCAGTAGCGTATTTAATCAGAATTATTGCGGAAACTGTGGTAATAAGATTGACTGGGTGACTGGGAAGGATGATAGTGAAACGTAATAAAACAGGGAGCAATAAAAGAACAAATATTTCCGCTTTCCGGCAGAAAAGGTCGTGGTTGCGAAAACAGGAAGCGGACTGCACTTCAGGGGGTGAAGTGCAAAAATATTTTCCCCAACAAATAAATACTCTCGTTTCCGGCAGTACTCCCTTTTACTGCCGGGAAAGACAAGGAGGAGAAAATGACATTAGAAAGTTTGATGAAAAAGTATCATGGAAATGCGAGCATTTCTATAGAAGAATATTGTGAAGAACTTCCAGATTTCTTAGTGCTGCAGGAAGAACCGTGGTGGGGAGAAGTAAAAGACAGAGAAGTCGAAAGCTTTTTCGTGCTTGGCGGAGGAATCTATCAAGTGGAGTTGTCTATTAAATTGCAGAAAAAATAAAGAAAGAATGGGAAAACAAGATGGGAGAAATTCAGTTTGATTATTTTTCAGGAAAAGATGCCGAGCAATATACCTTTTATAGAATCCCTAAAATTCTATTTACAGAAGAATGTTTCAAAACGGTTTCCTGTGAGGCAAAAGTCCTATATGGACTAATGCTAGATCGGATGAGCTTGAGCATGAAAAATAAATGGGTGGATGAGGATGAACGTGTCTATATCATTTTCCAGGTAGAAGAGATTTCTGAATATATGGGCTGTGGTCTGCAAAAAGCTGTAAAGCTTATGAAAGAACTGGTTGAGATTGGTTTGCTCGAAAAGAAAAGGGTGGGTCTTGGCAAACCAAATATAATCTACGTTAAAAATTTTGCCAGAAAAGATGCGACGCCAGAAAAAGAAAGTGAAGAAAAAACACAGGGGAATTCCAGCGATTTGCAGAATGATGAAAATCATAAATCAAGAATGATGAAAATCACAAATCAGGAATTTCCAGAATCACAAATCCAGAATGATGAAAATCATCATTCAAGAATTGCGAAAATCACAAGTCAAGAATTTCCAAAATCATCATGTAATAAGACTAATATAAATAAGACTGATAATAATATATATAATACTCCATCATATCTATCTATCCAGAAAAGACATGGGAAGATGGGGGAGATGGAGATGATGGATACATACAGGGATATTTTAAAGACAAATATTTCTTATGAGTGTTTTTCTGCTCAAAAACAGGCGGTAGATGAGTTAGTGGACTTGATGGCGGAGGTGATGCTGTATCCGGATGATATGTCTATCCGTGTTGGAGGAATGGACAAGCCGGCTACTATGGTAAAAAGTCAGTATTTGAAGCTGGAGAAATCGCATATAGAGTACGTTTTAAACTGTATGGGGAAGAATACGAGTAAGATCACAAACATCAGGGCGTATCTTCTTACAGCTTTGTATAATGCCCCATTGACGATGAGCAGTTATTATCAGGCTGTGGTGAACCATGATATGTATGGAGAGATTTAATGTAGTTAAAATAACTTATTGTTTTTCAAGGAGTGATGTGGTAGGATATAACAAATTGGTAAGATAATAAGTAAGATAATAAGTATGATAAAGGAGTAAGCAATGAGTAGTTATAGCCCACCATACGAGATTACGGATCAGATCTTAAGTTATGTATCTTCTATTTCTGAAAAAGTTGGAAGAATCACAGAACGAAATCATCTGGAATCAAAGCCACGTCTTAGAAGAAATAACAAAATAAAATCTATCCATTCATCTCTGAGTATTGAGGCGAATTCCCTATCATTGCCTCAAGTAAAAGATGTGATTAATGGAAAAATTGTAATAGGTGCTGCAAGGGAAATACAAGAAGTTAAAAATGCATATGCAGCATATGAAGAAATAGAGACCATTGATCCATACAGCATAGAAGAATTAAAAAGAATCCACAATATTATGACAAAATATCTTGTAGATGAATCGGGTGTTTTTCGCCACGGTGAAGAAGGGGTATTTAACGGAGAACAATGTATTTTTATGGCTCCTCCGGCAAGGTTTGTTCCAAGTCAGATGCAGGAGTTATTCCATTGGATGAAAAGCAATGAAGAAAGAATCCATCCATTGATTTTATCTGCAGTGTTTCATTACGAATTTGTTTTTATCCATCCTTTTGCAGATGGAAACGGCAGAATGGTCCGACTTTGGCATACTGTTCTTTTAACAAAATGGAAATCGGTTTTTGAATTTATTCCGATTGAAAGCCAGATTGAAAAATTTCAAGATGGTTACTATCAGGCGATTGCAGTATGTCATACGAATGGCAACAGTACTGAGTTTGTTGAATTCATCTTGGAACAGATAGATAAAATTTTGGATGAAATCTGTAGCCAATCTATTTTTTTTAATGAATATACATCTTCGTATGTAGAGAAACTTTTAGCTGTTATGGAATATGATACTCCATATACGGCAAACCAACTTTTAGGGTTGTTACATTTGAAATCAAAAGAAACATTAAGGAAGAATTATTTGAATCCAGCAATTGAGAATGGTCTGATAGCAATGACTATTCCAGAAAAACCCAAAAGTAAAAATCAAAGATATATAAAAAATGTCTTATAGACGATATATTACAGAGTAAGTATCTTTTTTGTTTCTCACCGATACCCACAACAGGGAGACGATGGAACTATCAAAAATCCAGGTAACCTAAAGTAACCCAAAGTAACCTAAAGTAACCTAGACGTACCCTGTCAGATGTGTTAAGCTATAATTGTAAAAGTATAGATGAAAGGACTCCCGGAACAGGGATGTCCGAGAGCAATGAGAAACGAGTAGAGATACTCGTTTTTTTGTTGCCTGAAGGGAGGTGATTCAGATGTGGGATACGAGTTAAATAAGGAGATAACAGTATCAAATTGGGAATTGTTTCTTTAGAAAACTGTGCTACAATAAGAAGAAAAGGGAAGTGTGCGCCAGTTCGGTGTCAAATATATAACTGGTGG
>CAJUFN010000018.1 GCA_910585545.1 uncultured Lachnospiraceae bacterium
CGGAAAACGCACCCGCAAAGCCGCTTATATCAATGCTTTTTCAGCCCCCATTGCGTAACAAAGAGCATGAAAAAAGCGGGCAAGAAACGCTTTGTTTCTCACTCGCCTTTTTCTGCACCCCGTATGGCAGCTACCCTATTTCAGTTTGTTGGTTGATACTGTTTTATGAGTAGCTACCATTAGGCGCCTTCCTTTTTTTATGATATAGGAAAGTTCGTACTTTCCTATATCATAAAACCCTCCGGGAGGATACGCACTCGCGTGAGCGGAGGCAGTCAGCAAAAGCTGACCACGCTCGGCGCGCAAAGCGTGCAAGCCCCTCATGAATGAGGGAATGGGAGAGTTGAAGTGGGCTTGCCCACTTTGTTATTGATATAGGAAATTTGGATTTTTCATTGACTTAAAAAAATTATTATGCTATATTTTTAGTGTACTATTAATGATAGTACACTAAATACACTATGGAAAGGAGAACAGATGGTTACAATTGATTATCAGAGCAGGAAACCTATTTATGAACAGATTATGGAGAGGTTCCAGATGTTGATTATCAAAGGCATTCTTCCTCCGGACACGCAGATGCCCTCTGTGCGTTCTCTGGCAGTAGAGCTTTCGATTAATCCGAATACGATTCAGAAGGCATATATGCTGTTAGAACAGCAAGGATATATTTATCCGATTAAGGGACGGGGGAATTTTGTGGCGGAGAATCCCAAAGCAGTAGAAGAGAAGAAAAGGGATTTTCTGGGACAACTGGAAAAACTTCTTGGATGGGGCAAGGAGATTGGCATTACGAAAGAAGCTTGTATAGAGAAGATTGAATCAATATGGAAGGGGGAGCGCTATGATTGAGATACAAGGAGTAAGTAAGTCATTTGAAGAGATTAAAGCATTACAAGACATACATGCGAATATTAAAGAAGGCGCAATTTTTGGATTGATTGGCAGCAACGGTGCGGGGAAAAGTACATTGCTTCGCATAGTGAGCGGTATCTTAAAGCAAGATAGCGGAACGGTTCTTGTAGATGGGGAGCAGGTATATGAGAATGTGAAAGCAAAGGAAAATTTGTGTTTTATTCCGGACACTGCGTATTTTTTGCCGAATGCAACGGGGAAGGTGATGGCAGGACAGTACGAGATGTTTTATCCGAAGTTTAACAGAGAACAATTTGTAAAACTTGCAGAAACATTTAAGTTGGATTTGGATAGAAAAATAGGTACTTTTTCCAAGGGAATGAAAAAGCAGATGTCTATGTTATTAGGAATCTGTGCGAATACGAAATACCTTCTGTGTGATGAAACCTTTGACGGACTAGATCCGGTTATGCGTCAGGCGATGAAGAGCTTACTCGCAATGGAGATTATGAAACGAGATTTTACTCCGGTGATCGCATCTCATAATTTAAGAGAGCTGGAGGATATTTGTGATTACGTAGGGCTTCTTCATAAAGGTGGAATCCTCTTTACAAAGGATCTGGAAGATATGAAGTTTAACATTCATAAAGTACAGTGCGTTTTTCAAAATGAGGTGGATGAGGAGAATGTGCTTGCTAGGCTGGAAGTTATGCAGCATCATCACAGAGGAAAAGTAGTGACGATTGTGGCAAGAGGCACAAGATTAGAGATATTAGATACGGTAGAAGCGGTAAAACCGATATTTGCAGAAGTGCTGCCGCTTACCTTGGAGGAAATCTTTATCAGCGAAACGGAGGTGGCAGGATATGACATCAAAGAATTCTTTGACTAAAATGATTGGGGATGATTTGCGACAGAGAATGTGGCTTGTGGTTTTGAGCAGTTTATTGTTTATCCTGGCACTTCCCGCCACAGCTGTTATGCATCTGGAAAATAAGCTAGGCTGGATCAAAGATGGAATTTATACGCAGGAGGCATTAAAAGAATGGTATCTTGAGTATCTTACGTTTGGAAATGGCTGGGTTATGATGGCAGTTATTATACTGGCGATTATCGCGGCATTTTCTGGATTCTTTTATCTGTATGCATCGGAAAAGGTAGACTATTATCATAGCATGCCGGTAAAGCGCAGCCAGCTGTATTTAAAAACATACCTTTCAGGACTTCTCGCAGTTTTAATACCGTATGTTATTTGTCAGGCGGCAATGTTAGTGATAGGGAGCATAAAAGGTGTTGGAATCGAAGCGCCGGTATTATTGTTTTTCAAGACGATGATTCTTCCGGTTTGCTATTATCTTTTGGTGTATCATTTTAGTATTCTGGCAGTTGTCCTTACCGGACGGGTGATCACCGGCGTGTTTGCGACAATGGTATTTTTAGGGTATGGAACGATTGTATCGAACATTTTTGGAATGTTTGGGAAAATTTTTCTAAGTACCTATACCAGAAATCAGTATGCGTTTGCACATCATATGATGTTTTCACCGGTTGGAAGCGGTCTTTGCATGAGTATGGATGATGGGGCTTTTTATGAAATCATATGGAAACATATGGGTTTAATCGTATTTGTGATAATTGCCTTGGGCGCTGCGGCTTTTGGTTTTTATCTTAAAAGACCATCGGAAGGCACGAAAAAAGCGCTTGCATTTCCAAAAATGTCGGAGGGAATCAAGGTAATGCTGTCGGTCTCAGGAGCGCTGCTGCTTAGCGGTTATATCGCATCCTATAGTGAAGTTCTTATAAGGTGGTGTGTGTTATATGCATTAGTGACAGTGGTTGTATTATGTTTGATCATAGAATTTATTTATCACACAGACATGAAAAGAATCTTGCGTGGAAAGATAGCGATTGTGGTATCAGCTGTTTTGACAGCGGGTATTATTATCATATATCAATATGATGTATTTGGATATGACAGCATGCTTCCTAAGGAAGGAAAGATTAAGAGTATGTCTTTTATAGAAGACAGTACTTATCCTTATTACTGGGAAGTAGAAGAGAATAAGATTCTGGACATGAAAATGGAAGGATTCGGGGCAATTTACGAATTGGCAAAAGAAGGAGTGGAAAATGCAAGGCAGAACAGAGGAAGATGGAATTCAGCTTTGGAAGCCACAATGGCACAAGAGGGAAAGACGTCGGTTATTGTTGAATATGCCATGAAAAACGGAACGAAAAAGAATCGCAGGTATTTCGTAGAGCAGAAGAATCTGGAAGCGTGCATGGAAACACTTTGGAAGGATGTAAACTGGCGAAAGGTATTTTTAGGAATTGGTGATTGGGAAGATGATGAAGTCATTCGTTGGATGCATGTGAATGATATCTGTACCGAGTATGGTTCCCAAAGTATAGAATTTGCAAAGGACAATAGCGATTATGCGCGAAAAATAAAAGAAGCATATGAAAAAGATGTGGAGAAGAGTACGTTTGACACATGGAAAAATGCTTATCCGCAGGCAGAGATGACCCTAGCAGTCGCCATGCCAAATGCCAATGGAATCAATGAGGTTATACAAAACAAGACGGTTTTCATCTATGAGGATTTTACAAATACGAAAGCAGTCTTAGAGGAACTCGGATGTCCGGTACATGAGAAAATCGATGCAAACGAGGTAGCGCAGCTATATATCAAGGATTTGAAGAGGGAAGAGACTGAGAATACGCAAGGAGAGAGAAGCGAACTGGAAAAGGAAGATGAATGGAGTAATGTCACTGATCTGGATGAGATGCAGAAGATACTTGATGCACTGACTTTCAGAAGCCGGAATATAGAATCAAAATTCGAAGAAAAGCAAGATATGATGGAGGTTCGTATCTGGATGAAAAATGGAAAGCAGTTTCAGTATAGTATTTATGGAGAGAAATTGGAGGGATTGAGGCGATCATAGAATTGAAGCATAGAAAAAATGCTGTCACGTCATTTTGTGACAGCATTTTTTCATGATATAGGAAAGTTCGTACTTTCCTATATCATGAAACGCTCTGCGGGATACCCACTTTATTCTACTTAGAGAAAAACCTTATTTGTCAGCGTTTACTTCCGCCATTTTCATAGCTCGTACTTTCAAAGGAAGTCCGAATAAGTTGATGAATCCTTCCGCATCGTGATGGTCGTACAGATCACCTGTTGTGAAGCTTGCTAAAGATTCGTTGTATAAAGAGTATGGAGAAGTTGTGCCGGCTTTGATAATATTGCCTTTGTATAATTTGAATTTTACTTCTCCTGTCACATACTGCTGAGTTACGTCAACGAATGCCTGGATTGCTTCGCGAAGCGGTGTGAACCATTTTCCTTCGTAAACAATCTGAGCAAATTTGTTGCCCATATCTTTTTTGGTCTCATATGTAGCGCGGTCTAATACAAGTTCTTCTAACTGATCGTGTGCTTCCATGAGGATGGTTCCGCCCGGTGTCTCGTATACGCCGCGGGATTTCATACCAACTACACGGTTTTCTACGATGTCGACGATACCAACTCCGTGTTTTCCGCCTAAGGCGTTTAATTTTGTGATAATTTCGGCTACGCTTAAGGATTCACCGTTTAAAGTCTTTGGCACGCCTGCTTCGAATGTCATTGTCACGTATTCGCCTTCGTCCGGAGCTTTTTCCGGAGAAACGCCAAGTACCAATAAGTCATCATAATTTGGTTCCTGTGCAGGGTCTTCCAATTCAAGACCTTCGTGGCTGATGTGCCATAAGTTACGGTCACGGCTGTAGCTGTGGTTTGCATCGAATGGAAGATGGATTCCGTGAGCCTCACAGTATGCAATCTCATCTTCACGAGACTGCATGGTCCAGATGTCCGTCATACGCCAAGGAGCGATGATCTTAAGGTCTGGAGCCAAAGCTTTGATACCGAGTTCAAAACGGATCTGGTCGTTTCCTTTTCCGGTAGCGCCGTGGCAGATAGCAGTCGCACCTTCTTTTCTTGCAATCTCCACTAATTTTGCTGCGATAACCGGACGAGCCATAGAAGTTCCGAGTAAATATTTATTCTCATACACAGCGCCTGCTTTCACGCATGGCATGATGTAATTGTCACAAAAGTCATCGATGATATTCTCGATATAAAGTTTGGAGGCGCCTGATAATTTTGCGCGTTCCTCAAGACCATCTAACTCTTCACCCTGTCCGCAGTCGATGCAGCAGCAGATAACTTCGTAATCAAAATTTTCCTTTAACCAAGGGATGATTGCAGTTGTATCAAGTCCCCCAGAATATGCTAAAACTACTTTTTCTTTCATGAATCTATTCCTCCTAAAAATGACTTTCAAAATTTCTATCGTTACTATACTCCTTCTGGCAATGGAAATCAAGAGAAAAAACGAAAAAATGATAATTTATGCAAAAATGATGCATATTTATTCTTTTCTGGAGGTTTTCTTGGTACTTATATGGATGATATAGTTTAATAATTTAGTATTTTACAGGGATAAAGCTTGACAAAATGGGTGAGAATTGTAAAATAATAAGATATGCAAAAATGGAGTGAATACATATGGAACGAAGAGAAGAAATAAGAAATAAGAAACGAGTTGTAATAAAAGTAGGAACGACAACGATCACGCACAGTGAGACCGGAAATATTGATCTGGAAAAGCTGGAGAAGTTTGTTCGGATTTTAATTAATTTAAGAGATAAGGGAAAAGAAGTGGTTGTTGTTTCATCCGGCTCGGTAGCCGTTGGAAAAAAGGTACTTGGAATCGAAGAAAAAGTGCAGGAGGGTGCCAGAAAACAGGCTTGTGCGGCAGTTGGACAGGGCAGACTGATGATGATGTATGAAAAATTGTTTGCAGAATACAGTCAGCTTACTGCACAGATTCTTTTGACGAAAGAGACTGTCGTGAATGAGGATTGCCGGGAAAATGCGAGAATTGCATTTGATGAGTTGCTTCGAAGGGATGTTGTTCCGATTGTAAATGAGAACGATGCGATTTCCGTAGACGAAGAACTATATGGTGTATTTGGAGATAACGATACGATGGCGGCAAATGTAGCGACACTTGTGGATGCAGATCTGTTGATCTTGATGTCAGATATTGATGGACTTTACACGGATGATCCCAGAAAGAATCCACATGCAAAGTTTGTTCATACCGTTCATTATATTAATGAAGAGTTGGAGAATATGGGAAAAGGAGCAGGCAGTGTTCATGGAACCGGAGGTATGGCAACCAAGATTGAGGCAGCAAAGGTTGCGATGAAAGCGGGTGTGGATATGGTGATCGCAAATGGAGCCAATATTTATACCATTAATGATATTATGGCAGGAAGGCAAATAGGAACGTTGTTCAAAGGTGATGGGCATAACAAAATAGGAGGAAAAGCATATGAAGTATATGGAGCAGATTGGATACAAGAGTAAACAGGCAGCGGGAAAAGTCGGAATCTTGGAGCAGTGTGTGAGAAACGAGGGCCTTTTAGAGGCGGCTGCGGAACTGGAATCGCAGGCAGGATTTTTGATCGAAGAAAATAAAAAGGATATTGTATTTGCAAAAGAAAAGGGAATGAAAGAATCCTTGATCGATCGTCTCCTTTTAACTGAGGCGAGGATTAGTGGTATGGCAGAAGGCTTACGGCAGATTGCAGGATTAGAGGATCCAATTGGCGAAGTGATTTCCATGAAAACCAGACCAAATGGGTTACAAATTGGACAAAAACGTGTGCCTCTTGGCGTTGTTGGAATTATCTATGAATCCAGGCCAAATGTTACAGCAGATGCGTTTGGACTTTGTTTGAAATCAGGAAACGCAGTGATCTTAAGGGGCGGGAGTGATTGTATCAATTCCAATAAAGCGATTGTAAGCGTGCTGAAGAAGGCATTAAAGAGGGTAGGAATTGAGGAAGACGCTGTGCAGCTTGTGGAAGATACGGATCGTGCGATTGTAAATGAGATGATGCGTTTAAACGGATATATTGATGTTTTGATTCCAAGAGGAGGAGCAGGTCTTATTAAAAATGTCGTGGAGAATAGTACCGTGCCGGTGATTGAGACTGGAACGGGGAATTGTCATGTGTATGTAGATGAATTTGCAGATCTTACGATGGCAGTGGATATTATTGAAAATGCCAAAACGCAAAGGCTTGGTGTGTGCAATGCATGCGAATCTTTGGTAGTACATGAAAAGGCGGCGAAAGAAGTGATTCCGCTTATTGTGGACAGATTAATGGCAAAAGACGTGGAAGTACGTGGGGATGCAGCAGCAAGAAGCTTGGATAGCCGGATTAAGGAGGCATCACAAGAAGACTGGGGAATGGAGTATTTGGATCGGATCATTTCTCTGAAAACGGTTGCTTCTATTGAGGAGGCGATTGCACATATTAATCAGTATAATACGGGACATTCGGAAGCAATCATTACAGATAATTATAAAAATGCATTAAAATTCCAGAATGAAATCGATGCAGCAGCAGTGTATGTCAATGCAAGCACCAGATTCACCGATGGATTTGAGTTTGGATTTGGCGCAGAAATCGGAATCAGTACACAGAAATTACACGCGAGAGGGCCAATGGGACTTATGGCTTTGACTACAACAAAATACATTATTTTCGGAAATGGCCAGATAAGGTAATCCTGATCAGGAAAATAAATTCTTGAGAAGTACTTGCATAATATTCAGTTAAGATGTATAATTATGCAAGTGCTTTTGACTGTAGTTAAGCTATAAATGAAATGCCAAAACGAATAAACGAAAGGAAAAAGATTATGATAAAAGTAGGAATTATCGGAGCCACCGGATATGCAGGCGGGGAATTGGTGCGTATCCTTATCGGACATAAAGATGTAGAGATCAAATGGTATGGCTCCAGAAGTTATATAGATAAAAAATATTGCGAAGTATATCAGAATATGTTTCAGATTGTAGACGATGTCTGTATGGATGATAATATGGAAGCACTTGCAGATGCAGTGGATGTGATTTTTACTGCAACACCGCAAGGGTTATGTGCATCTTTAGTAAATGAAGCGATTTTGTCAAAAGTAAAAATCATAGATTTAAGTGCGGATTTTCGTATTAAGGATGTTGCTGTTTATGAGAAATGGTACGGCATGGAACATAAGAGCCCGGAATTTATCGAAGAGGCCGTTTATGGACTATGCGAAATCAACAGGGAAGATGTGAAAAAAGCAAGGTTAGTAGCCAATCCAGGATGTTATCCGACTTGTTCTACATTATCCATCTATCCGCTCGTAAAGGAAGGAATCATCGATCCGTCAACAATTATCATTGATGCAAAATCCGGAACTTCAGGAGCAGGAAGAAGTGCGAAAACAGATAACCTTTACTGTGAAGTAAATGAAAATATTAAAGCATATGGCGTGGCAGGACATCGTCATACACCGGAAATCGAAGAACAGCTTTCCTATGCGGCAGGAAAACCAGTGTACTTAAACTTTACACCACATCTCGTTCCGATGAATCGAGGAATTCTTATCACGGCATATGCATCTTTGCTCAAAAAAGTTACATATGAAGAAGTAAAAGCAATTTATGACACTTATTATAAAAATGAAACATTTGTCAGAGTACTTGAAAAAGACATTTGTCCGCAGACGAAATGGGTCGAAGGCAGTAATTATGTCGATATAAATTTTAAAATCGATGAAAGAACCGGCAGAATCATCATGATGGGCGCCATGGACAACCTTGTAAAAGGCGCAGCCGGCCAGGCAGTACAAAATATGAATCTCATGTTCGGATTGCCGGAAAATCAAGGCTTAATGATGGTACCAACATTCCCGTAACCAATTGTTAGCGTCAGAGGGTTTTTAAAAACCCTCTGACGCTAACTGAAAAAATGAGGTATAAAATGATACGAATTATGACGATAGAAGATTATGATAAAGTATACGAATTATGGCGTAAAATCAAGGGATTTGGGATACGCAGCATTGATGATTCCAGAGTGGGAATCGAACATTTTCTGAAACGTAATCCGACAACGAGTATCGTTGCGGAGGAAAATGGTAAAATCGTAGGAAGTATACTGTGCGGCCACGACGGACGTCGAGGATGTCTGTACCATGTTTGTGTAGATGAAGAATATAGAAGACGTGGAATCGGAAAAGCCATGGTAGTTAAGGCTATGGAGGCTTTGCAGGCAGAACATATTAATAAAGTTTCGCTGATTGCGTTTACAAAAAATGATATAGGTAACTCCTTCTGGCGGACAATCGGTTGGGAAAAAAGAGAAGATTTGAATTATTATGAGTTTGTTTTGAACGAAAAAAACATAACTGCATTTAATAAGTAGAAATAGTTGCAAACCCTCGGAGGCTTTTTAAAAACCCTCTGAGGGTTTGTGAAAGATTGATAGAAATTTAACGAGGAAAAGGGAGGTTTTTAGGATGAAATTTGTCGAAGGTGGTGTGACGAGAGCGGCTGGTTTTGAGGCGGCTGGCGTGGGAGCGCAGATTAAATATCAGGGTCGTGACGATATGGCGCTTGTGTACAGCAAGGTACCGTGTGTGGCGGCGGGAACTTTTACGACGAATGTAGTGAAGGCGGCGCCGGTGAAATGGGATCAAAGGATTGTAAAAGAGAGTGAGACGGTGCAGGTGGTGATTGTGAATTCAGGAATTGCCAATGCGTGTACTGGTACCGAAGGCTATGGCTATTGTGAGGAAACAGCAAAAGCAGCAGCAGAAGTGTTTCAGGTAGAAATGGAGCAGGTACTCATAGGATCTACAGGAGTAATCGGAATGCAGCTTCCGATGGAGCGAATCAAAAAAGGAATTACGCTTTTGGCAGAAGAAAAAACGGATACCTTAGAGGCCGGAAATAAGGCGGCAAAGGCAATCATGACAACGGATACTCGCGATAAGCAAGTTGCCGTAGAAGTTGAGATTGATGGTAAGAAAGTCACCATTGGCGGTATGGCAAAAGGTTCCGGCATGATCCATCCAAATATGTGCACAATGCTTGCATTTATTACAACCGATGCATCAATTTCTAAAGAAGCGCTGCAGCAGGCTCTAAGCGAAGATGTCAAAGATACTTACAATATGATTTCTGTAGATGGCGACACTTCCACAAACGACACAGTGCTTTTACTTGCAAATGCAATGGCAGGAAATGAGGAAATTAAAATCGGAACAGAAAATTACCGGATATTTGCAGCAGCACTCCATGCGGTGAATGAAACGCTGGCAAAGAAAATGGCAGGAGACGGCGAAGGAGCAACTGCTTTATTCGAGGCAAAAGTAATCGGCGCCGAGAGCAAGCAACAGGCACAAACACTTGCAAAATCCATTGTATGCTCCAATCTTACGAAAACGGCAATTGCCGGTCATGATGCCAACTGGGGACGTATCTTATGCGCTATGGGATATTCCGGGGCACAGTTTGACCCGGAAAAAGTGGATTTGTTTTTTGAAAGCAAAGCTGGTAAAATTAAGATTATTGAAAATGGAACAGCAGTAGATTACAGCGAAGAAGAAGCAACAAAGATTTTGTCCGAAGAAGAAGTGACTGTGATTGCAGATATCAAAAGTGGAGAAGCAAAAGGAACTGCATGGGGATGTGACCTGACACACGGTTATATCGAAATCAACGCAGATTACCGTTCATAAAAGGAGTATAGAAAAATGAATAATGATATGCAAAAATATCTGGATAAGGCAGAAGTATTGATCGAAGCATTACCATATATCCAGAAATTCAACCGGAAAATTATTGTAGTAAAATATGGCGGCAGTGCGATGATTGACGAGATGCTGCAAAAAAGAGTAATTGAAGACGTCGCGCTTTTGAAGCTAGTAGGATTTAAACCAATCATCGTACATGGCGGCGGCAAGGAAATCAGCAAATGGGTAGAAAGATCCGGTATGGAGCCGAAATTCGTGAAAGGTCTTCGCGTGACAGATAAAAATACGATGGAAATTGCCGAGATGGTTTTAAACCGCGTGAATAAAAACCTGGTACGTATGGTAGAAGAGCTTGGAGTAAGAGCAATCGGTATCTGCGGAAAAGACGGTGGTCTTTTAAAAGTAGAAAAGAAATATGCAGATGGGACAGATATCGGTTACGTTGGACAGATTCGGGAAGTAAACCCTCAGATTATCTATGACTTATTAGAAAAGGATTTTATTCCGATTATTTGTCCGATTGGCATGGACGATGAGTATGAGACATACAATATCAACGCAGATGATGCAGCGGATGCAGTAGCGCGTACCATTGGCGCAGAAAAACTTGCGTTTTTAACAGACATTGAAGGTGTTTATAAAAACCCGAACGATCCAACTACCAGAATCTCAAGGCTGACTGTACAGGAGGCAAAAGACTTGATTGCAGAAGGATATATCGGAGGCGGAATGCTTCCAAAACTTCAAAACTGCATTGAGGCGATTGAAAGCGGTGTAAAAAGAGTACATATTCTCGACGGAAGAATTCCGCATTGTCTGCTCTTGGAAATCTTTACCGATAGAGGTATCGGTACCGCAATTGTAAAAGACGAGTAGAAGAAAGAAGGACTGATTATGGGAAATCAATATATTGAACAGGCAGAAAATGCGCTTTTACATACCTATAACCGATATCAGATCGTACTGGAAAAAGGAGAAGGCGTATATCTGTATGATGATGAAGGAAAGAAATATCTTGATTTTGCGGCAGGGATCGCGGTGTGCTCGTTAGGCTATGGACATCCAAGGTACACAAAAGCTTTAAAAAGTCAGGTAGAGCGGTTGGTGCATACATCAAACCTCTTTTATAGTAAACCGGCGGCAGAGGCGGCAGAGCGATTAAAAAGAGCAGCACAGATGGACCGTGTATTTTTCACAAACAGTGGAACGGAGGCAATAGAAGGCGCATTGAAAGCTGCCAGAAAATACGCCTATACAAAACAAAGCGGCAAATATGAATTTATTGCGATGAATCATTCCTTCCATGGACGAAGCATGGGTGCTGTAGCAGTGACTGGCAATGAGAACTATCGCACACCGTTTGAACCGTTGATCAGCGGGGTGAAATTTGCGGAATATAACAATCTTGAAAGTGTCAAGGCAAAGATTAACGATAAAACCTGTGCAATTATTATAGAACCGATACAAGGCGAGGGCGGTGTCTATCCGGCAGATAAGGAATTTTTAGAAGGCGTGAGAGCTCTTTGCGACGAGCATGATATTTTGCTCATTTTTGATGAAATCCAGTGCGGTATGGGAAGAAGCGGAGAGATGTTTGCCTGGCAAAAATACGGCGTGAAACCGGATATTATGACAATGGCAAAAGCAATTGGAAATGGGGTCCCGGTAGGTGCATTTGCAATGACAGAAGAAGTTGCGGGAAATTCACTTAAGCCAGGCGATCATGGAACAACCTATGGAGGAAATCCACTTGTATGCGCAGCGGTAAATGAAGTGCTTAAGATATTTGAGGAAGAACAGATACTGGAACATGTCCGAAAGATAACCACTTATCTGGAAGAAAGTCTGGAAAAACTGACAGCAGAGAATCCAAATGTAGAAGCAAGACGCGGGATGGGATTGATGCAAGGGCTCGTTTTGAAAAAGCCGGTTCAAGAAGTAATCGCAAAATGCATGGAAGAAGGTCTGATCGTAATTTCGGCAGGCGGCAACGTGTTAAGATTACTGCCGCCGCTCGTAATCATGAAAGAGCATGTGGACGAAATGATGCAGAAACTTGAAAAGGCGCTTGCATAAAAGCAATATAGGAATAAATACCCAATCGGAGGGAAACACTAAAAATCAGTAAAGATTTAGGAGGGATTCCAATGATTGGGTTTTTCATTGCATTATTATCGGGTGCACTCATGAGTGTGCAGGGAGTATTTAACACGCAAGTAACAAAGACGACAGGGATGTGGGTATCGAATGGCTGGGTGCAGCTAAGCGCTTTTGCAGTCTGTATTGCAGCATGGTTCATTGCAGGCAGAGATGATATTATGGCGCTTACCAAGGTAGAACCAAAGTATGTGCTGCTTGGAGGTGTCATAGGCGCAGGCATTACCTGGACTGTTATCAAAAGTATGGAACAATTAGGACCTGCGAAGGCAGCGCTTTTGATTGTGATCGCACAGTTAATTGTAGCATACGCAATCGAATTATTAGGATTGTTCGGGGTAGAAAAACAGCCGTTTAGCTGGATAAAAGCAGGCGGAATGCTGCTCGCATTAGTTGGAGTAGGGATTTTTCAGTGGAAATAACCGAAGAATGTTACAAAAATATTAAAATGTGATTGTAATTTATCTAAATTTTAGTTACAATAACAGTAGCCAGCATAAAATAAGGGGAACGTGCCTTTCTGTAAAATGCAGGAGGGATTTATGCAAAGAAAAATGAAATGCATCTTTATGATTTGCCTGTGGATTTTTCTGGGAATATATTCGATGGGCTGTCAGAAAAAGGAAGACGTTATTCTTCCGTCAAAAGAGATGGAAAATGTATCAAAAGAGACGGAGAATACAGCAAAAGAACAAACGGAACAAGGTACAAAAGAAGCAGAGAAACCAAAGATGATCACGATCTATGTGTGCGGGGAGATACAGAATCCGGATGTGTATGAACTTCCGCAGACGGCAAGGATTTATGATGCAATAGAAGCGGCAGGCGGGATGAAGGAAACGGCGGCGAAGGATGCATTGAATCTGGCAGAGCCGCTTGTGGATGGACAGCAGATAAAAGTACTTTCGAAAGAAGAAGCTTTGGCAGAAGCCACAGAGGAAAAGAACGAGGCAGATGCAAAAGTGAATTTGAATACAGCCGGGAAAGAAGAGCTTATGACCCTCCCCGGGATTGGAGAATCGAAAGCAGAGAGTATCATTTCCTACCGTGAATCAAGTGGAGGTTTCAAAAGTATTGAAGATATTATGCAGATAGAAGGAATCAAAGAAGGCGTATTCAAAAAAATCAGAGATAAAATTAAAATATGACGGAGAGACGAAGCATGGAAAAGAGAATTTTAGTTGTGGATGATGAAAAATTGATCGTGAAAGGAATTCGGTTCAGTCTGGAGCAAGATGGCATGAATGTAGATTGTGCATACGATGGAGAAGAAGCTTTAGAATGTATCAGACATAATACATATGATTTGATTTTGCTGGACGTAATGCTGCCAAAGCATGATGGATTTGAAGTGTGTCAGATGGTACGGGAATTTTCTGATGTTCCGATTGTCATGTTGACGGCAAAAGGAGATGATATGGATAAGATTCTCGGGCTCGAGTACGGAGCCGATGACTATATTACAAAACCATTCAATATCCTTGAGGTGAAAGCACGTATTCGGGCAATCATGCGTCGTACAGGGAAAAACAGACAGCAAAGGGACGATGAAAAATATATAAGAAAAGGCGAGCTGAAGATTGACTGTGAAAGCAGGAGAGTATTTATTGCGGATACAGAGATGAATCTGACCGCAAAAGAGTTTGATCTCTTAGAGTTGCTTGCCACCAATCCAAATAAAGTTTACAGCAGAGAAAATCTTTTGAATATTGTATGGGGATATGAATATCCAGGAGATGCAAGAACCGTGGATGTACACATCAGGAGGCTTCGTGAAAAAATAGAATCGAATCCAAGCGATCCGAAATACGTCCATACAAAATGGGGAGTTGGTTATTATTTTAGGGGTTAAGACAAAATTAAAGTTTAAATTTTTTAAAAGCATGAAACTGTGGATAATCCTCATAATGATCGTTGTGGGGATTATTCCGTGTATCATACTTCGGGGTGCGCTTTTAAGTGATTATGAAAAGCGTGCGGTTTCTTTAAAAACGGCAGAAATACAAAATCAATGTACAATTCTAAGCAATCAAATGGCGATGAGCCAGTATCTTAGCCAGGGCAATTCTGAAGTGATCGATGCCGAGCTTACGCAGTTTTCGAATATTAATAATGGTCGTGTCATGATTGTGGATGAAGAATTTCGGATTTTGAAAGACACGTATGATATGGATACAAATAAAACGCTCGTATCAGAAGATGTCATACGCTGCTTTAAAGGCAAAGGAACAAGCAGATACGATGGGAAGAATCGTTATATTGAAGTGACAGCGCCAATCAGTGCCACAGGCAGTGATAAGATAGAAGGCGTAATGCTTGTAAGTGTTGCCACAGACTATATTGTGGATAGCTTATACAGCTATCAGAACAAAGCAGAATTGGTGATTGGTACAGTGTTTATCGTAATTTGTATTCTGGCATTTTTCCTTGCAACACTTTTAGTACAGCCATTTAAACGGCTCGCAAAGCAGATTGGAACCGTAACCGAAGGCTATGGGACGGAAGAGATTCGGGAAAATGCATATTTGGAGACGATTAAAATTGCAGATGCAATGAACCAGATGCTTTTAAGATGGAAGACTTTGGATGATTCCAGGCAGGAATTTGTATCGAATGTGTCTCATGAATTGAAGACCCCTCTGACTTCTATGAAAGTACTTGCAGATTCGCTTTTGATGCAAGAAGACGTGCCAACGGAACTTTACAAAGAATTCATGGGTGATATCGCACAGGAGATTGAACGTGAAAGTAAGATTATCAATGATTTGCTTTCTCTTGTGAAGATGGACAAGAATTCAAGCGAAACTATGAATGTAAAATCAGAGGACATCAATGCATTGGTAGAAATGTGCCTGAAACGTTTGCGGCCAATCGCCGTAAAAGAAAATATCGAGTTGATATTTGAAAGTATCCGTCCGGTAACGGCAGAAGTAGATGAGATGAAATTGTCTCTTGCAATCTCTAATCTGGTAGAAAATGCAATTAAATATAACCAAGAGCAGGGGCATGTGCGAGTGTTTTTAGATGCAGATTATAAATATTTTTATCTGAAGGTAGAGGATTCCGGAATTGGAATTCCGCAAGAAGCACAAAATCACATATTTGAACGTTTTTATCGTGTAGATAAATCGCATTCGAAAGATATTGGCGGAACAGGACTTGGACTTGCAATTGCAAGAAGCGCAATTGTTATGCATAGAGGCGCTATCAAAGTATACAGTGAAGTCGGGAAAGGAACTACATTTACCCTGCGTATCCCGTTAACCTATGTAGTATAGAGAGAAGGGATGTAAAATGAGGAAAATAAAAAATATAATGATCTTGCTGGCAGTTTGTCTTGTGTTGGCAGGATGCAGTGATAAAAAGAATGAGCAGAAATATTCCAATGTAATTTATTATTTGAGAGCAGATGGCATGGCACTGGAAAAAGAAGGATATGTACCGCTTGAGAGTGAAACAGAAGCGATGTTGGAAGAGATGCTGCAAAAACTAAAAGAGGCTCCAAAAGAGGAGGGGCTAAAAAGTGCATTGCCGGAATCAGTTGAGATTTTAAGCACCAGCTATGAAGGGAATGTTGTTAAGATAGATTTTTCGGAAGATTATGAAAAAATAAATTATGCAGAAGAGGCGCTTTTGAAAGAAGCCTATGTAAGAACACTGGTACAGGTTGAAGGCGTCAATGCAGTCCAGTTTACCATTAAGGGGAAACCGGAAAAAGACAGGAATGGGAAAGTGACAGGGTTAATGTACGAAAATGATTTTGTTCAGAATACAGGTTCGGCAATCCATTCTTATCAAAAGAAAAATTTAACCCTATATTTTGCAGATGAATCAGGAGAAAATCTGATAAAGGAAAATGTAAATGTTCGCTATAACAGTAACCTTCCTCTGGAGCGAGTGGTCATTGAGCAGCTGCAAAAAGGACCGACAGAAGAGAAGAATAAAAGAACGCTTCCGGCAGATATGAAAATTATTGGCGTTTCCGTGAGGGATGGTATCTGTTATGTGAATTTTGATACAGTATTTTTGGATTATGTTTATAATCTGGATCCGGCGCTTCCAATTTATTCGATTGTGAATTCCATTGTAGAAAGCGGCGGAGCAAGTAAGGTGCAGATTTTGGTAAATGGGGAAACAACGCAGAAATTTCAAGGAAGTATTCAGCTGGATGAGCCTTTTGGCAGGAATTTAGAACTGGTGAAAGGGGAAAAAGAGTGAGAATCACTTTCAAAGATGTGTTGATGAAACGAAAGCTTTGTACCATATGCTTTCTGATCGTAATCGTGAGATTTTTTATTTTTGTTATATGGGAAGGGGAGTCTTATAAGGCTTCCCTTGCAAATCTAAAAGTGATATCGAAGGAGCAAGATATCACGATCGAAGGAAATGTCTATCAAAAGAAACGTGGAAAAAACGGTCTTATCTTATATGTGAAAAACAATTCTTATATCAGGGGAATACAGTCATTCCCAATATCAAAACTTATTATTTATGGAGCAAGTGAAGAAAGCAAGGTGTCAATCGGAGATAGGCTTATGTTGGAAGGAGAACTTAAGCTGTATGAAAATGCGCCCAATCCTGGAAATTTTGACCAGAGAACATATTATGCAAAAGATGGCATCTATGGCTTTTTATATGCGGATAAGGTAGAAATTCTGAATCATACAAAGAAGGTGCCAGAGCAATTTCGGGAAATATTGTATCAGTTTCGGGAACAGTGGATTGACCGGCTAAGACAGTATCTTGGTGTAGAGTATACAGGGCTGTTATCAGCAATGATGCTTGGAGCTTCCGGGGAAATGGAAGCAGACATGAAAGAATTATATCAAAAAAATGGTATGGGGCATCTGTTTGCGAAAAAATGTACTAATAAATATATATGTGTATAGTGTAGATAGTGGACAAAAATTGGAGTAATTATAAACAGAAAACACAGAAAGGGAAAATATGTGTATGCAGTGGGTAGTAGTACAATATTATAATGTTAAATTCTATATGAAACTTGATGGATCACAGGATATTATAAAATTTTCATATTTGGAGAATCGAATAAAGTCTGGTGAGCAATTATTAATGAAAGATATATATTCTTGGTGTAATTGTCAAAATATATATGTAATAACTAAATTTGAATATATAAGGAAAATACCAGTTATGGCAAATGTCTGGAATTTTTATAGTTATTTGAGAGCGAGGATTGAGTTTAAGAGATTTATATCTAAATACATAAGATGAATTGAAAGAAAATACAGATAAATACATCGATTTAATTGTAATTAATAGTATAAAAACGAATAAAATTTTGAAATAACAGATAACTTTATTCTCTCAAAATAGAATTAATTATGTATTGTTATTCAGAAATATCTGTTCTGTAGCAAATTATAGGCAGTATTCAACATTATATAATATATTACAGAAAGAAAATTTTCTATGGAACAGAGAAGTTTGAAAACTCAATAATTTTTTGAGACTTCAAGCGTAATTGTGGGTAGTTTCCTGTCAGTTTTACATGGAGAGGGGGATAGTCTAGCATGCTGTTAGCCAAGCCGCTTTAAGGGCATTGAAAGCAATAAGATTGGCAAATCACGTCGTCAGAGACTTCATGACAATCCACAGAAATCCTATAAAACTTTTTTGCACAAACTCAGTATTTATAAGGACTAAGGGATTTTGCCCACTATTATGCTCGAAGCGCCGATTTTTCGAAGAAATTGATGTGTTTATCTTAAAAGAAGATATGGTAAAAATATTGATTGTTATAATTGTGTAGGTGTATAATCAATGTAGAAGCATATGATAAGGAGAAAACGATGAGAATTACAATATGTCATTTAAGTGATATACATTTTGGAAATAGTGGGAATACTATATTGGAAAAACAAAGAAAAATATGTGATGCAATTTTACAAAATGCTTTAAAGAAAGATATTATTTTATTCATTATATCAGGAGATATTGCTCAATCAGGTCAAGAAGAAGAATACGTAATAGCATATAATTTCTTTACTGAAATTCAAGACTGTCTAGTAAAGAGAAAAGAATTGAGAGTTTTATTTTTCTTTGTTCCAGGTAATCATGATTGTGATTTTTCGGATATTCAAAGAAATAAAGATGATGACTTGCGAAGAGGAAAAATTATAAGTGAGCGAGAGCAGATTACGGAAGAGGATTTATCATATTATATAGAAGGACTATGTCAAAAACAAAAAGAGTTTTTTGATTTTGTGGATTTCTTTGAATACGACAATTTAGAGGGAATTAAGGTAAAGAGGATTTCTCATTCTAAATTATTGTCGCAATATGAAATTTCAGTAGGAAAAACAATAGTAAGTATGAATCTTTTGAATTCGGCTTGGTTAACAGAAAGGAAGGAGAAACCAGGATATTTATATTTCCCTAATAAAGAATATAAAAAAATAACGAAGGATAATAATATTGTTATTACGGTGTACCATCATCCAAGTAATTGGATGCATCCAAACGATAGAAATGAATTTAATAGATGGGTTATGAATAAGTCTGATTTAGTGTTTGTGGGCCATGAACATTTTGGGAGAAATGAGTCTGTTGAAACAAGAGAAACGATTTATCATGCACAATATGGAGAAGTATTACAGGAAAGGGATGATAATAAGAATAGTGGATTTATTATTAGTTATATTGAAGATAATGAAAAAACTACACATGTATATAATTGGGATGATAATAAGGAAATCTATTATATTTCATACACACTTTCGGGAAGGTTAGATGCAAAAGATGATAAATTTTTATGCTTTCAGAAAGAATTTCAAACATATTTAGAAACCGCAGATATCAGAATTTCTCATCCTAAGAAAGAAAAAGTATTAATGAGAGATTTATATGTATATCCTGATATAGAGGCATATAAAAAATCAAAAAATGGTTATGATATAAATGAAGATAGCGTCACAGTTCGAGGGGATACATTACTGGATTATATATTAAAAACAAAAAGAATTTCATTTTCAGGTGGATCAAAATCTGGAAAAACTGCTTTGGCTAAAAATGTAGCTTTTGACTTTATTGAAAAAGGGAAATATAGCATTATCATGGATTGTGCAAAATTTGGAACTATTTCAGAAAAAAATTTGTATAAAAATGAAACGGTTTGTATATCTTATGCATATGGTAAAGAGTATGTGAATACATTTAGACAATTAGATTTGGCAAATAAGGTTCTTATTTTAGATAATTATGAAAAGATACGTGACAGAGTTGCCAAAAAGCAGATACTAGAATATTTTGACAACTTTTATGATTATATATTAACATTTTCAAATACAACTTTTGAAGTAGAACTTCTAGATAAATCATTGAATCAGGAAAAAGATGATTATGTTCATTGTTCAATAAGTGAATTAGGTTATAGAAGACGAAATCAACTTATAACTAAATGGTATTATTTATCGGATGGAGGGGATATTATAGTTGATGATTTGGTTCGGAATAAAATATCGGAAGCAATGTCTACTATTGATGTATTAAAGGGTAATGGATACATGCCGTGCATTCCTCCGCATATTTTAATTATACTTCAGCAACTCGAATATTCTATGGACGGTAGTAATCAGGAAAGAAGTAATTATGGGTATTTGTATGAATTTTTAATAACAAAATCAATTTTGGATATGAATCAGAATTGTGAATATATTCATAGGGATATTGCCTTTGGAATCTTAACAAATATAGCCGAATTTATGTTAAGTGAAGGATCAAGAGTAATATCGATAGATAAATATAAAAATATAGTATATCAATATAATAGTGATTTTCAAACGGACGCAAATGCAGAACAGTATATTTATGAATATGGCAGAGTGGAGCTTTTAAATGAAAAAGAAGGTCAGGTAAATTTTGGATATCCATATATTCATTATTATTTTACTGCTAAATACTTGGCTAATAACATAAGCAAAAATTGGGCAAGAGAGAAAGTGCAAACAATGTCTAGTCAATTATATGAAGAAGAATGTGGAGATATAATGATATTTTTATGTCATTTATCAAAAGATGATTTTATAATTGAAACAGTATTGGAAAATGCAAAGAGAATTTTATCAGATAAAAATATTTTTGACTTTGGAGAACATAAATCAATTAAATTATCTTTTGATGAGTATTTAAAATCAGATTTTATTCCAGAAAAAGATATAGAAGTGAGAGAAGAAGAATTATTGGAGGTACGTGATAGACAAGAAAGGGAAAGTAAAAAAAGGAAAGAAGCTGAAATAATTGAAGAAAGTAGGGAATATGTATATAGTTTAGATAATGCTTTTAAGACAATAGAAGTGATGGGGCAAATTTTAAAAAATTATCCGGGTACAATAAAAGGTGATGTAAAAAATGACCTGCTTGAAACAATTTATATTGTTGGAATGAGAACATTATCATATACGAGTGATATCCTCTATGGAGGGATGGAACGAATATTTGAAGATATTTCTAAAAAACTACAACCTGCACCATCTCAAATTGAGCTAGAAAAAATAAAAGAACTTAGTGGTAAGCTTAGTTCTTCTATGGATAACCTATTTGGGATTTTGTCTTATGCAATGATAAGAAACCTAGCGAATTCTGTGGCAAATAAGGCGTTAATGCCAGTTATAGCGCAATCATCACTAAATGATAAAATAGGATATAATCTTGTAAGAGATTCTATTCAGCTAAATGAGTTTGGAACTATTGCAGTTGATTTAATCTTAAATGAGTATGATAGCTATAAGGATAAAGATAATATATTTGCTGCAAAATTACTTAGGTTGCTCGTACTTGATCATTATTATGTTTTTGGCTCTAAAGATTTTAAAAATCGTCAAAGAGTATGGCAAAAAATGAAGTTTGGAAATAAAGAAAAAGTACTGGCATTACAAAACAGTGAAAATTAGCTCTGTGTCACTGGAACAAGGAGTTCGTATTGACTGAATTGGCGATTCTGCAGTACTGTAATATTCAGGAAAAGTTGAGTTGTAAATAATATATGGAAAAAAGGATGGTACTGTTGACAGAGATCGTTTTTACATATAAAATGAATGTGTCAATATTTATAATTCCAAGATACAGAAGGAATTAAGAAATTTTTGTTCTAAGTAGAGTGATTAGAACCTCAATTTTTGCAGATTTATTCTGCCATTATGTTTGGAATGCAGAAAGGCATTGATTATTTTTATGGAATAATCAGTGTCTTTTTTTGTGTTTAAACAGAGATTTTGTCGGAAAGGAGGACAAATTTTCACTCAAACAAAAAAGAAAGGAGCTACAGGAAATATGTTACAGGAAATCAAAACATTAGTACAGACATTGAATGAACAGAGGGATGCCTATTACAATCGGAATTCCCCAACAATGACGGATCAGGAATACGACCGTCTCTTTGACCATCTGGCAGAGCTGGAGAAGGAGTCTGGCATTATCTTTTCTAATTCCCCAACGCAGAATGTCGGTTATTATCCGGTTAGCGAGTTAGCAAAAGTAAAGCATCCCAAGGCGCTGCTTTCGCTTGAAAAGACAAAGCAGATCAGGGAGCTGGCTGAATTTACGGAAAATCAGGATACGCTGCTGATGCTGAAACTGGATGGACTGACTGTCAAGCTTATTTATGAAGGAGGGAGGCTGGTACAGGCATCTACCCGCGGTGACGGTGATATTGGGGAAGATATCACCCACAATATCCCTGCATTTGAAAATGTTCCTCTTACGATCAGCTATAAGGAAAGATTTGTTGCAGTTGGGGAGGCATTTATCTACAAGGATGTTTTCCAGCAGCTAAAGGATACGATCCGGGTTGGGAATGGAGAACCATATAAAAATGCTCGTAACTTAGCCTCCGGGTCTGTCCGCAATCTGAATCCGGAAGTGTGCAAAGGAAGGCATATCAATTTTATCCCGTTCAATGTATTAGAAGGGCTGGATGGAGGAGAGGGCGTTGACAGCCGGGAGTTTAAGCTGATGCAGCTTGCAGCTTTGGGATTTGATACGTGCCCTTATGTATGGCTGGAAGCAGGAAGATACAGCGAGAAGGAGCTTAAAGAGCAGATTGAGAGACTGGAGGATATTGCAGGGGAGAAAGAACTTCCTATAGACGGCCTGGTTTTCATTTATGACAGTCTTAGTTATTCTGCAAAATGCGGAAAAACAGGACACCATTATAAGGATGGGCTTGCTTACAAATTTGAGGATGAAACTTATGAAATCTCACTACAGGAAATCGAATGGACACCTTCACGGTCCGGAGACTTAGCGCCGGTTGCAGTATTTGATTCTGTGGAGATTGACGGCGCGGATGTTTCAAGGGCATCCCTTCATAACCTGTCGTTCATTAAGAATCTGGAGCTGGTTCCCGGATGCCGGATTCTGGTTTCAAAGCGGAATATGATCATTCCCCATATAGAAGACAATCTTGACCGGGGGTTCTACTATGGCACGTATCCGCTTCAATGTCCCTGCTGCGGCAGTCCTACAAGAATACGGAAAGGGAGAACGAATAAAGAAAAAGTTTTGGAAACGCTGCATTGTGACAATCCGGAATGTGACAGCCAGATTCTCAAAAAATATGTCCACTTTGTAGCGAAAAAAGCAATGGACATATCCGGAATCTCCGAGTCAAATCTGCGCCGGTTTCTGGAGTGCGGGTGGCTTACCTCATTCCAGGACATTTACCATTTGGACAGATATCGGAAAGAGATGATTGCTTTGGAAGGCTATGGGGAAAAATCTTATGAAAAGCTTTGGGCGGCGATCAATGAGAGCAGGAATACGGATTTTGTCCATTATCTGACGGCAATGGATATCCCGATGGTCGGAAGGACAAAGAGCAGGGTATTGTGTGAAGTATTTGAAGGGAGTCTTAATAGGTTCGAGAAGGCAGCTATCGGAAACTATGATTTTTCGAAGCTGGAAGATTTTGGGGATACTCTGAACCGGAACATTCACACATGGTTTGCGGATGAAGATAATCTGAACTTATGGAGGGATTTGCAGATGGAAATGAACTTCAGACCTGTGGAGATCAAAGCGACAGAGGAGGAACTTGTTACTTCCAGCAATCCATTTCAGGGATGTACGATTGTTGCTACGGGAAAGCTCATGAATTTTACCCGTGATGGAATCAATACAAAGATATGGGAGCTTGGCGGGAAACCGGGCAGCTCGGTCAGCAGGAATACGGATTATCTGATCTGCGGCGAAAAGGCCGGAAGTAAACTGGCAAAGGCACGGTCATTAGGAATAAAAATTCTTTCAGAAACAGAATTTTTAGATATGATCGCATAGGTAAAGTAAGGAACAATAGGTAAAAGCAGAAAGGCATTGATTATTTTACGGAATAGTCGGTGCCTTTTTTTAATTTTAAAGGAGACCAGCTATGGATTATAAAGAACTTGCAAGAAAGATTAAGGATGGATATAACAGTTTAAAAAGGGAGCCAATATTTAAGTATTATAATATTACCTGGAATCAGAAATTAGGAACAGCGGAAATTTTGGTAGAGAATGATGCGGGATTTAAAGCCATTATTATTGGCAATACAAAAAAATCTAACTCAAGAGGGTATATGTATCTATTTTATACAACTGACAGAAAGGTACCATTTCCTTCAGTCAAAGAAATCATACGCAGATTGAAGGTCATCGCAAACAGAGGGATTCTGGAGGATAAAGATGCGGAATATTTTGACTGGAGAGAATATGGCTCATTAGAAATGCAGAGGATTTATTTTTCTGAAATTATTAAAAGAGCAGCAAAAACGGCTTCGGTGAAAAAAGCGAATCATGAGGACGAATATCTCGAATTTACTGACTCTATGATAGAGCGTATGGATGAGATGGATCAGGCAGTATATCAGATGTGCCTTACGCTTTTGGAGCTGGAAAACGAAGAAGATTACGCAAAAAGGTTTCCTTGGAATATAGGCATAGTGGAAGAGATAAAAGAATCAGTAATTCAGATTCTGAACGAAAATCAGTATAGGGTATGCCATCCGTTTATACAGGAAGAGGAAGGAAACAGGGAATTTTGTGGGTTAGATTCATGCGGACTTTCAGAGTGTTTCAGACATTCTTAAAAACGCATGCAATGTAGTTTTAATGTTAAGGAGAATGTGAAAATGGAGATTTATAGAGAAGGAAAGAAGATTATTTTGACAGAGCAGGAGTTGTTCCTGGCTTATGAGGAGCAGGAAAATATTTATGATATGGAGAATGTGAGAGAAAATATGGGAACATATCTGACAAAAGAACAATATCCTAAGTTTAAGGGAAATAAGAAGTTTATAGAAAAGGCAACATTTTTACTGAGGACATATCTTGATAAAAATAATATGACCTATGAACATGCAATTGCAGAGGCCATAAAAGATGCGGCTGAATCGGTAAAGATATAAGAGGTGAGAAGAGATGATCAGGATAAAAACAATCAATATAGAGGGGCGGGAAATAGAAAGGACATTTGAATCAGTTTCGGATATATTAACGAACTGGTGGGATGAAAACGGAACCGATCTGCCGGGCGGAGATGATGAAGTTCTTGAGGTGACAATGGATGGGAAGAGTATCCGGTCTATCAGACATTTCGCCAAATTAATTCAGGAATTGGAAAGTTTCTTCTGGAGAGGCGTTTCAACGATCAAGAAGATGGAGGAAAGGGAGCAGGTAAATAATCAGGATTTTTCCAAGTCCATTGGCAATAGAGTTACAGAATACTGTCCGCATTGCAACGAGGAAATTACATTGGAATGGGATGTAACAGAACATGGCTATCAGGCGTTCTGTGCAAGATGCGGACGGAAGCTTATGCTTTGCAGTGAATGTCTGTATAAGGAGGATCTCTGTGATTGGAGTGAGGAAACGGGATATTGTTACCGGCAGATTGAACAGCTTTGGAAGGACTTGGAACAGATTATTTTTAAAGAAGACGAAGAATATAGGCTGGTTTTGGTCTAGGAATACAAGATTGCTCTTTTGGCTGATTTTGAAGATGGGAGAAGATCAAAAGAGCAAACGCTTATCTGTTTCCCGGAAGGAACGGACAGGGAGGAGATCTGGAAATGGTACGACAAAAATCACCTGAAAGGTATCGAATATCTGCTTTACGGGGAAGATAGAAAAAAGCAGACCTATGAAGAATGGAAAGAGATTGCATTAAAAAATATTCTGCAGGCGCATGGACTGACAATGGAAGATGAGCTGGATGAGAGCGAAGAATTTTATCTTGAGACCAATCAATTCTTTGGCAGTTATAGATCCGTTCAGACATTTTATGGAAGCAGTACCAATGAGCTTTTGGAGGAAAAGCAGATTGTAAAAACTGAGAATGGGTATGTGGCTGTAAATATTGTTTAGTTAATTACCAGGTGCGGACAGGCGGACGGAAGTCCGCCGTCCTGATGGATTAAAAAAATATCTGGATAGATATTAACAAAAAGTAGATAGGATTTTTACGGTCCCCTTTAAGTTAGAGAAAGACAATATTTATTTCCAGATTGCCCGTTTATTGTAAACTTAGCATTAACTATATGTCTACAAGCACTGGTTTATGTTTTGCAAATGGTAAAAATTTGTCAATGATATCCGCAGTCCGGATCTTCATGTAGCAGGTTGTTGTTCCATCGCTGCAGCCATAGTATTCCTCGTCTGCCACCTCTTTGTCAATGATTACCTGTACATCCCTGTCCAGGTCCAAAATCGTTCCGAATACCGTTGCCGCCCCAATCTTGTTGCCTAACATCTCTTCCATCAGTTCCGCTGGAGCAAAAGATACTCTGGAAATTCCCAATGCATTGCTGAAATTTTTAGTATCAAACGCTTTCTCGCCTGTAGTGACAAACAGGTAAAAAATCGTCTTCTTCCGATTACATAAAAATAATATCTTTACCATTTTCATATTTAATTTTTACTCAATCAATACACAGTCGTCCATGGTAACCGCTTCATCTGTATCTACCCGTTCAAAAGGAATCTTAAGCTGTGCCAATGCCTTATAGGTTTCTTTCTGCAGCTGATTCTTATATTCCTGCGGCTCGCTTGTCATAATCTCACTAATATAAAACATCTGTTCATCTCCATATAAACATCAAAATTTGCCATTGCGCTATGACCTGTTAATAGTGTATCATAATCTAAGGAATAATAAAAACGAATATATCTCATATTATATATGAGGATTTCGAATCTTACTGTTACTCTTGATGAAAGGAAAGTCGTTTTTTATGGATGCAAATCTGCAAAAATATTTGGCATTTGTAAAAGCCGTAGAATATAAAAGCTTCACAAAGGCCGCCTTGGCACTGAACTATTCTCAGTCAGGGATTAGCCGTATGATTTCCGACTTGGAAAAGGAGTGGGATATGATACTGTTGGAGCGAAAACGATCCGGCATCCATCTGACCTCTGACGGACTGGAGCTATTGCCTTATGCGGCAAGCCTCTGTGCAGAATATGAAAAATTGCAGATGAAAGTAGACGATTTGCATGGTTTAAAGTCCGGTATCATTCGTATTGGCACATTTTCCAGTGTGGCGACTCACTGGCTGCCTAAGATGATCAAAGCTTTTCAGACTGATTATCCGCAGATTGAGTATGAACTCCTTCTGGGAGATTATACGGAAATTGAAAAATGGATTATTGAGAGACGTGTGGATTTTGGCTTTTTAAGGCTACCCGCCCTGCCGCAGCTTGAGACAATGTTTCTTGCCCAGGATGAACTTATGGCCGTACTGCCGGAAAATCATCCATTGGCGGACTGCGATGTGTTTCCTATGGATGCGTTGTGCAGAGAACCCTTTTTGCTGCTTGAAAAAGATCAGAATATTGTAGTCTCTGATATATTTAGAAAAAACCACCTGAAACCAGATATAAGGTTTACAACATGGGATGACTATGCCATCATGTCTATGGTTGAAGCCGGACTCGGCATCAGTATACTGCCAAGTCTGGTTCTTCAAAGGATTCCTTATCATATCGTGATAAAAAGTCTGGAAATGCCGGCATATCGGAAGATTGGCATTGCCATGCCTGATAAAAAGGGAAGTTCTAAAGCCGTAAAAGAATTTATAAAATATTTGGATCGATTATGAATGTGCCCTGTTGTTTTCGCCCCAGATACATAACTGGTCTAAAATTACCATCAAAGATTTTCCCTTGTCACTAAGACGGTATTCCACCTTTGGAGGAATCTGGGGATATTCTTTTCGGATAATAAGCCGGTCTTTCTCCAGCTCTTTTAAATTGTTGCTGAGAGTCTTGTCCGACACATTTTTCAGATATCGCTTTAATTCGTTGAATCTTACAACTTCAAATTCCATCAGACAGTAGAGGATCACCATCTTATGCTTGCCGGAGATCAGCGATAATGTATAACTGAATCCGGTATCTTCAAAATTTGCTTTTTCAATATAGTTCTTTATCATTTTATACTTTCCTCAAAGATAGTACCTTACAAATAAAATAGTACTTGCGCTTTTGCTGTTACCGACTATAATTATATATTAGAATACAGGTCCTGTCAATTTTATGAAAGAAATGAGGTAGCGATAATGAGAAAGAAACTGAATATAACCGAGGGTATTTTCCCGATGCCTGTTTTAATGGTAGCGACTTACAACGAAGATGGCAGCGTCAATGTTATGAACGCTGCCTGGGGAACCATGCAGGAGAGGGGAAATGTGGCGCTCAATTTGACTGAAACGCACAAAACAGTAAAAAATATCAAGGCAAGGGGCGCCTTTACAGTAAGTATTGCTGACGCGGCTCATGTAGTTGAAGCGGACTATTTCGGTGTCGAGTCCGGTAACCGGGTGGCAGATAAATTTGAAAACAGCGGACTTACTGCATCAAAAGCCGAACTGGTGGACGCCCCGGTTATCAATGAATTTCCTCTCTGCTTAGAGTGTGAATTTATCGAATATCAGAAGAATGAATATGGCTGCGGTGTGATTGGTAAAGTTGTAAATGTTACGGCAGATGAGCGTATCATGGTTGAAGATAAGGTTGACATGGCTTTGGTAAATGCCATCGCTTTTGATCCTTACACTCATGGCTATTACAAAGTGGGAGAAAGAGTGGGGGAAGCCTTCAAAGATGGCTTGCAGCTTAAAAAGTAATATTTTAATCTACAAGGTTTTTCACAAGGATAAAAAGGTAAGGTTGTCACAGTTGGCAGCCTTTTTTCTTTGTGTGGAAATGAAAATATCGAAACATAGTTAAAAATCATAGTAATCATAATCTAAAATATTAAATCTTTCTATTTTCTAAAATAATTTCCCAATTTTACAGAATCCCTGACAAGCCCTGCTTCTTATTAAGTGAAGTTCGGCACATTGACAGCAAAATATGGAAACCGGATGATTCGGGCGGTGTACATGGAAGACGCAATACAAATACACAGGAAATAGAAAGGGATTATATGATAGTTTTAGGAATTGCAGAAGTAATAGCAATGCTATTTTGTGCAGGAATTATGTACTGTTGTATTCTCATAGGGAAACACAGTGCTGAAGAAGAAAAGCGCTTATGGGAAATGAAACATTTTCAGGAGCAGAAAGTTGAGGACAAGGACGAATGGGAAGAACAGGAGTCATAAACAAGCAATTTAACGGAGAAGAAAATGAAGCCTATCATGACATTATAGCGCTTTTTAAGATTTACCGTTCCGTAAACTGGAGGATGCAGATTAAAGTAAACCAGATGAAGCACCGGATACAGTGGGAGTATGGTACGGACATAGACACGTTTCTTGACAGCCTTTATCAGGCGGGCATGGACATTAATCAGGATCTGGGAGATATGAAAGAGCGGATTGAAATCATCAACCGTTCTAACAAGTTCCTGAAACTAATCGATGAAGCGGTGGAGCTTATGCGGAAATTCCATCCCCAGGGGGAACGGCTATACTGGGTGCTGTATTACAGCTATCTGTCAGCTTACCGGGCAGAGAATATCGAGGAGATTCTGGACAAGCTGGAGCCTCATTTCCCAAAGATCACACGGATTCACCGGGCAACGTACTTTCGTTGGCGGGATCAGGCATTTGAGGCAGTCAGCGGGATTTTATGGGGCTATGAAGAGGAAAGCAGAAAAATTATGGAATATTTTAAAAATAATTATGAATCTGGCTAGAAATACTGTTGACTTGCAAAACACAAAAATTTTATAGTAGGTGCTAACCATTCATGCGCATAAAATGAGTGATATGAAATTAGACAGGTTTTTAAGACCGGAAAGGAGATTTATGATGTTGATGATGCCGATTGATACAGGAAACAAAGCAATTAAGACGGAACATTTTGAGTTCCATTCAGGGCTATCCGTATTGGAGGATATCCCTGGAGAAGGGGAAGAAGCAGTAAAATATCAGGGCAGATATTACCGGCTGAGTTCGGAGAGGAATGTATATCTTCCGGACAAATCCGTAGATGAGCGCTATTATATCCTGACGTTGTTTGCCGTTGCCAAGGAACTGCGGGAATTAAAGCCGCCCAGACTGTTCCTGCCGGGGGAAATTTTAGAAATAGATCTGGTGGTAGGGCTTCCGCCGTTGTATTACCGGGGGCAGTATAAAAAGTTCAGGGAATATTTCTACCGGGGCGGGGAAGTTGTAGAGTTTGAGTATATGGGGATGACTTACCGGATTTCTTTCTCACAGGTATATGTCCATATGCAGACCTATGCAGCCTATTTATATGTGGCAAGGGAGCTAAACCTGTTTAAAAAGAAGGTCCTGCTGCTGGATATTGGCGGGTTTACGCTTGATTATATGCTTCTGGAAAAGGGGATGATCGCATGGAAATATACAGATTCCACCGACAGAGGGGTGATTTCCATGTACCAGCGTATCAATAAGGGGATTCGTGAGAAATACGACCTGGATCTGAAGGAAAATGATATGGACGCGATTATTCTGGGGGAAGCTTCCATGTATGACCAGGGGATAGAAGACAGAGTAACAGAGCTTGCAGAAAACCATATGTCAGATGCGCTTGGTATGCTCCGGGAATGCGGGATTGACCTACGGCTGTCTGTCACAGTCTTTGTGGGCGGCGGTTCCATCCTGTTATCCAAGATTATCGAAAAGGTGTGGGGAAGATACCGGGGAGAGTATTATGTGATCAATGATTCTAAGGTGAATGTGTTGGGATATAAGAAAAAATACCTGTATGACAAAGGAAGCTATTAATCTGAGGAGGCGGTTTTTATGAGAAAACAGGATGAATACCGTTTTAATCTGAAATTTGACGAGACGGATGAAGACCACCAGCGGGTCAGTGCATTCCTGAATAGCTGCGGCAGGAAGAAGGCAAGATATGTGGTGAAGGCGGTGCTGGCATACTGGGCATTGCAGGACGGAGAAAATCCAGTTCCAGACAAACCCAGAGAGGGAAGAATTGGGAGAAAGGAAGATATGCTTTCAGATATGGGAGAGGAAAGAAGAGACAGATTGATTCGGGTGGAGAGCAGCGGAACTGGAGATATGGATCAGGAAGAGGCAGAACTGATGCGGCAGAATTACGCAATGTTTGAGGATATGGAATAGGGGGGGATGGATACGCATGGAAAACAAAGGATAAGAAAAGTGGCAGGATCAGTCCTGGCCGCATTCGCAGCAGTGCTGGTATTTCGGATGTTTTTTGATATTGCATATGTCAGTGGGAAGTCTATGGAGCCTGTTTTCTATGAGGGTGATGTTCTTTTGCTGAGAAAATGGGGGATCCCGCAAAATGGGGATACCGTAACCGCATACATAGATGAACGGGATGAGATGGTAGTAAAACGGGTTCTGGCAGGGGAAGGAGACGCTATTATCATTGATAATGGGGGAGTTTATTTAAACGGTAAAAAAGTGGCTGAACCTGTCCATGGAAGACAGGAGGAAAGCGGGAGGCAGGAGTATATCCTGTCTCCAGGCCAATATTTTTTAATTGGGGAGAATCTGGAAGTGTCGTTGGATTCCAGGGTGTTTGGGCGGATTGAAAAGAGTGATGTCCATGGAATAGTGGTTGGCAATTTATTTTAATCGGAGGTGTGCAGGAATGAAGATGGGAAGGCTTTATTGTTTTAATATCCTTCAAATCGTTGGCTTAGGTGTACAGTTTTGGAACTGGAAGGCCGGATGTGCAGTGATTTTGGGAGGATGCTTAGGAGAGATTGCATATATCAGCAGTATTGTATGGGAAAGGCGGAAGTTTAAGCCTTGTCCCAAATGCGGCGCCTGTGTTCCGGGAAGGGTAAGGCTCTGCCCGGAATGTGGGTATCAATTTGAAACCGGATTAAAGGAAACGGAAATTCTGGATCATATTGAACGGGAGCGGGATCAGCTGGAAGCCATGACATCCCAAGAGATTGACTGTAATTTTGAAAAAGTGGAAGAATTTGTCTTAGATGAGGTCACATCTTTTGATGGAGACATTGAGGAATTTTTGGATAGGAGGAGTGGAGAAGTATTTCTGAAATAGCAGGCAGAAGAAAAGTAGGCAGAAAGTAAGAATTCAGATGCCTTTCCGGGGTTAGGATAAAGCAAGGGAAACACTTTATCAAATTAAAGCACATGGGAAAGGCACAATCTCAGGGGATAGATACAACAAATACTCTTTGCTTTTATTAACTTGGGATTTAGGTTAGTATTATCAGGAGTATTAAAAAACTTATAGTATTGCCGGGCTGTCGGGAACATTTCCTGACAGTCTTTTTTTGTACCTGTATGTGCAGGAAGACGGCATACAGTTATTTCTTAAATATCCGATATGGGAATATTTTCTATATCCGGGGGAGAAGTAAGGGAATCCCCGGTGCGCGTCCACCGCCTGAAGTTTTCGGTGAAACAGATGACTTTCAAGAAAACTTTCAGGAGGAAAATATGGAACGTAAGAATACAGATGAATTAAGAAACCATTTCAGCGCTTATGTGAAGCAGGCGGTTAAGAATACGAAGGGGCATTATCTGGACAAGAAATGCAGCGTGGAGAGAAATGAAACGAATTATGAGGAAGAACTGGCAGTTCCAGGGCAGGGGATAGAAGAACTGTTAAGAGAGCGGGATTTTCTGTCAGATAAGATTTTTCATGGTATTATAGAGAGCCGGCTGTTGCTGGATCAGATCGAGGATTACCAGCTCTTTCAGGCAATCACTTCGCTTGCAGAGCGGCAGAAGGATGTGATCGTGCTGCGGATCTTCTACGAAAAATCATTCCGAGAGATTGGCCTGATTGTAGGGATGGCAGAGAAGAAGGCAGAAAATACATACTATAATGCGGTAAAGAAAATCCGTAAGATTTTAGGAGGCGGAAAGGATGGAGTTTAGGGAGACATTATGGAAAGCCAGAGGATATGACAGAAAGGCTATGATGGAGATTATAGAAATGTACCGCCCCCTGATGGTCAAATATGCGGTTGTGAACGGAAGGTTTGATGAAGATTTGTATCAGGAGTTCGTATATACCATGCTGCAGTGCATCCTGAAATTTCCGGTTGAGAAGTATGCACAAGGAAGCCAATCGGATGTTGGTTTGCTGGAATAAATGTATGAGTGATACAGCTTATTAAAAATACACTATATATTGCGATGATATATTTGACAAATACTATATATTGATATACAATAAAATTGTTATATTTTATTTTCAGTAAGCAGACTGAAAAATCAACTTTTGTTTCGGCAACGGCCCAGACTAAAATTTTGGCAGGATTTCTGCGGATAACAGATAGGAAGACACTGATTATTTTAGAAGATGATTGGTGTCTTTTTTTGCTGTTTAAAGTGTGAAGTGCGGGTATTTTAAGAAGAGCCGGAGATTGAAGCAAGGAACAATCAGAATGGAAGGAGGAATACGAATGAAACAGAAGAAGCTTATATTGATCTATGGGAAAGTTGTGCAGCCAGTGCTAAAAGGAATGTCTGCAATATATTTCAGCAATGGGACATGGAAGGAGACCGCAAGGGTAAAGCGTGTGGTTGAGGTGACGGAGGAACATATTAAATTTGAAACAGACCGTATCCGGTACTGCATTGAGTTTCAAAAGGATGAAGCCGGTGCGCTACTTGTGGCTGCATAGGAGAGGAAAAGATTGACGATTAGAGAGGCAGGAAAAGGAGTTGTCATCACTGGATGGGGCATTTACCACATAGGATTTATGGAGGATGATGAAACAGTGTTTACAGCCTATAACATGAAAGAGCTGGGAGAACTCTGGAAGGACTTTTGTAAGGATAATGAATTTCCAACAAATAGTATTGATTATATCGAAAAAGAATGGTAGGTGAAAAGAAATAAAAACGATAAAGATTCTGATAGAAAAACAGAGCATGGAGCAGAGGAGGATAATATGACGATTTATGATGTGACGGAGAACAAGAAAAGAATGGCTGTTTTTAATGTTTTGCTGGAAGAAGCCTGCAGGCAGTGGTGTGACCTGTTAGGGGATGCTCCGGAGAGAAAAGATGGAGAACAATTTGCAGAATTCTTTTTTGAGGTGTTTGAAGCAAAAGAAAACGAGTACATGGAAGAGATATTGTCTTTGGATTGATGGGATTAAAAATGATAAAAACAATAAAGATTACGGTAGAAAATCAAATATTGGTGGTGGAGCTTCCGGATTGGAGTTATAAGGAGAAGGCGAAAGCAATCGGAGCAGAGTGTTTTGAAATCGTGAGGACACAGCGTATGTATGATCTTTTTGGAGACAGCGTTGTGATGATTGTAGATGATTCGGGATTTATAGAAAATAAACCAATGAATCTGGTGGCATCCTATTTCTATGGTGCTGACGAACACGGCTATACTATTGCTGGAGATATACTCCTTGGAGTCGAGAGAAGCCCGTATAATTTTCCGCTGTCTCATCCAGAAACAAGGAAAAGGTTACTGATAGAAAGATTTCCTATGCTTCGGGAAGGGTAATGTAGTTGAAGACAAGAAAGAAATTTGGAGGTATATATCAGTGAATGCTGAAGAAACAAAGCGATGGAAAGCGATGAATCTACGGTATAAGAAGCCCATTGTAAAAGATTTAAACCTTGATGCGATAAAAGAAGCGTTGTGTGAAATCGGAGATGAGTGCGATGACGTACAATATTATCTTGACTACCATGAAGAAACTCTTCTTAATGCGCTGGATGGAGATGAAGATGATGCCTATGAATTTAGGATGATGTTTTCTGATCTGTCTGCTGAATGCGATCAGATGTGGGAGGACTTGAGAAAAGAGTATGTGCCAGAGTATTTCGACCTTTTTTTCGTAGCTGTAGGGAAGGGGTATGAAATGGTTGGATATGATGTATATGAGCATGATTACTTTGGTTTAGATTATATTGAAAGTGAATGGGCGAACGAAGAAGCGGTAAAGAAAATGAAGGCTCTTACAAAAGATCAATTAATTAAAACAGCTCAGTACTGTTTTAAGATTTTTCAGGCATATATTGGATTGCAGCACCGATACGACTGTATTAAGGCGGCGATGGATATATTGCGTGATTCAAACACGGGTTATCTTCAAATGGTGGATCAAATTGAAAAACAGTATGAAAAAGCGAATGAGTCAACGGATGGATTTAAGTGGTGGAGCCATACCCCTGAAGTGAATGATTTGGACAGGCTTATAGAAAACATGCCGCAGGAAGTATGGCTGCAGTAAGATAAGAGAGGATGGAGATAGAAGTTATTGCCGCTGCAGAGATGTTGTTTCTGCAGCGGTAGTAATTTGTCAAGAATATTATGGAGGTGTGAATTTTGATATGGAAAAAGGATGTAAAGGTTATGTTGGTGTGGCATGCATAAACGGTACTTGCCCTAAAACAATTAAGGAAGAATATGAAGAACAAAGCAGATCTATCATACATTGTGGTCAGTGTTTTTTAAACATGGGATGTGAGGATTGTGCTTTGGCTGGCACAAAGTATTGTAAAACTGAAGACAAGGAGGAAAGCAGATGAAATATTATAGTATACAGCGACCGATTACACCGGGGAATTATCCGAAGTCACCATTTAAGGAAGTCCTTAATATTGTCAACTTTGATTCCAGAATGTATTGTGAGGAAATTGGGCAGGAAGCATGGGGATATATTGAGTACAAAGCACCGCTTCATCCCAAAGACGCGATGGAGTATGAGCTGATGCCTGTTCCAGACAAAATCATTCACGTTTCGTTTGTTGGAGTGGATTCATGGGGGCACCGGGTATATAAGGATGAAATGGGAAGACTTTGGAAATATTGTGATCCGGGAGAAATGCCGGAAGAAAGGCATGACGGGTTATTTCGGGCTTCCAGTAATGATCCAGACGGTGAGCCGGACTATCCGCTTCGCGGGGATATGGATTATAGAATAAAGGACATAGGAGGTTTTTATGGGAATGTATCACAAAAATAGGTTTGCTGGGATTAGAAATAAGCGTTATATAAAAAGATGCACTTCGCGGGGAATGCGAAGGGTGGTGAAGAAAAGCTGCAGGGATGAAATGACAGATGGAATTACATTGACAAGGAAAAGCCATAATCTTTATGGAACAGATGCGTGGGACTTTAGTTAAATGACGATTCGGTTGAAGGAGGAAAGAAGATGATAAGTATATTTATAAGTCCATATGACAGAGAGTTAGATGAGTGCTTGAATAGTCAGAATGAGTTAGAAGAAAAGCTGGATGCTGAGAGGAAGAGGAAAAATGCTTTATTTGCAAAGATGGAGAGCTTCTATACTGACAGGTTCAAAGAGTCCTATTTTAAATCAAGAGAAGGGAAGATCGGACAGATAAGCTATGTTTATGCGAAAGAAGGAAAACTTTTCGTTCATTTATATTTTTTAGAAATCACTGCAAATTCAAAACTCATAAAGAAGTATAACAATATTGAACTGTTCGGTAAGGAGATGGAGAAACTGACAGAACTTACGGAAGCGGAGTATCAGGGAGAATTTTTTGCTTATGTAAATAAAAGGATTAGGATAGTTGAAACCGAATAGTAGGAGGAAAGTGAAAATGAGAATACCATTACCATGCAATTTCGGAGATTCTGCAAAGTGCAATGGAAAACTTCTACTTTTAAAGGGCGTGTCCTGGTTTCAGTGGACGAAAGGGATGGAATATACATACTTCTTTTCCCAAAATGATTTCTGGCATGATACGGACTTTTATACTACATTTGATGTAAGGCAGATGCCTTGTGAGTTTTGTATTCCAGATGGTTTATTGATTGACAGACCGGTTAAGGAGCATGGGTATCCACTGAAGGGAAGAGGGCATGCTTTCGGGATACATTATGAGAACGGACAGACATACATGGATTTTATTATGACAAGTTTCTTTTTCACACATATCAGGGTACAGTGTGACGGAGATGGGAAATATGTCAAGGGAGGTAATATTTTATTTCCTCCGAGCTGGGATACGGAAGAAAAGAGGAAAGCAGCTGTCCTGAAATCTTATAGCGGACGTTGCAGGTTTACGAAAATCTGTTATAATGAAGATGAAGAAAGCTAGTTCGGAATTGATGCGGCTTTCGGACGAATTCTTTGAAAGGAACAAGGAGTATGTATGGCTCTTGGATGCAGTGAGGCGGCATCAAAGTGAAAAGATGGAGCCTGATGCGGCTGTGGACGTAGCTCTTGATGAGATGCTGAATATGTGAGTAAAACGTTTCTTTTGGAAAATCGAGCAGAGGTGAAAAGTATGTTCCTTACTGAATATAACGAAGAGAAGGTCATGGAGAAAGAACGCCAGGAAGGATACTGGGAAGGATACCGAGAAGGACGCCAAGAGAGAAATATTGAGATTGCTTCTGATATGCTGAAAGCGGGAGGAATGTCAGTTCCTTTTATAGCACAAATCAGCAGGCTGTCAGAGGAAGACGTATTAAAAATTCAGGAGAAGTTACAGAGTCTTGACTGACAGAGCATGGAGTGATTCATGCCCTGCTACACTAAAGGCTAACTGGAATAAAAAGGGTGGCGAATATGGAACTGGGACGGATGATTTATAGAGATCTTCTTGCATGGAAGACAGAAAAAACAGGCAGGGTACTGGAGCTTCAGGGGGCAAGGCAGGTAGGAAAAACATATATATTGAAGAAGTTTGCCAAAGAGAATTTTGAGCATTTCCATTATATTAATATGGCAGAGGAAAGCGGAAAAGATTTTCTGGACTGCCTGGAACAGGCAGCAAGTTGGACGCCGGGAACTCCAAGGCCGGAATATCAGATATTAAAAGAGGCATTCCGGTTATATAATCAGGATTTTGCAGATGGTGAAGATACGGTTATTGTTATTGACGAAATTCAGGAGTCAGCAAGGGTATATAACCAGATCCGCACGCTTGCCAGAGAATTTGATTCTTATGTTATTGTTACCGGAAGCTATTTGGGAAAGGCGCTGCAAAAGGAGTTCTTTCTCCCAGCCGGAGATACGGACAAGCTTCAGATGGGAACCCTGTCATTTGAAGAGTTTGTTTCTGCGCTTGGAGATGGGGAGCTTTACCGCACAGCAGAGCTTTATGGAGGTTCAGAGACTTTTGTTTATGAGAAACTGAAAGAATATTTCGATATCTATCAGAAAATCGGGGGTTATCCGGCAGTCGTAACGCATTATGTGGAACATCATGACATTCGGAAATGTGAAGAAATGATTGAACGCCTGATGGATATTTTTACAAGTGAATCCACCCGTTATTTTACAGATATTATGGATGTCGATATTTTCCCAAAGCTGTTTCAGGCGGTTGCAATTCTGATGCTGCGGGAGAAACAGGGAGTACGCGAGTTAGGGACAGAGCTTAGTAAGATCATCTATCAGGAAGAAAGCGGACGTACGACGAAAAAGATGGTAAACCATGCGATTAGCTGGCTTGCACAGTCCCATATCATAGGGTATGCGTCAAAAAGTACGGATTGTGATTATTTACAGATTAAAGAGAACTGCAGATATTACTTCCTTGATTTGGGGATTGCGTACTATTTTCTCAAAACAACAGGTGCGGCGCCTGAACAGGTAAAGGGGCTGCTGGCAGAAAATTATGTTTATCTGTGCCTGCGTGAGAGAATGCAGAAAAGAAGAGAAATTGCGGGCAATACTCCCTGGTTTGCCCTGTATCAGAAAACGAAGGGTGAATTGGATTTTTATGTAAGGAGCCTTATGGACTATAAGAATTACGGGATAGAGGTAAAGAGTACGGATGCTATTGCAAAGACTGCAAAGAGACTGTTGGAGGATGGAAAGCTTAACTATCTGTATCTCTTAAAAGGGGATACGAAAGGCGGAACTTCTGGAGATGGAAAAGTATATACAGTTCCGCTGTATCTGGCAGACAGAATGAACTTTGATTTAGGTATCTGATTTGTCAGGGAGATACTCGTATATGACAAAAGTATTTCAGATGGTTATTTATGGGGGTGCAGAGAAATCTGTGCCCTATACTTTAAAAAGGAATATAATTATTGTAAGAGAATCAAATTGCGACGGAAATGCGACGGTATTGCGGCTCCTGTGATATTGACATACAATTCTCGTCCGTATACAATGGTAAAGTAAAGTTTTGTGCATGCGGGTGACTTGCATGGAGAGCCGCAGGACATTACAGGGAGCTGGCAGCCGATAAATGGGGCTGTCTTTTTTCATGTCATTTTTTCAGAACAGAAGGGAGGGGACTCATTGGCAGGAAATTTAAGAGAACAGAACATGGAGGTGAAGGAGCCGGGGAACCAGTTTGTGAAGCTGATTCCCCGGTTTGCGTTTACAGCGTTTCTTGCGGTCGTTTTACTGGCTGTATCTGCATCACCTGTGTTTGCGGATACGATCTTTGATACGGCGAAGAATGCTATGCAGACGGTCTATAAGGATGTGGCCGGTATTGCAACTGTGGCGGCTGTCGTATGCTCGGCAGTGTGCCTGTTTCTGATGAATTTTTCAAAATCAGGACGTACGGTGGACGAATCCAGGTCATGGCTGAAACGGATTATCGTATGCTGGGCGGCGCTCATGACGCTTGGCGCTATCGTAACGTATTTTGAGAGTATTATTCCAAAGAGTATGTTCGGCGGCTAAAAACGCCGGGCAGATAAAAACATGCCGGCGCTCTCCCGGCAGAAAGGGGGATGCCTTAACGGGTGACAGATAAGATATGGGTTGGTTATTAGAATTATTGATGGAAGGTATCCGGGAGATGTGCTCGCAGTTTATTGTAGATATGATGTCTCTGGTGACGGACATGTTTACGGAACTTTTATCCTGTGACTTAAGTTTATTTGAAGAGCTGTTTTCTGTGGCAGGGAAGCTGTATTCCAATGCGATTCTGCCTATGGGGGCAGCTCTGCTGCTTTTAATCTGCGTGTGGCAGCTTTTTAAAAGCATGTTTGGGAAGGCAGGTATTGCAAGCGAAGACCCGGTGGAACTGGTTTTACGCAGTGGAATCTGCCTGTTTTTTATTGTGGCGGCAAAGCCGATGGTGGATTACATTTTGAAGGTGGCGGGAACGCCTTACCAGTGGGTGGCAGGGACCGAGATTGAGGTGAGCAGCTTTTCCGAGTATGTCTCTGTATTAGAGGGAATCACAGCAGGAATTGGGATTGACAGCTTAAACATTTCACTTCTGACATTGATCTTACAGTTTGTTGTGGCGTGGAACTATTTTAAAATGCTGTTTGTGATAGCAGAACGGTATGTCTTACTGGGCGTGTTCTCCTATACGGCGCCGTTGGCATTTGGGACCGGGGGATCTAAGGCAACCAATAACATCCTTGCCTCCTGGTCAAAGATGTTTGGCGGGCAGATGGTTCTGATTATCTTAAATTCCTGGTGCTTAAAGATGTTCTTATCCGGGTACGGGAATATAACTGCAAGCAACTACGGATTTACCAAGTTCTTTGCAGCGACGTTGTGTCTGATCGGATTTTGCAAAGTGACCTTTAAGATGGATTCCTATCTGTCTTCGCTGGGTGTGAATTTAGGCCGTCCTACAACCGGAATGGGTGCAATGGGGCTTATGATGGCAGCCGGGCGGATCTTTTCTCACGTGGGGAGAGGGAACAGCCAGACCGCAGGCAGTCCTTCCGGAAACGGGGAAGGAAGCAGTACAGGAAATGATTCCTATCTGGATGGCTCCGGCATGACGGATACAGGCGGTCCAATCCCTATGGGATTTGGCGCTGAAGGCATGCAGGCAGAGGACGGAACGGACTTTGGAAGCGGGATGGAGGAAGAACTGGCAGAGACAGGTCTGGAGTCCGGAGATTTTGATCCGATGGCAGACGGAGAGGGAAGCGTCCTGGAGGAAATGGGCATGATGCCGGAGGATGGACCTGGAAGCGAAGAACTGGCCGGAATGGAAGAACAGAATACGGAAAACGTCTTTGGCATGGAAGGCGGCACATCCGGGGAATTGGGAGATTATCCGGTGGAAGAAGAGGAACCGGAGGCTTGCGGGGCCGAAGATGCAGACATGAACTTAGATGGAACGGTGCTGGGAGACAGCGGTGCTGAAGATACTGGAATTGGCAGCGGGATGGATGCCTTTGAAAAAGACGGGGTTTCCGAAAGCAGCCACACATCAGGAGTGGAACCTTCCATGGGAACACAGGGAATTTTAAGCGAGATCGGAAGCGAAGCCGGCATAGAGAGCAGGGAATCCTACGGAGCAGAAGCAGAAACAGGAAGCATGCCGGTACCTGGCGGAGAAAAAGCGTTACCGGGTTATGACAGAGGTGTTTCATCCAATAATGATTTTTCCGGGGCAGGACAAGGCGGTAAAACAGTTATTTTAGAAGCAGGCGAAGAGGTCAACGGTCTTGTCTATCATGACTTTGATACGCCGGTGCCGCCGCAGGTTCTTAGGAATCCGGGTGTCAGTCAGGGAACGCCCTCTTCTGAGAGCAGAAAGCAGGAATATCGGAAAATAACGGAAGAGCGGAAGCTTCGGGAAGTGCCTAAATCAAGGAAGGACCTGAAAAAGAAGAAAAAAGAGAATCCGAAAGCGAAAAACGGGGATTCACAGAGATAGGAAAGGGGTGGCACATGAGAGAGGAAAGATCCGATGCTGCCCCGATGGATCAGGCAGCCGGTATTGCATCCCAGACGGTGCAGGCGCAGAGGGCGGTAAACCATGCAGTCCAGATGCAAAAAAGCGCTAAAGTGATTATTATCAAGCTTGGGAGCCATCCTTATCATGCTTGAGAGCCATTGAAATC
>CAJUFN010000019.1 GCA_910585545.1 uncultured Lachnospiraceae bacterium
CTAATTGTACATTTTTATATAATATTTTTTGTACATTAGGTCTTGACATTTTATAAACAGATTACTCCGGGAAATCCGGCAGCTATGATAAAAGACAGTAATAGTATTTTTAAAGTGTCCCACCGGGTTTCTATTCCGCTCATTGAAAATCCACCTACCAAATTGCAGAACAGGATATAAAAATATCCGCAGAAAAATCCAATATAGCCCAGTGCAGATAATAGTTTTCTGAGTTTTTTGTGCATAATCATCTCACTCCTTGTAATAGTAATTCTAGCGAATTTCTCGCTAGAATTCAATAGCGAATATTCCGCTAATGTATGATGAGGATAAGAGGTGGAAGCTATGTATCGGAGAATCAGAGATTTAAGAGAAGATGCTGATCTTACTCAGAAACAGATGGGTGAGATATTAAATTGCAGTCAGCGTATATACAGTAATTATGAGTGTGGCGATGTGGATATTCCAACATCGGTGTTAATCAAATTAGCGGAATTTCATAAAACCAGTATTGATTACTTGCTGGAACTTACGGATGAGAGACGTTCTTATCCCAGAAAGAAAAGTGAGAAGTAAAAAACAACCCAGATACGAAAAATCTGAGTTGTTTTTTTGTGAGCGGTAGTGCCGGGAGATTTATTATCTTTCCCAGTCTTTGTGGCGTTTCGGTGTCCGGGGCTGTCTGTTTAAGGCAGATTCTTTTTGGTGAAGTCTTTGCAGGACAGAGTGTAAGGATTCCGTTTCCTGCAATTCAGAATTGATGAGCTTTTCCGCTCTTAGTAGCGTATCGTTTCTGAAAGCTGACTGGAAGGTTCCCTCTAAACGATCTTTCACTTTCTGCATATTTTCCGGTCTTAGTTTTTCCCGTTCTTCCAGTACAGCATCCATATCTTTCGGTGAAATTTTTTCTTTGGTTTCCAGAAAATTCAGAGTACCCTTTTCTTTTTGTTTATCTAAAGAAACTAACTGATCTTTCAGACGTTTCTGTGTATCCTGCATTTTTTCTATCTTGTGTTCGATCGTTTTCACATCGGAATCACTGCGACAATCAAAACAGGAGAGCAGATATGCTTTCCGACTTTTTAACTCTTCGATTTCTTCTGTAAGAGCAGAGATTTGTTGATTGAACTGCCGGATTTGTAAAAACTTCAGAGGACTACAGAGTTTCTTTTCAGCCTGTAAAGATTTTTTCTCTGAGCTTTTTACTACTATTTTGTTCTGAACAGATTTATATTCTTTTACAAGCGGGACAGCTTTATCTAATACTTCTGACATAGCACTTTGCTGTGAAGTATCATGGAGAATATGATATTGGAGTGTTACCAGACGGCTTCTCAGGGATTCCAGGGCGGATGCAATGGCGGGAATGCTTTCTTTCAGGGCTTTCGTAAGTTTCTGAACCTGTACTTTTAATTCTTTCAGCAAACGGTTGTCTTCTTTGATCTGACGGTTTAAAGCACAGCGTGTAGATGGGATTCCCATTGCTTCCAGATTACGGGCATGATAGCCCTCGTGGATGGTGGGCTGTTCTTCCAGTCCCCGGTCTGCGTTGCTCCTGCAGTCAATACGAGCCGAAAGACAATGTTGCTGCAGGGAAAGGTTCACCGCATCTTCCCAGCTTTTTCTCCAGCATAGAAGTTGTTCTTCGCTGTTCCATGCTTCGGAAATAGGGTTCTGGCGTCCATATCTGGTGCTTTTTGGGGATTTCGATGTTCTGGTATAGTCTGGATGATTTTGCGCCTCAGAGGGCGTTAAATAGGTTTTTTTCTTTCCAGATTGATACGGATATTGTTTCTCCCAACCCTCCTGTTTTGCTGCCAGGAATTCCTCGGCAGTAAATCCCTGTTCTTCGGAACCACGGCGGCAGAGATATTCTTTCTGTGTTTTTGCCTGCCAGTGTCCGGCCTGATCCAATGGTCTGACGGTCAGCAGGATATGAGCGTGGGGATTGTGACCGTCTGTGTCATGGATACTGACATCGGCACACATTCCTTTGGAAGTACATTGTTCCTGAATGAATTGCCGGAGTATCTGCTTCCAGTCAGACAATTCCAATTCTATGGGGAGTGCAACAATCAGTTCTCTTGCCAGACGGCTGTTCTTGGCTTTTTCAACGGTTTCCACGGCGTCCCACAAAGTCTGGCGGTCTTTCCATTGGGCAGGTGCGGTATCGGATAAAAAGATTTCACTATACTGACATCCCCGTTTTCGGGTGTAGTCGTGGGTAATACCGTCATAGTCGTTATAAAGCCGTGAACAGGAAGCGTAAGCTGCGGCGGCTACAACAGAGCGTCCCGTTCCACGGCTGATGATCTTGGCTTCTAAATGGTAAATAGCGATAAGCATTCCTCCTTTTGATACAGAATAATGAGGCACAAATAACTGCGAAAAGCTGCCGGTGGCAGGTTTTGCAGACAGCCTGCGGTGGAATATCCGTGACTGTAACTGACAATTAGCAGGAGCAGTATTCTGGATTGCAGGGACAGAACAGGCAGGCTGTACAGTCGATTGCGTTTACGGAAACGACTGGCTCTCGGCAGAGCGCACATGCCCCAGAGGGGTTACCACCGCCCGACTTATCGGGTGGTGAGTAAGTGCGCCCTTCGGGATGAGAAATTGCTGATGTCAACTAGTGTCAGATTCTTTTGAAACGGTTTAACAATTCCTGTCTGATCTGCGACGGCTCCATTGTCTGGAATTCCGGGAAGATGCTCTCCAAAACGGCACCCTCCTGAATCAGCCTGCGTGTCCGGGCATTTCGCTCTTTCACACGGTTCCGTGCCTGTGCTTCCTCTGCTCTGTGTCTTGCCTGTAATAATTCTTTTCTGATTTCTGTTTGTGTTTTTTTATCTGTCATATTGGTCTCCTTTCTATGACCGTTTCCAGTCAGATTTTTAAGCAAGTAGTTTTCGGGCTTCTGACATATTAGCTACAGCGTTCAGTTCCCGGATATTCTGGTTGTTGATCTTTAGTGGGACACAACGCTCCAGAATTCGGTCATAGATCCTGCTGTGTGCTAAATCTTCCGGATGTTTTAATTCTTCCAACGTCAGATTTGTTGTAATGATCATAGGTTTCATACTGCGGTAACGGCTGTCGATTACATGGAAGACCTGTTCTAAAGCAAACTCGGAATTTCGTTCCACACCCAGATCATCAATGATCAGCAGGCTGTACTGATTTAAACTATTGATAAATTCATTCCGATCCTGCGGATATATTCCGGTCAGGGAATTTAAGATTTTGGCGAAGTTCGTCATGAGTACGGGAACCCCTTTATCTAGCAGAGCGTTTGCAACACAGCCTGCAAAAAAGGATTTCCCAGTGCCGACATCACCCCAGAGCAGCAGCCCCATGGCCTTGGATTTCATTTCCTCCCAGTGAGTAACATAATTTTTTGCCTTTTCAATTTCCGGGTTGATACCGTTATCGTGAGCAAAAGTGAATTCTCTTAAAGCCGGGTCTTGCAGACCGCTGGATTTCAGCCGGGAGATGTGTTCCAGAAATTCCTGGTGTTTTCGTTTTGCTTCTTTTTTTTCATATTGTTCCTGCTGGCATTGGCAGCGGATGATCGGAAACATGATTTCTCCTAAAAATTCTATCTTTTTCTGCCGTGGGGTGTGGCACTTGGAACAGTAGATCAGACCGTCCGTTTCGCTGATATATTCATCTTCTAAAGGCTGCCGGGGAGAAAGGTTCGGCAGTAGGTTTTGTGGTTTTATCATAGGCTTTCATCCTCCTTACATTCATAATGGCGTTTTACTGAATCATTATTTTTCTTCTCTTTATTATTAGGGGACAGTTTTCTGACTGTCTGGCGGACAGAATTCTGTCTGTCAAAGGGACGGTTTTCTGACTGTCTAACAGACAGTTTTTCTTCTGTCTGTGTTGAAAAATCAGCCGGGACTTTTACATAAATCCGGTTGGGATTCCCGGTTCCCTGACGAGCACGACAGATAAGGTCTACTTGTTCCAAAGCACTCAGAGAAGTTTTGATGGTTGTCTGGCTTTTGCGAAGTGTTGCTGCCATATCTTCAATGGTGAAATAGGAGAACACATGACCTTTTTTATCAATCCAGCCGTCATTTTTTTGTGATAATCTTGCCCGGTTTAAAAGCACCATATAGAGCAGTTTTGTGGTTTCGGAGAAATCACAGTCCAGAAGAAAACTGGGAAATGCCATATATGGCGGTAGAGTACTGTTTGCAGTAAGAAAGGTTGTCATGCACTCACCTCCCCTCAGATGACGAACACTTATCTATTGCAGTATTTTTCATCTGTAACAGGACTTCCTCTTTGTGTTTTCATAAAAAATCCTCCTTTCCGATAATCTTTTGTGCGGGATGTTTCGCACAGGATTAGTTTATTGAAAAGAAGAGGGAATGGCATTGAGCCGGGATTGAGTGAGAATTGAGTTACAATGAACTTTCAAATATAAACAGGAATAGTTACAACGAAAAAACGGGTGTATAATCAGGTTAGTAAATATTATTTATTAATCACATCTATTTATGGATTGACAACAGTGAAAAAATAAAGTAAACTAAAGTTAGTTAAAGCTAATTAAAAAACGGCTTATGTTTAGATAATGGGATAGGTTTATAAAATTATAGAAACGTACATCTGATGTTTTTAATGAAAGCAAGGTGTGCATATTTTTTTCACATGAATTAGTTAAAACTAACTATTAATAAAGAAAACTTACTGGGTAGAGTAGATTCATTTTCAGAAAAGATGTTTAAGGAGAAGTGAAAGAAAATGTCAGAGGAAATGTTAGTATGCCATTGTTCACCTACGTTAGCAGGACTGAAAACGGGAAGTCTTTTTTCATGCCCTTATAGTTCACAAAAGATGATCATAAAAGAAATACGTGAATTTAATCAAAAACTGACACAGAAAGGAATCCGTATTATCCCGGTTCGCATATCAGACAAACGGATGCTGGTTTATGTCTATCGTCCAGAAAAGTTAAAAGAAGATTTTTCTGATGAGAAAACTCAGATCATATTGAAATGTAAGGGATATGATTGTACGAATCCATCACAGTGCATCTGCAGACTGATTCAAAAACTGCAGAGTAACCCAGACTTTCCGCATGAAATAGGTTTATTCTTAGGATATCCGGCAGAGGATGTAAAAGGATTTATTGAGAATAAGGCGGCCTGCAGCAAATGTTCTGGGTGTTGGAAGGTGTACGGGGATGAACAGGCCGCGAGGATTCTGTTTAAAAAATATAAAAAATGCACAGAAATTTATTGCAGGAGATGGAAAAGTGGCGTGGCTGTTGAACAGCTTACGATTACTATATAATCACAAACTTCAGAAAGGAAGGTAAAAATCATGAGTAAAATTGCAGTAGTTTATTGGAGTGGCACAGGAAATACAGAAGCCATGGCAAAGGCAGTACTGGAGGGCGCGAAGGAGAAGGGGGCAGAGGTTGTATTATTAACTCCGGATGAATTTGATGTTTCTATGATGGATTCTTATGATGCGATCGCTTTTGGATGCCCGGCAATGGGAGCAGAAGTATTGGAAGAAGAGGAATTTGAACCGATGTTTGCTTCTTGTGAATCAAAACTTTCAGGAAAAAGAATTGCACTGTTTGGCTCTTATGGCTGGGGAGATGGAGAGTGGATGAGAGACTGGGAGACAAGATGCAAAGAGGCGGGAGCTGTCTTGATTTGTGAAAGCGTGATCTGCAATGAAATGCCCGATGATGAGGGGATTCAATCCTGCAAAGCGTTGGGTGAAAATCTGGATTAATAAATATTGGGGAATGCTGCGAGAAAAGATTTTAATCAGTTAATAGCAGCGTTCCCATAATACGATTTAGAACGCAACCGATGATTAAGAACGGATGATTTTGTAGATATCTGCTATCGGAGCGTTTTATGAATATATTAAAAATGGGAGGTTGGGTATGAGTGTTGTTATTGTAGGCGGGCATGATAGAATGGTCTGTCAGTACAAAAAAGTTTGTAAAAGTTTTAATTGTAAAGCGAAAGTCTTTACACAGATGTCTGCAACTTTAAGTAAACAGATTGGGAATCCAGATTTGATTGTACTGTTCACGAATACGGTTTCCCATAAGATGGCCCGGTGTGCAGTGGAGGAGGCGGAACGCTGCAATGCGGATGTAGTGAGATGCCATACAAGTAGCAAAAATGCGTTACAGGAGATTCTTGGAAGTATCTGTATGTAGCGAAATTTTTTTATATATTAAGAATAGATATTGTTTTTGTGAGTTGATAGAGGTATAGGTTATGTCTTTTTTTCAAAATACTTGTAAGCCAAAAGGAATCGGCGGCAAAATTATGGTTCATATGATGAATACTGGTCATTCATCTATGGCTGAATGGGGATTTACACATATGGAAATTCAAAGCGATAATGTATGTCTGGATATTGGATGTGGCGGTGGGGCAAATGTCAGAAAGTTATTAGAAAAAAGTCCGTATGGCAGAGTGGTTGGCATTGATCATTCAGAAATCAGTGTAGAAAAAAGCAAAAAAATCAATAAAGCATGGATAGAAAGTAAGCGTTGTGAAATCCTGCAGGGCGATGTCATGAAACTTCCTTTCAGAGATGAGACTTTTGATGTAATTACTGCGTTTGAAACAATATATTTTTGGCCGGATATCTGTGAGGCTTTTAAGCAGGTGCATAAAATTCTGAAAATTGGAGGAACTTTTATAATCTGCAATGAATCAAATGGTGAAAATCCAAGGGATGAAAAGTGGACGAATATAATACAGGGGATGAAAATTTACAATTCTGAGCAAATAAAAAAATTTTTGGAGGATGCTGGTTTTACAGGCGTAAAAGTAGATAAAACGAAAAAAGGGTGGATTTGTGTGGTGGTGAAAAAGTTATGAAAAACAAAAGAAAACGGTGGTATTTATTGTGGTTTGTAGGCTCATTGATATGGATGATAAATTTTTTTGACAGTTTCGGAAAAGACGGACTTGATTTGGGGGTAAGCATGCAACTTTTAGCCGCAATACTCTCCTTTGCAGCAGGTATTGTTGGGCATATTCGATATGAAAAACACGATATAGATCAATAATACAATACTAAATATGGAGAATGAAAAGATTATATGAATAAAACCGGGAAAATATAAAATTCCCGGTTTTAAAATGCTATTTAGTCTACAGTTGGAAAAAATTATTTGATATGCTTTTTGATTGCTTCAAAGCTTTCAGAACTGATGACATGTTCTATCTTACATGCATCCTGTGAGGCAATATCTGGATCAACCCCCAGACGTTCCAGCCAGGAAGAAAGAAGAACATGGCGTTCATAAATTTGTGTAGCTATTTCTTTCCCAGATTCAGTTAAATTGATATATCCTTCCGGAGATACCGTGATATGTCCGCTTGTGCGCAGCTTCTTCATAGCCACACTTACGCTAGGTTTTTTAAAGTCTAATTCTGTAGCGATGTCCACAGAACGAACAACAGGACGTTTTTTGCTCAATATTAAAATAGTTTCCAGATAGTTCTCACCAGACGGATTTATATACATAGATTGTCACCTCTTATATCATTCGGAGTCTTTTATAAAAATTGCATAATTATTATATCATAATTCGTGGCATTCAGCCAGATATATTTATAAAATAGCATCAAATAATTATTGACAACTTACAGGAATTAGAATATACTAACAATATCGAATGAGAAAAAATTTTAAGCATAATTGTAAAAATTGCTACAAGGAGCGAGTGGATATGAATTTAGCAGAAGCCAAAGAAGGAGAAGAATATATCATTAAGGAAATTTTGACAGATGATGAAGAACTGACATCTTTTCTGTTTTCTCTTGGCTGTTATAGTGGTGAACCAATTACAGTGGTTTCTCATCTGAAGGGTGGCTGTGTAGTTTCCATTAAGGATGGGCGTTATAATATTGATACTGATCTGGCGAAAGCCATTTCAATATAATAAAAATGGTGGTTTTCACTATTTTTTTGCATAGTAGTTAGTATGCGCTAATAAAAATAAGATGCGTATAACAAAGACATCAAAAGGAGGAGAATTATGAGGATTGCTTTTGCAGGGAATCCAAACAGTGGAAAGACGACCATGTACAATGCACTTACCGGCAGGAATGAACGTGTCGGGAACTGGGCAGGCGTTACGGTCGAAAGAAAAGAAAGTCCGATCAGGAAAGGTTATTATGACGGTACAGAGGAGTTGATTGCGGTAGATTTACCGGGTGCTTATTCTATGTCTCCTTTTACATCGGAGGAAAGTATTACCAGCGGATATGTCAAAAATGAAAAACCAGATGCGATCATTAATATCGTAGATGCTACAAACCTGAGCAGGAGTTTGTTTTTCACCGCTCAGCTTTTGGAATTGGGGATACCGGTAGTTGTTGCATTGAATAAAAGTGATATTGTCAATAAGAAACAGACACAGATTGATGAAAAACTTTTGTCTGAAAAGCTGGGCTGTCCGGTAATCAAGACGATTTCCACTTCTTCCGGACATGAAGGACTCAAAGAGACTGTAAGTGCTGCGGCTGCATTAAGAGGAAAAGCTCAGAAAGCACCTTATGTGCAGGCGGATATTGATTTCAAAGATAAAACGGCAGTAGAAGCGGCTGACAGAAGGCGTTTTGAGTTTGTAAACGGTATTGTGAAACAAGTAGAAAAACGAAAAGTATTTACAAAAGACAAAAACGTACAGGATAAGATTGACAGCATCATCACTCATAAGATTATCGGTATTCCGATTTTCGCAGCAGTTATCTTCCTTGTGTTCTACATATCCCAGACAACACTTGGTACATGGATCGCAGACTGGCTGGTGGCATGGATCGAGACTTTCCAGGGATGGGTCGGCGGACTGATGGAAAATGCAAACCCGCTTCTGTATGCACTCCTTGTAGATGGTATCATCGGTGGCGTTGGTGCAGTTGTCGGTTTCCTTCCGCTTGTTATGGTCATGTACTTCTTAATTGCATTATTGGAAGATTGTGGATACATGGCAAGAGCTACAGTAGTTCTGGATCCGATTTTTAAGAGAGTAGGGCTTTCCGGTAAATCTGTCATTCCTATGGTCATTGGTACAGGATGTGCGATTCCGGGCGTTATGGCTTGCCGTACAATCCGTAACGAAAGAGAACGTCGTACCACAGCGATGCTTACACCATTTATGCCATGTGGAGCTAAAATCCCAGTGATTGCTCTTTTTGCAGGTGCATTCTTTGCGGACGCATGGTGGGTTTCAGCAACTATGTATCTGGTGGGTATTCTCTTAGTTTTGCTTGGAGCTTTACTTGTGAAAAAGATTACAGGACAAAAATACAGAAAATCTTTCTTTATTATTGAACTTCCGGAATATAAGTTTCCAAGCTTGAAAAGGGCATGCGGCTCTATGCTGGAGCGAGGAAAAGCATATATCGTAAAAGCAGGAACGATCATTCTGGTATGCAATACGGTGGTACAGATCATGCAGAGCTTTAACTGGCAGTTCCAGCTTGTAGAAGAAGGTGCAGAAGGGACATCTATTTTGGCATCCATTGCCCATCCGTTTGCGATTTTGTTCATACCGCTTGGATTTGGAGTGTGGCAGCTTGCAGCAGCGGCAGTGACAGGTTTTATCGCAAAAGAAAACGTAGTTGGGACGCTTGCAGTAGTTTACGGTATCACAAACTTAATAGATACAGATGAACTGGCGTTGGTTGGAAGTGGGAATGAAGTAGCAACTGTTATGGGACTGACAAAGGTAGCAGCTCTTGCTTATTTGATGTTTAACCTTTACACACCACCTTGTTTTGCAGCTCTTGGAGCGATGAATTCAGAAATGAAGAGTGGAAAATGGCTGCTTGGAGGAATCTGTCTTCAACTTGCAACAGGGTATACCGTAGCTTTTGGTGTATATCAGATTGGTACATTGATCACAACAGGATCTTTTGGCACCGCATTTATTCCGGGACTTATCGCAGTTATTGTATTTGCTTTGATTATTCTCTGGAGAATCCGTAAGTCAGATAAAGAGTTTGCTTCAGAATACAGCCTGCATTCTGTAAAATCATAAAGGATAAAAGTTATAGCAGACGGTGGACAGAGAAGAAGTACTTTGTCCACCATTTTTATTAGAAAAGGATGTGAAATGCTCTATGGAAAATATGATAGCAGTTCTTGTTATTGTAATCTTAGTAGGGAGTGCAGCTGCATATCTTATTAAGGCAAAAAGAAGCGGAGTGAAATGTGTTGGATGTCCAGCGGGAGGAAATTGCAGCAGCAAAAATAAAAAGAAAAAAAAGAAATTGACGGGTCCGGTCATCGCAAAGAAAACCATGTTTATTACAGGAATGCATTGTGAACATTGTGTACAAAGTGTGACAGATAGCTTGAATCGGATTGATGGAGTCTCCGCCAGAGTAGATCTTAATAAAAGTTGTGCTGAGATATCCCTTGACCGTGAAATAGGGGAAGATATCCTGATCTGAGCAGTAGAAAAAGCAGGGTTTTTAGTTGAGTCTATTCAAAGCTAGACCGTGGTATTTCATATGGGAGAAAGCGGGTATGAACGGTGAAAAAGAAAGTATTATTATAAAACTGAAAGAAAATGGCTGCAGAATTACAAAGCAGCGTAAAATGATTTTAGATATTATCCTGGAAGACAGGTGTTCCAGCTGCAAGGAAATTTATGCCCGGGCGGTGAAACTTGACCAGAGCATTGGGATGGCAACCGTTTACCGTCTGGTAAAGGAATTGGAGAATATCGGGGTGCTTAGCAGAGAAATCGTATATAAGTAGCCTGCAAATGACAAAATTTATCAATAAGGACTGTTAGAATTGACTATCTTAAATGAAAGTTGTTACTATGAAAAAATAAACAGAGTCTTATAGAAAAGGAAGTGATGTGGTTGTGAAACAACATAGGTTTTGGGCGTGGGCGTCCGTCTTTTGCTTTTTGATGGTATTCTATACAGGCTATAAACACAAATAATCAGGAGGTACATAGGATGTTTAGTGATTCTACTTTGAAAAAAATCGGATGTTTTGTAGGAGGAGTCGTATTTGGGACTGCGGGTGTAAAGCTCCTTTCCAGTAAGGACGCAAAAAAAGTATATACAAACTGCACTGCGGCTGTACTGCGGGCAAAAGACTGTGTTATGAAGACTGCTACAACAGTGCAGGAGAACGCAGAGGATATCCTTGCAGAAGCACAACAGATCAATGAAAAGCGTGCACAGGAAGAGGCAATGCAGGTGCAGGAAGATGATGTTCAGGAGGATGGTGCGTCTGAACAGGAAGAAAACGAATAGGTAAAAGATGAGATTTCTTATCAAGCATGAAGTACAGGGCCGTCTCCGTATCCACGTTATCCGAAACCGAATGACATGTACGGAGGCGGATGTTCTTTGCTGGGCTCTTGAAAAACAGAAAAGTGTTATAAAGGTCAAAGTATATGAGCGCACCGCAGATGCTGTGATCTATTATACAGGGGACAGAGAAGAACTGATCCATAAATTAAAAAAGTTTCATTTTGAGAAAGCAGATGTTCCGGATAATGTATTATCAAGTTCAGGGCGTGCTTTAAATTCCGCATACAGGGAAAAGCTGATAGCAAAAACATTGCTCCATTATGGAGGGAAATTGCTCTTGCCAAATTCGGTGAGAAAAATATGGCTTACTTTTAAAGCGGTCCAATATATCGGAAAAGGGATTCGATGTCTGGCCAGACGGAAGATAGAGGTGCCGGTATTAGATGCTACAGCGATTGGCGTGTCCGTGCTGCGAGGAGACTTTAATACTGCCGGTTCTGTCATGTTTCTGCTGGGAATTGGAGAATTGCTGGAGGAATGGACACATAAAAAGTCTGTAGGAGATCTGGCACGCAGCATGTCTTTAAACATAAAGAAAGTATGGCTGAAAAGAGAGGAGCAGGAAGTTCTTGTTCCGGCATCCGATATTTTGCCGGGTGACAGAGTGATCGTACACATGGGCAATGTAATCCCATTTGATGGAGAGGTGTCTTGCGGAGAAGGAATGGTGAACCAGGCATCTTTGACCGGAGAATCTCTTCCGGTACGAAGAACTGAGGGTCAGTCCGTATATGCAGGAACCGTTTTGGAGGAAGGAGAGTTGGAAATCACAGTCAGGGCTGTATCAGGTGCTACCCGGTTTGAAAAGATTGTGACTATGATTGAAGACTCAGAAAAGTTGAAATCCAATCTGGAAAGTAAGGCAGAGCATTTGGCGGACCGTCTGGTACCATATACGCTTCTGGGGACAGGGCTTGTCTGGGCTGTCACACGCAATGTGACAAAAGCTCTTTCTGTTCTTATGGTGGATTTTTCCTGCGCATTGAAGCTGGCTATGCCGATTTCTGTCCTTTCTGCAATACGGGAAGCCGGACAGAATGGAATTACCGTAAAGGGTGGGAAGTATCTGGAGGCTGTGGCAGAGGCAGATACCATCGTATTTGATAAGACCGGTACGCTGACAAAGGCGAAACCAACTGTAAAAGAAGTCATTGTGTTTGGCGATTATCCTGAACCGGAAGCTCTGCGGATTGCTGCCTGTCTGGAAGAACACTTTCCACATTCCATGGCAAAAGCTGTCGTGGATGCTGCAAAGAGAAGAAGTCTGTATCATGAAGAAATGCATTCAAAAGTGGAGTATATTGTAGCCCATGGTATTTCCTCCTATATAGAAGGAAAGAAGACCATAATAGGGAGCAGTCATTTTGTGTTTGAGGATGAAAAGTGCCGGATACGTCCGGAATATCAGGAACGGTTTGATACGCTTCCTGAAGAATACTCTCATTTGTTCCTTGCCATTAACGGAGAATTAGTTGCTGTAATCTGTATTGAAGATCCTCTCAGGGAAGAAGCCGGGGAGATGGTAAGATTTTTGAAAGAAGAAGGTGTTTCCAAGATCGTCATGATGACGGGAGACAGTGAACGTACTGCAGCATCTATTGCGAAACGAGTGGGAGTGGATGAATATTATTCCGAAGTACTTCCGGAAGATAAGGCAGGATTCATTGAAAGAGAGAAAGCGGCAGGAAGAAAAGTAGTGATGATCGGTGACGGAATCAATGATTCGCCAGCGCTTTCAGCAGCAGATGCGGGAATTGCAATCAGTGATGGAGCAGAACTTGCGCGAGAGATCGCAGACATTACGATTGCTGCTGAGGATCTGCGGGAAATCGTAGTACTGAAACGTTTGTCTAATGCGATGATGCACCGTATTCAGGGGAATTACAGGGGGATTGTCGGTATTAATGCAATGCTGATTGCACTAGGAGTGGCAGGAATTATTCAACCAACGACCTCTGCGTTACTACATAATACTTCTACTTTAGCTATCAGTTTGAAGAGTATGGGAAATTTATTGCCGACTAATTAATATAAAATATTCATATTGTTATAAGTTTTAATGTCTGAATAGTTTGATTTGTAGACTATTCAGACATTTTTAGTAGAGCTCAATAATTGTTGTCCAATTTGTATTCCAGCATTGATATACAATTCTTGTATTTGTTGGTATTTATTATCGATAGCTTCCGGTTCAGATTCCCATACTATTTCATAGATTGCCATAGCTTTTTTGAGATGGGAGGTAGCCTGTTCTATATCAGCCTGTACCAGATAGGCAGTTCCCATAGCTTCCTGAATAATGGCATAGTCCAGACACTGATCGGAATTGTATTCTTTTACCAGCCGGGCACATTTGCGTAAGGAGGATAATCCACGAGACGCTTCACCGGTATCTGTAAGGAGAGCTGCATAGTTGCAGATTTGAACAATACTGTCATTCATATAGAGAAGCTGGTATTGTTCTAATAAGCTGATTCCCTGCTCCATAGCCTGTTTTGCCAGTTCGGTATTTCCCTGCTGGTGATATAGTCCACCCAGATTTCCATATAGATTTGCGGCGAGGTGGGCGTTTTCAGGTGTAATAGGAGAAAGCAAAGACATCGCTTCTTTTTCCAGCTTTACGGCTTTTCCAATATTTCTTTCAAGGGTAGCTTTATAGTCCAGTAATAATGCCCGGTCAGACACGGTTCCGATAGAAGTGTCTTCCAGCAAAGAAGATAGTTCACGCAGGATTCTTTGCATACCATTTTCTTCGTGGTATTTTTCCATATATGGGAAAACATCTTCTAAGAATAATAAATAACCAGAAATATCATCTTTAGTTGTTTTTGTAATAATGTTTTCAACGGTTTGGAAAACAAGTCTGTAGTAGGAAATATCATTGCCGTGTAAAAGGCAGATGTTTTGCAGACTTTCCAGTAAAGGGAAACAGGTTTTTACAGACGGCTGCATATCTGCAACAGCGATTTCCTGTATCATGGGATGCAGTACAATGGTTCTTCCGGTTTTTGGCTGAATAAATCCCATTTCAATTAAATCATTTACGGCATTCAAATCCGGTAAATTCAGCCATGCAGCAAATCTTCGTGCCGGAATACCGGTTAAAGGAATCAGGCACAGACATCTCATTACATCTTGTTGAGTTTCAGAAAGCTGATATAGAGAGAATAAAGTATGTATGTGTCCATAGTAGGTTTCTTTGCTGCTTTGCCCGTCTTTTATAATATTGATTTTATCAGTTGCATCAAGAGCGACATTTTCTTCCAACAATTTTTTTAAGAGCATTTCTGGTTCCAATATTCCGGTTTCCAGTAAGCGTGATGCCAGTTCTACAGCGAGCGTATGGGCATGGACAGCTTCTATGATCTGTTCTATGACATCAGATTTTTCTTCTGTGTCGGAGAAAAATTTTCCTGCAAGTTGCAGAAGCGTTGTTTTATCGGAAATTTCTTCCAACAGCATACAGGAATGTCCGTCCAGACGGCTTCTGGTAGTAAATAATATCTGACAGCGGTATTTGAGTATGACCGAAAGAAAACTGTCCTGCATGGAAGTGGCGTTGAAATTATCTACAATCATCAAAGTATCTTCTTTGAGAGAACGCAGAAAACGGTTGTGTTTTCGGAAGCGTTCTTCATCAGAATCCTGCGGAAGATCATCCGCAAAATCCATGTCTGTAATATCCTGTTTTAAATCACCGCTGTAGGTGAGATACAGGATATTGGTATATTCTTTCTTATACTGCAGGGCATAAGCCTTTGCCAGTTCACTTTTCCCGATTCCGGCAATTCCAGATAAAAATACTTTACTCTCTTTTTCCAACAGAGAATGCAGCACTTCGATTTCTTCAGAACGTCCACAAAAATGCCTGCATGGACGGGGAACGTCATTTCCCATTACAAAATCTGTTAAGACAGGAGAAAGATTTCCGGCGGCTAATAATTTCTTGGTTCGTGTGTCACGTTTCACAAAATTCCGTTCCATTCCGAAACACAGAACCCTTGTTATGAAAATATGTATGGTGTCTATATCAGCGGGAGAATAAGAACAGATTAGTTCCTGTTTTTTTGGCTCTGAAATAGATGTATCCTGTAATACTAACTCATATAATTCTTTTGCTGCCATAGCAGAATCATACATCAGAGGAATAATATGTCGCTGAATGTTTCCTGCCAATTCTAATTGATGTTCTTTATCTAAAAAGTAGGTTACGATCCGGGGACTTACTTTTGCCTGTCCTGTCATCCAACGGCAGACCTGTCCATTGTCAAAATCAAAGTCTATGGCTTCATCGCTGCACATAAACGTGTCAAATAACAGATAGGTAAAATCTATTTGATTCATTCCTTTATCTTCGCTGATATAACGGCGAATGATCGTCATAATCGAACCAAAATCACATCTTTCCAAATAGAATCCCCTCCTGTTCTGTAAAATACTCAATTTCCGCTCAATCTATGCTCAATGAGTTTCTTATGAAATTCCATTAAACTGACATCAGGCTGAATGGAGTTGGTCTAATAGAAATTATAGCACAAATTCCAGATCAGCTAAAGAGTACCGCCGAAAAATGTGTGGTGACAAGAAATATCGGTTTGGAAGGAGGAGCTATGGCACACACAGTTGAATTTGAACGATGTGTTGATTTTCTTGCCAGAATGATAGAAAAATATGGCAGTGAGCTCCTTCAGGAACTGAATGGATTACCGGAGGAGGACAAAGCAGAAGATAACTGCCAGCAAGAGCAGGAACAGAATACATTGGGAAATGATTAGGGAGAGCATAGATGTTGGCTCTCTTTTTTCTTGCGTGCTATTTGTGCATTTTACCTATATTGACGAGTATGTGCAGCTACGGTAAAATATAGTTGGGACAAATAAAAAGTAAACTGTAATTTGATATGGAGAATATAAATGAAAAAGCGAAGATGTTATATATACACAAGGGTATCTACGTCTATGCAGGTAGAAGGATACAGCTTGGAAGCACAAAAAGAAAGATTGAGAAAATATGCAGATTTTCAGGAAATGGTGATTGTCGGAGAGTATTCGGATGAGGGAAAGTCAGGAAAAAGTATTGAAGGACGGCAGGAATTTATGCAAATGCTTCGGGATATTGAAGAAGGTAAAGATCGTGTAGAGTTTGTCTTGGTATATAAGTTATCCCGTTTTGGAAGAAATGCTGCAGATGTACTTAATTCTTTGCAGAGAATGCAGGATTTTGGAGTAAATTTGATCTGTGTTGAAGATGGTATAGACAGTTCTAAAGACAGCGGTAAGCTGATGATTTCTGTTCTGTCTGCGGTAGCAGAAATTGAACGTGAAAATATTCTGGTACAGACAATGGAGGGACGCAGACAAAAGGCGAGAGATGGCAAATGGAACGGCGGATTTGCTCCGTACGGATATAAGCTGTTAAATGGAGAACTGGAAATTGCAGAAGATGAGGCAGAAATCATTCGTATTATTTTTGATAAATATATTCATACCAATATGGGAGTAAATGGCATTGCAGCCTATCTGAATGAGCATGGCTACAAGAAGAAAAAGAGACAGAATAATACGTTGGATGCGTTTGCTACTTCTTTTATAAAGGGTGTCCTTGATAATCCTATTTATTGTGGTAAATTGGCATTTGGAAGAAGGAAAACTGAAAGAGTGCCAGGCAAGAGAAATGAATTCCGTATTGTAAAGCAGGATTCTTATATATTAAGTGATGGTATTCACGAAGCCATTATTTCCGAAGATGATTGGAACTTGGCAAAACAGAAACGAAATATAAATGGAGTAAAGCATGAGAAAATCCATAGTTTGGAGCATGAACATATTTTGTCCGGAATTCTTAAATGTCCAATTTGTGGAAAGGGAATGTATGGAAATGTAAACCGTAAGAAGAAAAAAGACGGAACATTTTATAAGGATTATTTTTATTATGCCTGCAAGCATAGGTATTATGTGAATGGTCATAAATGTGATTACCGGAAGCAGTGGAACGAAGAAAAAGTAAATGATGCGATAGCAGAAGTTATTAAAAAGCTGGTGAATAATCCGAAATTTGAAGCCGCTATACGTGCAAAAATCAATTCTAAGATAGATACCGGAGAATTGGAAACAGAGCATGAGAACTTGAAAAAACAGCTGCGGCAAGTATTGGGAGCTAAAAATAAGTTAGGACAACAGATGGACAATCTGGATATTTCTGATAAAATGTATGACAGGAAGTATCAGGATATGCAGGATCGGTTAAATGGTTTGTATGATGAGATTGAACGACTGGAAAGTCTGATCGATGATATAGTATCCAGAAAAGAGTATATCCGTCAGCAGAAAATTTCTGAGGATGGAGTGTATCAATATCTTTTGTACTTTGACAAACTGTATGATAAATTCACCGATATGGAGAAAAAAGAATTTATGAACAGTTTTGTTGAAAGAGTTGATATTTACGAGGATGAACAGCCGAACGGAAGATTTTTGAAGCATATAAAATTTAAGTTTCCGGTATTTTTTGACGGTGAAGAAATTCAGGAACTTAGTTGGGACAACGAAACAACAGTTGAAGTTGTGTGCTTGCTTTCAAACTTAAATCAAATAAGTTGAAGTATATTAATGTGGAATTAGAGATGGGGGAATTTGATTTGACGGCGGAGGAGGTTAAGCAGGGCAAAAGATTTAACAAATTCAAGACTAGATAGGCAAAACATATTAAATAATGAAATTGCCATAGAAGAAATACGACAAAAGTCAGGAATAGACGGTATTTTATGGGATGGCAGAATCTTTGTAACTCGTGAAATGACAGCTAATTTTTTTGAAGTGGATATAAGAACAATTAGCCGCTATTTGGAACAAAATGGAGAAGAACTTTCTACAAATGGCTATCAGGTGCTTCGGGGAAAGAAATTAAAAGCTTTCTTAGAATCTGCAAAGGATTGTGGTAAGGACATTTGTGTCCCTACCAAAACAACAGTACTTGGAGTGTTTGATTTTCGTGCATTTTTAAATATGGCTATGCTTTTATCTGAAAGGGATAAAGCAAGGGCACTGCGACAGTTGATGTTGGATATAGTTATTGACCTTATTAACCGTAAAACAGGCGGTGGAACAAAATATATCAATCAGCGGGATAAAGACTTTGTTTTTTCTTCTTTACAAGAAGATAATTATCGCAGGCAATTTACGGACGTGTTAAAAAATTATGTGGAAGATAACCGATACAAATATGCTCATTTTACTGATATGATATATAAGCATATTTAAAGAAAAAGCAAAAGAATATAAGAAAATTTTGGATTTGAAAGCAAATGATAAGGTTCGAGATACATTTTTTAGTGAAATATTGGATATTATTGCAGCCTATGAGAGCGGTCTTGCTGATGCTATAAAGTGCGAGTATGAGCGAGTAGGCCATATTTTATCACAACAAGAAACAGAAGAAGTGTTTAGACGTTTTGAAAATATGGCCCTGTGGAAGCCACTTATCCAACGCGGGCGAGTGAAAATGGCAAGTCGTGATATGGCACTAAGGGATGCCTTTCATTATCAATTATCAGAGTATATACAACCTCTCGATAAAGATGAATATCAAAAATTTCTGGGTGCTGTCGGAGATGAATTGGACAAGCTGATGCAGGAAAATCAAGAAGTTTTACGCAGGTTGAAGGAGCGTGATTAAATGGACGGAATCATTTATTTAACGCTCGAACAAGCAGAGGTAATTCATAAAAAGACAATTAAGTATAGTGGTGGGGGAACCTATGAATCCCTGGATATCGGAAAGCTTGACAGTGTTTTGCAGCATATACAAAATGATGAATACTATCCGACATTTGTGGATAAGATGATACATTTATTCTTTTGTACCTGCGAATTTCATTGTTTTGCTGACGGCAATAAAAGGCTTGCAATTACACTATCATTACAATTTTTATTATTTAATGGGTACATGGGAATTGCAAAGAACTTTATGTCAATTACAGAAAATATCAGTTATCATGTCGCCGCAGGAAAAATAAGTAAAGATCTTCTCCATAAAATCATGGCAGCTATTATGGACGGCACATATGAACAGAATGAAACGCTTAAGATTGAGATAATGAATGCTATTGCGGAGTAGTTTACAGGTAAGAAAGTAAGTGTATAATCGTTACTATAGCAAGGGAGCGAAAGGTTGGACAAAAATAATCATGTTGAGACAGTAGTACTGCTTTCCCACAAAAAAACCGATAGCGTAATCAACGTAAAAGTGGAGTTTGGCGAGGGCGAAGGCAAAGTGCCGCTTGATAATATCGCCAAGAGAGCCGAAGCATACAAGCCGAAAGGGCGAGTTACCTACAAAATGATTAAGGAGTACATAGAAGCAAAATACGGCTTCAAAGTACATACCGCATATATCGCAGAGGTAAAGAGGGATTTAGGATTGCCGATGTATGATGCTTTCAATGCGGTAGAGGAATTGAAACAGCCGAGGAAACACCCGACAGCGGAGAAAGTGGAAGCTATAAAGGATGCTTTGAAGTATTTTGAGGTCATCTGACTAATAAATGCCTTAGTATTTTAGGAGGTATAATCTGATGTTAAACATAGATGAAAATCAATTAAAATTATTGTTAGAGTAGAAAAGAAAAACGCTTGAACGGAAAAAATATGACGGAATAGGGGAGATTATTTCTAGTATATCTTTAATGATCACTTTAGTTATTTCAGATTTTAGCCATTTAACAATTATAGAACCGTTATATTTTAATATTATTGCATGGGGTATTTCGATTGTTATATTGGCATATGGAAGTTACACATTTATAAAGAGCATAAAAATTTATTCTGTAGATCAACTATATAGCGAAATAGCAGATATTGATCCCAAGATAGAACATCCATTTAATATTGTTGTGATAAGAGACGGCCATGGAAACGGAAAATATTTGGTTTTTAAAAGCAAAAGATGGGATTGTTGGCTATTTCCAAACTATCATTGTTTAAATAAGATTTTTAGTAAAACGAAAGAATTAAGATATATAACGGAGTGCATAAAAAGAGATTTAAAAATATCAGAAGAGATAGAGTTTAAGTATATAGGGAATGAAATAAGTGAAAAGTATTCTGTGGGGGATAAAGTAAGAAAAAAATATAATTTTCACTATTTTCAGGAAACGAATATTGTGACTGATTTTAATAATCAACGAACTTTTCGTTGCAATGGAAAAAAGTATTGTTGGAAGACTTTGGATCAAATGTATTCCGATAAAAATATTATAAAAAAGAATAAGGATGTATTGGATTATATTCGGCGGGTGTGCGACATTAGTTAGAAAAGCCAAACCCAAAGCCTCAATCGAAAAATGTTGATGTTTACGATGCTTGGAAAGAAATTGATAAGAATAAACCAATAACATTAAACGATGTTTTGAAAAGGTGGAGAAAATAAAAATATTGAACAAGTTTGTAGTGGGTGATAATGATAGGAAGTGGAACAGGATATGGAGGTGAATATAATGGCGAAAAAAACGGAGATAGTTATGGACGAATATATTGATGTTTTGGAAAAGATAAAAGAGCGAATTACACAAGCTCAGTATCAAGTAATGACAAGTGCAAATGTTGAACGTAATATTTTGTTTTGGAACATAGGAAATGTACTTCTCCAATACAGTCAATGGGGTAATAAATTTGTTGAAACATTATCAAAAGATTTGAGAATGACTTATCCTAGCAGAGAAGGATATTCAGTTAGAAATCTTAATTATATGAAGCAGTTCGCACGACGAATACCATCTGAAGAAATTTTGCATCAGGGTGGTGCAAAAATTAGTTGGCGTGCAATAAAATTGCTGATAGATAAGACGGATAATTTAGAGGAACATATGTGGTATACACAGCAATGTCTGGAAAATGGATGGTCTAGTACAGTTCTTTCACATCAGATAGAAAGCGGTTTGTATTACAGACAGGCATTAGCAGATAAAACAACAAATTTTAAGGAACAGTTAGCTAATCCATTCAGTGAGCAAGCAGAAGAAATTATTAAAGACCCATATATTTTTGATTTTATACCGAACGCGAAAAAACTTAGGGAGATTGAGTTAGAAGATGCCCTTGTCCAACAAATAACGAAGTTACTGTTGGAATTTGGGTCAGGCTTTGCTTTTATGGGACGGCAGTATCCGATTCAAGTAGGAAAAAGAGAGTTTTTCATCGACTTATTATTTTATAATGTGAAATTGCATTGTTATTTTGTGGTAGAGTTAAAAACAGTGGAATTTGAGCCGGAGTTTGCTGGAAAGTTATCTTTTTATTTATCAGCAGTCGATGGAGAATTGAAATCTCTGAATGATAATCCTACGATTGGATTGTTATTATGTAAAGGTAAAGATAAAATGGTAGCGGAATATGCTTTGAAAGATGTAAACAAACCAATGGGAGTAAGTGAATACAAACTTTCCAATCATGTTTCAGAGGAATTACAGGACAAATTGCCATCGATTGAAGATATTGAAAAAAGGATTAATTGAAATTTTGCATCAGGGTGGTGCAAAATTGATGGAGCTTATATTTTGTGGGAAAAGAGTTGCACGAACGGTATTAGTACTGTATAAATATTGCCTGTATTTCCATAATTTTGTGGGGATATGTTCTAATTTGGTACTCATGTGGAGACGGTTGTAATGCTTTCCCACAAAAAACCTGGTAGCGTAATCAATGTAAAGGTGGAGTTTGGCGAGGGTGAGGGCAAAGTGCCACTTGATAATATGCTAAAAGAGCCGAAGCGTATAGGCCAAAAGAGCGGGTTACATATAAGATGATTAAGGAGTACATAGAAGCGAAATACGGCTTCAAAGTACATACCGCATATATCGCAGAGGTAAAAAGGGAGTTAGGATTGCCGATGTATGATGCCCCTAATGCGGTAGAGGAATTGAAACAGCCGAGGAAACATCCGACAGCGGAGAAAGTGGAAGCAATAAAGGATGCCTTGAAACATTTTGAGGTAATTTGAATAGACAAAATACCGATTTATAAGGCAGTAAAGGCAAATATGGAGGAATGAAAAGATGTTAAATAAGAAACTATTATTTATTAGTCATGCAGAAAAGGATAGTGTATTAGTTGAAAAGTTTGTTGATTTGCTTTACGATATGGGAGTTCCAGAGGATTCTATGTTTTGCAGTTCAATATCGGAGATTGGGGTTCCGGTTAAAGAGGATATTTATGAATATTTACGTAATTTGTTAGATTCTGAACAAGTTATTCCTATTTTTATGTTATCAGATAACTATTATGCCAGTGCGGCATGTTTGAATGAAATGGGAGCGGTATGGATGAAACAGAAAGATTATTATACGTTTCTATTACCTGATTTTGAGTTTTCTAAAATAAAGGGGGCGATTAATCCTAGTAAAAGAGGTATTTCATTATGGTATAAATCAGAAAGAGAATTACAAAATTTGAAAGAGGATTTAAATCAATTCAGAGAGCAAATGTGTAATCTTTTTTACATACAAAAACAAAAAAATTGGGAACGAAAGAGAGATGGATTTATTAAACAAATTCAAGGATTTAAAATGGATAGGGACATTATTGTTATCAATTTAGAAGAGTGTGAGGGTTTTTGTATTGGGGAATATGAGAATAGCGGCTGTAGTGTTATATATGATAACATCAAAGATAAAATCGATTCCTACATTGATTTTACAAAAACAAAAGCCGAAATATGTTCGGTCGTTATTTTTGTTGGAGAATTGGATGTAAGTTGTCATTATAGCATTGGCAAAAAAATAATGTTTGAGTTAAAAGCTGCTGATAGTATATCGAATATAGAAGTAGAATGCAGGTTGAAAAACAGAGATGTTCGTAAAAAGGTTGTAACGTCGTCAGATTGGGAAAGTTATAGTATACCTTTGCCTGAATTTGGAGGGGATATATCAGAATGGAAATCCTTAAAAGAAATTAAATTTTTACTAAGAAGGAAGAATAATTCTGGTGGAAAAATCGAAATAAGAAATATGAAGATAAAATGATTGTGGAGGATTAGATGAAAAAAAAGAAAGTTGATGTAGCCATTCATAGTTCAGCAGCTGAATATTTGACATATATTGCGGCTGTTGGAGATACGGCTGAAAGTATGGAAATGCGTTATGAAGATGAAAATATATGGCTGACACAGAAAATGATGGCGCAGCTTTATGATGTAAGCTTATCAACTATAAATGAACACATTAAAAAAATATATGGGGATAATGAGCTTACCGAGACGGCAACTATTCGGAAATTCCGAATAGTTCAAATGGAAGGCTCAAGGCAGGTGAACCGTGACGTTATCCATTATAATTTGCAGATGATAATTGCTGTCGGTTTTAAGGTAAACAATGACCGTGCAGTCCGTTTTCGTAAATGGTCAGGGCAAATTGTGAAGGATTATACAATTCAGGGTTGGACGATGGATAAGGAACGTTTGAAAAGAGGGCATATGTTCACAGATGAATATTTTGAACGGCAGTTACAGAATATTCGTGAGATACGGCTCTCTGAGCGCAAATTTTATCAAAAAGTTACTGACCTCTATGCTACGGCTTTTGACTATGACAAAGATGCTAAAACTACCAGACAGTTTTTTCAGACAGTGCAGAACAAAATGCACTGGGCTGTTCATAGGCATACAGCGGCAGAACTTATCGTCGAACGAGCAAATGCAGAAAAAGAGCATATGGGATTGACGACATGGGAATCAGCCCCAAATGGAAAAATTGTAAAAACCGATGTTTCAATTGCTAAAAATTATTTGAGTGATGAAGAAATGTCTTATATGGAAAGAATTGTGTCTTTGTATCTTGATTATGCAGAACTGCAGGCTGAACGTCAAATTCCTATGAGTATGGAAGACTGGGCAAAGCGGCTGGATGGATTTCTGGAATTTAACGGAAATGAGATACTTACGGGCGCTGGTAAAATTAGTGCAGAACAGGCAGAACTTTATGCGGAGACAGAATTTGAAAAGTATCGTGTTGTACAAGACCGAATATTTATGTCTGATTACGATAAGTTTTTAATTGAAATGGAAGAAAAATCAAAGTAGATTTATAGAGTTAAAATAGTGGGAGATATAATTAATTATGTAATAGTATGCCGTATTTTGTGGGAAAAGGGTTGCACGAACGGTATTAGTACTGTATAAATATTGCCCATATTTCCGTGATTTTGTGGGGATATGTTCTAATTTGGTACTCATGTGGAAACCATCGTACTTTTGTCCCACAAATCACCAGACAGCTATATTAACGTGAAGATTGAATTTGGAGAAGGTGATGGAAAAGTACCTTTAGATGCAATAGCAGAGCGGGCAAAGAAATATCAGCCGAAACCGAAAATCACATATAAAATGATACAGGAATATGTGGAGAAGAAATATGGATTTAAAGTGCATATTGCATATATCGCAGAGGTGAAAAGGTCTTTGGGATTGACAATGTATGATGCTCCTAATGCAGTAGAAGAATTAAGACATCCGAGGAAATGTCCACCGAAAGAAAAGGTAGAAGCAATAACGGATGCACTTAAATATTTTGAGGTAATCTAATGGATGAAAGGATTTATCAGATTGCAGAGCAGATAGTTGAAATACATCAAAAAGCCTATGAAGTTTATTTGCCTCTGGTTGAGAATGTGTGTAGCAGAACCGTGTCAGAGGCTGAATTATCACATTTGCTTGACTATCTATTGGATTTTGCATGTAATGAAAAAATATTGGTATTGTATAAAAAGGTGTGTAGAAGATATTTGTATACATATCCTGGTTGTATTAAGTTTTATGTTGAAGCGTATTGGGAAATGTGGGAAGATGAAAACAAATGACTATTTGGCAGAATATATCTAAGAGAAGTAACAGATACAATGCTTGAGAAAGTTTGTGATAATATTACAGGAGGAGTAATGGGGAAAATAATTAAAGATACAATTCATGCGAATGGGATAGATATTGGTATTTATATGCAGGATTTTGAAAATGAATTTATTTCATTGACGGATATTGCTCGATATAAGAGCGATGATCCAACGGCAGTTATTCAAAACTGGATGAGAAATCGGGATGTTATAGAATTTCTGGGATTATGGGAAAGGTTACATAATTCAGATTTTAATCCCCTCGAATTCGAGGGGGTTAAAAAGCAGTCTGGAGCGAATGCTTTTACAATGTCACCTAAAAAATGGATAGAAGCGACAGATGCTATTGGTATCGTTTCAAAAGCAGGACGTTATGGGGGAACATATGCCACAGCGATATTGCTATGTCTTTCGCAACTTGGATTTCTCCGGAGTTTCAGCTATATATTATGAAAAATTATAGGCGTTTAAAGAGAATCTGATTCCACCAGAATTAACACCTGCACAGGTGGCGTATACTTATGCTAATGAAACAGATATGTTGAATGTTGTTTTGTTTGGAAAGACGGCGAGGCAATGGAAAGCATATAAAGAATTAGAAAAAATAGTGCAAAAACAACCAGTAGCATTTTTGCGTGGGAATGGATTTAGTATTAACTTTGATAGTGATTTTGCAAATATTTATGACAGACTTTATGAAGCTCATAAATTACTGATTCAAAGTGGAAAGTATGATGTGTCAATCGCATTATCAAAAAGCAGGACGGTGTTGTGAATAAGATCTTTGTGCAGGTGCTTGAGGTTCTTGGATATGATTGACCTATGTTGCTTCTGTGGGAGAACAGGAAGACAGCATCGAAATGCGTTATGAGGATGAAAATATATGCTGACAGCGAATTGCATCAATTGAATCGTATGGTTACTGCATATTTGGGTTTTGCCGAGAACATGACTTTAGGACGTATTCCTCTTATTATGGAGGATTGGGAAAAGAGACTCAACAGTTTTATAGAAATGTTCTATTACGGTATTTTGCAGGATGCGGGAAAGGTTTCTGCTGAAATTGCCAAACTTCACGCTGAAACAGAGTTCGAAAAATATCGTGTAATTCAGGAAAGATTGTAATTGTCAGGAGGATTAATTATGTCTATTTTTGATATTTTCAAGAAGCAAAATAATCAATTAAAAACGGAAAATTCATGTTTAACAAAAAATAAAGATTCTGAGGTAAAAGCGGAAATATTTGGATTAATGAAATATGGATTAGTAATGGAAGAGGATAATCAGGTAAAGAGATTAAATCCCGATGCATGTAAAATTGGCGGGCAGCCATTTTTACCTGTTGATTTTATATGGCCTACATATACTGACAAAAAAGATAATGTAACTCGTCCATTGTCTTTCTTCTGTCAGCTAAATTTTTCTGAGCTATCACCTTTGGATAAAGAAAAACAATTTCCTACGCAAGGTATGCTTTCTTTTTTCTATGAGTGTGAGTCATCCTGTTGGGGATTTGATCCGGAAGATAAAGGTGCGGCAAGAGTATTTTATTTTGAAGATACGACAAATTTTGTAGAATTTGATATTCCGGAAGATTTGAATGAAGACTATGTCATTCCAGAAATCGCTGTTAGGTTTAAAATAATAAAGTCATATCCGATGTTTGAAGAATTTGAGGTTTATAGTGATAAGGAATGTAAGTGGAAAGAGTATGATGATATTCTCGAAGATTTGGGTGTAAATACGAAGGAAGATTTTGAACGACATAAAGTTTTGGGATATGCGGATATCATACAAGGCGAGATGCTTTCTGAATGTGAACGAACAAGTAGAGGGGTATATTGCGGCGATCCTGAAAGTTATCAAAATATTCCGAAGGATGTGGCTGCTGATATTACGAATAAAGCAAAAGAATGGTCATTACTCTTGCAGTTAGGAACAATTGTGAAGGATGACTTTAAGTGGATGTTTGGTGACTGCGGTATGCTTTATTATTATATTAAGAAGGAAGATTTGGCTGAAAAGCGGTTTGATAATATCTGGTTTTCTGTTCAGTGTTATTGATGATTTCAACCATAAATAAGCATTTTTAATAAGCGCGAGGATTGTCAAGTTTTGTTTGAAACTTCACACAAAAAACTTGACAATTCCTCTTTACATCTAGGTTGAATCAGATAAATTTCTAAATGAATTATAGTATGCGCGCTATAATTTTTTCTTTCATTGTCGAATCTTTTTTAATATCAGCAACGTACCAAGCGAAAGGGCAAACAGAAGAATTGCTGCTGCCGGAGATTGGTCTCCGGTATCTGGAGTGTTTTTGTCCGAACCTGCTTTGTAATCTTTGTATATGGCCGTGAGTGTGATATCCCCTTCGATTGGAGTCTTCCAGTCAAAGCGCTTGCTGTCAATCTGCCAGTCAACAAATACTTTTCCCGGGCGTTCCGGGGCATCTACGCGTTTTGCGCATTCTCCGTGACGGACTGTCTGCTGGTTGATCGGCAGATATTTGCCCATCTGTTCATCATAATACTGTGTATCCACCTGGTGAAGCTGCACCTCTGAATATTCGATACGGAGGGGCTGCTCTTTTCCGACAAATTCAAAGAGATATTTGGTCTGCCCATCCTCTAAGCGAGTCACCGTTTTGTTGACTGCAATTGGAAGATTGTTTTGATCGAAGATACCAAATGATAAATCAAAGGTTTTACCCTTTGGTACAACGATTTCAATCGACAGTGGTTGGTCCAGTTCAAAGAAGATTGCGCCGGAATCTTCTGTATAGTGCGCAAGATTTTTGTAATTTACCTGCAGCTGAGAAGACGCGAGATTACCCAAGCTAAGCTTAAAGCCAGGGGCACCTTCTTTGTAGACAAACACATCTCTATTTGGCATGATAAAGCTAAAATATTCATAGGAATGGTAGGTCAGTCGGATGAGGATTCCGTGTCCATCGGACGCATAAACATTGGTCGCTTTTGTCGCAGAAGGTACGAAGACCAGAACCTCTTTGCCAGGTAATCTGTTTTCATTTCCACCATCCACAAAACGCATGTTGTAATTAACTAGTTTCACTTTCTTGTAATAAGAAATTTTTAGTGAAATCTCAACGTTTTTGCTGGTAGTTTGAATGCTGTACAGATCCGGTCCATCTTGAATAGACGATTCCTTTTTGACTGATATAGGTTTTCTATTCTCATCTACAGCAATGATTTCGTAAATAGAATCCGCTCCTATGTAGTAGTCGACCTGTATATAGGTCTTTTGATTAGGTGGAATATTCGCCGTGCTGCCTGAAATATTTGGCGTGCCATCTGCAAACCGAATATTCGCCTGTGACGGATCTGTTGATTTAATGGTCATCACAGTATAAGGGGTAAACTGCGCAGAAATTGTGACGTTTCGGTTGCCCATTGTAAAACTGTAGGTGTCCTTTGACTTGGTAAGTTCCAGCTCATTTCCGCCATATTCTTTCACCGTGACAGATTCAAGTACAGCATCTCCGAACGTTTCAGCAGTAAAAGTCACGGTTTCCCCATTCTTATAAGAACGCTCAGCAGTATTGATTCCCACGCCATGTTCAATAAATTTCAAACTGCCGCTTCCGGTGCAGTCAATTGTCGCGGTATGCAAACCGGATATAATCTGTGCGAAAGCCGGTGTTACCGTGACATTTTCCTTCGGCATTTTAAACTGCAAAACCGTATTGTTGACAATAGCCGGAATATCATCATAGCTTGTTTGACCGATGACGGTACAATTTTCGATATAATAACCGTCATTTGGTTGAAGTTCTATCTGTACAGTGTCTCCCGGGGCATAGGTAATCGGATAGTTAAGCCACTCGCTGTTGCTGCACGCGATACCTGTGAAAGCGATTGTCCCATTGTTCGCAGTGGAGAGGGAAACGGTATGCCCATCTCGGTAAGTCACGTTGACAATCACTGCCTCGTCAGGCATTTCAAATCGATAACTTTTGGAGGTTGGAGTGGTGCGCAGATCTTCATTTGTTATGTTAGATATGCGGATATTACGCCCGGTTGTTGTGGCAGCAGTCACCGTGTCTATCAGTTTCCCCTGATAAGGGCGAACATTCAGCTCGACCGTGTCGCCAGCGTGGAATTCTCTGCTGATCATACCATTGCTGCCTGCAAACAGCGCTTCACCTTCCTTGCTGGATGCAAGGTCTACCGTGTGGGTTTTATAAGCATGGTCAGGTGCCCCAAATGTGGCGGTCACTCTGGCATCTTGATAAGGAACCGGGAGGTGAAAATAGTAATATCCGTCTTTATCGGTTTGCAGGTAAGGCAGTAATTCTTCTGCTGAGGTGTCCGAGCCATTTATGCTTCCGCCGACTAAATCAACCGTATAGGCACCATTGTTGGCGGTTAGTACCAAGGATTTTAATACCTGATTATCGCCTGGTCTTACTTTCGCGACCATTGGCGTACCGCTTAACAGCAATTCGCGGGAAGGATTAAAGGCAGCGCCGGTTGGATTACCTTCCGCATCGGCTTGATAGATCTCAAGTGTTCCGTTTCCGACTGTGGAAGAGAAAAACGAGATGCGCGGGGTACCGGAGAGCATGACGAGTACCTCTTTGCCTCCATAAGAGCCGCGGTTGTCGTAAATATCGCCTTCTACATCAATCAGAACCTGATTTTGTCTGGCATTGTCCCGGTAAAGCGGAAGTTCAACATTTAAAAAGGTGGTATCCATGTCTTGATTGTCCGGAATCATAGTATTAGAAGGACTCCACTCGCGCTTAGTATCCATGAGCATGAAAGCACCCTTTTTTAAAGTATCGTGGTTATAACTGCCAGTAGTTTTGGTGATGTTTGGCAGATTGGTCAGCCCCTGAGATTTTAAAAAGGTGACCAGATGCTGCCCGTCGGAAGCATCGGAGGTGTATGCTGCCACATTTAACAGGCTTTGAATGTCGCCCACCGATTTCGGCATGTAATACCAGCTCGGACTCGAAGAGGAGAGCAGGTTGTCAAAGTCCGCATTAAGTGCCCGGGCATCACTGTATCGCAGATCCAAGGCAACACTTACTAAGTCGTTGGCAACCAGTTGGATATTGTTTTTGGATGTGTCCGGGTCATTATCGCTTTTTAAAATTGCATATGCGGTATTGCTGCCAACCGGGCGTACCTGATAGACCTGAACAATCTCTTGGGTTTTTTCCGCAGATAAATCATAGCTGTGAGACACCCACTGATCCGGATGCCATACATTTTGTTTGTAGGAACGGGAAGACTGATAAGACATTTTAATGCTTGAGTCTACATCATATTCGCGCATGTAACCGGCAAGATCTGCATTGTACAAGCTCATCATTTGTTCAATGCCGCGCATAGCCCGGTAGGAGTTATTTGAAAAGTCGTTCCAAAGCGTGTTGATCTGGTTTTGTTTTTCTTTTTCAGTGAGCGCAGGATCGGAATTGATGCGCTGAGCACCGAATTCAGTATACAGTCGATAGGCGGATAGATAGATACTGAGGTATCCTGCAGCTTCGTTCATACCGGATTTCATATTCGAGTAGATGTCGTGTTCAAATGCATATCCATCAAGCAAGTAGGTGCGCAGGGCATCAAGGAATGTGGTAGAACCGGTCGAACTGCCCCAGCCACGCTTGTCTGAGACCGCAATATCAGCATTGACTGTTTGCGTTGCGGGATATGGGCTGATCAGTTGGAGAGCAGCATTTAAGTCCGATGTAAAATTAAACTCGGTCCCGGTATGCGAATCCGAAGCATTGTTATAAAATCCTTCCACCTTTTCGTAGGAAAGACGCAGCGTTTTCAAACGGGATTCTGACGGGTCTTTGGTGTATGCATCAAGTGCTTCTGTCATGGCGAGAAAATCATTGTAAACACCTAAGTATCGATTGTAAAAACTGACCAGCTGATTGTGGTAACTGTCGTAGTTGTTGCGGTCAACGGTTTCCTGTAAATGCTGGATACTGCCCTCCAGGCTGGCAGTGGTACTGTAAATGTTACTTTGCAGGGCATAAATTTGGTTCATGATCTGCTCACATAGCGCTCTGATTTCGCCAAGCGCCGTGCTTTGAGGATTGCCGAGAATTTTTTTCGTGAATTTGAGAATGTCGGACATTGCGCCGTCTGTATGGCTGGCTGCTGCGCCGATACCACGCATTACGCCACGCTCCAGATATTCCAAACCGATGGCACCCCAGTTCCCGATCACCAGATTAGCTACAGTACCCCTGTGTGACGGAGCCTCCGGGTAGGTTGCAGCCAATGTCATTGTAGAGCTTGATGCCAGGATACTAAGGCTGACCAGTACGGCTAGCATTCGTTTTTTCCAATGATATTTCATAGTAAGTTCCCTCCTTTTTGATTTGAATTTGTTCCTTGTATAGTTTCGTCTTACTTTCCGAGGACAACGCAGAGTTGGATCTCTTTTGCCGTTTCGCTTAAGTCAAAGTCACAGCCATCTGTCATGGCGATATGGACTTCATAGAGTATATCTGCAGATAATGTACTGGCGATTTCGCCGTTTTCAAGTTTGATAGACCATAGCTGTTTTGGTACTTCCATCAATTTGCCGTCGATACCATAGGCATAGAGTTTCAGATCGGCTGCATCACCGGAAAGATTGTTCATCCGAAGAGCAACAGTGGTATCAGAGTGGAGATTTTCAATGGTCACCGTATTAAGCCAACCCACCACGCTTCCCTTTCCGCCATCGGCAGTGAACTGTTCTTGTTTCAGTACATTGCGAGTGGCATTATCCAGATTCACATTACGGTAAGGCATTTCCGGCAGATAGACGAATCGATCCTGCAGCCGCAGCAGTTCCAGACAGCCGGTAGGGCAGTAAAGGGCATTGCCGCTGTTTCCCGCATACATACCGATGGCCATGTTGTTATAGCCGGATTTGTCAGATACATCCATAGTAAAGATAGTTTTTCCAGTTTCAAAATCCAGAATGATATACTGCCACATCCCGCTTTCTAAATCCTGCACATAGCCATAAATATAGCCGGTAGCGGTGGACAGCTTCATCATGGAAGTATCCCGCAGGTCGCTGCGGCACCAGATACTCTTCATCTCATAGCCTTTTTCAGTCTTGACGGTATCGATGCGCTCTATGCCAGGCAAAATCATGGAATTGCCCTTATTAAGCCAGTTTGCGTCGTATATATTGGCGTAGCTTTGGATGGAGGAGTCACTGTCTGGCTTGGATAAATCAGCGCTGCCTGCGCCGAACCAGTTGCATACGATGGTACTTACCGTTCCTTCTTCGGAGCTATAAACGATGGCGGAGTTCTCCACGGATACTTGCATTTCTTTTGGCAGTTCATCGATTACCGGATGGCTGGCGACTACCTTGCCGGTTTTCATATCCAGCGCCATCAAATTCACGGAATTTTGATTGTCAGTAAACATGACAAGATTTCTAGTCAGCGAAGGAGAACAACCGCCGCCCCATGCCAGACCGCCGCCGGTGGTTTCATCCTCTTTTTTGCTGTCCTTAGCACCCACACTTTTATAAGGAGTACACCAGATCTTTTTCACACCGTTATCGGCTTTGAACAGGTAGCAATTCTGGTTTGTCAGGATTACCGCACCGTCTTTGGAAGATGCAATGCCATTTTCCGCACCCTCGCCGGGGGTCAGTTCATAGACAAACACTGCCTTAGTAAGATCCACATCGTTTCCCGTGAGAATGGCGTCAATGGCAGAGCGGGCGATATAGCCCAAAGCTCCCTGCTGCCCTCTGTCAGGATAGATACGAAATCCTCCCGTAGCAAACCAGAGATTGCCTTCGTAGTCAAAGACTATGGATAATAGATTCTGCTCTAGTGTCTTGCCAAGCGCCGCTTCTGCGGCAGCCTTAATGTCAATGTCCAGCACCTTTTCAAATTCCGGCAGAACATTACCATTTTCATCGGTGGAGCGCAGCATCAACACATGATTGTGAGTGGTAGGGCAAACGATACGATTATCCGCATCCACGAAGGAGTAGGAACTTTGGATCGCATATCTGCCATTGTCATGATCCGTAGGCGAAAAGCAACCCAGAGTCTGGGTCTTTTCGGCATTGATGTCCCGAATAGCAATGCCGCTTAGAAGCGGCACAACAGCATGGCCGTAGGTGTCAAAAAACACAGCGGGAGAAGCATTGAGATTGGTAGTCTCATAGGACACATTAATCTCCGGATAAATACCGACAGGCAGTACTTCATCGGTGGTATCGGTATTGTAGCCATCTTGATGGATGTTGGCATCGCTTTGCGCCATGTAGGGATTTATGTCTATCTGTTTTGCGTTTAGCGCTTTGATGGGCAGTACCGAGCCGGTTAAACTATTATCTTCTTTTTGTGTTTGGCTGCAGGCTGACAGTCCAAGACACATAACCGCAGTCAGTGATATGGCTATCGCAGAGCAGGTAATTTTTTTCATTTTCATTCTGATATCCTCCTTGTGTTGTTTGATCATATTTCGCTTAGAGCTGGTCAGATGGGAAAACAATGACTATATTTAATTATTATAGGAAACTTGGATTGCGCTTCAATAGAGGTGGCACGAAACGTCCGAAAATGGCACGAGTTGTAGTCGGTACATAGAAATTTTCGGGATACTGTGATATCATTATGATGGATTAGCTTAAAAAGGAGTCTGGGACTATGAGAATTGCAATCGTTGATGATATAGAAGCGGAATGCAGGCTGCTGCATGACAGGCTGGAAAATGCGCTGGAACGCCGTGCCGTTTACGCAGAAATTTTTGAATATGAAAGTGGAGAAGCGTATCTTGCTGCGGCCAAACAGCAGCCGTTTACCGTTTCGTTTTTGGATATCTATATGAATGGTATGACAGGAATTGATACGGCCGCCGAATTGCGAGCCTTTGACAAGAAGGGACTTTTGATTTTCACGACCATCTCCACGGATCATGCGCTGGAAGGTTTTCGTGTTCATGCCATGTACTATCTTGTTAAACCCTATGATGAAAAGGATATCGAGGCATTGACGGATGAAATCTTATCTCGTGTTCCGAAACCCGATAAATATATGGATATCAAGGTCAATGGCAGCGATATCCGCCTGCGTTTTCAGGACATTGTTTATGCCGACCATTTTTCCCATATGATACATATTCATACTACAAGCGAAAAGGAGCTTGTTACCCGTCAATCCTTTGGAGAGTTCACGGCTCCCTTGAAAGAGGACGAACGGTTTTTCTTATGCAGCCGAGGGGGCATAGTAAACATGGAACATGCAGTCGACTTTGATGGAGTAGCTTTTGTAATGAATAACGGGGAAAAAGTGGCAGTAAGCCGAGTGCTGATAAAATCTGCGCGCCAGGCGTTTATGGATTTTCTGTTCAGAAGGGGGAATAAGCTATGACTGAGATGCTTCGTCCCATTCTTGAAATGCTCGTGGTAATCCCAGGTATGCTGATTGCCTACGTGCCCGTACAATCATATCTGAAACAAAGACCGCGAGAACTTATATTGTGGCTTGCGCCCCTAACTGTCTGCTTGCCGGTGCTTGGCGGACTTTTATCTTATGCTTTGCATATCTCCACGGGTCTGGTAATACTTGCCGTGATAGTTATCTTCATGTTGGTCTATACCAAAACATTGAGCATATCGGTGTGGAAATCTGGCAACGTATTCCTTGCGATCGTTGTAGTCTTTGTCTGTGTCAATAGTCTTGCCAGAGCAATTAATGCCATTATGACAAAAGAGATGAACTTGACAGAGAATGAATTGTGGTTTTGTGTCGGTGCAGGGATACTTTATAACATACTATGCTGGGCCTGTGTATTCCTTGTGTGGTATCCTGCTGCTCATGAGGCTCGGGATTTGATAGAGGATGATAATCTTCCTATTACATGGAAAATCTTTGGGGTACTGCCGATGGTGTTTATTGGGATCAACCTGTTTATAATTCCGAAGCGTCGAGGTATCCTATATATGGGGCGTATTATGCAAGGATACATCGTCGTCTGCTTTGCGCTGTTTATCCTTTTGGGATTGTTTTATGCCATGTTCTTAATCATTGCAAACAATTTGAATAAGAATGCAAGATTACAGCAGGAGAATCAATTCCTTGCCATGCAGCAGTCCCGTTATGATAATCTGAAGTCTGCCATTGAAGAAACACGCCAAGCCCGCCATGATTTGCGCCACCATTTTGCCCATTTGTCCGGTATGGCACAGGATGGTGATTTGGAAAAGATGAAGCGTTATCTGTCGGAAGCACAAAACAATATTCCTAATCTGGATATGCGTTTTTCCGAGAATCGGACGGTTGACAGCGTGATTGGTCATTATTGTACATTGGCTCATCGGAACGAAATTCCATTTCTGCCAAAGATTGATCTTCCCGCAGATATTCCTATCGGCAATATGGATATGTGCTTGGTATTGTCTAACCTTTTGGAAAATGCATTGGAAGCAAGTCTGCGTGCTGTACAGAGAAAGCCTCAGATTGTAATCGAGATATATATGCACTCGGAACGGTTGGTACTGATACAGGTACAAAACACATTTGATGGAGAGATTAAAGAAAAGGACGGTATTTTGAGATCCTCCAAACGCAAAGGAAACGGCATTGGCATTCAATCCGTTCGCCGTATTGCAGAGAAAAACAGCGGCGATGCCGTCTTTACTTATGATGATGGTCTTTTTACTGCCAGGGTAATGCTTCGCGGGTAATACTGTTAGTAGATTTGATTATAGAAATTTGGTTTAAGGAACCAATTATACGAGAAATTTTCCTTTTTATGATAAAAACTTGAATTTGAATCATGAGATGCTATAATTGGAAGAATAAATTGTTAAAATCAAGCTATAAGGTAAGGAGAAAGTGTTGATGATACAATTATTAGTATGTTCTTTTGCTATGGCATTGGTGTCTGTCACATCAATGAATGTATATCGGACGACCTTTCTTTTTGGAAATAGCGTCTTTTTTTCTGTTATATCCATAGTTTTTCTGACAGGGATAACAGCAGGTATAATGAAAGTTATTTTTCATATCTTTTCTTCGGCAGACAGAAAAATTTCTATTTCCGGAATTGCAGATTTCCCCGGAAAATTTAATAATACACGAAAAATGTTTCTTATTAGTTTTGGAGTGATTTTGGCGGCATGGATTCCATATATGATTGCGTATTATCCGGGGGCAAGCTTTGGTGATACCTCAACACAGATTGAAAAAGCAGATGGACATCGTGAATCGCCTGCCTAAGGAATATACTTTCTTAAATTACCTGCGATGTCATGACGACATTGGCTGGGGGCTTGATTATCCTACGTTAAAGGAGTGGGGGATGGAGGAAGTCCCTCATAAGAAGTTTTTAAATGAATATTTTACAGGAAGAATGAAGGGCAGCATAAGCCGCGGCGAGCTTTACAATGAGGACCTGGTTACGGGAGACGCTCGTTTTTGCGGCACAACGGCTTCCATGTGTGGAATTGAGAGCGCAGGTTTTGAACAGAATCCGGAAAAGATGAAAGAAGCGATTACATTTGATATTATGCTCCATGCTTATATGCTGATGCAGTCTGGAATTCCAATGCTTTACAGCGGAGATGAAATCGGACAGGTTAATGATTACACTTACAAGGAGGATTCGGAAAAAAGAGAAGACTCCAGATACATTCATCGTGGGAAATTTCCATGGAAGCTGACGGAGAATATCAAAGACGCTAAGACGGTACAAGGCAAGCTTTTTCCGGCGCTTTCCAAACTGGCGCTTCTTCGTAAGGAGGAGACGATATTCGCAGGAGAGGCCAATGTGTGGACACTGGAAACGAGGAATGATTCTGTTCTTGGTATTGGGCGCAGAATGGGCGAGGAGCTGTCGATTGCCTTGTTTAATTTCTATGATAGGAAGCAAGAGATAGAACTCTTGGCGGAAGAAGTCTTGGCCGGGAATGAATTTCGGAATCTCATCACGGGCGAGAGGGTGGATTTGACGAAGCCGGTGGCTTTGGAAAGACATAGCTTCCTGTGGGCGAAGAGGAGGACATAAAGATGCAGCAGGCATGGTGGAAAAAGAGCGTTATTTACCAGATTTATCCCAGAAGTTTTGCGGACAGCAACGGGGACGGTATCGGTGATTTGAACGGAATCACCGAACATCTGGATTATCTAAAGGAGCTAGGCGTGGATGTAATCTGGTTATCTCCGGTATATCAGTCTCCGAATGATGACAATGGTTACGACATTTCAGATTACCAAGCGATCATGAAGGAATTTGGTACCATGGAGGATTTCGACCGGATGCTTTTGGAGATGCATAAGCACGGTCTGAAGCTTATGATGGATCTTGTAGTAAATCATACCTCGGATGAACATTTGTGGTTTACTAAAAGCCGCAGTTCTCTTAATAATGAATATCGAGATTACTATATATGGAAGGATGGCAAAGAAGAAGGCGGCATGAAAAAGGCTCCCAACAACTGGGGTTCTTGTTTTGGCGGCTCTGCCTGGGAATATGACGAGAGCACGGATATGTATTATCTGCACTGCTTTTCTAAAAAACAGCCGGATTTAAACTGGGAAAATGAAAAGGTACGCAAAGAGGTCTTTGATATGATGACCTGGTGGTGCAAGAAAGGGGTAGATGGTTTCCGAATGGATGTCATTAGTATGATTTCTAAGAATCCTGCCTATCCTGACGGAGATACCCAAGGGGGGCTGTATGGAAACTTTGGTCCTTATGTGTGCAATGGTCCCCGCGTTCACGAATACCTGCAGGAAATGAATCGGGAGGTGCTTTCCAGGTTTGATTTGATTACCGTCGGGGAAACCTCCGGTGTTACTGTGGAAGAGGCAAAAAAATATGCAAACCTGGACGGAAGCGAGCTGAACATGGTTTTCCAGTTTGAACACACGGATATGTCGGATGGCAAGTGTGGAAAATGGACCACTAAAAAACGGTCGTTGAAGGAATTAAAAGAGATATTGAATCATTGGCAGACTGGATTGGAGGGGCATGCATGGAACAGTCTTTACTGGGATAATCATGACCAGCCTCGCGCCGTCTCTCGTTTTGGGAACGACAGCCCTATGTATCGGGAGCGTTCAGCAAAAATGATTGCTACTTGTCTTCATTTGATGAAGGGCACTCCTTATATTTATCAGGGGGAAGAATTAGGCATGACCAATGCTTATTTTACACGTATCGAAGATTATCGGGATATTGAAAGTCTGAATGCGTTTCGTGAATTGACTGGGGAGGGTCTGGTGGATGAAGAAGATATGATGAGCCGTCTGGCAGCAGTGAGCCGGGATAATGCCCGCACGCCTATGCAGTGGGATGGAAGCGAAAATGCCGGATTTACTTCCGGCACACCATGGATTCCGGTAAATCCGAACTATCTTCAGATCAATGCCAAAGCCGCACTGGAGGATAAGGACAGCATATTTTATTATTACCAGAAACTTATCCAGCTCAGAAAATCGCGGGATATCATTATTGACGGGCTTTTTCAGAGTTTAATGGATGAAGACGAACATATTTATGCCTATCAGCGGACGCTAGACACCAAGCGCCTTGTGGTAGCCTGCAATTTCACAGAGCAGGAGACTTTTTGTAACTTGTTTGATGAGCCTGGGGAAGAATTAATCTCTAACTATTGCTTTCACAAAGCTGGCGTACTGAAGCCTTATGAGGCCAGAGCCGTTCTTTATTCAAGATGAAATTTGGATATATAGGAAGAAATGAATAGGGAAGACAGTGATTTGTTTAAGTCACTGTCTTCCCTAAAATTACCTTTATTAAAAAGAGAAAAAGTATACGTGCTTTTTGAGGTCAATGGAAAATTCGTTAGAGTATATTCTGGAGTTTTTTCTTCCTTCGCTTAAAAATAATACCTCCGCTGGCAGCTAAAATGGCTATAATACCTAGGGCGGCCCCGGAACTCAAACTCTTATCTACAACCTCCAATTCAATTTCATCAGAAACACCATTGTGTGCAGTTGCTTTTATGATAACTTTTCCGGTTCCCGTAATTTCAAATCCATTATCCGTTATTTTTACAACGTCTTCATTGCTAGACGACCAAGTAATATCAGGATATGTAGCATCTGTTGGAGATACAATTGCTTTTAAATCTATAGTACTTTCAATATCTACAACATGACTTTGTGAATATTCCATGTTGCTGGTGTCAATTTCAACGCTGTCAACTTCTATACAATATACCTCCACGGTAACCTCTTTTTTGACTCCATTAGAGGCTTCTATAATGATTGTTGCTGTACCCTCTTTTTGTGGCAGTAGCTTTCCGTCATTTACTTCAACAATATTTTTATCTGTTGTACTCCATTTTAAAGCTTTATCTGTTGCATTGGACGGAATAACATTAGCAGATATCTCTGTAGTTTCGTCAATTTTTAAACGTATGTGCTCTTCTTCAGTTGCTATTGATTCTACATCTATTGGCTTCACTATAACCGTAAAAGTTTCAGTTGCATTTGCTGATGATATTTTAATGCTGGCCTCACCTATGCCAACTGCTTTTAACGTATGATCTTCATTTATCATAACTACATCTGTATTGCTGGATTCCACCTTTATATCTGTGCTTGTTCCATTTTCCACAGAATATGTAAAACCCTGATTTTCGCCCACTTTTAGTTCTGTAGGGGCACTTTTGATTTGAATCTTTTCTGGTTTTGTCGCATTAGTTTTCGCGGGAGTCTGTGACGATGAAGTTCCTGTGCTGCTATATGGACAAATTCCGCCATCATGCAGATGTGCAGGATATCCGCCACAATGATAATGATAACTTCCTAGTCCACTCTTATTTTTGTTATCTTTATGTCCTCCCGATGCATCAGTTCTTCCTGAATGGGCATATGTTACATATGGATTGTTAATTGGCATTGCTGTACCAAATGTTAACATTCCCGCCATTATCAGGATGCCCATTTTCTTTTGTTTCTTTCTCATTCTCATATCCTCCAACATTTTTCAAAATATTGCAGACAGTAATAAAGTCTATTGGTATTTTTTTCCTCTTTCTGAAAATATTTTATCAAAATCCTGGTGTTCTAACAAGTAATGTTTCTTTTTCAAAGTCAGGTTTTTCAGCATCTAATCTTTTTTAGTATCAGCAATGCAGCAATCGAAAGTGCAAACAGAGAAACCGCCCAAGCAGGGGATGTATCTCTGGTGTTTGGTGCGTTTTTATCCGAACCCGCAGAGGAATCTTTGTAGATAGCTGTAATTGTGGTATCTGCTTTGATTGGAGTCTTCCAGTCATAAGTGATTACTTGAGTTTCCGCAAACTGTAATTCCAAAATGAATATAATCTCCCAAAGTACCA
>CAJUFN010000020.1 GCA_910585545.1 uncultured Lachnospiraceae bacterium
TTGGTACTTTGGGAGATTATATTCATTTTGGAATTACAGTTTGCGGAAACTCAAGAAGTAAAACAGACATCAAGGTTTGGGATTTGCCCGGAATTTGTTTTCACCCCTCCACTTTATCAGCTTTTCCGGGATTTTATCCGTTATTCGAACTCATAAATTCCACAAACACATAATTACTGACATCAATCCCTTTTTCCATTAAAAACATCCTGTCTTTTTCTACTTTTATCAGATTTTCTTTTTCCAGCTTTCTTATCACCTTTTCATAATCGTCAAAAATTGATTTTCCAAAGGTATCCTCATATTCTTCCAGTGAGATTCCTTCCATCTTGCGTAGTCCTAAAAACAGAAATTCTTCTATACGTTCCTGCAAAGTCAGCACTTCCCTTGCTTCCTGATTCGCTTCTATACATCCGTTTTCTGCATTTTTAATATAAGTTTCGATGTCTCTTATATTCGACCAACGTACTTCTTCCATAAGACTTGCCGCGCCGATACCGAATCCCAAATATTCTTTTCGCTCCCAATAACCAAGATTGTGCCTGCAAGCATATCCTTCTCTCGCATAATTGGATATCTCATAACGTTCATATCCAAATTCACTTAAGATTTCTTTTGTGCCTTTGTAAATTGCTCTTTCCGTCTCTTCCTCCGGAAGGTCTTTCTCCCCTTCTTTTCCTTCACCATATCGCTCATAAAAAGGCGTACCCTCTTCTATGATAAGGCTGTATGCAGAAATATGTTCCGGCGAAAGTTCCGCCACTTTTTTCAATGTCTCTTCCCACGAGGAAAGCGTCTGTCCCGGAATCGAAGAAATCAAATCCACATTAATATTATCAAAACCTACGCTTCTTGCCTCTTCATATGCTTCCTGAAAATCTTCCCATGTATGGATCCTTCCAAGTAATTTTAATTCTTTTTCGTTTGCAGACTGCAGCCCAAAGCTGACCCGATTCACTCCGGCTTCTCTGTAACCTTGCAATGCGCCGGGCTTCAATGTTCCCGGATTCATTTCCATTGAAATCTCCGCATTTTTTGCTACTGTGAATGTCTCGTTAATTTTATTTAAAATCCTCACAATCTGCTCTGCTTCTAACAGAGAGGGCGTGCCCCCTCCGATGAAAATGGTCGATATCGTATAAAATTCACTTAATTTCTTATAATGATCAATTTCTTTGATCAATGCCCGCACATAAGATTCCCGCTCCTCTTTCTTCGCTGGTGCGGATAGAAAATCACAATATGCACATTTCTTCACACAAAACGGGATATGTATATATAATTCCAATTCCTTTTTCATGCTCGCTTCTCCACTCTCCATTCGTCATTCTCTATCGATTCTTTCGCAAAAGATGCTGCACCAGAAGATCCGTCACCCGGTCATAGCTTTCTACACCTTCTGTCTGTCCGTTTGCTTTCAGATATGCATCATTGACTTTCTGTGCTGTCTTTGCAATCTTTCCTTTATATGCATCCCAGAATCGATTATTTTCATTCAAATCCACGACTGCTTCCTCACAAAGTTTCACTTCCAGTTCACGATAAGCCTCCTTGTCATAGGCATACAACTCGTTACTGCAGTATAGCCACCCAAGCAGTGCGCCGCTATAACGAAATGCTTCCTCTTTAGAGCCTTCACAACCAAGATATGCAATAAAGTTCGCCTCTTCTTCTTGCATAAATCCTTTTAAATGTGACAATTCATGACACATCGTAAATGGAATATTGTAGTCCGGCATGTCCGCATTATAATTTGCCTCTATCGTAAACGGTGAATAGACTCCGGTGAGATTCTGATAGGAAAGAATTTCTGATACCATAAGTCCTTTCGGAATGGGATAGAATCCTTCCAACTCTGAGTACTCCTCTCCTAGTGCCTGCATCGCCCTCACCGCATTTCTCCCCGAACCATTCAACACTGCTCCTCGTTTGCCTTTCCCAAGAATCATAATGCCATTGGCATCCCTTTCTACTGATTTGGCATAGCGATTGACATCTGCCAGCAGTCTCTTACTTGCCTCTTTTAACTCCTCTGCCGTATACTGCTTTTGCTGCATTTGATAAACATCTGCAAACGCGTCTCTCTGATAATTGATTCCACACATCCAGGTATATAAAGTAAATAGAATTGCGATTCCAAACACGATATTTTCGCCCGCTTGTTTCAAATGGATTACTGCTGATTCTTTCTTTACAACACTTTTATACAGCCGATACAACGCCCGCAAGATTACAAACAAAATCAATGCATAACACAGGCATTCCACTGCCGAATACGGAAACACTCCAAATATTCTTCCAATAATACCTGTCCACAACGGATAGATCCTGCGCGCATACCAATCTGCCAGCATCCCACACACGCGCACAACTCCAAGTATCAATATATCTAACACAATCAGCATTCCTGCCGCCTTTCTTTTTTTCATATCTTATGTTCCTTTCTTACCTTCCATATCCAAAAGGTACGTTAAGGAAAAGCCGGAGGGGTTACGTTCCTCCGGCCTTTTATTTCTGGTATATCTTTTCTCTTTATTTATCGTCAAGCTTCAATACACTCATAAACGCTTTCTGCGGAATCTCTACGTTTCCAACCTGGCGCATTCTCTTCTTTCCTTCTTTCTGCTTCTCAAGAAGTTTCTTCTTACGTGTAATATCGCCGCCGTAACATTTTGCAAGCACATCTTTACGCATCGCTTTTACAGTTTCTCTGGCAATGATCTTACTTCCAACAGCCGCCTGAATCGGTATCTCAAACAACTGTCTTGGAATCTCTTCTTTCAATTTCTCGCACATTTTTCTTCCGCGCTCGTAAGCGGATCCCGCAAATACGATAAAGGAAAGGGCATCTACTTCTTCTTTATTAATTAGAATATCCAATTTCACAAGTTCGGATTGTTCATATCCCTTCATCTCATAATCAAAAGATGCATAACCTCTGGAACGAGATTTTAACGCGTCAAAGAAATCATAAATAATCTCATTTAATGGCAGATCATAACTAAGAACCGCTCTCGTTTCTTCAATATATTCCATTCCCTTATAGATACCACGGCGTTCCTGACAAAGATCCATGATTGCTCCGATAAATTCAGAAGTTACCATAATCTCTGCTTTCACCATTGGCTCTTCCATATAATCAATCTCTGTCGGATCCGGCAAATTCGATGGGTTCGTAAGGTCGATGACCTCTCCGTTCATCTTGTGTACCTTGTAGATAACACTTGGCGCCGTTGTTACCAAATCGAGATTATATTCTCTCTCTAATCGTTCCTGAATGATTTCCAGATGCAATAGTCCTAAGAATCCACAACGGAAGCCAAATCCCAACGCAATGGAAGTCTCCGGCTCGAATTGCAAAGCAGCATCATTTAACTGCAGTTTTTCCAACGCATCTCTTAAATCCGGATATTTTGCGCCATCTGCCGGATACATTCCGCAATATACCATCGGATTTACTTTTTTATAACCCGGAAGCGGCTTCTCACACGGGCGCTTCGCATCGGTAATCGTATCACCCACACGGGTATCTTTCACATTTTTGAGACTGGCAGTCACATAGCCTACCATGCCGGCGCTTAATTCTTCGCACGGAATAAACTGTCCCGCGCCAAAATAGCCGACTTCTACGACCTCTGCTTTCGCGCCGGTTGCCATCATCTGAATTGTAGTTCCTCTTTTCACGGAACCTTCCTTGATACGGCAAAATACGATAACTCCTTTATAAGAGTCATAAACGGAATCAAAAATAAGCGCCTGAAGAGGTGCGTCCGGATCACCATGCGGAGCAGGAATCTTTGTCACCACCTGTTCCAGTACCTCTCCTATGTTAAGTCCTGATTTTGCCGAAATACGCGGGGCATCCTGTGCCTCGATTCCAATCACGTCTTCGATTTCCTCAATTACTCGTTCCGGGTCTGCGCTTGGAAGGTCGATCTTGTTAATCACCGGGAATACATCCAAGTCATGGTCCAATGCAAGATAAACATTCGCCAGCGTCTGTGCTTCCACCCCCTGTGCCGCATCCACGACAAGAATCGCTCCATCGCAGGCTGCAAGGCTTCTCGATACCTCATAATTAAAATCCACATGTCCCGGTGTATCAATCAAATTAAAAATATATTCCTCACCGTCTTTTGCTTTATATACAATACGCACTGTCTGCGCCTTAATCGTAATTCCACGTTCTCTTTCCAGATCCATATTATCAAGTACCTGAGACTGCATCTCACGGCTTGTAAGAAGCCCTGTCATCTCAATGATACGGTCTGCCAACGTTGATTTTCCGTGGTCAATATGCGCAATAATACAAAAATTACGAATTTTGCTCTGATCTATTCGTGCCACGCTCGTTCCTCCAACTTTTCTTTTTATCCAAAATAAGATTATAACGTATTTTCTATTAAAATTCTATTCTTTTTTATGCTTTTCTCGAAAACTCTACAATAAACAACTCTACGCTAAGCCGATCTCCTAAACGTCCTGTTTTTACAGACTCTTCCAAATCTGCTCCCGCCTCAATAATTTTTCTTAATTCTTTTTTCGTAAATGCTTTCGCCTGCGCCTGATATTTTCCGACTGCAAATGGCGGTACCCCTGCTGCAGATGCAATTTCTTTCGGCGGCATCCCTTTCCCTGCCATCTCTTTGACCTGTTCTAACAGGCGAAACTGCCTGATCATCAAAAACAAAATACGCATCGGAGGCTCTTTCAACGTCAGCAAATCATAATAATACTGCAATGCTTTTTTCTGCTGTTTTTCCGCAACTGCATTCACCAGATCAAATATCTGGTTTTTAATATGATTTGTACATACTGCCTCCACATCCTCCGGCTCAATAGATGCCTTGTCTGTCGTATAGCAAAACAGCTTTTCCAGCTCATTTTGCAGATTTTCCATATCCATCCCGACTTTATCTAAAATCTGTCTTACCGTAGAAGCCGCAATCTGCTTTCCCTCACGCTTGACATTGCCAAGAATCCATTTCGTCAGCGTCTGCGCATCCTGCCTTGCAAGTTCCACAACGCACCCCTTATCACGCACCGTCTTATACACTTTTCCGCGCTTATCAATCTCATCTTCGATAAAGACAAAATACGTCGTCTCCGGCACATTTTTCAAATAATCTGCAAGCTCCGGACATGCATTCTTGAAAAATCCGGTATTTTGCAACATGATTACTCGGCGCTCGGCGAAAAAAGGCATCGTCTCTGCCAAATCTATGACTTCTTTTACATTCGTATCTTTTCCTTCAAAATACGTGTAATTCATAGAATCACCCTCTGCTGCCATCGCATCTTTTAATCGATTCTTATATTGCTTTTTCAAATAAGCCTCTTCCCCATACAAAAGATAGATTTGCTTAAAAGCATGGTTTTTCAAATCTTCATTCAACCGTTTCATGGAATTTATCTCCTACTGCTAATCTTGTTTCCATTTTTATTTGTAAAAATATATTATCTTTCTCTCAATGTTTCAGCTTTAAGACTTATATCATAGCATAAAATCTTAAGAATTGTCCATCAATCACTCTGTCCTCCATCGAGTATCCTAACCCCAAAGGTGTATTGTCCAAAACTTTCATCTGGTAATGCCTCATCAAAAATGAGTATTCCTTTTGCGCCGCCGATTGACGATAAAATAGAGATTAAAATGCTGAAGAGTTATGCAATAATATTAGCAATACAAAAACATTTTATTTGTAATAGCATGAATATTTACAAAAAATGTTATTAGTTGTGTTAGAATTCCATTTAAGCATATTACAATGACAATTATACAAAAGATATTGACAATATCAGAAAAACGAAATAAAGTAAATCAAAATTAAAGCTTTAATTTAAAATATCAAGGAGATGATGTTAACAAATAAAAATATACTATCACAAGAAATTAAAAGGATAAAAATAAAGAAAAAGTAGTATTTTTAGGATTTTACATAAGATTGGACGCTGTAAGTAGACTAGAATCAATATATATCACTTGAAAACTACTTAACCAAATTTATGGAAACAAGGGTTTTATTAAATATTCAAAAAAGGAAGAACATAATATGTTAAAAGTAAACAAAAAAAAGAAGAAAAAATATGACAAGGTTTTGATATGTTGTAAAGTTATGTTTGGATTCTTCATCCCAATTGTTACCACTATTATTACCCTTTTTGTCGCTTTTAGAAAAAATGATATGGTAAACGAATACTTAATTTTAAAAGTGTTACCTACATTATTAGGAATATGGTTTTTACTATTCATAATTAAGATTATTTTATACATTATTAGATATTTTAAAAAAAATAGTAATGAAAACATTGTTTTATTAATTTGGGAAAGCTGTTCAATCGGATTATTTTTGATTTGTTGTTTTCTTGAATTGTTTTCAATCAGCATTTTATGTGGCGGTTTTCATGCTTCATAGAAGTAAATAACATCCGAACTTACCAAAGCAGACTACAAATATAAAGATATACTCATTTGGTAGATCAAGAAGTTCACTTACTTCTCCGTAATTTGTAATATATCAAGTTTTCTATAAAAAAATCAAACTCAGGCAAATCATTTTCATACTTTTTTGCCTGAGTGAAATGAAAGGAATGAATATAAAAATGAAAAAATATTTATCAAAAAAACACTTTGGGGACTGGTAGTATTGACTTGGAGTCTAGTGTTACTTTTCCCTGAGACAACAAAAGCACAGACGGATTTTAAGATTTATTCAGAGACACAGCTGAAAATTAACGAGGCTATTGCACAGGATAAAATTGATAAAGATTATTTGAACGAAATTATCAGTCTTTTCAACGAAAATGTACATACCAATTCAGATGATTTGAATGAAATGGTTTTAGAAGCCTTAGAACATGCGAAAATAATACACGAAATGACAAATGAAGAATTAAGTGAAATAAAGGATTCTATGAAGTTAAAAGAATTAAGTGATTTAGATAATTCAAAAGCAAGATCTGCAATAACTTCAGCGAAGATGCTATATATCACAGGAACAGAATTAGTTAAAAGTAAGGGATGTCCACAAACAGCTGCATATATGCGTTATGCAATGAAAAGTAATCCAGAAACATATTATAGCAAAAATGATGATTGGGCAAAAAAATGTGCTTTAAATAGTGAATTATTTAAAATACTAGAACCACGATTTGAAACAGAGATTATGGCAGCAGGAAAGACGTATGGGACATTGTCAGGGACATTTGCTTATACAACAGAAAATTCTTCACTAGATCAATATACAGCTTTACATAAAGTTAATTATTCAGTAACATTTGCCAAACAATATATAGGATATTCGGCAGTTTATAATATTACAGATGTATATGATTTTGATTGGGGAAAATATGATAATTTTGCAATAGGATTCGGTAACAACTATTGTTATGCAATGCAATCGTTAGGATTGATTAGTCCTTTTAAAATAAGCATAGTTTGTAATATATAATGCAACGCTTATATCAAGGCTGAAAAACTAATTATGAGTTTATCACGAAATCTTCTATGCGAACAATTATTAAAAATATCAAACTGATAAAATCAAAAACATCATAATATAGCACAACGGCTACACATCCCGTGTTTACGGGAGTAGCCGTTTTTTACTTTCCAACTGTCAAAAACAAGATCATAATCCTTCTTCAATTCTTAATTAATATTTTTATTTCCACGTTATTTTTATCTATAAAAACATAACATCCGTTTTTCGGATATTTTACCACGCACATGCAAGGTATTTTATGTATTTGTCAAACTTTTTTATCGTTTTCATCGTCAGTTATCACAATCTCTTTTAACGCTTCATTCATATTAAGAATTACCAAATAATCTACCACAACGTTATCCAAAGGCTCGCAAAATATGGATGTATAAATTTCAAATCCACGCTCACTCATTAATGACTGATTTTTATTCAAAATATACTTCTCTTTATCATGTTTAAATATTAAATATCCCGGGGTTCTTATCTGTTCCGTATTTCCTATCACATATCCTACCAAAATAGAATTTTCTGTTTTTTGCATATCAATAATATTAACAAACTGATCATCTAAATTCTTCTTTTTTAATATCTTTTTGCATAGCATTTCTGTAATCTCTTCTTCACGATAGGTTTTAGGAGTCTTTATAATCTCCCCTAAAAATACAAGTGCTACCAAAACAAATATCATTATCATTTTTTCTTCATATTGACTCTCCATTCCTCCACCTTTCAGTTAACGCCACAAATAATAATGGAAATCCAATCCTTAATAAGCAATTCTAGAATACTCCGAATATGTCTTATATTTCTCCTGTGCTGAATTCTCATCAATGGTGGATTACCATTCTTGCTCCTGCAGCGGTCGTATACGACAACTTCATTGTACGCCGTAGTGCGCATCCCGCGAAGCGTTTTATGATATAGGAAAGTACCAACTTCTTATATCACAAAAAAAGCAGCAAATCTTTTTAAGACTTACTGCTTGATTTTACTGTTATTGAAATAATTCATCACCACTTTTGAAGTCAAAGCCTGGGGGATAGTCAAATTTTACTGCGCCGACACTTGCCATACCTTTTGCCGCTTTACAAATACGTGCTATACCCTCATTTCCGAAACCAGCACAGAATTCTATGGCCTTTACACCTTGTTCTACGAGTTCTTGTGCAACGGTTTCAGTTTCAGAATAATTTTTTACTCCAATAACTGTCCATTACTGTTTACTGGCTCATCTGACTTTACTATTTATCAATTCTTCGTAACAGAATACTACACATAACAGTAGCCAAGACAAAAATCAAGAACAATGGCAAAAGGCTTTCAAACTTGAAAACATTTTCTGCCATTAGTTCATATCCCCACGTAGCCGGAAATAATTTTCCTATTGTTTCAAACACTTTTGGAAGTAGTTCAATCGGAAACATAATTCCAGAAAGCATGATTGATGGTAAAAAAACAATAATAGAAAACATAGAGGTTTTTGCTTGATCTTTTACCGCCAGACCGATTATGCTGGCAATACTAAGTGATACTGCAATAAAAATAGCAAGGCTGATGAAATACACGCTCGGATTTTCTGGTATTTCAGCATTAAAGACCAGTGGTGCAGCAATATATAAAATAATGCTCATAATGAACAGATGAATATACGCTGAAATGTTGGTTAAGGCAAGGCCAAGATATAATGGAACACCATTTGCTTTATAGACCTTTTTGATATCTCTGCTATAAATTTCAACAAGCGATGGGGGCAGACCAATTAACGCTCCCATTGTCACGCCAAATACAGTCATTGACTGAATAAGCATATATCTCGCTTCCGGCATAACTGACGCAAATATGCCGCCCATAATTGCAAAGAATAAAAGTGGAACGATATAGCAGGTTACAAGTAATGTTTTGCTCCTGATATCTAATTTCCATTGTAAAGAAATTCCATATAAAAATGCTCCCATTGTTACTCCCCCTTTGCAATTTTTATAAAATCTTGTTCCAGTGAACCTCGGTCTATCTGAATATCTACTATGTTTTCCCCTTTTTCTTTATACTGCATAAGCAATGCAAGTAAAGAGTCTCCAATATTTTCAGATTCATATTTTTCCATTCCATTTTCAGTTTGGATTGTAATATTATAATTCTTTCCGATTGTTTTACCTAACTGTTCGACAGTCCCAATAAAGGCAATTTTACCGCCAGAAAGAATAGCAATTCGGTCGCATAAATTTTCCACTTCTGTCATGTCGTGACTTGATAATATAATCGTCTTTCCGATTGCTTTTAGCTGCCGGATTTGCTCATGTAAGGATAAGCGTCCCTCAACATCAAGTCCTGCAGTTGGTTCATCAAGAAATAGAATATCCGGATTTCGTGTTAAAGCAAGCACTAAGTGAAGCCGCCGCTTTTGCCCTGTTGATAATTGATAATACTGCTTTTTTGCAAATTCATAAATACCGAGAACGTCAAGTGTTTCTTTATCAAGAGATACCTTATTCCATTTAGCAAACAATTTAACCGCTTCCAGTGGTTTCATATGCTCTGGCAAAGAAGCTGACTGTAATTGAATACCCGTGATTCCATTTATGGTAATGCTTCCGCTGTCATATTTTCGTAACCCCTCAATACATTCAAGAGCTGTGGTTTTTCCCGCACCATTTACGCCGAGCAAAGCAAAAATTTCTCCTTGTTGTACACAAAAATCTAAACCATTCAGCACAATGTGCGTTCCATAACTCTTTTTTAAATTGCTAATTTTTATAGCTTCATTCATTCTGTTTCTCCTTAAATGGGTCAAAGCCTAAATGCGAAAAATAGAAGTCCAATGCCTGCCCAATATATATGTTGGCAATTTCCTGCTTTTCTTTCCATTCATGGTCTGTATTTTGAAATTGCCCTAATTCAATAAGTTTAGGAAGCATACTCATATCTCCACCCGTAAAATCTGTTATCATATCCCAGTAGGCTTTTGCAAAAGTTTGTCCCTCATCACTATCTGCGGAAACACCTGCATTTTGAAGCCTTATTGCTTCGTCTTGAAGCTGCATGAAAGTATTCATAAAAGCCATTCCGCTGTCTTTGTCAAAACGACTGCGAATATGGTCAAGCGTTTGGTCATCAAAATGCTTGATCAGCCAATAGAAATCGTTCTTCATCTGCAAATTAACAATAATATCAGCATATTTTTTGAAATCAACTGACTGCATTTGAAGGACTTCTTCCCGCAACACTTCCAATTCCCTCAACGATTCAGACAGACTTTCTATTTTTCGTTTGACAGCGGCTGCCTGCTCCATTAGAACATCAGCAATTTCATCTGGTGTATCAAGTGGAATCAGTCGGTTTTTTATGTCATCCAAAGAAAATCCTAAATGTTTGAGCGATAAAATCTGATGAAGTTTTACTATGTCTTTATCTGTATATAACCTACGCCCTCCTTCACTCATGGAAGAGGGGGAAAGTAAGCCCTCTCTATCGTAATGTTGTAATGTCCGTACAGTAACGTCCATTTTTTTTGCGACTTCACCAACGGTCATATAACCTTGTGGTATCGCTTTATGTTTATTCATGTTACACCTCCTGTTGCTTTACAGTATACCTTATTACGTTACGTCACAAGCAAGTATTTTTACAAAGATTTAATTAAAAATACGGCATAGTAAGGTGCTGTCTAACAACTTTCTACTCTCATCACTCCATTTCCTTGATCACAGTCTTTCCCTTCTTTTTCTTAACTTCCAGATACAAAGCCTTCTCTCCATAGGTACACCCATAACTGCTGCCATGTTCCTTTAATCTCTCCAAAAATTCCTGATGTGGATGCCCATAACGATTATCTTTTCCCGCTGAAATCCAGGTATACGCCGGTCTTGCCTGTGCTAAAAATTCATCAAGGCAAGAATTCTTCGAGCCATGATGTGCCGCCTTTAGAACCGTACATGATTCTAATACTTTGCTATCACATAACATTTCCTCGCTTACTCCTTCCATATCTCCAGTAAACAGCATAGAAAAATCGCCATATTCCATACGAAGTATCATTGATGTCTCGTTACTTTCTAATCCTTTCAGCTCTTTTCCTGGACCAAGACAAGTAAACTTTAATTCCTCTCCCCAGGAACTCCCTTCCTCTATCACAGATATTTTTATCTTCTGTGATTCTGCCAGTTCCAGCAATTGTTTGATTTCTGCATTGTCTATACTATGCTTTTCTACAACAATCTCTTTGATATGTACTCCAACTGCCTGTCGCCTTAACATCTCTTCTACACCATTAATGTGATCCATATCCGCATGAGATAGCAACACTTTATGAAGCGTACCGACTCCTTCACTTAGAAGCGCCGATTCTATCCGGTATTTTGCCACTTCCTTCACATCACTGCTTCCGCCGTCCACGAGATAATTGCTCCCATCCGGACTTTGTATGAGAATGCAGTCCCCCTGTCCTACATTGAGCATCCTAATCCTGAGCGAATCCTCGTAACGAAATGTCAGTAAAAACACTGCTATAACTGCACATCCAATCGCTTTTTTATATCTCTTTTGCGACAAAAAGCAATATACTGCTGTCAATATCATATAGTACGCACAAATCTGCCAGATTTCTGGTCTTCCGATGATAATTCTTGCAAATGGCAGTCTTATCGTCCACACACAGATACGCTCATACAGTTCAAAACAAATACTGCACAGATATAACGGCTGCCCAACACCAAAAAGCATTGTAATACTTCCTAAGAAACCACTCCACAAGATCACGCCTGCCAAAGGAACGACAAGCGCATTTAGTAAAACGGAATACAATGGAATCTCATAATAAAAGTAGACCAATACCGGAAGCAGCATCAGCTGCACTGCCACCGAGACACGAACACTGGATAACCATACTTTTTCTTTTCCCGGAAGAATTTTCATCCATATCAGAATTCCTAACACCGCGCCAAATGATAACAAAAATCCTGCGTCAAACAGATATCGAGGCGATTTGCATAAAATAATCGTGGCTGCTACTGCAAATGCGGTTGGCATATCATACTCTCTTCCACAGATATCTGCTCCGATTTTTAATGCCATCATGCAAAGGGCACGCATGACCGACAATCCCATTCCAACAAGCAATGCATAGATTCCTATAAAACAAATCCCAAAACCGCCGGATATCCCATAAGAAAATCCAAGCCTTCTTAAAAGTTCATATCCTGCAAGACCAATGAAAGAAACGTGCCATCCGGAAATCGCAATAATATGTACCCAGTTCTCACGAATGCTGAAAAATCAAGGTCTCTACACAAAACACAGTGTTTATGATGTTTTTATATAACAAATTATTAACAACATTTTTTCTCTTCATGTACTATCTCAACAAATAAGAAGTATGTTATCCTCTCTTTTCTGTAAAACCTCATAATTTTTTACGGGAATTAACGTAAACGTCAAATCATGTGCAATTTTAAAAACAATACCGATTTTCTTAGCATCGCAATTTATTACATTAAGTTGAAAACACCTTTAGTCATGACACCAGGCATTCCAAAGCTGATATACTCATATTTTCTTTTTCATTGGAAAATCACACCAACTCAGAGAGCAAGTAACTAAATTGATAATAAGGGTATTCGGCTTAGCCGTCTCCGAAACACTATAAATTGCTACATTTGCATGGTTCTCTTTGATAGAATCAGCCAGTATTCAATTTTTGATTATTTCACGCCAAGAAATCCAAATCTCACCATGAATAGGCTCCACTAGATTTCCTAATGGCGCCAACGATTCGCCGAATAGATCCACCCTTACTTTTGCTTGGCTATCCCCACTCAAATGGGAATTTTGTGTCAATGATGCGCGATAGCGCAGGCGTAAGCCCTTGTCATTAACACGGAAACTCCACTTTGAGTATCATAACGCACAGCAAAAAGGCAAAGCGAATCCTATTCATGTACTGGTGGATCTCAAAAGCGTATCGGTGGCCCTCACAGCATGAAATATTCAATTTTTTTCCTGCACAAAATATTCCGCTGGATCGCTCGTTAATATATTCCAATATTTAGAACGGAATAATAGTCTGCATTACGAAAAAAAGACGATGATTGATATTGTTGAAGATGTCAGATCAAGTGCAACCATCCACAGTATTGCTGACCCCGCAAAAACAAACACCTAAACTCCCTATGATTACTTTGAATATTTACTCATCAAAATACCAAAAGCATCCGAATGATACAGACAATCTTTTCGGAAGATCTACTCCCATAATTGCCTAATCTACAGGCAACACAATAAAAATGACACGAAATAAGACTATTGTAACGTCTCAATCATTTTTCTTTTAAAAACCGTGCAAAGTTTGTATCCATGCGACAAATCGGGTATTGCATAAATAAAAAATGATTGAGACAGAAAACTAGGGCAAATCTGTTTCTATCAAACAGATTTGCCCTAGTTTTGTTATAGATATGTAATATCTACCGTTTATTTTACTATTGTCATGAAAATACTATTTTACACTACCGAAAGAATTGATTTATAGTTTCCAATATTTCTCTCTAGCAAAAAATATTTAATTTATCGATCATTATCTCTTCATTTACCACATTGCAATACCGGAAAATGCTGTTGTATAACCTTTTCTTTCTACAATTGCTTCACAACTATAAGTTATTATTTGTTCGATTTCATATCCGCGGTTTACCATTGCTTCTTTTACCATTTCTTCAACCCTTTTTACGGTTTCCTTTTCCTCGTTATATAAGGCCAATTCCATAATCACACCAATATTTAATTTATTCGCTGGTATTCCTACTGAGACGGCGGCAGAAAGGATATCCCCTAAATTATTTGAAGAAATCTCTGCGTACGCTATATGTAATTGCGATCCTGCTTTAATATCAATCGACTTTTGTCGAGCCACACCTACCGGAAGAATACTACTCACTCTAACCAAATTATAATTTCCTACTCCACTATGTAACAGAGCAGCATCAAAACTTGTTAGATAGCTATTTCCATAACCAATCCCCGAATTGATATAATATTTTTCAAACATAATTTTTTCTCCATAATAGTTACTTGTATATAACCTTCATAATTAATTTACTATTATTTCTTTAAAAAAGGCACTATTCTTAAATTTCTAATATTTTCAAATATATTAGGAAATATCAAAATAGTAAAGCTAATTAATGATAAAACTCCAATTACTATAAAATAAGAAACAAGAGCTTTGGCTTTTTCACCTTTTACTAAATTATACCAACATTGCTCTTTACCCAAATCTTCAATCGCTACACTTGATGCAAAATATGTATCATGAATTGGCTTAACATAAATTGACCATTTGATTAAAACAAAGGCTACAACAAGAAAAATAATCGCAATAAATAAATATATTTTTCCAATCACTAACACACTATCAGGAAGTCGGCATGTTAATATATTAATTGCAGTTGCAACAAAAATCCCACTCAGAAAACTAAGCATATCCCCTGATATTATACAAAACATATACAAAAATTTGATTTTTATTTGCTCAACCATTTAACTATTTATCCCCTTTTTATCTCTCCACCTCAACTAATATCAAAATTTGAAATAAACTAATAAACTTCAATCTGACTTAATATATTTTGATACTCAATTAACTTACTAATATCTATTTTGGAGATATCCTGCTTTACATAATCATTTATAAGCTCAATTTGAGAAAGCATTTGACAATACTTGTCTTTTTTATTCTTAATAGGGAGAGCATTCGGATTATCAGGATCACTTTTATATTTATCTATCTGATTTCGCATTTTACGTAGCTCATGTTCTATATCACCCTTTTTTGCACTAACCTCTTCTCTTAACTTATCTACCATCTCATATAATTCATCATTCTGATGTTCTGGCTCTTTAGTTTTTTCTCCTATACCATAGTCGCATAATTTATTATCTGTTTCATCCTGATCCGAGACAGTCCCCATATCCGTATTCAAGTCGTCTGGCTTATATTTAACCTCAATCTGCCTGATATATTGATGCAATTCGTTTGAGCATTTACGTAAAGTTCTTCCTTTAGGAGCATCTTGATTCGCACATGGAAGCATAAAACATATTATAGTATCACGGTCTGTTGTACTTTCAACAGAATCATCCCATGCAATATAAAACAAACGACATTCTTCATTTTCATTAATTATTTCAAGCCATGGTAATTCAACCACCTGAAGAGTGCATTTCAAATTTCGATTTGTTCTTCTAACTTCCCTATCCTTACACAATGCTCTTTTAGAATCACCATCAAAAGACTTCTTAATTTGTGCCATTGTTTCAGTAAAAGTTTTTACATCTTCAATTTGACGAATATAACTTGATTTTCCATTTTCAGCAACTAAAACTTGTGATGAAACAGCTTCATTATTTCTCCAATAATATATTACGTTCGTATATTTAGAAAGTTTATTCCAATTAATATTAATTATTTCTCGCTGTCCTGCCGCAGCGGATAGCTTACTGTAAACTCCAAAGAGCGCATGTACAATCGCTTCAATATTGTCCCTTTCACATATGGCATCTTCTATTTGTGGCATTATTGATTTTGAATCGAACAATTCCTGAACTGTTCCTGTTTGATATTGATAAACAACAACGCCAGATATAGGTGCCAAAATAAAAATTGAATCGGTATTAAATAAACTATTAAGAATACTTGCAGTTCCACTTGAAAATGCATTTCTTACGGCATAAGGTAGTAATTGTAAAATATCTTTTTCAAATTCATCTTCTTCAGCAGTATCAACAATTTTAAACAAATTTTTTGTTACAGAAAAACGATACGCTGAATTCCTTAAAATTACGAGATTATAAGCGCTTGGATTAATTAAGTATTCTCTAAGATTTTCTATACATACATATGCCCTTTGCATTAATCTTAATTCCGTACGGACATTAGCATTCATATAGAGTGTTGGTTCTAAACTACATAACTCAATATATTTCTTTTGTAAATCATCACTTATTTTTAATATTCCTTCTTCATCAAGCAATATACCATCTAAATCATTATATAGATTATTATATAATAACGAAAGATATCTTCTTAGTTCATCGCGGAACTCAAAAATTTTAAGATGACATTTAGCATCATCATCATCATACTTCTCATAATATTGTTCAAAGGCTTCTTTGTCGCTCTTAGAAACGTAATTGCAGAATAAATTAAAATAATATTTAAAAAAACTCACTTCTGCTATTAGTGTCTCTTTCCCTATTCCATTATTATAAGAAATCAACTTATTTTTCGCATTATCAAGCTCATACAGTGCTTTATGATAATCCTGATATTCCCCGTGGATTGTTGCATAACATGTCCAATATTCCGGGCGAATTAACGCAATTTTTTTCATAATACATCTTGCAAGTCTAATAAACTTGCCATAATTTACAGAATCATTTTTATGTTTCTCTGCACGATTCTTTATTGCATATTCATTTATACAATGTGCAAGCGCATGGAGAATTTCAAATTGCGTCTCTAATTCTGGTTCATTCTCTGGTGAAGGCTTATTGGCTTTCTGTGAAAAAAACGAATAAGATGGCATATATTCATTTATAAGCGAATTTTCTTCAGCACATAAACAAATAGCATTCATTATTTCATCAAAACTCAAATCAATCAAATTAATAGCATATTTTTCTAATATTAAATCAATTTGACTTGGTTCAATCACAAGTGTTTTTATTGCTCTTTCAAAATCATGACCATATTCATAACTATATGCAATCAAAAGATTAGCATGAAAATACCGTTCACGGGAACTTTGAGCATAAGAATCCTTCAAATCTTTATGTTCTTTTACTTTATTAAAATTATAAATCGCGTTATCATACTGATGAATTTTAAAGTTGAGAAATCCTACCACAAAATAAACTGTCCAGTCCAATTCTTCAAATCCTTTGGCCAATTTATTTAATCGTTCAAGTGTTATTTCCAATGATTGAATACAAAAATACATTCTATCCATCAAAATAGATTGATTAATTAATACTACAAGCTGTTCATTTGATGTCAAACAAGAATATGCAATTGTCCCATAACTCCATTTTGCTAATGGATATAAACCTTTAATCGAAATTGAGCAATCTGCAACCAACTCACGTAAAATACGAATAATAGCATAATAACTATTTTCTTCCGCTAATGACACGGTTAAATTTTGAGAAAAATTATTTAGTATAGTTTCGATAATTTCCTTGCATTCTTTTTGACCTGGCCATTGTGTATCATAAACAAGAAAATCGTGTATTGTTTGTTGCATTTTCTTAACTATAAAAACATACTCATCAATACTATTGTCAGGTCTTCTGACACATTGTTGAAGTTCCAAAAAAATCTCTTCATTAGTAGATAATAGAGTTTCCTCATAAATCCTACTATGGTATTTCGACAAATCCCCAATTATCTCAATTGCAATCTCTTGGTTAGAGCCACCCATTTCATCTAATTTTTGAAATTTTTTATCCACTTCACTAAATGTCTTATGAAACTCAGCATAAAAATCAATAATTTTGCTATTTGTATCTCTAAAGTTCATATCCATCCCCTTCAAGTATATTAAAGAATTTTCAAATTTTCTTCAATATATTAAGAACATTATATGACACTTCCTCTGGCATTCTTGCAACTTGAATAATCGGTTCTGAGATCTCCTCCATTTCCATTATCTCACCAAATGAATGTAAACAGTTATATGCTTCCCTTATCGTTTCAACATCCGTTTGGCCAACCAAATAAAACAAACATTTTTTATGATTTTCCAAAAAATAGTCGCACATTTTATTTGTTCGATCAATATAATTTACCATAGCTGCAGATGGCATGTTAAAATAAGTTGGTGTTGCCATAATAATAATGTCGGATTCTTTAAGAGCAGGTTCAATCAGCATAGAAAAATCGTCGTGTAATAAACATTCTTTTCCGTCTTCACACAAAAGACATCCTGTACATAACTTAATATCTAAATTAATTAAATTAAATATCTTCACTGCATGATAATTACTTTCAAAAATACTTTTTGCTGCCGCTACAAACTTTGCACAATTTCCCTCTAGTCTATGACTTCCATTAATAATAGTAATATTCATTTAGCAACCTCCTCCAAATTAATTTCTAAAGAACATGCCCCGCACGCCGCACAACCTGATGATCTATCAATTTCCAAATGCTTTTTTTTCAACATAACTGCCAATTTTCTGCTAACATCAATATAATCCGCACAGTCAGGCAGATGTGAATTTTCCATTGGTGTCCCATCCAACGGTTTAAACGGTATTAGTGTTGGAATCACACCCATTTCAACTAAATTTTCACACGCAATAATAATATCCTGCTTGGGTTGAATACCTACTATAAGGACAGAAGAAACATTTCCTTCTCTAAATATTTTCACCGCCCTTTTTAAGGAATCAAAATATCGCTGATTATTTATTAAGCCTTTCCCTGGACAAATATTTTTACGTAAATTTTCATTATAGATCTCTATGCTCATAATAATAGCAGTTGCTCCTGCATTTTTTAGTTTTTGCAAATATGATATATCCTCTGGCGGTGTACATTCAACAGATATTGCTACTCTTCCACATCTTTTTACAATTGAAGTACAAACACAAGACAAATAATCCACTGCGGCATTGGACGAAAAACAAGTTCCACCACTCAAATTGATCTCGTAATCACTCTGATATTCTAATGCAACATATACCATTTCTGCTATATCGTCAGGTGCTAATTGTATCATATCTCGCTCTGATAATGCATTTAGTCCACAATATTTACATCCTTTCCCATTTCTAATGTAATTACAATCCAGAGAAGGCCATACCGAAATACATTTATTAGAATGTGGACGAACAATTTTACCAATCATTTCACCTTTAATATTAGTGTATACCCATTTAGGAAAATGCAAAAATTCAAAACTACCAAGTGAAGTATCATTTTTCAATAATATCCATTCATTTTTACCTTTTTCTTTAATAGAATATGGTGATTTTTTGCAAAATTTTTCTGCAACACATACATTAATCAGAACATCTTTAAAAATAATATGTATTGCATTAACGAACCCCTTTTCATAAATGAAAGGGTTAAAAGCAGAGATAATTTTTTTCTGCTCTTCCGATATATTTAGACCATAACACAATAATTCTGCCTTAATTTTCCATGGATTTTCTTTTAATACATAATATTCAAACATAGAATCCGCATAATCAACCAATTCAACAGCACGAATATATGCATTCTTTTCTTCAGAGACCTTTTTTTGAGATTGTAATAACATATTATATCGTGATACACAATTACATTCCTTTGTCTCAGCTAACATTTCAAAAAAAACTCTCTTATTTTTTGTTATTCTTAAATTTTCAATTGCATTATATATTCTTTCAGCACATTTCAGACAAGTTGTACTTGTTTTTGCATTAAAAATATGTACACTAGGATCTGGAGGTCCACCTTTAGGATCCGCAATAAACCATGGATCAATATCACCATCCATATTACATCCAAAAATATCAATAGTTTCTTTTATAATTGCAGCAACTGTTCTAGAGTCAAGAAGTTTAAATTTTTCATATTTTAAAAGCACATCTGGTATTGTATATGCCTGTGTATTAGAAAACATCAAAACAGGCGCAATACTTTTTTCTTTTAAATATATTAATGATTGTTTAACATCGTTCATAGTCTCCTCATCTGTATAAGAAAATAATCCTGCAAAAACGAAAGCTCCAACTGGTATTTCATTTTTTTTCAACAAATAAACAGCTCTTTCAAATTCGTCAATAGGAAGAGATTTTGAATATAATACATTTCTTGAAAAATCATTTATACTTTCAAATCCCAACAAGACTCTGGCATGAAGTTGATGAAGTAAATTGAGTTCTTCTTCATCACCCAGATTATCAAAATATTTTATAACATCTATAGCGTGAGATTCGATATGAAGTACTATTTCACAATCATACTTATGCATTGCACTAACTAGCATTCTCAAAATTTCTTTTCTAACACTGCAAGGATATTCAAGTTCATCAAAATATGAGCCTGTCGGCGTGCAAACCATTCCATATATTGGTTTAGTTGCTACACCCTTATACGCTACTCGACCAACTTGGTTTTTTATCACAATTTCTTGGAAGTTATCTAATATATACTTGACTTGCTCTAAATATCCATTGTCAAACTGTTCTTCAAAAATATCATGAACTGGTAATCTAGAATAAAAACATGGTGAGCATAAACCCTTTAGAGATCGTGTACAGAAACGTCCTTTCAAAATAAACTCTGGAAAAGGACCTATTGACTCTCGAATACTTCCACCAAAAGGGACAAAGTCACTTTCATTTTGTATTTTTCCACATTGATATGCTGTTGAACGCATCTTTTTCGTAACACCTATTATTTTTTTAGATAACTCTTTCATTCTTTATACCCTTTAATTATTTAATATTTGTATATTACATATTAATCTGATTCTCAAGATAGAATCTTAATTTTTATTATATAATTTTTACCATTTTTCGACAACATTCGAACATCATATTATATATTATCAACACCATATCCGGAAAATAAAAATATTTTCCTCTAAATATGCGTTAGTTTTTTGCTAGTAAATTGTCTTATATAGTGAAAGGGATTACAAAAGATAGGAAAAGATGAAAAATGACATGCCCAAACGAATCTCAAATAGATATAGAACTCCAGAATACTATTTCTAATTTTTTAGCACAATATGGCTCCTCTGGCTTAAATCAGGCATTAAAGCTTTATAAGGATGCCCAACAAGAATATATCTGCAGAACTAGAACCTCTATATCAAAAATTCATATATCGGATATATACTATATGGAAATACGGGAACATCAAATTAGCATTTATACTCAACATGGAACATATCATAAATACGGCACCTTAAATAATGAACTAAAATCACTTTCTTCTTATGGTTTTATCAAATGTGCCCAAAACCGCATCGTTTCATTAGGAAAAATTCGCTCGATTTGCTTCAATGATATCATCTTAATTAACGGTGCTAAAATACACATGAGCAAAAAATATGCTATTTCCATTATTTCAGAATTCTCAAAAAACAAAAAGTAATTTTGAGAATGACTTATTAGGTACTTAATCCATAAAACAGCAGATAGAATATCCCCATAATTTCTAAGATACCCTATCTGCTTCTATATTTCCTATAATCCCTTAATAAACGCCACTTCCTTTTTCTTAAGTGCCTTCTTCAGCTTTTCATTTTCTGCCTTCAAATCCTTATTCTCCTTCTGGGATTTTTCATACTCTATCTTAATCAGCTCATTCTGCCGCTCCAACGCATAATCCAGAATCACTTTTTTCTTCTGGTGGAACACCTTACCTTCCTGCTGCTGCCTTGCATCATTCAAGAATTTACTCACCACCGGATTCTTATAAAAGAAAGCCCTAGACAATCCCGTTTTCCGGACCAGATCACAGACCAGGAGCTGTTCATCTTTCTCCAGCATCTCTTTGATCGTCCGAATCGCATAATCAATTTTTTCCTTACTCGCCTTTTGATTCGTCTCAACCATTTTGGAATACTTGCTCATATCCATCCCACTCCTTGATAATCTCGCTCAATATCTCATCCATTGTTTTCCTTAGTTCTTCGGTCTCCTTTACCATCAGCTTTCCGCTTGCCCTCCGGTACCGGTAAACCGTATTTACGCCCCTATGTCCTAATAAATGTGCGATGGCTGCATCATCCAGATGCAGTTCCACAAGCTTCATGCCATAGCAGTGCCGGAATAAATGTGTGGCAAACCCCATCCGTTCTCCATTGTCTTTACAGATATTATTTTCTCGAATCAGCGTATATACACGGTGTTTCAGCATGGAATATTGAAACGGCAGGGAAGGATTCGATTCATTCACGAAAATATATTCGGTTTCCCCATACCTTTCATAGGTATATTCCATTGATTTCTGGATTAACCTGGCCACATCATCCGGAACTGGTTTTTCATAATAAGAAGTCTTTACCTGATACATCCGGACGATATAGTGGCCGTTTTCCTGGTATAAGCAGTCTGTTCGCAAGGTAAGGGTATCAGAAATCCTTCCCCCAAGCATCTGATGCAGGATCAATGCGCGCGCCACTTGTTCCTCCATATTGACGATATAATAATTTAACCGCCTTATTTCTTCGTCAGAATAAGTTTTGAATGCCACTTCAGGCATTTTGGGCATATCCTGTTTGATAAATAATTTCTCCAGCTTGGGATTGCCAATCACTTTCCCTACCTGCCGCAGCATATCTTTTAAATTTGCCATTTCAGATTTTAGATTTCTTTCCTGGCCTCTTTCCAGATTGATGTGAGTTAAATATTCCTCAATATTTAACCGCCCCACCTCTCCTAAGCTTGTGATCTCCGGGTTCCTCTCAGCAAGGAATTCTGAAAAATGTCTTACCGCACGTATCTCCCCCTGCAGTGAACCTACGGATAAATATTTAATCCTGATATAACATGCCTGTTTCACTTCTTCTTTTATTGTCTCTTGCCTGATTCCTGTAAATCTTATCGTCCTTATCATCTGTATCGGATTCTGCCTGACCTCAAATCCCAGATTGTCCAGCTTCCACACGTCTTTTTCCCACTCCGGCCGTTTGTCTTCCGGTTCCAGGAAATGAAGCAAGAGACGCAAGTACTTTACCGGCCCTGCCTCCTCCTGTAAATTCCTTCCCATGCTCTTCATATAATGCTTCCGCGTGATCTGATATCCGTGGTTTAAGAGCCATGCCTTAAATTTCTTAACAAGGACCTCTTCCGGTACTGCCCGGAAGCTATTAAGCAAGGGATATTTCTCTTTCATAAACCTGGCAATCACATTATAATGGATAATATCCACATCTACGGTAGCCATACTCAGCTCTTCCCCGCGGCTCCGTATGAACGCTTCCATTTCCTTTTTCTGCCCCTCCGCTGCCAAGAGCCCTAAATCGTAAAAATGCCGCTCCATAACCCTGATTCTTTTTTCGGAAGCATTTCCTTTTCTTTGATAACAGGGAAGATCTTTTATGTAAATCTTAGTTTCCATCGTTCCCACTTCCTTCTTTCCATTCACTTGCAAGACTTTTCTGCTCTTTATAATATTGTTCACTGGATCGGTCTACATGCCTCTGGATACAGTCGATATACCGCCGCGTCATATTTTCATGCTTATGTCCAAGGAATTCCCGGATTGCCTGAATCGAAGCCCCATGTTCATACAATGCAGTGGCTACGCTGTGCCGGTAATCATGCGTTTGGAACACATGATCTCCGCATCTGATTCCCCATTCATTGCACCAGTCCACCATTTCATGCCAATAGTGTGTTGATAAATACGGGCCTCCTTTCGAATTTTGAAATACATAGGAATCCAACCCGATTTTTTTTCGTTCTATGTATACCATCATGCTCCGATACAGCAGCATTGGGATTGGGATTACCTTTTCCATCTTCATCTTATGCTGGTAAATCCGAAGCCAGGCAACCCCTTCCTTCAGATAATATCCTTCCCGTTTTATAGAGCATACTTCATTAATCCGTAATCCAAGGCACCATAAATGCAGATACATAAGCCGCATATCTTCCGGCAGCTCTTTTAAATTCTTAAAGATCTCTGTCACCGTATTCTGCGGCACAGACCGGTAATGATGCGGCACCGTTGCCCGCTTGATATAGTATTCCGGGTAAAACGGAACCTTGCTATAGTATCCCCTTGCTGTCAAGAATCTAAAAAAGCAGTGAATCTCTGCCACTTTATCATTAAAAGTTATCATTTCAACATCTTCTTCCTGCAGCTTCCTCATATACAAATCAATCTCTGCCGCAGTCAGTTTATCTACCGCAAGTTTTTCTTGATCCAGAAAACGCAGAAAAGCTTTTGTAATATATGTCCGTGCCCAAATATTCTGGACAGAGGCTCCTGTCACACCAAGCTGATATTTTACATATTTCTTTAGATATTCCCGATTTCCTTTATCCGCTATATCCAAAAAGGAAATCCGCTTTACCGGCCTTGTCGGATCATAACGTGTTGCATCAAACTGAAAACGCTCCAAGTACCATACATTTGCCTCCCAGTTTATATCCTTAGCCTCTATAAAAAGAATCCTCTGTACCTTATCCACAATCTGATGATACCGGTTCTTTACAAGCGGCTCCGATTTTGCTTTACAGATATATTCATCAATTTGATTCTGCTCTAATTGTGTAAGATCCGAAATCCCTTTATCTATACAGTACATATAAAAGTAGTGCAGCGGTGCAAGATATCCCCGCCTCAATTCACGACCTGACGAACTTTCCAGCGCATAATTTAGTACCGTAAAAACCTGGTATTTCAGATTTGGTGACGTATGAATGGAAAAATCCCATATAAGTCCCTTGGTATTCCTACAATAATAAAATTCCTTTGCTAAATTATAATCCGGATGATATCCCAAATAAATCCTCTTTTCTTCATATTTCAGCCGAATCCTGCCTGCCCTTATGCCATCGCTTCTTTTTTTGATATCAAATAATTTTAACTTATCTAAACCTTTCAGATACCAAGATTGGTTTTCCCTATTTATCGTTTTTTTCAGATATTGCTCATAACTTGTCCGCACATCCCAGTCAACCTCTTCCATGCTATGTATCCCTTTCTCCATCAGAAATGAATACACTTTATTCTTAAGAGTTGGTTCTACCAAATCACATACTTCCAGCTCTTCTTTTAGTTTTACAAATTCCTTCTCCTTATGAAATTCCCTCCAATCCCGTAAAGTTTTTTGGTATGTTCCAATCAATTTTTTATCTTGAATCCCCTGTTCCTTAAGCCATGACCTATATGAATCAACCAGATTATCCTCTATTTCCAGTACATCATATACATTTTTCAGGCATAAATACTCTACTCCACGTTTTATAAACGGCTTCTCCTTTACCGGACACTCTCCTATCTGTCTTTCCAAATACTGCAAGTTCTTTTTTTCTTCCTGAATACAACCAACTGCTGCCATTGCCATATTTCACCTACTCCTATAACAATTTATCTGCCATGTATAATGCTGCATTTTTACGGTAAAGTTCCTCACTTGCCTCAACCAGTTCTTCATTACTGATATTCAGATAATTTATGGTCGTTTGTAAATTCCTATGACCTAGTGCCTGACTGATCAACTCTAGGCTCCATCCATTTTTCCTGCGCTCGTTTGCGAAGTAATGTCTGAGCATATGGGATGTCACCTTAATCTGCGTCTTCTCTTGTAATCGCCGGAGCATAGCATTCACCGCATCTTCCGTCAATGCCCGTCCCGCATTCTCGCCGGATAAGGTAATAAATAAATATTCTGACTCCTTCAAGAGATTTCTGTATTTGGCATAGTAAAAGAGCAGAATATCAAACGTATCTTTACTGACCTTCGCCCACCGGTCTTCCTCATACTTTGCACGCACTTCGTTTTCATTATCCATTCTCGGCTCGACACGTATCCGACACCCCTGATAATCAATATCTTCAACGTAACGCACACCTAAGAGCTCTCCAATCCGAAAACCTGTCTCCGCCAACAAAAGAAGCAGTAACTGGTCCCGGCAGTTCGTACATGCATCTAAAAGGATTATAATATTTTTTCTTTCAATCGTTCTTCCCTTTGACGAAGCCGCATTCAAATATCCATCAAATGACCGGCACAACTTTGTCCTTCTAATACCTATGGCATTCGTATAAGAAACCGTCTTATCCGAAAGCACCTGCAGGGAACCAAATTGCTCATACTCCATTTCAAGGAATTGATAGAATCCGAACACATCATGCAGATATGCATTGCAAGTTCCATTATCCGGAAGCTTTCTTAGTCCTCCGGAAATATGTTTTCCTCCCTTAATCCAATAGAGAAAGTTCTGGAAAAATTCCATCTGTGCGCTGTAACTCATCTGATAGACATCTTCAAACTGTCTCTCCTGCTCCTTCAGATACCCCATAAAATAGGATAAGGAAAATGCGATACGCTTTACCGTATTGGGGGAACGGTTTGAAATTATCTTATGTTTTAAATATTTTGTTGGATATACACAGATACTCGCATCCTCTGTCCGGCGAATTAAAAAATAGACTCTACCCTCATATCTCACAGTTCCAACTTCATAAGCCTTCAAATCGTATCCCCCTCTCCTTTTACTGTATCTACATTATACACACTTTTTCTTTTGAATGTCAATTATTATTGATATAGATTATTATATATTGATTTATAATATTTGAGTAATACTTCTAGGGAGCAGAAAAAATTTCTCTGCTTAAATCTCTGATTGATTGTTCCATTCCCACATGATATAGTGAAAACGGAGGTTTTATTATGAACGGTCAATTTGATAAATCAGCACTTTCCCTACTCCTCAAACGGGCACTCGGAAACCGAACACAAAAAAGTTTCGCCAAAGATACTCAAATGAGCCAGGAGCATCTCTCCCGTTTAGTTACCCAGAAGCGTGAGACTCCGCCTACCATAGATACTTTAATGAAAATTGCCTTGAACTCCCAAAACAGGGTTGCTTTACCTGAGTTGCTCGCTGCCTGCGGTTATGATCCAAATACGGTGGCTGTTTCTGCTACTATCCAGCATATGATAGATGCGGTTACGCTTGCTTTGTCACATTTTCCATACAAATTTTCTGAGCATCCATGTGACGGCACTGACTTTTACCAAATGATATTGGATTTTTCAGACGGCCCTATTCACCGCTGGTATTTTCATTTTCTTCCAGATAATACCTTTGCATCTGCCGACCATGCACTTGCTGCAAACCTTCTATATTTAATATCAAAGGAAATGGATTCCCATAGCAAGATAAGCTTTGTTACTTCTATTCCTTTACTGTTTCATTACTATATGGAACACCGCCCCTACAATTTGGACTTAAACTTTTCTTTAATCCTGATTAACGAACATACTCTAGCGGTTTCAAAAGAAACTGTACTCCAGACCGCAAGCTCTCTACAAACAGATGCTTTAGACAGTTATACGTTCCCGTCAAACCCGGAATAATTCCGGGTTTTTGTCTCTATATGCATATGTCAAAATCAGACTTCCGAAACATTTTTTATTTTAGGTATTCATCTACTTAAATAATAAGCAGGCTCTATCATCCAATTTTCTGTAAATATTTTTCATTTTTTGTAAGCTTTCCCCATTCTGTTTTTAATTTGGATACTTATAAACATACTTTTATCTATTTCCATTCATAAATGCCAAAAAGAACGGCCCAGCATAATGCCAGACCGCCAATCCTCTTTTATTCTATTTTACAAATCCAATCTTCCTCTACTTCCACTTCATTTTCCTGCAGATACTTTTCCACACACGGGCCGGACATACATAAGCACATATTGATTTCCTGGCGTCTCGTCACTCCATATTCCTTTTCAAACTGCCCGCACCATTGCTCCTGTATGTTAGGCGCAATCCGTATTTTCGTGCAGTCAAACCCATACCCTTCCTCTACCGGCATCTGAAATTCCTCTGCCACCTTCCTGTAAAAGGCTGCCAGATTCAAATTGGGATAGAATGCATCAATCGTATCCTGCGTCACTTTCCGAATTCTTCTCTCCATATCTGTCTCCTCCTTGTTGATGGAATCATTACCTCTAAAGATGCAATCTATTCTTTATTCTTCCGTTGTTATAATGGTAAATGGTCTTCGGATCGGCATATCTGGCTCGCCGTCAAATGCATTATCCACTACAGAACGAAAATCCGGCTGATTGCTGCCTAATGTGGTATCCTTCCACATATGACCATACTGGTCTTTATAGACTGGACGCGACCAAAAGTCTGTACCAATCGGTTCCAGTTTTAAAGTATCTTTTTTTATTTCTGATGTATTCATATGGGATCTCCCTTCATTGAGCGTATGTCTCTGAAAAAGTCTAAGGCATCCAAAAATCCCTGCTGGTAAGCAACCCGCCCATATTCGGAAGCACTTGCATTACCCTCTTCTAGGGCATCATCAATCAGCTCCCATTGCTCATGTGTGAACATATCTTCGGTCAGCCGGTCAGCCTTTGCCTCTGCATTCTTCTTAGATTTCTGATATTCCCGGTCTTTCCGCAGCGTATCTTCCAAAGCTGTATCCAGCCTGCTTCGGATAAATTGTTGCAGGACTGTATGTGGGATTTCAGGTTTCTTACCAGTATCTGCGGTTTTGGCAGACGCTGTATCCGAATCTATATCAGATACGGTATCTGCATTCTGTTCTTTCTGTATCTTATGATTATTGGAATCTGTGCTGCTTACAGTCTGATTCCTTTCCCGGCAGATGTTTTGGAACAGATCGGCGAGTAACAAGATTCCTGCCTGCAATCCCAGTTCCATATATACGCTAGCATTATCATTTACCAGCTCATTTGCTGCGGATAACAGCACAGAAGCTCCATCTTCACCATATTGTTTGGCAACCTTTTCGAAAATCAAATCTGCATCATCCAGACGTGTTTCGTAACTACGGTCATCCTTGTCCGGAATCATTCCGTATAGCAGATAATCTGCCACTCCTTTTACCGTCGCCCTCTCAAATATTCTCTCTGCAAATTTCATAATCTTTTCCTTTCCGAAAAGAAAGGCATAGCATAAGTCATGCCTTCCTCTTCCTTTTCCTTCGCTAACAAGGTCCTCCTTCCGCACCGTGGAAAGCACCTGCTGGATACATCCATTGTCCCTTTACATAAACGGAATCTCTGGGAAATTCCCCTGTCACCAGGCTGTATAATGCCTCCTGGTCGCCGTGATAGACACAGGACTTTGCACTGCCCACAAATGTATCTAAATCACAGTTATTATCCAAAGTAAACCCAAGGATCTCCTCGTCCTGTTTCAGCATTCCATAATCTTCCGGGTACAGTTCCCGGATGCCTGCAAACAGCGTCGGTGTAGAGAAGATGCACATGGCACAGCTGCAGCGGTTCCACCCGGCGCGGTAACAGGGATGTGGGTTGACCTTATGCCTCTTTAAGACCTCCCAGACATCCTTTTCTGAGTAATCAATAACAGGCCGCCACTGGTGCACGATCCGGTGTGCCTTTGCTTCTGCATTTGTCCTGTGGACTTCCATCTCATTGTATTTACTCCGTCCGGCTGATTCCCCTCTGCGCTCTCCGGATACAATTAACAGCCGGGTATCCTCTTTCGTCTTTTTCAGGCTCGCTGTCACGCTGTCCTGCACGGAAGCTTTCAGGCTTCCGCTGCACCAACGCCCCTGATGGGTTGTACCCTTCGCCGGAAATTTCAGGCGCTTACCGCCTAGTTGTTCCAGACGCTCCAAGCTGTCAAGATTCCTTAATACCGTATCTGCCACCATAATCTTTAAGTATGCAGAACACCAGCGCTTACTCAAATCTCCGGTCTTCATGGGAAATTTCATGCGGTATCCGAACTGTTCTAGCTGTTTCTCCATATCTTCCGCCGACTTTTTCTTAAGTTCCAGGCACTCCTTATATTTCTTTGACAGCGCACACTGCATAATTTCCTGTGTGTCCGGCTCCTGCCATTCAATCGGCTCGGATGCTCCGATCCGGTATAATTCACCAAAGAAGCCGTTTTTGCGCCAGGACACTCGGAGCGGCACCTGTTCCGCTTCTGAAAAGGCATGGATATAACTGGAAGTACAGCGCCAGTCCATCTTCCTTTCTGGATGTCCGCCGTCGATATCATGATGCCAGAATTCAATCTTCTGTTTAGGCACACCAAGCTCTAGCAGCTTATAGTAACAGGCGATACTGTCTTTTCCTCCTGAAATCAGAAGGATGATCAAATCATAGCTTTCCAGCGGTAACAACTTTTCCAACCGAATGCTTTCCATATACTTTGAATCCCTACGCCCTGGCACCCTCGGCTGGATTCTTTTTCCGGTTCCATACACAGGGGCGTCCGGTCTCCCATAGATGACCGGCGTATCCTTGGTGCAGTCGGCATCCCGTATAAAATCCGGCTGGAATAAGGCAAGCTGCCCGTTGGACTGTTGGAAATACGTCTCCTTTTTCCTCAATGTATCCACCTCATTTCCTAAAATTTACCCCAGGCAATCTTTCTTCACCAGAAGGGCTGTCTTTCTTTCCTTAGAAAAATTCGATTTCCCATTATAAATCCACATGCTCCCGCGCGGCGCGGTCAATGCTCCCATAACCCGTCGCCACCCCGAAGGCATAGACGTATACAGCTCCACATCATTTTTTATTGCAAATTCTATAATCCGGTTAAATTCATCCATAGCGTTCCTCTCTTGTAATTTTTTTGTGCTCTTTTAAAAAGAAAGACGGAATCAATGATCCGCCTTTCTTTCCGCCCCATATTCTAATTTTAAATCCAACTTTCTGATCGCCTAAAACAGTTTTTTCCTAAGTATTTTCTTTCTATGCTGCCGAAGACTCTTTTCCTGTGTAGAATTCTCCATTCATTATAAAAAAGGTACTTTTCTGATTTCGTCTTTCTGCATTTTCCAGTGTACCTTTTTTGCGGTCATAATACTGCACCTTATCAGATAATTGGTCGCATAACTCTACCTCGGCTTCATTCACCTCTTTCACCATCTGCAATAATCCGGATACATCCATAATCCCTATCGGTACAAGCAGTGTTTCATGGATGGAAGATGGCAGCACATAAAAATCAGAACCTATAATCTCCCCTGCCTGCTTCATAATATCTTTCTGGAGAATCATGGAAGCACCATTTGTCATATTTCTGTTCGTCAAACACAGCATAGGCGTTTCCGCCATTTCCGGATGCCATTTGGTTTTCCTGTCTAAAAGATTCCGGCTCCTTTCGCTTTCCGTCCTCACCGTACGCCAATAATCATCCATAGTGAAAAGAAATGCCTGTTTTGCCCTCTCCGAAAGAAGTGCATCCTTATGAAGTTGCTTTAAGGTTACTTCCCACTTTTCCATCAGTTGTTTCGTAACAGGCATACTGAAAATTTTCTCCCTTTCTTCGCATAGTCTCACATAATAGACAGCCGCAAAATCTCCATGCACGGTGTAGATTTTATTCTCCAGCCATCCATGGTTTAATTCCGGGTCACAAAGCTTTATCATCAATCTGCCTTTTACCTTTTCATAATCGCTCGTGTAACTTAAATCCGCCAGGTATTCCAAATGATCATACTTCATCCGTAAATCAGCAATCTTTCTTACACAGATGTCCAGGTCATCCCCTTCCACGTAATCGCGGTAAGCCTCTTCTAAGGGGATGCATGGAAGAGAGGGTTCTTCCCGCCGCATAACCAAAAGAACCGGAACCTTTCTTCCATTCTCCTTCTCCTTCACCTCAATAAATACTTGCGCATCTTCAAAAGACGGCGGCAGATACCTCCTCACATTCTCTATTACGTAATCATAAAATTCCTTTTTATTCTTCATACTGTCTACCTCTTTTCTTCATGTTCTGTTTTCAAGAAAAGGAAAACTTATCTTCCCGCCTTTCCTTTTCACACTTCATTCCCTTTTTAGGATTTCATGTATCCTAACAGTTTTTTGTAAATCCCTTCAGATACAGATTGTAATCATTCTCTCTCGTTATGAACCTGATCCAGTAGTCTGCAACATGGCCGTTCATAAAGAAATCATACTCATATTCGCTCACATAAGAAGCCGGGTGTTCCTTACAAAACTGTCTTAAGCGCTCCAGGTTGTCAAGCTGTGTCACCAGGCAGCGGTAAATATCCTGTGATTCCCGGTTGAACGCCTTCGTCCAGAGTTTGCCCCTGCAGGGGAAATAACTCCCCTGCCATCCATTCTGGTTCCAATATGCGCGGATATGCCCGATCTGAGCATCTGGGTATTCCCCTGAGCTTAAGGAATCCGGAGCCTTGGAACAATGTCTGAACACGTCAAGGAAATTGCAGGTCTCTTTCAGTTCAAACAGCATATTTTTACTCATATAAAATTCCCTCTTTCTCTATGCGGCGTGGGTCTCTTTCTGCCTTCTGCCGTTTCCGGCAAGGCAATAGCCCGCGCCTGCCTCTGTCGTAATCTCTTCCAGTTCTTTTCGGCTCACCAGAACTGCAAGCTCATTTTTTACCACGCCTTCCAGAATCCGATCTCTCTCATATGGAAACGGGCAATACTTGTGATACTGCCCCTCCATCTTAAGATAAATCTCCTGAAAGGAAAGCGCCCCATTCTCTGCAAGCAGCCTTACTATTTCTTTTCTCATAGGAATCCGCTCTTTTCTTAATTTCAGCAGATACTCCTTCCCTGCCATCTCAACCATATCATTTATTCCCCAACCTTTCTTTCCTTTATCCCCATGCCAGGATAACCTGACATGGGGAATCCTGCCTTCGGCTATCTTCCCTTCTATGCCGCTTCTTTTCCCGTATCCGGCAGCTCCATCAGATCCGCTTCCAGAACATCCGCAAGATACTGGCCTGCAAAAAGGCCGCCATTAATCTTCACTCTCTTTTTCCGCATTTCTGCATAGGATTCTATCCGGATCTCCCGGCTCTTTTCTGCCAGCGCGAAATCATCCCCGGTAAGCCTTTTCTGGACTACCTTCTGCCACTTCCGTAAAAATGCAGAGGCTTTGTCAATATCCTTTTTCTGCCGGTCGTACTCTGTACGTTTCTGGCGTATCACGCCTCCCGGCTCCACCTCCAGCGTATAGTAAGGCTGATCCGGCTGTTTCGTCTTCCTTAAGAACAGGATAAAGCTCTCCTGGTTATTGATCCGCTCAAAATATTCCTTCTTCTTATCAATGCAGTGGTGCAGCGCCTGTCCTTCCTCCAAGATATCCTTGACGGTTCTCGGAGCAAGGATCGTATAGGTCTTGTTCGAGTATTCATATTTTTCCTGCAGCCGTGGAAGGATGCCGTTGATATACGGATACTCTTCTTCCAGTTCTCCCGCTGTTACCGATAACTGATTTTTCTGGATATACTCCACCAGTTCACCATGTCTCTGATACAGCTTGTTCGCCCGGTACACAATCGCATCATATACATTCATTTTGACACGCTTTGCCATAGACAGGTAATCCTCCCAGGTAACCAGAACCTGGCGGATACTGTCCTCACGCTTCCCTTTCTGACGCACAAGATAGTTCTTTACCTGAACGTAGCTCATCCTGTCATGAATAAACGCAAGGTCTTCTGGAAGTATACCATTTTCAATAAACCAGCCGATTAAATCGTCAGGCAGGCAGAGATTCTCTTTCTTCTCCTGCTGGAGCCAATATAAAACATGGATATCGCCTTCTGCTTTTCGCAGCCTTTTCAATCTGGCGTTATCAATTTCCAGCTTTTTTGCCAGCCCGCCTTTTACATTCCTCCATACTAATTTCTCCGGGCTTTCTACCAGCTCTTCTGTCAATTTCGGAAGTCCTGCCTTTAAAATCTGCTCCAATACTGGAATCTTCACCCATGCATTAAGATATTTATGGGGATCCAAGGCGGAACCATTCTGAATATACTGCACCAGCCCAGTCATTTTTAATTCTTTCCGGCCCAAAGCAGGCAGCGTCCTGGGATATACTTTTCCTCTCAGCGGCGCAGGAACATAATAGTAGTAATAATAATATCTATGGTAACTGCAGCCTTCCCCGGCAATCCAGCGGTCTCCCCTGTTTTTGAAATTACCATAGTAATAAGGTTCTTCATGGAAGCCGGCATCATAGAGAAAGCGTTTTGTTTCCAAACAGTATACTTCCGGATTCTGAAAGTCTCCTTTGTGAAGCGCCATGCGTACATTAAATCTCCTTAATATGATTCCGGATCCGCAGCGTTGGATCAGATAAGCCGTCTCTTCGTCTGTCAAAAAAGAGGGGGCTTTGTCCACAGACTTAAAGATAATCTTCTGCCCACATCTTTTGCAGACTCCCGGCTGATTATATTTCGGATTTTTAATCACCACAGTCTTCCCACAATGGGTGCAGTATCCTTCCGTCGCACCGCCTCTCTTATATTTGTAAAAAATATAATGTTCCGTAACCGCATTCCTTAAAACCCACCGTTCCCAGTCTTTTGGCAATCCAGGCACCTGTTTCATGACTTCATCCCACACATCCGTTTTCTTTTTGTGACGGGCGATCAGCTGGCGTTCCCTTATTCCTTCCTGGTAATCCCGCAAATCCTTATAGGTTCCGTTCTCTGTTCCTAAATATCCGGAAATTATTTTCTCATCCTTCCTGCTGATATAAGTTTCCGGATTATACAGATATAGGATGCCGTCAAGATGATACAGCATGGATTCCCTCCATTTCCCACTGTCTGTCTCAAAGGTAATAAAATCGTCCGCCTTTTTATCAAAATACACCACGTACGACGGATGCCTGGCACCCGCTCGGACATATTCTGCATGATAAACCGAGACGATCAAATATCCCTTTTCCACCTTTGCCCGTAAACACAGCTTGTAATAATATCTCTTTCCCGCTGTACTATGCAAAACCCAATCGTCAGAAATCTCTTTTTTTGCCATTTTCCTCATATATGCCGTTAATTTGGCCGGCGTCAGTGTCATTAATTCTTTTTTCTTCATACCTGCCTCTTTTCCTTCAATTTAATACTTCCCATAAGCATCATAAAATCTGTCTGAATGATAACGCTTCCCGTCAATCTTTATCAGCGCAATCTCTTCAATCTCCGGGCTGTCCTGTTCTTCCTTCAGGATTAACAGGAACTCTCCCTGTTTCCCTGCTGCTTTGGGATTTTTCCCGCGGACGATTCCAAATCCATTCCCGGCTGTACCTGTTTCCCTGCTTACCATAGCGTTACACCGGCGTTTCGGATGTTCCACCATGTAAACTGCCGCCTCAAAAAGCATCTGCTCCAGTGAAAGACGGCGGACTAGCCGCATTTCCGTACAGGATATCTTGCTGTCCACCGCGTCCTCATCCAAATCTCCGGCCGCATCCACCTCATAATAAACAGAGTTGCGCCAGTCAGGATAATAATGAAAGCAATCCAGCGGATTCTCCGCACAATGGAAACCATTCTGTACGCAGTTTGCCTCTTCCGTCCGGTTTATGCCATTCTCCCTGAATTGAAAGCCAAGGCAGGTCAGATCCTTACGGAACCCTTTAAACGCTTTCATTCTCTTTCTCTCCCTTTTTCTCTTTGTCCTGATCTGCCATCATATCAAATAAGGATATCTGGACCGCCTTTTCTGTTGGTTTCTCCGCTCCTTTCTCCTGTTTTTCTGTTGCAGGCACTTCTTCCTGCTTCTGCTTTTCTTCACCTTTTTCCGCAGACTTTTCTTCTTTCCCTTCTGATGCACCTTTTACAGTCATCTTCCCAGATGAATCAGCATTCTTTTTTCGTTCTTCTTCTTTCTTAAGAGCATTCAGCCGCTTTTTCCGTTCTGCTTTCTGCTCCTTTATCTCCTTCGCTTCGTCATCCAGGGCATAATATTCTTCCGCCCACTGATAAACCTTCGTTTCTGATATTCCCATGCCGACAGACTGATGCGTACGATCTGCCCGGCGGTTGGGATTGTTCTTCCCGCCAAACCGGTTATCATGTTCCTTTTCTGCCATCTGATAAGCCTGTTCCATGATATAGTTCATGCATTTCTGCAGAGTCTTCTGCTTTTTCAGCACCTGGCTTCCAAACAGCAAGCCTTTCTCTGCCTTCTCCATCAGGTGGCGTCCCACAATATCCGTAAAAAGCTGATCCTTCATATGCCACATCTCTTCCCGCAGCTTTTCCACCGCAGACGTATACTCCTTTTCCGACAGCGGAATCTCTGCAAGCTGAAATCTCTTCCCCTTGATAAAATCTTCCACATCCTGCTTCGGAACCAGCCACTGGGCCGCTAACACCTTAAGTTCCGAAAAATTTTGGGAATTCCTTAAGTGTACTGCCATTGCATTTAATTCTTCCGTATTGTTTATCAATTTCTCATACACGGCTATTTCTCCTTTTCATTCTTAGATTTCCAATCTGCCCCTTGATACTCCATGCTGTAAAAATGGAGAGCCTTTTGACTCTCCACTGGTTATGCTGCATTTGCCTGTCTCTGCATCTCTTCTTCCATTTCCCGTTCTACCTCCTCAGCAATCCGCCTGCGCTCCTTATCATCCTCTTCTAAAAGTCCGACTAGCTCTACAAGGATACGGTTACACCATTTATTGGATTTCCACTTATCGGAAAGCTTTCTGGTTTCCTCCATCAGGTCTTCGTAGTCCTGCTCCATCATCTCCCTATTCCGGTATTTTTTATATACCTCATAGCATTCTTTCATAACCACCGGAACCGGTATCTTTGCCGCTTCGTCCATATTGGAGAGAAGCCCCATCAGCATTCGGTGATAATCATATCTCTTGCACAGCTCTTCAATCCCCATCTGTTCTCTCCCTAAGTAAAGGGACATAAAATCATTAAAAATCGCCGCAATCATGCTCTGGTCTACCATTCGTTTTCTCCTTTCAGATTTCTATACAACTGCCAAGTCATAAATACTCATCTGTCCTTCCACCTGCCAGTCTTCCTGAATTTCTTCCTGTTCTGTTTCAGAAGCCGGTAATGCCTTGAATGAAAGCCCCCGTAGCTTTTTTGCTGTTTCCGCGATTATCTCTGAAAACATGCCAGGAGCCCCGTATTCCCGTAGCACCACCAGGTTATCTTCTGTAAGCGCATCGGCAAGCCCCATAACTTTTCCGGATACTTCCAGCGCTTGGGTTTCCTTCTTCTGCTTCGGTGTCAGCTTCGGGAGGACTGCCTGCACATACCGGTATTCCTCCAGTGCCAGATACTCCTGTATGGCGGTTTTTGCCCGTATCCGGATCTCGTCCGCACAGGCCATGAAGCTTTTCTCTACCTCCGGAGGGATGAGCCATTCGCCGTCAGTTCCTGCCACGTCCAGCTTCTCCTTTAGCTCTGACAGCTCCTGCCGGATCCGGTTCAAAATCACCCCGTCCGTACACATGCTGTCAGTATCGCCGTAAGCATATACCTTCTCCCATTCATAGGACAGCCTGGCAAACTCCTGCTCCCATGCTCCGGGCGGCTTTGCCTGCACCATCATTTCTCTATGCCTCCTTCCTGTTCCTTGCCTTTTCAATCCTTCTTTTTACCGTAGACGGATAGCAGTCAAAGGCGTTGGAAATCTCCTCCAGCGTATATCCTTCCTTCCGCATCCGGTACATCATATTTCCCATTGTCTCTTTTTCCATCTCTTCCACGCCTTCCACTTTTAATTTTTTATCAAAGATCCTCCTGCTGACCGGATGCCCCGGCCCATACTTGTAGATCAGCTTCGCCTCCGTCACATCCACTTCGCAGAGGATCGCAATCAGTAAGCAGTAATAGCCGCTGTCTTCATTCCAAATCGACATCGCACACCTCCTTTATGGATGACCGTGCCGGCATGTCTTCTGGCTGCCGATAGAAAAACTCCTTATCTAAATATGTTTCCGGAGATTCCCTACCGCAGATGTTCGTCAAGCATACGGACAATCTCATCCATGCTTTTCGATTTCAGTTCCTCCAGCAAAAGATCCAGACTGATGAACGATAACATGTTCTTTACAAATTCTTCCTCCCGGTGGACAGTTAAAAATACAAAGATATATTCGTACAGCCCGTTCCTTGCCAGACAATGAATGATATTCCTCGCTGCCACCATGTTCATACGTCCATCCCCCGGCGTACAAATTAACTGCCAGTATCCGCTGTATCTGTCAATCCACTTCAAAAGCTTCCTGCTTCTTTTTCTTTCTCTCCTGTTTTTAAACATCCTTCACCTTTCTGCAGCGCATGTGAAAGAAAAACTTTTTCCTTGTCATGCCGCTTTCCCTTCCCGTTTTACCGCCACTTCTGCCAGATACTGGTTGAAATCCGTACGCAGTATCACACCGTCAAAATCCGTACCTAACATCTGCAGCTCTTTTTTGTTTCCGTCTTTTAAATACTTTACAATCCCAAAATCCTTCTGGTCACAGGAAGCAATATACAGGTTCTTTTCCTGATCCAAATGGAAATGGATCTTGGCCCCCTTTGCAATGTCATACCTGCCCGCCATTAAAACAAACAGTTTCATTTTCTTAACCACGCCGCCTCTCCTGTCTCTCGAACATAGGATAACTGGTCAGAATCCGGAACCCCCAGTCTGCATTTGTATCCTTGATCAGCACCAGACAGGCTTTCCTTAAATTTTCTTCCAGCTTTTCCTCACCTTTACGGAAACCATAGCCTATGCTTCCCTGAAACTGTCCAACCAATGAAATCCAGTCGCTACCGCTGTATTTCAGCCATGCGGTAATACTGGAATCAAAACACTTCCGCATGATCCCGCTTACAACTGCATTTGCCACTTCCACGTCCCAATAGGAGGTTGCATAGCGGATATCTTCCTTCGTCAGCCTGGATTTTAACGCCAGAATCTGGATATCCGTATGTTTCCGCAGCGTATGGCCGCCATACAATCCCACCTGGTCAAGGTTCCTCCGAATTGTCTGTAAGGTATTCTGGGTTATTTCCTCCGGAACATCAGCAAATAAATCAACCATATGTACTCCTTTCCTTTCACGGACATACAGATACTGATATCCCGACGGATACCAATACAGAGAAAAAGAAGGAGATGCTCCCCCTTCTTCTGTACAGACTGTAACGCTTTCTGTTATCCGCCGATTCGTTTTCTATTTCTGGTGTTCTATATTCGGATTAGCATGCTCCTCCTTCCCTTTCATTTGCAAGATCATCCTAAAACGCAAAAAAAGACACCAAAAACCCATTCTGAATCTTTGATGTCTTTCTGTCGTTTATGAGGCAAAGCCTTAAATTTTACTTCCAGTCATTTTCTGGAACAAACACACTTACTGCTGCATTTTATGAACTCTCATGCACAAAAATCTAATCCATTTATACTGTAACACAATATATTGTTATAGTCAAGAAATTAAATCTATATATTGTGTTTTGTATCTGCATTTCATTTATTCATTTCTGTTTCCCAAATTGCATGGTCATATGCCGCAAGTGTTCTTGGATCAAACAGGACAAATCTCACAATGTCAATCTTATCCTTATGTTCTTCACAGAACTTTCGGACTGTCCTGACTGCCGCAAATGCGGCCTGTTCTGCCGGATAACTGTATATCCCTGTCGAGATGGAAGGAAACGCAATCGTCCGAATCCCATGCTCTACGGCGGTCTGAAGGGAATTCCAATACGAATTTTCAAGGAGCTGTTCTTCCCCGTCCTGTCCACCGTGCCAGACAGGTCCTACCGTATGGATGACATATTTACATGGCAAATGATAGGCTCCGGTAATCTTTGCTTCTCCTGTCCTGCAGCCATGCAGCGTCCGGCACTCATTCAGAAGTTCAGGACCGGCAGCACGGTGAATGGCGCCGTCTACGCCCCCGCCGCCAAGCAGGCTGCTGTTTGCCGCATTTACGATTGCCTCCAAATCGTTTACTTTTGTAATATCGCCCAAAACTGTCTGTATTCGATATCCCATACCTATATCACCCTCCCGGAAAGATGGTCTATTTCATGCTGCGCAATCTGCGCCGGCCAGTCTTTCAGCTTGATCTTCTGCTTTTTCCAGTTGAAATCTAAATATTCTACCTCTATCTCCTGGTAACGGCTTGTTTTTCGGACCCCGTCAAGGGACAGGCAGCCTTCCTCTGTTTCATAAAGCCCGTCTCCCCGAACCAGCACCGGATTGAACATTACAATGTCAACGGCTCCCATATTTACAATGATGATATTCTTCTTCACGCCGATCATATTAGCCGCCATGCCGACACAGCGGTCACGGTTGGCATGTAAGGTATCCTGCAGGTCTCTTCCTATCTGTAGGTCATCCTTTGTTGCCGGTTCTGATTTCTGCCCCAGAAAGAATACATCTCTTACAATCTGTTTCACCATAATTTCTCATCTTCTCTTTGCTTTTTAGATCAAGCATCTGCCGGAACCTGTGCGCCTTACATCCAGTTCCGGATTTCTTCCTCTGTCATGCCATTTGCATTTAACGGCTTATGCCATCTGGCCTCCGGATAC
>CAJUFN010000021.1 GCA_910585545.1 uncultured Lachnospiraceae bacterium
CATTTGTACATTCTTATTTAATATTTATTGTACATATTTAAGTATAACTTTATACAGAGAGACAATCCGCCGTTTTATCCGTTTAACAAACCTTATCCCGGAGTTGTTGGAGTTAGTGGATAATTCTGTATTAAAGGAAAAAGACAAGTTACAGATTGCCTTGCGTCCAGCGGTGGAGTTATCGTATCTGTCAGAAGAGGAGCAGGCAGATTTATATGAAACGATAGAATCGGAAGATTGTATGCCGAGTCATGCGCAGGCAATTAAACTGCGGAAGTTATCGGAAGAGGGACGGTTGGATGAAAATGTGATTTTTTCAATCTTGACAGAGGAAAAGGGAAATCAAAAGGAGCAGTTTCGGATGCCGAGAGAGCGGATACAAAAATATTTTCCGCCGAAGGCAACGGAAAAACAGATTGAGGATACGATTGTGAAAGCGTTGGAGCTGTACCGAAAACGGGAACGCAGTTTAGGGCGATAAGGCTTGCCATATGGGGAAAAAGTTCCCGCATTTGGACAGCCTTTTTCTTTTGTTCCCCCTTCCCACACCCTACCCCCTCAAGATTACCAACAGTTTACCAGCCGAAAAAGAATAAGGGGAGTGTGGCTATCCACATTTTCCAACAGCCGAAGCAGATTTGGAGCAAGTTAAAAGTGAGAGAGAAGCAGGAAACACCCCGCAGTTTGTGGGGATTTTTTTATGAAAGGATTTAGACTATGAGAAAGAAATTCAAAAGAAACAGCCGAAGAGTGCTGGCATTTATGTTAAGTATTCTAACGATGCTGACAGCATTCGGAACATCAGTAACTACCGCATTTGCAGCGGACGGAACGCTTCACTTTAATTCCGGGAAAACCATTGCATATGGGGATTATTATACGACAAGGATGACGTTTGATGGGGAAAATACAGCCTATTGTTTGGAACCCTTGAAGAAAACACCGGCAGCGGGAGAGTATGAGTATAATTTACTGCCGCAGGACTCACCGATCCGCAAGGCATTGTATTATCTGAATGGGGGATATGGCTACGAAACGATTACAAGAGATCAGTGTTTTCATGGATGGTCCGATACGGATGCGTATGTGATCGGACATCTGACGGTTGCCTATATCTATGATAATTACAATGATGCAGGCGGGGCATTTTATGGCGCTCCGCAAAATTTTATTGATAAGACAAAGGAAGTCGTAGGTGTGATCAATTCCCTGCCGGAACCTCCGAAATCGTTCCGTGCCTTTATTCTTCCGGCGGCAGATCATCAGACGGTTGCAGGAAGTTGGTATGAAAAACCGTATGGCTGGATTGAGCTGTATAAGAGTTCAGCAAATGGCAGTATTTCAGATGGAAATGGAAATTATAGTCTGAAAGGTGCAAAGTATGGTATTTATCAGGGAGAGACGCAGGTTGCAGTGCTTACAACGGATGAGAATGGGTATGCAAAGTCCGGGGAGTTGGAAGAGGGCAGTTATACGGTGCGTGAAATCGAAGCCAGTTCCGGATTTGCGCTTGATGCCAATGGATATGATGTGACAGTTGAGTCAGATGTAACTGCGACGTTAAAGGTGCAGGAAGTTCCGCAAAACAATCCGATGGATATTGTGCTTCAGAAAATAGATTCTGAGACACAGAAGAACGAACCGCAGGGAGCCGCGTCTCTGGAACATGCTGAGTTTACGGTAAAATATTTTAAAGAGCAGATGGACAGTAATCAGGAAGAGGCAGGAAAGACAGCGGATAGAACGTGGGTATTTCAGACAGATCAGGAAGGGAAAATAAAATTTACAAAAGAATATCTTCTTTCCGGGGATGAATTTTATTATCAGATGGATGGAGCGACTCCGTGCCTGCCGCTTGGAACAGTAACGGTGCAGGAGACAAAGGCGCCGGAAGGCTATCTGATCAATCCGGAGATTTTTGTTCAGAAGATTACCGGGGACGGGAAAGCAGAGACAGTTTGCTGTTATCAGGCAGCATCCGTTCCGGAGCAGGTGTATTGTGGAGATTTGGAATTTGTAAAGGTGGGAGACGGGGAACTGAACCGACTTGCAAATGTTTCATTTATGATTACCTCAAAGACAACCGGTGAGAGCCACACCCTTGTGACAGACAAAAATGGATATGCCAGCACATCTTCCGAGTGGGTAAAACATTTACAAAATACGAATCAAGGAGAATCTTCTGCCGATGGAATCTGGTTTGGAAACGGACCGGTAGATGACAGCAGAGGAGCACTTCCCTATGACACCTATCTGCTGGAAGAACAGAGATGCGAAGCAAATGAGGGCATGAATCTTTTAAAAATTGAAGTCACAATTTATAAGGATTCCGTTACTGTACCGCTTGGGACATTGACGGATGATCAGATTGAAATCGGGACAACTGCGCTGGATCAGGAAACGGAGTCTCATATTTCCAAGCCGGATGAAAAAGTGACGCTTGTGGATACCGTGGAATATGAGGGCTTGAAGAAAGGGCAGGAATATCAGTTGATTGGAACTCTGATGGATCAGAAAACAGGGGAACCGATTCTGATTGATGGGAAGCCTGTGACAGCAGAGAAAACGTTCAAAGCAAAGAAGAGCAGCGGGACTGTAACTGTGACATTTACGTTTGACGGTGTTTCTTTGAAAGGGAAAACCGTAGTTGTGTTTGAAGAACTGTATCAGGATGATTTAAAACTGGCAGTACATGCGGATCTTTCCGATGAAGACCAGACCATTCATTTCCCGGAAATCGGTACAACTGCGAAGGATGAGGCAACTGGGGAGAATTTCGCGCATGCAGGGGAAAAGGTCACGCTAATTGATACCGTGGCATATCAGAATCTGTTGCCGGGGCAGGAATATCAGGTAATTGGAACTTTGATGGACAAGGAAACAGAGAAACCGATAGAAATAGATGGAAAACCGGTTACTTCCGAGGCGGTATTTACACCGGAGAACGCAGATGGGACGGTAGATGTAACCTTCACATTTGATGGAAGTGGGCTGAAAGGGAAGACAGTCGTTGTATTTGAATCCTTATTATGGAAAGGGAAAGAGATTGCAGTGCATGCAGATCTTTCGGATGAGGGACAGACTATTTATTTCCCGGAAATCGGTACGACTGCAAAAGATACAGAGACGAATAGTCATATATCGAAAGCAGATGAGGAAGTAACGATTGTAGATACGGTATCTTATCAGAATTTGATTCCAGGGAAAGAGTACCAAGTTTCCGGTGTGCTTATGGATAAGGAAACCGGAAAAGAACTGCTGGTAGATGGAAAGAACGTGACTGCGGAGACGGTATTTACGCCGGAAAAATCAGAAGGAACCGTGGAACTTACTTTTGTATTTGATGGAAGCGCTTTAGAGGGTAAAACGATTGTTGCCTTTGAAACACTCACCTATCAGGAGAAAGAAGTTGCAACATATACCGATATCGAAGATTAGGAACAGAGTATTTATTTCCCGCAGATTCATATAACAGCGAAAGATGGCACAGATGGAGATCAGGAAATTACGGAGTCTGAGAAAATGACGGTTGTAGACACGGTAGCCTACGAAAATCTGGAAACAGGAAAACAATATAAAGTGGCAGGCGTGCTTATGGACAAAACGATCGGAAAAGAATTGCTGATTCAGGACAAGCAGGTAACAGCGGAAACCGTTTTTGAGGCGAAAGAAGCAAAGGGAACGGTGGATGTGACTTTTATTTTTGATGGAACCGGACTTGCGGGAAAGGAATTGGTTGTATTTGAAAAACTGTATCTTGTAAGCGAAGAAGGCGAGATGGAAGTAACCGCACATGAGGATCTGGAAGATCAGGGACAAACGGTAAAAGTTGTGGAAAAAGAGTTGCCGCCAAAACCGGAAACATCAAAATCAGATACACCGAAAACGGGTGATCGCAGTCAGGCTATGTTGTGGTTGATTGTAGCGGGTATTTCCGCAGCAAGTGTAGCAGGTTTTTCTATTTGGAAACGAAGAGGAAACCGTAAGAAAAAGTAAGAAGTAGATAGAAAAAATTATGTCAGGGGTGGAGAAATCTGCCCCTTTTTGAATGCAGGGAGCTTCCTGTATAATTTAAAATGTGGACGTTGAAAATTGAAAATACCTCAAAGTACAATAAGACTACTGACTGGCAGGTTAGTAAAAATCTTATTGAACAGAGAGGTATCTACAATGAAGTCTAACACACAGAACAAAAAAATTGAAGCAATAACTGAAACAACTTTGGTAATCGGAATCGATGTTGGCAACGAAACACACTATGCAAGAGCCTTTGACTATAGAGGCATTGAGTTTTCCAAGAAAGCGTTTAAATTCAGCAACAGTGAAGTCGGTTTTGAAATGTTTAAGGCATGGGTTCTTGATATCAAAGAAAAACATGAAAAGGAAAAGGTTGTTCCGGGAATGGAACCGACCGGGCATTACTGGTTTAATCTTGGGAAATTCCTTCAGGATAACGAAATGAAGCCTGTACTGGTAAATCCTCATCATGTAAAAAAATCAAAAGAACTCGACGACAACAATCCAACAAAGAATGACCGTAAGGATCCCAAAGTCATTGCAGGATTAGTAAAAGAGGGACGATATATGATCCCATACCTGCCGGAGGGCATCTATGCGGATCTGAGGACAGCATCAAATATGAGGTTCCAGATCCAATCGGAGCTTACGAGAGTTCAAAATCGGATCAGTCGTTGGTTCAATATATATTTTCCTGAATACAAGACTGTATACGGAAAACCAGATGCGATAAGCGGAATGATGGTTTTGAAGAAGGCACCACTGCCAGAAGACATCCTGACGTTGGGTGTTGAGGGAGTGAACCAGATCTGGCGAGATGCAAAAATAAGAGCAGTTGGGAAAAAGAGGGCACAGACCCTGGTTGAAGCTGCAAGGCACAGTGTTGGAACGAAAGAGGGAGCTACAGCCGCACGCATAGAGATTCGTATGCTGCTGGAGGATTATGAATCCAGAAACAGCCGACTTCAGGAAGTAATGCTCTTGATCGAAGAACTGGTAAAACAGATACCTATGGCTGAAAAGCTGATGGAAATCAAGGGTGTGGGAATCAAGACAGTGTCAGGATTCCTTGCTGAGGTAGGAGATATCACCCGCTTCAGTAGTCCAAAAGAACTGCAGAAACTTGCGGGATTAGCCTTGGTTGAAAATAGTTCCGGAAAGCATAGAGGACAGACAAGAATAAGCAGACGTGGTCGAAAGAGACTAAGATATCTGTTATTCGAGGTTGCAATGTCGCTAGTAGGAAAGAATCCGGAGTTTGGTGCACTGCATCATTATTATACAAGCAGAAAGATTAATCCATTAAAGAAGATGCAGTCGCTGATGGCAGTTGCAGCAAAACTGATCAGAGTCTTTTATGCCATGCTGACAAAAGGCGTAGAGTATGATGCAGCAAAAATGCTGGGAGATATCAAGCGACCGACAGTATACATGCAGGCTGCGTAAGAAATAAAAAGGAAACAATGTAGGAGGCTGTCAAGTGGACAGTCATTGAACAAAGCAGAATGTAACAGATAACGTCCGCTGGAAACAGTGCTGATGCAGGAAGCAAGTCAGTAATCAAAAAAATACAAAGAATGAGCCAGTAGTCGGCAGGAATTATCACCATGGGGCACGACCCCGTTAGGGAGCAAAGCGGACACCCTGGTTATGGATAGGCAGAACGAAGGAAGTGAGGACCTTTGGAGACAGAGATGATCCTGGTGGACATAGGAGGTTAGCTGCCATAGAGGGATGGGTATATACAAGGCCATGTAGAGCAGAAATGAAGACGTTCTATTTCGTATACCCAGAAGTTACTATTTTAGTACCTGATACATTAAAATATCCATGACTGTGGCTTATTCACTGAGATATAAAGAGTTGAAAAACTTTGAATTTTCCACTAAAAACACTTGATTATATGAGGAGGTGATCGATAATATGGCACAAATCAATCAAAAAGCAGTGAAATGTCTGTCTAAGCTAATCTGTGCAGGATTTGATACGGAGAAAGCAGTTCTTACAATGACAATGGATGAAATCTTATCCATACCCGGAATTACCGTGGCTGAAATCAGTCTGATCAATGAGATGCAAAAATCGGTAAAGGCAAATAAAGTGATTAGCTTTTTGGCAGGCAAAAGGAAAGAAGAAACCGCAGAAGAGTAAACAGCAAAAAGGGGAGGTGCTCGAGATGGCGTATGATGATGCAAAAACAGAGAGGTATCCGGAGATTCGTTTGGCAGGGAAAGGCAGGGCAGAATTGTGGCGAAGAAATATGATTTGATTACAGAGTTGTATGCAGAAGGGATCAAAGAAGTAACGGAAAACGAAGAACAATGGCTTCATTTTTTGAACTCTGCCTGCCGGAATTTCCGGCTGACGTTTGATGAACAGCTTCTTGTTTATTTGCAGAGATCGGAGGCGTCCGCAGAATTTGTTGTGGAATTGAAAGGACAGAGAAGTTATTCGGTAGCGCTTGGAACAGATATCTATGGAAATATCACGCGTATTGATAATGGGATTGAGAAGATACCAGATCGGCTCTTGTATTGTGAGGAACGATTAGAGACCTTAAAGGAACAACTTGTAACTGCGAAGCTGGAGGTGCAGAAATCTTTTGCGCAGGAGGAAGAATTACAGCAAAAAACCGCAAGATTAGAGGGATTAACTGCATTGCTTGATATGGATAAGAAAGAACATCCGATTTTGGATGTGGAGCCGGATGAAAGTGTGGAAGTACAGCCAACAAGAGATAAGGTTGTGATGGAACGATAGTTATAATGGCATTGGTGAGCCAATACCGCATACATAGCATGACAATATGTAAACTCTGTAAAATGCAAATTCGCACATTGGGACGAGTGCAGATGTATTTGCTTGGGAGGAGGCATATATAGTAGTTGTTAAATTTGTGATATTAGAGAAAAAGTTTTCTTTTAATAAATAAAAAAAGTTTACTTTCACACAGTAATAAATTATAATAAATGTGTGAAAGTAAGGTGATAAAAATGAATAAAAAAGAAAAGTTAGACAACATGTTATGTGAAAAGAATGGAGTTCTTCAAACTGCCGATGTGATTGAGGCAGGGATTTCAAAGACTTATTTTATGGAATATGCAAAGAAAATGGAGTTAGAACGTGTGGCAAAAGGAATTTACTTGTCGCCGGACGCATGGGAAGATCCTTTTTATTTACTGCAAACGAGGTATCCACAGATTATTTTTTCTCATGAAACTTCACTTTATTTGTTAGGAATGGCAGAGCGAGAGCCATTACAATTTACGGTTACTGTAAAAGCAGGATACCATGCAAAAAGTATGAAAGAGCAGAAGGTAAAAGTATATCGTGTAAAAAAAGAACTTTTAGAGTTGGGAGTAGTAAATTTAGAATCACCAGAGGGACATCTTGTGAAAGCGTACAATGCGGAACGTACCGTGTGTGATTTATTACGCAGCCGCAGTAATGTAGAGATTCAGGATTTACAGTCAGCAATAAAGGAATACCTGCGAAGTAAAGAAAAAAATCTGCCGCAACTTATGCGATATGCAAAAGAGTTTCGTGTAGAAAAAATTTTAAGACTATATTTGGAGGTGTTGTTATAATGATTAAAACTTCAAGACAGTTGAAAGCGTTAGTAAGAAATTTAACAAAAGGGGATAGCTTACAGGCACAGATTATTATGCGTAACTATGTGATGGAGCGTTTCTTAGAACGGATTTCTCTTTCAAAATATAGAAACAATTTTATTTTAAAAGGGGGAATGCTAGTATCTGCTATGGTAGGATTAGATACCCGTTCTACAATGGATATTGATACAACCATAAAGAATATGCCGCTGTCCGTAGAAAATGCAAGGGAAATGATAGAAGAAATTATTGTAATTCCCATTGATGATGGTATGACATTTTCTATAAAAAGTGTTGGTGAAATTATGGATGAGGCAGAATATAGCGGAGTACGAGTAAATCTAGAGGCTACATTGGAAACAATGCGGACGCCATTAAAAGTAGATATTTCCACTGGAGACATTATCACACCGAGAGAAGTATTGTATACGTTTAAGTTGATGTTTGAAGAACGTACTATATCTATTTTAGCCTATAATTTGGAAACAGTGCTTGCAGAGAAAATGGAAACAGTGATAGCAAGAGGTGTAGCGAATACGAGATTGAGGGATTACTACGATCTGTATATTTTACAGAATGAATATACCTATGCGATTAATATAGAACAATTTAAGGCAGCATTTTTAGCAACAAGCAAAAAGCGTAATTCCGTGCAACTAGTAGCCGAGGGTAATAAAATTTTAAAAGAAATAGTAGATAGTGGAGTTATGCAGGGACTATGGAAAAGTTATCAAAAGAAATTCAGTTACGCAGAAGATATTAGTTGGAAAATGGTAATGGATAGTATTGAAAAACTGTTTGCTAAAATTTAATAGAGAATATAGTATTTAGTTTTTAATGAAACAGTTGTTGATGATGCATAGGGAAGGATACAAGTGAATGGAAGAGTGGAAAAAGATACGAAAACGGTATTTGCTGATAGAAATAGTGGGAATAATGGGAATTATTGTCTGCTTTATCGTGGGAAGCTTTTTAGATTGGAGTGTCCTTGTAAGAAAGGACATATTAATTGGTATAAAGGATATTGAATCGTTTTCTCTAACTATTTTGCAGATACAAGCTGCGGTAGGTACGTTAATTATAGCTATAATTGCGTTAATAGCTGGTAATATTTCAGATTCTTATATGGGAGTATCGGTAAGTGATTTTTATTTGAATATTAAGCCCTGGAAGTTAAAGCAAAAAATTCTTACATTTATATCATTAGGATTATGTTTGCTAGGAATAGCATTTCACGCATTACATTTATATAATAGTGTATTTTGCGTATTTGTTGCGACTTTGATATCAATAGTTATTTCTATAATTGAAATTTATTCCGCATTTAAAGGGGAAAATGCAGGAAGTATGGAGATTGAGTCATATATTAATTATGTATTAAAAAGTAAAGTTAAATTTAGTAAGAAAGAGAATATTCTGGAAAATTTTGTTTCCGATTGGAAAAAGATAATTGATACGCAAGATAAGCAAAGCTTTGAAAAATATTTAGAGATATTTGAAAAGTATGTAGTTGCATTATTAAATTATGAAACGGAGCAGAGTGTGCTTTCTGTTCAAAAGCAATGCTATAATATGGCATATTGTCTTTTGGGTTCAGAAAAGAATATAACAAAAGAAAGAGGACTTGGATTTGTACAAAGGATATATGATGTATTGTGGGAAGTGATATATATAAATAAAGATAGAGTTTTAAATAGATATAAAAACAGTTTCTATTTCTTTTCGGAAATTTGTGATGAATTTGTAGAATGTATAGACGCGCTTAATGTGGAGAATGTAGAAAGAAAAGTTAAATTTAATGATTTATCAGATTCGATACAAAGGATTGCAATTTGGTCTAGATATGATGTAAATGAAAAAGAAAATAATAAAGAGGAAATTGAAAAAGCAAGGAAATATAAAGTGGGATATGAAACTGAATTGAATCAATTACATTATTTTGCACGTTATATAGGATATTATTTGAAAAAACAAGAAATAAAAGGGAATATTGTTAATTATGATATATGGGCAAATTCCTTAAAAGGTTGGAGTATGTTTTCGGCATCTAATATTCCAGAGGAAAGATCTGATGATTTCTTAAAAGATAAAGTTGTATCGTATTTCAATTACTGTTATGGGATGTTGAGATATGGGAAAGAGGACATTGTTAAGGCTGGATTGTATTTGAATGGAATAAAAAATATTGTCAAATTAGAAAATAAATATCAAGCACTATTGTATTTAGCAGTGCATTGTTATATTTATTATTTGGCTGAAAGAGAAAGTGATGATTGTGTTGTTGGTAGTGTAAAGCAGGCTGCTCAGAATATGATAAATGATAAAGATGTACAGTATGCATTCGTTATCTTTCTTAGAATGTTAGCTGAAAATAGTGAATGGTTAGATTTAGATTTAAAAAAGCAACTGGAAACAATTGTTGAAAGGTATGAAATGTTTCCAATACATGGGAATATAAAAAGTATGATTATTAAAAATGTGGCATCAGATTTTTATATTTTTATTATTCTTTTTATGTCAGAACAATATTTTTTGCCAGAGCTATTAGATAAAAATATAGATGATAGGACTTGCTTTGGATATGTAACGAATGGAAGTGAAAATGATACAAAGAATATGTTGAAATCTTTATATAAAATTATTTTTGTAGGTAATAAATCAGATGACAAAATAGATGTTCAAGTTGGTTTGATGTATGATAGTCTTGAAAAAATGGTAAAGAAAAAGCAAAAGGAGAGATATGTAAAAGTAGCGGAAGAACAACAGAAAAAATATGAAGAAATTATAAATGAAAATGAAATTTGCATGAAGATAAAAGATGAAGCAATAAAGAAAATAAATGAAAAATTCTCAGCAATTTTAACTGAAAATGATGAAAGAAATGATATTATAGAAATCAATCTATTGAAATTAGATGGATATACAGATTCAGTACAAAAGCTAAATTTAGATGGATATTATTCAGATATAGATGGAATGTTTTTGGCTGGAATAGTAAATTTTTTATATCAGCAAAAAGTTGTTGATGTAAAAAGACGATTTGAGGATTTTTCTGGAGATTCAGATTTTATGAAATACATATCTACGAACCAATTGCATTTACTAATGGGTTCACAGTATATTTTGAAAAATAGAGATTATAAAATTAATGATAAGTATAAAAAATTTTTAGAACAATACGATACAATATATACTGCTGTTGTAAATAATGGTATAGGGTTAAAAAAAGGTTCTGTTCAGATATGTTTGCATGATATTAATGTTTCTATTCATTCGCCAAGTATAGCGGAAACGGATGCGGAATATGATAAAAAGACGGGAAAATATAATTATTCAATTATGAAAGGCTTACCAATAGATTTTGATGAAAATGAGCTTAGAGAGTTCTTGTATAACAATCGAAAAATTATAAATGTAACAGCCAAATTGTCAATACAGGTAAACGAGAAGTTATGTGGAACTATTTTTGTTGGTAGACGATAGAATAAAGTTTATTGTAATTAAATCTAGTTTGGATTAAGGTATTGCCTATATTTTTAGCTGAAAACAAAATATCATATAAAGTATACATAGCCGAGTGGTTTTCAGGAGAATCAACCGGCTATTTTTATGTCCTGATATTCTAAAAATTCACTTGAGAATATCAAATCATGGGCAGAAGAGGAGATGAAAATTATGCCTTATATCGCACCGGAAGTTGTGCAGGAAGTAAAGAGAATAGATTTACTGACGTACCTGAAGAATCGAGGGATTGATGTGTGATTATTTTACGAAAGTTGTTGAATTTTATATCGTACTGCGATACACTGAATATATCGAAGTGCAATGTATCGCACTGGAATTGACGGGGGGTGTGTAAAATGGATCAACATATAAAAAAAGTGTATGTTCCTATGACTGAAACTGCTTTTTTCATTTTACTGTGTTTGCGAAAACCTAATCATGGATATGGTGTTGTTCAAATGGTTGAAAAAATGACTGATGGTGCGATTAGACTTACACCTGGCACGATGTACGGAAGTTTATCAAAAATGGAAAAAGACAATATAATCCGTTTTATTCGTAAAGAAGATAAACGAAAGATATATCAAATCACGGATTTAGGATTAGAAGTTTTACAGCTTGAACGGAAACGAATTGAACGCTTATATAAGATAGCTCAGGAGGAAATGTAGAATGGAAGTAAAAAAAGAATTCAAATGGTTTACAATATTTGAATATGAAAAAGAACAAGATTATTTAAGAGAAATGCACAAAGCAGGTTGGAAATTTGTTAAGTTAACGGGCTTGGGAATGTATCATTTTGAAAAATGCCTTCCCCAAGATGTGGTCTATCAATTGGATTATAACAAAGATGGACTTGCTCATAAAGATGAATATTTGAAAATGTTCGATGATTGCGGTTGGGAATACATACAGGAGTATTTTGGTTACAGTTATTTTAGAAAAGTTGTTTCTGACGATGGTATAGCAGAAGAAATTTTTTGCGATGATGAATCAAGACTACAGATGATGCAACGGGTATTAAAAGGAAGAATGTTACCACTGTTGATTATATTTTTTCTTGTATTGTTACCGCAGTTTCTTACTAACTTGTTTGACGCACGCAATTATTTTATAGCTGCATTTATTGGTGGTGTTTTAACTACGTACATTGTGATATTCACCATATTCTTTGTGAAATATAGTCAGTATAAAAGCGACAGAAAATAATATAAGTAAGAAAGGGGGCACATATAAATGTATGAGTTTTTTCAATCAGCATTCCCATGGATTCTGTTGGGATTATTTGTAGCTGTTAGTTGTGCGTTTTTTAATAAAAAAAGGAAATAAACTTATGATGTCTATAGGAAGAAATAACACTCTTCAAGATGAGAATTTTGAAGAGTGTTTTCTGATATATGTAAGACCACAAGGCAAGAAAAGTACCTTGTAGATTTGTTTCAATGCCTATCGGCTATCTTTTTGGGATACTCCCTACTCCCGTGGGTTTATGTTATAGATTTGCAATCATAATATATTCCTCACTATTTTCATCAATAATATTAAATCCCACTTTCTTATACATCTTCACTGCATAATTACTCTTCTGAACGGATAATGATATTTTTGAATATCCAGCCAATTTTTCTACTTGTAATAATTGCTCCAATAATGAAGTTCCAATTCCCAATCCCCTATATTTGGAGCAGACAGACATAGCAAGCGATGGCGTATCATTATCAATGTGTCCATAATCATTCATAATTCTTACCCAAATAACTCCTACTACTTTTCCTTGACTTTCTGCAACTAAAGCTTTATCATGTTTACGTTTTCCAAATTCCACAATATATTCCTGTAATTCTGAACATTCTATTACTGATTTAGGTGGTGGTTCAATTCCGTCTGGAATATAAATTGCTTTGTACAAAAAACCACTTAATAAACAGTATTCTTCATTTCTCGTATTACATAGTCCATAATTTCACTCCAGTTTGCAATTTTACTTAACAATGTGTGCTGTGATAATTGTATAACTATATGAATTGATAGTAATTTTGATGTTTTCAACTGCACAATACCAATTTTTACCCTGTTTGTATATATTGCAATTTTTATCTAACACCTTATTTTTACAATACGCAACAACATCTACTGTATCTATTTTTAGATTTCTTCTAATTCTATCAATTCCCATTTCAGTTGTATGAATTTTTCAATATTATCAAGTAATATCTTTTTATCTTCCATTGTTTTTCCTCAACTTCCAATGTCCCCAGTTCTATAAACCGCGATTTATTTTAATAAATATTTTTCAAAGGCTTTGTGAGTGTCAAAGTGAACCTCTTTGAAAAATAAAACGAGCCAAATAATAAAAGCCGGAATAGCCATATATGGTGTTAAAAAATAAGATAACACTGCTCCTATTAGCATTATGCCAGTCCATGTAAAACACCGATTTCTTATATCGCGAGAAATATGAGCTTTATCATACAACGCCTGTTCTCCTTTCGGCAACGAATTAAATCCCGAAACAAATTTAGCCGCTTTTTCTTTAAATATTGCAAATAACACTCCTATAATCACAAATGGAATAACCAAAACTCCACATAGCCAGAATCCTATATTCATAATATATGCCTCCTTCATAACTTCTAATTTTTCTATTTCTTTCTACTAAGCAAATCGAATTTTATCCTTTTAATCCTCTTGCTTGTCTGTCCATATCTTCAATAACAATATCGTAAATTTCTCCGAGTGTTGAGTATCATATTTAAATTCTAACATATTTTTATCCTCCAAGTTATGTGTTATATATTTCTTTTATATTATCATATTCTTTAACATCTAACACCAGCTATTTTCAAAAAAGAGGATACATTACTTTTGCCAAATTCCATTTGAGAACATATCAAAGAAATGCCCTCATATCCGAAGATAGAAGAGCGTTCCAGTTCGATGATCAGCTCATCAACACCTTTCGGTGTAACCCTTGCTAAGGGCTTCATCGGAAAGCTCGAAAAATTCTTTGTGGCGTTCATGCGATTGTAGCAAGTTACGGTTTTTCCGTTGCCTACCAACCTCCGACACCTTTGTGACAGAAACAAAATTTGAAGAAGAAATAGCAAAGTTTGGTAGCGTGAGTGAAAAACAGAAAGTTCAGAAAAATAAAAACTCTACCCAGTGTGCATAAAAGAGCACCCAATATAGTTAAATAAGAGGAATTGCTTTTAAGGGGAATGAAAAGTTTTTACCCAAAGGGAAATTGGGGAAAACGGAAAAGCATGGAATAAATAGATTGACAATCTAACGGTTGTTAGGTACAATGTTGCCTAACGACTGTTAGGGGTGGTGAAAAATGAATGAAACAAAACAAAAAATATTAGATGTCGCATTAGATTTATTTTCTCAAAATGGGTTTTCTGCGGTTTCAATCAGAGACATTTGTAAGGTAGTAGATATCAAGGAAAGCTCTGTTTACTACCATTTCAAAAATAAACAGGCGATACTAGATGAACTGTTGCAGCATTTTGAATCAATAGCAACTGGTTTAATGAGCCAATTAGAGCAGGCATTAACGATTACACAAAAAACTATCGAGGGAAATTTATTTGAACAAACTTGTGATTGCTTTTTTGAAAAGTATCTTATGGACGAGTATTGCAACAAAATTATGAGATTACTTTCGATTGAACGTTTAAGCAATAGTGAAATACAAAAAATATATAATTACTGGATATTTGATAAACCATTAAATTTTCAAACAAAGGTATTTTCTCTGTTAATATCAATAGGAATTATCAAAACAGCAGACAGCAAATATCTAGCGATAAAATTTTATGCACCGATTTATTTTTTTGCGCAGCGGTGGCTTTTTTGCGGAACATTGACAGATGAACATAAACAGTTTTTTCGGGGAAATGTGTATGAGCATATCAATAATTTTTTCAAGGAAATGGAGAGCATATAATATGGCGAATGTATTAGTCGTTGGTGCTAATCGAGGGATTGGTTATTATCTTGTAGAAAGATTACTGGAATTGGAAAATACAGTAACGGTATTGGATATTCAGATTCATGCGATTGAGATATTAAAAGAAAAGTATCAAAAGACACTCCTGCCAATCATAGCAGACGCACAAAGTCTTTCTGGTATTGAAAATGGTGTGTTACAGGCAATCCAAAAATTTGGAGATATTGACATTGCAATACACAACGCCTGTCTATGTACTTTTGAAAGTGAGCGTGACACAGACTATGAAATCTATCAAAATGTAATGGACATAAATTATTTCGGGGCGTTGAGATTAACAAAATCAGTTCTTCCACATATGCGCAAAGCCAAAAAAGGACGTATTATATTTACAAGTTCGGGTGTAGGTGTTACTGGATTTGCAAACATTTCTCCGTATGCCGCTTCAAAAGGAGCAATAGAATCATTGGCTAAATGTCTGCAAATAGAAAATGAGGAATACGGGATCACCTTTCATTTGTTCCATCCGCCATTGACAGATACAAAATCAGCATCGGGAATTTCAGTTCCAAAAGAATTTATGGCAAAGGCGAAACAAGTTGGATATGGGCTGGCTAATCGCATATGGTTAAAAAGATTTGTGATTTGTCACTCTACAATCCAGACAGCGCAAATGAAGTTTTGCTACAGACATCCCCTTTTCATTGGAAAAATGATGACTAGGGCAGCCAAAAGAGCAATCGAATCAGAAAAAAGTGAGGGGCGCAATGAAAAATAAAGCAACCATAAATTGGGATTTGAGAGGAAAAACATATGATTAGAATAAGGCCATATAAAGCTTCGGATGTAGATACGATATTATCATGGTGCCAAGATGAAAAAACATTTTATCAATGGACAGCAGGTATACTTGGTAATTACCCTATAACACAAAATGAATTTTGTTTTGTTGAATCTCTAATGCCGTTTACTGCATTTGATGAAACTGGAATTGTTGGTTTTTTTACACTAAGGAATCGTGATGAATCATTGGATGAATTACGCTTTGGATTTGTTATTGTAAATCCTTACAAGAGGGGAAAAGGCTATGGAAAAGCTATGCTCCATCTGGGCCTAAAATTTGCATTTGAAATATATAGAGCAAAAAAAGTATCATTGGGTGTTTTTGAGAATAATCTTCCGGCTTATTACTGTTATAAAGCAGTGGGGTTTAGCGATGTAGCTCTTGATACAACAGAAAAATATTGTATTCTGGGTAAGGAATGGAAGTGCAAAGAATTGATTATGGAAAATAGATAGATTCTAGTTTGTAGGTTTCCTGTTTTTTTGCGCCCATTTTTGGCATTTTCAAAAATCGCCAGTATTATGCCGTGCAAAGGAAGATAGAAAGAAATTCCCGCCTATTCCGGTTTGTGCGGTTTTGTAAGGAATAGTGAGGAGGTAAGTGATAATGACAACATTTAGGACAATGCTGAAAAATGAAATGAAACTTTCTCTGCGGGATATGAATATGTTCATATTTGCAATTGATATACACAATCTATTCTGTGACATCGTTTATACTGCTTTATATCGTTTCAGCAGTTTTTTTGGAGTTCGTATCAGTGGTTCCATCGTTGCTTTTCTTGGCAGCTATCTATTGGTTATGTTGTCAATATTCAGTATCGGTATGATGGTGGGCGGCATTTCTCCGAACTCTCAGACAGCGAGTGGATTGCAAGCCTGCTTTATTTCCCAATGCTTATTTTTTCAGGAGCAACCCTGCCGTATGAGGTAATGCCGGAGGCAATGCAAAAAATAGTGGATATTCTGCCTTTAACGCAAGGAATAAAATTTTTAAAAGCTACTTCGTTAGGATTTCCGATAGAAAACACTTTTGTTCCAATGACCGTTATGGTGTACTTGCCGTCATTTGTATCGGAGTATCCTTTTGCTTTTTCAAATGGGAGTAGTAAGTAATGCCGAGTGGCTATTGTTTTATTTTATGTGTTTAACCGGAGTTAGGAGGTTTTATGAAAAAAATCAGTTTGTTTATAGCGATGAGTCTTGACGGATATATCGCAGATAGTAAAGGTAGTGTTAATTGGCTGAATGGACAGGATAATGATGATAATGTTGACGTATATTCTGACTTTGTGAAAGAGATTGATACTGTAATAATGGGGTGGAATACCTATCATCAAATTGTTACTGAACTTTCGCCAGATGAGTGGATATATGATGATCTTACAACCTATGTTGTAACGCACAACCCCCAAGCATCTTCTGACAAAGTTCATTTTACCAATGAAAATCCCATTGAGTTGTTAAAAAAATTACGGGAAGAAAATGGAAAAGGTATTTGGATATGTGGTGGAGCAAACCTAATCCAACAGTTAGTTAGAGAAGATATGATTGATTGTTATTATATTACTGTTATTCCAACAATTTTGGGTTCAGGTATTCGGCTTTTTGAAAAAGCAGACCATGAAATTAAGTTGAGGTTGCTAAAAACACAGTCGTATAATGGCATGACAGATTTAATCTACGCAAAAAGATAAAATTCAGTATCACGATTAGCCCCATTGTGGAATAGAAGAACTAATAGTGCTATGACACAGCAGAGGACTTGGAAGGTTAGAAACCTTGCAAGTCCTCTTGGCTGTATAAAAGCAATTGTTTCCTGCAGGATGCCGACAAATTCCTTCAATGCCGCTTCTTGTATTTGGGAATTAGTCAATTCTGCCCGTTCTGTTCTTTTCAGAAATGTTCTTCCTATGCTTCAAGCTTGTAAAAATTTTGGGTGCAAAAATAATGATAGCACCCATTCAAAAATTCTTTTTAACGACAGCAGCAATCGTTAATAGGAATTTCAATCTGTATAATATAATCTTCAATCCGATCAATGACATTTTCATTAATTCCCATTTCGTAGGAAAATCCATGAAGAGTGAGTTTATGTTGTTTAGCATAATCAAGAATTTCCTGATACCGCCTTGAGATACCTTCCCATTTCCCTTGATGGAAAGCTCGCAGGTATTTTCCGCTGGGCATGATGTGCAGGCCGCTCTGATATGGAAGAAAAGGAATTTCAATAAAAAGTTTGGAATAATCGTCAAAGCAGCCATTTAGCAGGCTGCTGACAGAGATCATGGAACCATAAGAGGCTTTATGGAGACGTCCAAGCTGGTATCTTTCAGTTTCGGCAGTGATCAGTTCCACTTCTTGTTCGAAGGTAGTATCCTGGTCTACATCTACCGTAACCAGACAGCGTTCCTCCTTTTCAACGATGCTGATTTCGGATAAGTCCATGGATAGCAGAGTGTTCATGTTCTGGTGATGTGTACATAAAGTTGTCCGGATTGCCTGCAGATGAGCAATCTGCATATCAAGGGTTGTTATTTTTTCTTCCAGAAGATGTTTTAAGTTGCCGGCGGACCGGTTTTTCATGAAATCCTGTATTTCAGGAATGGAAACATCCAGTTCCCGTAAAAGGAGGATGGTTTCAAGGATAGGACTTTGAAAGTAAGTGTAACAGCGGTATCCATTTTCAGGATTGATGATGGCCGGCTTGAACAGCCCAATCTCATCATACCACATAAGTGTTTTCTTATTGATGCCGTGCCAACAATTGCAATGACAGTGTTTATGTCTTTTTACACAATGGTAGACGGCCTGTTTGTGTCGAACCTGATTGGCACAAATGCGCTCTCGGCAATTAATTTGACGGCACCGATCATTCAGTTCGTGACAGCTATCTCCACCATGCTTGCCACCGGTGGCAGCGCGGTCATTATGAAAAAGATGGGGGAGCAGAAAGACGAAGAGGCCAAGGAGGACTTTACTCTCTTGATTTTAGTGAATGTCATTGTGGGGATTGTCATGTGTGCGGCAGGGTACTTAGCTATGGACCGTATTTTTGCAGGGATGAATCTTTCTGCAGATGTAGAAGGATATTGTGTGGAATATTTAAGCCGGTATCTGATATTTACAGTGCCAATCCTTCTGATGAATAATTTTACACTTTACATGATTGCCAGTGAAAAGGCCAGCCTTGCCCTAGTCTGTTCTGTAACAGGCGGTGTCTTGAATATGGTGCTTGATTATGTGTTTATTGCCGGATTCGACATGGGAATCAGTGGGGCGGCAGTTGCGACGGGGCTGGGATATTCGGTGACAGCGGTTGTGGGATTGTTTGTTTTTAGCCAGAAAAAGAGCCTTTTGCATTTCAAGAAGCCTGTGCTTCGGTTTAAAGTTCTTACAAATGCAGCTACAAACGGATGCTCGGAGATGGCGACTGCACTTGTTACAGGGATTATCACAATGATGTTTAACTGGACGATGCTGCATTATGTGGGCGAGGATGGGGTTGCTGCGGTTACCATTATCATGTATGTTCTGATGTTTGCAAGCTCTCTTTATACAGGGTATTCTTATGGTGTGGCTCCGATGCTCAGTTATTATTATGGGGAACAGAACCACGAAAAGCTGAAGAAGCTGGTTGCAGTCAGCATGAGAGTGATTGCAGGGATTCCCCTTGTGACGGTCGCGGCTTCTTTGCTTCTGACAAGGCCGCTGGTGTCTGTTTTTGCCCGTCCGGATAATCCGGTGTATGATCTGGCGGTAACTGGAAATAGAATCTGTACGATTGCGCTGTTCTTTATCGGCTTTAATATATTTGCAAGTGGGATGTTTACTGCATTATCCAATGGAGTGGTTTCGGCTGTTCTGGCATTTTCAAGGTCGTTTGTGTTTATGCTGATTACTATGATCGTGCTTCCGCTTATTTGGGGCGTGAACGGAATCTGGCTGGCAACACCTGTGGCGGAATTGATGGCGCTTGCATTATCCGTTTTTATGTTCTTAAAATATAGGAATAGGTATGGTTATCATTTTTGCTAATTTGGAATAAAAGGCGGTATAACCATGAAAAATAAAATGCTCTCCCAAAGTGTTGCTGATAGTATCCTATCTATGATAACCATAGAAAAGCGTTTTTCTGCTGGGGATAAACTTCCAAACGAAATAGAATTGTCAGAGAAACTTAATGTAAGCCGTACAACATTGCGGGAAGCAATAAGAACAAATGAAACTTTAGCACTTGCAATAAGCAGGTGCTTTTCTTTTACATTCTCTTTTGTGTATGCAGTAACGAAATGTGCGAATGAAATTGAGGAGTTTCGCTGCCGATTTGTGGAGGGGAAACCTGCCATTTTTGAAACAATTAATATATCATTTACATATCTTGATGAGACTACAGAACTTTTTTAAGTGGTTAATGTTCCTATGAAGGAAACAATTGAAGATTATGTTGCTTTAGCAAAGAAGACAGAGGAAAGGTCTATATGCCTTTTTCAATACAAGTGCATCATTCGTTTGTTGATGGAGTACATATTGGAAAACTTGTGGAAAAGTTGCAGTGCTATTTAGACTGTTTTGAGTAGGTGGTTGTATGTTACAGAAACAAGCTTAATTGCTCACTATCTTGGATATAATGATAGAATATTAAGCATCAGCAATTGTCATAATTTCCTAAAAGATGGTCTGTTTCATTAATAGAAATCCTAATTTTGCCAAAAGTGTTGAAAGAAAATATATAGAAGGTATAATAGTACATATGAAAAATTGACAGAAAATATATAGAATATATTAAATATAAAAGTATTTTCTTCGTTTGTTTGAAAGGATTTATTAAAAATAAAAAGGTGACTTTTGAGACGGCATATGAGGCAGGGATATTTTGGCAAATAAAAAGCCTGTAAAAACAGGCTTTTCCACACACTGTGGGTCGCATGTGCGACGATTTGAATAAATTCTTATTTGAACTTATGATGTAATTTAGTATGGTACTAAACTTAATAAAAGTATAATTTAAAATTTAAAGTATGTCAATAAAAAGTAAAACAAATGGAGGGTTTTATGGGGCAGGATTATTTTTTTGGATTGGATATGGGAACGGGTTCTCTTGGATGGGCAGTAACAAATGACAAATATGAAGTATTGAGAAAACATGGAAAGTCATTGTGGGGTGTTCGATTATTTGAAAGTGCGAATACTGCAGAGGAAAGAAGAGGGTTCCGGACAGCAAGAAGAAGGTTAGACAGACGAAATTGGAGGCTACAGGTATTACAAGAATTATTTGCAGAAGAGATTGCAAAAGTTGATCCGGGTTTCTATTTGCGCATGAAAGAAAGTAAATACTATCCGGAAGACAAGAGAGACCTGGAAGGAAAATGTCCAGAACTGCCGTATGCGTTGTTTGTAGATGAAGATTTTACGGACAAGGACTATCATAAACAATTTCCAACCATTTATCATTTGAGGAAAAGGTTGATGGAGACAGAAGATACACCAGATATACGTCTGATTTATTTGGCGTTTCATCATATATTAAAACATAGAGGTCATTTCTTGCTTTCCGGTAGCATTGATAAAATTAAAGAGTTTAAAACTACATTTTCACAGATGATAAAGAATGTGGAAAATGAGGAATTGGATTTTGGATTAACGGTGGATGATGAGAATTATTTGGTTATCGAAACTATTTTAAAAGATAGAGAGCTTACGAAGAGCGCTAAAAAATCACAATTATGCAAAAGGCTTGGAGCGAAGACCGCTTGCGAAAAGGGAATTTTGAATTTAATTGTAGGCGGGAAGGTAAAATTAAAAGATATTTTTAATAATAGAGATTTGGAAGAATGTGAGAGACCGGCAATATCATTTTCGGATAATGGGTATGATGATTATATCGGGGTTGTAGAAGCAGAATTAGGCGAGCAATATTATATTATTGAATCTGCAAAAGCCGTATATGATTGGACTGTGTTAGCAGATATCTTGAAAGACAGTCAGTCGATCTCAGAAGCGAAGGTAAAGGTTTATGAAAAACATAAAAAGGATCTTGCATATTTGAAAGAGATTGTGAAAAAGTATTTGCCGAAAGAAGAATACAACAGAGTTTTTGTAAAAACAGAGGGTAAATTGTGTAATTATTGTGCTTATATAGGAATGGCGAAGAAAAATGGTAAGAAAGTTGATTTGCAAGGGAAGCAATGCAGTCGGGAGGAATTTTATGAATTCCTTAAGAAAAATGTTTTGATGAAGTTAAAGAGTATGGAAGTTGAGGAGAACATTTATTCATACTTAGAGGAAGAGGTGGAAAGGGAGAGTTTTCTTCCAAAGCAGGTGAATAAAGATAATGGTGTAATTCCCTATCAAGTCCATCAATATGAATTGGAAAAAATGATAGAAAACCTTGTGGATAAGATTCCATTTTTGAAAGAAAATGGAGAGAAAATCAAGCAACTATTTGCGTTTCGCATACCTTATTATGTAGGACCGTTAAATAAGAATGCTGATGCGGAGTACCATAAATTTTCATGGGCAGTCAGCAAGAAGGATGAGAAGATTTATCCTTGGAATTTTGCAGAAGTGATTGATGTGGAAGAAAGTGCAGAAAAGTTTATTCGTCGCATGACAAATAAATGTACATATTTGTATGGGGAAGATGTTCTTCCGAAAGATTCGCTTCTATATAGCAAATTTATGGTATTGAACGAGTTGAATAACCTTAGATTAAATGGGGAAAAAATTTCTGTTGAATTAAAGCAGAAGATATATGAGGAGGTATTTCAGTGCTATCGTAAGGTAACTCAGAAAAAATTAAAAAACTATTTGATTCGGGAAGGTATTGTAGGGAAAGAGGTTGAATTTTCAGGTATAGATGGTGATTTTAAAGCATCATTGACGGCATATCACGATTTTAAAGAAAAATTAACCGGAGCAAAGTTAAGCCAGAGAGATATAGAGGGAATCATTTTAGATATTGTATTATTTGGAGATGATAAAAAACTTTTGAGGAAAAGGATTGATAAGAAGTTTGAAGATTTAACAGATAAGCAGAAAAAAAGTATTTGTGCTATGTCTTACAAAGGGTGGGGAAGATTATCTAAGAAATTCTTGGAAGAGATTGTAGCTCCGGCACCAGAAACGAAAGAGGGATGGAACCTTATTACGGCTCTGTGGGAAACAAATGATAATTTGATGCATCTTTTAAGTAAAGAGTATGCTTTTACAGAGTCACTGGAAGAATTTAATCATGGGAAAAAAGAAATCAACTTATCTTATAAAACAGTGGAAGAATTATATGTGTCTCCGTCAGTAAAACGTCAGATTTGGCAGACGCTTAAAGTGGTAAAAGACATTGAGAAAATAATGGGTGGTAAACCTAAAAGAGTATTTGTGGAGATGGCTAGAGAAAAGCAAGAAAGTAAACGTACAGAATCCCGAAAGAAACAGCTCCAAGACTTGTATAAAGCCTGTAAAAATGAAGAACGAGACTGGATTGCTGAACTAGGGAATTATGAAGACCATCAGTTAAGAAGTGATAAGTTATATCTGTATTATACACAAAAGGGACGTTGTATGTATTCGGGAGAAATTATTCCTATAGGTGAATTGTGGGATAATACGAAATATGATATTGACCATATTTATCCACAATCGAAAACTATGGACGATAGTTTGAATAATCGTGTGCTCGTGAAAAAAGTGTATAATGCGAATAAGTCAGATACATATCCAATAGCAAAAGAAATTAGAGAAGCAAGAAGTCCGTTTTGGAAATCTTTATTAGAAGGAGGATTCATTTCAAAAGAAAAATATGAACGATTGATCCGTAAGGAAGAGTTTACTGCAAACGAACTTGCAGGATTCATTGAAAGACAGATTGTAGAGACGAGACAGGGAACAAAGGCTGTGGCAGAGATTTTAAAACAGGTATTGCCGGAGACAGAAATTATATATGCAAAAGCAAAGACAGTTTCACAGTTTAGACAAGCATATCAAAAGGATACAGCTTTTATGAAAGTGCGTGAAATGAATGATTTGCATCATGCAAAAGATGCTTATTTGAATATTGTTGTAGGAAATACTTATTATGTAAAATTTACAAAAAATGCAGCATGGTTTATAAAAGAAAATCCGGGTCGCACGTACAACTTGGAGAAAATGTTTACTAGCAAATATGATGTTGAGAGAAATGGAGAACTTGCCTGGAAATCCGGCAGTCAAGGTACTATTGTTACTGTTAAGAAGCAATTGTCAAAGAATAATATTTTAGTGACAAGAAAAGCGTATGAGGTAAAAGGTGGATTATTCGATCAGCAGATTATGAAAAAGGGCAAAGGGCAGATTTCGATTAAAGGAAGTGACGATCGACTGTCTAATATTGAAAAATACGGTGGCTATAATAAGGCGACGGGAGCTTATTTCATGCTTGTAAAATCAAAGGATAAAAAAGGAAATGAAATAAGGACGATAGAGTTTATTCCATTGTATTTGAAACATGTGATTGAGAAAAGCGAGGAAGATACGTTAGAGTATCTGAGACAGGAGAGAAATTTAAAAGAACCAGAGATACTCATTAAAAAAATCAAGACAGATACTTTATTTAAAGTAGATGGTTTTAAAATGTGGTTGTCTGGAAGAACCGGTGAACAATTGATATTTAAGAATGCGAACCAATTGCTTTTATCAGCGGAAGACTGCCAAACGCTAAAGAAAATTGTAAAGTTTAATTTGAGGAGAAAAGAAAATAAAAATGTGAAGATAACAGAAAAAGATGGTATTGATGAAAATATGCTTGTACAGTTATACAACACGTTTTTATGGAAGATTAAAAACACAATATATGGAGTGAGATTATCCGCTCAGGAAAAAACATTAGAGGAAAAACGGAATACTTTTCTTGGACTTGAGTTGGAGGAGAAGAGTCTTGTTTTATATGAAATTTTGCATATGTTCCAGTGTCAGAGTGGTTCTGCAAACTTAAAGGCAATTGACGGTCCTGGGAATGCAGGTATTTTGAAGATGAGCAATAATATTACAAAATGTAAACGGATTTCTATAATAAATCAATCTCCGACAGGAGTTTATGAACAAGAGATTGATTTGTTAGGAATATAAGATGAGCTGGCGAACAATTGTTATCTCCAAACGAGCAAAACTTGATCTGCAATTAGGGTATATGGTTGTGCGGAGTGAGGAGATAACAAAGATTGTTTTGAGCGAGATTTCAACAATATTAATTGAATCCACGGCAGTATCGCTGACAACAAGTTTGTTGGCAGAATTGTCGAGGAGAAAGATAAAAGTCATTTTTTGTGATGAAAAAAGAAATCCGTCGTCAGAATTAATTAGTTATTATGGGAGTCATGACACGAGCAATAAAATCAGGAATCAGATTGTATGGAAACAAAGTACGAAAGAAGCTGTTTGGACAGAGATTGTAACGGATAAGATTCGAAAGCAAAAAGAGTTTCTTGAAGCACTTGGAAAGGAAGAATCCGAATTATTATTATCATATTTGAAGGAAATTGAGTGGAATGATATGACAAATCGAGAAGGTCATGCGGCAAAAGTATATTTTAATGCACTGTTTGGGTTGGATTTTACAAGGACGGAAGATAATTTTATCAATGCCGCATTGAATTATGGCTATTCTATTATTTTATCTGCTTTTACGAGAGAAATTGTCGCAAATGGTTATTTGACTCAATTAGGGATATTTCATGATAATATGTTTAATCAGTTTAATTTAGCATCGGATTTTATGGAACCATTTCGAGTTTTAGTAGATAGAGAAGTTTTTCTGATGAAACTTGTAAAGTTTGAACATGAAGAGAAAATGAAGCTGGTTAATATATTGAATTATGAAGTGCAAATAGACGGAAGGGTTCAATATGTTAATAATGCAATAAAGATTTACTGTAAGAGTATTTTTGATGCGTTAAATGAAAATGATAGTTCGTTGATTCGTTTTTATAAAGTTGAGTTATAGATTTATGAGAGTGTTAGTATTTTTTGATTTGCCGATTACGACAAGTGAAAACCGAAGAGCTTATACAAGGTTTAGGAAGTTTTTATTGAAAAGCGGTTTTATGATGCTGCAAGAATCTGTTTATTGCAAACTGGCGCTAAATAGTACGGCAGCAAATGCAATTATTAATAATATTCATAAAAATAAGCCGGAAGAAGGATTGATACAATTGTTAACAGTGACAGAGAAACAGTATGCTAAAATGGATATCATTGTTGGAGATATTAAAAAGGAAGTTTTGGATAGTGATGAAAGGTTGGTGATTTTGTGAAGTTGGTTTCTTGCGAATTGTCTAAACCAATTCTGTCGGATGAAAACGCAGTAACCGAATGGATCATAGAATCACCGAATATTTTCTCAAGGTATGTTCAAGAATTGGTACAGCAATGTGAGGGGGAGGATGGGCAATTTGTTCTCTCCCATAAGGATAAAATAGTAGATATATCTAAGAATATGGAAATTATTTTGAATCCCTTCAATGTTGAAATTAATAGCAAAAAGATATTAACAAAATTGTATTCAGAATTAGATAAATTAGCAAAGTCAGAAGAAATGTATTTAGAAACACGTCAAATCATTCAATCACTGATAGAATACTTGCTGGACCTAGAACAAAAAAGTGATTATATTTTAGGATTTGAGCAAGAGATTGATTTGGCGTTGATATTTAAAGCGGTTGGGATAAAGCATGAGATAATAGAAGAAAACTATTTTGAAAATTTAATCCAATATATAAAAATTGTCTCTAGTGTATTGGGAACAAAAATAATGACTTTTGTTAATTTGAGGAGTTATCTTGATGATGTGCAATTGGAATCTTTGTTGAAAGAAGCCAATTATCAGGAAGTTCAGATATTACTTATAGAAAATCAACAAAGGACTTGTTTGAAAGACACATTCTGCTATATTATAGATAATGATCAGTGTGAAATTTTTGATTAAATGGTTTGGGTACAGCATTTTATGCAGATGATAGCATTTCATTTTTGAATTTGAGGTTTGAGAATGATGTAAAAATGTATGGTACTCAAACCATCGTAGACTCCCTCTGTACGAACAACAAGTTTGAGAATGATGTAAAAATGTATGGTACTCAAACTGCTGTCTGATGAGAAAGTAAGAAACAACCGTTTGAGAATGATGTAAAAATGTATGGTACTCAAACTTACTGCACATCCTATCTGCTATATTTTTTAGTTTGAGAATGATGTAAAAATGTATGGTACTCAAACATCAGTATGGTTACAAAGCTAGAAAAAGCGTTTGAGAATGATGTAAAAATGTATGGTACTCAAACGGATATAGAGTGAATTTAAACGTGATATTTGTTTGAGAATGATGTAAAAATGTATGGTACTCAAACAACTTTTTTCAAGACAAGTATTGACATAACGTTTGAGAATGATGTAAAAATGTATGGTACTCAAACAGATATTTCTCTCCATTCTGGAACGTCTTCGTTTGAGAATGATGTAAAAATGTATGGTACTCAAACTCTTCTTAATTCATAATATCGAGAATGCACGTTTGAGAATGATGTAAAAATGTATGGTACTCAAACGGTCTGAAAAGACTTTCTGTTTGATTTTTTGTTTGAGAATGATGTAAAAATGTATGGTACTCAAACATAGCTTCTCTCATTTCCTACCTCTCAAATGTTTGAGAATGATGTAAAAATGTATGGTACTCAAACAGAAGCTGCTGCGTTTACTGCACTCCCTATGTTTGAGAATGATGTAAAAATGTATGGTACTCAAACAGTATCTTTCGTATAATAATCACCTCAATTGTTTGAGAATGATGTAAAAATGTATGGTACTCAAACGGACATCACCGTTTCAGAAAATGTTCCTGTGTTTGAGAATGATGTAAAAATGTATGGTACTCAAACTGTATCTGGCGGTTATGTTATTATTCCTGGTTTGAGAATGATGTAAAAATGTATGGTACTCAAACAGCACTTTTGAAAGTGCTGCACACAGAAGGGTTTGAGAATGATGTAAAAATGTATGGTACTCAAACGAACACGAAGCATATAATAAAGATTCGTACGTTTGAGAATGATGTAAAAATGTATGGTACTCAAACTAAGGAAATTATACCACAGAATGATATAAGTTTGAGAATGATGTAAAAATGTATGGTACTCAAACATGGAACGCATCTATAGACGCTGAAGCGCGGTTTGAGAATGATGTAAAAATGTATGGTACTCAAACTGTTCCCGGAGTGGCTTCGCCATTCGCATGGTTTGAGAATGATGTAAAAATGTATGGTACTCAAACGATGACGGATGAAGAACTGGCAAAGGCGAAGTTTGAGAATGATGTAAAAATGTATGGTACTCAAACGACAAAGGAATCAATCAGGGGATTCTGCAGTTTGAGAATGATGTAAAAATGTATGGTACTCAAACTACGGCTTCCGTTGCACTATTGCAAGCGGTGTTTGAGAATGATGTAAAAATGTATGGTACTCAAACTATCACTGAATGTAGATTCCAGTCTGACAGTTTGAGAATGATGTAAAAATGTATGGTACTCAAACTTTCTATATGCAGAGAATTTAGTGTAAACGGTTTGAGAATGATGTAAAAATGTATGGTACTCAAACCCAATTCTCGGAAATATTCTTGTGGCAGGAGTTTGAGAATGATGTAAAAATGTATGGTACTCAAACTAACTTGGAAAAAGAGAAGCAGTCCAGTATGTTTGAGAATAATGTAAAAGCGTTTGCCGAATCTAGTAATTGCTTATCCTATTGCATTTACAGGATATAGGGTACTATTAGTTGTTAATGCTGCACAACAAAAGCATATTTGTACTATCACTACAAATAGAAATCCAAGAAAATGATGCATATATCGAAGGACATATGATATTGTGCATCTTTTTTGTTTTGTTCACGACGCAAAAATGTGAAAAAATATATAAAGTAGTAATAGATATTGTGTATATCTTGAACAGTTAAAGATTAAGAAATGACAATGGAGTACCCAATACTCAAAACCAGCGGAACAGGAGAATTTAATCCGCAATATGTTAAAACACGTTTTCTCCTAAATATTTGTCATGTGGAACAATTAAGCATTTTTCGATAGATTTCCAATAACTGTTGTAGAGATTTTTTTGCGCTATTCCATAGCTTTCTTTTGTATCAAATTCCCAGTAAAGCATGTATTTAACACTTTTTACAATACGAGTGATTTCGAGGGGTGGAAGTCCCTCCTTGATTTGTTTTAGGTCGATATGATGCCCTCTTTTGGCAAGACGAAGCAGAAGTAATCCCTCCTGTTTTTCTAAAAGACTTTTAGCTTCAAGCATTAGTGCTTCAAATTCTTCTACTTTTTGAGGTTTGACTTGATAAATACATATTTCAGTAAATGGCATATTTAAATTCCCCTTTTTCTTTTGCATGTCTTTTCAGAAAAGTTACATATCATAATTATATACGAACGTTTAAATCATTGCAATGACAGTAAAATGTTTCTTGTTGGTTGATTTTATTTCCGAAAGTATCGTATCATTCCATTGATTTCACCCTTTATTATGGTTAAACTATAGGAGAAGGGAGGGATTTACTTGAATACATTAAATATTGCAAACAATATTGTACGATTAAGACACGATAAAAAAATCACACAGGAACAGTTGGCAGAATTTATAGGTGTCACGAAAGCATCTGTCTCAAAATGGGAAAACAATCAAAGTACTCCTGACATAACCATTTTGCCGTTGCTTGCCGCATTCTTTGATGTGACAGTAGACCAGTTGATAGGATATACACCACAGTTAGCAAAAGAGCAGATTCAAAATCTTTATCAAAGATTCGGAAAAGATTTTGCCGAACGTCCTTTTGAAGAAGTGATGAAGGAAACACAAGATTATGTAAAGCGTTATTATTCTTGCTATCCTTTTTTGTTACAGATATGTGTTTTATGGTTGAATCATTATAAAATGGCAGAGGAGGAAAGGCAAAAAGACATCTGCCTGCATATTGAAAAGCTATGTCAGCATATAAAAGCAAATTGTAAAAATATGAAAATTCACGGAAATGCGGTTATGATTCAAACATTTGTTTATTTTCAGACTGGACGTATACAGGAAGTTGTGGAGGAGCTGGAGGAGTTTTCTGTTTCTAACGCATTTGAAAATCAAAGCAGTGTTCTTCTTGCACAGGCGTATGCAATGCTTGGCAATAAAGAGAAAGCAGACGGCTATACTCAAATCGGCATGTATGGGAATATAATGACGCTGCTGGCGAATGCAACGTGTTATCTTTGGATGCACAGTGAAAATTTATCTGTGTGCGAGGAAACCATCGACCGTATTGGGCATGTGGCAGACATCTATAAAATTGCCGAACTCAATCCAAATAGTCTGTTATCCTTTGAATATCAGGCAGCACTCTGCTATTTGATACATGACGAAAGGCAAAAAGCGCTGAAACATATTGGTAAGTATGTTTTGTGTCTGGCTAATTTGTTTTCCACAGAAGATTTGTACCTGCATGGAGACACTTACTTTAATAGAATCGAAGATTGGTTTGATAATGAGTTAGATAGCGGAACAAAGGCGCCGCGCAATAGAAAAATTGTTTTAGAGGATGCAAAAAAAACATTAGACGCACCGCCGTTTACTGTATTAAACGGAATCACTGAATTTGAAGAAATAAAAAGGAAGTTAAAGGAGTTAAATTGATGGATAGGATTACTGAAATGTTACCGTTTTTGATTCCGCTTGTGATCGTGGAATTTTTACTTTTGGGATATACGCTGTGGCATATTCTTACACATAAGAATTACAAACGTGGAAACCGGACATTGTGGCTGATTGTTACCATTATTGGAATGAATTTTGTTGGTCCGATTCTATATTTTATTTTAGGTAAAGAGGAAGCATAATGAATATTTTAGAGATTTCTCATATAACAAAAACATTCGGGGCAAAAAAAGTCTTAAATGATTTGAGTTTTTCCGTACCGGAACATTCTGTATTCGGCTTTATCGGACAAAATGGTGCAGGAAAAACTACAACGATGAAAATAATACTGGGTCTGTTAAAAAGCGATCAGGGTGAAGTTTTTGTAAATGGCGAAAAAGTAACCTTTGGGCAGAACAGCACGAATAAATACATTGGCTATTTGCCCGACGTTCCGGAATTTTATGGCTTTATGACGCCAAGGGAATATTTGACAATGTGCGGGCAGATTACGGGCATGCATAAAGAAGAAATATCGAAAAAGTCTGTAGAGTTATTGAAACTTGTGGGACTTGAAAAAGAAAATAAACGTATCAAAGGGTTTTCTCGCGGCATGAAACAAAGGCTTGGAATAGCGCAGGCGCTTTTAAACAGTCCGAAACTATTGATTTGCGACGAACCAACATCGGCACTTGACCCGATGGGCAGGAAAGAGGTTTTGGATATACTTTCTTCGGTGAAAGAGCATACGACCGTTGTGTTTTCTACCCATATTTTGTCGGATGTGGAGCGCATCTGCGATCGAATTGCATTTCTCCATGAGGGAAAGGTTGCCCTTAGCGGTACGTTGGAAGAAATCAGGAATGTCAGAAACGGAGAAAGTATAGAAATCGAGTTTTTCACGGAACAGGATGCAGATATATTTGGAAGCATCTGTCCGGGTGGTAAGAAATCCGGCAGAACCAAGCTGCTTTTTCAAAAAAGAACAGAACGTGATATGTTAGACATAATGAAATGTCTGTCACGAAATCAAATCCCTATTCTGCGTTTGGAGAGGCTAGAGCCAACGCTCGAGGACTTGTTTTTGGAGGTGATTGGGAAATGAAGCAGTTCACAGCTTTCATAAAAAAAGAATTTTTGGAGCAAGTGCGAAGCGGAAGATTTATGATACTGGGGATTTTGTTTTGCCTGTTTGGAATCATGAATCCAGCCACTGCCAAAATGCTGCCGTGGCTGTTTGAAATAATGTCGGAGCAGCTTGCAGAGAACGGAATGCTCATTACCGGAATAGAAGTAGATGCATTGACCTCTTGGACACAGTTTTTCAAAAATATGCCTATCTTACTTATTGTGTTTATCGTTATGTTTAGCAGTATTTTGACAACGGAATATCAGAAAGGGACACTTATCAATGTGATTACCAAGGGCATGAAACGTTGGAAAATACTGGTTTCAAAATTATTGATCATGTCAGTATTCTGGACGGTCGGCTATGGGATAACTTTTGGTATTACTTATGGCTATAATGCATATTTTTGGGACAATCACATCGTACAGAATTTATTTTTTGCTGCATTTGGTTACTATTTGGTGGGACTGTGGCTCATTTCGACTGTTTTGCTTGCATCTGTTGCTTTAAGATCAGCATCCGCTGTTACGATTTTTGTGGGAGCGGCGTTTGTTATCTCATACCTGCTAAGTTTCTTTCCTGTGTTTCGGAAGTATGTACCTACATTTATATTAAGTTCTAATGAACTGATGATGGGAGTGGTGGACAGCAGTCAATGTTTTGCTGCTGTGGGAATTACAATTTTCTTGACGGCGCTTAATGGAGGTTTAGCTGTTCTTTTTTTCAATAAAAGAATGATATGAAAATGGAAAAACTTAGTGCTTGAATTGTAACGACGAAAGCGTTACAATGTAAGAAAACAGGAGGTGTGATCATGGAAAAAACAGCAACATTGAATTTAAGAGTAAATCCAACAGTCAAAGAACGGGCAGAGAAAGTATTGTCTCAGTTAGGTGTTCCTATGTCAACAGCGATTGATATGTATTTAAATCAGATTTCTCTTACAGGCGGAATTCCCTTCTCTGTTTCTTTGCCAAAAGCACCAGTGTCTATTCATGCAGATGCTATGACAGCTGAAGAAATCCATCAGAAATTGGAAAAAGGTTACAGTGATATAGCGGCAGGAAGAGTACAGAATGCAGCAGAGGCGTTTGCAAAATTTAGGGAGAATCATTGATATGAAACGATATACGGTTGAGATTACAAATGAAGCGTTGGCTGATATGGAACAGCTATATAATCATATTGTATATGTCCTTCAGGCACCGGAAAATGCAGTGGATCAATATAACCGGATTGCAGATGCCATTTTGACATTGGATACCTTGGCTGAGAGAATTTGTATTATGGAATCGGAGCCGGAGCGGAGCAAAGAGATGAGAAGGTTATTGGTAGACAATTATTCCATCTTTTTTGTGATTCAAGGAGATAAAGTAATTGTGACAGATGTATTGTATAGTGCATCAGATATTGAAAGTCGATTAAAAGGTTAGTAGATAGAATCAAAAAGAAAATTATTTATATTTAGACATTGATGGCGGTAGAGAGAAATCTTTGCCGCTTTTTATTGACTTTCGGACACATATATGCATATTCGATAAATTTTTAAGGGAGGTAAAAATGGCGGAACCAGTGTTTGCGGCAGAACCCTTAAGGCTGTTGATTGCAGCGGCAGAAGGTATTATAGTATTATTGGGTGTATTTAGAAGAAAGTTTTTTAATGAATATGAATGATGTTGAGCATAGAATTATTTATGATATTATAGTGTTGGGGATTTTGTGCAGTAATTGGAAAAAAGAAGGGATGAGAAGCGATCATGAAGTATTATCTTGCACCGCTTGAGGGGCTGACAACTTATGTTTACAGAAATGCATATCATCGGATATTTCATTCGATGGATAAGTATTTCACACCGTTTATTGTGCCGCATAGGAACAGGGGATTTAAAGAAAAGGAATTAAAGGAGATTTTACCTGAGAATAATAAGGGATTATATTTAGTGCCTCAGATTCTTACGGATGATGCAAAGGATTTTGTTAGGACTGCTCACGAATTTAAAGCGTATGGGTATGAGGAAGTGAATCTAAACGCAGGCTGTCCGTCTGGGACGGTTGTGCCGAAAGGGAAAGGCGCCGGGATGCTTGCGGATACCTATCGGCTGGAAAAATTTCTGGATGAGGTATTTGAGAAGATAGATGGAAAGGTTTCTGTAAAAACGAGGCTTGGAATGCAGGATGCAGAGGAATTTGGAGAGATTTTAGAGGTATATAATAAGTTCCCCTTAGAAGAGCTGATCATTCATGCAAGGATTCGTGAAGATTATTATAAAAATAAGCCGCATCTAGAAGTGTTTGCGGAGGCATTGGAAAACAGCAGGAATAGCGTATGTTATAATGGCGATTTATTTTCCGGTGAGGATTACGAACAGTTTGTGCAGCAGTTTCCAAGTGTAAGTGCGGTGATGTTGGGAAGAGGAATGATGAGCAATCCGGGTCTTCTGGATGAAATTTGTGATGGAAAGCAGTTGGATAAAGCGCGATTGCGGATGTTTCATGATGAGATTTATGAAGAAAATCGGAAACTTATGTCCGGGGATCGAGCGGTTTTATTTCGAATGAAGGAGTTGTGGGCATTTATGATTTCAGTGTTTGAAGATAATACAAAATATGCGAAGAGGATTAAAAAGGCAGAGAAGGCGAAAGCATATGAAATGGTTGTGGATGAATTATTTTATACACAAAAATTAAAAGTAAAGGGGGTGAGAATGTGAAGAGACCATTGATTGCAGTACCAGTTGGGGATTCGGCTGGTATAGGACCGGAAATTGTAGTAAAGGCAGCTGCGGATGAAAAAGTGATTAAGGAGGCAAGATGTGTTGTTATTGGCAGCAAAGATATCATAGAGCAGGCGATTGAAATTGCTGACGTACATTTAAGAATCAATTTGCTTGAGACGCCGGAAGATGGTGTTTACGAAGAGGGAATTTTGAATTTGATTGATTTGAAGAATGTGGATATGCAGAAATTTGCGTTTGGCAAGGTGAGCGGTATGTGCGGAAGAGCAGCATATGAGTATATAGCAAAAAGTATTGAGCTGGCAAATGAAGGAAAGGTAGATGCAGTTGCTACAGCGCCAATTAATAAAGAGTCATTAAGAGCCGGGGGAATTGATTTTATCGGGCACACGGAGATTTTTGGAGCTTTAACAAAGACGTACGATCCGCTTACGATGTTTGAGACAAATGGCATGCGGATATTTTTTCTGACGCGTCATGTTTCGCTTCGCGAGATGCTGGATATGATTACGAAGGAACGAATTAAAGATTATGTGAAACGGTGTTTGAAAGCGCTTGAGAAACTTGGTGTTGCCAAAGGAACGATGGCGGTTGCAGGATTGAATCCGCATAGTGGAGAGCATGGTCTGTTTGGACAAGAAGAAGTGAATGAAATCACACCGGCAATACAGGAATTACGTGAAGAAGGATATGATGTAGTAGGTCCGATTGGGGCGGATTCCGTATTTCATCAGGCAGCAATTGGAAAATATAACAGCGTTCTTTCACTGTATCATGATCAGGGACATATTGCGGCAAAAACATTAGACTTTGAACGTACGATAGCGATTACCAATGGAATGCCTATTCTTCGTACATCGGTCGATCATGGAACGGCGTTTGACATTGCGGGAAAGAATATGGTAAGTGCTGTCAGTATGGTTGAGGCGATTTTAGTAGCGGCGAGATATGCGCCGAATTTTATGATATAGGAAAGTTCGTACTTTTCTATATCATAAAACCCTCCGGGAGGATACGCACTCGCGTGAGCGGAGGCAGTCAGCAAAAGCTGACCACGCTCGGCGCGCAAAGCGTGCCAGCCCCTCATGAATGACAATGTCATTAAGATAGTAAAAAATGGCTATTATGTTACGTTTGATCATATAGGA
>CAJUFN010000022.1 GCA_910585545.1 uncultured Lachnospiraceae bacterium
TCTTGCTTTATTGGCTCTTCTTGCCCGGCACCTGGGCAGATTCTCGCTTTATTGGCTTCTCTCGCCCGGCGCCTGGGCGGATTCTTGCTTTATTGGCTTCTCTCGCCCAGCGCCCGGAGTAACTCTTCTTTAGAACTCAAAATGTGCTTCGCACATTTTGGCGCCTGCGGCGGTCGCATACGACAACTTCATTGTACGCCGCAGTGCGCATCCCGCGGAGCGTTTTATGATATAGGAAAGTACAAACTTTCCTATATCATAAAAATATTTATTTGTCTGTTCTTGTATAAAATGTAGCCTTTCCCCTTCCATGTCGCTCGATAAAATCTTCTTCAGTCAGCTTCTTCAATGCATTTTCTACGGATGCCTTTCCGATTGAAGGAACCAACTCCATGATTTGGCTCTTTGTGAATTTCCCGATTTTTTCTAATACAGCATTTCGTACCTGTTCTACGGAAGGAAGTTTCTCATCGACATAGCTTACTCTATTTTCAAAATCTCTATACGCTGCCAGAATAATACCAAGAATATACTTAACAAACGGTGTTGGATCGTTATTGCCATCATGCCAGCCAATCCCGCTTTCCCCAAGCACCTCATAATACTTGGCTTTTGTTTTTTCTATCTTATTCTCAATACTGATGTATCTGCTGACCACATATCCACAGCGATACAGCAATAAGGTTGTCAGCAGCCGTGACATACGCCCATTTCCGTCATTGAACGGATGAATACATAAAAAATCATTAATAAATATCGGAATCAACACGAGCGGATCAATCACCCAGGAATCAATCACTTGGTTAAAGCTTTCGCAAATTGCTTCTATTGCTTCCGGGGTTTCATACGGATCCATCGGCGTAAAGCGAACAATCTGAGTTCCATCCGCTCTGGTTTCCGCGATTACATTCTGTGTATTTTTATATCTTCCACCAATAGACTTTTCTGAGTATTTATATAAGTCTCTGTGTAATTGCAAAATATAAGAGGAACGAATTGGTATATACTCATAGCTTTCATGAATAGTATTCAGCACATCACGGTATCCCATAATTTCTTCCTCATCTCTGTTTCTAGGAGTAGTTTTTTCCATACACAATTGCTGCACTCTCGTGCTTGTTGTCACAATCCCCTCAATTTTATTGGATGCCTCTGTACTTTGAATCTTGGCAATTTCAACTAATTTATCTAATACAGCTGGCTTTTGTTTCAAATATAATTCCTGGCGTCCCTTATATTCATGTATCTGTGCTACTAAACCAAGAATCTCTGAATCCCAGTGGTAATTCTTTAATGCACTATAATCAAATACTCTCATTCGCCTACCTCCCATCTATTTCGCCTAATTATACTCTCTTTTTAGGCGAAAATCAATTGATTAGGTGTGTTTTTCTCCTAATCCCAGTATTATTTTAGGCGATTCCACAATATTTTAGGCGTATACTACATATTTACAATTCTCTTTCACACAAATCCAGTGCTGCTTCTATCACTTTATCCATATCATAATATTTATAATCTCCCAATCTGCCTCCAAAGATTACATTTTTTTCCTTCGCTGCCAGCTCTCTATACCGTGCAAACAACGTATTATTCTTCTCATCATTAACCGGATAATATGGTTCCATCCCCACTTTCCATTCAGAAGAATACTCTCTGGAAATGACAGTTTTCTCCTGTTTGCCAAACTCGAAGTGTTTGTGTTCGATGATACGGGTATATGGTACTTCCCGCTCCGTGTAATTTACAACCGCATTTCCCTGATAATTATCTGTATCCAACACTTCCGTTTCAAAATATACCGAGCGATATTCCAACGCTCCAAGCTTGTATCCAAAATACTCATCAATCATACCAGTAAACACTGTTTTTTCCGCGATATCCGGATTTTCTTTGATAAATGAAAAATAATCCGTGTTCAGTTTTACTTCAATGCCCTCCAGCATCTGCTCTGCCAGTCTGGTATATCCGCCGATTGGAATCCCCTGATACTGATCGTTAAAATAATTATTGTCATAAGTAAATCGTACCGGCAGCCGTTGGATGATAAAAGGCGGTAACTCTTTGCAGTCTCTACCCCACTGTTTTTCCGTATATCCTTTGACCAATTTTTCAAACACGTCTCTCCCTACCAAAGATATTCCTTGTTCTTCTAAGTTCTTGGGTCTGGTAATGCCACTCTCCGTAACCTGCTGCGCAATCTTTTCTTTCGCTTCTTTTGGTGTGCGAATTCCCCACATCTTGCTAAATGTATTCATATTAAAAGGCAGATTGTATAGCTCATCTTTATAGACTGCTATAGGCGAATTGATATAGTTATTAAATTCTGCAAACTGATTCACATACTCCCAGACTTTTTTATTGGATGTGTGAAAAATATGAGCGCCATATTGGTGTACTTGAATCCCATCTATCTCTTTACAATAAATATTTCCTGCGATATGTCCCCTTTTATCAATTACAAGGCATCTCTTTCCTTTTTTTGCTGCCTCGTAAGCAAACACTGCTCCATAAAGCCCCGCTCCTATTACCAGATAATCATATTTCATACTGCACTTCTCCCTGCATATTTGTCTTTTGTCTTCTATCATACCCTTTGTCCTCTCCAATGTAAAGGAACCATCAAAAATATCTATGCAGGTCTGCTTTTGTATTCTTTGCTATTCCTCATAGTTTTCTTCTTTCTTCCTCACGTTCTCAATCAGCTGCTGCGCCATCGCAATAGATTCTTCACTCAATTGAATCACATCCAACTCTTGCCCTGGCATGGAATAAGTCTGTGCTTGCATATTCGTTCCTTCCGTCGTATAGGAAATAATCTCCCACTGAGCATGATCAGATAATTGCATCCTCACAAGCGCCGCGATCTGCGCATTGGGCATATTCGTCTCAAAACTTCCAGCCAATGCATCCATGACCGAACCGTAATTCGCAAGCATCGAAGAAGACGCGCATTTTTTTACAACTGCTTTAATGACCTCCATCTGGTTCTTCGCCCTTTGATAATCACCTTCCGGAAAACTATAGCGTTCTCTTGCAAATGCAAGCGCTTCGATTCCGTTAAGCTTATTATATCCCTTTTTGTAATCTTTGAGTGTTCCGACGCTAAAATCATAATCAGAATGCACTTCAATACCTCCAAGCGCATCCACTACTTCTATAAATCCGGTAAAATTAATTTTTACATAATAATCAATCCCCACATCATACAGGCGTTCCAATGCATCCATGGATGCCTCCACTCCATAAATCCCTGCATGCGTCAGTTTATCTTTCGCTCCCTGCGTCGCCAAATATTCTACATACGCATCCCGGGGCGTGGATAGAAGTAATACTTTTTTTGTCTCCGTATTGACTATCGCCAAAATATTTACATCACTCCTAGAGCGTTTGCCTACATTTCCATAGGTATCAATTCCGCTTAAATACATGACAAAGGAATCCGGAATATTCTTTGGAACCGTAGTTGGCGTATCCTCTACCGTCACCTCATCCATCATACTCAGCATTTTGCCGGACGCATTTACTCCGAATACACATCCTGCCGCTAACACGATGGTCAATGCACTTGCCAACACAGACGTGACCCTATTGCCGTGCATTACAAATACTATGACTGCTGCCGCCAGCAAAAATATACCTATCCCTGCAAGATATTTTACCGGTAATATCATAAGCTTTATACTAAAAACAAAAAAACTGACTCCCGCTGCCACATAGATAGCAAGCAATATATAGCCCAGCCACTGATACCATTTTATTTCTTCCAATCGCCTCATTGTTCTACCCATAAAAATCCCCCATAAATGTTTCTACATTTATGAGGGTCTCCACATTATTCCTATTATATTCACAATAATTTCCAACTCTGCTAACTTCGCTTTATAAACTTCGCCTGACACTTCGGGCAAGTAATCTCTATTTTCCCTTTTCCTCGTGGAATTCGGATCTTTTGTCTGCACACCGGACACTTATAAATATGGTGCGTCTTTCTCTGCGCCGTTGTGCTCTTAAATCTTCCAAAACGTTCCCGAAGCTTCGCCATCGTCTGCAGATATTTTTGATTCTCCTGATAACGCTTCGCATGATTCTTTGAAAACACACGGAAATATGCATAAATAAATGCCGCAAGCGAAACCAGATAAAGTATGTTTGACCGCACGAATGTTGAAACCACCATCAATCCAATCGCCGCAAAGGACAGTGTCCTTGAAAACTGATCCAGACCATATCTGCCATACATAAAACGTACAAATTTCTCTCTCATACTCGATACCACCTTTTCTATATGGTATTATATAACTTTTTTATGCAAAGGCAATGAATATAATACGAATTTTATATAAAAATTTTCTAAATACAAACTCATTCATCTAAACATAGCTGCTCTCTTTCTGAGCGCAAATCCATTTGGCATAAGCAGCTATTGTATAAGCATCCTCAATCAGTCCTTCTTCTATCATTTCCCGAAATTGCTTTTCACTCACCCAGGAAAATCCCAAGATCCCTTCTTCTTTTCCAGGTAAAATGTTTGCTAAAGATGCAATTCTGGCAAGAAAAATCTGTACTTTTCCACTACACAGTCCACTGTCTGCCCGTATATCTCCAAGAAAAGTCACCGTACACTCCTCTTTTGCTAGACCTAACTCTTCCGATAATTCTTTCAAAATATTTTCTTGCGGCGTTAATTTTGCTCTCTCGGAAAAACCTCTTGGGAATTCAAACATCTGCGTCCGCGGTCCATGCCGGAAAATAGTAAGTAATCCAAGATTTCCATTACAATATGGAATCGCTACGGCACCATTGCTTTGCGGATTACAATATGCAACGCGCGCATAACTAAATAATCCATTTTGATCTCGGCAAAGATCTGCTAATACAAGATAATACGGTGAATTGTCGTATACAATCCCCATACTCTTTCCGGTCTCTTTTGCAAAATTTCTCATCTGTGTTTCATCGAGAATAAGTTCCATCTCCGGTGAGTTTGTAAATAAATCGGGACGCTGTGAAACAAGCTGAAAATATGCTTTTATGGTATCCATATATGTCCTCCTTTTAATTAGTATATACGTCAGATGTAATCTTTTTTGCATTTGGCAATTCTACCGTCGAAACTTTATAAGGAATTCCATCCGAAGTTTTTGCTTCTTGTTCAAGCAGTATAGGAATTTCCAGTATATCCGGTCTATAACCATCAAGACCTGTTTCCCTCTCCAAAACGTCACATCTCTTTGAAGCCGGAATATTTTGATCCGCAAATACTCTCCGGGAAATGCTGACTAACTCCACTATTTTTCCCCAATCGATCTTCGGTGATATTGTATAATCTGGCGCTATATACTGCTCAAAGAAATAATCTACGGCAGTTATTTCTTCCTTCATCTGGTCTCGAAATGAATCATTTCCTTTGTGATGCAGACATAACTCATCTATTGTTTCTCCCGCATATACAGTATCACAACTGCGGAAACCATTGGAGATAATATAACAGCGATGTACGATGCTGCGAAACAGTTCAATGGCTTCCCGGCTAATATTTGAACTGGTATGCTCAAGATTTAAAAAACGGTCATACTCACTTCTATTTTGACATCCCAGTTCCCTTGCGGATTCCATAAGCTTTCGAAACTCTTGAAGATGCCTCGGTCTCCCACTAATATGACATGTTTGTTCATCTTCTTCCAGTTCCTCTATCCGCCTATCCAATACTTCATTCAACGATGCAGCCCCGTGCGTCGTTAATGTCCTCGAAGGAATCCTGTATTTCTTATTTTGATGATAGCGAAAAAGTGTTTTGTCATGGAAAAGTTCAAATGCCACCCTATAGCTGTCGTAGATTTCCTCTAACTCGATTCTGCTTGTTTCATCTAATCTGCCTTTAAAATCCATAAAGCGAAGATTCTTTTCCAAAGCCTCAGAAAGAATCGCCCGATTTCGTTCACCGTTCACCCCGCGTAAACCCGCAAGACTACTGAAGACAAAGTCCGTATTTTTAAGATTGCGTAATAAATATTCTCTTGGCGTTGCCAGCGTTCCGTCCCCATAAGAGAACGTAGAACAGGAAATCACCCCTTGTTTACAAAGCGTTCTAAAACTGTTCTTTTGAATCAGCCGCAGCATATTCGAATTGTCAATAATTTGCGGCGGTTGAAGAAGAATCGTTTTTCCACTTGCCGCCAATTGAAACAAAGACAGCTCCATTTGTTCCATATCCTCCGGATTTTTCCCCGTTACGCTGTCAAATGACGCACTAAATACCGGTTCGAATAAAAATTCACAATTTTCCCTACAAGCCATCCATTGGAATGGCGAAAGGATAACTTTTCTGTCCCCTTCCTCCTTCAAATCCTTATATGGTATGTTCCTTCCATTCAACTCTTCTTCTGCACGACATATTTCTGCATACAAATCTCCGGAAATAACCGGAAGATTAAGTACGGCCGCAACCAGACACTCGTCATAATTCCTGGCAAGTACGATTTCTTTCGCCTTTTCTAAATCAAATTCAGCTTTATCCCAATCAACAAAATTCTGATCTTTCCGATATCTGCGAATACATATCTTTGCTCGTCGAAACAACGCTTGTGCATAAAACAGAGGCAGCGCTTCATTACTTCCAACACACACCGTGTAACATAATGCTTTTTGAGATTGTTGACGCGGAATCGCAAAGCAAAGCTCTTTCATTTTATCTGTTTTATATGTTTGCTCCAGAAAGCCAATCAAAGCGTCCTGCTTTTCAAGCGCATCTTTCAGGTTCTCATCCGGTACGGTTTCTATCTCTATACAAGCTTTTCTCCAAAGTTGATTAAAATCTGTTACAAGCAACTGAGCGTCCGGAAACATATCATTTTCCCCTCTGGTCAAATATCCTTCAATAATAGAACGAAGTTGAACAATAGTCTCTTGCAGCTCCTGCACCTCTTTGGATAAATTTATGTAATTCTTCTTCCCTTCATTCACTTGCTTTTGAAGATTCTTTATCGCTTCAAGAAGATCATGAAGAATCCCATCTCCATCTCTTCTAATCTCAATAAAACACTCAGCCACCTTCCAGAGTATGCTTTTTACTTCTCCCTCGTAATCTCTGTCGACGGCAGGGAACTGCATATATTTTTCGACAAGATACCTCTGTAAATTCATCAGATTATTTGGATTATAATATTCTATCGGAATATAGAGCTCTTCTGTAAAAATGTCTTTAATCTGTTGCTCAACACAAGGCTGGTATTCCTCTGGAATACGTTGAAGCTCTTTCTTTAATAATTGCTCGAATTTTGTTTGCGGTGATGATTTTTTCTCTCCCCAATACTTTATTATAGTATTAATCCCTTCGTTCCTAGCTTCCTTGCAAATGGTTTCTTTGAAAACTTCAGACGAATTCATCAATGCTTTTAGTAATATTTTCACACAATTCAAAGCTATTTTTTCCACTATTATGTTTGTCATATGATATTCGAACCTCCAATTTCACCAGAACTTTGTGCATAGCCACAGAAAAATATGCCCAAACGCAAGACACATATTCTTCCCCTTACAGATTCAGAATTTGTTGTTTCTTCGCCTCAAATTCCTCCTCGGTAATAAGTCCGTAATCAAACAATTCCTTGAATTTCAATATTGCCTCTGCTGCCGATATCTGCATCGCATGCGATATATCCTTAGCTTTGTTTTTCGTTTCATTTTCATGTAACACAATCTTCAAAAATCCTGCCGCATCATGCACTTGTTCCAACAACTGACTATGGTATTTAACATTTTCATAATGTTCTGCATAATTCGCCAGAAACGATACTTTCTCTGTTCCTTGTATGACAAATTGAATTCCCAAACGTAAAAAATGTTCTGAATAACTTGTATAAGTAACATCTCTTCCTTTTTTATCTTCCTTAGTCGTAGAATCCGATTTTTTCTCTCTTACATCTACTATTTCAAAATCAATAATATCCTCGTATCTCATTACCGGATAGCCTTCGGCTCTCCAAAGTTTATGTACCTTATCAAACGAAATTTTCCCAAACCTGTCAGTAGCACGATACTCTGGATATGACTTCATTTGCATGATATCTCTTTTGACTTCATTAATTGTCTTTTCTGATAATTTTTCTTTCACCAAAAGACTGCATTGTTTTACACAATCTATACACAATGCAAACCCTTCTGAAATCTCATTCCCTCCGAATAATCCTAATTTTCCCCCACAATTGGCACAATATTCTTTCGGTTTCTGCATAGCCTCTGGTGAAACATTTATATTTCTTTCCTGCCATCTGGCAATATCCTCCACAATCTCCTGTGAATCCAGCTCTTTCCAATGATGTTTTGTCTGCCGCTGCATTTTTCATAGCAATCTTTACAGACTCTGTATCCTTCTTTTGTCCTAGGAGAAGTAATTCCAGCCTTCCCTCCGCAGCTGACACAATATTTCATACTTTCGTCCTCCGATTATAATATTTTCTCCAGTCATATACTTCTTTCACAATTTATATCTGCTTATACTATATCCCTTTTTTATTATTTTCGCAAACATAACTTACATGTTCTCTCATCCCCTAATAAAGTGGGCAAGCCCACTTCAACTCCTCCATCTTTTGCCCGGCGCTCGGGCATAACTCTTCTCTTTTGGCTCTTCTTGCCCAGCACCTGGGCGAACTCTTTCTTTCCTAGATTCTCTTGCCCAGCGCCTGGGCAGATTCTTGCTTTATTGGCTTCTCTCGCCCAGCGCCTGGGCAGATTCTTGCTTTATTGGCTTCTTTTGCCCGGCGCTTGGGCGTAACTCTTGCTTTATTGGCTTCTTTTGCCCGGCGCCTGGGCGAACTCTTGCTGTCCTAGCTTCTCTTGCCCGGCGCCTGGGCAGATTCTTGCTTTCCCAGCTTCTCTTGCCCGGCACCTGGGTGTAACTCTTGCTTTCTTGGCTTCTCTCGCCCGGCGCCTGGGCAGATTCTTGCTTTCCTAGCTTCTCTTGCCCGGCGCCTAGGCAGATTCTTGCTTTATTGGCTTCTCTTGCCCGGCACCTGGGCAGATTCTTGCTTTCTTGGCTTCTCTCGCCCAGCGCCTGGGCGTAACTCTTCTTTAGAACTCAAAATGTGCTTCGCACATTTTGGTGCCTGCGGCGGTCGCATACGACAACTTCACTGTACGCCGCAGTGCGCATCCCACGGAGCGTTTTATGATATAGGAAAGTACGAACTTTCCTATATCATAAAAAAAGGTTGTGACCAATTAAGGTCACAACCCTTTCACCTAACTTATGCTCTCTTCTTCCATGCAAGTAATGCTGCTAAAATTGCTGCAAGTCCTGCTGCTGCCGGGATTGCTGCGTTTGCATCATCGCCGGTTTTTGCTGCTGTGTTGCTTGCGCTCTTGCTTGTTGTATTTGTCTTGCTTCCATTGTCAGAAGCTACTTTATGGTCTGATCCTGATGTTTTTTCACCGGATACATTATCAGATACACTGCCGCTCTGGCTGCCTTTCTCTTCTGCCTTCGCTGCTGCGATTGCTTCTTCCAATGCCGCTGCTGCTGCATCTACTTCTGCCTGATCTGCATTCTTATCTGCTGCTACAGCAACTGCTTCTGCATATGCTGCTCTCACTGCTTTTGCTGTCTTGGCGCTGTATGCGCTTAAGTCCATAGCTTCCACCTGACCAAGCAACTCTTTTAACTTATCTTTGTTCGGTACTTCTCTTAATCCAAAGATTCCCTTTAAGAGTGCTTTATATGCAGATTCTACTTCTGCCTGGATTGCTTTATCATTGTCAAGCACTGCTCTTGCATCTACGAGTGCTGCTAAGAATTCCTGAGTTGTAGATTCTACATAATTGCTGATGTTCGCTTCATATGCATTTGCTTCTTGTACCAATTTAGCAAGTTTCGTCTTATCTACCGGAATCTTTTCCAATGCTTTCATTGCTGTATCCAGTGCCGTATATGCTGCGTCCAGTTCTGCCTGCAAAGCATCTGCATCTTCCAGCAATTTGTTTGCTTCAGCCAAAGCTGCTGCAAATGGAGCCCAGCTTTCTTTTGTATATTCCGCTTCTACTTCTTTGCCTGCAAGGTCTACCAAGACTTCTAAGCTTCCCGGATTACCTGTAAAATCCAGAAGGTGTACTCTGCTAAGAAGTAATTCATATGCTGCGTCGACTGTTTCCTGATCAGCATAGATATCTGCATCAACTGCTTCTGCCTCTGCCAATGCCTCTTCAAACAACGCTTTTACTGTAGGCACAAGATATTCGTAGTTATCTGCTTCCTGTGCTTCCTTCGCATATGCGATAAGTGCTTTAAGATCTTCTTTGTCCGTTTTTACCGGTTCTGTCTTGAATGTCACATCAGCAAAGAACATATTGTGATCAGATAATTTGTTGGCAACCATCTGAACCACTTCGATTTCGATATTCTTTGATGTAATAATATTATCTACACAATTTACTTCCATCGTGTCATCCACGCCATTGAAAGTATCCTGGAAGATTCCATTCATACCGTTTGCGATGTTATAATCTGCTCCGAAGATTTCCTCGAATTCTTCGTGATACTGATCGGCATTGAAATCACCCACGATAATCTTGTATTCTACCGGATCTGCATCCATAGCTGCTTTTACAGTATTCATCTGCTCATGACGAAGTTCCATACTTTCATATGATAAATGCGTATTGTAGAATGCCACTTCACATCCGCCTAATTCCACGACATTTCTCTGGAATACACGCTGTTCATTTCCGGCGCTTTCCAGCATCGTAGTGGATCCGTCCCTAAGCTCTGCTTTTGATACTGTACCGATACCATACTGTCCGCCTTGGAAATCAATTGCTCTACTATAGAAAATGTTCTGATATACATCTCCCTGGAAAGTAGCTAACATATCATATGGATTTCTTTGCGTGTTCTTATCTACTTCCTGGATACCTGCGATGTCTACATCGTATTTTTCCAGCTGTTCACGCATCTTGTCAACATCCGGTTTTTTATTTGCCGCAATGTTGAAGCTTCCGATTCTGACTTTACCTTCTTCTTTTGCCATGAATGCTTCGTAAGCTGCATCCAACGCTGCAAGATTTTCTTCTCTTAATGTGTAATCGTCTGCTTTCTCTCTTACTTCAGCCAACGCTGCCTGTAATGCGTCCATCTTAGCTTCTGTATTGATAGATGCTGTCAGGAACTCTTCTAATTCAGCAATTCTATCATATACAACAGAAGTATCTACATCCGCTTCCTTGACGCTGATTCTTTCGAGCCAGTAACTTCCTTCCGGTCTTTCATTATTGAACAAATAGATTTTTCCGATTTCACTCGGAGCCGCTGCACGGTATCCGTAGTTTTTAGCAAAACATTGTTCTACTCCATCCGGTCCTGTAGCGTAAGCGCTATAAGTCTTGTCTTCCAGATTTACATTTACGCGAACATGATATTTCTCATTCTGTGTAAATGCAACCTTACTCTGTACATAACCGCCTGTCTTACCATTGTAAGCGCCAAAGCATCCGTCACTAAACATACGAACGATAACCGGCACCTGACCATATGCAGTATAATTGGAATCTGTACTTCCAAGTCCGACTGCCGTATTGGTCTGTGTCGGTTCTATAGAAGTATACATATCAAATTCTACGTCTACATAGTTTGTCGTACTTGGTCCGATTTGTCTGGATGCAGACAGGGAACCACTGCTGTTTGGTCCTTTTGCAACCAATGCATTCTTAGATGGTTTTGGTACTGTAACGATTGGCGCATATACTTCAAACTCATAAATGCTTCCGCTGTACCACTTTCCATTTCCAGAATGTTTCCATCTTTCTTTCTGTACGTATTTGACATAACGTGCATCTACAGGATCGATCGTAATTGTCTCAATCACTTCCGGACCATTTGTAGTTGCCTCATTTTTCACATATACTGTCTCAAAATTTTCTCCGTCTTCGGATACCTGAATCTCATATTTTCCTACTGCAGATTCGTAATTAATAACAACCTCACTGATGGTATTAACATCTCCTAAATCAACCAGCAGCCACTGCTCGTCCTGATCCTTCGCAAAAGATACTCTTGATTCTTTTGTCACGATACCATCGACTGCCTTATCCGCTGTAAATCTTCCGTCATTTACTTCTAATCCGGATACACTTACTTCTTTATTCAATGCGAGATTCTCACGGGCAATTCCAAGTTCCTTATAGATTTCTTCTGCACTTAAGACACGGTTGTAGATGGACATCTCTTTCAATGTACCTTTGGTATGCTCAAATACTCTCTCTACCGGTAAGATAAATGTAGAACTTTGCTGTGTCTTTCCGGCAATTGTTTCATTGGTCAGCTTACCTGTGCCAATCATTTTTCCGTTCACATATAAAGTCAGGTTCTTTGCATCACATGTCAATGCAATCGCCATCTCTTCTCCTGTTTTCGGTGTGTAATTAAATGTAAATTCATACTGATCACGCGCATAACTTAATTTTCCGAGTTTGTTTACATAGAACGTTCCATCTGCTCCTGCGAACAATGTTGCCTCTTCTGCCAACCCGTCAATGGTCGCATTCATAAGTACGGTATATGGATAACCGATACTATTCATTGGAAGTGACAAATAGCCATTTCCATCAAAAGCAACTGCTCCATCTTTTGCCTCGGCACCTGTTAATACTGCATCGTAACCATTTGTCGTTCCATCAATAACAGCCGTTCCATCTTCATTGAATTCATAGTCTGCGATCACATCCGTATCGGACTCTACGAAACGTCCTGGATTGGCATTCGGTACTTTGTTCTGCAAAGCGTCAATTCTCTCTCTGAATTCTTCGTATGTCTGACCGTTGTCATCTTCTCCGTACCATGTCTTCTCAGATACAAGAGAAACTGCATCTTTGATACGGTCATAAATATCAAACCATGAAAATCCTGTTCTAAAAGATGTCATATCATTCCACAATGCGAAAGATGCACCTTTTGTCTGAGGATGCGCAACCGGCATGATTGCTTCCCCGGATGGATTTCTTCCTGATTTGAAGTCATTTACCTCAAACTTCTCATACAAACGTTTTGTATCATAACGATCTGGGTACCCTGCATTTGCAGCCGGTACGATGTATAACCATCCGCCATATGTATTGATAACATCATATCCTGCATTATAAGTTTCATGCACATCTGCCCAATAAGGAGCCCATAAGTTCATAACGATTTCATTTGTTACAGGTGTGGTACCCTTAAAACCGTTCTTTCCTAAAGATGCCCATGCACGGCTCTGGTAACCCTTTGCATTTACATATTTTGCAAAATGATCTGTCCATTTACGCATCTGCTCTCCATATGTTTTATCATACTCATCTGTTCCGATATGGAAATTCTTGCTCTGGATAACCGGATCCTCGCCGTCTAAATATTCATCAATGAGTTGCTCCATAAACTCTCTGTTAGCATTGTATGCATCTTCTGTTCTGATATCAAGGTAGCCTGCTTTCCACATTACTACTCCCTCAACATCTTTGAATGCATCTGCGTGGTACGGTGCGTCGATCTCTGTGATAACATCAACGCCATATGCCTTCATATCTTTCTGGTATTGTTTGTATTCCGCTTTTGTATAATATCCGTCTTTTGCTGTAATGGACGGGAATACTTCACTTTCCAGACGGAATGCGCTGTATCCGGACTGTCCCCAGTAATCGTTAATATGGATATGCGCCTCATTCATTTTATAGAATGACATGTAAATTGTCATTTCTTCTAAGTATTCCAATGGAATATACATTCTTCCTACGTCAATCATTCCGGCACGTACTTCGTACTGCGGATAATCTCTTGTCAGACCTTTCGGCGCTGTAAAATCATCACTCTGATATAAAATCTGTGTGATGGATGCCGCTCCGTAAAGCCATCCGCTTTTTGTATCTGCCGGAGCAGAAATCGTCACTACATCATCGATGTTCATATAGTAGCCTTCGCTGCCAAGTTCTTCCGTTGTATAAGCTGTTTCAAACGCAATATCTCCTGCATTTGCTTCACCTGATACTACCGGAGTATCCATCTCTAACATATCTTTTATATATGTCTTAAGTATCTGCGCTGCTGCTTTCTGACTTTCCTCTGTGTAGACAATGCGTGATTCTTCTGTCAGTTCAAATGTGCCTTCAGCTCCATCCCATTCTCTTAAGCCCGGCACAACATTTGGTTTCTCATTATCACCGTCGATCTCATATTTGCCCGGAATAATAATTGTCGGTGCATCTGCGGAAGACGCCGCCTTATCTTCTGCATCCTCAGTATTTACTACCTGGTACATTACCTTCACCGGCATGTCCACGATTGGCTGATATACAACATTGTCTTTGCTTATCACCTGGGCATTGTCGGTACCGTACAGGCTGATCTCATAACCTTCCGGAACTTCCGGCAATACGAGGGATTGTCCGTCTTCTGCTAATACCGGAGCGACATTTTCTACTTCTGCAATAATCTCTGCTGCGGTAACCTCGTATGTTTCATCAATCACATCATCAGAATATACTTCTAACTCATAGATCGAATATCCCCAGCTTGCATTTTTCGGTTCCTGGCATAAAATACGAACATAGCGGGCATTAAATTCCAGTCCTGTATGTTCTTTCATTCCAGCGCTTGTTACTCCTGTTTCAACTACGTTTTCAAATGTCTCTCCGTCTAAAGAGCCTTGAATAACATACTTCTTTGCAAATGCACCTTCCCAGTCAATATTCACCTGGTTGACAGTATATTCTTCTCCCATATCTACCATCATCCATTGTTCCATATTCGGATCATATTGCTCTGCCGGTGTCCCGGTCCCAAGTCTCTTTGTGGACCATCTTGATTCAGTGTCTTCATTGCCGATACCATCAACTGCTTTTTGTGCAGTACGTTGCGTACCAGGATAGACACTTGATTCTGTAGCGGGCTTATTTAAAGCTAAATTCAGCAGTCTTTCATTACTTGCCTGAACGGAGCTTACAGGCAGCAATGAAACAACCATGAAAAATGCCAACGAAGCCGCTAACACTCTTTTCATTCTTTTCATTTTCCTCTTCCTTTCTTTTGATATTGCATATGCGCGTACCGTGTATAATTATACACTTTTCGCCCGATTTTGCATCTTTTTGATACAGATATTCCGTTTTTCGTCGAAACTTCTAAATATATATCTTACTTTTTGGCTATTTTTCCTTTCTCCTCATCCCTTTTACGAAGGCTTAAGACCCCTTCCATCAAAATTTTAACATCATCCAAAAGATAGTCAAATGCGCCTGCTTTATACATATTGATAACGATCATTCCAATCGGCACTGATACTAAAAGTCCGATCACGCTTCCAAGTTTATATCCCCAATACAGCAAAAACAATGTCAATAATGGATTGAGTCCCATACTGTCGCCCACCAGCTTTGGCTGAATCAGCTGTCTGGTAACCTGCGTAATTACATACAAGACTACGAGTCCGACTGCGATTTCATAACTTCCTATCAGAAACTTATACAAAAACCACGGTATCATGATCGTTCCCGTTCCCAGGAACGGAATCATATCTACAAAAGAAATTAAAATCGAAAGCAACACGGCATATTTTACTCCAATCACATTCAAGCCGATCAGCAAAATTACCGCCACCACTACCATGATTTTCAGCTGCGCTTTCACGTAGCCTCCTACTGCATACCTGAAATTATGGTTCACAAGTTTCATCCTGTCTTTGATCGCCTCCGGCGCTACCCTGTCACACCATGCAAGGACTTCTTCCCGGTCGGCGATAAAAAAATAAGCTGACATCACGGCTACGATGAATCCGACCAGGATTGCCGGAATCTGTTTTACCACGCCTCCTGCAACACTCATGGTAGGTTCGCTGATACGGTTGATAAATTCTCCCATATACTCATCAAAATTCACAATTAAAACATTCCCTGCCTGTCTTACGCCTGCCGGGAGAAGTCTTAATATTCCCGTCAGTGTATTGCCAATCTGGTCTATCCCTGATTCCAATTCCTGATACATTTCCGGAAAACTTCTGATAAAATTACCGATTTCTTCTATGAGTTTGCCGATTCCCACATATAATGTGCCTACGATTGCCGCCAACACCAATATGATGATCAATGCCGAACCGAGTTTCTTTTTAATCTTCAATCTCTTTTCCAGCCATTTTGCAATCGGCGACCCGATTACCGATATCACCCATCCGATTACAAACGGCATAAAATACAACGCCAGTTTCCAACCCACATACACAAAAAGAATTGTTGCCGTCAGGCTGAATAACAGGCTCACTGCTATTTTCCAATATGGACGCGTATCCTGCATTCTCTTCCACCTCTAACTATTCTATACGGTCTGCTCTGTACAAGTTTATTCGATACTAGTTTGCTCCATACAAGTCTGTTCTATAAATTCCCATATCTCATCTCTTCCCTGCTTTGTCTCTGCAGAAAATGCAATGATCTTCGTTCCTTTTAAAAGCTCCAGACCTTCCCTTAAGATTTTTAACTGTTTATCCTTCTGGCTTCGTTTGATCTTATCCAGCTTCGTAGCAATGATGACCGGATAAAATCCCTGGTCGATGATCCAGCTATACATCATCTTATCATTTGCAGACGGGGCATGGCGGATATCGATCAAAAGAAACACGATTTTTAACTGCGAGGAACCATGAAGATAACGCTCGATCAGCTTTCCCCATTCCATCTTTTCTTTTTCGGATACTTTTGCATACCCATAGCCCGGCAAATCCACAAGATATAATTCCTGATTGATATTATAAAAATTGATGGTCTGCGTCTTCCCCGGCGTTGCCGAAATGCGGGCATAAGATTTTCGATTCATCAACGCGTTAATCAGGGAAGATTTCCCTACATTAGATTTTCCTGCAAACGCAACCTCCGGCAACGTATTCTCAGGTAGTTTACTTGTGATTCCGCACACCGTCTCAAGGTCAATATTACGTATAACCATAGTCTTCTCCTTTTCGTCCAAACCTATACCAGAGCCTCTTCTAATACTTCTTTCATCTGAGTTACCGGTATGATTTCCAGTCCTTTTTTAATCTCGTCTGATATCTCTTGTACATCATTGATGTTCTCTCTTGGTACAAGTACCCTGCGAATTCCTGCATTCTTTGCTGCCAGCAGTTTTTCCTTTAATCCTCCGATCGGAAGCACCCTTCCCCGAAGTGTGATCTCACCTGTCATGGCCAAATCCGCATGTACTTTTTTCCCTGTTGCTGCCGACAGCATCGCCGTTGCCATCGTGATTCCCGCCGAAGGTCCGTCTTTTGGAACCGCGCCTTCCGGAATATGAATATGGATATCATGCTTTTCAAAATAATCTTCTGGAATACCATATTCTCTGCTAATAGAGCGAATATAACTGATACCTGTCTGCGCTGATTCCTTCATCACATCTCCCATCTGTCCGGTCAGGATCATCTCGCCCTTTCCAGGCATGACATTCACTTCAATCTGCAATGTATCGCCGCCGACGCTGGTCCATGCCAGTCCCCTTACAATACCAATATCATCCGCTTCATTTACCATCTGATAACTGAATTTTTCTTTTCCGAGATATTTTTTGAGATTCTTTTCTGTCACATTGAATTTCTCTTTGTCCGTCTCAAGCAAAGCTCTGGCCGCTTTTCTGCATATCTCTTCGATTTTTCGCTCCATCTGACGTACGCCTGCTTCTTTTGTATAATTCCTTGCAATTCTCCAGACCGCACCTTTACTGATCGTCAGTACTTTTTTTGTAAGACCATGCTTTTCAATCTGCTTTGGAATCAGATGCTGCTGCGCAATATGAAGCTTCTCATTTTCTGTATAACTGTTGATCTCAATCACTTCCATACGGTCCAGAAGCGGTCTTGGTATCGTCTGCAGCGTATTGGCAGTTGTAATGAATACCACCTCTGACAAATCCATCGGTACTTCCAGATAATGATCCCTGAACCTTACATTTTGCTCACTGTCAAGAACTTCTAAGAGTGCAGAGAAAGTATCCCCTTTATAATCCGTACTTACTTTATCGATTTCATCCAAAAGCATGACCGGATTCTTCACGCCTGCTTGGCGAAGAGCATTTGCGATACGCCCCGGCATCGCGCCTACATACGTTTTGCGATGGCCTCGGATCTCTGCTTCATCTCTCACCCCTCCAAGAGAAATCCGCACATATGGCTTCTCTAACGCGCGGGCAAGCGATCTGGCAATCGACGTTTTCCCGGTTCCCGGCGGTCCTACCAGACACAGTATCGGAGTGTTTCCTTTTGGAGCCATGGCACGCACTGCCAGAAATTCCAGGATACGTTCCTTCACCTCAAAAAGCCCATAATGATCTTCTTCCAGAATCTTCTTTGCAAGAACAATATCCTGATGTTCCTTTTGCATCTTATCCCAAGGCATCTCTAACATTGTTTCGATATATGTGCGAAGCACACCGCTTTCAGAAGGACTGTTCATCGTATTTTTAAATCTGCCGATCTCTTTTTTCAGTTTTTCTTTCACTTCATCCGAAGCCTGAAGCTCTTTGGCCTGCTTTTCAAATTCCTCGGCATCGCTTATCGTTGTCTCGTCTCCTAATTCCTCCCGGATCAGTTTTAATTGCTCCCGCAGTATATATTCACGCTGGCTTTGCTCAACTCTTGCCCTTACTTTTTTCTGGATTTCCTCTTTCAGATTCAAGACCTGGATCTCATTTGCCAGCTTGTATACCAAGGTCTCATAACGCTCATTGATATCCGTCGCATCAAGAATCTCCTGCAGCTCTTTATAATGCATCGGAATATTCGCCGCTATCTCATTGATCAGCTTCACCAGATCCGTAATTTCTGTAATGTGGCTAAGTGTTTCCTTACTGATTTTCGGCATCTTCATGGAATATTCCATATACACTTCCTTCAGATTTCGTATCATCGCCTCCAAGGTAAGCTCCTCTTGAATCGTTAATTCTTCCTCTTCCAGAATCTCTATCTCTGCCTCCATATAAGGATCTTTCTGTATCACTTTTTTCAGTCTTGCCCGTTTCCCTCCTGTCACCAGTACACGGGAAATATGCTTCGGTAATTTTATGATCTGATTGATTCTGGCAACAATTCCTATCTCATATACATCTTCCATTCCGGGATCTTCTATCTCCACGGACTTTTGCGTCACGAGAAATATCTCCTGCTCTTCCTGCATTGCCTCTTGTACTGCTTCTATGGAACGTGGTCTGCTAACATCAAAATGTACAACCATCTCCGGCATAATCGTCATTCCGCGAAGAGGTACCATCGGCAAACAACTCATCTTTTCACTCATGTCTTTTAACCCCTCGTATCTTCAAGTCTATTTTTCTCTATATTAGTAAAAGGACAGACACACTGATTCCTTTTGTGTCCGTCCCACTTTTCTTCCTATTATGCACTTTCTGAATAGTCTTCTCTTCCATATATTGGTGCGGCGCCATTCGTCACAACTTCCTTTGTAATTCTGCATGAACGGATTGTCGGATCAGATGGTGCATGATACATCGTATCCATCATGATATTCTCAATAATGGCACGAAGTCCTCTGGCTCCCGTTTTTCTTCGAATCGCCAGATCCGCTATCGCTTCCAACGCATCATAATCAAAGCCAAGCTCCACATCATCCAACTCCATAAGCTTTTCATACTGTTTTACGATCGCATTTTTAGGCTCTGTCAATATACGCATCAACGTATCTCTATCCAGCAGATGCAATGCTACTGTTACCGGAACACGGCCTACCAACTCCGGAATCAAACCGAATTTTACCAAATCCTGCGGAAGTACCTGCTGATATAAAGCATCGATATCCTCTTCCTGTTTGTTTCCGATTTCCGCATTAAATCCAATCGATTTACGATCGATCCTGCGCTCTACCATCTTCTCGATTCCTTCAAATGCTCCGCCGCAGATGAACAAAATATTATTGGTATCAATCTGGATCAGTTCCTGATGCGGATGCTTTCTCCCTCCCTGCGGAGGAACAGACGCAACGGTTCCCTCTATGATTTTCAAAAGTGCCTGCTGCACACCTTCCCCTGATACATCTCGGGTAATGGAAGGATTCTCTGATTTTCTTGTGATCTTATCAATCTCATCTATATAAATAATGCCATACTCTGCGCGTTCCACATCGCCATCTGCCGCCTGGATGATTTTAAGAAGAATATTTTCCACATCTTCTCCAACATATCCTGCTTCTGTAAGCGCGGTTGCATCTGCGATTGCAAATGGCACGTTTAGAATCTTTGCAAGCGTCTGGGCAAGCATCGTCTTTCCGCTTCCCGTAGGACCAAGCATCAGAATATTGCTTTTCTGCAGCTCTACGCCCAGATTCTTTTCGGCTAAAATTCGTTTGTAATGATTATATACTGCTACAGACAGGACTTTTTTTGCCTCTTCCTGACCAATCACATAATCGTCCAGAAACTGCTTAATCTCTTCCGGCTTGTACAGATTAATATCTGCAAGGCTGTCTGACTGTCTTTCGTATTCTTCAAACTCTTCTTCTATGATCTCAGAACACACTTCTATACATTCATCGCAGATATAGACCCCATTTGGTCCCGCGATCAATTTGCGTACCTGTGCCTGCGTTTTGTTACAAAAAGAACATCTCACCACTTCATTTTTTCCTGCCATATACTCACCTCTTTTTTACACGGAAAGGGGATGCCCTTTGGACAACCCCTCTTGTCATTTACTTTTTGCGGTCCGCAATCACTTCATCGATCAGACCATAGTCCTTTGCTTCCTGTGCAGACATAAAGTTATCTCTCTCCGTATCCATACGGATCACATCCAAACTCTGTCCTGTATTTTCAGAAAGAATCTGATTTAATTTCTGACGTGTCTTTAAAATATGTTCTGCTGCAATCTGAATCTCTGTCGCCTGTCCCTGTGCACCGCCTGACGGCTGATGGATCATAATCTCTGCATTGGGCAGCGCAAAACGTTTTCCTTTTGTACCGCCTGCCAGTAAGAATGCTCCCATGCTTGCCGCCATACCCATACAGATCGTAGATACATCGCACTTGATGTACTGCATGGTATCATAGATTGCCATTCCCGCAGTTACGGAACCTCCCGGGCTGTTGATATAAAACTGAATATCTTTTTCCGGATCTTCTGCTTCTAAGAACAAAAGCTGGGATACAATTAAATTAGCAGATACATCTGACACTTCTTCCCCCAGAAAAATAATACGGTCTTTTAACAATCTTGAAAAAATATCATAAGAACGTTCTCCGCGGCTTGTCTGTTCAATGACGTAAGGTACTAAACTCATATTTACCTCCTGACCTTCCGGCAGACTATTTTTCTACTGCTGCCTCCACGATAAATGTTATTGCTTCTTGAACTGCCATATCATCTTTCATCTGCTTTTTCTCATTTTCACCCATGAAAGATTTTAACTTATCAGCTTCCATCTGGTATGCTTCTGCCATTTTTGCAATCTCTTCATCCAGTTTTTCATCACTGATTTCGATATTTTCCGCTTTTGCAATCGCTTCCAATACTAATCTTGTCTCAATACGTTTTACAGCCTGAGGCTTGAATTCTTCCATCATCTTCTCAGCTGTCATACCCGTAAACTGTGTATACTGTTCCATTGTGATTCCCTGGGCCTGAATTCTCTGAGCAAATTCATCCATCATCTGTCTTGTCTGTGTATTGATCATCGCATCCGGAATCTCCATAGAAGCATTGGCAATCGCTTTTTCTACTGCCTGATCTTCCTGTGCTCTCTTTCCGTCTGCAATCTTTCTCTCTTTGATCTTTGCTTTAATATCTGCCTTGTATTCTTCTAATGTATCAAATTCAGATACTTCTGCCGCGAATTCATCGTCTAACGCCGGAAGTTCTTTTGCTTTGATCTCATGTACGGTACATTTGAACACTGCTTCTTTTCCTGCAAGCTCTGCTGCATGATACTCTTCCGGGAAAGTCACTTTCACTTCTGTTTCTGTCTCTGCTTCCACACCGATCAGCTGTTCTTCAAATCCCGGAATGAAAGAACCGGAACCGATTACTAACGGATAGTTTTCACCCTTGCCGCCTTCGAATGCAACACCGTCTACAAAACCTTCAAAATCTAATACGACCTCGTCTTTATCCTGTACCGGACGTCCTTCTACGATAACTTCTCTTGCGCTCTTCTCCTGCTCTTTTACAAGTTCTTCTTCGATCTCTTTCTGAGTTACTCTGTTAGAGAACTTCTCTACTTCAAGTCCTTTGTATTCGCCAAGTGTTACTTCCGGTTTCACCGCTACTTCTGCTGTGAAAATGAATGGCTTTCCTTTTTCAATCTGCACAACATCAATACTTGGCTGAGATACGATATCCAGACCGCATTCGTCATATGCTTTCGCATAATTCTTCGAAATCAATGCATTTGCTGCATCTTCGTAGAAAACCTCTACTCCATACATTTTCTCGATCATCTGACGCGGTACTTTTCCTTTACGGAAACCTGGCATCGTGATTTTTCCTTTTTGCTTCTGATATGCACTCTGAAGTGCTTTTTCCAACTCTTCGGCAGAAACTTCGATTGTAAGTTTTGCCATGTTCTTCTCCATGTTTTCCACTTGTAAACTCATTTATCGTTTCCTCCTTAAAATATTTTTCCCGTCTATATACAAAGAAATTATGAAAACTCTCGACTCCTATATAATCACAGTCATTGTTGTAGTATATCATATTCTTTAAAAAATTGCTAGTCTTCAATTTCACCTAATCCCACAATTTTTATAAGAAATTCCCGGAATTCTTCCTCGTTGATTTCAAAAGTCTTGTCTTCCCCCCGCTCTACAGACAGAATAACCGCTTCTTCTTCCTTATATGAAATGTCTTCATATGCACTTTCCAGGAGATGATATGCATGCAAGACAAACTCATACTGCATCTGCTCGTTGATTTCTGCTTCCGTTCCTGCATATTCTCCCGCCTCCGCCTTTTTCAGTAATTCCTCAGAATCCTGCTTTACGCCTTCCACAAATTTTTCAAAGACATCTGCCGGATGAATCTTTACCTCTACTTCATATTTATCTTTATGGATCTTCTTAGCCTCCCGGACATCGTAACGCATGATCCTGAAAATATCGGCAGCTAATTTTTCAAAATCCTCATTTCTGCCGGCGCTGATGTCTGTTCCTCCCGTAATATGGTCTGTCACAAATTGTGCGATCGTATTCTTATACTGTTCCCGCAATTCTACTCTGGACGTTCCTTCTATCACCGCGGATGCCTGCACGACATCCTCCTGAAATGTAAGATCCAATACCGCCTGTACATATGCTTTCGCATCAAAGTCTTTCGGCCATACCGCAAAAGCAATTCCAATCACTGCAACAATCAAGATCACTGCCGCAATGCTTCGTTTCGTTTTTTTCTGCATACGTTCCTGTCCCCTTCTTCCTAACGGACGATTCCTTCACAGACCTTATCCACTGCTGCCTTTCCTTCCAGGCTCTCAAGAATCAGCAATGCGAATTCCAAAGATGCCGCCATTGCCTGTCCTGTTATAATATATCCGTCTCTTACCGCCGGGTCGTCCTGTACCTCTGCGCCATATAAAAACTGCGTCATACTTGGATGTGCCACCGCCTTCTTTCCTTCCAGATATCCCATTTTGCCAAGAATGCTTGGCGCCGCACAAATCGCCGCTACATATTTGCTTGCTTTTACGAACTGCCCGACCACTTCTTTTACACCTTCATGTGCATCCAGATTCTCCGTTCCTACACTTCCGCCCGGGAGCACGATCATGTCTTTTTCCGTATAATCCACTTCATCGAACAGCTTATCCGCCTGCAGTGAAATTCCATGTGAAGTTGTCACCGTCTTGGTCTCCTGGATAGACACGGTGTCCACTTCTACGCCTGCTCTTCGAAGCACATCTACTGTAGTAAGCCCTTCGATCGTCTCAAAACCGTCTGCTAAAAATACACATACTTTTTTCACGTCAAGTTCCTCCTATTCTTCTTAATTACAATACGTTTGTCTTATATGATTTCATTTGCATTCTAACAAAGCCTTCGATAAATTGCAAATAAATTGTATCTTGCCTTGTTTACTTCTTATCCATTCCCATGTATCATAAATGCATAACCAAACTTTAAAAGGAGTTACTCACACATGGAAATCGAACGCAAATATTTAATTGATCAAATTCCTTTCTCTTTAGCTGCTTACGAAATGCATCATTTAGAGCAAGGATATCTCTCCACCGCCCCGGTCGTACGCATCCGCAAAGACGATGACAACTATATCCTGACTTACAAATCAAAAGGATTGATGGTGCGGGAGGAATACAACCTTCCCCTGACCAGGGATTCTTACGAACACCTGCGTAAAAAAATCGACGGCATTCTGATATCGAAAAGAAGATATCTCATTCCGCTCACGGAAAGGCTTACGATTGAACTGGATATCTTCGAGGGCCCTTTGGCTCCGCTCAAACTTGCCGAAGTAGAATTCAAGACAGAAGAAGAAGCCAATCGCTTTACACCGCCGGAATGGTTCGGAGAAGACGTGACCTTCTGCACCGACTACCATAACAGCACGCTGAGCCGGACATTGGGATAAAATTAAGGGCTGGCAAGAATCGCCAGCCCAAGTGTTCCTCATATATCATTATTCTGCCAATCCGAATCCATCGTGTACCGCAAGCAGCGCTTTATCGGTATCTTTCTCATCAATGAACACCGTGATCCGTATTTCAGATGTAGATATCATATTGATATTGATTCCGGAATTATAAAACGACTCAAACATCTTCACCGCGATTCCCGGATTGGTCATCATCCCTGCGCCTACAATCGATATCTTTGCCACATCCTCCTTATGTTTCATCTCTTTGATTGTCAGATTCTCTTTCCTCTCTTCCAGAAGTTTCAATGCTTTACTCACATCATCCTGTGCTATGGTAAATGAAATATCTTTTGTTCCTTCCCGGCCTACCGACTGCAGAATAATATCAATATTGATATTGTGTCTTGCCAACATACTGAATATCCTGAACGCAGCCCCCGGCTTATCCTCAATTCCAATTACAGAAATACACGCTATGTTCTTATCAGCCGTCACACCGCTGATTGAGATTTTTTCCATTTTGACAACCTCCTTAGAAAGTACCTCCTAACATTCAAACAAATGATCAATGAGCCGATATCCGTCGTTCCATAGAATCCCGCTTTTGTCCGCCGTATTCTCCTGATACTTTTCCATGCCGTTTTGCGCCTTCGTGCTGTCATACAGAAGATATGGTACCGGTTCTTGGGTATGTGTCCGCGCCTCAACGGGTGTAGGATGATCCGGCAGGATCAACATACGATAATCTTCGCCCGCCTTCTCAAATGCGTTTGTAACGAAAGACAATATTTTTTCGTCGATATTTTCGATTGCTTTTACCTTATCTGCCGCACTTCCCTGATGCCCCATCTCATCCGGAGCCTCCACATGAATATAGACAAAATCATATCCCTCATCCAGAAGCACGCTTGCCGCAGCCTTGGCTTTCCCTTCATAATTGGTATGAAGTCCGCCATTTGCACCTTCTACCGATATATTTTTCATGCCGGCGCCTACTGCGATTCCTTTGAGCAAATCCACCGCAGAAATCATAGCACCGCGTTTTCCTGTCTTTTCTTCAAAATCAGTCAGAGCAGGTCTTGTTCCCGCTCCCCAGAACCATGCAGAGTTTGCAGGACGAAGTCCCTTTTCTTTCCGCGCAATATTGATCGGATGATCTTCAAGAATTTCATAACTTTTCACCATCATATCACGCAAGACTTCATCTTCCGGAAGATATTCACCGATTTTCTTCGTCAAAATATCATGCGGAGGAGTAAGCTCCACAACCTCACCCTTGGACCATACAAGAAGATGCCGGTAACTAATTCCCTGATAAAAATCATATCCTTCTCTTGTAAGCCCTTCCTTTAATGCTTCCAAAAGAACTGCCGCCTCTTGCGTACTGATCTCATCCGAACTGTGGTCGATCATTGTTTTCTCTTCGTAAGGCTCCTCTTGTGAAAGTGTTACCAGATTACATCGAAACGATACATCCGTATCTTTCATATCCACTCCGATACTAAGCGCCTCCAAAGGCGATCTTCCGGAATAATAAACCTTCGGATCATATCCAAGCACGGACAGATTCGCCGTATCGCTTCCCGGCGCCATTCCTTGCGGCACCATGGATACCATACCGATCTCCGATACCTTAGCAAGCCTGTCCATTACCGGCGTTACAGCCGCTTCCATCGTCGTCCGGCCTCCCAGCTCCTCTAACGGTCTTCCAGCCATTCCGTCCGCAAGCATTACAATGTATTTCATCTTTATCCCTCCACACGTATCATATGAAGAATACTGTTTTCAAATCGTCTCGCACAGATATCGTATGCGCCTTCCATCATCTCGCCTGTAAGGAAACCAAATTCATTTTCCAGGCCTTCCACTTTGATAAGCTCTACTTTTCCAAATGCTTTTTCTACCTTTGGCAGCATCTCGTTCTCGTCTCCGCTCATGCGCACAAAAAATCTTCTCACGGCATCTGCCTTATCTTCAATCTCAAGTTTATCGCTCGCCCACATCGTCATAATGTTGCGGTTCAGATGCTTCGCTGCATCCACAACATCCGCCACGACCGCACTGGCGGTAGGCAGTTTTCCGGCGCCGCTTCCATAGAACATTGCATCTCCTAATACATTTCCGTGGACGAAGATTGCATTAAATACACCATTGACGCTATAAAGTGGATGCTCCGGTTTCAGAAGAAATGGCGCAACCAATGCATACATTCTCTGATCTTCTCTTTTGCTGGACGCAAGCAGTTTGATCGTCATCCCCATCGCCTTCGCATATTTCATGTCTTCCGCCGTGATCTTTGTGATCCCTTCGGTGTAAATATCTTCAAAATCTACCTGACGCCCGGAAATCAAAGAAGAAAGGATCGCGATCTTACGGCAGGCATCATATCCTTCTACATCCGCTTCCGGATTACGCTCTGCAAAACCATTCGCCTGCGCTTCTTTTAAGACGTCATCATAATCTGCCCCTTCATAGAACATCTTTGTCAGCATATAGTTTGTCGTACCATTTAAAATTCCGGTGATCTCTTCGATCTCATCTGCTGTCATAGAAGAATTTAGCGGACGGATGATCGGGATTCCGCCTCCTACACTCGCCTCAAACAAGAAGTTAATATTCTTTTCTTTTGCAATCGAAAGAAGCTCTGCACCATGTTTTGCCACCAGCGCTTTATTCGATGTTGCCACACTCTTCCCTGCCAGAAGACTTCTCTTTACAAATGTATAAGCCGGTTCAATACCGCCCATGACTTCTACCACGATCTCTACTTCATCATCCTGAATGATATCTTCAAAATCATGTGTGATCACTTCCTGAACCGGATCGCCCGGAAAATCCCGAAGATCCAGTACATATTTGATGTTCAATTCATCTCCGATACGCTGATTGATCTGCTTCCCATTCGTGTTAATTACCTCTACTACTCCTGAACCTACTGTTCCATATCCTAATACTGCTATGTTTACCATACTCTCTACTCCCTGCCTACTATTTTTAAATAATGTATCTCCGGTTTCTGCTCCATCTCATCAATCATCTCCGAAATATTTCCGGTCGTTGACAATACTTCCAGCGTCAGTGTCAACGTTGCGATTCCATTCAGCGGAATACTTTGATGGATGGTCAATACATTTGCCCGGTATTCCGAGATCATCTTCAACATGTCCGCAAGTATCCCCGGCATATCATCCATCTGCACGACCAAGGTTATGGTCTGCCCCTTCTCGGCTTCGTGAAATGGAAAAATGTCATCCTTATACTTGTAAAAAGAACTCCTGCTGATTCCGATGCTTTCCACTGCCTCCTGAATACTCTGGACCTTTCCGGTATCCAGAAGCCGCTTCACCTCTACTACCTTCAAAAGGACTTCCGGAACAGCTTTCTTTTTCACCACATAATACTTTATTTTTTCCATATTTTTCGCTCGCTCCAAGTCCGTGTATCATATACATTTGTACGCTACACAGAGAATACTATCACACTTGCCGCAATACGGCAACTATTTTTTGCTCAATGATTTCAAATAAGCATTCATAAAAATATCAATTGCACCATCTAACACTGCCTGCACGTTCCCGCTCTCTGCGTTGGTCCGATGGTCTTTCACAAGCGTATACGGCTGCATAACATAAGAACGTATCTGATTTCCGAATCCGATTTCCTTGATTTCTCCGCGGATATCGGACACCTTATCTGCCTGTTCCTGCTGTTTCAAAAGATACAGTTTTGCTTTGAGCATCTGCATCGCCTTGTCTTTATTGCTATGCTGGGAACGCTCATTCTGACATTGCACCACGATTCCGGTTGGAAGATGTGTGATACGAACCGCCGAAGACGTCTTATTGATATGCTGTCCTCCGGCGCCGCTGGCGCGGTATGTGTCAATCTTCAAATCATCCTCATTAATCTCGATATCAATGTCATCTTCAATATCCGGCACCACATCGCATGACGCAAATGACGTCTGCCTTTTTCCTGCCGCATTAAACGGAGAAATCCGCACCAGTCGGTGTACCCCTTTCTCTGCTTTCAGGTAACCGTATGCATTCTCTCCATTCACCTGAAATGTGACCGCCTTCAATCCTGCCACGTCCCCATCCAGGAAATCCAGCATCTGCACGGAAAATCCTTTCCGTTCTGCCCAGCGCACATACATGCGGTACAGCATACTCGCCCAGTCACAGGACTCGGTTCCGCCAGCCCCTGCATGCAGCGTCACGATCGCATTATCCTTATCATATTCTCCGGAAAGCAGCGTACGGATTCTTGTCTCCTCGAACTTCTCCTCAAACGCCGCAATCTCCGTCTCCAATTCTTCAATGACACTGGCGTCATTCTCTTCATACGCCATCTCAATAAGAAGCAGGATATCCTCATGCGCCTGCAAAAGCCCCTGCATCGTCTCCAACACATCTTTCAGACCCTTTACTTCTTTCATGATACGTTGGGAGTTATCCGCGTCATCCCAGAAATCAGGCTCCTGCATCTTTCTCTCCAGCTCTTCGATCCGCTCTTCCTTTACAGGAATGTCAAAGAGATCCCCTCATTTCCTTTAATGGTTCCTCATATGCATTCATTACGCTTTTGAACTGATCCAGTTCTACCATTACTATCACCTCTTTCACATAATCACATAAGTTTGCGCATTTTATATACATATACAGATTAGGAAAGGTGTGTCAGCTTCTCCTGTCACACCTTTCTTCATCCTTTATACTCTTCCGCAGCACTGTTTATATTTCTTACCGCTTCCACATGGACAAGGATCATTTGGATATACCTTCTTCTCATCCCTGCGTTTCGGCGCATTTACTGCAGTGTCATCTTTATTCGTTCCGGTTACTTTTGCAACCTGCTCTCTTTCTACCTTCTGCTCTACGCGGACACGGAATAACGTTCCGACCGTATCACGTGCGATTGCGTTCGTCATTGCCCCGAACATATCGTATCCATACATCTTATATTCCACAAGCGGATCCTTCTGTCCATATGCCTGCAGTCCGATACCTTGACGAAGCTGCTCCATATCATCAATGTGATCCATCCATTTGGCATCGATCGTCTTTAAGAGGATCACACGCTCTAACTCTCTGACGTGTTCTGGTTCCGGGAACTCTGTCTCTTTTAACTCATACGCTTTTACTGCTCTCTCTTTCAGAAGATGCTTCAGCTCTTTCTGGCTGATATCTTTTACCTCTTCTTCTGTTACCGGAGCCATCGAAATAACCGTTAAAAGTTCGGTATTTAATCCCTGAAGATTCCACTCATCCGGCTCCAGATCCGGCGAGATCAGTCTGTCAACGGTATCTTCCACGTATTCCGTGATCATATGATAAACGGAATCGCGCATGCTCTCTCCGTCAAGCACTCTGCGGCGTTCTTCATAGATAATCTCTCTTTGTTCATTCATAACCTGGTCATATTCGAGCAGGTTCTTACGGATTCCAAAGTTATTGTTTTCAATCTTTTGCTGTGCTTTTTCGATTGCATTGGAAAGCATCTTATGCTCAATCTGCTCACCGTCTTCCACACCAAGTGTATTAAAGATATTCATCAATCTCTCAGAGCCGAACAGACGCATCAAATCATCCTCCAAAGAGATATAGAATCTGGATTCACCCGGGTCTCCCTGACGTCCGGCACGACCACGCAGCTGATTGTCGATACGTCTTGACTCATGACGTTCCGTACCGATGATCTTAAGTCCGCCTGCTTCCCTTGCTTCATCGTCAAGCTTAATATCCGTACCACGGCCGGCCATGTTCGTTGCGATCGTAACCGCGCCATGCTGTCCTGCCTGTGCAACAATCTCAGCCTCCATCTCGTGGAACTTTGCGTTCAATACATTATGAGGAATTCCTCTTTTCTTTAACATTTTGCTAAGGAGCTCGGAAATCTCGATCGTAATCGTACCAACCAATACCGGCTGTCCTGTTGCATGTGCCTCTTCTACCGCATTGACAACTGCTTCATATTTTTCTGCCTTTGTCTTATATACCGCATCATCTAAATCAACTCTCTGTACCGGTCTATTTGTCGGAATCTCGATAACGTCCATTCCGTATATGTCACGGAACTCCTTCTCCTCGGTAAGCGCGGTACCTGTCATACCTGCTTTTTTATCAAATTTATTAAATAAATTCTGGAAAGTGATCGTAGCAAGCGTCTTGCTTTCCCTTTTTACTTTTACATGTTCTTTTGCTTCGATTGCCTGATGAAGTCCATCTGAATAACGGCGTCCCGGCATAATACGTCCGGTAAATTCATCGACGATCATAACCTCGTCATCCGGTGTCACCACATAGTCTTTGTCGCGGAACATCAGATTATGTGCACGAAGCGCTAAGATAATATTGTGCTGAATCTCTAAGTGTTCCGGATCCGCGAGATTCTCAATATGGAAGAAATCCTCTACTTTCTTAACACCATCTGCAGTCAGACTGACATTTTTATCCTTTTCATTGACGATGAAATCACCTGTCTCTTCGATGTCTTCACCCATGATGGCATTCATCTTGGAGAATTCTCCGCTCGCTTCCCCGCGTTCTAACTGTCTTGCGAGAATATCACATGCCTCATACAGCTTCGTAGACTTTCCGCTCTGTCCGGAAATGATAAGCGGTGTTCTTGCCTCATCGATCAATACGGAGTCAACCTCATCGATGATCGCATAATGAAGTCCTCTTTGTACGAGCTGTTCTTTATAGATGACCATGTTATCTCTCAAATAGTCAAAACCAAGCTCGTTATTCGTAATATATGTAATATCACAATCATACGCTTTTCTTCTTTCATCATTGTCCATGCTGTTGAGTACGACGCCGACGGTCAGTCCCAAAAATTCGTGGATGCGTCCCATCCACTCAGAGTCACGCTGTGCCAGATAGTCGTTGACAGTAACGATATGAACTCCTTTTCCTTCCAACGCATTTAAGTATGCCGGAAGTGTAGATACGAGCGTCTTACCTTCACCGGTTCTCATCTCAGAGATACGTCCCTGATGCAGGATGATACCGCCGATCAACTGAACCCGGAAATGGCGAAGTCCGATGGCACGCACAGATGCTTCTCTTACTGCTGCATATGCCTCCGGCAAAATATCATCCAGTGTCTCTCCGTTTGCCAGTCTTTCTTTAAATTCCTGTGTCTTTCCTCTTAATTCTTCGTCAGAAAGCTCCTGCATCTTCGGTTCTAAAGATTCAATATAATCCGCAATCGGATAAATACGTTTTAATTCATTCTCACTATGTGTCCCAAATATTTTTTGTAGTAATCCCATGATTTACTCCTTGTCCCTAATTTTACTCGGTAAACCCTGTTTTTTATTTTATCATCAACACCGTTTTTATTCAACCAATTTATAAAGTGTTCATAATCTATTATTTTCTTGTTTACAATCTCTTGATATCCTCGTACGGAATCTTCCCTCCGAACAAATCCAGCGCGCTGCCGATCGTAAAGTCAACGGCTTTGCCGCTTATCTCCTCAAACAGCCTTAAATCCTCCATGCTGCCAATTCCCCCCGCATAGGTTACCGGAATCTTTGAAAACCGGCCAAGCATTTTTACAAGCTCTGTCTCTACTCCCGATGCCTTGCCTTCTACATCGACGCCATGCACAAGAAACTCATCACAGTACTGCGATAACACTTCTAAAATCCTATCATCCAACTCTACCTTGGTAAAATTCTGCCAGCGGTCCGTCACAATATAATATTTCCCATCACGCTTCCTGCAGCTTACATCCAGCACAATCTTAGCTTTTCCAACCGCATTCCTTAGCTTTTCCAAATTCTCCCATTGTATCTGTCCTCCCTTAAATACATAGGAAGTCACGATTACATGGCTTGCTCCCGCATCCAGATATTCTTTTGCATTGTCGGCAGTAATCCCGCCGCCGATCTGCATGCCCCCAGGATATGCCTCAAGTGCAGATATCGCCTGTCTCTTCGTCTCTTCATAATAAGCCGAATCCTTTGCATTAAGCAAAATAATATGTCCGCCTTTTAATCCATCTCTTTTATATAAATCTGCATAAAAAGCCGCGTCATAAGAAGAAGCAAAATTCGTCACCGCTTCATCTCCTTGGTCTTTTAAGCTTCCCCCTACAATCTGCTTCACCTGTCCATTATGAATATCAATACATGGCCGAAATTTCATCTAATCACCCTTTCTGCCCCTTATCTTACTATAGACTTCGCATTCTTGTAAAGTCTTGCCGCGCAAGTCCTTATAACGCAAGAATATCCCGCAGAAATCATGTACCAAAATTACTGGATTCCACGGGATATTCTTAAACTTCGTTATGCTTACTTATTCTTATTTTTTAACTACATTCTTTATCCCTTTTCTATGGATGGTCTCTGGTCTCTGCATATTCATCCACGAGATATACTGAATATTTGGTCGCTTGTCGCTCTTGACCAATTGGTGTTAACTTTAATGAATTTATCCATTGAAAATAATGAGTTAATTCATGTGCCATAGTAAATAATATTGCTGCCAAAGCATTATCTTTCCCCCTCTTCTTGCACAAATCGTTATAATCGCCTGCTGCAAGAAGTATATAAGGTTCAACTGTATAATCATCATACGTACTCCGAAACGTCCCACAGACTCTATCTCCATCCAAGGCTATTATTCTATAGTGCTTTTTTACATATATAACAACTCTGAGCGGGAAAAAATATTCCTTTCTCAAAAAAGCAGCAAATTCTTTACATGCTCTGCGAACCTCACTGTCTACCTCTTTATCAAATCTCATTCTAAGACCCGTACGATGACCTTCCTTTGTCAAATCAATATTCTTTTCCCAATCTTCTATTGTCCAAATATGATCCATTGCTCTTGCCCCTTCTTTATCTATATTTTCTATGTCCTTTTTTTGATGGTGTATGTGATTTAGGTTTTGCTGGCTTTTTATTCCGTTTATTATTTCGAGGAGTAAAATCCTCACTTTGACGACTTTTATTCTTTGTCTCTCGATTTTGTTTCTTTTGTCCGGGTCTTCTATAAGGATCCACCTCACTTTTACTTTTACCTTTGCTTTTCGTTCTTGCATATACTACGCCACCAATTACTACTGCACCTATAACAACCCATCCTGCTGGAGTAATGGAACTTGCTAATGATAATAATGTTGTACCTAAGCCTTTTAATGTTATTCGTGCACCCATACGAAGTACCATGACTCCTGCATATCCATTTGAATCCTCATAATTAGTAGGATTATTAAAACAGTATGTATATAGATTATTTTCGAGAATATTGTCTTGATCTTCAAATAAAATCTCATAATCATCCGCATTTAAAAACCGTCCAACCTCCGGATCATAATACCTGCTAGTTACATAATACAGCCCGCTCTCTTCCTCATACACATACCCGCGATACCGGAATGGATTCAGCTTTCCAACCGTATCTTTCTTTTCTCCGCTTATGCTAAACAGCTTGCCCCATGCGTCATACTCATATGTTACCACAGGACTCATATCCTCCGCAACCATTCCGATGACATCGCTTTGCATATTATAGAGGTAGTAGTAAGTGCCTTGCTTCTGGCCTTCGTGATACCAGATGAAGCCTTCCCGTCTTCCGGTGGCATCGTACATAAATACGAGTTCCTCGTCCCCTTGTTTCATGGCCTGCATTGTTCCGGATGCATCTACGAAATAGCTGGTTTCCATATCGTTTACGGTTTTTCCGATCCGGATTCCTTCCGGGTTATACTTATAGCTGACGCTCGTTTCATCGGAAAGCTGCATTCCTCCAAGCTGTCTGCCGTTCTGCCAGGAGAACTGCATTCCGTCCCGGTAAGTGAGTGGATTTCCGATCTCATCATAGGTGATGGCTTGTCCATCATAAGAGGTCAGCTTATCTTTCCAGGTCTCGTCTTCATAGCCGTATGGGATGGTTCCAATCGCTTCTCCCAGTTCCCCGGTCGTGTAAGGGTACTCTGTTTTCGTCAGGAGATTCCCGGCGTTATCATATGTATAGGTGAAGGTCTTGCCCCGTGCTTCATCGTTTTCTCTGATCAGCTGATTGAAGGCATCGTATACATAGGTTTTCTCACGGCTCTTTTCACCGTCTTTTTCTACGATCTTCGTGATATTTTCTTTCTCATCATAAGTATACGCGAAGGATGTATAGCCGTCTATGGCTGTTTTTTCTTCCGCACCGGTACCAGAGAGGTTCGTATAGCCCTTGATGAGGGTGGTAGTACGGTTGCCGTCCAGATCAACGAAAGCAACTTCATTTCTTAAATGCGTTTTCCCGTTTGCATCCGAATAGACCTGATGCACGGCTTCTCTTTGCAGGCTGTCATAGGTCCGGTCCACCTTTCCTTCCGGCAGGGTTGTGACGCCCGGACGGTTGGAGGAGAGATAGGCGTAAGCCGTTGTGAATTCCTTATCCCCAAATGCAACCGTTGCCTTGTTCGCACGGTTGAGATTGTCATAACCGTAAGATATCCTTCCCTGCCCGTTCAGATAATCGGTCAGCCTGCCGCCGATATCATAGGCATAGGTGGTCGTATGGTTGTT
>CAJUFN010000023.1 GCA_910585545.1 uncultured Lachnospiraceae bacterium
TGTACATTTTTATATAATATTTTTTGTACATTAGGTCTTGACATTTTATATTCACAACTCTTTCGCCCACTTCCTGGGCAATTTTTCTTCTTCTCCTACTTTTCCGCCCACTTCCTGGGCAATTTTTCTTCTTCTCCTACTTTTCCGCCCACTTCCTGGGCATTTTTTCTTCTTCCCCTACTCTTTCGTCCACTTCCTGGGCAACTTTTCTTCTTTCTAAACTTTTCTGCCCAGCTCTTGGGCAATTTCTCTTTTTTCACTACTCTTTCGCCCAACTCTTGGGCGAACTTTCTTCTTCCCTGACTCTTTCGCCCAACTCTCGGGCAAATTTCTTCTTTTCCTCTCCTTTTTGCCCAACATCCAGAAACAAGTAATTTCTATTTCCTTCTCCCAATACACAAGAAAGCGATGACCTAAATCACCGCTTTCTTTTCTTATTCGCATATTTCTATTCAATTATATATCTTATGCGTTTGTTCTTTTTCTCCAAACTATGATTGCTGCAAGTACTGCCATAAGTCCTGCTGCTGCAGAGATTGCTGTGTTTGCTGCATCGCCTGTCTTCGCTGCTGACTTGCCTGTTGTATTGCTTGTAGTCTTTCCTGTCGTTTGCTTTCCGTTATCGGAAGCTACTTTGTTGTCTGATTCATTAGAACCATTTTTATTCGTATCATCCGATGTATCCGCTGAGCCTTTTTCATCGCCGCTTGTCTTTAATGCTTCTACTGCTGCATTCAGCGCTTCTACTGCCACGTCTACTTCTTCCTGGTCTGCCGTATCATCTTCGTATACAGCAATTGCTGCTGCAAGCGCTGCTTTTACTGCTTTCGCAGATGTATCACTGTATGCGCTAAGGTCTATTGCTTTCACAGCTGTGATTAAATCTTTTAACGCTTCTTTGTTCGGCACTTCTCTCAGTCCAAAGATTGCCTGAAGCAATGCACCGTATGCTGCGTTGATTTCTCCCTGTGTCACATCATCTCTGCCGTATACTTCTTTTGCACTTGCAAGGGAAGTACGAAGATCTTCCACAGAGAGGTATTTATCTGCTTCTTCCAGATAGCCTTCTCCTTCGGCAATCAGAGCCGCTAATTTTGTTTTGTCAACTGGACGGCGTTTCAGTCCGGCCTGTGCTTTCTCTAATTCTTTGAGTGCATTGTCGATATCGACTTTCAGTGCATTTTCTCCGTCTGCAAATACTTCTTCCGCAAGTTTGAGGGCTGCTTCTAATACTTTTACACTTTCCTCTGTGTAAAGGTCTTTATTTAGTTTGCTTAAGACCTCATACAGTTGCTCCAACTCACTCGTGCTTCCGCCGATGAATCCTAACATGTGTACCTTTGCAAGGAGTGCCTCGTATGCTTCGTCCACTTCTTCCTGGGTTGCCGTCACATCTGCGCTCACCCTCTCTGCCTCTGCAAGAACTGCTTCAAATGCATTCTTTACAGCCGGTACTAACAACTGATATTCTTCGTTGCTCTTTTGTCCCTGAGCATATTCGATCAACGCATCCAAATCAGATTTGTCAGACTCTACCGGTTCTGGTTCTTCTTCCCCAAAGGAAGTAAAGAATTTTGCATCTGCCCAGTCAGCATGATCGTTTCCATCATTTTCTACCATATATGCATTCAATTGGAGAACTTTTGCATCCGCCGGAATCTCAATTACTGCTTTTTGCATTGCACTGTTGCTTGTCATGGTATCTGTGCTAAACAGGATTTCGCCGTCGATAAGAACCTTAAACTGTACGGTTCCTCTTCCGCCCTGGCTTGCATCAACACCAACATAAGTCTCAAATCTTGTATATCCTTTTTCTTCCAGATTGTAATATACATCAGAATTTGCATGTGCACCGATACCTTTGTCAAATTTTACAACTGCACCATTTTCATCTTTCAGAGTAATCGGAATTCCGTCTACTTCTGCATCTTTCTGTAAAGAGCCCCATCCTGTTGTGGAATTTGCTTCCCAATCAAGATCAGATAAATAGATTATGCCTGCACCCTCCAGTGCAAATACATATTCTTTCGTATCTTTTCCATCCGGTGAAGTCACCTTTACTACAACAGTATTAGCACCTTCTTTTAATTTCAAGGTCGCTTCTACATTTCCTTCACCCTTTGCCTGTCTCTTTCCATTTACCGTGATTTCCACTTTTGCATCAGCTTCTTCTGCTATTGCTGCCACAGAAGCTTTCGAACTCGTTGCAAGTCCACTGTATTCCATCACATCTGCTGCAAATCTGTTATTGAGTTTTACCGTTTCGCCAAATGTAATGCTTTCCATATTTGCATTTGCCGCATTTGGAACTTTGATATTAAGCGTATAACGCGTAGGTGCTGAGGATGTTTCTGCCGTTATCATGATTACCACTTTATTAGAACCAGGAACCAACTCTACGACACCATCTTTTACTGCTTTTCCATTGGCGCTAATCACCACAGATGCATTTTCAGATACTGCATTTGCCGCAATCGCTGCTCTTTCATTTTCTGTGTTGTAAATATAATTGAATATACCATTTGTCAATGCAATATTATTTCCGTCTACACTTAAGTTAGCAAGTGTACTGCGGTTATCGCCGGTACGGCTAATCACAAAACGATATGTGATCTGTGTCACGCCATCTTCTGCCGTTACGACTGCTTCAATCGTATTACGTCCGCTTACCAGCGCAACAGTTCCTTCCGTCCCATCTAATTTCTTGCCATTTGCAATGACCTCTACCGTTGCCTTTGTATCTTCTGCCACGAAGTTTACATTTGCCTCTTTTGCTCGTACAGATGTAGTTGTATGATAATATTTTGTCCTTTTGTTAAACGCATCAAATGCACTGTCAAAGCCTTTTACTTCTGCTATGCTCAAGTATGCATTTGCAGATTTCACATCGCCTGCGCCGCCATCTGCGCCTTCGCCGGTTATTTGTACTGCATCAGACCAGAAAATATTTCCTACAATATTAACCCCTGCTACCGGAATAATCGCAGCTTTTACGAATTTATCTTTCAGAGTTTTGGTTGCAAGGAATTCTTCATCCACGATACCTTCGATGACAGAATATGCTCCATCTTCCCTATCGCTTGCTGCCCATTTTACAATCGCGCTTTCTGCTTCTTCCAATGCATATACTGCGCTAAGTTTATTTGCTTCCTCTGTATATGTCACCTGAATGTCTGAAACGTTCGGCAGATTACCTAATGCCATACGTGTCAACGGTATGGATTCACCGTTTACCGTCAACTCGGAATAGGTAGCCTTTGCATCATTGCCGCTTCTTTCATCTGTCAAAGTTGCGATTGCTACTTTAAACTCTTCTCCGAGGAATGCGCCGTCACAGCTTCCTACTGTTACATATTCACTGCCATCTAAGCTATAGAAAGCAGTTATCGTATTGTTTTCTTTTCTTAGCTTCAGATATACAACCTGATCATCAACTGTAGGACCTGCTGATTCGCTTCCGCCAAGCCATGTCTCATTCGCTCTTTGTCCCACTTCTCTTACAAGTGCAATTCTTCTTGTAGAACCGCCTCTGTGTTTTCGCTCAACAGATACATAATTGTCTGCATCTTTGTAGAAATAGAATCCCATCGCAGCCCAGCTGCCTTCTGTTCTTCCATCTACTCTAATGGTTGCTTCCACGACATCGCCGGACATATCTACGTCACCAACGATAACATTCTTCGGAACCTGTTCCTGATACAAACCGCCGTTTGTAAACTGCATCTCGATCGCATCATCCTTAAGAACATAACGTTCGCCTGTATCGTATTCTACATTAAAGTTCTCAGCAAGTACGGTTGCCGCCTTACTGATCACAAGCAGCTTTCTTGATTCCAGACCGTTTACAGTTCTCGCGATCACTTCAACGACTCCGCCATCTTTGGCTGTTAAAAGTCCTTCTTCGGAAATTTCTGCCGCCTCGCAAGCCTGTCCGGATACTGCATCCACAACAGACCATGCAATACTTGTATCTGCACCTGCTTGGGCAGTCACCTCTGCTTCATACTGAACCGTGTTATTTACATCTACCACTTCAGTCTCTGTCAGAATCTCAATATCTGACGGAAGCACACCAGCTTCACCTTCTACGGTAAAATCTACGGTATTGCCTACATATTTACGTCCGCCAGCTACGGCATATGCTCTTACAGAAGCCTCTCCTGCGCCAACCGCTGTTACGACTCCGCCGGCAGAAACTTTCACGACAGACTCATCGCTGGATTCATAATATACCTTTCCAATCCTATCTGTCATATTGGAACCACTGTTGACTGTCATGATATCATCTTTCACAGTCACATCGCCGTTTGTCATAGCGGTCAGGCTGCTTCCCGCATTGATACCGCCATCATAGGTATTGCCTTCCACCACTACGTTCTGACATCCGATAAAACGATATGCCTGTGTGGATAACGATGCTCCAGATGCATGTAACACAAGCGCTTCGGAACTTCCAACCGTAAGGTTTGTATTGAAACTTCTCGTAAGCAGTGTCACGTTCGGATCCTGACGGTAAATCTTATTATTTCTGAATGTCAGATTTTTGACGCTCTTCGCATCAAGAACTCTCTGATTTTCCATAAAGAAGATATTATCCTCGATCGTCATGTTGGAATGCACCGTCTGTGTCGTAGAAACAGTCGGATTCGTAGGCTCTACATAAATCGCCTGTGCCCTTCCTCTGGAAAATACATTATTTCTGATGGTAACATCCTTCGTCGGTCCGGATTCATACCAGCCCTGTGCGTCATTGGAAATGTAGATGCTTGCCATCCCCATTCCGTCAAACTTATTGTTCTCGATCACTACCGGCTTTCTTGTCGTTACAAGAATTCCACGCGTAGGCGTTTCTTTGAAAATATTATTCTTAATGGATACTTCCGGCGTGTATGTAATGTTTTCTACTACATGCTGATTCACTGCAATCTCAGATGGAATTGCTTCATCAAACGTAAGAATGATATCCGTAAGACTTGAACTGCCTTCACCCATATCACCGCCTCTTCCGTCCGGTCCGTCTACTGCCACAACCGTTCTTACGGAATCTGCTACCGGAATCATATTTCCTTTGGTCATAAATTCCACCTGATCTCCCACGAAGAAGTTCGGGAATCCGGCAGTTTCATTATGCATATATCTTACTTTGATCTTATTGTCTGCAATCTTCTGAACTACCTGGTTAAACGTACCATGGATATTGATTGGGTCGTCATGTGGATTAGAGAATGTACATCCGCTGATGTCAATCTTTCCTTTACATCCTGACATCTGGATAAAATCTGCATAACCTGCGGTTGTTCTTCCGCTGGAAGCAGGTGTCTCAAAATCTACATTATCTAATGTGATATTTTCGGAATGCTGACCTACCATACCAAATCCATGCAGGAAATGAATATCAAGGTTTTTCAGTTCTACATTTTTGCTCTTCCAGAAAAATGTACCTGCATGATCTCTGACGGTTGTACGCATCTGATAACAATACCCCTTCGTCACGCCCGGTGTGCTTCTATATGTGAATTTCAATCTATGATTCCCCATATCTTCGATAGAAGCTACGTTGGAAAATACCGGATTCCCACCGCGCCATGTCAGCCCTGCTACGGTGTCAAACACCTGTGTGTAATTCATACTGTTTCTGGTTGTCCAATAACACTCTCCGCTATATGGACTCACATCACTAAGCCAGTTTATGGATGTGCCGTCAATCTGATAATTATAACACTCCGGTACATAAATCGTCGCTGTATTTCCTGTTACCTCTTCTACGGTAATATCAATCACCGTCGGCACCTGAAAGTCTACGATATAATCTGTAAACAGTACGTTTTCACAATCAATTGCCGCAAATGTCATCATCTTACCATGGAACATAAACAAAGAGCCATTACCGTCTACTGTAACATTGTCCATATCTTCTAATAAGATTCCGATTTTCTTATCTTTATAATTCTGATCCGCTCCTACCGTATTAGATATGTACAGTTCTCTCTCGGCCGCTTTATCCGGATAAATGTCATAACGTCCTTCCGGGAACTCAATGACTACCGATTTTCCATCATCTGTTTGTTCTTTTGCCGCAGCTATCGCTTCCTGGATCGCCACCGCACTGTCCGAAGCGCCTGTTGGGTCTGCGCCATAATCGGTCACGTCAATTGTGACTGCGCTCTTTTCCTTTTTGCCTGATGCATCACTTTGCATCGGTACCAGATTGGCGCTGATTAAAGAAACCACCAAAAGCAAAGGCAAAATTCTCTTTCTCACTTTCATCTTTTCCTCCTTTTTGTTGATTGATTAATTATATAGTCTTTTTTTATTATACTACTTTTCTGGAATTCCACAAACATTTTCTATCATTTTTCACAAAAAGAAGAGTAATATTCAATAATTTCTTGTATTTTTCTCCAAAATAAATTTATCCTTTTACTGATATTTTTTCCAGTGCTTTTTTAAACTGGAAGGTGAATAAAATTGCTGTAAACGATACTGCGAAAAAATCTGCAATCGGTTCTGCCATATATACTGCACTTGTCTTATCTTGGCTAAAAATTACAGGTAAGATGTAAATCAACGGAATCAGCAGTACGAATTTACGCATAATCGCAACAACGATAGAGGCTGCAGCATTTCCTAGCGAGGTAAATGTCATCTGGCAGGCAAGCTGAATTCCAAATAAAAACATACATGCCATATAGATGCGCAGCGCCGGCTGTCCAAATTCAAGAAGCGCTGTGTCTGAGGTAAATAAGCCAACGAATATCTGAGGGAACAACATGACCACTCCCCAAAGTATAACGGCATAGCTAAGGCTTACTTTCAGCAAAAGTTTAAATGCATCTTTTACACGTTCGACGTTCGACGCACCATAATTATAACTGATGATTGGCTGCGCCCCCTGCCCCAGTCCCTGCAAAGGAAGCATGGCAAACTGCATGACACTTGTTAAGATCGTCATCGCCCCTACTGCAATATCGCCTCCGTATTTCAGCAAAGAAGAATTAAAACATACCGAGATGACGCTTTCGCTGGACTGCATGATAAACGTCGCAAGACCAAGTGCAAGGCTTGGCAGGATAATATTTCCTTGCAATTTTAAGTCGCACTTTTGTATCTTTAAGAATGATTTTTTTCCAAATAAAAATGACAATACCCATATGCAAGAAAGTGCCTGAGAAAGAATCGTTGCAAGAGCAGCGCCCTTTACACCCATACCCAATCCGAAGATAAAAATGGGATCTAATATAATATTGGATACTGCGCCAATCAACACTGACAACATTCCTGTTTTCGCAAATCCTTGTGCGGTAATGAACATATTCATTCCTAACGTCAGCTGCACAAAAATCGTTCCAAGTGCGTATATATTCATATAGCTGACCGCATATTCAATCGTATTGCCGCTGGCACCAAATGCCAGCAAAAATCTTCGGTTCCCACACAGTAAAATTACTGTCAGAATCACCGAAATTATAATCTGCAATGTAAAGCAGTTTCCCAATGTCTTTTCTGCAGACTGGTTATCACCTTTTCCCATAAAAATAGACGCTCTGGGTGCGCCTCCATTACCTACCAATGCTGCAAACGCCGCCACGATCATAATCAGCGGCATACACACGCCTACACCTGTCAGCGCAAGTGCTCCTACATCTTTGATATGTCCGATATAAATCCTGTCTACAATATTATAAAGCATATTAATAATCTGCGCCGTTACCGTCGGAAGCGCAAGCTTTAGCAAAAGTTTCCCGATTGGCTCTTTTTCAAGAAAACTTTTTTCTGTATCCATGGCCTTTTGCATTCTATCTCGACTCCTTTCCTTCTCCATAGTTTCTCTATGTCTAATGAACTATTCTACCACCTTCCACGTACGATTTCCACTATATTTCCACTTATCTTCCAGTCAAACAATAAAGAATGTGGCGGTCGCGTACGACAACTTCATTGTACGCCGCAGTGCGCATCCCGCGGTGCGTTTCATGATATAGGAAAGTACGAACTTTCCTATATCATAAAAAAGAATATCCCTTGGAAAAATGCATGCCAAAAGCAGCCAATCCCACGGGACATTCTTCTTTCTTATCTCTAAGTAATAACCTTACTTATCTTTGTTTTTTTGTTTTTACAGACACTGCCGTGATTACTGCTCCTGCCATTACTGCAAGCATGATTAACGCAAATGGATTTGCCATATCGCCTGTCTTAACTGTTTTTGCCGTTTTCGTCGGCTTTGTTTCTTTTTTATTGCCATCATCGCCTTTATTGGAAGCTATTACTTTCCCTGACAAGGTTTCTTCTTGATCAGAAATTATCTCCCCTGACAATGATTCTTCGTCAAGAATTTGCATCGCACTCTCTAACTGTTCCACTGCCTTATCGATTTCTAACTGCGTAACCGCTTCATCTGCCATGACCACTGATGCCATTTCATACGCAGCTTTCACTGCCTTCGCGGTTTTCTTACTATACAAGCTAAAGTCAATTTTCGCAATTTTTGCAAGCAACTCTTCCAGTTTGTCCTTATCAGGCTTCTCACGAAGCTGCCATCTTCCAGATTCCAGATTAACTCTTGCCTGATCTACTTCCTCCTGCGTTGCTTTTTCATTCTGATATACTTGAACCGCTTCATCATATGCTTTCTTGAATACCTGAAAGCTTTCTTCGGTATACAGGTCTTTGTTAGAATCAAACTGTACGGACTTATCGATTAATTTTTTCAAAGCATCTTTATTAACATCCGGTGTCTCTTTTAATACCAGCGTTTCAAATGCCGCAATTAATGTATCTTTTACACGATCTACGATTGCCTGATCATCCTCGCCAAGTTCTTCGTCTTCGATAACCGCATAAGCTGCGTCCAGCGCTTTCCTTAATATCTCCACGCTTTGCTCCGTGTAGATGCTAAGGTCTGCTTCTTCTACAAACAGAATCGCTTCTTGCAGCGCAGTCTTATCAGCCGGTTTCACCTGAACCGGTTTCCTTGTCAGTCCATTTAATGCCGCCCGAATCATATTTGCCGTAAGATCTACCATTCCCTGGCTGCTGTTTGCATCGTTCAGCACCTCACGGCCAACTCTAACAGTCTTTAAGAGTGTGTTTACGCTTTCCTGCGTATAATCTTCTAACTCTTTTGCTTCCGCCTCTGCAATAATTGATTCCAGCGCGCTCTTATTCACGGCTTCCTCTTCTGCTCCAGGTGTCACCACAAACGAATATACATCCCTGTAGTTATTGGAATGTGCCTTTTCACGGTTCACCAACAGAATCGTATATTCCTGTCCAGGAGTCAATCCGCTAATTGTTTTGCTTGTCTCCCCGGACGCAATATTTACAGCCTTTTTGCCATCCAGTACAAGGTATGCCGGTTCTACCGACTCATTTCCTGGCAATGACCAGGAAATCGTAACGGAGTCTTCAAAAACTTCTGCTGTATATGGATGCCATGTAGTCTCAATCTCGGCAGCTCCCAAAGAATATTTGTATACTTTCAGATCATCAATATACATATCCCGAACTGCATTCTGATAATTACCATCTGCACCAAGCACCAGTTTAAGACCTTCTACGTCCACACTTTTACCAGCCTGTCCGCTGATGTCCTTACTTCCTGCTGCTTTTCCGTCAATATACAATGTCATAGAACCTTCGCGGTCAAATGTTGCTGCAATTTTATGCCATTCTCCATCTGTTGCTGCACGATAACGGCTTGTATCTGCACGGGAACTTCCTGTCGTATTCAAGTTCAGTCCCATACCCGGATTACCACCTGCAAATGCACCGATTGCAAATCCCGGATTACTTCCTGTATCCCAGTTTTTATTTGCGATCACACAACCGTCTCCATTGCCGGATGTTTCACCTTTATAGGAAAACATAATGGTAAAATCATCTTCTCCAAAGCGGATCGTGTCGCCAAAATCTACATATTGCTCTGCTTTTTCCGGTTTGGTAGCCACCGCGTCAGAGTTCACGATATGAAGGGCTTTTCCGCCGTTTCCATCTGGCACAAACTGCGGATTACCAACCAGCTTGCCGTCATTTCCATAACCGGAAATATCTTTCGCTGTCCCATCGTCAAAGTTCACGTCTAATACTTTTCCTACCGGATATGCATCTTGCTTCATCTCGATTGTATAACTGTATTCCGGGATCCATTCGTCATTTAAGTAATCTCTCAGATCCAGACGAACCTTTCCGTCATATACCGTAACATGATATCCAAGCTGTCCTCTTCTGTCACCGTAATCATTGTCTTTCAAACTTGGCAGATCTACCATGGTTCCGTAATCGGTATAAGATACTTCCATCGCGCCAAGTCCGTTATGGATATGTCCGGTAAACATAATCGTCTGAGGGTATTTGCGAAGCACTTCTTTCAATGCATGATCCTGCATACCAATACCCCAGTCGTTACTATTATAATATGTATCATGCATCGCCTGATGTAATGCGATAAAAATCGGTTTCGATGGGTCTGCATTTTCTGCCATAGTCTCTTCCAACCATGCAAGCTGTTTTGGAGAAATATATGCACGGTCTTTGATATCCCACTCCGTATTCAATATGATGAAATGATATCCGTCAATCCATTTGTCATAATAAACGGCGCCTTCGGTCTCTCCCATGTATTCGCCATTATAACGCATATAACGTTCATAGATTTCATCCCAGCCGGATTTCCATCTTACATCATGATTGCCCAGCGCTGTCATGAATTCAAAATCATCTTTGTATTCTTTTAAAATATTGAAGTAACCTTTCACCTGTGTTTCATTGCCATCCTGTGAAAAATCACCTGCATTTAAGACTACGGAAGTATCCGGATAATCACGCTTCAAATCTTCCAGTACATCGATCAATTTTTGATTGGTAGCATTCGCATTATCCGTACCCGGAATATGTGTATCGCTGATTGCTTCAAAATGCATGATGCCTTTATCCGGTCCGGTAAATTCATTATATGCACGTTTTAAAAGAGCATTTAATTCTTCAATGCGCTCCAAATCTGTTACATCTTCTGCCTGCTTCTTGATCAGCGCAAGCGCCGCCTTAAATGCATCTATTTTTTCCTTGGATGCATCAGATTCTTCTGCCAGCTTCTCATATTCTGCAATTTTATTACGCAGAACATAAGGCGCGTTGTAATTGCTGATTTCTTCCTGGCTAAGTGCGCTGCGATACACTTTCAGCTCGTCAATATAAGAATCTTTCACACCATAGCGGCCTCTGCCATCTGCACCGAGTACAAAATCTGTGACGTCAATGCTCTTTCCAGCCTGTCCGCTAATGCTCTTACTGTCTGCATTTTTTCCATCTACATACAGAATCATATTACCGGTACGGTTGAACACAGCCGCAATATGATGCCATTTATCTTTTTCTGTAGCTCCGCCAAAACGTCCGGTGTCCAGTCGTCCGCTTGTATCGTTTGCCCGGAAATTAAGCGTCATACCATTACGCATATCGCCAATAGCAAATCCGACATTTCCGCCGCTGTCCCAGTTTTTATTGCTGACTACCGCAACTTCCTGCGAATCATTTCCATCTGCCATATACCAGAACATAATCGTAAAATCATCTTTGCCAAACTGCAGATTCTCTGGTGTTCCAAAGTTTACATACTGCTTTGCCGCAGCTCCTTCACCTGCAATCCCTTCTGGATTCACAAGATGAATCGCTTTACCGGATACGCCTTCTACATATTCAACGTCTCCTATAACAGTTCCGTTAATTCCTGATTCGGATGCGTCGGATGCATCTTCATTGTCAAAGCTTACATCCAGTACCGGAGTATTCTTCTGCGGTTCTGGCAGCTCTATGTCAGAAAGTGCCGTCACTTGTTCTTTTGTAAGAACAGATTTATAAACACTGACTTCATCCAGATATACACTGGATACACTATTCTTAAAATTTCCATCTGCGCCAAGCACAAAATTCGTTACATCAATACTTTTGCCGGCTTGTCCGCTGATATTCTGTACGGCTGCATTATTGTTGTAGTTGCCAGCCGGATAGGTCTGACCGTCGATATAAAAAATCATATCCCCGTCACGGTCAAAGGTTGCCGCAATATGATGCCATTGTCCATCTGCAGCCTGTGCAAAACGGTCTGTCTCCGTTCTTTGCCCCTGTGTTGTACTAAAGTTAAGATTCAATCCTTGATTCATATCTCCAATATTGAATCCCGGATTGCTTCCGCTGTCCCAGTTTTTGTTGCTTATTACAGAGCCTTCTCTGTCATGCGGATCTGTCTTGAACCAAAAAGCCAGCGAAAAATCCTCTGCTCCAAACTTAAGATCTGCCGGCGTACCAAAATTGACATACTGTTCCGCCTGTTTGCTCAAACCTGCAACATCCTGCGAATTCCTAAGATGAATCGCCTTACCGGACACTCCCTGCACAAATTCAGGATTGCCCACTACAGTACCATCATTTCCCCTGCCGGTCACATCTTTTGCATTCGCCGCATCAAATGTCACCTGCATCACCGGATCTGGCAGCTCCTCTGCTGATACTGTACGAAAATCTGATGGAATTGCTGTCATCACAACATTTGCCATCAAAAATCCCGCCAGAAATTTTTTCAGTTTCATTCCCTCTTCTCCTTTGCTAAAAAATTATAACATTTTCAGTATAGCACTTATAATCAGGAATAACAAACTCTGGATGTTGTTTTTTCATTTTTTACTCATGCAATTCTAAAGGCAATCCATCCGGATCATGGAAAAATGTCATTCGTTTGTTCGTGTACGGATCCATTCTCACCGGCTCCGTCTCAATACCCAGACTCTGAAGCCATGTGATGGCTTCTTCTATGTCCTCTGTCCAAAATGCCAGATGTCTTAATCCACACGCTTCCGGATAAGAAAGCCTTTCAGGACTTCCTGCAATTCCAAATATCTCCAGTTCACAATCATTAAGTTTCAAATCCAGTTTATAATCTCCCCGTTCTTCCCTGTATACTTCCCGGATTACCTCAAAACCTAATTTGTCTACATAAAATTCGCGGGATTTCTCATAATCTGATACAATAATTGCTACATGATGAATAACATTTAATTTCAATTTTTTCTCCTTTATATTATCAAAAATATATTTTCTCCTGATTCTGCCACCTACATCTGTCATCTAAAATTTATGTATAAAAAGACCGCTTCGAAGCTTTGGCTCAAACCAGGTAGATTTCGGAGGCATCAGCCTGCCTTCATCCGCTGCGCGAAGCAATTCCTTCATCGAGGTCGGATACATAGAAAATGCCACTGCATTTCCTTTTTCATCCACTTTTTTCTGCAGTACCTTTAATCCATGAATTCCTCCGACGAATTCAATATTCGAATCGGTTTTTGGATCCTGGATGCCAAGAAGCCGCGCCAACACTTTATCCTGTAAAATAGAAACGTCCAATCCGGCAATTGCATCCTCATGGCAAGTATCTTCCTTCGCCGTCAACTTGTACCAGATACCGTCCAGATACATGCCAAATTCACCTTTCTTCACCGGATGATAAAGATGATTCCCCTTTGCTTCTACGATAAAGTCCTTCTCCAAAGCAACAGGAAGTTCTTTAACAAGTTTCTCTGACAATCTATAGACAATCCGATTATAATCATAAATGCAAAGTTCCTCTTCATCAAACAATACCGATAAAAAATAATTAAACTCTTCTTCACTGGTATAGTGTGGATTAGCTTCTCTTCGTATCAGTCCTGCCTTTACTGCCGAAGCTGCCCTATGGTGTCCGTCCGCGATATAAAGGCTATCTGTCTTTTCAAAAATATCTGTGATTCTTTGAATATTTTCCGTTTCTTTTATCTTCCAGATTTGATGACGAATGCCGTCATCACTCACGAAATTATACAACGCCTCTTGTGTCATGATTTCTTCTATCATATCTTGAAGCGTTTTATTCATTCGATATGCAAGAAAGATAGGACCCGTATGTGCACTGCAGGTATCTACATGCCGAATACGGTCAAGTTCTTTATCTTCTCTCGTATTTTCATGCTTTTTTACAATATCATTCAGATAATCATCAATCGATACACAACAGACAATCCCCCTTTGTATCCTGCTACCCATGGTCAGTGCATAAATGTAATAGCATGCCTCCCTATCCTGCACAAACTTGGATTCTGCCTCCATTTCTTTTAAAGTGTCCGCCGCCTTCTCATATACTTTTGCTGCGTACATATCTGTTCCTTCCGGAAACTGTGTCTCTGCGCGGTCAATTTTTAAAAATGACATCGGATTTTCTTCTACGATTTTTCTCGCCTCACTGCTGCTGTAAACGTCGTATGGCAGCGCTGCAATCTGTGATACCAGTTCTGATGCCGGACGTACGGCTCTAAACGGTCGTATGGTAGCCATAAGCTTTCCTCCTGTTTTTTGAAATTTAGATAATATTTATATTTGTTTTTTAAGGAATGACATTTCCTTTTTCTATATGTGCATCAATGATATTCTGCATTTGTTTCCAGACACTCTTTGATGTCTCTTCTATCTTTTCATTTCGTTTGTAAATCTGCTCCTTATGTACCTTATGCTCCGTCCAACTCTTTCCGCCCGATGCGTCATTTAACAGAAGCGGCTGGAAATTATCCAAAAGATGTGCAAACTTTGCATCCGCACTTTCATAAGCTTCAAACTCTTCCCACAAATCTTTAAAATAACTGCCCTGGTCTTCTGGCAATAGTCCAAAAATCCTCTCTGCCGCCGCTGCTTCTCTGTCTCGCTTCGTTGCCGCTCCTACTTCGTCATATGCGTAAGTATCGCCGGCGTCAATTTCTACAAGGTCATGAATCAACACCATGATCATCACTTTCAAAACATCCACTTCTTCTTGCACATATTCTTTTAAAAGCACTGCCATCAGCGCAATGTGCCAGGAGTGTTCTGCATCATTTTCCTTGCGCTTCCCATCCGCGAGATATGTCTGACGGAAAATATTCTTCACCTTGTCAATCTCTATGATAAATTGCAGCTGTTTCTCCAAACGCGTCATTTTTCTTCCCCATTTCTACACAAACTCGTGTTTCCATTCTAGCATATATAGATTGGTTTTGAAATATGAAAATTCCTTTTTAATTCATCTTTAATTCATCTACGATATTATTTTTCTTTATCTTATGCATTGTATATAACATCGTCATGAATACGACTGCAAATACTCCGGCAACAGCTATGCCTAGGTACATCCATGGGATGATAAAATCCACGTCCGCTCCGGCACCGATGGAATAACGGATCGCAAAACTTATGAGAATTGTGAAAACAACTCCGTAAAAAATTGCTCGCATACCGTAAATCAGACATTCAAAGTTCATCATCTTCCTAAACTCTTTTGGCGACATTCCCATGGAACGCAGCATTGCAAATTCTTTTCGGCGCAGCATCAGATTAGTAGAGATTGTATTGAATACATTCGCTATGGCAATCAATGAAATCAACACGATAAATCCATAAGTCAATACGTTTACCGCTGCCATGGTATTACGGTCTTCCTCATAATCCTGTGCAAAATTTGCCATGCTTCCTGCTCCTCCCAAGCCTTTTCTTTCCAACTCCTCTTCAATATTTTCGCAAGTTTTGTCTGCATCCTCGCACTGAATCTGGTATTTAGTGGATAAACCATACTCTGACATTGTTTCCTCAAATCGTTTATACATACTTTTTGAAATTACAATCGCTCCCTGTGCATCGTATAAACTTAATTCCTCTGGAAGCGCTTTCGCTTCCGCATACAATCTTGCCTCTCCTTTTGACTCAAACCACGGCTGCTCGTCTTCATAATGCACCTCGCCAAAGGCAATCTTCTCCCCTTCGCCTTTCGAAAGAATTTTCTGCTTTTCATAACGCTGTGTATCCGGATTATATACTCCAACCATATTTACATACAAAAAATTCAGTTCTCCGTTTCCTTCATACTCTTTTATCTTAACTCCTTGCTCTTTTGCGTAAAGTTCAAACTCATGATCTTCTAAAACAAACATTTTGAGATTCAGAGGTGTTTTTCCATCTGTCCCGGCAATAGTATCTCCCATAAGCTTTAGATAGCCACCGTCTGCCCATTCATCCGGTATGAACAGTGTGGAATATAGATAACCATACTTATATATCTCTGTTACGCCGTCTGCTTTCTTAAGTATCTTTTCTATCGTCTCATCATTTTCTTCCACTGCATCTTCGTATAATGCGTATTCCAGCTCTACATCCGGAGCTTCCAATACAAAGGCCCCCGTCTTCATCAGATACATGTTAAAAAGTGAAGCAGTTGTAAACAGTACGATACTCATCGTCAGTGATACCACCGTTGCGCGATATTTTTTACGATCACGTTTGTAATTCTTTTCTGCCAGCATTCCGGAAAGCCCAAAAAGTTTCATCACCCATTTTCCTGTCTTTACTTCCTTTGGACGAATCTTAATATCCGATGTCGCACGAATCGCTTCCATCGGTGATATTTTCTTAATTCTCCTTGACGGCAGCCATACTGAGATCATAATCGTAATCATCGCAATTACCGCTGCTGCAAATACAGAACCAACTGACACCGTAAGCGCGATTCCCATATCCGTTCCATGGATAAATTTCGTGATATATTTTCCGATAAAATGAAGCGTCACGCCGATTCCTCCGATTCCGGAGATAATTCCAATCGGAATGCCGATAATACTTACAAAAAATGCTTCATAACGCATGGAACCTTTCAGCTGCTTTTTCGTCGCACCAATAGAAGAAAGCAAGCCAAACTGCGAGCTTCTCTCCCGTACGGATATCGAAAATGCATTGTAGATCAATGTGATACTTCCTGCCATAATCACAATGATAAGTATCGTCAGCAAACTCGTCAGTACCGTACCAAAATTGTCATTGTCTGCTACTCCAAGCCAGCGCAGCAGTCCCTGATTAAAGATACAAGACTCTACTCCTCCCTCAATGTAATTTTCTGCAAAGGCATATACGTCTTTCGGATTCTTCATTTCAAAATAAATGTCCTGATATACCGTCTCTTCCTGAGTCGGACCCGCAAGCACATCATATCCGGCGCCGCTATAGCTTACATTCACCCAGCTGTCATAGACTCCGACTACTGTATAGGACTTCGTCGTCCGCGCAAGAAATGTCTCCTGTTCTTCATCCTCTTCTAACCCGATATACGGATTGTTCTGATTCAGACGCTCCCCATCTATCATTCGGTCACCAATCTCTAATGTCAGTACATCTCCAATCAGTGTCCTTTCCTCTTCGTCCTCATTGAACTGCAAATAAGATGGAATCGCAACCTCATTCTCGTTCTCTGGAAGTCTTCCTTCTGATATCAGCATCGGAAGCTTCTCTAATGCAGCTTCTGAGAGCGCCTGCACATAAAGATACGGCATTGCGGGAGAATTATCCTGCACCGGCGCAAAAGGCGCATAGCCAATCTCTTTAACAATAGTAGCCTCTTTTACTTCTTCCTTTCCGGTTAGTTCTAAAACCCTTTCATTTTCCACGCTCCCTGCTTGTACATGCCAGTTTCCATCCCGGCTGATCGAATAATCTATCAAAAACTTCTGCATACTTACTGCAAATGTAGTCACTGCGGTGATCATCGCCGTCGACAAGATAACTCCTATGATTGTTACAATCGTTCTTGTTTTATTCTTCATCATTGTCCTTGCGGTAATCGTTGAAAAAATATTCATCGACGAATCACCTCGTCTCTTACAATTTTTCCGTCTTCTAACGCAATAACACGGTCTGCCATAAGCGCAATATCTTCATCATGCGTAATCACGATCACGGTCTGATGATAGGTTTTATTGGAATAGCGAAGAAGCTCCATAATTTCCTTACTGTTTTCCGAATCAAGATTTCCCGTTGGTTCATCTGCCAAAAGAAGCGCCGGTGCATTTAAAAGTGCGCGCCCGATAGACACTCTTTGCTGCTGACCTCCGGACAGCTGATTTGGCAAATGCTTCTGTCGTTTACGCAGTTTCAGCAAATCCAACAATTCTTCCAGTCGTTTTTCATTCACTTTACGTCCGTCCATCAAAACTGGCAGCGTCATATTTTCCCGGATATTGAGTACCGGTATCAGATTATAAAACTGATAGATAAGCCCCACCTGGCGTCTTCTGAAAATCGCAAGCTCCTCTTCTTTTTGTGCATACACATCAATTCCGCCTACTGTCACCTTGCCGGACGTCGGATAATCTACCCCTCCGATCAGATGCAAAAGCGTAGATTTTCCGGAACCGGACGAACCTACAATCGCAACAAACTCACCTCGTTCTACGCCAAACGATACTTTATCCAATGCACGCACCACATTCTCCCCTTCGCCATACACTTTGCAAAGATTTTCTACTTGTAATATCTCCATGTCTTCCTCCTTAAAAATCATTGTCTTCCTTACATTATTTGTCATTGTTCATTTAAAGTATATCGCCTGTGCATGACACTGCCGTGACTTTTTTATAACAATTCTGTCACTTATTGTTCTTTATAAAAAATACAGGAAATCCATAAAAGGGATACCCCGTCAAAAATGCAGTTTCAAAAAAACTTGCATTTCTGCGGGGTATTTCTATTTCCTCATAATTAGATTAGATATCCCTAATAACCGATTTTCACTCCATAAAATATTCTTGCTAAAATCACTTAATATACTGAGAGATTTTTTCTATTGCATCATCTAATGTTTGTGGTACGGATCGTGCTTTTGTTTCATATCCAAACAAAGAATACTTACTTGCAGAGTATAACGTTTGATCTTCAAGTACCTGTACTGCTCCTTGAGTCGGATTTAACGTAGAATAAGGAGTTCCATCATCATAGGAAGCTAAAAAAAGCAACTCCAAATTTCCCAACTTGAAATATCCATCTATCTCCTCTAAAGTAGCTTCCGGAATATTTTTAAAATCTCCAAGCTGCTTCACTTCTATTATATCTCCCACATTAATATCCCCTTTAACAATCTCAATAGCTTCAAATTTCGAGACTGTATACGGAATGGAGTCTACTTCATTTCTTGTTTGTGGGTCTGTATTGACATTCATCTCTTGTACTTTCTCTGCATCAATGACCTTGCCAACTATGATTGCATCTGCCGCTATCGTAATATCTTCCACTTCAGAATAATAAGGATAATCTGCTTTTAATACCCTTTTTTCAGACAAAGAAAATATCCAGACTATATTAATCACCAAGACGATTCCCACCACTGCAATGCCGAAAATTATTTTAGGGTTATATTTTTTTTCCATAAAGTATCACCTCTCTTACGCTAATACGCATTATTGACACCTGTAACATCATTACCTGTAGGCTTAATTAAAGTGTTTCGATTCCTATCATAATTCATTATTGATGAGTTTCCACTAGATGGATTATCCCCTAAACAAAAAGCATGTCCAAATTCATGAACTAAAACACTCTGCCAAAAATTTTCTGACTCACTTACCAGCTGTTTTCTATTTAATTCGATAGTAAATTTACCAGCACGTCCTGTAACCAAATATTGAAGATCTTTAGGTGTATACATTCCATACCAAGTATCATTGTAGACCCCAGAAATAACATAACTATGTCCAGATCCTGGCACTGTTTTTATATTTACCGGTGTACTTGTACTATTCCACGCAGATACACTTTTAGTATAAATACTATTATACCCAAGGCGATTTTCTACTTCTACAGTAGCACTTTTCAATCCATACTCATAATAAATGTATGCCGCAGCATTCACTACCACAGAAAAACAGAAAAGCATCATGAAACAAATACTAATTTTAAATGTACCCTTAAATTTCTTTGCATCTTTTCTCACAGTTCTATCTCCTATTCGTATAATATTTAACTTCACGCTACTACACTATATCGAATTGCAATTCTTATGTATATATTATATATGTATATTTCAATTTAATCAATATAATTATTTCTATTTTTATAAATTTACAGTTTTTTTGAGATTCTATTCATTTCACGCAAACAAATATACTTTTTTATTAAAATATAATTTCAAAATATACTTTATGCCAAAATAATCAGTTTTTTTAGTTTACTATTTATTATATTATATCAAATCTCCCACTTTCTTAATGATACGTTACACTTGAGCGACAAATTCTCCTATTTATAAAACCGTATCTGAAACTGTCCTCCGCCATTCTTTGCGTTCTTTGCCGTAATCACTGCATTTTCTCTGGTAAGGATCATCCTGGAAAGCGAAAGCCCGATACCGAAACTATTTTCTCCGGAATTTTTCCCACGATAAAACCTTTCAAACAAATGCGGCAAATCACTTTCCTCTATTCCTTTGCCGGAATCTATCAATGTTATTTCTGCATAAAGCGGATTTTCTGTACAAGAAATAAAGATTCTACCGCCATCCGGCGTATGCTCTATACCATTTTTGATTACATTTTGCACAGCCTCTAAAGTCCATGCATAATCTGCATAAAATGAAATATCGTTGTCGCAATGTATTTCATACTCCTTTCCATGCACTTCCAACGGAATCTCAAACGGCTTCATTGCTTCTTTTAAAAATTCTTCCAGCTGAATCTGTTCACACTGCAGTTCAATTGCACCTGCATCCAACTTAGACATCTTAAGCAAAGTTGTTACCAGCCATTCTATCTTATCCAGCATCTGTTCTGCTTCTCTTATCATGATCCGGCGTTCGCTTTGTTCTAAGTCTGCACTTTTTAAACGTACCATTAATATATGAAGTGCGGTAAGCGGTGTACGAATCTGATGCGAAATATCTGCAAGCGAGTCTGCGAGCATATGTTTTTCCTTTCTTAACAGGTTTGTCTGCTCCTTTAAACGCACAAGTATTTTTGCAATTTCATCTCTTAAGATTTCCAGATCTCCCTCCCGGAAATGTTCAAGATTCAGCGTTTCTTCCCCGTGAAGTATCAAATCCATCTGCTCCGTCAAACTGCGGATTCCCTGATATCGGCTCCTCTCATGCCAAATATAAAGATTTGTCCACATCAATCCTGATATTCCAACTGCTGCCGCCATCTTGCTTCCTCCAAAAAAACCGGCAATCCCTATGCTAAGTATAAGTAACAAACAGCAAATCTTGATTTGTCTTGTCATCCCTTTGTTCCGAAACATCCACATCTTTTTAAGCCTCCATACGATATCCCATACCTCGGACTGTCTTTATAATCTGAGGATTCTGGATATCGGTTTCAATCTTCTCGCGCAGTCTTTTAATATAGACCGTGAGTGTATTGTCATTCACAAATTCTCCGGCAATATCCCATATCTCTTCTAAGAGCTGTCCCCTTGATAAAGTCTTTCCCCGATGATTCAAAAACACTAAGAATAAACGATATTCCAAAGCGGATAAAAACAATTCTTCTCCGTCTCGTGTGATGAGCGCTTTTTCCATATCTATTTTCAGATTCTTTACTTCTATGATATGGCTCGTACGTCCCACACGTCTCAATACAGAGCGCATTCTTGATACCAGCTCCCTTGGGCGAAACGGCTTGCTGATATAGTCATCCGCTCCCATATCAAGTCCCGTCACCACAGAAAATTCATCCCCAAGTGCTGTCAGAAAAATCACCGGAATCTCATATTTTGCTTTAATCGCCGTACAGGTACTATATCCATTCCCTTCCGCCAGCGTCACATCCAAAAGTACAATCTCGTAGGTTTCCTCTTCTAATTTGTGAAGCGCTTTCGTCTGTCCATCCACCGCCGTCACAAGAAAATCTTCTCCTTTTAAAAATGCACAAAGATTCTCCACAATCGCTTTATCATCTTCAATCAGCAGTACCCTCGTCATCTATTCCTACCATCCTTCTCAAGAAATTTTACTTTCATCTTATCATCTTCTCTATCTATTGTAAATAAATCACTTACCTGAGTTTAAAACAGCAAAAACCTTACCAACTTTCAGCTTCATTCCTAAAAATCGGTAAGGTTTTTCTGTTATTAAATTATTCCATTATCGAATGAGCGATATTAACGCTTTTCCATCCCATTATCTTTGCTGCTTTCTTCTCATTGCGGCAAATCCAACGCATGCGGCAAACATCATCACAAGCCATACCATACTATTTGTATGATCTCCTGTCTTCACTGATTTTTGACTTGTACTTGCTGTCTTATCTGTTGTAGCTTTGTCATTTCCCTTCTGGGATGTCGCGGAAGCAACTTTGTCATCTGATTTTAAAGTGCCTTCCGGATTCTCTTTCATCTCTTTAATCGCTGTTTCCAAGGAACGTACAGCCGTATCCACTTCTTTTTGTGTTGTTTCTTCATCTTCCATTACAGCCATCGCCACTTCATATGCCGCCTTCACTGCCTTCGCACTTTCTTGCGTATACATGCTAAAATCAATTCCTTTTACGACATCGAGTAATTCACTTAATTTATCTTTATTTGGAATCTCTCTTAAACCGAATACTGCCTGCTGCAATGCAATGTATGCCAAATCAATTTCTTTTTGTGTTGCCTCTTCATTTGCAAGCACTCCGGATGCGTCTTCGTATGCTCCCGTAAATATGTCTGCTGTAGACTTCACGTAATTCTTGATATTTTCTTTGTACTGTGCACAATTAACCACTAATTTCTCAAGCTTACTCTTGTCAATCGGAATGAGTACCAACGCATCTGCTGCTGCTTTCAATGTCTGATATGCTTCATCAATTTCATACTGAAGTGCATCTACATCTTCGCGAACAACTTTTGCCGCATCTAATGCGGCCTGTACGGCTGCCCAGGATTCTTCTGTATAAAGGTCTTTATTCCATCCACTTACATCTTCATATAAAGAATTTAAGTTTCCTTTGTTACCTGTCCAATTTAACATCTGTACAAGTTTCAGGAGTTTATCATAGGCTGCATCTACCATCTTCTGCGTTGCATTTGCATTGCCATTGACATCTTCTGCCTCTGCAAGCGCTTTTTCAAACAATGTCTTAATTGTCGGAACGAGATATTCATACTCTGATACTTCCTGCTGACCCTTCGCGTAATCAATCAATTCTGCAAGGTCTTCTTTATCTGCTTTGACAGGTACATTTACAAGAATTTTTGCATCTGCCCAGTCTACGCAGTCATCACTGTTTGAATTTCCTTTCTCTGCCACCATGATAAGTCTGTTCACATTTGTCACATCAATATCTACAAATTTCGCTTCGTCTTGCTGTCCGATTCTGCCCGCATCGTAGATGAGATTCTCTTCCGATACAGAATCCTTATAGAATAAGAATGCCGCTCCGTCACGTCCGGTCTTTCCGAATTTCACATAATCAATACCAACCCATGCCTGGAAACGTTTTTCCACACCTGCAAGTGTGCTCAGATCATAGATGATCATTGCATCTGAATTCGCACTGATTCCTTTCTCAAATGGGGTCTGCACGCCGCCAATATTTAAGCTGATGCCTGTCGCAGATGCACTCGAACCCGTATCTGCCTTATTGATATGGATTCCGCCCCATCCGGACACAGAATCGCTTGTATATTTGAGTACCTCATACTCTTCGGTTGCTTCCATTGCACCTTCTACGCCATCACCGGTCAAATAATAGACATTGCTTGTCTCAATTACCTCTCCGGTAAGTTTTCTCAAAAGATTCATATCTGCATTCGTAAGCTTTCCATCGCCATCCAAATCTGCTGCGCGAAGATAGAGAATATCAATCTCTTCCCCTGCCAGATATCTCTCCATTGCTGCAATATCACTTTCATTGGCAAGCCCATCCGCACTTCCATCAATATCGCCGTTTACAGCAAGTACGAGAGCATCTTTGATACTTCCATCTACTTCTAACGTTAATTTGTATCCCGTTGCTGCCGGTGAATCATCACTTTGCGGACCGCCCATTGCTTCTGCCATCGTGATCACTGCATTTTCAATCTCCTCAAACATGCCTTTTAATTCAGCCGCTGTCGTTCCAGCCGGGATGTTGTAAAGAATATTGTTCTCTCTGTCAAGTTTTACGGTTGCTTCTTTGGTAAGCTTAAATGCAGGAGCCTCACTGGTACCTTCGCCTTTGATAACTTTTGGGTCACACCAGGAAACCATATCATGGCCATTCTTTCCAACCATGTCTACATAAAGCATAACCTCTTTTGCACCGGTAACATCCACATCGAAGAAATGCGCGTCCTGACCATGTTTCATGACGCCTGTGCTTTCCACTTCCTCACCATCTACAAATACCGCAAGGCGAACACCATCCTGTGTTTTTTCTTTATGTGCATCCACACCGCCCCATACTTGCAGACGAGTCACATTCAAATCAGATATATCAAAATACAGGAAGGATTCTGAATTTACTCCGAATCCATTTTCAAATTGTACACGTTTTCCATCGATCCAAAGATCCAAAGGCGTTCCTCCATTGTCTTCATTTACATGGATTCCCGCATACCCGGAAGTACTTCTCGTCGTATCGTATCCAAGGTCAGAAAGATAGATTTCCTTTGTCATCTTAATCTCGATGACATAGGTCCTGCTGTAACCATTTGCTGCAATTGCTTTGATCATAGCTGTACCAGGAATTCCTTCTGCCTGTGTGATTTCCAACGTTACATCTTCGGAAACGGCTTGGGCGTTTACCTGCGGAACCGCAAACGCATCCGATGCTTCATAAGCATACGCTGTCACTTCATTATTAAATCCCTTTAACACTTTGCCATCGATGGTTACTTCCGAAAGCAGGTTCGTATAATCTACGTTTGTCACCTTGCTTGCTTCTGCCATCTCTTCTTTTGTTTCTCCGCGCAACGCTTTCAGGTGATACGAATATGTATAGCTTTGGTTTGCAGGAAGTCTGTACTGTTTTAAGGTAGCCGGACCACAGCTTGCAGTACCAAGACCCATCTGTGCATAATCAATGGTGACTACCGTATTGTCGGTTCCTTTTAACTGATATGGATGCCCTGCCTGCTCCAAATCCTCTTGCGTATAATGCAATGCACTCATAGAAAGAAGATGATCCTGTGCATCGATTAAAAGCCCCTTGCCTTCTTGATCAGTAAGCGCCATAAAACGTACATCCGTCTTGTTCCCTGTTTCCTGCGGATACACAAAATCTACGAACTGATCTGTTACTGTACTTTCATAGATTCCCACATCATATCCTGTCTTTCTGTCACTGTAGCTATCTGCTTCCCCGCGTCCATACCATGTCATATTCTCCAGACTGCCATTTAACTGCACGCGGTTACCTACACGGAGTAATTCTCCCATGCCGCCTGCCGGTACAAGCGTGCTCTTCACGAACACATCTCCGGAGGAATAGATTGTATAGGTAATGCTGTCTTTTGAATCAGAGCAGTTCGGAAGGGTTCTGTTGATCGTTACATAAACTACCTTCTCGTTTTTCATGACTTCCACACCGGTTACGACGGCATTGTCATTGGCCTGTTTCCATTTTCCGTCAACGGCTTCTTTCTTATCGTTGTCGGTATATGCTCTCCAATAGTTTGGTTTCAATCCTTCTGCAATCATCTCCGTACCATCCACATTGAAAGAAGCAAGGGTTCCTTCTTCTTTATCAAAGGTTACGGACCAGCTATCCCCCGATACGGTTACTTCTGCATCAGTATCTTCCACTCCATCTTCACCAAAAATTGGCATCTCATCTGTTTTGAGACCCAAATCTGCCGCCTGAGCTTCAAATTCCAAATCAAACTGGCCTTCTGCCACTGTATCGCCTGCTTTACCGCCCCAGGCTGTATCTGCTTTTAATACAAAATCCACATTTAAGAAAATCTCATCGCCTTCTTTGATATCTGAAGGAATGGTATATGGAATGGTTATGGTTCCGGTCGTCTGTGGTGCAATATCTACTTCGTCGATCGTTCCTTCCTCGATCACCGTACCGTCTTTTTCCAGATTCCATACAAGTGTATATTCATTTGCATTGGTATCAATATATTCATTGGTAACCGTGACTGTTCCGGATGCAAGATCTTCCATACTCATCTGCAATGCCTGATAGATTCTTTTCACCTCATATGCTTCCGGCTGCAGCGTACGGTCTGCGGAAATAATACCGTTGACACAGAAATCGGAATTACCGGATTTCCATGATGCAAACTGTCCTTTATTCCAGTCTCCGTCATAGCCCCAGAATGTCGTCTCTCCATCCCACGTTCCATCTACCACGACCGGTGTGTTAAATGTCTGGTCTACCCAATCCCAGATAAATCCGCCTTGCAGCATTTCATAGGACCTGATTTTGTTCCAATAATCAATCATTCCGCCGCCGCTGTTACCCATCGTATGTAAATATTCACACATAATATATGGTCTTGTATAATTCGTTTTGATCGAACCGATTTCCGGATACATGTTAGATATCACATCTACGCCCGGATTGTCATTCCAGCCTTGATAATGAACAATTCTTGTATGATCCTTCTTGAAATAATCAATCTCTGCCTGCAGAGAATCTCCCGTTCCTGTCTCGTTTCCCGGTGACCACATGATCACGGATGGATAGTTTTTATCTCTTTCTACCATGCTGATCGCACGGTCTTCTGCCGCTTCTATGTATCCTGGCTGACTGCCTGGCACATTAAACTGGCTTCGTCCATTATGGGATTCTACATTTGCTTCATCCATAACATAGATGCCATATTCATCGCAAAGTTCATAAAATACCGGATCGTTTGGATAGTGGGAAGTACGAACTGCATTGATATTCAAAGACTTCATCAGTTCTATTTCTTCCCTCATGTCTTCTTCGGTCAAATATCTTCCCGTCTCCGGATCGTTTTCATGACGATTTACACCATACAGATAGACTGGCTGTCCATTTACCCGAATCTTGGTATCGGTAGTTCCTTTATCTGTGACTTCTACTTCACGGAATCCTACGTTGCTGGATACAATTTCTGACTGTACTCCATCTTTTTCTAACACCAATACTAATTTGTAAAGATTCGGATGCTCAGAGGACCATTTGTCCGGATGCTCTACCGGTGCCGACATGGAAACACTTGTCTCATTTCCATCTTCAAAGACAACATCTGATGTCAGTGCATCCGTCACTAAATTCCCTTCTGAATCATAAAGATAGCCTTTTACCGCATAGCCATCCAAGTTATCACCAGTGAAATTACGGATATCTGCTTCCACCTTCAGTTCCGCATTCTCATAATTCTCATCCAAATCGGTAATAATTGAAAAATCTCGGATTTCCGTCTCTTCTTTTGCTGTCATATAGACATCACGGAAGATTCCGCCAAGCCTTAAGTAGTCCTGATTCTCAATATAGCTTCCGTCACACCATCTATATACTTCTGCGGTGATGACGTTTTTTGCGCCTTCTTCAAAATTCAATGCGTCTGTGATATCAAACTCATCCCTTGTAAAACTATCTTCGGAATATCCGATATACTCACCGTTTACCCATACATACAGCGCAGACTCCACACCTTCGAAATTCAAGAACACTTCTTTTCCTTCCCAGGACGGATCTACTTCAAATGTTTTCCGGTAAGTTCCCACCGGATTACATTCTTCCGGAGCCTGTCCCAACTTGTAGTTGCTGTAATTCTTTCCTTCTGCATTCATCCAAGGATAATTCTGGTTTGAATAAATCACCGGGTCATATTTGAACGAACCATCTTCATTTACATAGGTCTGCCAGTTTCTCGGCACAGCAATGTCATCCCAGCCGCTGTCATCATAATCTGCTTTGTTAAAGTTCTCATCTTTTGCCGCGATTCTCTCCGCCGGTTTTACTGCCCAGCTAAATTTCCAGTCATCCCCATTTAAAAGCTGGTAGTAATTCGATTCCTCTTTGTTTGCTGCAAGCGCCTGTTCTACATTGTCATAACGATAGAATGTCGCTCGTGCACGTTCTCTGTTCACCTGGAAAATTCCTGCGTTGTTCGTCCACTCTCTGGTATCTTCTGCTGCAAACACATTGGTAAGCCCCACTCCTGCTCCCGGCAAATGCGGAAACAACGTGCCTGCAACAAGTGTACATACTGCCAAAAGGGCAAGGACTTTCTTTTTCTTCATAATATCTCCTCCTGTTCATTGGATATTATATATAATATGTCCTTTTTCTTTGAAAGTCTGTACAATAATCTATGCAAATGTTATAATTTTTTACGCATTTTTAAGATGTAATAAACTTTTCCAACCGCTCTTTTGCTTGCTTCATACTATCATACCCATGTTGATAGAAAGCATTTAACTTTTCCACATTACTTTCCATCCTGCCCACAGACACTACTTGCGGACGTATCACAAATATCTTTCCTTCTGCCTCCAGTCTGTCAATAATATCCATCATATGATTGTATTCTCTGGATCTTCGGATAATAGCCTCTACAAGCCTTGGATAACTTTTATAGGCTCTGTAACAAAGACTTGCTCTTGTCTTGGTAAGTGCTTTTTTACGGTATCCTTTTTGTCTGGTAAGAATAAGTATAATCTTTTTATTGCCGATTTCCATTGCCCGTTTCAATGGCACGGAATCCGCAAGCCCGCCGTCTAAATAAGGTACCTCATCTATTTTTACGATTGGCGCCACAAGCGGCAGACTGCTGGATGCACGGCATATCTTCATGACACGTTCCTTATCACTTCGCTCCGTAAGATATTCTGCCTTTCCGGTCTCACAATTCGTCACGACCATTTCGCAAGTCATCTCGGAGGCAAAAAAAGTTTCAAAATCAAACGGAAAATCCACTAACGAAAATCGATGAAAAAGTTTTTCCATGTCGATCAGCGTCTTCTCTTTGATAACTGTTTTCATCGATGGATAATAACTATATTTACGTTCGTTTTGTATCATACAGTCCTTCGTGCGGCCAATCTGTCTTGAGGTATAACCCATCGCATTGCATGCGCCTGCCGATACTCCGATCACATGAGAAAAATACATTTGCTCTTCCATCAGATAGTCGAGCGCTCCTGCTGTAAATACGCCTCTTTTTGCCCCGCCTTCCAACACTAAAGTTGCATCTATCATAAACAGTCCTCTCTTTCTTTACTCATAGGCTCTATTATATACTACTTTCTCCTTTTGGCAATCTGCAAACAAAAGTTTTTGCACCTTGCCAGGTTTATCCGTCTATGTTAATATAAGCCTTGGCAAATAAGACGTAAAACATACTATTTTTTTATCTATTTTTATAAAAGGAGAATTCTAAATGATTAGTGCAAATAACATTACACTGCGTGTTGGAAAAAAAGCATTGTTTGAAGATGTAAATATCAAGTTTACCGAAGGAAACTGCTATGGGCTTATCGGTGCAAACGGTGCCGGAAAATCTACTTTTCTTCGTATTTTATCCGGTCAGCTGGAACCAACTAAGGGGGAGATCGCCATCTCTCCTGGCGAGAGACTTTCTTTCCTGCAGCAGGATCACTTTAAATATGATGAATTTCCGGTACTCGATACGGTCATCATGGGTAACAAACGCCTGTATGAGATCATGCAGGAAAAAGATGCCCTTTATGCCAAAGAAGATTTCACAGAAGAAGATGGTATCAAGGCAAGTGAGCTGGAAGGTGAATTCGCAACAATGAACGGCTGGGAAGCAGAGTCTGACGCCGCTACTTTATTGAACGGCCTTGGCATTGATACCGAACTTCATTATAAATACTTAAAAGATTTGACCGGTCCGGAAAAAGTAAAAGTACTTCTTGCACAGGCATTATTCGGCAATCCGGATATTCTCTTACTCGACGAGCCTACCAACCATCTTGATTTGGACGCGATCGCATGGCTCGAAGAATTCTTGATCAATTTTGAGAATACCGTTATCGTGGTATCTCATGACCGCTACTTTTTGAATAAAGTCTGTACACAGATTGCAGACATTGACTACGGCAAGATTCAACTTTATGCCGGAAACTATGATTTCTGGTATGAGTCCAGCCAGCTTCTTATCCGTCAGATGAAAGAGGCAAACAAAAAGAAAGAAGAAAAAATCAAGGAGTTACAAGATTTCATCTCCAGATTCAGCGCGAATGCTTCCAAGTCCAAACAGGCGACAAGCCGTAAGCGTGCGCTTGAAAAAATCCAGCTGGATGAGATCCGTCCTTCCAGCCGTAAATATCCTTATATTGAATTTAAGCCAAACCGCGAGATTGGTAACGATGTCCTTTTCGTAGAAGGTATCAGCAAAACCATCGATGGTGAAAAAATACTGGATAATATCTCTTTCACTTTGAATCACGACGATAAGGTTGCTTTCGTCGGCGGCAATGAGATTGCAAAGACGACGCTTTTCAAGATTCTCACCGGAGAACTTGAACCCGATGAAGGCACTTACAAATGGGGTGTTACGACTACACAGGCATATTTCCCGAAAGACAGTACGAAGGAATTTGACAGCGACTACTCCATCGTCGACTGGCTGACACAGTATTCCGAAGAAAAGGATGCTACTTATGTACGTGGCTTTTTGGGCAGGATGTTATTCTCCGGAGATGACGGTGTAAAACGCGTCAATGTGCTCTCCGGTGGTGAAAAGGTGCGCTGCCTGCTTTCTAAGATGATGATTTCCGGTGCGAACATCCTTGTAATGGACGAACCGACCAACCATCTTGACATGGAATCCATCACGGCTCTTAATAACGGTATGATCAAATTCCCTGGCGTTATCCTTTTCTCTTCTCATGACCATCAGGTTGTGGAGACCACTGCAAACCGTATTATGGAGATCATGCCAAACGGAAAACTCATTGATAAGATCACTACTTATGACGAATATCTTGCCAGTGACGAAATGGCCAGAAAACGTCAGGTTTATTCTATGACAGAAGAAGACAACTAGGAGGTGTCCTATGGAGAAGATTACAAGCTTTACCATTGATCATATTCAACTAATCCCGGGACTTTATGTTTCCCGCATGGATTACGTGGCAGGTAACCCAATCACTACATTTGATATCCGTATCACGAATCCAAATGAGGAACCTGTTATGAACACTGCTGAGATTCATACCATTGAACATCTCGCAGCTACATTTTTGCGTAACCATGAGGAGTATAAGGATAAAACACTTTATTTCGGACCAATGGGCTGTCGTACCGGATTCTATCTTCTGCTTGCAGGAGCATATGAATCCAAAGACATCGTAGATTTGATGAGAGAAATGTTCACATTTATCGCCAATTTCCACGACGCAGTACCGGGCGCATCTGCAAAAGACTGCGGAAATTATCTCGATATGAATCTGCCGATGGCAAGATATGTGGCCAAAAAATATCTAACGGAAGTACTTGAACATATTTCAAAGGAACAGCTTCTCTATCCTAATTAACATATTATATCTAACCTAACAAAAGAATTGTAATATCTCTTAAGATGAAGCGTTCATCCATCTCACATGATATATTACAATTCTTTTTTATCTTTCACATTTTCTTTTACAGTTTCTTTTTCAAAATCACTTTCCGAATATAGGCAAAGGTCTTCTCTTCTCCGTTTTTTGCAAGCATCTTCAACATTTTTTCGAGCAGCGCTCTCGATTCTTCATGCAGCATCAGATGGTTTGCACTTCTTTCATAGTATTCCCAAGGACTTCTGTCTGTATAGGTTCCTTTCATATACACTTTAGATGCCGCGATACGATCCATGAACATCTCTACCACATATTTTTTTGGCATTTTCATACCTGTCATCCCTTTTTCATCACCGCTGCTGTAATCAATCCAGTATTCGAGATGATGCTTATTCCTTCCCTTATGGTGAAGCCATGCAGAAGAATATCCCTTTTTTTCCCGTTCCGCATTATTCGGACTTCTTGTACCCTGATAATATCTGCATCCTACAAGAAACTCTACCGGGTTATATTTTGACAGGTCATGAAGAAGACCCTGCTTGTAAAGTCCTACCTTGAAGCAGCCCTTCATAACTAATCGCTTATGATGTGTAATCGTACAAAAATGTTCATATGCTTTCATAACCGTTCTTCCTTCTATTCCTTGGTAGTGTCAAAAACTACCTGTTTTTTTATTGTTTAAATCTATTAAAAACCTT
>CAJUFN010000024.1 GCA_910585545.1 uncultured Lachnospiraceae bacterium
TGAGAATGCGACACAGGCCCAGATTGATGAGGCAGTAAAAGCGTTAGAAAAAGTAGCAAAAGAGCTGAATGCGGATGAGAAAGCAGCAGCAGGCGACCAGAACTCAGATAATAATAAGAAGGTTGCTTCTGACGGCGGCAAGACAAGCAGCACTGGTACTTCCGGAAAAACAACTGTGAAGACAGGTGATGCAGCGAATGCAGCAATTCCGGCAGCGGCAGGACTCGTGGCAATCTTAGCAGCCATCATTGCATGGAAGAAAAGAATAAATGCATAAAAATGTGTGAGTGAATAAGCATAAGAAAAAGGAGTGGGACTTAAAAAGTCCTGCTCCTTTTCTTGGCTTAACCGTTTTTATTTTGTTAAATTATGGAATAGAATTCCGCCGACGCTGTTCCCTGCGATCATAACGAAAAGCGGAAGGATGTATTGGTTTGGCGTACATGTAAGACTAAAATAAAACATGTTGGCGATGCAATGTTCGAAACCGCTTAAGATAAAGACAGCCACACATAAGAAGACTGCAATGCTTCCAAGGATATTTGGCTGTTTTTTAAATGTGGCAACGGCAATATACATCAAAGTTCCGCAGCAGATTGCCAGTATGAAAAGGCTTACCCAATTATCAGTTAATTTGGCATCTACGATAGGAGACGCTTTTTGGGTCAGATGGTTTCCGATTCTTGTGGATTTTATAAGGAAAGCCATAATATTTACTCCGATAGCGTTACCAACAAGCGTAATTAGAATTTCCAGCCAATTGTCCTTGTCAAGGTAGCCGATTTTTCCAGTGAATAGATTCAAATTAAGATTGATAATGGTAAATAATCCAAGACCGAATAAAAAGGAACCGACGATAGTATTATCCTGATTCAGGAAAACGGTGCAGCCAATACCGATTACCAGACCGGCGACAATGGCTTTTTTGAGTGTTGTTAGATGTTTCATAAAGTACCTCTCGAAGCTGTATTATTTTAAAAACATTTGCCGCAGCAGATAGCTTTTTTCTCATCAATAAGCCGCAAAATACGGTCAAAATGTTTTTCGTTAACTATTTTACCATAATTTTAGCCCGAAAGGGGAGTTTTTCCAAATTGTTTTTTAATTTGTCCTTTGATTTCTATTAAAGGGTATTTACTTGTAAATTCAAAGGGGCTATGTTATGATTTTGGATACAATGCATTTGTATGGAACACAAAAATATAAACAGAATCCGGAGGTGACTTATGACAAATTCAATTGCACAGAAATTTAATGTATTTTCCTTGCTGCGTTTTGCCTTTCCGACAATGGTTATGATGATGTTCATGTCATTGTATACGATTGTAGATGGGATTTTTGTATCAAGGCTGGTAGGGAGTAATGCGCTTTCTTCGCTTAACATAGCATATCCGGTTATTAATGTCGTACTTGCATGCGGAATTATGCTGGCTACGGGAGGAAGTGCCATCGTGGCAAGGCAGCTTGGAGAGAAAAAGGAGGAAGAGGCGAGACAGAACTTTTCTTTCCTGGCGTCAGTGAGCATTACAACAGGTATCATAATTGGTATCATAGGGATTTTGTTTTTGGAATTTATCTGCAAGATGTTAGGAGCGACACCGGTATTATTGGCAGATTGCAAGACTTATATGGGGATTTCATTGCTTTTTGCTCCGATCACAATGATGCAGGTATTTTTTCAGACATTTTTTGTGACGGCAGGAAAACCGGCGTTGGGATTGACGCTGACGATTTTGAGCGGTCTCTTGAATGTTATTTTGGACTATGTTTTTATGGAACCATTCCAGATGGGAATCGCAGGAGCAGCACTGGCGACCGGATTGGGACAGATGGTGATGGCACTTCCGGGAATCATATATTTTTTTGCGGTAAAGAAGAGCCTGTATTTTACAAAACCTGTTTTTCGGTTTCCGGTACTTTTAAAAAGCTGCGGAAATGGATCCTCTGAGATGGTCAGCAATCTCTCTAACGCAGTGGTGACCTTTCTTTTTAATATGACGATGCTGCGCTTGATTGGAGAAGATGGTGTGGCAGCTATTACGATTGTGTTATATGGACAGTTTTTGTTTGTATCATTGTATCTTGGCTTTTCTATGGGGGTAGCGCCGGTGTTTAGTTACAATTATGGAAGCGAAAATTATGCACAGCTTAAGAGGATTTATAAAATCTGTATAGGATTTATTGCGGTTTCTTCAGTAGTAATTGTGATTTTGGCGCTTGTGTTTTCCAGTAAGATTGTCGGAGTATTTACGGGTTCGGATACAAATACGTATCGGCTTGCAGTGAGGGGGTTCTTTTTGTTTTCTTTTAATTTTTTGTTTGCCGGTACGAATATTTTTGCCTCATCAATGTTTACGGCATTTTCTGATGGGAAGATTTCAGCAATCATCTCTTTTTGCAGAACGTGTGTGTTTATTGTAATTAGTGTATTGGCATTGCCTTTCCTTTTAGGAATAGACGGAGTATGGCTGGCGGTACCGCTGGCAGAAATAGCGACATTATTTATATCTGTCAGGTTTTTTGTAAAAAAGCGGGAAGTATATCATTATGTGTAAATACGAATAACGAAATAGAGATTCCATTCATATATTATTGGCAGAGGTGATATATATGAATGGAATTTTATTTGCGTTTCTTGGAACTCTTTTTACATTTTTTATAACGACATGTGGAGCGCTGGGCGTATTCTGCATTCGCAAAGAGATTGGAGGCGGGCTGCAAAGAGGTTTTTTAGGATTTGCCGGCGGGGTGATGATAGCGGCATCGATATGGTCGCTTTTGCTTCCGGGAATTACACAGGCAGAAGAGAATGAACAGATTGGCTGGCTGGTTGTCACAGGAGGGTTTCTTCTTGGGGTGTTCCTTTTGATCTTGTCAGATTCCAGTGTACGAAAGTGGTATGTAAAGCAAGAAAATAAGCCGGTGACGTTGCGCAAAAGTACGATGATGCTTGTCATGGCGGTGACGGTACACAATATACCGGAGGGAATGGCAGTGGGTCTTGCATTTGCGTTAGCCGCGCAAAGTGTGGAAGATGCCGCGCTTTTATCGGGAGCAATTGCACTTACGCTGGGAATTGCTATCCAGAATTTTCCGGAAGGAACTGCAGTTGCATTGCCGCTTATGAACGAGGGAATGAGCAGAAAGAAGGCATTTTTGGTGGCGAGCATGACAGCTATTGTGGAACCTATATTTGGTGTGATCGCAGCAACGTTTGTCAGTTTTTTTAAGATTTGTATTCCGGTATTTCTTGCGTTTGCAGCAGGAACGATGATTTATGTGGTCGTGGAAGAATTAATTCCGCAGGCTCATATGACAGATGGCGAAAACGAAGGAAAGGAAGGCACGTTGGGATTCATCGTAGGATTTCTGATTATGATGATATTGGATGTGGCGTTGGGCTGAGAAATTAAGAACAACAAAAGTATAATGGAGAAAAACAGGAAAAATATTGACAAATGCTTACAAAAAGATGCATAATAGTTTTATTCAGCATTGTGATAAAGCAACAAAGAGAAAATAGGAGGAATGAGTATGAGCAAAGTGTATAATTTTTCGGCAGGACCAGCGACGCTGCCAGAGGAAGTTTTAAAAGAAGCACAGATGGAATTGCTGGAATACGGCGGTAGTGGAATGTCAGTTATGGAGATGAGCCATCGCTCGGGCTCGTTCAAGAAGATTATAGATGAGGCAGAAGCAGATTTTAGAGAATTAGCAGGGATTCCAGAACATTATAAAGTATTGTTTTTGCAAGGCGGCGCTTCTTTACAGTTTGCCATGATTCCGATGAACCTTATGAAAAATCGCGTAGCAGACTATATCGTTACCGGACAGTGGGCAAAAAAAGCATATCAGGAAGCGGCAAAATATGGAAAAGCGAATAAGATAGCAAGCTCTGAAGATAAGACATTTAGTTATATTCCGGATTGTTCCGATTTGCAGATCAGCAAAGATGCAGACTATGTGTATATCTGTGAGAATAACACGATTTATGGAACCAAATTCCATAAGCTTCCGGATACGAAGGGAAAACTTTTGGTATCTGACGTATCATCTTGCTTCTTGTCAGAACCGATTGATATTGAGAAATATGGTATTATGTACGGCGGTGTGCAGAAGAACATCGGACCGGCAGGTATGGTGATTGCTGTAGTAAGAGAAGATTTGATTACCGGTGATGTGTTAGAGGGTACGCCGACAATGATGAATTACAAGACACATGCAGATGCCGGTTCTATGTATAATACCCCGAATACTTATTGTATCTATATGTGCGGCAAAGTATTTAAGTGGCTGAAAAAGATGGGCGGACTGGAAGTAATGAAAGCACGCAATGAAGAAAAGGCTAAGATTTTATATGATTTCCTGGATGCAAGCTCATTGTTTCAGGGGACGGTTGTAAAAGAAGACCGTTCACTTATGAATGTGCCGTTTATTACAGGAAATGAAGAATTGGATGCAAAATTTGTAAAAGAGGCAGCAGCAGCAGGGCTTGTGAACCTGAAAGGTCACAGAAGTGTAGGCGGAATGCGTGCCAGCATCTATAATGCAATGCCAAAAGCGGGTGTAGAGGCATTGGTAGCATTTATGACACAGTTTGAAAAGGAGAATAGATAATGAGTTTCAAGTATTATTGCATGAATCCGATTTCTAAAGCAGGAATTGACAGATTTAAAGACAATTATGAAAAGACAGAACAGATAGAAGATGCGGACGCAGTCCTTGTAAGAAGCGCAGATATGAAGGAGTTGGAGCTGCCGGAAAATTTAAAAGCAATTGCAAGAGCCGGCGCGGGTGTGAATAATATTCCGTTAGAAAAATGTGCAGAAAAAGGAATCGTTGTGTTTAATACACCAGGGGCGAATGCTAATGGTGTAAAAGAACTTGTGATCGCAGGCATGCTGCTTGCTTCCAGAGATATCGTTGGCGGTATTGAGTGGGTAGTAGAGCAGAAAGATAAAGAGGATATCGGGAAACTTGCTGAGAAAAGTAAAAAGAAATTTGCCGGATGCGAGATTAGTGGAAAGAAATTAGGCGTCATCGGACTTGGAACAATAGGTGTACAAGTGGCAAACACAGCCATACACCTTGGCATGGAGGTGCTCGGCTATGATCCGTTTATCTCTGTAGATGCAGCATGGAATCTTTCCAGAAGTATCCAGCATATCAATGACATTGAACAAATTTATCGTGAGAGCGATTATATTACGATCCACGTACCGCTTAATGATCATACAAAAGGAATGATCGATGAAAAGGCAATCAGTATGATGAAAGATGGAGTGGTGCTTCTTAATTTTGCAAGAGATGCGATTGTAGACGAGAATAAAGTAGTAGAAGCATTAAAAGAAGGACACATAAAAAAATATGTGACAGATTTTGCCAATCCGATCATTGCCGGCGTGGAGAACACTCTGATCACTCCTCATCTTGGAGCGTCTACAGAAGAATCCGAAGATAACTGTGCGATCATGGCAGTGAAAGAATTAAAAGACTTTTTACAAAATGGTAATATTAAGAATTCCGTGAATTTCCCAAGCTGCGATATGGGAACTTGTGTTGCGGCAGGAAGAGTTGTGATCACACATAAGAATATCGTGAATATGATCGGACAGTTGACGAAAGTATTCGCTGACAATAAAGTGAATATTTCAGATATGCTTAACAAAAGTAAAGGCGAATACGCATATTCCATGTTTGATGTGGATGGTGTTGTGAATGAAAATGTATTGGAACAGTTAAGACAGATTGAAGGTGTATCTAGCGTACGAGCTGTAAAATAACTGGGAAATCAAAAAACAGAATCATAGAAAAAAGGAAAAGAGCTTCTCTTTGTGAAAAAGAGGGCTCTTTTTGGAGGGTAATGAAATTGAAAATAAGTGTCTTTGTTAAGACAATATTAGTTTAACACAGTGAAGTTATACTGGGCAAATGGCAAAGTGTCAAAAATTTGTGAGTTAAGAGAGGATTTGAGTACAAGATGACGAAAATGGGGGAAATAGTGCTTGACATCCCATGGAAAAAATGAAAGAATATTTTCGGATAAGATGTTGTAAGTTGCGAAAAAAGGAAAGAGAGGTTTTTATATGCACATTTCAAAAAGAAAGGTATGGTCCATATTATGTTCTGTACTGATGCTCACGGTGATTTGCTCCTTGACCGTGTTTGCGGCAGAAACAGAAAAATCTTATGAACCGGCAATGTATGCCACGGTCTGGGCATTGATTCCGCCGTTGATAGCCATTGGTCTTGCATTGATCACGAAAGAGGTATACAGTTCCTTGTTTGTTGGTATTTTAGTGGGAGGAGTGTTCTGGTCTGGATTTAATTTTGAAAAAACAGTGACCCATGTGATTCAGGACGGTATTATAGGAGTATTGTCAGATTCTTATAATGTAGGTATTTTGGTATTCCTTGTTATTTTAGGAGCGATGGTGTGTCTTATGAATACGGCAGGAGGTTCTGCGGCATTTGGACAGTGGGCAAGTACAAGGATCAAATCAAGAGTAGGAGCGCAGCTTGCGACTATCGTACTTGGTGTATTGATTTTTATTGATGATTATTTTAATTGTCTGACTGTGGGAAGTGTTATGCGCCCGGTTACGGACAAGCATAAAATTTCCCGTGCAAAACTGGCGTATTTGATTGATGCAACGGCAGCTCCGATATGTATCATTGCGCCGATTTCTTCGTGGGCAGCGGCGGTTACCGGCTTTGTAAAAGGAGAAGATGGACTTGCTATTTTTATTAAGGCAATTCCATATAACTTCTATGCGCTGCTTACCATTGTTATGATGGTAGCCATGGTAGTAATGAAGATAGAATTTGGTCCGATGAAAACACATGAGAAGAATGCTGCAAAGGGCGATTTGTTTACTACAGCAGGACGTCCTTATGAGAGCGAGACAACTCAGCCTAATACAAAGGGCAGTGTGATGGATCTGCTGATTCCGATTGTTGCACTGATCGTATGCTGTGTGATTGGTATGATCTATACGGGTGGATTCTTTGAAGGCAAGAGCTTTGTGAGTGCGTTTTCTGATAGTGATGCTTCTGTGGGTCTTGCGATCGGAAGTTTCTTTGGATTGATTATTACGATTATTATTTATATGGTGCGCCGTGTCTTGTCCTTTAAAGACTGTATGGCATGTCTGCCGGAAGGCTTTAAGGCTATGGTACCCGCTATTATGATCCTGACTCTTGCATGGTCGTTAAAAGCGATGACAGACAGCCTTGGAGCAGCTCCGTTTGTCGAAGCAGTAATGAAATCAAGTGCACGAGGACTTATGAATTTCCTTCCGGCAATCATCTTCTTAGTAGGATGCGGTCTTGCATTTGCTTCCGGAACCTCATGGGGAACATTTGGAATCTTGATTCCGATTGTTGTTGCCGTATTTGAGAAGTCTAATCCGACGCTTTTGATCATTTCAATATCTGCATGTATGGCAGGAGCGGTATGCGGAGATCATTGCTCTCCAATTTCTGATACGACGATTATGGCTTCGGCAGGAGCACAATGTGATCATGTAAATCATGTATCTACGCAGCTTCCGTATGCGATTGTGTGTGCGGTAATATCATTTATTACATACATAATTGCGGGATTCGTACAGAGTGCGTGGGTTTCACTCCCAATCGGAATTGTGCTGATGCTTGGAACGGTCGTTATAATAAAGAAGATGGAAAAATAGACCATAAATATTAGAAAAACTATACAAAAGATGAGTATCAATGAATAAAAATTACTTGATATTCATCTTTTGCGTTGTTAAAAATGCAGAAAATGAATAAAAAACAACTATTTTGATATGGATGTGTTATAATACGAAAATGAGATGAAAAAAATAGTTTATTAGTATGTCAGGGGGTAACGTTATGACAACAAAAAAAGTAACAAAAACTGCAGCAGCAAAAGAAGTAAAAGAAGTAGCAAAGAAGGCTGCTGAGACAGTAGAGACGACAGCAAAGGAAGTAAAGGAAGCAGCAAAGAAAGCAGCTGAGACAGTAGAGACTACAACAAAAGAAAAAGTTGTTCCGGAAGCAAAGAAGGTAGTTGAGAAGGTGAAAAAAGCAACTGTGAAAAAAGAAGTAAAACAAAAAATCGTTGTAGAATATCAGGGGAATCAGGTTGATACAAAGGACCTTGTTGCTGCTGTAAAGAAACAGTGGGCAAAAGGAAAGAACAAAGTATCAGATATCAAATCAATGGATTTATATGTAAAACCAGAAGATTCTGCTGTATATTATGTAATCAATGAAGAGTCAGCTGGAAAGGTAGAATTCTAAGATCCAGATTAGGATAAGACTTGGGGAGAACGATATGGAATTGATGAACAGTGCAACGGATATTATCAGTACATTTCAACTACCAGAGGGGAACACGCAAGCAGTATTGATCGGCACACTTATATTTGCGATCATAACGTGTTTTTTGGGATTGAAAATGTATCGTGTCTGGCTTGCGGTCGGAGGATTACTGTTAGGTGCAGTTATAGGCTTGGTTGGTGCTAGTATATACCATATTACATCATGGGCGGCATTAGGAGCGGCTCTTGTATGTGGAGTGATTGCGGCCTTGATTGCATATAAACTGTATAAAGTGGGTGTGTTTCTATTCTGCTGGGGCGCGGGAACAAGCCTGGCAGCCATGCTTTTGGCATCAGTAATCACCAACGAACTGGTAAGTGGTGGTATCAGTTTGGCAGTTGGACTTGTATTTGGTATCATAGGCGTTATATATTCAGAACCAATCATCATTATTGTTACGGGACTTCAGGGAGGTTTTGGTATTGCATTGGCAGGAGGCGAACTGTTAGCATTAAGTGAAAAACAAGGTTTGTTGATTCTGCTGGCAGGAGTTGTACTTAGTATCGTGGGTATTATGGTTCAGTTTGCGATCGAAGGCAGACGCCGTGGAAAGCTCGCATTGGAACAGGCACATAGTATCAAAAAAGAAGCTTCTGTGGAGAATGAAGTAGAAGCCGCAAGAACTATGATCATTGACTTAGATAATGATGACGAAGATTAAATATTGCAGGGAAAGAAGAGTTATTACCAGAATTTGTACTTTGGTGGCAACTCTTTTTTATTGCCGTATAATGTGCGAAGTTGTATAATAATACATATATAGTTCCGAAGGGAGGCTTGCCTATGAAGATCGATATGCATTGTCATGTGAAAGAAGGTTCTATTGACAGTAAAGTAGGAATAGAAGAATATATAGAGAGATTAAAAGAAAAAGGATTTCAGGGAATGGTCATAACCGATCATAATACGTATAACGGTTATCGTTACTGGAAGAAGAACATCAAGGATAAAAAGCACACGGACTTTTATGTGTTCAAAGGAATTGAGTACGATACAAGGGATGCGGGACATATCATTGTGATCATGCCGGAAGGGGTCAAGATGCGCCTTTTGGAGATGCGCGGAATGCGTCTGTCTATGCTCATTGATTTTGTACACCGCCACGGTGGGATTTTAGGACCGGCACACCCATGCGGTGAGAAATATTTAAGCTTTATGAATACGAAGCGATATTACAATGGACCAGAGATTACAAAGCGATTTGATTTTATGGAGACATTTAATGCCTGTGAACCGGCAGAATCCAATGCAGGCGCGCTAAAGGCGGCGCTCAAATATCATAAGCCAGGTAGCGGAGGAAGCGATGCCCATCGTCCGGACTGTGTAGGACGTGGTTATACGATTTTGCCGGAGACAGTTACCTGTGAGACACAGTTAATCTCACTTATCAGGGAAAAAGCAGTTTTAGAAACCGGAGGAGAGCTATATCATAAGACCACGAAGGATAAGATGGGGAAGGCAAGTAAAATATTGACCTATTCTTTTTGGGTATACAATAGAAGCGGAGAACTTATGAAACGTCATAGCAGAAAGAAGAAAGGGACGCAGGAGAATCCGGTAGATCCGATCGATCCGATTGAGATACCATATATTGAAGAGGGTCTGAAGCGCAGAAAAATATAAGAAGAACAAAAGGAGAATTTTATGTGGTCAAATAGTGATTTGAAAAGTCGGGGCATGAGTGCATTTCAGAGGAATTACTGGATGGCGGTGGCAGTAGCGCTCATTGTATCTATTGTGATAGGAGGTTTTTCTCAAGGAGGAGGTAACTCGGTTAGTATTAATATTTCCGGACTGGCAGAGTCAGAGGGGGTAGTTTGGGAGGTTTTAAAGAATCCTTTAGGATTTTTGCTCACTTCTGTTAGCGTGATACTGGCTGTGATCATTGCATTTGCGGGGATTTTATTTTCAATTTTCGTAGGAAAGGTGTTTACAGTAGGCGGTAATCGGTTTTTTATGGAGAACAGGGAAGATCGTCCGGGATTAGTAAAAGTGCTGTATGGATTTCGCTGTGGACATTACATGAATATTGTGGAAATTATGTTTTTGAAGAGTTTGTACACCTTCTTGTGGACGTTGCTTTTGGTCGTTCCTGGGATTATCAAATCCTATGAATATCGTATGGTGCCTTATATTCTTTCAGAAAATCCTGCGATAGATTCAAAGCGGGCGTTTGAACTTAGCAAGCGCATGATGGATGGGCAGAAGATAAATGCATTTTTATTAGACCTGTCATTCATCGGCTGGATAATTTTAGGAGCGTTTACATGCAATATTCTTCCGATATTCTGGACGACACCATATATCGAGGCGACGCGTGCAGAGTTATATGCAGTGATGCGGGTGCATGGATTTTATCAAGGATTTACAAATGAGATGGAACTTCCGGGATTTTTCGTGCAGGAGAATCCATATCAAGGCTATTAAAGAAAAAGCTGTTATGCCAGTTGATAAGTTTATTGGCATAGCAGCTTTTTATACTTTCCGAAATAGTTTATTTGGGTCTGTGGGCAATATTTGCCGCATTTTACAAAGTACTGCCTAGAAAAGCAGTGCAATGTGATAAGCAAGAAAGCTTACGATCCAGGCAACCCCAAACTGGAATGCAACGAACAGAGTAGTCGTACTTCTTTTGCCGGTTTCCCGGTGTATGGTTGCGATAGTTGCCGTACACGGAATGTATAACAGGCAGAATACCATCAGAGAATATGCGTTAGCGGTGCAAAATCCCATGCCATTGAGTGTGGAGGCGAGGACTGTCATCCCGGCAGTCGTTGTGACGCTGCCAATTCCAAAGAGCACGCTGCAGCTTGAGACAACGACCTCTTTTGCTGCGATTCCGGCGATGAGTGCTACGACAATCTGCCAGTAGCCAAGGCCGAGCGGAGCAAATACAGGAACGATCAACTTTCCGATATAGGAGCCAAAACTCTGACTGATATCTGTTACATAACCGGCCGGACCAAAGTTTAGGATTACCCACATAATGACGGAAGCGATGAAGATCACGGTTCCGGCTTTTGACAGATAATCTTTTACCTTCTCCCATACATAGATAGCGATGGTGTGTGCGTTTGGTGATTTGTATTCCGGCAGTTCGATTAGCAATGCATGATCGGATTTACTTCCATCGAATTTGGAAAGGATAAATGCACACAGGATTCCGACTACGATTCCGATTAAATACATCGAATAACATACGAGCATAGCGTGCTTCGCAAAAAACATATCAGAAAATAATACGTAAATAGGCAGTTTAGCGCTACATGACATAAATGGCGTGATCAGTATGGTCTTCAATCTGTCTTTACGGTGTTCCAGTGCACGGGATGCCATAATGGCAGGTACGGAACAGCCAAATCCGAGTAACAAAGGAATAAAAGCGCGTCCCGATAGTCCCAGCCTGTTCATGATATCGTCCATGACAAAGGCAACACGTGACATGTAACCGCTGTCTTCCAAAAAGGCAAGTGCCAGGAAGAGAATGAAAATATTCGGCAGGAATGTAAGAATTCCGCCAACACCAGAGATAATTCCATCCACGATCAAAGAAATCAGCATTTCATTCGTGTGGACAGCGGTTAAAGCGTGTGTTACCAGAGCAGAAAAATTCTCAAGTCCGATTTCAAAATAGCCTTTCAGCCAATCGCCAACCGCAAAAGTAAGGAAGAAGACGAATGCCATGATTCCAAGAAAAATCGGAAGCCCAAAGTATTTGTGTGTGAGCAGACGGTCAATCCGGTCTGTTCTTGCAGCTTTTGACGCTTTATTTACCAGTGTTTCTGAGATGATTTCGTCAATGAAATCGTATTTTTGATTAATGATTTCTTTTTCATAACTATGGTCAATGATAGAAGAGAAGTCCATTTTGTGATGTTCCATAACCTCACTGTCATTTTCCAAAAGTTTGATTGCATGCCATCTTGGATGTGCAAGATTTGGCCATTTACTCTGCAGCATGTCGATGAGCATATCGATTTTATCTTCGATTTCATCATCGTAAACCATAGCGTATTCATCATGATGCTTATGTACATGCGTGGAAGTCTGTTCTTTCGCATCGTGATGATGAATCAATGGGCTTTGCTTTATCGTGTCCGCATGATGAGCAACCGCATGCATCAAGATGGAAAGACCGGATTTCTTTCTTGCCGAAACCGGGATGGCAGGGATACCAAGCATTTCCGGAAGACGATGAAGGTCAATCTCCATTCCGCGCTCTTCTACAATATCCATCATATTTAAGGCGAGTATGACTGGCTTTCCAAGTTCGATAAGCTGTAAGGTCAGATAGAGGTTGCGCTCTAGCGAAGAAGCATCAACGACATTCACGATAACATCTACTTCATCACTCAAGATACAATTTCTTGATACCGTCTCTTCCATTGTATAGGAGGTGAGGCTGTAGATGCCGGGAAGATCGATCAGTTTAAAATCGCATCCTTCATAGGAAGTTTTTCCTTCCTTTTTTTCAACGGTTACCCCAGGCCAGTTGGCAACTTTTAAGTTTGCTCCGGTAAAGGCGTTGAATAATGTTGTTTTTCCGCAGTTTGGGTTACCGATGAATCCAACAGAAATTGAGTTACTCATGATGCACCTCCTCGACCTGAATGTGATCTGCGATACGCTTGCCAATAGCAAATCTTGTTCCACGGAATTTTACGGTCATAGAACCTCGTTTATCATTATTCAGTATAGTAATGTGAGAACCCTCTGTAAGACCCAATGCTTCCAGACGGCGTTCCAGCGTCAGTTCTATATGGATGGAACACACTTTGTAGGTATGGTCATTACGACCTTCTTTTAAGTTCATATACAAACATCCTTTCTAGCATAATTTTCAGCGAGTTATATAAGACTAACTCAGTATAACAGATTCGGCCGCATACGTCAATCATTTCGAATCAGACTTGAAAAAGACAGTAACAGTTCAGCCATAACAGCTCGGATTAGCTGCTTTGCAGCCTATTTCGCCACATACGTGGCTAAATCCTCGCTTATGGCAGAGCGCCATATACAAAGTACACAAAAAATCTTCGTTTTCAAACAAGTTTGAATTTAGATTTTTGTGACTTTGTGCATGGCTGAACTGTTACAAAAGATATCAAAAGGGCTTAAAATAAGATTTTTCTTTATTAAATTTTAAGAATTTCCAAAACAGTATTTAAAGATTATCTGTTATTATAAGTACAGTAAAACGACGGATGGAGGAAAACAGATGGAATATACAGTGGCAAAAGCCAAATGGCGGATGATGATAAATATTTTGACGGTCATCAGCATGATAGCGATTATAGGATTTTGTATCTATGGATGGCGGATGGGACTTTTTACCGATAAAACAAAATTGGAAGCGATGATACATAGTACTGGCTTGTTTGGTCCGCTTTTGTTTGTTATCATACAGATTATACAAGTTGTGATTCCAATCATTCCAGGAGGAGTCTCGTGTGCAGCAGGTGTTATCTTTTTTGGACCATGGTACGGACTTTTATATAATTATATTGGTATTGTAATTGGTTCTATGATTAATTTCTTTTTAGCAAGGCAGTATGGACAGACATTTGTGAAATACTTTGTGAAAGAAGAGACTTACGAAAAATATGTAGGGTGGCTTGAGAAAGGGAAAAAATTTGACAAGTTTTTTGCACTTGCTATTTTCTTTCCATGTGCACCAGATGATTTTCTTTGTATGCTGGCAGGGCTTACCAAGATGACATGGAAAAAATTCACGACAATTATTGTGTTTGGGAAACCGGCATCGATTGCATTATATAGTTTAGCGCTTGTCTATGCCGGAAGTTTTATTGGGAAACTGATTGCCTAGATTTGAAGGGCAGATTGATTAGACGAGAGGAGAAGGGGAACATGAGAATACTTATAACGACAGACTTATATATACCAACGATCAACGGAGTAGTGACTTCTGTATTGAATCTGGAAAAAGAATTAAAGGAACAAGGACATGAGGTGAAGGTACTGACGGTTTCGGATGAATTCAAAGCAAAAACAGATGGTATACATTATTATATGAAATCCATTCCATCTGGGATTTATCCGGAAGTACGTATTCCGTTTGCAAATGTGGATACTTATGTGAATGAACTGATTGCATGGCATCCAGATATAGTACATAGCCAATGTGAGTTTTTTAGTTTTTACTATGCGAAGAAGATTGCAAAAGCGACAGGAGCGTCATTGGTGCACACATATCATACTTTGTATGAACAATATACAGAATATATTCCGCTTGGAAAAGTGATAGAAAAAAATGTACTGGAAACGTGGATCAGAAGAAGGCTGCGAAATGTGGAGTGTATCATTGCTCCCACACGAAAAGTGGAACGTACGTTACGTGGATATGGGATATGGGGCGATATCAATGTGATTCCGACTGGAATTCGATTGGATAAATTTAAAGAACAAGTATCGGAAGAAAAACTTGTGGCTTGCAGGGAGGCACTTGGAATTTCAGCAGAAAAGAAAATTCTACTTTCGCTTGGCAGGCTTGGATTCGAGAAAAATACGGCAGAACTTCTGCGAGGATTTGCAAAGCTTGTGGAAAAGAGAAGCGATCTTGTGTTTGTGATCGTAGGGGATGGACCGGCACGCCAGATGCTGGAAGAAAAAACCAGAGAGCTTGGTATTGAGGAACAAGTGAAGTTTGCAGGGATGGTCAAACCGGAAGAAGTCAGTATGTATTACCAGATGGGAGATGTATTTGTATGTGCTTCCACCAGTGAGACGCAAGGACTTACTTATATCGAGGCACTGGCCAACGGGTTACCGCTTGTATGCAGGAAAGATGAATGTTTAAACGGTGTGCTTCAGGCAGGCGAAAACGGATATGCATATGAGACAATGGAAGAATTTGCGGGTTATATAGAAGCAGTATTGCAGGTGCAAAAAGAAATGAGGATAAAAAAGAGCAGAGCATCCGCATATCCTTTCAGTACGGAAGTGTTTGGAAAAAATGTGGAGAATGTGTACCGGAAGATACAAAGAAGGGGAGTGTTCGAGGAAGATGAAAGTATTACTATATGCGAAAAACAAAGATACGGTGTTAAAAAGCGGAGTTGGACGAGCCATGGCTATGCAAGAAGAATTTCTTGAAAAAAGAGGTGTGCAGATTACAGACGACCCCAAAGAAGATTATGATGTCGTGCATTTGAATACCATCTTCTTAAGTGATTATTTGATGGCAAAAAAAGCAAAACATCAAGGTAAGAAAGTCATTTATCATGCACATTCCACGGAAGAAGATTTTCGCAATTCTTTTATCGGATCGAATCTTATCGCTCCATTCTTTAAAATGTGGATCAAGAAATGTTATAAGACGGGAGATTTGATTTTAACACCTACCAATTATTCTAAATTTTTGCTGGAAAAATATCATATTGAGAATCCGGTGCAGGTTATTTCCAATGGTGTTGATACACAGGAGTTTCGAAGAAGAGAAGAAGAGCGAGAGTGGTTTCGGGAAAAATACGGCTATCAGAAAAGTGATAAAATCATTATGTCAGTAGGATTGTATTTTGAGCGAAAAGGAATCTTGGATTTTGTAGAATTGGCACGGCGAATGCCGCAGTATCAGTTTATCTGGTTTGGGCATACGCCTTCTTATCAGATTCCAAAGAAAGTAAGGGACGTACTTAGAACAGAATTGCCAAACTTAAAATTCCCGGGATACTTACCGAAGGAAGAACTAAGACTTGCTTATGGATGCTGTGATTTATTCTTTTTCCCGTCTTACGAGGAAACGGAAGGGATCGTGGTATTAGAAGCATTGGCATCAAGTATTCCTGTTCTTTTAAGAGATATTCCGGTGTATGAGGATTGGCTTGTGGAAAAGCAGGATGTATATAAGGGAAGAGATAATGCGGATTTTGCAATGCGTATCCATCAGATCATGGAGGGACAGATTCCAAGGCTTACGAATGCAGGATTAAAAAAAGCGAAGGAACGTGACGTGAGAAAGCAGGCGGCGCTTTTGCAAAAACTATATCAGACAGTCTATGCGGGGATGTGAAAGCATCCCTTTTTGCTTGCGTTTTGTAGTAGTTATATGGTAGAATAGCACACAGAAAGTAGCAGTGAAAGACTGTTTAAAAAGATAAAGGAGGGATCGTCTATGGGAATGACGATGACACAGAAAATTCTTGCAGCACATGCAGGAATGGAATCTGTTACAGCGGGACAGCTTATTGAGGCAAAATTAGATGTGGTCATGGCAAATGATATTACAGGACCGATGGCTGTGCCGGTATTTTATCAGATGGCAGACAAGGTGTTTGACAGTGAGAAGGTAGTTTTGGTGCCGGATCATTTCACGCCGAACAAAGACATTAAATCGGCAGAGAACTCTAAATCCATCCGTGAATTTGCCAAGAAGCAAGGACTGAAGCATTATTTTGAGATTGGCCGTATGGGAATCGAACATGCAATTTTACCGGAAGCAGGTATTACTGTAGCCGGGGAATGCATCATCGGAGCGGATTCACATACTTGTACATATGGAGCGCTCGGCGCATTTTCTACAGGAGTTGGTACAACAGATATTGCGACAGGTATGGCTACAGGAGAGCTGTGGTTTAAGGTGCCAAGTGCGATTAAGTTTGTGCTGAACGGAAAACCGTCTGCTTTTGTAAGCGGAAAGGATATTATCCTTCATATTATCGGTAAGATCGGCGTAGATGGCGCATTATACAAATCAATGGAATTTGTGGGAGACGGTATTGCCAATCTTTCTATGGATGACCGTTTTACGATGGCGAACATGGCGATCGAAGCAGGTGCAAAGAACGGTATCTTCATGGTAGATGAAATTGCAGAAAACTATATCAAAGAACATTCAGATAAAGAATATCATATTTATACAGCAGATGAAGATGCTGTGTATGATGAAGTGGTTGAGATCAATCTCGCAGAGGTAAGACCTACGGTGGCATTTCCGCACCTTCCGGGGAACGCGAAGACGATTGATGAGATCGAGGCGATGGAGCCAATTAAGATCGATCAGGTCGTTATCGGTTCTTGTACAAACGGAAGAATGGAAGACATGCGTAAAGCAGCGAATATATTAAAAGGACATACGGTTCATCCGGATGTAAGAGTGATCGTACTTCCGGCAACACAAAAGATTTATAAGCAGTGTATTAAAGAAGGATTGGTAGACATCTTTATTGATTCGGGATGTGCATTCTCTACACCGAGCTGCGGACCTTGCATGGGTGGTCATATGGGTGTCATGGCAGCGGGAGAAAAATGTGTCTCTACAACGAATCGTAATTTTGTCGGCAGAATGGGACATGTAGATTCCCTGATTTATCTTGCCTCTCCAGAAGTGGCAGCGGCAAGTGCGATTGCAGGATGCATCGCAAATCCGGAGAAAGTAGGTGACAGATAATGAGAGCACTTGGAAAAGTATTCAAATACGGAGATAATGTAGATACAGACGTTATCATTCCGGCAAGATATCTAAATTCATTCGATGCAAAAGAGTTGGCAAGTCATGCTATGGTAGATATTGATCCTGAATTCGCAGGAAAGGTACAGCCGGGGGATTTGATCGTGGCAAATAAGAACTTTGGATGCGGTTCATCAAGAGAGCATGCTCCACTTTGCTTAAAAGCGGCAGGAGTAAGCTGTGTGATCGCAGAGACATTTGCGAGGATTTTTTATCGCAATGCAATCAATATCGGACTGCCGATCATCGAATGCCCGGAAGCAGCAAAAGGAATCGAAGCGGGCGATGAAGTAGAAGTGGATTTTGATACAGGAAAAATCTATAACAAGACTAAAGGAACAGAATTCATGGGACAGCCGTTCCCGGAATTCATGCAGAAAATTATCAAGGCAGAAGGTCTTGTAAACTATACAAATAGTAAAAGAAAATAAGAATGAAACGAAAAGGGGCAGTCATCCTGCCCTTTTGCGGTTTTGGAGGAGAATATGGGAAAAGCGAATGAGAAAGGGAGGGCGGCTGCACTGTTACCAATCGGTGTGTTTCTTCTGATCTTTTTAGGCTCTGGTGTGATTACCGGAGATTTTTATGCAATGCCTGCAATCGTAGGATTTTTGATTGCATTATTTGTGGCATGTATGCAGAATCGCAAACTTGATTTTAACGAAAAAATCAAAGTGATCGCGAAAGGTGTGGGGGATGAGAACATTATTACAATGTGTCTGATATTTCTTTGTGCGGGTGGATTTTCCGGAGCAGTGTCGGCAGCGGGCGGAGTAGAGAGTACGGTTAATTTTGGGTTATCGATTCTTCCGTCACAGGTGGTAGTTGTGGGATTGTTCGTGATCGGATGCTTCATCTCGATTTCTATGGGAACATCTATGGGCACGATTGCAGCATTAGCGCCGATTGCGGTAGGTATCAGTGAGAAGACAGGCTATGGTCTTGCAATCTGTATCGGTGCAGTTGTATGTGGTGCGATGTTTGGAGATAATTTATCCATGATTTCCGATACTACGATTGCTGCAGTTAAGACACAAGGCTGTGAGATGAAAGATAAGTTTAAGGCAAACTTTTTCATCGTATTGCCGGCGGCAATCATTACGATTATTATATTCTTTGTGATCACAAGACAGTGGAATGTAAATCTGGATTCGGATATGTCTTATAATCTTTGGAAGGTGCTTCCATATCTCCTTGTTCTTGCAGGAGCACTGATTGGAGTAAATGTATTCTTGGTGCTTGTCGGCGGAATTGTGGTGTCTTTGATCGTAGGTGTTGCGACACAGAGTATCGCGATTGGCGAAATCTTTAAAGTAGTCGGCGACGGCGTGACAGGCATGTATGACATTACAGTAATTTCCATTGTGGTGGCATGCATCGTATCTTTGGTTAAGGAGTTTGGAGGAATTCAGTTTATTCTGGATCTGATCAAATCCAAGATAAAAGGAAGCAAAGGCGGAGAGCTTGGCATTGCAGGACTTGCCTTGCTGGTAGATATGTGTACGGCGAACAATACGGTGGCGATTGTTATGGCAGGACCGATTGCCAAAGAAATCAGTGAGGAATTTGATGTGGATCCGAGACGCTCGGCATCTTTGCTCGATATTTATGCGTCAGTAGGTCAGGGAATCATCCCATATGGAGCACAGCTTTTATCTGCTGCAAGCCTTACCGGACTTACTCCGTTTGCGATCATTCCGTATTTGTTTTATCCGATTTTGATGGCAATAAGCGCATTTTGTTTTATCATTTTCAGAAAAAGAAATCAAAAATAGAAAGAAGGTACAGTTATGGAACTAATGTATAAAAGTACAAGAAATGAAACTCAGACAGTAACGGCTTCAGAGGCGATTCTTAAGGGATTATCTGATGACGGCGGACTTTTTGTGCCGGTGGAATTTCCAAAACTTCAAAAACCGCTGTCTGAAATTGCAAAGATGAGTTACCAAGAAACAGCTTACGAGGTAATGAAAGAATTCCTGACGGATTTTACAGAGGAAGAGTTAAAGAACTGTATCAATCGGGCATATGATGCAAAATTTGATACAGAAGAGATTGCTCCGCTTGTGAAGGCAGATGGAGCATATTATCTGGAGCTGTTCCATGGAGCAACGATTGCATTTAAAGATATGGCATTATCTATTCTGCCGCATCTTCTTACAACGTCTGCAAAGAAGAATCATGTGGAAAATGAGATTGTAATTTTGACCGCAACGTCCGGAGATACCGGAAAGGCAGCGTTATCCGGATTTGCAGATGTGGAAGGTACAAGAATCATTGTGTTTTATCCAAAAGATGGTGTCAGCGAGGTGCAAAAGCTTCAGATGGTGACACAAAAGGGAAATAATACGTCAGTTGTAGCAATCCATGGAAATTTTGATGACGCGCAAAATGGCGTAAAAGAAATATTCGGAGATAAGGAATTGGAAGCGGAGCTAAAGGAAGCCGGATTCCAGTTTTCTTCCGCAAACTCTATTAATATTGGCCGTCTTGTTCCGCAGATCGTGTATTATGTCTATGCATATGCAAAATTGTTGCAGAATGAAGAAATCATAGATGGTGAGGAGATCAACGTAGTTGTTCCGACGGGGAACTTTGGAAATATTCTTGCAGCATATTTTGCAAAGCAGATGGGTGTGCCGATCCATAAATTAATCTGTGCGTCGAATGACAATAAAGTATTATATGATTTCTTCCAGACGGGTACTTATGATAAGAACAGAGAATTTATTCTTACGACTTCTCCATCCATGGATATTCTTATTTCCAGCAATCTGGAGAGATTGATTTACCTGATCGCGGGAGCAGACGCTGCAAAAAATGTAGAGTTTATGAATGACTTAAAAACGAACGGCGTATATAAGATCAGTGAAGGAATGAAAGAAGCACTTGGTGATTTCGCCGCAGGATATGCCTCCGAAGCGCAGGTGAATGAGAGAATCCGCGGTCTTTATGAAGAGACTGGATATGTGATCGACACACATACGGCAGTGGCTTCTTATGTATATGAACAGTATAAAGAAGAAACCAAGGATGAGAGAAAAACGGTAATTGCATCTACCGCAAGTCCATATAAATTCATGAAGAGCGTCATGTGTGCGATTGATGAATCTTTCAAAGAAAAAGGAGAGCTTTCTATGGTGGAAGATTTATCTAAGACTGCAAAGGTAGAGGTACCGATAGCGGTCAAAGAAGTTCTGGATGCAAAGATTCTTCATACGAAAGAATGTGATGCAGATAAAATGAAAGCAACGGTAAAAGAAATTCTGGGAGTAAACTAAACCATGTCAGAAAATGAAAAGTTGATGGAGCGGGCAGTAGAAGCAAGAGAATATTCTTATAGTCCGTATTCCGGCTTTCGGGTAGGAGCGGCGCTTCTGTGCGAGGACGGTTTGGTGTATACGGGATGCAATATTGAAAATTCGGCGTATGGACCGACAAACTGTGCGGAGCGCACAGCGTTTTTCAAAGCAATCTCGGAAGGTAAGCGTAAGTTTAAAAAGATAGCGATTGCAGGAGGGAAAGAGGAGTTGATTTCCTGTTATCCATGTGGCGTATGCAGGCAGGTTATGGCCGAATTCTGCGATTTGAATGAGTTTGAAATTATCTGCGGAACGTTTCGGAGCGGGCTTGAAATATACAAATTAAAAGAACTTTTACCCAAGGCTTTTGCAAATGAAAATGAATAGAAAATTCATAAGAGATTTCAATAGTGATTTTTTTAACAAGCAAATTGCAAAAAAGTGTGGAAAACTTTGAAAATCCCTTTAAAAACAGATGAAAAATAACCAAAAATGCAGGAATGAATTCTAAATCCTGCATTTTTGCTATATTTTACACATATTTTATGAAATTTTTAGAAATAAATGAATTGAAAGCGAGAAAAACTTTCAGTAAAAGTGTTGACTTTGCGAAGTAATTATGTATAATTATGGTAGGAAAGTTGGAACTTATCCTATTACTATTTACTATCAAATTACTATTTTAGGAAAGAGGTAAGAATAAGATGGCAAAAATTGATTTAAGCAAGTATGGTATTACCGGAACTACCGAAATTGTGTACAATCCTTCATACGAAGTATTATTCGAAGAAGAGACAAAACCGGAATTAGAAGGATTTGAAAAAGGTCAGGAAAGTGAACTTGGAGCAGTTAACGTAATGACTGGTATCTATACAGGACGTTCACCTAAAGATAAGTTCATCGTAATGGACGAGAATTCAAAAGATACAGTATGGTGGACAACAGACGAATACAAGAACGACAACCATCCAGCATCTCAGGAAGCATGGGACGCATGTAAGAAAATCGCATTAGACGAACTTTCTAACAAAAGACTTTTCGTAGTAGATGCATTCTGCGGTACAAATGCAGATACACGTATGGCTATCCGTTTCATCGTGGAAGTTGCATGGCAGGCACACTTCGTTAAGAATATGTTCATTCAGCCAACAGCAGAAGAACTTGAGAACTTCGAACCAGACTTTGTTGTATACAATGCATCCAAAGCAAAAATTGAAAACTACAAAGAATTAGGTCTTAACTCTGAGACAACATCTATGTTTAACATTACAAGCCGCGAGCAGGTTATCATCAACACATGGTACGGCGGAGAAATGAAAAAAGGTATGTTCTCTATGATGAACTACTACTTACCATTAAAAGGAATTGCTTCTATGCACTGTTCAGCAAATACAGATATGAACGGCGAGAATACAGCAATCTTCTTCGGACTTTCCGGAACAGGTAAGACAACATTATCTACAGACCCGAAACGTCTTCTGATCGGTGATGACGAACACGGCTGGGATGACAACGGCGTATTCAACTTTGAAGGCGGATGCTACGCAAAAGTTATCAACCTTGATAAAGAGTCTGAGCCAGACATCTACAATGCAATCAAACGCAACGCTCTTCTTGAGAACGTAACATTAGATGCAGAAGGTAAGATTGACTTTAATGATAAGAGTGTAACAGAGAATACACGTGTATCTTACCCAATCGATCATATTGAAAAAATCGTACGTCCGGTATCTGCAGCTCCGGCAGCTAAGAACGTAATCTTCTTATCCGCAGATGCATTCGGAGTACTTCCTCCAGTATCTGTTCTTACACCAGAGCAGACACAGTACTACTTCTTATCTGGATTTACAGCAAAACTTGCTGGTACAGAACGTGGTATTACAGAGCCTACACCAACATTCTCTGCATGCTTCGGACAGGCATTCCTTGAACTGCATCCAACAAAATATGCAGAAGAGCTTGTTAAGAGAATGGAAATGAGCGGTGCAAAAGCATACTTGGTAAATACAGGATGGAACGGAACAGGAAAACGTATCTCCATCAAAGATACTCGTGGTATCATCGATGCAATCCTTAACGGAGATATCTTAAATGCACCTACAAAGAAGATTCCATACTTCAACTTCGAAGTACCGACAGAGCTTCCAGGTGTAGATCCTGCAATCCTTGATCCTCGCGACACTTATGCAGATGCTGCACAGTGGGAAGAAAAAGCAAAAGACTTAGCAGGAAGATTCATTAAGAACTTCGCTAAATACGAAGGAAATGAAGCTGGTAAAGCTTTAGTAGCTGCTGGTCCTCAGATGTAAGAAAAACCAAATAATGTTATTTGAATTTTGCCGGGGTGCGTTTATCGCATCCCGGTTTTTGTCATATAGGAAATACCTTGCCACTTTGTTTTTTATGGGAAGTCTTTCTTGCTATAAGCATCTGATTAGGCAGTTAAGAAAAAAATAAGTAATTTTTGTCATTACTTTTTTATATAGAATGAGAAGTATGTTATCATAAATAATAAGAAGAATATCATGGGATGTATAAATAAAGGAGAGAGGGAAATGCCAAAATATGTAAAAGCAGCAGTAGCAATTATGGATGAGGTGAAGAAAGCTGTCATCGGAAAAGACGATTGTGTAAAAAAGATCATGGCAGCGATTCTTGCAGGCGGACATATCTTGATCGAGGATATTCCTGGTGTGGGAAAGACAACCTTGGCAGTTGCATTTTCAAGAAGCATGGGACTTGCACAGAACAGAATCCAGTTTACACCAGATGTGCTTCCGGCAGATATTACCGGATTTTCCATGTATGATAAACAGAAAAAAGAATTTTATTATCAGCCGGGGGCAGTCATGTGTAATATGCTTCTTGCGGATGAAATTAACAGGACGTCTCCGAAGACGCAGTCGGCGCTTTTGGAGGTGATGGAAGAGGGAACGGTGACAATCGACAAGGTTACAAGAAAAGTACCGGAGCCATTTATCGTAATTGCTACGGAGAATCCGATTGGTTCCTCCGGAACACAGATGCTTCCGGAGTCGCAGCTGGACCGTTTTGCGATTTGTATTTCTATTGGCTATCCATCGATGGAGCAGGAGATAGAGATCGTAAAAGGAAATCAATCAGGGAATCTTGTGGATCAGATACAATCATTGATCAAAGCCGAAGAATTGTTGGTCTTGCAAAGAGAAGTAGAAGAAGTGTATATTCACGATGCAATTTATCGCTATATTGGCGAGTTGGTGACGCAGACCAGGAATCATCCGATGATCGAGATGGGAATCAGTCCAAGAGGAATGATCGCGCTTGCGAAGATGGCAAAAGCGATTTCCTATCTGAATGGAAGAGGATATTGTATGCCGTCTGATGTAAAAGAAATCTTTGTCTGTGTGTCAAGACATCGCATCCAGCTTAATTCCAAGGCAAGAATCAACCATTTAAAAGTGACGGATATTATCGAAGAGATTATGAAGAAAGTGCAGGAACCGTCGCCGAAACGCGAACCAAGGGCAGGACAGAGCAAAATATGAAAAAATGGATTTATATATTGATCGTGGGACTAAGTGTTTATCTGAGCATCATGTATCAATGGGATTTGGGAATACAGGTGTTAGCGGCGGAAATCTGTCTTGTTCCGATTTGTATCGGAGAGATTTTGCTGGTACACAAAAAAGTAAGCGTGCAGATGAATTGCAGAAGAGACTTGCTGGAACAAGAGGAAGATGGACAAGTCGAAGTCGTTCTCAAAAATAAATCACCATTGGGGATTGCTGTCAGGGTGATGTTTGTCTGTGAATATATGGCAGGCGGAAAGAAACAGAAAATAACTCAGAAGGCATGGCTGGAGCCTAAAAAAGAGACAATGCTCTCCTGGCATTTTGTTCCGGAGCATTGCGGAGAGGTGAAACTTGGGATAGAGAAGATTACAAGTTATGACTTTATGGGATTGTTTTCGCTTTCCAGAAAGAGAAAAGAGCAGGTGTATGTAATTGTTATGCCAAAACCATATCCGGTTAATTTGTGTGTGACGAATCGGACAAGGTGGTTTCCGGTGGATGGGGAGTCCTATGAGAAGGATAGAAAAGGTGAGGATGCATCGGAAATCTATAATGTGAGGGAGTACCGGGCAGGTGACCGTATGCAGAAAGTGCACTGGAAATTAAGTGCGAGAGAAGATACGATCTACATCAAAGAATTCAGCTATCCGCTTGGAGCGGCAGTGGTATTTTTACTGGAAGAAGATAAGAGAAAATCCAGACTGATACCGGAATTTTTAGAGGCCGTGATATCAATATCCATGGCATTGCAGGCGGAGGCATGTCCGCATTATATTGCATGGAAGAAGAAGGAAGAAGACAGTATCACACGAATTCTGATTCGCAAAGAAGAGGATATGTATGAAGCGATCGGGGAACTTTTGAAGTTTAAGTCGGATTGTCTGGAAGCGGATATGGAAGAGCGTTATCGCTATACCTATAAGAACGATACCTATGCGGCGCTTCTGAAACTGGATACGGGGATGAATTTTAGAGCGAACCAGGAAGAGACGATTCCAATCATGCATCAGGAAATCAAAGAATTTTTTGCAAACCAAGAGATTGTGGTATAAAGAGTTATAAGGGGAAAGACTTTATATGAAAGAAATCATATATAAAATCATGTCAGGAATCTATATCATGCTGGGAGTGACAGGGATATTGCTCTCTTTTACGCATGCTTTCGAGATTCATTATATGGAAAGAACAGTATATGGTGCGCTTGTAATCATATGTATTCTGACGGTAGGGGTTTTTGGGAGAAAAAAGCGTACGGATAAATGGATTGTCTCGGGAAGTCTGTTTGTGGGTGCCGCCGTTATGTGGATGCTTGACAAAGAGAGCTTTATAAGCAGCTGTGATTATGTAGGGAACCGTATTTTATCGGAACTTAGCCAGCAGTTAGGAGATGGGCATAATATCAAGTTCCATATCGGAGTACGTAATGGAGAGGATGCACTGATCTGGATTTTTGCGGTTTTAACGGCAGTGATTGCATGGGAAGTGATGAGGGAGAAACATTTGTGGCTCACAGGGGCTTTGCTTGGGATTGGCTTTTTGATTCCGTTTATTATCCGTAAAGAACCAAAGAACAGCGAAGTATTTTTGATCCTGATTGCTATACTGGGATTGTTATCCATGAAGGCGGCAGGAAGGAGGGCTCTTGGTATACCGGGGGTGGTGGCTGCAATGACGGCATTTTCCATTGGGGCTGTGTGCTTAGCGCCCGCATTACAGCCCATGTTCCAGGAAGCAAGACAGGCGAAAGGAGATCCGTTGTCTGCCTGGAGTGAGAAGATGGGCGATTGGTTTCAGGAAAAAAGCGCTTCCGGAGGAATAGATAATGGCAAGATCGGAGATTATGATCAGCTTATTCTTGAAGATGAAGAACAGTTAATCGTGAGCACAGATGAAAAACCATCCGAGATACTTTATCTGCAGGGGTTTATCGGGACTTCATATGAGAATAATGAATGGAAAACGGCTCGGACAGACGCATTTAAAAAATGGAGCAGACAGAATCATACCGATGCCACAGAGATACGCAATTTACCATTTCAGGAGTTCCGAAAGAGAGGAGAGTTCTTAAAGATAGAGAATACTGGGGCGAATAAGAAGTACCGCTATATGCCGTATTTGGCCTATTATGATGAAACGATTTCCTTGGAAGCGGATACTTATGCGAAAGGGGGAAGGGAAAAAGAATATAAGGTTTCATATGGAATTATGGGGACTTTCTCAGGAAGATTTGAAATACGAAATGAACTGGAAGAGGCTTACTATGAATTTGTCCAAAAGGAGTACCTGGATGTACCTGAAAATATTGAGGATGCGTTCGCAGAGATTGTGGAAGGGATGATTGGCTGGAACTTTGACACGATTGTAGATAATATAATAGAATTGCTTAAGGAGAATGCGACGTATAGCTTGAAACCAGGGGCAACGCCTTTGGGAAAAGACGCAGTGGAATATTTCTATTTTGAAAACAAAAAGGGATATTGTGAACATTTCGCATCAGCGGCTACTCTGCTGCTTCGGATGAAAGGGATACCGGCACGGTTTGTGGCGGGATATAAGGTAGGACCTGCTCAATTTAAGAACAGTACTGAGAATGGATATGAGGCGGTTGTTACCGGAAAGGATGCGCATGCATGGGCAGAGGCTTATGTAAAAGGGATTGGCTGGCTTCCGATAGAAGCGACACCGGGATATGGGAGTCCTTCCGGATGGGATCATGTGCTTAGAGAGAAAAAAACAGAGATAGAAGAGAAAAAAGAGGCGAAGGAGGAAGAAGAGAAAGTTGATAAAGAAGAAAAGGAACCGGAAAAGGAGCCGGTAAAAGAACCAGTAAAAGAAGCGGAAGACGAGCCTGCAAGAACAGAAGGCGTAACTAATCTATACGCAAAAGAGAAAATGAAGGTCTCGTATGCAGTCTTTGGCATTTTAGCGGTATTTGCAGTTAGCTGTACGGGTATCGTATGTGCGAAAAGATATCGGCTTGCTCAAAAAAGAAAAAGGGAAGAGAAAGAAAACAATACGATTCGCACCAGACGATTGTTTTATCGGATTTTTGAAATGTTGACGGCGATGAAGCTTGTTAAGAAAGAAACCGAGCTGGATGATGCATTTATAAAGCAGGTTTGCGATGGATGTTCCGCAAAACATACGGCAAAAACATCCAATGGAGGTTTTTTGACAGGAATAGAGGAAGCTGATATGACGAAACTTCTGGAAATTGTTTACAAAGCGAATTTCGGGAATGAAATGGTGACAGATAAGGAATACTACCTGTGTAGAAAAATAGAAAAAACCATCAAAAAAGCGTTTATTGCAAAGATTCCGTTCTGGAAAAAATTGTGGTGGAAATACTGGAAGGGAATCTTATGATAATGGTTGAAAAAGAAGACAGAATGCATTATAATAGGTTTAGAAAAACCTGGGATGTTCGATACTTCTGTTATTTTGAACCTACAATACTTTAAATGGGATGCTTATATCTCTGTAATATGTCATGCCTCCGTTTGCATGTGGAAGACAGAAAAACAGATGCGGCTGCCCACCTAGCATAAGCTAGGAGTCAAAATACAGAAACCGGCATTTTGGGGGATTTACTAAAGATAGACGGCATAACTTCGGTTATGCCGTTTTTTCCGTTGTCTTATAGGAAATCAATAAAGCAAGAGTTCGCCCAGGCGCTGGGTGAGAGGAGCCAATAAAGCAAGAATCTGCCCAAGCGCTGGGCGAGAGAATCTAGAAAAGCAAGAGTTCGCCCAGGCGCTGGGTGAGAGAAGTCAATAAAGCAAGAATCTGCCCAGGAGCCGGGCGAGAGAAGCTAAGAAAGCAAGAGTTCGCCCAGGCGCCGGGCGAGAGAAGCCAGAAAAGCAAGAATCTGCCCAGGAGCCGGGCGAGAGAAGCCAGAAAAGCAAGAATCTGCCCAGGAGCCGGGCGAGAGAAGCCAATAAAGCAAGAGTTCGCCCAGGCGCTGGGCGAGAGAATCTAGAAAAGCAAGAATCTGCCCAGGCGCCGGGCGAAAGAATCTAGAAAAGCAAGAATCTGCCCAGGCGCTGGGCGAGAGAATTTAGAAAAGCAAGAATCTGCCCAGGCGCTGGGCGAGAGAAGCCAATAAAGCAAGAATCTGCCCAGGCGCCGGG
>CAJUFN010000025.1 GCA_910585545.1 uncultured Lachnospiraceae bacterium
AAACATTCTTCATAAAATCCATCAATGACAAATCCAGCTCTAAAACAAAGGTTAAAAATATCTTGTATGGAACGATGATAATAAATCTGCTCCTCCGGTTGCCCTTCAATCGCTATACCATAGTAACTGTGCGGTGTCATATATTTTTCAGTCAACGTGATAAAACAAGGGTGTTGCGTTGCAAAGACAAAAATTCCGCTTTCCTCCAACAGTTCATAAACAGCCATAAGAAGTGGTTCAATATCCGTAATATCCATAATTGCCATATTAGAAACTGCTTTCGTAAAGGCTCGATTTCTTTTTAATTCTAATATACTTTCTCTATTGGTCGCATCCGCTACACAAAATTCAATTTGTTTTGCATATTGTGATTGCCGTCTTTTAGCCAATTCTATCATTTTTTTGCTGTAATCAAAAGCGACAATCGAAGCGCCTCTTTGTGCAAGATACGAAGAATAATTTCCATTGCCACACGCAATATCCAAAATGTAATCCGCAGGATTAGGAGATAGAAGTTCCGTTACTTTGGGACGTACTACCTCTCTGTGAAATTCATTAGATTTGTCACCCATTGCATTATCCCAAAATTGTGCGTTTTTCTCCCAGATTTTTTTACTTTCCTCTGTTCCCATGTTCTCTCCCCCTCCCAAAATTTGCCTTTTTGCTTCAATTAAATCATCCTTTGTATATTCCATTTTTGTCCTCCTCAAATCCCGATTTGTCAGCACCATTATAACTTGTTTTTAGCGGGAACACAACTTGGGAGAAACATATCTGCTGATTAACCGAAAGCATCTTTGCATTGGTCAAGGAAATACTTCTTTTTCTCCGATATTTCCTCCTGCCTGTCTTTGGAAAGCGTCTGGAATATCTCGTCATAGTCAAGCTCCGCAAGCGGCGTTCCCAACACAGGTGTTAAAACTTCATGTTCATACCATATCCGCCACAGTTCCTCAAACAGTTCTCCACCGTCCGAAAAAACCATTGCCGAATCAAAACCTTCTCCCTCGCTGAACCATTGCAGACGGACAAACCCGAACCGTCCGGCATCCGCTACCACCACATCGGTCAGGTCATACAGTTCTGCGAACGCATCCGCAACCGTCCGGCATCTTGCCCGTTGTTCTTCCGTAATATATTTTTCTGCCATATATGCTCCTTCCCACTTCTGGACAAAAAGTCCAAAAGTTACCTATTTCATTTTAAACAGTAAATCGTGCAGAGGTCAGCATATAACATAGCTTCCCCGCATTTTATCGTGTCAAACAAAAGGCACTGGAACAGCACGTTACGCACTCCCTCCAGACTGGCAATGCCCTGTTCTTTATCTGAAAAGTCTGTGCCTGAAATATCCATATCCGCCGATACTGCCCGCCTTGCCGAGATACAGTGCGTGTAAAGTCCGAGGATATATTTATCTGACATAGGGAAAGCGAATGTTTCCTGCCCGTCATAAGTTACCCGGTACTTTTCCTGTTCCCCTTCCGGCAGTTCAAAGCAGCACCGCACTGTTTCCAGATAAGTATGCCCGTCAAAATCCGGCTTTATTTTCTTCCCATACCTGCGGATTGCGGAAAATATGTTATTCCGGTCAATAAAAGAACGGGTACGCTTGAAAGCTGCTTTTTTGCCTTTCATATCCATGTAAACATTATTCCCCGTCCCTTTCCCGGCAAACCTGCCATAATCGCCTGTCCGCAACAGGTAGGACAGTACCTCTAACAGCTTTTCCCTTGATGCAATCTCCTGATAAGGGGAATCGCTGAAATCTATTTTCACAAACCTTAATGGGCAGCTTCCCTTTGCAGCCTCCCGTTCCATTACCCGGTCAACATCACGCATTGACTCCATTTATCTATCTCCTTCCGGTTCGGGATTAAATAATCCCTTTTCCTGCCACCCTCCACCATACATATCATACTGTACCAACTGCTGGTAATAGTGGTTCATGGTATTCGGCGCATTGTAGAGGGCAGTCACCATGTACGCCCTGATGTTAGTTATCTTGGTTGTGGTTTCCTTCATGCAGCCAATCACATACTCCAAATGGGAGCTGTTCAGCTTCAGGAATTTTGACTTCACAAGCTCATAAGGGTAATCCTCCCCATTAACCTTTACCGTCCTTCGCTTCACGCACACAATCTCGCAGATCACCTCATAAAGTTCCTCATACAGCCCCTTTTCGCTCCAGTCACCATATTTCATGTGATGCTCATACTCAATATTTTCTTTGATGATTTCCATGTAGGCGTTGGCATCATCCATCACATCAATCATATCATTATCCGGCTTGCCCTGTTTTTCTTTTATCTCCTGTGCAGATTGATTGATTGGATAGGATTCTCCGCCAGAAATATTTGCAGAAGTATTTGTATTTGTCCCCCCGTTTTGGTGCAGACCTGTATCTGTTTTCGGCAGGAGGGTATTTCCCATTTCGTCATGACCTGTATCCAAGTTTGTCGATACCTGTGTCCCGTTCCGGATACCCCTCCCTCCCAAAATTTCCATAGGGGCATCCGATTTTGTAGGGAGTCTCCCTCCCGTTTTATCATCAGACGCACCTGCACCTGAATCGTCCAATCCGTCCATTGCAGGGATTTCCTCTGGAAATGTCAGTTGGTACAGCATATCCGGTTTCAGTTCCACATACATCACATTATTACAGACAAGCCCATCTCCATAACTGACTGTCCGGAACTCCCTCCTGATTACCTGTAATTTTTCCAATTTATCCATTGCGGTTTTAATTGTTTTCTTAGATTCTCCAAATAAATCCGCATAATACTGATAGCTCTGCCTTAGAATATCCTCAGAAAATTTCTTTTTCCAGCCGAGGATATGTCCGGTTCCCTGATCCCGCACCTCAGAAGGGCGATACCAGTAAACAATATCTGCCAGAATAACAATCGCAAGGAGATATGGTTTCCCATTCTCCTTTGTGATTGTCCTGTACCAGACAGCGGGAATAATGTTTCCGGTAATATTTATGGAACCCATTGCGTCAACAATTATGTTTCCGCTTGTTAAGTATCCCATTATCAAACAGCCCCTTCCTCTTTCCATTTATCAAGAAGCGAAATAATAATGTTTTCAATCTCCTCATTGGAATAGCTGTCTGAAAAGTATTCGCCAATCTTGTCTGATTTTATTGTGATCTTTCTTTCCTTCGGCTTTTCCTCTGTCAGTATCAGACGCACCATTGCAAAGGTAAGTTCGCCGCTTTTGCCATATTCTTTAAGTTTTCCGGACTGCACCATGCTGACACTGCATCCCTGTTCTTCAATGACAGCCTGTACCCACTGCTGTGCTTCCTCTGTCAGAAAAGATATATCCACGCCCTGTGAAAAACCGAGCTTTTTACTGTCCACCATAATAAGAAGTTCTTCCGACAGGCGTGAAAGCCATATATACCGCTGAACCTTTTTCGCATTCTCCCCGGCAGCTTCCCCGACTTCATCAAGGGTGTTCTTCCCTGACTTTTTTCCCTGATGTTTCATGGCTTCATACTTCATTTTGTAGGCTCTCGCCTTTTCGCTTGGTAAAATATCCTCCCTCTGAATATTGGAGTCCACCATGATAATTGTCGCTTCATCATCGGTGTAATTGCGGACAATCACTGGCATCTCCGTTTTTCCGGCAAGCTCTGAACCCCTTTTCCTGCGGTGTCCGGCTATGATTTCATAGCCGCCGCCTGCCCTCGGTCTTGCAATGCCCGGAACCAGCACACCGTACTGGCGGATACTCTCCGTTGTTTCCTCCATCTTCTCATCATCCACCACCCGGAAAGGGTGGTCTTTGAATGTATGAAGGTCTGCAAGCGGCGCATTGATAATCTGTTCTACGGAGCTTTCCTGCCCCGCAGAACCGCCGAATAAATCCTCAAATTTCTCTATCTTAACTTTTGATGCGCTTCCTGCTTTTGCATTACTGCCCATTTCCAAGCACCTCCTTTGTCAGAGAATCATAAGCTGCCGCTGCCTTCCCTTTTGGATCATGCCTGTAAATGCTGACGCCTTCCGCAGAAATCTCCGCCGCCCTTACCGAAATAGGGATACTGTTCGTAAATATCCTTACACTGCCCCCATAGGCTTCCTTCAGCATGGCACTGATGTCCTTTGCATAGTTCGTCCGGCTGTCCACCATTGTCAGCAATATGCCCTCAATCTCCAGCTTCGGGTTAATCTGCCGCTTTACCTTGCCAACCGTCTTAATGAGCTGCTGCAAGCCTTTGACGGGCAGGTATGCCGCCTGTACGGGTATCAGTATGCTGTCGGCACAGGCAAGGGCATTTATGGTAATCATGCCGAGTGAAGGCATACAGTCTATCAGGATATAGTCGTAACTCTCCCTGACTATCTCTATGTATGACCTCAGTATTGTTTCCCGGCTCATGACATTCACAAGGGAAACCTCCAGACCGGATAATTCGATATTCCCCGGCATAAGGTCTATCCCTTCCTCATGGTGCAGGATACCCTCCGTCGGCTCTACTTCCTCGTCATTGATTAAATCCCCCATAATGGTTGCAAGCGTGACTTCCAAAGTATCCGGTTCTGTATATCCTAAACTCGCTGTCAAACTGCCCTGTGCGTCTGCGTCTATCAGCAGGACTTTTTTACCCTGTTTTGCCAGTCCGATTCCTAAATTGCTTGTTGTGGTGGTCTTGCCCACTCCGCCTTTCTGGTTTGCGATTGCGATTATTTTACACATGATTAAACTCTCCTTTGCTTCTGCTATGATTCTTTTATGTTGCTTTTTTTGACTTCCACATAAGCCCTGTAATATTTCTTTGTCCCTTTGTTCGGGAACAAATCAGAAAACTCCGTCACTTCGATTTTGGAATTTCTCTGTAAAATCTTCCCAAACCACTTAATATCGTTCTTTGTTCCCATAAGCCTGACTTTTAACATTAATCCTGTCCTCCAAACATGGCATACAGATTGTGGTTATACGTTGCGTACTCCGGATACCGTATCTGTACCGCCTGCCAAAAATAAGGTGCGTAGGCACAGCAGAACAGTTCCTCCACTGTGTAATTCCTGCACTCGTCCACCTGTTTCTCCGCATCATCGTAATCAAGAACGCTTGGCGTACCATTGCAGTATAGGTTGAACGCCATTCTGACCACCTTTACGCTTCCGCTGGTCTGCCAGCCTTCATGCAGGCATTCTGTTTTTACACAGCCTGTCTTAAAATCATAAATGCTTTTAATGTTCCTTCTTGTGTCATTGCTGATACCAAGACAATAGACAAGCGCCTTGTGATACACATCCTGATACCTGACCTCTTTCAATTTCTCATAGTAGAACTTCTCATGTGCTTCGCTGATAAAAATAACCGCTTTCTCTGCTCCTAACGCTGTACTGCTCATTCTTTTTTCCTCCATTTCTTATTTTGCTTTGCTGACCATAACAAAAAAGGACACTTCCCTAAAATTTCTCTTAGAAAAATGTCCTTAACGTACAAAATATTGAATTGGATTTATGAGTACAACTATTCATTAACGCTTATTATTCTTCGTTATGCGTTGTAAAATTGTTGTAAATTTGTTGTAGTTCGCAACTTCAAATACCGCAAACCCTTGATTTTACTGGACTTTTTAATCGACTGTTCGCATTGTCGGGAACAACAAGACGTCTCTTATCGCCGCCGCATCAGTGAGCAGCATGCACATTCTGTCGATTCCAAATCCGATTCCACCTGTCGGCGGCATACCGATTTCCAGTGCATTCAAGAAATCTTCATCCGTTGTATTAGCCTCTTCATCACCCTGTGCAAGCAATTCTTCCTGTGCCTTAAAACGTTCTCTTTGATCCAGCGGATCGTTAAGCTCAGAGTACGCATTCGCCATCTCCCAGCCATTCATGAAGAACTCAAAACGCTCTGTATACTCCGGATTCTCCGGTTTCTTCTTCGTAAGCGGAGAAATCTCAATCGGATGATCCATTACAAATGTAGGCTGGATCAAGTGTTCCTCTGCATACTCTTCGAAGAACAGCGCAAGGATATCACCCTTTTTATGTCTCTCTTCAAATTCAATACCACGCTCTCTGGCGATTGCTTTTGCTTCTTCCGTTGTCTTGATTTCATCAAAATCAACATCTGCATATTTCTTAACGGCGTCTACCATAGTAATTCTTTCGAATGGCTTTCCAAGATCCATCTCTACACCGTTATAAACAATTTTCGTAGTTCCAAGCACTTCCTGTGCTACATGACGATACAGATTTTCTGTCAGATCCATCATGCCATTATAATCTGTATATGCCTGATAAAGTTCCATCAAAGTGAATTCCGGATTATGTCTCGTATCAAGACCTTCATTACGAAATACACGGCCAATTTCATATACACGCTCCAAACCACCTACGATCAATCTCTTCAAGTAAAGCTCCAAAGAGATACGCAGTTTGAAATCCTCATCCAATGCATTGAAATGTGTCTCAAACGGTCTTGCCGCAGCGCCGCCCGCATTCGCCACAAGAATCGGGGTTTCTACTTCCATAAATCCTTCATTATCTAAATATCTTCTGATTGCACTGATGATTTTGGAACGTTTGATAAATGTATCTTTTACTTCCGGGTTCATGATCAAATCTACATATCTTTGACGATAACGCAAATCTGTGTTCGTAAGACCATGATATTTCTCCGGAAGAATCTGAAGGCTTTTGGATAATAAAGTTACGGCAGACGCATGGATGGAAATCTCTCCTGTCTTTGTCTTAAATACTTCACCTTTAAGACCGACGATATCGCCGACATCCATTTTTTTGAATTCTTTATATTCCTCTTCTCCGATGCAGTCTCTTGCAACGTAAGACTGAATATTTCCTTTTAAATCCTGGATATTACAAAAAGACGCCTTTCCCATAATACGTTTGGACATGATACGTCCTGCCAAAGATACATTCTGTCCCTCTAACTGCTCAAAATTCTCTTTGATATCTGCGCTATGGTGACTTACATCATAAGTCATGATCTGAAAAGGATCTTTTCCGTTCGCCTGCAAATCCGCAAGCTTCTCACGACGTACTTTCCTTAACTGATTAATATCCTGTTCCTGTACATTTTTCTGCTCTGCCACTTTTTTCCACTCCTTATTATACTGATCTGTCGATTTTTAATACTTCGTATTCAATCATGCCCGCCTGCGTCTCGATAGACACGACATCTCCTACCTTGCATCCGATCAATGCTCTTCCGACCGGAGATTCATTAGAGATTTTTCCCTGAAGGCTGTTTGCTTCGGTAGAACCTACAATTTTAAATTCCATCTCTTCTTCAAATTCCTTATCATAAACAGAAACGGTACATCCTACATTGATCGTCTCTAAGTCCACTTCATCTTCTACTACCACTTCTGCATTTTTCAAAATTTTCTCTAATTCTTCGATACGTGCTTCGATATCCCTTTGTTCGTCTTTTGCTGCATCGTATTCCGCGTTCTCAGATAAGTCACCCTGTTCCCTTGCTTCTTTAATCTTACCCGCAACTTCTTTTCTTTTTACGACTTTTAAATGTTCTAATTCCTCTTCAAGCTTTTTGAGTCCGGCATAAGTAAGTATTGTTTTTTTTGCTTCCATTTGGTACTACTTCCTTCCTGATATCTTTCCTTATAGGCCCTATAAAGTCGGCATATGTGCTGCCACAACTGGACTTTTCTTCCGCATGTGGTTAGAATCATCCACTCTCGCAATTTTGATATTATACAAGATAACCTGTCCGATGTCAAGAAATTTCTACTCTTGCCCGACAGCTATATATCCCAAGATTCCCGAGCACACATTTTTAAATCATATGTAAGCCCGGACATTCTTATACTTCGTTATAAAAATCTTTTTTTAAGCAACTCTTCCAATTCCTCCATACTCTCCACACGGTTGATCTCATCCCGCATCTTTGCGGAATTTGGCAGCCCCGTCGTATACCACGCCACATGCTTTCTCATTTCCCGGATTCCAAGATATACACCCTTTTGCTCTATCTGGAGTCTGGCGTGACGAAGCATCATCTCTTTAATTTCGTGCAAAGACGGTCTCTCTATCATCTGTCCCGTCTCTTCATATTGAATAAGCTCCCTGAAAATCCATGGGTTCCCTTGCGCTGCCCTTCCGATCATCACCCCATCACAGCCCGTGCCGGCAATCAACTCCTCTGCCTTCTTGGGCGAGTCCACATCGCCATTACCAATGACGGGAATCGAAACCGCCTCTTTCACCTGACGGATGATATCCCAGTCCGCTTTCCCGCTATAGTACTGCTCTCTCGTTCGTCCGTGAACCGCCACCGCTGCTGCGCCGGATGCTTCGATAATTTTTGCGATCTCTACTGCATTGATGCATGTATCGTCAAATCCTTTCCGAATCTTGATGGTAACCGGTTTATTTATCGCTTTGACAAGCTTTGTCACAATCTCCTCAACAAGCTTTGGCTGTTTCATAAGCGCGGAACCTTCGCCATTTTTTACGATTTTAGGAACCGGACATCCCATGTTTACATCCAGGATAGAAAATGGCAAGTCTTCTATTTGCTTTGCTATCTCGCTCATAATATCTGCATCTGATCCAAACAATTGCAAAGATACGTATTTTTCCAATGGATGGATTTTCAAAAGTTCCTTTGTGTTACGGTTTTTATATAAAATTGCCTTTGCACTAACCATTTCCATACAAGAAAGCCCCGCTCCTTGTTCCTGACATAGCATCCGAAATGGCAAGTCCGACACCCCCGCCATCGGAGCTAATATGTATCGGTTGGGTAATGTAACATTTCCTATTTTAAGTTCTTTCATCTAACCTTCCTCTCACTGCAGCGCCAGTCACAACCATCTTTTGCCACTTTGCGCCAGAAGAATCTCCTCTGGCGCAAATCATCTATCGTTTATTCTTTTCAAACACGAGACGAAGCCCCGACAATGTAAGAATCGGATCATAGACATCGATCAGCTCGGTCTCCTTTGCTATAATCTTTCCAAGCCCTCCGGTTGCTACCACCTTCGCATTGAGATAACCGGATTCTTCTTTCATCTTGCGGATAATATACTCCGTCTGTCCGATATATCCATACACAAGACCTGCCTGCATACTGGAAATCGTCTCCTTTGCAAGAATGCTGGCCGGCTTTCGGATTTCAATCTCCGGAAGCATAGCCGCCCCTCCCCAAAGTGCTTTCGCCGAGGTTCTGATTCCCGGTGCGATCACACCTGCCAAAAAATCCGCCTTATCATTGATCAAATCAAATGTCGTTGCAGTTCCAAAATCAATCACGATAACCGGTCCGCCATACAACTGATAGGCCGCCACCGCATCTACGATTTTATCCGCACCTAGCTGCTTTGGATTCTCTGCAAGTATGCGAAGTCCGGTCTTAATTCCGGCTGATACAATAATAGGCGTCGTATGCAGATACTTTATGATTCCACTTGTCAGAGAATGCATGATACCCGGAACTACCGACGCAATGATAACATCTGTTACCCGTTCCAGTTCAAACCCTTTATGTTCGATCAAATCACAGATAAAAATTCCATATTCATCTGAAGTGCGGTCCATATTCGTTGTCATACGAAATTGTCCGACCAGCTCTTTTTCTCTGAATAATCCAAGCGTAATATTGGTATTTCCCACATCCATAACAAGAAGCATTATAATTCCTCCCCTAAAAAGAACACTTTATAATAAAGCTCCAAAGAGCGCAGAAGTTCCTCCTTTGTACGCTGCAATTCACCAATTTTCAGCCGACTGCCAATTTCATCGAAACCTGGATCAAATTCTTCCGACGTCACCTCGAACACAAGCGTTCCATCCTCCTCATATACCAACGTCAGGATTCCGCCCACATCTTCCGTGTAAAGCACGCACATAATCTTCAACTCATCTTTGATACTATCCGGCAATGCCTCAAAGTCCGGATTCAGATAATATTTCCGTTCATAGGAATTCGCTCCGCACAATACTATTTTCTCTTCGTACATGCTGTTCCCCTTCTATTATTAATCAAATTATTCTTCCAGCAAGTCTTTCTCACTTAAGGTTGCCGCCATGATAGCTTTGATGGTATGCATACGATTCTCAGCTTCCTCGAATACCTTGGACTTCTCGGATTCAAATACTTCGTCTGTCACTTCCATATCCGTAACACCGTATTTTTCGTACACTTCTTTTCCAATCTGCGTCTTCAAGTCATGGAATGCCGGCAGACAATGAAGGAAAATCGCGCTTTCCTTCGCATTGTTCATAATATCCATCGTCACTTTATATGCAGACAAATCGCGGATACGCTCTTCCCATACTTCATCCGGTTCTCCCATAGATACCCATACGTCTGTGTAGATTACGTCTGCATCTTTCGTTGCCTCCATGACATCTGAGATAAATGCAAGCGTTGAACCCGATTCCTGTGCGTACGCTTCGCACTGGGCAATCAACTCCTTATTCGGAAAATAATTCTCTGGTGCACATGCCACGAAATGAATGCCAAGTTTCGCACATACTATCATAAGAGAATTCGCCATATTATAGCGGGCATCACCCATATATACCAATTTTAATCCCTTCAACGTGCCGAACTGCTCATGCATCGTCAGCATATCTGCGATCATCTGCGTTGGATGGTATTCATTCGTCAACCCATTCCACACCGGAACAGAAGCATATCTTGCAAGCTCTTCCACGATATCCTGTCCAAAACCACGGTATTCAATACCATCAAACATTCCGCTAAGCACACGCGCCGTATCCGCAATACTCTCTTTCTTCCCAATCTGGGAACCCTTTGGATCCAGATAGGTTGTCCCCATGCCAAGATCATGAGCTGCTACTTCAAAAGAACATCTTGTACGAGTGCTCGTCTTTTCAAAAATAAGCGCCACATTACGTCCTCTGAAATAATCCGTCAGAATACCCTTCTTCTTCTTTGCTTTTAAATCCGCCGCTAAAGCAATAAGGTATTCGATCTCTGCCGACGTAAAATCCTTTAATGTCAAAAAATCCCTTCCTGTCAGCTTCATCTTCTCATCCCTTCTTTCTGTCTTCGATAAAATTTTAACTGCTTTTCATAATACCATGCTTCCCCCTTTTGTTCAACATCAAGTTGGGGGCTCAGATTTTATAAAAACCTGAACCCCCAATTTAATGTTACTCTGAATTTCTTAATGAAAATAATGATTCCCGATTAACTGTCCGCTATTTCCATTCCCAAAATATAATGCATCTCCGATTGGATTGCTTCCTTCCAATGCCTCTTTTGCAGCTTGCCTGCAGCTGTCGGTTGTCTTTCCGCTTGCAAGTACACGTCCTAACTTTCCCGTTACTGCCGGACCAAATTGTCCAGACTGATAGATAACTTCTTCTATACTATTTGGAAAGGAGCTGCTGCGTACACGATTCAACACGACTGCCCCGACTGCAACCTGTCCTTCATATGGTTCTCCGCCTGCCTCACAATAGATAAGCGCTGCAAGCAAGTTTTCTTCTTCTTGGCTTCTCGCCATCTCCTGTGCTCGCTGCCGCTCTGCCTCTTCCGCTTGTCTCCTTGCTTCTTCTTCCGCTAGTCTCCTCGCTTCTTCTTCCGCCTGCTTCCTTGCCTCTTCTTCTTGTCTTCTTCTCTCCTGCTCTTCCTGAATCCTTTGCGGAACCTCTTGTGCAAAAGCATCCGCTTTCATAACACTCATCTGAACTGCTTCTATTACTGCTTCTCTTTCAAAACCAATTTCCTTTTCTTCTGGCAAAACCCTGGATTGCATTGCCAATACATTACCCGATACCCCTCCTGCCATCACAAGACAGCCTATCAGCATCGTGCAAAACAATGTTCTCTTTTTATGATTCATCTTAAAAGTCCTCCTTCTAGGTGGAAAATATCTCCACATGCTTCTCCTTAATATTATGTAATTATTTTCTTTTTATTACGTTTATTACATATTTGTTACATTTCATTTATGCATATTAACAGCACATTGCGTGCCTGTCAACCCCGCAGAAACTTTTTGTATGCTTTGTACATAGTTAAACTATTACAACAACAAATATCGACAAATTAATGAATACATTCAAAAGAAGGGATGAAATCTTTGTGCATGATTTCATCCCTTCTTACAATTACTTCCTTATTCTTTTCTTCGCTGTCTGCATACCTCGTACATCAGTATTGATGCTGCAACCGCCGCATTCAGCGATTCTACCTGCCCGTGCATCGGAATCTTAATCCTTACATCGGCACACGCAGCCACTTCATCCCGAAGGCCATTGCCCTCATTTCCTATCAAAAATGCGCAACCGCCGCTATAATCTTCTTCATCATAAAAATGTGCGCCGTCCAAATGTGCCGCATACAGACATATCTCTTTCTTCTTCAACAATGCACATGCTTCCGGCAAATCTTCTACATATATAAACGGCATTCTATATATCGCTCCCATCGTCGAGCGAATTGTCTTTGGATTATAAATATCAACACAATCTTTGCTTAAAATAATCCCGGATACCCCTGCCCCTTCTGCCGTTCTGAAAATGGTTCCAAGATTCCCCGGATCCTGCAAATTATCAAGAACCATAAGATGTACTCTTTTGCCGCCCGTTACCTCTTCGAACTTATAAATACTTTGCTTCACGACGCAAAGTATGCCTTGCGGTGTCTGTGTATCTGACACGCGCGCAAATACATCATCCGCTAAAATCTCGCAGGGAATCTGCATCTTATCCAATATTTCCTTCTTTTTCTCATAAAAACTTTTCGATACATACACATTTTGCAGCCGCTCTTTTGGAACCTCCGCAGACATTCGGATACCTTCTACCAGAAAGATTCCGTCTTTATTACGCTGCTTCGCTTTTTTCTGCCACTGCAAAAGCTGTTTCACCTGGGCATTTCCCATACTGGTAATCATAGCCTACACATCCTTAAACTGTTCCAAATCTTCATTCGCTCCAACCATAACCACTTTACTGTCTGCCGGAAGCGTTCTTTTCGCGTCCAAAATAACATCCGTCATCCCATCCGCATAAATCACCGCCACCACATTAATATGATAACGTTCTCTTAAGTTCAATTCCAACAGCGTTTTTCCTACCCAGCTTTTCGGAATATCGGTCTCTACCATACTGAATTTCGGAGACAGCTCTATCCAGTCCTTAAAACTATTAGACAATAATATACGCGCCACTCTTTTTCCCATATCCCGTTCCGGATACACTACATAATCCGCGCCAACCTTATCTAAGACAGACTCATGTACACGGTTTCTCGCCTTCGCCATTACAAATGGAATCCCGGCTTCTTTTGCACTGATTGTCGCCATAATACTCGCCTCAAGATTCTCGGCAGTCGCTACAAGCGCCCCGTCCAGATTCCTCCCTCCAAGCGATTCCAACACTCCTGGCTCCCCGATATCTGCACACATCGCATAAGAAACCTCATCTGCAATTTCACGCACTTTATCCTTATCTTGGTCTACTGCCACAACCTCGCATCCCAGTTCTGCCAATTCTCTTGCAAGACTCATACCGAAGCTGCCTAGCCCCAATACTACAAATCCCTTTCCTTTCGTCTTCATCTCATTCTCCTATCCTAAAAAAATCTTACTTTCCGGAAGCTCTCTGATCTTATCCCTCGGATGCGCCCTGTTTCCAAATACAAGCGCTAACGTCATCGGTCCAAGCCGCCCCATATACATCATAACCATAATAATATATTTGCTCGCGATATGCAGCTTCGGCGTCAGATCTGCCGTAAGTCCAACCGTTCCGATTGCCGAGGTTGTCTCGTACAAGATATTGATAAACGAATGACCTCCGCCCTCGATCGCTGTGATCGCAACCGTTCCGGCAAGATGTGCCAAAAATGCAATCATAAAAACAGTGAAACCGGTCCTGAAATTCGCCGTCGGTATCTTGCGTCCAAAACACTCGATATCCTTTCCGCCACGCACCATCGTGATGCAGGCAAGAATCAAGAGAGCCACTGTCGTCGTCTTAATACCACCCGCTGTACCTCCCGGCGAACCCCCGATAAACATAAGAATACATGTTATGACCATTGATTCTTCTCGAAGAAGCGCTTGCGGAATCGTCGAAAATCCCGCCGTTCTTGTAGATATGGAATGAAACGCCGCTGCCATCCATTTTTCACCAAACGTAAGATTTCCCATTGTTCCAGGATTGCTATATTCCATCAAAAAGAAATTCACCATTCCGCTGACAATAAGCACCGTTGTCACGATAAGAACCAGCTTTGTATGCACGCTCAGTCTCGAAATGCTTAATTTCAGACTACATTTCTCTTTCCATTTGCGCTTAATTGCCTGCAACAATTCATTCCATACAATAAATCCCAGACCACTAAACACGATCAACGCCATTGTAGTAAAATTAACAATCGGATTCGATACATATCGAATAAGACTGTTGTCTCCTAAAATATCTACTCCCGCATTACAAAACGCCGATACTGCATGGAATACAGAATACCAGATACCGCGAACCAATCCATATTCCGGTACAAACTGAACCGCATAGAAAACTGCACCGATTCCTTCTACGATAAAAGTTCCCTTAAGCACCCACCGTATGAACCTTACCATGCCAGACAACGAATCCATACTATATGTCTCCTGGATCATAATCCGCTCACGCACGGTAATATGTTTGCGAATGATCAAAAAAAATGCACACATACATGCCATGACGCCAAGACCACCCACCTGAATCAGTATCAGGAGAATGACCTGCCCCAATATCGTAAACTGAGCCGCAGGAACAACCGTCACAAGCCCTGTTACGCACACTGCAGTCGTTGATGTAAATAATGCATCTGTAAACGCAATCGGTTCCTTATTGCATGCTGGCAGCCACAACAAGATGCCGCCAAGGAAAATAATCCCGAGAAACCCCAACGCCAAAAGCTCCATCGTGCTTATCTTTAGTCTGCTTTTCCTCTTTTTTTCCATTGATCCCCCTCACCGCCGCTCTTATACCTTGAAGCGGTAACCAACTCCCCATATCGTCTCAATATACTGTGGATTAGACGTATCAAACTCTACCTTTTCACGAATCTTCTTGATATGCACAGTAACTGTTGCAATATCTCCGATAGACTCCATATCCCAAATCTCGCTGAATAGCTCATCCTTCGTGTATACATGGTTCGGATGGCTCGCCAAAAATGTCAGCAAATCAAACTCCTTCGTCGTAAAAGTCTTTTCCTTCCCATTGACCCACACACGTCTCGCTGTCGTATCAATCTTCAGGCCACGAATCTCGATTACTTTATTCTCTTCGACTGCACTTCCGATTAATCTTTGATATCTTGCCAGATGCGCTTTTACTCTTGCCACAAGCTCGCTTGGACTAAATGGTTTTGTCATATAATCATCCGCACCCAGTCCTAAGCCTCTAATCTTATCGATATCATCCTTCTTTGCGGAAACCATGATCACAGGCGTATTCTTCGTCTCTCTTACCTTCCGGCAGATTTCGAATCCATCGATCCCCGGAAGCATCAAATCCAGGATAAATAAATCAAATTCCCCGTTTAAGGCTTTCAAAAGCCCCTTTTCTCCATCTTCTTCCACTTCCACTTCAAATCCGCTAAGCTCCAGATAGTCCTTCTCAAGCTCCGCAATCGCCTTTTCATCTTCTATAATCAATATCCTACTCATTAATCGGTACCTCCTGGTATTTTCTTATAACAAAACACATAATCGTTCCTGTTCCTTCCTTGCTGGTCGCCCAAATCTTGCCTCCATGCTCTTCAATAATTTTGCGTACGATCGAAAGTCCGATGCCGCTTCCTCCTTTTGAAGAATTTCTGGAAGCATCTGTTCGATAAAAACGCTCAAAAATATTCGGAAGATCTTTGGCCGTGATTCCTTTTCCGTTATCTTCCAGTTCTATCTGTATAAAATCTCCGACATCCTTCACACTTAGATGAATGACTCCTTTTTCTTTATCCATATACTTCAGCGAATTGTTAATAATATTGTTGATCACCCGTTTTAACTGCTCTGTGTCCGCAATGATTTTCACATCGCCTTCTACATAATTAGAATAGCTAAAATCAACATTTTTTGCTTCTAATTCTAACGATAAATCTTCCGCACAGTCTCCGAAATACGCATTCACCGGAATCGTAGCAAAATTATACGGAATGCGGTTCGTATCGATCTTAGAATACAAAGTCAGTTCATTAATTAGTCTATCCATCTCATTGGCTTTATTATAAATGGTTCGAATATATCTGTCCATCTTTTCCGGAGTATCTGCCACTCCGTCCATAATCCCTTCCACATATCCTTTGATTGCCGTAATCGGCGTCTTCAGATCATGTGAAATGTTGCTGATCAACTCCTTGCTTTCTCTGTCATATACCAGCTTCTCTTCCGCACTGCTCTTTAATCTCATCCTCATGTCTTCAAGACTGTTGCAAAGTGCACCAAGCTCATCATCCGCCTCAGCTTCCAGATGAAAATCCAAATTCCCTTCTTTTATATTATCCGCCGCCACCTGCATGCGCTCAATGGATGAAGCAATACTGCGATGAATCCAGAACACCATCAAAGCTGCGGTCATTACAAGAATCACAATGACTGCAAGTAACATATCCTGCATAAACATCCGCACTTCTGGAATCATATCACTGACGTCCGTAACGATAAACGCGCTCCCTTCACTGTCGTCTTCATAGCGAAAATCGATCTGCTTCAATAATGCTTCTGCCTCTCCTCCCAAGTACATTCCATTTTCAGATGTCGCATCATGACTTTTGTAAGTCGGAAGCTGATGGAGCACCCCGTCCGCTTCTTTTGCACTGGTCCCAAGATATACGATCGTCTTCCCTTTGCGTACGAGCAAATACGAACTTTTCTTCTGCAGTCTTGCATTGATCGTTTCCAGATATGTTGCATCCTCCATCTTCTGTGGATTCCTCCTGGAAATCTCCTCCAATTCTTTATATGATTTCTCCACCATGCGATTCATGATCTGCACAGAATTAGATAAACTTTCATAAGTAGCTTCCGATATATCATATGTTTTTTCGATCACATTGATCTGATACATTCCAAATCCAAACACCGCCAGACTAGTTAGTAAAATCGGCAATGCAATAAGCGTTACAAATGCAATTTTTAATTTTGTCTTTAACTTCAAAATACATCCGTCCTTTTCTAAAATCTGACTCCCCATTTATGCCCTTTGCTATTATATCACTTTCTTTCCCTGTTCACACGAAACACCACATAAACATTTCTAAAATTTTTATGAAAACAATTTTCACGAAAAAACGCCCATCGGACTTTTTATCGCAGGTTCAACGAACCAAAACCGGGACACCCAATATCTCAAAAGGAGGTATCGGATGCCCCGGCCATCACATAAATCAACTTATCTTGTCTTAAATTCATAAATTGTAACCGCATCATAAGCAGTACCCGCTTTGCATATCGAACTTGCAAAGTTCTTATGATGAGTCGCATCAGGAAAACACTGAGTCTCAAAACATGCCCCATGTCTCATATCGTATATTACACCGGATTTTCCCGGTTCATTTTCCACAAAATTCGCGGTATAGAACTGCATGCCCGGAAGGTCTGTATATACATTCATATGGATACCGCTTTCTTCGGCATACATACTTGCCACCTTACGAAGTCCTGTTCCGTTTAATACCCAGTTATGATCATACCCCCTGCCGAAAATAAGCGCTTCGTAATCCGCACCAATATCCTGCCCAATCGCTTTCTCCTTGCGAAAATCCATCGGCGTGCCTGTTACATCCAAAATTTCGCCAGTCGGTACAGAATTTTCTAAATTCCTTGTAAACGCATCTGCATCAATCCACACCTTCTGTGCAAGCACCTCTTTTGAATCATGTCCATTCAGATTAAAATAACTATGATTCGTAAGATTGATGATCGTATCCTGATCCGGCACCGCATGATATGCAATCTTGACTTCATTCTCTTCACTCAGCGTATAGGTAACATAAATATCCACTCTGCCCGGAAATCCCTGATCCATATGCGGGCTCTCCAGTACAAATGTGATGCTGTTATCTTCTATCTTGCTTAAGCGAAATACTCTCTGATAATAAAAATTCCAGCCGCTGTGAAGATTATTTTCCCCATCATTTTTATCCAGGCAATAAATCTCACCGTTAATCTCAATGGATGCTCCACCGGTACGATTCGCATTCCTTCCTACGCAGGCACCGAAAAAGTATGTTCCATCCTCATACCCCTTCGCATCCTCATATCCTAATACAACGTCCCGCTTGACGCCATCCCTATCCGGTACGATAATCTCTACAATTGCCGCTCCCAGATCAGTTACTTTAAGCGCCATTCCCTTCTGGTTCTCTATCGTATAAAGTGTTGCCGCACTGCCTTGAGAAGTCTTCCCAAACGGTTCTTTTTTCCAGGTCATGATATCCCCTCTTTCTTACAAATAACTTTTTAACACATCTACCTTATCCAGTTTTTCCCATGGCAACTCTACGTCTGTTCTTCCAAAATGTCCATATGCCGCTGTCTGCTTGTAAATCGGCCTTCTAAGATCTAACATCTTAATGATTCCCGCCGGACGAAGGTCAAAGTTCTCGCGGATAATCTCAACTAATTTTGTATCTTCCAATACCCCTGTTCCAAACGTCTCCACTCTTACAGAGGTCGGATGTGCAACGCCGATTGCATAAGAAAGCTGAATCTCACATTTCTTTGCAAGTCCTGCTGCCACCATATTCTTTGCTACATAACGTGCTGCATAAGCCGCAGAACGATCTACCTTTGTACAGTCTTTTCCTGAGAACGCTCCGCCGCCGTGACGGCCGATTCCGCCGTAAGAATCCACGATGATCTTTCTTCCTGTAAGACCGCTGTCGCCGTGTGGTCCTCCAATTACAAAACGTCCTGTCGGATTGATGAAATATTTCGTCTCATCATCAATCATATCTGCCGGTAATACCGGTTCAAACACATACTTTTTAATATCTGCATGAATCTGTTCCTGAGTCACATCCGGGTCATGCTGTGTCGACAATACAACTGCATCCAGACGAATCGGATTGCCTTCTTCATCATATTGCACCGTCACCTGTGATTTTCCATCCGGTCTTAAGTATGGCAATGTTCCATCTTTACGAACTTCTGTAAGCTTTTTCGCCAGCTTATGTGCAAGCGAAATGGAATATGGCATATATTCCGCAGTCTCATCACATGCATAACCAAACATCATTCCCTGATCTCCGGCCCCGATAGCATCCAGTTCATCTTCTGTCATCGTGCTTTCTTTTGCTTCCAACGCCTTATCTACGCCAAGCGCAATATCCTCTGACTGTTCATCAATCATCACCATTACACCGCAGTTATCCGCGTCAAAGCCAAATTTACCACGTGTATATCCAATCTCACGCACGGTCTCACGCACAATTTTCTGAATATCCACATAGCCTTTTGTCGTAATCTCGCCCATAACAAGCACCATACCCGTAGTAGTAGCGGTTTCACATGCCACGCGGCTCATCGGGTCCTGTTCCATAAGCGCATCTAAAATGGCATCAGAGATGGCGTCGCACATCTTATCCGGATGACCTTCTGTCACCGATTCTGAAGTAAATAATATTTTTTCCATATCCTTCGTTCTTCCTTTCTTTGTTCTTTCTCTTTCGCCTGACCGCCTGATGCTATACATCTTTTTTTCTATAACATAAAAGCAGCCCGACAAAAAGCGGACTGCTATATCTATCACATATATCAATCCTCTTATTGTTCGATTGCTCGCTCAGGTTGGCACCTTCCTTCATACAAGGGGTTGCCGTGGCTTCTTTGATCCTCTGTATCTCCACCACTCTGAATAAGAGAAAGTCTTATATATTCTTTTCTTGATACGATAGCTACTTTACACCAAAATGCGAATGAAGTCAACCTGATTCAAAATTTATACTTTTTTCTCGTAACAGTTCAGGCTGAACTGTTACTTTTTCTCAAGGAATAACTTTCTGGTAATAAAATTATAAACCATTACCACCACAGTAACCATTATTTTTGCCATCATATAATAAATCTCCATCTTTTCGACAAGCAGCCACATGAGCAGCTGGTTCAGCCCCAGCCCAATGATACTCATGAAAAGAAACAGGACAAATTCTTGCCTTTTATCCCTGCCATCCCCAACATCAAAGACCCATTTTACGCTCAAAATATAATTATAAATAACGGAGACGGTAAATGAGATTCCACAGGAAATCAGATAATCCACCCCGAACAACTCTGTCAAAAAGATCATTACACCGTAATCAATCAGAAATGCAGATCCTCCCACAACGGCAAATCGCATCAACTGTATCATCAACTTATTTTTTAACATTTTATCCATACACAATTTCCCCTGTTAAAGATTGTAATTGTTAGTAAAGCTCCTCCGTATCACGTTTAAATATCCAGCACACCAGCACCGGAAGCGATACCAAAATTGGCAGCATATACCTCTGACAGCCATTCACTGGAGAGGCGATGCAGACAAGCAATGAGACTAAAAGCGGAACTGACAGTACCATGGCATGGTACTTCTTTTTTACCACAAATGCTCCAAAAATTGCCAAGAGGATCCAGGTATACAGCCCGGTACCGTAAATCATTCCCACCCCCGGAATTCGCTTCACAGATTCCGCAATTCCACGAAGCATTTTCCGTTCTTCCTGGAAGCTCTCATTTTGCTGAAATGAAAAATATTTATAATAAAAGTCCGGTCCGCTGATCTCATACTCTCCACTCACACCTTTGTAAAATTCTTCCTGTGTCGGGTCAAAGTATCTGTATATATTATTTAAGGTGGCATCAAAATACGTAACCGGATACTTTAGAAACTGCTGAAACCATACCTTGAAATAACTTAATTTTTCCTCTGTCACAGCATTATCATTGTATGTCCACTTCACATTATCCGACAACTCCGGTTCATACAGTTGCGCCAGATTCTCATAATCCAGGATCGCAGCAATCGCTCTCGCCTCTTCTCCTGTCACTTCATCACCATGTTCCTTCACATATCTTGCCGTCTGCTGAAACGGAATAGAAAACATTTCTCTGGAGCTGCCTGGCGAAATGCCAAGCCCCGGAAGCAAAAGCTTCTGATACGCAACCCAAAACAAAAGAAGGGCTAAAATCAAACATCCGATTTCTTTTCGCCTTCTGCGCGTTCCCACAGCAGCCACGAATGGCAGAGATAGAATAAGCACATAGATTCCATTGTTCCTAAATAAACACACCGACAGCATACTTATAAAATAAACCGTATAAAACAGCGCCTTCCCTTTTTGAAACTCATTGCTTTTCAGCAAAAATGAAGTAAGAAGCATAAATGCTAAAAACACGATATAATACATGCTGTCCTTATTCATGGCATAGCCGTTAGTCGGCCATACTGAAAAAAACGCGACCCACACAAGCGTCAAAATCCGTATGATATAAGGAACCTTCATTTTTTTCATCAGACAAAAAACTGCGGCAAACAAACCACTCTGCAGAAGGAGCTGGCAAAACGTATACAGAAAGAACCCTATATTCTCATTTCCTAATGCTCTGCCAATCTCAATTGCAGCCCTCATAAGACCTGATGAGAAAAAAGGATGATGGTTGGTCCATTCCATATATCTGAATGCACTGGTAAGCGCCTCCATTCCATCCCAGGAGATAGTTCCGGGAAACAAAAAAATCACATAGGGAATCCATGTAGCTACCATACATGCAAAAGGTGCTGCCCATGCATGCTCTTCAAATAAAAATCTTATTACTTTCTTATCCTGCCCCCATATCCAAATCCCTTTCTTTTTGTTTAAGGATATATGATATATCGCATTCAAAAGTAATGTAAAAAGTATTGCCCACGCTATAAATCGAAAGCAACTGACCGCACATTGCCTTGGATTTTCCCACAGATATGTCACTGTACCTGCTTTCTCAAATCCCCCTCCTATAAGAAGCCCAAGCGAGAACAAGCATCCTAACACCACTGCGGTCCCATAAACAAATTTATTATTTCCTTTCTTTTTTTCATCCCCATCGGTCAATAATGCTTTATTCATTTTTCCTGTACCCGCTCTCAATCTGATTTAAAAAGATCTCATACAACTGCCTGTGTTTTTTCACGATCACCGAAAGGATAATTCCGCAAACCCAAAGCAAAAGTCCCATGATAGCAATTACCCCCGATACGATCAGGGTCGGGAATCTCATAACAAGACCGGTATTCATAAATTCCACGAAAACCGGGATAAAAAGTACAAGTGACACAATCCACAGTAATGCCGCTACATATGTAAAAAAAGCGAATGGTCTGTATTCCCGAAATAAATTTGCAATGGTAGATAATACCTTAACTCCATCAGACACAGTGTTCAGTTTTGATTCACTGCCGGCAGGGCGGTCTCTGTAAAGAACCGGTATTTCCTCCAAAAGGAAATTTTTATCTACCGCATGAATCGTCATTTCCGTTTCTATCTCAAAGCCTTTGGAAAGAACCGGGAAAGATTTTACAAACCGACGGCTAAACGCCCTGTACCCTGTCATAATATCCCTTATCTCATTATCAAACAGCTTGTTTATAAAAAAACGCACCACCCGATTTCCCATATTATGGAATGGTCGCTTATTCTCCGTAAAATAGGTAGAAGAAAGCCGATCCCCAATCACCATATCTACCCCTTTATTCAAAACAAGTTCCGCCATCTGTCCGGCATGTTCTGCAGGATAAGTATCATCACCGTCAATCATCAAATAGCAGTCTGCGTCAATATCCCGAAACATACTGCGGATCACATTCCCCTTGCCCTGTCTGTATTCATATCGAACAACAGCTCCCGCACGTCTCGCAATTTCATCCGTACAATCGGTAGAATTATTATCATAAACGTAGATGACAGCCTCCGGCAGAGCCTTCCGGAAATCTTTTACAACCTTCTCTATCGTTGAACTTTCATTATAACATGGTATCAATACTGCAATTTCAGCCATTTCAATCACTCCTTTTCTTTTTCGTCTCTTTTACCGGTAAAAAATGGGATTCCAATGATCAGAGGCGCTGTATAAAGCAAATGCATAATATATCTTCCAAGCGCACAAGGAGACAGCACACATAATAGGATACTTCCCACAACCGGCAGCATCATGATCAGATTCTTTGAACGTTTCCGAAAGATTACCCAAAACATAAAAACCGGGATCCACCAGGAAAAAATAACAACTTGAAAAAGCAATCGGATTCCCCACGTATTACTCAGTCGGTTATAGCCTTCCGAGAAATAATAGTGAATCGTCGAAAGCTGTTTCGGTTGGTAAATGATCTGTTCTTTCAATCCACTTCCGGAATCCGGAAAAAATTCCAATGCCTTTGCCGGTATAAAGTATCCCAGACAGGTTCCCAGTGTAGCTTCTATATAAGTCAGCGGATGTTTTAATCCCTGACTGATCCAAGTCTTTAAATAAGAATGAAACAATTCTTGGTCAATTTCCTGGATTCCATAATTATTATATAAAGGACTTTCAAATTTCACCGGATCCTGCACGTTAAGCATATATCTTTCTGCAAGCGTATCATAATTCAAAAGAGCATCAATTACCTCACGCTCTTCCTTAGACACCTCTTCTCCATGATCCACCACGTATTTTGCTGTCTGCTGAAAAAGGATACCCAGTATTTCCTGCTTTCCTCCCGGAAGACAGGAAATCAACGGAAACAAAACTTTCGGAATCAGAAGCACAGTCACAAGGGCCGGCAGTAAAAATGCCGTGCAAATAAATTTCCAGTTTTTTCTGCAATAAAAGAATAGAAAAAACGCAGTAAAGATCAATAAATATGCCCCGGTCTTTTTTGTCAGGGAACAAAACAAGGAGAGAAAGAAAAATACCCACATTTTCTTCCAAGACATCTTCTCCAGACTGTCAGCAACAAACTCCAGAAACAAGACGAACCATAAAACATATATCCACGAATAAAGGGAATCTTTTAGCATGGTAACTGCATACTGCGGAATAGGCGGATAACATGCAAAAAACAAAACAGCAATAAAACAATAAAAGTTTTTGATCCCTCTTCGTTTCAGGAATACGCAAGAATAGGAAAAAACAGCTGCCGTCATTATACACTGTATGATAATAAAGAGAAAACATCCTGCGTTCGAAGAATCGAAGAGTTGCTGCCCCATCCAGATAAAGCCTCCAAAAATCAACGTATCAAAAACAGGATGGTGATCCAGTAAAAGTGTTTTTCCCTGGATATAATTCAGAAACATTTCAATCTGTGTTGACGTATCACCAAAGCTGGTCCCCGGATAATACGCAATTATATATGGAATCCATGCTGCTAAAATCACTCCAAAACTAATAAGAAACATTTTTCGTGTATCATTAAATTTTCCGGGGAAATCTGCAATTCCGGAAATAGAAATTTTTCTGTCTGCCGAAGAAAAGATATGAAAAATAACTTTCATTATACCTGCTGTTATCCCTGTCAGAAAAACTATGGATATAACAGAAAAAAAGACGCTATTTCCAAAAAGAAAGGTTGTCCGATATACATTCATTGATGTAACAGACACCAATGCCATAACAAAAGAACATACTAATAATTGTATCATCAACACTTTCTCCTTATCTTATAGCTTGATTTTTAACAATTTATCTTTCTAATTATAACATCTCATTATTCAAATTCAAGTTTTACTTCCTAAAAAGGAAAATTTCCCCCATAATTGGAATTTTTCTCCATATTTCTATCATCAAAATTCTATATATGCTCATTTCGAACATATGTTTCACCCAAATCACATTTGTGATATGCTAGGATAACGTCATTGGAAAATGTATCACAAATTTTTAATTTCAACGAAGGGAGGTAAAAAGATATAGAAAAATACATTTGACACCAATGTGCAGGAACATAAGTTCGACACAAAGAACAGTGGGCATAGGAATACCCAAATTAACAATAGAAAGGAGACAAAATATGGGAACACAGTGTGGATGGGCAAGCCATGATGAAAATGGAAATTTTAGCGGTGGAAGTGCTGGTGATCAAACCGGACAAGAAGTAAAACTCGGAAATTGGTATAATTTCGGTCAAAACACCGTCTTAAGATTTAATGACAGATCAGTCGCGTCAAGAGCCGCTACCGTGATGAAAAACATCTGCAATAATAATCATGTCGGATATGATCAATCGCAACGAACCACTTTATACACACAGCTAAAAAATGTCGGCTGGGATGTATCAAAATTAACTGCAAATTGCGAATGTGATTGTTCTTCACTAATTGCCGTAGTTTTAAATGCGGTAGGAATTAATGTTAGCAAAGATATTTATACCGGAAATATGGTAACTGCAATTATGAATACCGGAAAATTTACAAAGCTGACAGACAGTAAATATACCAGTTCAGACCAGTGGCTTCAGGTTGGAGACATAATGGTAAAATCCGGAGATCATACTATAATGGCAGTCGAAAATGGAATTAATAGTGGAGGTGAAAATATGCCAAACGAAGGCGTAACAATTGTAAGAAAAATGAAACCAGGGGCCGCTTATCTTTATTGCGATGCTCCAATATATAAGGAAGACTTCTCGACCGTGATTATTAACGGAAAGAAAGGTGACCATGTAACAATTTTGGACACCGGAACTGATGGTGTTAAAGTCCGTTACAATCAGACTATAGGATATATGTATTGCAAGTATCTTATGCCCTATATCAGAGTTGGTGAATTGGTCGAGGCAGTTGTCGATTTCACCGTGACCATCAAAAAGGGAACGGTACTAAAATCTGTTGATACCGGATATCTGGGAAATTTAGCAGTCATTGAAAGCGGAAGCATTGCCATTGATGATAGATATGTCCAGAAACTTTAGTAAAAATATGCCTGCATTTCGTTTTGAAGTTCAGGCATATTTTTACTATTTTGCAATTCTCTATCATCAATGTTACTCAAACAACTCGGACACATCGCATTTTAAGGCTTTGGCAAGACGCATCACAATATCAAACTGTGCCTTATTCAAGTCTTTGCTTTTCCGTTCGTATGCACGAATCGTGTTGAGTGAAACACCGGATTCATTGGCAAGCGCCTCTTGAGTTAGTCCGCGATATTTTCTGGCTGTTTTCAGCTTGCTTTCACTTTTGGAAAAATGAGCATCAAGAACCTCATAACTTTTTTGAATATCCGCTTCATGAAGTGTTCCATAAAGCCCGATAAACTCATCATAGGAAACAGTCTCTAATATACTCTTGAAAGCGCGACCGGAATACCATTGATAATGCGTCAGCATCCACCCTACCCAATATACATCGCTGCGGTCGTAACTCTCAATAAGTTCAGTGACATAAATTTGTCCGGTGGTCTTCTCCATAACCTCCAAAAATAATTCCAAACCACTTTTTCCTGCAATGTATTTGGGGCTGCCGTTTTCAATCTGTTCGGCAACATCGGATTGAATAAAGCGTTTCAGGAACTCCGTGCCATTCATTCCAAACTCCAAAACTGCATCATGAAGCATATTCCCAACAGCACGTGAAGACTTATTCAAATATAACTGACTGTAAGCGTGGGTCATCATGTTTCATATCCTCCCTCAGAATATCAAGAACAAAAATATCATCCATAAGCTGCTGTAAATTCTTTTTCTTGTTCTTGTAATCAGCTCTTGCGTTTTGATCTCTTTCTGCCCGTCTGCAATAGTATTTACGATAATCGGCGACTTCGTACTCGATAAACTCAATCTGCTGAAAAGAGCGTTTGGAGAGTAAGACGACCTGTTCCCCAAGAGTACCTAGCTGCATAGCAAGGTTTAAGTCTCGCAGCGAAATAGTATTGTTCACAAAATCTTCTGCAAAAGAAAAATAGGAATCGTCTGCACGATAGCCAATCATCACATCAACATCCGTTGTATCCGGCATAAAGCGGTTAAGGATAAATTCTCTTGCGTTGTTGCCAACGGGCGAATTGATGTCAAATTTTCTGTGGGCAAGCAGAATCGCAAGCCAGTTGAGGATATTATACGCTCCCTTGGTCAAGTGCATGACATTCATTCCCTCAAGCAGCAGACGATACTTATTAGCATACCCGTCATTTTTTACAGGACAAGCCCATTCCTTTGCAAGTTCAATATTTTCGGTGCAGTAAAAACCCTGTCCGTAATCATTGTATTTCTTACCTATGCCGAACTTTGGCACCTCAACGATTTGCTGAGAGCCGTGGTAAATAATCAAATCCGATTTCATAAGACACCTCCGATATCATACCCTGGTATTAGTTTTTATTGTAATACTCTAGTATCAGTTTGTCAATAATAATCACTTCTTGAGTTTCCGCAGATTTATCCACAGAACCCTAATACCTTCAGCTTTATTATAA
>CAJUFN010000026.1 GCA_910585545.1 uncultured Lachnospiraceae bacterium
CATTTGTACATTCTTATTTAATATTTATTGTACATATTTAAGTATAACTTTATATCTGTTATCAGCATCACCGAATTTATAAACTGGAAGAAGAACTTGATGCGCTCCATGATAGTTCCCAAAAAAGCCAAGAGGACAAAGAATAAAGTCCCCATATAAAGAAGCGATCAGAAAGCAACTTCTGACCGCTTCTATTGCTTCACATATATTCTTTTTATGAAACCATCTGAAAATGTTCCAATGCATCCCGAATAGCTCTTTCTTTTTCCGGTGGGCATTGTGGAACTTTCGGATTTTCTGATTTCGGAAGATTGTAATTGATTCCGACTTCTATTCCGCACTTTCTTTTAATCTGTGAAATATATAGATTAGACACTTTTAACTGATATTTCTCTTTTACATATTTCTTGATTTCTTCGTAAGTAGCCTTTGTTTCTGCAGAGGTTGCGTCCAACTCATCTAAATTCAAGTCGACCTCTATCGTATCATCCGGAGTTTTTCTGGACAAAAGAACAACCGTCTCAACGTGAACCGTGTTCGGGAATTGGTCCACCGGCCTTACTTTCTTCAACTCATACCCATGCTCACACAAAAATTTCAAATCCCTCGCAAGTGTTGCCGAATCACAGCTTACATACACAATCCTTTCCGGCTGCATATTCACCATCGTCCAAAGCACTGCCTCTTCACAGCCTTTCCGCGGCGGATCCACTACCATCACATCCGCATGCGCCGTCTCTCCGCCATGCGTTTTTGCATACTCTTCGTAATATTTCGGCAATACTTCCTCTGCCTTGCCCACATAAAATTCCGCATTCTCAATCCCATTCAACTTAGCATTTCTCTTGGCATCTTCAATCGCCTGCGGTACGATCTCCACTCCATAGACCTGACCTGCTTGTTTTGCCAGGAACAAAGAAATCGTTCCGATTCCACAATAAATATCCCAGACAACTGCTTCATCCATCCCCAAACCAGCATATTCCAATGCCAGCCCATACAGCGTTTCCGTCTGCATCGGATTCACCTGATAAAATGAAAGCGGTGAAATCTGATACTTCACATCTCCAATATAATCCGTAATATACTCCTGGCCCCACCAAAGCCGAATCTCATTCCCCATGATCACATTCGTCTTCTCGCGATTGATATTACAAGTAATACTCGTCATTCCCGGAATTTTTACAAGTCGCTCTACAAGGACTTCCCGTTGAGGAATCGATTCCCCGTTGAGCACCATGCAAACCATAATCTCCTCCGTGCGAAATCCATATCGAATCAATACATGCCGTACAAGCCCTGTATGTGTCTCTTCATCATATGGCTCTATATGAAATTCCTTCATAAAGTCCAGTATCAATTGCATAATCTCTTGATTCTTAGGTACCCCAAGCGCACAGTCAATGTTAGAAATAATCTGATGCGTCCGTCCCGCATAAAATCCCGCAATAACATTTCCCTCTTTATCCTTTCCTACCGGAAACTGTGCCTTATTCCGATAATGAAACGGCTCCTCCATCCCGCAAATCGGCTCCATAACCTCCTGGAGCAATTCCGGCGCAAATCCACCGATACGCTCCAGATTCCCCCTAACCTTTCTCTCTTTGAACGCAAGCTGCTTTTCATACGACATTTGCTGGATTTGACATCCTCCACACTGACGTGCTACTGGACATTTTGCCTCCACACGATCCGGCGATGCCTCCAATATCTGCATTAATCGTGCATATCCATAACTCTTCTTTGCCTTCATGATTTTCGCTTCAATGAAATCACCAATCACCGTATCCTTCACAAACAATGTATATCCATCTACCTTGCCGATACCCTCACCATTCACTCCGATATCATCTATCTTTAATCTCACTACATCATTTTTCTTCATATAAACTCCTTTCAACACCACCCTTATCTGCAAAACGAGACAGGCTAATTCTTAATTAGGGACGTAGCATTTCCAAGAAAGTCTACGTCCCCAATAAAATTAAATACTTGTTTTTCTTAAATTGGATTCAAACAACCGATTGTATCCAAGCCAGTCTTTACTATCCTTTTCTTTGAAAATCTCTGTCAATGTCTGGAACTTTGCATCCGTACAATCGGCGTGATTCAGAGCCAATGCCTCTGCAAGCGCCGGTTTCTTCGGTGAGCCAAATTCCAATTCACCATGGTGTGCGATGATGCAATGCTTCAATTCACTTGCAAGTTTTGGTGGAAATCCATCAATCGAACGGATTGCCTCATCTGCCATCTCTACACCAATTATTATATGCCCCAAAAGCTGTCCGTCATCGGTATAGTCATTCTCCGGAAAACTGGAAAGCTCTTTCGTCTTCCCAATATCATGGAACAATGCCGCCGCATACAAAAGATCTTTATTAAAAATAGTATATGCATGTACATAGTACTCACACAAACGTACTACACTCAGCGTATGCTCTAAAAGCCCGCCGGAAAATCCATGATGAACGCTTTTCGCTGCGGAATGCTCCTTGAACCTCTTAATAAACGCTTCATCTTCCCGAAAATAATAATCCACCATTTTCTTAAGATACAGATTCTCAATCTTAGCCGCATAAGCCAAAAGCATCTCATACATTCCATCTACACTCTTTTCTGTTGTCGGCATATAATCCGCCGGTTGATATTCCCCTTCCTGACACTTATGAAGCTGCTTGATGTTTAACTGCAGATTCCCATTATAGCTCGTCACCTCGCCAAATACTTCGATAAAATCCATTTCCTCATATTCTGCAATTCCCTGTGAATTCGGGTCCCATACCTTTCCGTCAAGCGTCCCCGTCTTATCCTGCAAAATCAAATTATCATACGGTTTCCCGTTCCTTGTCTCGGCAGAACGTTTCCCTTTGCACAGATAAATCGCTCTGATTGTCTCACCTTCATGTAACGTGTTAATATATCTCATTCCTTTTCCTCTTTCTATGATTTATTCTTTCATTTATTCTTTACTTCCGATCTCAACCTGAAACTCTACTGCTTCATAACCGGTATTTCCGGTACGTTTCCCTCGGAAGATAACTTTCGTTCCAACAATCTGCTCCAAAAGATGGGTATGATACCCTTCCAAAGACACAATTGGCGCCTCGCCCATCTGCATAAGCACATCGCCGCTTTGAATCCCTGCCTTCATCGCCGGAGAATCCACCATAACTTCTTTTACATAAATACCGTCCGGTATCTTCTCGCTTTCTTTGATATCTTCAGGTACTTCTACCGCCATGATTCCCATATACGGCACACTCTTCCCATTGAGCATCAATTCTATCTCCTTCTTAAAAGAAGAAATCGCATACGCAGATATCAGCTGCATATCCTCTCGCTTTTCCAAATCTGGTTTGATCATTCCTACAATCTCACCATCAAGATTAAACAAAAATCCGCTTCCGCTTTTTTCACCAGTAATATCCGTTGTCATATATTTATATGCATGATCTGGAAGTGCCTTCGTATTATCAACCGTACTGATCAAGCCATATCCAATTCCTCCGGCATATCCAAACGGCTTTCCCGCTGCGATCGTCACTTCCTCCGGCAAAGTCAAAGCAGAATTACCAAGCACTACCGTGCAGATCTCATTACGCACCGAAGTCTCGATCGCACTCTTTTGTACTGAAAAGACAGCAATCCCCAGATTTTCATCTTTTTTCTTAAGAGCACCTTCACATGGCTCCTGCTGCATAAATTTCACCCCGATACGTCCGCCCATTTTCAATACCGAACTATCTGCAAGAATCAATACTTCCTGCTCATTATCTGCTACGATCGCTCCTGCCACACTCTGGCTTTGTATATAAGTATCCCTTTGCATATCCGCTTCATTTGCATATGCGATCACTTCTGCGATACTCTTTTTCGCCTTCTCTGCTTTCTGATGCAAAGCTCCCTGAAACTTTGCATAATTCTCCTTTGTCAGTTTCAGTGTTTCCTTTTCCTCCCCGGTACCGTCGTTTTCCGCTCCTTCCCCGGAATTCTCGGAATCGTCAGTACTCTTGGAAACCTCGGTATCACCCTTCTTGTCTTCTTCATCCAATCCCAGCGTGATTTCTTCCACTTTTTTTGCATATCTCGTCTGTATCCATGGTTGAAGCGCACCAAAAACAAGACTTGCTGCCACGCCAAAGATAAGGCCATAACAAATCACCCTTACGGCTTTCGCTGCAAGCTGCTTCCTCGTCATCGAATTGTCCTTAATCACTTCCTGAAGAAAAGAGTACTCCTCCGAAGATGTTTCCTCAGACTCCTCAGATACTTTTGGTTTTTCTTCAATATCCATTGTTTTCTCTCCCTTGGTTTCCTATCTCATTATATCGTATTCACATTTTTTCTTCAACTGGCACTGTAAGAAATTCCTTTTCTTTGTTATACTAATCATGTAAAATAAATCTGGGTGAAAAATTATGAACAAAAAAACATTATTAAAATTAGAATACGATAAAATTATAGAACTTTTAACAGAGCAGGCGTCTTCTCAAGGCGGGAAAATGCGCTGCCAGAAATTAAAACCAAAGACAACACTGGAAGATATTGAACTTTTGCAAGAACAGACTGCCGATGCATTTACACGGATCGTCCGCAAGGGCCGCCCTTCCTTTGGAAATGTCAATACTGTCAATGATTCCTTAATGCGTCTTGATATTGGCGGGGCTCTAAATGCCGCCGAACTTCTTCGCATCTGCAAATTACTGGAAAATACTGCGCGTGTGAAGTCTTACGGCCGCCATGACACAGTCGACGATAACCCTGACTGCCTTGATATTTTCTTTGAACAGCTGGAACCTCTGACGCCGCTTTCCTCACATATCCGTCAATGTATCATTGATGAAGATGAAATCAGCGACGAGGCGAGCAGCACATTAAAATCCATCCGAAGGAATATCCATGTGATCAATGACAAAGTACACTCCACATTGAATTCCCTCGTGAACGGAAGCTATCGCACCTATCTGCAGGATGCGATTATTACGATGCGCGGAGACCGCTATTGCCTTCCTGTAAAAGCAGAATACCGCAGTCAGGTAAATGGTATGATCCATGACCAGTCCTCAACCGGTTCTACCCTTTTTATTGAACCAATGGCAGTCGTAAAACTAAATAACGATTTAAAAGAACTATATGGCAAAGAGCAGGAAGAAATCCAAATTATCCTTGCCTCGCTCAGCAACGAGGCCGCTGCATATACTCAGGAAGTCAAGACGAATTATCAAGCCTTGACTGAACTGGATTTTATCTTCGCAAGAGGCGCCCTTGCTCTATCCATGAATGCAAACCGACCACGATTCAACACCAGTGGACGCATTCATATCCGGGAAGGGCGTCATCCATTACTCGATCCAAAGACAGTAGTCCCGACTACCATCCGCCTTGGCGACACTTTCGACTTGCTCATTGTGACCGGTCCAAATACCGGAGGAAAAACTGTTTCCTTAAAAACAACCGGACTATTCACTTTGATGGGGCAGGCAGGGCTGCACATCCCTGCTCTCGATCGTTCCGAGCTTGCGGTATTCGAGGACGTATACGCAGATATCGGTGATGAACAAAGCATCGAACAATCCTTAAGTACCTTTTCTTCACACATGACCAATATCGTTTCTTTCCTCGAAAAGGTAAATGAACGTTCCCTGGTTTTATTCGATGAACTAGGTGCCGGAACCGACCCTACGGAAGGAGCCGCACTTGCCATTGCCATCCTGGATTACCTGCATTCCCGCGGTATCCGTACCATGGCAACTACACATTACAGTGAATTGAAAGTCTATGCACTTTCCACCAAAGGCGTGGAAAATGCCTGCTGTGAATTCGATGTAGCTACTTTGCGCCCTACCTATCATCTGTTGATCGGAATTCCTGGAAAAAGCAATGCCTTTGCCATTTCCGCTAAATTAGGGCTTCCGGATTATATTATTGAAAGCGCCAAGACACGTCTATCCGAACAGGATGAATCTTTTGAGGATTTACTTACCGATTTAGAGGTCAGCCGGCGCACGATCGAAAAAGAGCGAGAGGAAATTGCTTCCTATAAGCTTGAAATTGAACAGCTTAAATCCAAGGCAAAAGAAAAACAAGAACGCATCGAGGAACAACGTGAACGTATTTTAAATGACGCACGCGAAAAAGCCAATAATATTGTAAGAGAAGCCAAAGATTTTGCCGACGAAACAATGAAAAATTTCCGAAAATTTGGCAAGGAGAACGTATCTGCCGCAGATATGGAACGTGAACGCGAACGCATCCGCAAGGAGCTTTCCAAAAATCAGCCGAAAATACAGTTGGAGACCAAGAAGCCGAAAAAGCAATACAAACCTTCCGATTTTCGCCTCGGCGAGTCCGTAAGGGTACTCAGCATGAATTTGAATGGAACCGTAAGCTCCAAACCGGATGCCAAGGGCAATCTGTTTGTACAGATGGGCATTCTTCGTTCCCAGGTCAATATTTCCGACCTGGAGATCATAGAAGAAGCACCGATTTCCGCCAAGCAGTTTACCCGCGGTACCTCTTCCCGGATGAAAGCCGGAAAAACCATGTCCATCAGCCCAGAGATTAACTTGCTTGGCTGTACGGTAGATGAAGCGATTGCTAAACTGGATAAATATTTGGATGACGCTTACATTTCACACCTCAATTCGGTACGTATCGTCCACGGCAAAGGTACCGGCGCTTTGCGTGCCGGAATCCATAGCTATCTGCGCCGTCAGAAGCACATTGCTTCTTTCCATCTTGCAGAATTTGGAGAAGGCGATGCCGGTGTGACCATTGTGGAATTCCGCTAGCAGATCCCATTCGTAAACAATGCAGATAATTTTATAAAAATGTAAATACAGGAGACGTAACATGACTACTAAGCAAAAAATATTAATTGTAGATGACGATGAAAATATTGCAGAGTTGATTTCGCTTTATCTGACCAAGGAATGTTTTGACACCAGAATCGTACATGACGGTGAAGAAGCGCTTCAAGCTTTTAAAGAATATGAGCCAAATCTTATCTTACTCGATCTGATGCTGCCTGGCATAGATGGCTATCAGGTATGCCGTGAGATTCGGCAGAAATCTTCGACCCCGATTATTATGCTCTCCGCCAAAGGAGAGGTATTTGATAAGGTACTCGGCTTAGAATTAGGTGCGGATGATTATATCATCAAACCATTCGATTCCAAAGAAATGGTTGCGCGTGTAAAAGCGGTACTTCGCCGTTACCAGCCATCCAGAAACGACACCTCTGTTTCCAAGGGCAAATGCGTAGAATATCCGGGTATTGTAATCAATCTTACAAACTATTCCGTCCTTGTAGACGGCGAGCATATTGATATGCCGCCAAAAGAACTGGAACTTTTGTATTTTCTTGCCGCCTCACCAAACCAGGTATTTACCAGAGAACAACTTCTCGATCAGATTTGGGGATATGAATATATTGGCGATACACGAACCGTCGACGTACACATTAAACGTCTGCGCGAAAAGATAAAAGACCACAGCACCTGGAAATTAAGCACCGTTTGGGGTATCGGTTACAAGTTCGAAGTAAAGTAGGAGGCATATATGATGAAAAACACGCTTTACTTAAAATTCATCATTCTCTATGTGATCTTTGGATTCTTAAGCGTATTTACAATCTCGCTGTTTTCCGGAGAGATTATCTATAATTCTCTGGAAGAATCCACAGCAGATGCGCTATACACGCAGGCGAATCTGTTTTCCACAAAGTATCTTCCCAAATATTTTTCCCAGGAAGCTACACTTGCGGATACCACCCTGCAATTAGACGGACTAAATAGTCATCTGCATGCTTTTGCATGGTTTATTGACAGAGACGGTAATATGATTGCCTCTTCGCAATTCTCCTCCGCGAATCATGCTCCGTCCCATATCAAAGATTTTAACCCGCTAGAGAGCACCGAAAACAACCACGGACCTTATCTATTTGGAGACTATCATGGATATTTTGAAGAGAATGTGATTACCGTTGTCGCACCCGTAACCTCTACCTTCTCCACCAGAGGCTATCTCTTGCTTCATAAGCCGGTATCCGATATAACTAAGCAGTACAACTCCATCGTACGCTCCATTTATCTCATGTTTTCGCTAATTTACCTGTTTAGTTTTCTTATTTTCCTTGGTATTCATTTTCTTATTTATCTTCCTCTTCGCAAAATTACAGAAGCTGCAAAACAGTACGCCTTGGGGAATTTAGACTATGAGATTCCGGTTTATGCCGAAGATGAGATTGGATATCTTTCTGCATCGTTAAACTACATGTCTTCTCATCTGAAAGATATGGAGGATTATCAGAAAAAATTTATTGGAAATGTATCCCATGATTTTCGTTCTCCCCTGACTTCTATCAAAGGATATATCGAAGCTATCTCGGATGGTACGATTCCACCACAGCTTCAAGAAAAATATTTGAAAATCATTTTATTTGAGACAGAACGCCTGACAGAACTAACTCATGATTTGCTTACTTTGAATGAATTTGATACAAAAGAACTCCTTCTTAATAAAACTATATTTAATTTGCATGAAGTCATCAAACCCACCGCGGCAAGTTTTGAAGGACGCTGTACTACCAAACATATCACGATCGAACTTCGTTTCCCGTCGAAACCACTTTTTGCGTTTGCCGACCGAAGCAAGATACAACAGGTACTATACAATCTTTTAGATAACGCAATCAAATTCAGCCCGGAAGACTCTTTGATCACCATAGAAACAAGCGAACGAGGCAATCACCTTTTCGTCTCTGTCAAAGACCATGGCGTTGGCATCCCGAAAAACAGTCTGGGTAAAATCTGGGAACGTTTTTATAAAACTGATTTTTCACGCGGCAAAGATAAGAAAGGAACCGGACTTGGATTAGCCATCGTAAAAGAAATTATACAGGCACACAGGGAAAATATTAACGTTGTAAGCACCGAGGGTGTTGGAACCGAATTCATCTTCTCCCTGCCAAAAGGAAATACAGATACGTAAAAAGAATGTGCGAACTTTCTTATATCATAAAAAAGCAGTAGCAGTTTAGTCGAGTTGTTATGACTAAACTGCTACTAAAATTATGCCTCGTATCCGTTCGGATTCTGGGACTGCCATCTCCAGGAATCTTCACACATCTCATCTAAACCTCTTTGAGCTTCCCAGCCAAGTTCTGCTTTTGCTTTTGCAGGATCTGCATAGCAAGCTGCAATATCGCCAGGTCTTCTGTCTTTGATCTGATATTTGATTTCCTTACCGCATGCCTTTCCGAATGCTTTTACCATATCCAGTACGGAATATCCATTGCCTGTTCCAAGGTTATATACACATACGCCTGCTTTTTCCTCGATTTTCTTCAAGGCTTTTACATGTCCAAGAGCCAAGTCCACTACGTGGATATAATCTCTTACACCTGTTCCATCATGCGTATCATAGTCATCGCCGAATACTCCAAGACATTCCAGTTTACCAACCGCTACCTGTGTAATATATGGCATTAAGTTATTTGGAATTCCCTTTGGATTCTCTCCAATTGTTCCGCTTTTATGTGCTCCAACCGGATTAAAGTAACGAAGAAGTACCACATTCCATTCCGGGTCTGCCGTATGGAAATCTGTCAGGATCTGCTCTAACATAGATTTTGTCCAGCCATAAGGATTTGTACACTGACCTTTCGGACATTCCTCTGTAATCGGTACAAACGCCGGATCTCCATATACTGTCGCAGAAGAACTAAAGATGATGTTCTTTACTCCAGCTTTTCTCATAGCATCGCAAAGAACTAAAGTTCCTGCAATGTTATTGTCATAATATTCCAAAGGCTTTGCAACAGACTCTCCTACTGCTTTCAATCCCGCAAAATGGATCACTGCGTCAATGTCTTCCTTTGCAAAGATATCTGTCATTGCTTTCGCATCACGGATATCAGCCTCATAAAATTTAATCTCTTTTCCAACAATCTTTTCTACACGTTTCAAAGATTCTTTACTGGAGTTACAAAGATTATCTACTACAACCACATCATATCCTGCCTGAATGAGCTCGATACATGTATGGCTTCCAATATAACCTGCTCCCCCTGTTACTAAAATTGCCATTTCCTTATACCTCCTGTTTTCATTTTGAACACTTTATTATTTATGTAAATAAAAAGTTCTCTTTTATATTATGCGTATTTTGCTACTATTGCATTCATGGTATCCCATTTTTCTTCCATGTCTTTTACAAGCTTAAACTGCGTGCGGCATCTGTCTAAGTTATGGCCTTCTCTATGAATTTTAAAGTAATGGTCTCCCTCAAGGTAATCTGTGAGGAAACGCATACCGCATTCAAATGTCATAACCTTTGCGCCAACCGGAAGCATCTCAATCTCTTTTGCTGTCAACTTTCCGTCACAGCCCTCTACAAAACCTTTGGTATAGATATCAAACAAATCCATATCGCAGGAAACCTTAGAAAGATCCTGTTCATCCTCTGCAGCAGTACTTGCTCCAAAACGGATGGAATCGCCAAAATCATTTACAGCAAGCCCTGGCATAACTGTATCAAGGTCGATAACACAGATTCCTTTTCCTGTTTTATCATCGATCATAATATTATTAAGCTTTGTATCATTATGAGTTACTCGCAGCGGCAATTCACCTTTTGCCTGCATATCACCAAGAATATTCGCTACATCCTCATGTGCAAGTACGAAAGCAATCTCGTCCTTTACGAAAGCAGCGCGGCCGCATACATCCGCCTCTACTGCTTTCTTAAACACTTCAAAACGTGCTTTTGTATCATGGAAACCTTTAATTGTCTCATGAAGAGTATCTGCCGGATAATCCGCAAGTAATCTCTGGAAATTACCAAAAGAAACTGCACTCTGATAAAAATCATCCGGTTTTTCTACCTGATCATAGCTTGTCGCTCCTGTAATAAACTTATAAGAACGCCAATATTCTCCCTCAGAATCCACAAAATACGGTTTTCCGTCCACTGTCGGAATTACATTCAAAGTCTCTCTTTCCGGATCTCCGCCATTCTCGATAATACGCTCTCTTAAATAAGAAGTTACGTTCATAACATTTTCCATCAAAGCTACCGGCTCTGTGAAAATAGATTTATTCATGCGCTGTAAAATCACTTTTACTTTTCCTGTCTCAGGCACATCAAATACAAGAAGATGAGTATCGTTAATATGTCCGCTTCCGTACGGACGCTCCTCTATTAATATACCTTCGTATTTAAAATTAGCAATTGCCTCTTCTTTACCTCTCATCTGTCCCATGTTATGCTTCCTCCCATAATTTTTCCGGATATAATCCTTCATCTTTCAATTTCTGAATAGCAGCCACTACAACCGGCTTATCTTCTTTGTATGTTACGCCATACCATTTATCTTTAGATGATAATACTACTACAGAAGCCTTGTCTTCTTCAACCAGATCGCTGACCACACTTGGAAGGAAATATTCGCATTTCATCGGATTCACTTTAAGTCCTTCTTCCAGAAATGCAGGGAAACCTGCTTTGATTTCATCTAAAATACTTCTTGTAAAGCCCCACATATTCATGGAAACAAGAGTTTCTCCCGGGACTTTTGTCCATGTAGCGCCATCATCTTCCGTAAATGCGATGCCATCTTCACGCTGTTCGATTTTCGTTCTTTCTGTAATAGCTGTAAGCTCTCCCTGTTCATTAATCTCGCAGATACCACGTGCAACATGTCCATTCTCTGTCACAGTATTTCGAAGCTCATACCCTACCATTGTATAGCGGTATTTGTCATCATCCTCATGCGTAGAAAGATAATCGTAAATCACCTGAAATGCGTCTTTTCCATAATAATCATCCGCATTGATAACTGCAAATGGGCCATCCACGATATCAATTGCACTTAAAACTGCATGTGCAGTTCCCCAAGGTTTTACACGCCCTTCCGGTACCACGAACCCTTCCGGCACATTGTTAAGATCCTGGAATGCATATTCTACTTCCATCACCTGTTCCATGCGATCTCCGACTGCCTCTCTGAAATCCGCCTCATTCTCCTTTTTAATAATGAACACTACTTTCTCAAATCCTGCCCTTTTTGCGTCAAAAATAGAGAAATCCATAATGATATGTCCTTGCGCGTCCACAGGGTCAATCTGTTTGAGTCCACCATAACGGCTTCCCATTCCGGCTGCCATAATTACTAATACTGGTTTTTTCATTACCTAAACCTCCTCTTTCGCTATCTCTAGTTTCTATTTTATTCCACAGCTCTTAAAAAATCTTTAGCTGATAGGATTCTTAATTTGTACTATTTACTCTTTTTTTTTGCATTTTCATTTTGCTTTCTTATGGTAAATGAGTTATGATAATATCAGAAGATTTAATTAGGAAATGAGGCGATACAATGTCATATACAGGAGTAACTCTTGACGAACTCATTCAGATAAAGACGCTCTACAGTGTACATTATTTTGAGTATATGAGTGATTTTTCATTCGGAGGAGAATCCCACGATTTCTGGGAATTTATCTATGTTGATAAGGGAGAAGTAGGAATCACTGCCGATACAGCTAAGCATATTTTAAAAAAGGGTGAAATTGCATTCCATAAACCAAATGAATTCCATGATGTTACTGCAACAGGCTATTCTGCTCCGAATTTAATCGTTGTATCTTTTCAATGCACCAGCCCTTATATGTCATTTTTTGAAAACAAGATCCTGAAAATTGAGCATCCGGAAAGGCAGCTGCTCGCCAATATCATTCTGGAAGCCCAGAACTGCTTTGAAGGTTCACTAAATGATACCTATCAGACAACTCTGATCGAAAAGCATGATGTTTTTGCCGGAAAACAGCTCATCCGTAATTATCTGGAACAGTTTTTGCTTCATATCATCCGCCGATATGACCATACCAGTTCTCTGTACAAAGATCTGGCTAAAACACCGAAGGCCAGTGTAGACAGCGATATCTTTGACCGTGTGACCGCATACTTAGATGCCAATATCCGCTGTAAACTCTCCATTGACCAGATATGTCGTGCGAACCTAATCGGACGTTCACAGCTTCAAAAGCTTTTCAATGATAAAACCGGACTGGGTGTGATTAACTATTTTTCCAAACTAAAAATTGAGTCTGCAAAAGAGTTGATACGCATGAATAAGATGAACTTCACTCAAATTTCCGAGTATCTAGGGTACTCTTCCATCCACTATTTCTCAAGACAGTTCAAGAAAATTGCTGGCATGACACCATCCGAATATGCTTCCTCAATCAAAGCATTGACAAACAGAAAATTTTAAGTTTCGTACTATAAAACGCGGAGCGTTTTATGATACAGGAAAGTACGAACTTTCCTATATCATAAAAATAAAGCCGGGGATGATTTCCCCCGGCTTTGTTAATGCTCTAAACTACTTATATTTTCTGTTGTAAAGGAACAATAAGGTTAAAAGTCCGACCAAACCTACCAGTTCCATCCCAAGTCCTGCAAGGGAAATGTTTTTCTGCCCTACAATAACTAATCCAAGGCATACAACAAATACAATAGCCGCTATGATACCTTTAATTGTATTATTCATTACGATTTCCCTCCTTAACCTTTCAGTCCGCCGAGAGTCATACCCTCTGTCAACTGTTTCTGAACTGCGATATAAAGAAGCAATGTCGGAAGCATTACAATTACGAGACCGGCATACATGATACCATAGTTCGTTGCTGTTTTCTCAACTGCCATAAGGTTCTTAAGACCCATTGCCAATGTTCCGTGTTCTGACATCAATGTGTAAGCGATGATATACTCATTCCAGAAAGACAGGAAGTTAAACAAGATAACTGTAATGATACTTGGTTTTGCCATCGGAATCATGATACTCGTCATTGTCTTAAAGTATCCGCAGCCATCAATATATGCAGCTTCCTCAAATCCTTTCGGAAGTGTCTTAAAATATCCGCTCAAAAGGAAGATTGTAAATGATAAGGCACTGGCCACATATACAATTGCCAGAATCAATCTGTTATCTAAGAAAAAGCTTACTCCCAATGCTTTATTCGCACCACTTAACATTAAGAAAATCGGTACTACGATGTAGTTGATGTTAATAAACAAGCCTGCCATGAATGCAATATCAAGGATTTTTTTGCCTCTGAAATCGAATCTTGCAAGTGCATAAGATGCAGGAAGCGCTACAATAAGCAATAAAATCAATGCCAATGCAGTTACAATAACAGAGTTAATAAGGAATGAACCCATGTTAGCATCTCTGAATGCTACCTGGAAGTTCTGGAAAAAGAATTCTTTCGGCAATGCCCAAGGATTCGTACCCTCTCCAATAAACTCTGAGTTTCTTTTCAAACTCGCCATAAATACCCAAGCAACCGGTACAATAATAGAAACTGCAAGGACGACAAGGGCAACGTATGTCAAAATTTTACTAATAATTCCACCAAATGTTGTTTTCTTCATTTCATTCGTCCTCCTTCCTAGAATTGTAAGATTTCACGTTCTGTAATCTTATTAACGACTGCTGACAATGCAAATGAGAAGATAAATACAACTACAGAAATTGCCATACCATAACCGTATACACCGTTACCGTAAGCCTGTTTGTACATGTAGTTAAGGAATACTTCCGTCTTGCCATTTGGTCCGCCGTTAGACATGATCTGAACGAACAGGAAGCTTAAGTTAATTGTACTAATAATGTAGAATGTTAATGTCTGACGAATGTTGCTCCAAATCAATGGCAATGTCACTGTGAAGAATGTCTGAAGTTCTGTTGAACCATCCAAGGAAGCTGCTTCATAAAGGTCTTCCGGGATAGCCGCCATACTAGCCATATACATTACCATATAGTATCCGATTGCCTGCCATACAAGAGCAAAAATGACTGAATAAATTACAATATGCGGATCTCCCATCCACTGACGTGTCAGAAAATCAAGCCCTATTGCATCCAAAAATGTGTTTAAAAGACCAGTACTTGGATTGTAGATTGCTCCAAAGATACCAGCAATAACTACAATACTTAAAATATTAGGTATGTAGAAAATAATACGGAAGAAATTTTTCCCTTTAAAACTTCCTCTGGACAATAATGCCGCAAATAAAACCGCAAGCACGATTGTGAAAATTGTTACCATAACAATAATCAGAATGGAGTTCTGCATTGCTTCAAGGAAATATTTATCCCCCATCAATGTCATAAAATTCTTCATTCCTACAAATTCTTTCTTATTTGTAATCCCACCCATGCGGTACAGTGACATTCTGAATACATTAATTGTCGGATAGAAGATAAAAATCGTAATCAGAAGTACTGCCGGAGCTAAGCAGGCAAAGACAAATCTTCTCTGCGCTTTATCTCTATTCATAGCCCTCTCCTTTTCTTTCTTGAAACAAATCCGGTGAGCCGTTACAGCTCACCGGACATTTTGTACCTAGCTATACTTTACTCTTTACTATAGTATATCCTATTTGTTTTCTGCTAATTTAGCCCAAGCATTTACCAATTCTTCCTGCCACTTCTCAACTGTAAGTTCACCTAAGCTAACGGATTCGATATTTCCATATACAGTTTTGTTCATGTCAAATCCTTCGATTGGCTGTGTTGTAGCCCATTTACCAGAAACTGCTGTACAATTTTCTGCAAATACATATGTATCTTTAATTGTTCCTTCCGGAAGCGCCTCGTAAGCTCCTTTTACTGGAGATACGATCGGAGCCGGAGATGTTTCACCTGTCTCTTTGTTTGTTGTCTCATTAGCTAACATTAAGTCAACTACTGTATCAGAGTACATAAATTTGATAAAGTTTTTAGCTTCGTCCATGTTAGGAGCTTCTGCCGGTACCCAAATCTGCTCTGTAAATGTGTAAACAGCATTTGTTGTATCGCCTTCGAATTTAGGTGGTGCGATCATGCCCCATTCCATTGTAGCTGGAGTAGACTCTGCCATCTCTCCGATTACCCAGTTACCATTTGGCATAAATAATGCTTTTCCATCGATTACTGCCTGCTGATTCATCTTGAATCCACCGTCAGCATTTGCATTCGCTACTGTATCTGCCCAAAGATAATCTTTGGAAACTACTTTTGCGATTGTATCAAGAACTTTTTTACCTTCAGCGGATGTCCATGTGTCTTTGTCATAGTTAACAGCTTTTCCATAGAAATCCATTCCGCCAGCCTGAGCTAACATCTGATATACTGTTGCATCGAAATATCCTGATGTAGGGAATGTAAATAATGCTACACCTTTTGCTTTTGCCTGTTCGCCTAATGCAAAGAATTCATCCCATGTTGTAGGAAGCGCATATTCTTTACCTTCGCCTACTAAAGCTTTGTTGTACCAGAATCCTGTTGGTGTATAGATAAACGGAGCAAGATAAACTTTTCCGTCACCATATGGAGCTGCGTCAGCACCTTCTGTGATACCCTCTACTAATTTTCCTTTTAATTCATCATCAAATACATCTGAAATATCAGCTACAGCGCCTTCTTTTAACATTGTCTCTGTGAAACCGCTTGGCTGTCCTAAGTTGTAATAAACAACATCCGGGATATCTCCGTTCTGGAAACTCTTTGTAAGATCTTTGTCAAGCTGTGAAGAAGTCTGAAGTTCAACTTTAACCCCTGTCTCTTCTTCGTAAGCCTTAGCAATTTTTTCCCAGATTACTTTTCCATTACCGCCTTCAAATGCTGCAAGCTTCAATACCTTTTCATTGTCTCCATTGTCTGCCGGCTTATCGCCACCCTCTTTTTTACCACAACCTACCGCCATAGAAGCTACCATAGCTGCTGATAACAAAAGTGCGATAATCTTTTTCATTTTCATAATCTTTTACCTCCTTATTATTGTTGATTATGTTCACTCTTTGATATATATCTTAGCTTATTACTGTCATTTTTTCTATATATATTTTGCGCTAATTCTTATATATCTTGTTTTTCACCCAGAAATCATGTGAATATTTCCGGGTTTTTTGTCGAAAATCATATTATCTTTTGTTCATAATACTAGATTTCATACCAGAGAATTCCGTTTGCCTCAAGCTCCACGTCAAATTTTGTTCCGTCCCCTTTGTATACGGTTGTACTCTGTGGTTCATATGTGTTATTAACAACGCAGTATTTTCCATTTTTCACATAAGCATGTACTTCTACATTAAAGTTCGTGCTGTACCATTTGTGCAGTTCATTTTCATCATGTGCAGACCAAAGAATCGCACGGTACAAAAGGCGGCTGTTCTCGAAACTGTATGGAAGACCGCTGATATAAACAGTTCTTCCTTCGCCAAATTCATTTACGGCAAGCTGTACTTCTTTATCAATCTGTTTTAAAATCGTAGTTCCTTCCAGTGCAAAGATATTTTTCTTACCTTCGCCAAAGTCGATTGGTTTTGTACAATCTTCCATAATGAAATGATCGTGCTCATCCCAGTTGTATTTATCTGTGCCTAAATTAAAGCCGTTCTCTTTTTCCACACCAAGTACATTGGCAAGCTGGAAGTAACGTCCTTCCCACTGACATGCGGATGGTTCGCCAACACCGATGAATCCGCCTCCGTTGTAGATGAATTTCTTAATTGCTGTGATAACTTTCTCGTCGATCCAGTTCTCTCCTCCACTGTGAGATGTATATGCATCACCTACATTGATAATTACATCAATATCATCTAAGATTTCCGGAGTAGCTCTGATATCATCAAAATTAATAAAACGAACATCAAACGGAGCGCCGGAAAGCGTCTCTATAATTCCTGAATAAGAGTAGTTTTGTTTTTGATATAACGCATGATGAACCATGTGATTTCCCCATGCTCTCATTTTACCCCATGTATTCAATACCGCTACCTTCTTGATACAGTATGGTGTTGTGCCTTTAATGTTTTCATATAAGGTACGGAATTCTTGACATACGCTTTCTACATAATCAATAAATTCCGGGAACTGTATTGCAAGCTTTAAATATCCGCCGTATCCTATTCTGTCGATTGGCTTTCTAAGGATTGCACGACGTGCGGTTACCCAGTTAATCTTTGCTTCTTTTACCGGATCTCCACCTTCATGGAATGTATCCGGGAAGAAATATGGCAAAAGACGTCCTTCTGTATATTTCACGCCCGGGATATCACTGATCAGACGAAGTGTAGCTCCATTTCCAACACTTCCTACAACTGCGTCCAAACCTACATTCTTAAATTCGTCAAGGAATGGCTCCATACCGATCCAATGGTCGCCAAGGAACATCATTGCTTCTTTTCCAAGCTCATGAGTAAGGTCTACCATCTCTTTTGCAAGTTTGGTAACTTCTCTTCTCTGGAACTGCTGGAAGTCCTTGAATTCCTTAGAAATAATACGATACTGATTATTTAAGTAACCCTGATCGATAATGAATTCCGGCCTGAATTTATATCCAACCTCTTTTTCAAACTGCTCTAAAATATATGGACTTACAGATGCGGAATATCCATACCAGTCTACATACTTCTCTCTTGCAAGTTCATCAAATATAAGTGTGAACTGATGGAAAAATGTTGTATAACGAATTACATCTATATGCGGATTGTCCTCAATATATTTACGGAGACGGCGCATTGTAAACTCCTTCGTCTTTGGCTGACGAACATCAAAGGTAATCTGCTTCTCCACATCTTTCCAGTCGTTTACTACTGCATTGTACATATGTACCGGATCCCACATAATATAAGCAAGAAAACTTACTGTATAATCATGGAATGGTACTGCATTATGAATGGTTACATCACCGGTCTCATCACTATAATCCCAGTCAGATACCGGAACAATCTCTCCTGTAGTACGGTCAATAACTTCCCACCATCTTGTAATATCATCATTGGAATTCACTTTCAGCATATCCGGATACAAATGATCCATCAAATGAATAGAAAGTTCATCTGATACTGCATTGTGGAACGAAGTCATGATATACATCTGCTGAATCTCATCCGGATTCGCCTTCGCCCATTCATTATCTTTTCTTGTTGTATAATATGTAGAATATACTTTTGCATCTACATGACGTAATTCTTCCGGATAATCTGTTCCGTCACAGTCACGAATAGCATCTGCTCCCCATCTTTTTACAAGTTCGAGAGTTTCCGGTACTACGTCCACATCCGTCGGTATCGTCACTCTGCCAATTCTGCTATCATTACTCATACGCGTCTCTCCTTTGCACAAAAAAATATTTAACCCTTTCTTTAAATATAGTAAAATTGCACTTATTACGCAACGTCTTTTTTGTTAGCAATATTATATATCTTGTCTTTTTCATGATTTAATGTTAAAATCTCTATGTTCTTAAATAAAATCAGGAAAGGATTTGTCCTATGTCTAATATATGTTACACTTTAACCGAACCGTCAACGTTTCCTGCGTCGGAACAACTTTTATATATATCTTCTTCCATGTATGAAAAAGATTGGAAAAGTATGTTCCATTCACATAGTTTTGCAGAAATTTTTTATATTATGGACGGAATCGGTTCTTTACAAGTTGATGAACAAAAATATCCTCTAAAAACAGATGATATACTCATCATCAACCCTAATGTCAAACATACCGAAACGTCCTCTGCCGACCACAAGTTATCTTATATCGTGCTTGGCATCGATAATATGAAATTTGATTTTACTACTCAGAATGGATTCTGTATTTACAATAATGTATCGAAACACTATCCATTTCTTCCTCTTTTAAATCTGATGCTGGAAGAAATAAAACAAAAAGATGAATTCGAAGAAAATATCTTACGCAGCTATCTATCTATTCTGCTGCGGAAGATAAAAAAAATGACTGATTGTGCTCTCACATTCCACTGCAATACGAACGTTCCAACAGAATGCGAAACCATCAAGTCCTATATCGATTCCCATTATCAAGACACACTTACCTTAGATGGTTTGGCAAAACTGGCTCACTGGGACAAATTTTACTTTTCACATATGTTTGCCAAAACCTACGGTATCGCTCCAATCAACTATCTTCTGGAACGAAGGATCATACATAGTAAAGAGCTCCTCAAAAGTACCGACCTGAGTGTCTCCCAAGTTGCACAGTCCACTGGTTTTTCTTCTCAAAACTACTTTTCACAGGCATTCAAAAAAAATACCGGAGAAACACCTCTCCAGTATCGAAAACGCCACATACGTTAGATAAACTTATGATATAGGAAAGTACAAACTTTCCTATATTAGGAACACAGAATGTGCTTCGCACATTCTTGCGCCTGCGGCGGTCGCATACGACAACTTCATTGTACGCCGCAGTGCACATCCCGCGGAGCGTTTTATGATATAGGAAAGTACGAACTTTCCTATATCATAAAAAAAGGCTGACTCAAAGGAACTACCCTAAGAATCAGCCTTATATTTTGATTAATCCTGAACGTATGGCATCAAAGCAATATGTCTTGCTCTTTTGATTGCTACTGTAAGAGCTCTCTGATGTTTTGCACAGTTTCCTGTAATTCTTCTAGGAAGAATTTTTCCTCTTTCAGATACATATTTCTTTAATTTTGCTACGTCTTTATAATCGATTTCATTATTCTCTTTTCCACAGAATACACAAACTTTTTTTCTTCTGCGTCCGCCTCTTCTCTTCATTGGAGAATCTGGTCTGTTACCTTTTTCGTAAGCCATTGTCAATACCTCCTGTTTTGATTCCTCCGGCAATTGCCGGATTCCTATCCTACACAATCAATCGTACTAATTAAATGGTAATTCTTCATCAATTCCGTCCGGAATATTCATAAATCCATCTCCCGCATCTACACTTGGAGCCGGTGACGGAGCAGGGGCTGCTGCTCGGAAACTGCCGCTGTTCTGATCACTTGCGGCTTTGCTTTCTGCAAATTCCTGTTCTTCCACGACAATATCTGTTGTATACACTTTCACGCCATCTCTGTTCGTATAACTTCCGGTCTGGATACGGCCTGTAATCACAATACGGATTCCCTGACGGAAATATCTCTCAGCGAATTCTGCTGCCCTTCCAAAAGCTACGCAGTTGATAAAGTCTGCGGTTGCTTCCCCATCACGTTTAAACCTACGATCCACAGCTAGTGTATATCTCGCTACTGCAGTTGCGTTCTCTCCTTGCGAATAACGCACTTCCGGGTCTCTTGTAAGACGCCCCATTAAAATTACTTTATTCATACGATTTATCCTCTTTCTTAAACTCTATGCTTCCTGTTTTACGCATAAAAATCTGATTACATCATCCATGATGCGAAGTCTCTTTTCGATCTCGCTTGGAGCTGTAGTTTCAGACTCGAAGTGAATGAAATAGTAAAATCCTTCTCTCATTTTCTGAATCTCGTAAGCTAACCTTCTCTTACCCCATTCATCAACGTCTGTCACATTACCGCCGAAACGCTCTATTAAAGCATTCACTTTTTCGATAACCTGTGCTCTTTCATCATCTTCGATCTTAGCGCTGACAACAACGGCTAATTCATATTTGCTCATTCTTTTTACCTCCTTATGGTCTCTGGCCCCTGTACCTGGCAGGAGCAAGGAATAATATATCACAATTAGCTATGTTAGCATAATTGCCGCCCTATTTCAAGCTTTTTTTCTGATTTCTTTCGTGTTTTTCTCCACGGTTTTACGCGGAATCATAATCTGATGCCCGCATCCTATGCATTTCAACCGGAAATCTGCACCAACCCGCAAAATCTCCCACTCAAAGCTTCCGCATGGATGTTTCTTCTTCAATTTAACAATATCACCAACTGCATATTGCTCTGCCATCGCTACTTCCCTGCTTTCTTCGTCCGGACTCTTACACCCTGTACCAGAAAACGTTCATCATCTCTGACATTCGTACATGTAGACAGACTGATTATTTTCGAATCCTTGTCAAGCTCCACATCCATCTCGTATGCAGAAGCTTCCTTTGTATCCTTTATGTACTGTTCGAACTCCTCATCCGTAGCAAATGACATCGTATAACTTTCCGATGTATCCTTCACCACGCCAGCCGAATAAATCTTATACATGTGCTCCATACCATCCGGTGTATAGATAAAGAAGTATGGATTTTCCTCCCAGAACTCTTTATCTTTATATTTTAGAAGCTGCGCAAACATCGTCTTATTTTTCATATTATGCCCATACATAATCGTATTACGGTCCGTAAAATCATCCGAATTATCTTTGTCAACAAAAATTGTACCAAGCTTATTCGTATTCACCTCGAATGTCTTCGTCAGATATTTATCGTTATCTTCTCCTTGCACAACCGGATAGTTGATCTCTGCCGGCTCTTCAAATCGAATCCACGCGATCACATCTTCATTAATTTCTTTCAAAGAGTCAAAATCTACAGTAAATCCTTCCTTTTCATCTCCTTGCATCGCAATTTCCTGAATCTTTGTGTATTCCTTCTCTCCCTTGTCATACTCCGAATAAATCTGATACAACTGGTACCCGGATACCGCAAATACTCCCAGTGCTATAATGAGTATAATTGTACTGAAAATACCTGCACTTGCTCTTTTTTGTTTTCTTCTTCCCCTGTGATATCTTTTTTGTCTCCTGCGTTTTTCCATTATGTCATACCCCTTTTTGTATTTCTCTAAGCGCCCGCTCTTGTTCGCTATACTTCCTCTATCATAGTTTTTTTCACGCCTGCTGTCAAGAATGCATACACATTATATCTATACTTTCTCAATACATTTTCCGCTCTGATCAAGTTAATAACTCTAACACATGATAAAGATCTAGGATTCCATACCCCCACTCGGGATTCGGATACTGCCTAAGCCTGCTTCTCCTGGCTCCTCTGACCATATAGTTACGCACTGTATTACCACTGAATGCTCCATCATTTCCCTTTACAATCGCCCATTCAAACAAAAGTGCTGCCGCCCCTGTCGTATATGCCGCCGCCAAAGACGTACCGCTTCTCACTCCATATCGCCCATTCGGAAGAGGTCCCCTAAGATCTACTCCCGGCGCTGCAATATCCGGCTTGATATTCATATTGGGCGTATACCCCCGACTCGCCTCCAAATACAGACTTTCATTTTGCGTATTATATGCCGTTACCGAAATCACATCCTTTGCCACCGCCGGCGTCGTCAACGTCACATCCGGACTAGAAGCCAAAAAATAAGTCTCTTGATTGATTAACGGCGTTACTGGCAGCCACATATGAAACCCGCTTCCTTGGCAGCTGTCGCTTAACACTTGTATCCGCCAAATTCCTTCTACTGGATTCAGTATCCTTAAAAAAATCAATGTTTCCCCTGTCTGACGTTCAATCGGTACATAACTCGCCTCAATTACTGTATCCGAAAATACAAAAGAAAGCCTCTGGAACATCAATGTTCTGCTTTTCACGATTTCTTTTTGCTCCCCGGATGGAGACTCTATAATCATGGAAAATGGATTTGGTGCATTTCCCCAGAATTCCATGATGAATCCTTCTCTTTGCCCGACTTTCAACTCTACCTGTGCATATCCTTGCTGCGGTTCTACCCGCCCCTGATAATGATGCCTTTGATTTCCTTCATTTCCAATTGCCGCTACCGACACATTTCCCACATAACGATTCATATTGTTCAAAAACAGACTAATCGGACTTTCTCCCCAATGCGATCCCAGGCTCCCGCCCAAACCGATGCATACGGAAAGCGGCATCCCTAACATTTGAGCGCAGGTAATCGCATACTGAATGCCAAACATAATATCATTTTCCTGAAACACTTCCGCTCCCTCCGGAATCAGATACAGCTCTCTTAAATACTGTTTCATCGGTTTTAACTTCACTACGATAAGCGTTGCCTCCGGAGCCGTTCCTGAACTATCCTGCTCTTCGTCAAGGTTTCCCGCAGCAATTCCCGCAAGAAATGTTCCATGTCCGTTCTCGTCATAAGAGGGCACTATCTGCCTTGGTTCCTCACTTGCAAGCGCAGCATCTATCTGCTCCTTGGTAAAATCCTCTCCATAAGGGACTATCTCAGAAACTTTTGTCGTCGGAAGACTTTGATCCCAAAGACAGGCAATCCTGCTCGTTCCATCTGGATTGCGAAACGCCGGATGCTCATAATCAATCCCGGAATCAATGATTGCCACGGCTGTTCCCCTCCCCCGAAGTCTTAGATAGGGATGATTGTGAAGTCTTGATATTCCAGATGTATTCAAACTTTCTAAACTCATATAGGTGTAATACTTCGGTATCGCTCCATAGCTTTCAGCGGTGATGCGAATAGGTACCTCCTTCTGGATCTCACTGTAAACTACCGCATAATTTTCATTAATTACCTCAAATCGCTTTTCCGAAATCGCTTGTTCAATATAACCGACTGGCCCTTGCACAAACTCACTATACTTTACGATATAATCAGCATACCTCTCATCCTGCGCCGGTACAAATAGTGTTTCATTTTCTGGCATACTATCCTCACTATGCTTTCTTGTTTATTATGCATTATGCAAAAATAGCCGATTTTATGAAAGAATTTCTCATATACGGCATCTAATGGAACAAAGTGGGCAAGCCCACTTCAACTCCCCCCATCTTTTGCCCGGCGCTCGGGCATAACTCTTCTCTTTTGGCTCTTCTCGCCCAGCGCCTGGGCGAATTCTTGCTTTTCTAGATTTTCTCACCCAGCACCTGGGCAGATTCTTGCTTTATTGGCTTCTCTCGCCCAGCGCTTGGGCAGATTTTTGCTTTCTTAGCTTCTCTCGCCCGGCGCTTGGGCAGATTCTTGCTTTTCTAGCTTCTCTCGCCCAGCGCTCGGGCAGATTCTTGCTTTCCTGGCTTTTCTCGCCCAGTGCCTGGGCGTAACTCTTCTTTAGAACTCAAAATGTGCTTCGCACATTTTGGCGCCTGCGGCGGTCGCATACGACAACTTCATTGTACGCCGCAGTGCGTATCCTCCCGGAGGGTTTTGTCTTATAGGAAAAGCTTTCACGCCTTAGCGTGACAAGGTATTTCCTATAAGACAAAAAAACCTTGGAGACATGAATACCAACGACATTCATATTTCCAAGGTCTTGAAAAGGCGCAGGCCGGATTTGAACCGGCGGATACTGGTGTTGCAGACCATTGCCTTACCACTTGGCTACTGCGCCATCCCTCTTATAAGAATAACATATGCTTCTAATAAGAAAAGTATACCAAATGGTATTTTTTTCGTCAATAAATTTTAAGATTACATCTGCGTTTCTTTTTTTTCGTCTTCTTCCACAATTTTTAGAAAATCTGCTTCTTCTTTCTTCAGCTTCGGAATAAATCTGCTGGCAAACTTTCCCCTGCCTCTTTTTTTCACATAAAAGTATCCTATGATCGAAAAAACTATCGCTCCGATGAAATTTACAAACAAATCCTCCATCGTATCCAAAAGTCCAATATCAAGATAACCTCCTAATCCTAACTCTTGTCCGTTAATAGTCACTTCCTTGATATCCTCTATCGTTACTACTTGCGTTCCGCCAGCAGGATCAAGCATAACTGTCGAAATACTGTTTACTATGGTATCTTTTTGTGTATCCATTCCGAAAAATGTATCCATACCACACTCAAAAAATTCCCACATCACGCCAATTGTCATAGAAAAGCAAAATGCGACCACCGCCATATAAAGCGGAGAAAGTTTGAACGTAATTTTCTCATTGCGATTCAGAATATCTACCAGCGAAAATCCAATCGCAGCCGCAAGAAATCCGTTCAACGTATGCAGCATAGTATCCCAGTTTGGAATCCTCGTGTAATATGAACCTATCTCTCCTAAAATCTCTGCCGCAAATATGAAGATCAAAATAATAATCTCCAATGTCGTAGGCAACTCTATCTTAAACTCCATCTGGATAAAACTTGGCACAAGAAGTAACACAAGCGTTAATATACAATAAAATACATCTTCATAGTTCCGATTTAAAATCTGCAATATCATGATAACAATTACAAACGCCCGTAATATCAAATATACTGCAAATGAACTTTTATGTTCACTAACCTCCATTTTCATCGCTTTCCAGCGATTCTTTATCTTACGCAACATAAGATTCCTCCCATATACATAACTACAATTTCGATCCGCCACAACGCGATCCTTGCAAAGTGTTTTTAGTTCATAAAAAACACGTCCTATGAACTAAAAAATCGCAATCAGAAAAGACTGCGATTTTTCTTAGAGGCGCAGACCGGATTTGAACCGGTGGATACTGGTGTTGCAGACCATTGCCTTACCACTTGGCTACTGCGCCGTATTCAATTATGCTAAACCATCTTAGTTCAGTAATGACTCCTACGGGAATCGAACCCGTGTTACCGCCGTGAAAGGGCGATGTCTTAACCGCTTGACCAAGGAGCCTTATCCTTTTCTCTCTTTGAATATTTTTTAATACTCAAAACTCCCCCTGTTGGACTCGAACCAACGACAACTCGGTTAACAGCCGAGTGCTCTACCGACTGAGCTAAGGAGGAATATGGAATGTATATAAGGGATGTTCGCTCAACTAAATTCGCTTCCGCTCATGAAGGTTCGCGAACTACTTCGCACTAAGCTCATGCTTCCTTATCAGTCGCATTCACTAAGTTGCTTTCCGTATATACCTTCAAAACCACACACAATCGATATATCAATTCTTATCTTCTATCTTTTCTTTCATCCTTGTTCTTCTCTTTCACCTATCTGCCTTCTTGGTTATGCCCTCGACCGATTAGTAACAGTC
>CAJUFN010000027.1 GCA_910585545.1 uncultured Lachnospiraceae bacterium
ATTTGTACATTCTTATTTAATATTTATTGTACATACTTAAGTATAACTTTATACATATCCTCATTCATTAAAACTTTGAACGGATGGTCTGGGAACTCGTCAATCTCGGAAATGGGTATTTCTCTTATCTTGCTTAGATTCGCTTCTGCTCGGCTCTCGTCTGTTTCAAAGAGGTCATCGTATGCGGTCAGCTCGATTCCTGTTCTTTTGCTTCTCGCCAATCTCTGCTACCTCCTTTCCGAACTGCTCATAAGCTGCGGCTACCTTGCCGCCTTTGTCGTAGGCAAAAATGCTCTTGCCCTCTGCGGTGGCTTCCACGGCTCGGATGGAGTGGGGTATCTGGGCATCGAAAACTTTAATCCTCTGCCCGTAGGCATTCTTTACCGTTGCAGTAATCTCTTTAGAGATGTTCGTGCGTGGCATTACCATCGTCATCAAGATACCGTCAATCCGCAGATGGGGATTGATTTGCCGCTTGACTTTAGACACGGAGCGAAGCAACAGCTCTAAGCCCTTTGCAGAAAGATAATGGGGCTGTGTCGGGATAACCACGCTGTCAGCCGCCGCAAGTGCATTGATTGTCAGCATCCCCAAGCTCGGCATACAGTCAATAAGGACAGTATCATAATTCTTTTTTACCTCATTGATGCAGGTTTTCAGCACACTTTCACGGCTTATGGCATTGATAAGCCTTACTTCCAATCCCGACAGTTCAATGTTGGACGGGAGCAGGTCAACGCCCTCGTCATGGTGCAGGATGCTTTTGAAAACATCGACGGATTTATCATCAACAATATCCTGCATAATGGTTGAGAGTGTATTGGGTAAATCGTCTGGTCGGCTGTAACCGAGCGACATGGTTAAATTTGCCTGTGCATCGGCATCAATGAGCAGGACTTTCTTACCCTGTTGTGCCAGAGTTACTCCCAGATTGACCGCCGTGGTGGTCTTGCCGACACCGCCTTTCTGATTTGTCAGAGCGATTACTTTGCAATTTGACATAGGTGCGTCCTCCTTTCGCATAAATTTAGCCACTTTGTCAAGGTGGCTATGTAAAGGATTCATGGCAATAAAAAAAGCCGACTGGCTGTTTTGTTATAAATTACACCAATCGGCTATGTAAAAATCTATTCAGTTTTATTATCTGCCTTACCTGTTCTTTCGTGATAAAGCTTCCCTTATTCTCTCTGTATCCCATTTCTCTGGGAACAATACCGCCATAATATGAAACGCATCTATCAGTCCTGCAATATACGCATGAGTACCGTATTCAAAATCCTGCTTATCCCTGCAATCTATAAGATGTTGACAGACTTCCCTTTGTTTCTCTGTCAAATCAAGCTGATTAAAAGCATCCTCTGCACTCCCCTCATTATTACTGTCCTTTTGATAACTTGCATCCGCTTTTAACAGTTTCAATACAGATTCGTCTTTTAGTTTCTCGACTGCTATTTTCACCAGTTCTTTAAATTCCTTATCGCACATCACTTCTTCCTGCCATTTCTATCCTTAATTTTTTTACAGGTGCATGGATAACCTTGATAATAAGCTCATCAACGCAATCTGTATATCTGCCCTGCTGAATGAGCTGATTTTTCAGTCCCACAAGGCTATGTAACAGGAGCTTTCTTTCTTCACTATCCACATATAAATGATTTTTCTTTTCTCTCATAATCAACACCAACCTTTTTTGATTTCATTATAAAGAGAAATAGCAATCCAATCAAAGGTACGATTCAGACAAAAAAATAAGCGTACCACTATTTCTAATGATACGCTCACGGTTTTAAATAACCTCAAAGTGTTTCAAAGCGTCCTTTATTGCTTCCACTTTCTCCGCTGTCGGATGTTTCCTCGGTTGTTTCAATTCCTCTACCGCATTCGGGGCATCATACATCGGCAATCCTAACTCCCTTTTTACCTCTGCGATATATGCGGTATGTACTTTGAAGCCATACTTCGCTTCTATGTACTCCTTAATCATCTTGTATGTAACTCGCTCTTTCGGCTTGTATGCTGCGGCTCTCTTGGCAATATTATCAAGCGGCACTTTGCCCTCACCCTCGCCAAACTCGACTTTTACGTTGATTACGCTGTCAGGTTTTTTGTGGGAAAGCATTACAACCGTCTCAACGTGACTCGTCGCCGGAAACATATCCACACATACCGCTTTTTCTACCTTATATCCTCTTCCCTGCAGCATTTCCAAATCCCTCGCAAGACTTGTTGGCTTACATGAAATATACACCATTCTTTCCACGCCGAAGTTTGTAATCTTCTCCAGTGCCTTCGGATTGACACCATCTCTTGGCGGATCCAGCACGATAAGATCCGGTACTTCACCAAGTTCATCTATGACTTTAAGTACATCGCCTGCCCAGAATGTGCAGTTTGTGAGTCCATTAAGTCCCGTGTTTACTTTCGCCGCTTCCACAGCTTCTTCCACAATTTCCACGCCGACTACTTTTTTGGCCACCGGTGCAAGAATCTGTGCGATAGTTCCGGTTCCGCTGTACAAATCAAAAATAACTTTATCTTTCGTATCTCCAATATAACTTCTTGCTGTTTCATACAATACTTCTGCGCCTAAAGAGTTGGTTTGGAAAAATGAAAATGGCGAAATCTTGAATTTGAGTCCAAGTAATTCTTCATAAAAATAATCCTGACCGTATAAAATTTCTGTTCCTTCATCTTTCACAACATCCGCAACACTGTCGTTATACGTATGCAGGATACCTGCAATTTCCCCTTCCAAAGGCAATGAAAGCAATACTTCTGCCCACTGTTTATCGGCAACTTCCGACTCTCTTGTTGTCACCAGATCTACAAGGATTTCTCCGGTTCTCACTGCTTTTCTTACGAGTAAATGGCGCAGGACGCCTGTGTGACGCATTCTATGATAATATGGAACCTTCTCTTTCTTGAAAAATTCAAGCGTTGCTTTCAAAATCATTCGAAAATCTTCATCTACAATCTGGCACTGTTCTACATTAACGATATCATGAAAGCTTCCGCGTTTATGCATACCAAGAGAAAGTGGTCCATCTTTGTATTCATCCCCAAAAGAAAATTCCATTTTATTGCGATAGGCAAATTGTACCGGGCTTGCCTTAATGCCTTCCCATTCGTAATCGGTAATGCAAGCTTCGTCCAATAATTCTTTCACTTGCGCTTCTTTTAGCTTTAACTGTTCTTCATAGGGAAGATTCTGATACGTACATCCGCCGCACATTGCAAAATGCGGACAGGACGACGGAATCTCTGCCGGTGCTGGTTGCAATACTTCAACAATGCGTCCCTCCGCCTTTCCTTTTCGCACCTTTTGCAGCATTACACTGACCGTCTGCCCCGGAAGCGCATTTTTCACCACAACCGTTTTTTCCTCTCCTTCGATATGTAAGATTCCCTTGTTTGGAAATTCTACCTTTTCAATGAATCCTTCTACTATCTGTCCTTTTTTCATTTTTCTTCTCCATTTACTCTTCGACATCTATTTTTTGTTCTGATGCACATTCTTTTTGTTTCATCTTTTCTTTCAATTCTTTCACAATATATACGATAATCACCTGGGTCAAGATAAATGTAAATCCATCTGCCACCGGCTGTGCCAGCTGTACCCCAACCAAATCAAATATTCTTGGTAAAATCAAAATTGCGGGGATGAAAAACAATCCCTGCCTTGCGGTTGCCGTAATCGTAGCACGGAAACTATAACCGATAGACTGTGTCAGCATATTTCCCATAATGATATATGCCTGAAATGGCAGCATCACACATTGCATTTTCAGGGCAAGCGCACCAATTCGAATGACTTCCAAATCTTCTTTCCGGAACATTTTCATAAGCGGCGTCGCAATACAAAACATGATAATACCCATGATGGACAAAAATACCACAGCTACTTTTTTACAAAAATCATAAGCTTCCAGCACACGATCGTAACGTTTCGCCCCAAAACTGAATCCGCACACCGGCTGGAACCCCTGACCAAATCCAATCAATGCCGAGTTGACAAACATCATGATTCTTGTCACGATAGACATCGCTGCTACCGCCGCATCACCAAAACCTGATGATGCTACATTCAAAAATACCGACGCTGCACTTGCAAGCCCCTGCCTTCCAAGCGTTGGAAGCCCTGCGCTAATAATTTCTTTATACACCCAAGGTTTCCATGTGAAATACTTCGGATTCGGTTTTAATACATTTGGGGAATGGATGACCAAAATAAGCAAAATCAAAAAGCTAACAAACTGGCTGATGATTGTCGCAATCGCCGCTCCTGAGATTCCCATATGAAATCCAAATATCAGAATCGGATCCAGAATCACATTTAAGACTCCCCCTACCGTAATTCCAATCATGGATAGTGATGCATTCCCTTGAGAACGCAGATGATTGTTAAATACAAAGGATACGGTCATATATGGCGCCGCTATCAGAATATATTTTCCATAGGCAACCGCATGCGGTGCAATCGTCTTCGTTGCTCCAAGCACCCGCACCAACGCATCAATATTGGTAAGCCCGAAGATTGCAAGCAGACTTCCACAAAAAACAGCTGCGTATACAGCAGTAGAACACGCCCTCTGCGCTCTTTCACGTTCCTTCGCTCCAAGCATTCGCGATATGTAATTTCCACTTCCCATTCCCAAGGTAAATCCGATTGCCTGAATCATTGCCATCAACGAAAAGTTTACTCCCACAGCGCCGGAAGCACTCGTACTAATCTGACTTACGAAAAATGTATCTGCCATATTATAGATGGATGTGATCAACATACTGATGATGGTTGGAACTGCCAGCTTAGGAATCAGCTTATTCACTGGCGTCTCCATCATCATTTTATATTTTTTATCATAAACATTCGCTTCCACGAAATCTGCTCCCCTTCTATCCTTCATTTAAAAGAAAATCTATATCAGTTCAGCCATAGCAACTCCGATTTTCAAAGACAGCAAAACAGGACATGTTTTCCACTTTATCTGTTCAGTAGACATGTCCTGTTATTCCCCTTCATTTCTTTACTACACTCTATACTTCGTCTTCCTCGCTGAAGAATTCATCATCAAAGTCATCTTCAAAATCATCTTCAAAGTCTTCCAGGTAATCCGGTGTAAAGAAACAGTATACTGCATATGCAATCGCTGCCACTGCTGCAACAGCTCCTACAATTGCGAGTACCCAGAGCACTGTCTTGGATGCTTTCTCATCTTCTTTCTTACGTAAAATATCACTTATTTTGCTTGCAGTAATCATATCTTCAATTTTACTCATGCTGCCACGTCCTTTCTCATTTTGCCATGCAAAACTAATTATTTAGTTCATTATATCACTATCATTTGTATATTACTACATATTTATTCCAAAAATCTTCGGTGTTTCCTCTAATCTTTTTATCGTCTATTCGTCCACTTTACGCAATTTGGCAAATGCAGCAAACATTTTTTTCACACCAAAGCGCTCAAACTCTACTGTTACTTCATAGTCTCTTCCGCCTTCTGTAATTGCTGTTACCAATCCCTTGCCAAATTTTACATGGGTTACATAATCGCCCACATCGTAACCAGGTCCCTTGCCTTTGGTGACTGCAAATTGCTGCACCGGTCTTGCGCTCCCATAAGAACTCATTTTGCCAAATGGCTGCGCTTTAAAATTCTGTTTTGCCTGTACAAATAGATCTTGTTTTGTTTCTGCCTGTCCTTTCTCTTCAAAAGAAAATTTCTTCCCGGTACTTACTAACTCCACCGGAACTTCTTTTAAAAACCTGGACATCTTATTATACTGCGTCTCTCCGCGCACCATACGCCGTTTCGCATACGTCATCGTGAGCTGCTCCATAGCTCTTGTGATTCCCACATAGCAAAGTCTTCGCTCTTCTTCCAAATCTTCCGGACTGTCTGCCATAATCGTCATATAACTTGGGAATAAACCATCTTCCATCCCTGCCAAATATACATGCGGGAATTCCAATCCCTTCGCACTATGTAATGTCATCAAAACCACATAATCGCTGCTCTCATCCAGACTGTCAATATCCGCCACAAGCGCCACCTCTTCTAAGAATTCACTCAGCTTCGGTGTCCCTTCACAAGCTTCCTCATATGCAATCACTTTATTTTGCAGCTCTTCGATATTCTCAATTCTTCCTTCCGCCTCTTCGCCGCCTTCGTCTTCCAACTCTTTTACATAGCCCGTTACTTCTATGATCTCCTCCAAAAGCTGACTGATCGACTTCTGTCCAGCCTCTGCCTTGAAATGTTCAATAAGCGCAGCAAATGATTCAATCTTGGATAAACCTCTTCCGATTCCCGGTATCAGATCTGCGCCAAGAAGCGCCTCGTAGAAACTCACTTCATGTGCGAGCGCATACTCCTGCACACGATTAATTGTCGTAAGACCGATGCCTCGTTTCGGTACATTGATGATGCGCCGTACCGCCAGATCATCCTTTCCATTATCAATCGTCTTAAGATAGCATAACAAATCTTTGATTTCTCTTCTTGCATAGAAATTCACACCGCCGATAATCTTATACGGCACATTCGAAACAACAAGTTTTTCTTCAAACATACGAGATTGTGCATTGGTACGATATAAGACTGCAAACCTATTATAGTCACCTTCTGCATTATTTACGCGGCTTTTTATATCGCTGACAATATAATCTGCTTCATCATATGCGGTATCAAACTCCCGCATCAAAATCTTTTCCCCTTCTCCATTGGCAGTCCAAAGTGTTTTATCCTTTCTACCGTAATTATTGCGTATTACCGCGTTTGCCGCATTCAAAATCATACTGGTAGAACGATAATTCTGCTCCAACTTGATCACTCTTGCATCCTCAAATACTTCTTCAAAACTCAAAATATTCTTAATATTTGCCCCTCGGAATTTGTAAATGGACTGATCATCATCACCTACCACACAGAGATTACGGTATTTTTTTGCAAGCAAATGTACAAATTCAAACTGCACTGTATTTGTATCCTGGTATTCATCCACCATAATATACCGAAACCGCTGTTGATAATTTTCCAATACATCCGGCTGAGTCTTAAGAAGCTGTACTGTCTTCAATAACAAATCATCAAAATCCAGCGCGTTATTCGCTCGAAGCTGCTTTTCATATTCCTTATATACCGCAGCAACCTTTTTTCTGCCAAAATCACCTTCTGCCTGAAGTTCGTATTCTTCCGGCGTGATCATCTCATCCTTTGCAGAAGAAATCATCCCAAGAAGTGCACGTTCTTTATAAATCTTCGTATCGATCTGCAAGTATTTGCAGATATCTTTCATAAGCGTCTTCTGGTCATCGGCATCATAAATAGTAAAATTCGTATCATATCCTAACCGGTCAATATATCTTCTTAATATCCGCACACAGGTTGAATGAAACGTACTCACCCATACGCTTTCTGACCCAAACCCCACCAGCTTATCGACACGTTCGCGCATCTCTCCAGCTGCCTTATTCGTAAATGTAATAGCAAGGATATTCCAAGGATTCACTCCCTTTTCTTCAATCAGATAAGCAATGCGATGCGTCAGCACACGCGTCTTTCCGCTCCCTGCCCCGGCTAATATAAGAAGCGGTCCTTCCGTATGGAGTACCGCTTCTTTTTGCATATCATTCAATGTATCATATATACTCATATTTTTACTCCTGACTTTATAAATTCACAAGTGAAATGTACTTATCATTATAGTATAAACCCAAAAGATTGTCACTCATGTATACAGGAAATTTTATGCATTGGAAAAAGAAATATCCTTGCCATCTGGTTTTCAATACTATATAATAATTGCATTGAGGTGATAGAATGACAATTAATACAGAAGATATGTTAAACAGTATACTAGAAAGCTTAGCAAGAATTGATTATGTAAAACCTTCCCAGATACCTGACATTGACTTGTACATGGATCAGGTTACCACATTTATGGACACGCAGTTGAAGACGTCCAAACGCTACGAAGAAGATAAGATTCTCACAAAAACAATGATCAATAACTATGCCAAGAATAATCTTCTTCCGCCGCCGGATAAGAAAAAATATTCGAAAGAGCATGTGTTGTTGCTAATTTTTATTTATTATTTCAAAAATCTTTTATCTATCAAAGACATTGAAACCTTACTTACGCCGCTTACAAAAAAATATTTCGAAGGCAGCGCCGGTCTTGATATGACAAAAGTGTATGAAGAAGTATTTAGCCTGGAAAAGGAACGTCTTTCTGCACTCACGGAAGATATTGTCGCATCATATCAAAGCGCCGGAAAAACATTTGAAAATCAGGAATCTCCTGACAGAGAATTTCTCCAATTGTTTTCATTTATCTGCACATTAAGCTTTGATGTGTATATCAAGAAACAACTGATTGAAAAAATTATTGATACATTTCCAAAACCGGAGACACCAAAGAAGAAAAAATAACACACAAGCATAATGGGCAAGAGATGAAAATCTCCTGCCCGTCTTTTGTCCTACTTATTAATTCTTTTAAATACCATGTCGTATCCGTCATTCCCATAATTGAGCGAACGATTCACACGACTTATCGTCGCTGTAGAGGCTCCTGTCTTTTCCGCAATTTCCAGATATGTACGCTGTTCACGCAACATCTTTGCCACTTCAAAACGCTGTGACAAGGAAAGAAGTTCGTTGATGGTACATATATCTTCAAAAAAAGTGTAGCACTCTTCTTTATCTTTCAGACTTAAAATCGCATCAAACAGATAGTCTACCGCCTCTGTTCTAATATTTTTACTCATACCCCATTTCTCCTTCGTTGCCATAAATTTGACTACTCTATTATTTTAACACAGTAAATTCTTAAAGTCTACTACTATTTTCCACCTCGGTTATTTCACCACGGCTATTATTTACGCCGCAGACATTGTTTCAATTTTTCTACCGAAGTTCCGGCTATCAAAGTCTCCGGAAAATCTGCCTCCTTCAATACTTCCAAGGCATAAGAAAAATTCCCGGCATCCACATCTATGTGCGCATCGCTTCCCAGCGTGATCATTGTTTCATACATTTTGCAGTATTTTAACATCTCAAGTGCATTTTTTCTTGTATCCTGCCGGAATCCTCCCGGTCGCAGAGAAGAATTATTCACTTCCAAAAGCACCCCTTTTTCTTTGGCTGCTTTGGCTAGTACCTCATAATCCACCGGAAATCTTCCATCATCCGGATGCCCAATGATATTGACATAGGGGTTTTCCATCGCTTTGATATATGCTTTTGTGTTTTCTTCTTTTGATTTACTTGCACCGTAGCATGGCCCATGGATACTGGCAATCACGATATCCATCTGTTTCAGTGTGTGTGAATCAAGGTCCAGCGTTCCGTTTTCATCCATGATATTCGCTTCCGTTCCAAGCAAAAGTTCTATACCGCATTGCTTTCTTGGCACTACTCTAAGATTGTGAAAATAAAACTCATGACAGCTGCCCGGCATATTCGGTGCATGTTCCGTCAATGCCAAAATCTCCAACCCATTTTCTTTCGCCGTCTGTGCCATCTCTTTTATCGTATTATACGCATGACCGCTTGCCAGCGTATGCGCATGTGTATCTGTTACAATCCTCACTCTGTCTTCTCCTCCAAATCTCTTTTTATCCGAGTCACCACTTGATTGACCATGTTATATATTTTTTCGGGCTCTTCGCCTACAAAAAATTTTCCATCTTCATATAGAATCTTTCCGCGTATCATCGTCATCTTTACGTTCTGCTTGCTTCCGCTGTAAACAATATTCTTTATAATATCATTCAGCGGCTGCATATTCGGCTGGTGCAAATCAAACATAATTAAATCTGCATCCTTTCCCGCTGCAAGCACATCACTGTCAAAAAGCCTAAGTACCTTCGCTCCGTTTACCGTGGCCATACGAAGTACGTCCTTTGCTCCAACCGCTGCCGCATCCTTAGATACCGCCTTGCCAAGCCCGCTTACTAAGAACATTTCCCGGAACATATCCAGACAGTTATTACTCGCCGCACCGTCTGTTCCAATCGCAAGTGTAAGGCCATCTTTTAAGAACGTCCTCACCGGAATGATTCCGCTTGCCAGCTTTAAGTTAGAAGCTGCATTGACAATAACCGCAATATTTTTCTCCTTACATAATCTTCTGTCTTCCTCACTTAAATATACACCGTGATAAATACCACCGCCATGTTTAAAAAGTCCAAGCTTTACAAGATAGGCAAGCGGAGTATATCCTGTTTTCGCAACACAGGTCTCCACTTCATTCTCTGTCTCCGCATTATGTGTGAACACCGGCGCATGATACTCCTCCGCTAATATGGCTATTTCTTTCAAAATCTCTTCTGACGTGGTATATTCTGCATGAAATCCAAGCTGAAACTGTACTAATTCTTCCGAATCCCGATAATTCTGATACCACTCTTCCATCTGATTTACACTATGAGTGAAATCATTGACCGCACCTATGAGTACCGTCTTAAATCCCGTCTCTTTTGCCGCTTTTGCCATAGCATCCGGCGCAAGATACATATCCGCTGCGGCTGTGATCCCACTTGTCAGATATTCTAAAATCGCCAGTCTTGCACATTGATAAATGTCTTCTTCACCAAGAAGAGCCTCTGCCGGAAACACCTTCTCTTCGAGCCATTCTTTTAATGGAAAATCATCTGCAAAGGAGCGTAAAAACGTCATTCCCGAATGCGTATGGGCATTCTTAAATCCTGGCATCAAAAGATTGCCGCAAACGTCAATTTCTCTGTCCCACTCAATCATTTCTGACAATTTCAGATCTTCCTCCAAGCTGCCTACATACACTATTTTTTCATCTTTTATCCAGATTTCCCCCTCAATAATGGTGAGTGGTTCTTCCATCGTTAAAATTCTGGCATGATAAAAACGAATTCTCATTTCCTTTTACACTCCCACTTTGCGAATAATCTCTGTCACAAGCTTCTGAAATAGCGGTGCTTTCGCATCTGCCGTCTCCTGCACCTCTTTATGAGACAATGGCGCATCTGTCATACCGCAGGCAAGATTAGAGATACAAGAAATCCCACAGATACGCATTCCCATATGATTTGCGGCTATCGCTTCGCATGCTGTGCTCATGCCGACTGCATCTGCCCCCAAAATCCTTGCCATCTTCACTTCCTGGGGAGATTCATATGCCGGACCTGTAAATTGCAGATAAACTCCCTCTTTCAATATAATATTCTGTTCTTTTGCCGTCATTTTAATTAACTGCTGTAAATCCTTATCATAAATCGCACTCATATCCGGAAAACGCACTCCCAGTTCTTCGATATTTTCCCCAATCAAAGGCGAGGGTACGAAGCTTGCAATCTGGTCGGTGATCAACATAAAATCTCCCGCTGCAAACTCATAATTAACCCCGCCTGCCGCATTCGTCAAAAATAGTATTTCTGCTCCCAACTTCTTCATAAGCCGAATCGGAAGCACCACATCCTCCATCGGATATCCTTCGTAATAATGCACGCGTCCCTGCATCGCTACAACCGGAACCTCTGCCACATATCCGAAAACAAATCTGCCTTTATGTCCCGGGACCGTAGATATCGGAAAACCTTGGATATCTGCATAATCTAAAACCTGTTCTATCTGCATCGTCTCTGCATAGTCACCAAGTCCTGAGCCAAGCACCAATGCCACTTTAGGTATAAATTGGACTTTCTCTCTTACGCTTCTGTAACACATTTCTAATTTTTCATATACCGCATTCATTTTTGATTCCCTCTTTCTGCGTTTTTCCAAAGATATGTATATTATAGCATCATTTTATAGAGAATATAATACAAAAGCTAAAAAGGCTGTAAAATCGGGAGGAATTTCACTTATGAATAAAAAAGCCAAAAACCTAAAAGAAAACGAAAAAATTATCGACGAATATGATTATCTTGCGAATGCTGCCACATCTATGGATTGCACAGGGCTAATTCCAAGCGCACCGAAATCTTCTGACGAATTGCAATCCTATCAAGAAATTTATCAGCATGGCTCACCAATCGGACGCGGAAAAATATTAGGTGATGACTAGCTAAGATGAACCTCCTCTGCACTTCTTGCATATACTGGCATAAAAAGCCCTGGAGGTCTTATGGCAAATCCTGTTTTTATTCCTGTAAGTGGAGTCATTGAAAACGTCACATCGGATCCTTCCGATTGCTGCCGTTTTACAGTGACACTCCGCAGCCAGGATATCATCACGAACATCATTATTACCGCAGATACTTACGTCATCAAAGAAATACGTCTAAGACGCGGTCTGTATGTCACTGCTTTCTATGATTCCAGCGTGCCGGTTCCTCTTATCTATCCGGCTCAGTATGAGGCGGTTGTCATCGGTCAGCACCGTCCAAACGAATTCATGGCATTTGGTTATTTTGATGAAAATCTCACTGCCGCAGACAATTCATTGCAGCTTAATCTCGGCATCACAACCAGCATCACTACTTGCAACGGTCAGACTTATGCTTGTTCTCCTGCCGGAAAACTACTTATCGTTTATTATTCTGTAACGACATTTAGTCTTCCGCCGCAGACAACGCCACACAAAATCATTGTCATGTGTTAAATAAAATTTGGAGGTTATTATGAAAAAACGTATATTCGCTTTTGCTCTCGTGATTGTATTAGTATGCACATCCTTACTTGCTTGTGGAAAAGAAGAAAAAGAAACATCTGCAAAACCCGCTGTTAAAACAGAAACCAACGAAGAAACAAAAAAAGAATTGAAAAAAGTAACTTTAAATGAAGTAGCCCACTCCATTTTCTATGCCCCAATGTATGTAGCCATTGAAGAAGGCTATTTTGAAGAAGAAGGCATTGACCTTACACTCGTAACTGGATTCGGGGCTGATAAAACTATGACGGCTGTACTCTCTGGAGAGGCAGATATCGGATTTATGGGTTCAGAGGCATCTATCTACACTTATAACGAAGGTGCCAATGACTATGTAGTAAACTTTGCTCAGCTTACACAGCGTGCCGGAAACTTTCTTGTAGCAAGAGAAGAAATGCCTGACTTTAAATGGGAAGATTTAAAAGGCAAGAAAGTACTTGGAGGAAGAAAAGGTGGCGTACATATATTAATGTAAATTTAGAGAGTATTGTGATTTTGTGTAACTGGGTGGACGGGATGAATAGTGCGAAAGAATTTCAGACATTGAAATAAAAAATATCCTGAAATCAAAAGAGGAGCCAGATTTCTCCGGCTCCTCCAAGTATGTGTCCGCAAACACATACCCCAATTGCTATTAATAATATACTATAATAACGAAAAATATGCAATAGATTAGATTGAATTTTTTAATATTGTCATCCGCGAAAACAAGTCTGGATGAACGGTGATTGCGGCTACGGCAGAACTAACCTGCCCCTCATATTCTTTAGTTATTTTTTCAAATTCTCTTATAAATGCTTTGATTTCAGTTTTGGACACCTTCAACAACTTTAAGAAATAACATATAAGAATGATATAATCTCCTATAGTCTTAAAATTTATGTATGGTAATCCCATTTCTAACATTAGACATTGCTTCATAGGTTTCGATGGATCCATTTTTCTAAAACGTGTATCATAAACAACATCATTATGTGCGATAGCATTTCTTAAATCTTTTAATGCATATACATATTTATAGACTAACGTACAATTGGTATCGCTGGACAAATTCAAACCAATATTTCTTGAAATCTTTTTTCTGACATCTTGTGTTAAGCAGGAAAGAAGATATCCAAAATCTCCCATTGTCAAAATTTCAAAGATTGCCCAGATTGGGACTTCATTATAATTCACAGTATTATAAAAATGTGTAATTTTCGGATTTTCTTTTCGGTATGCCGCTGCAATAGAATTTTGAATAGAACCCTGTAAATTCAATTTATTGTTCTGGAATTTTTTCTTAATGTCTTCCGAAGTTCCTGGTGAAGCATTTTTGTAACTGCTGACGGCTTTGTCATACATATCATAAATGCTGTTTGAATTAATCTCTGCCATAATGGTATTAAGGGCAATGTTTTTAAGAGCAGTTTCAATCAACATCATTTTACCGTATAACAATGATTTTAATTTTGTGTCGTATTGAATCGTAGCATTAATTTCATTGTATGAGGTAAAAGGGATTCTACGATTGGACGAAACAAAAAAACGGTATCCCTTATATCCGTGAAAATATCCTGTATTAATTAATTGTTGCTTTTGTGAACTGCCTGAAATAGCAATTCCATTATTCCGAAGATGCCGCATTAGTGCATCTGTTGATTTATAATTTGACATAAATTCTCCTGTTTAACATTTAAAACTATTAATTGTGATACAATCGATTTTTAGCCTGTAATAAAGCGAATGTTTTCCTTCAGTTCATCGCTAAATTCTTCTAAATCGTTCATAGTGATTGCACCTTCATTTAAAAGTGAAACAATGTTAGTGATGCAATTAGAACGACTCATTCTTAACTGCACACCGGTATCTTTTTTATCATTGCGAATACGTTCTTCTAAAGTCCAAAATTTTTCGGAAGGAGTTCCTTCACCATTTAGCAATTCAATATATTCTTTATTCAACTTATCCATATAGGCTTCTTGCCAGTCTGAAATTTTCTCTCTGAACAAAGACCAATCCTTTTTGGTAAATCCGTATTCTGACATTTGTATCCCCTCCACTTTGACATAAGTAAATTATAGTATAAGCAGTTCTGTTTCTCAATACTTGTCTTTTGAAAAATTGCATTTAATTTTCGATTTTGTATGATTGAGAATTACAATTCAAAATTGAATTTTAAAACGTCGAATGCTATAATCTTCTTATAATCAAAAATTATGAGAAGTTGTATCGTTGGAGGGTTTAAGATGGCTGTCTGTTACAATAAATTATGGAAAATACTGATAGATAGAGGAATGAGTAAAACACAACTTATCAAAGCTGCTCAAATAAGCACAAATGCTATGGCGAAGTTAGGGAAAAATGAAGATGTTCGTGTAGAAGTATTGGTAAGAATATGTGGTGTTCTTAACTGTTCAATAGACGATATTATGGATATTATTCCAAAAGAAATCGAATAATGGGGGGAGGGAATATAGATGAGTACCGTTTTATCAAAAAAACAAATGACAGAAGAAGATATCAAATTACAGTATATTACACCTGCTATTACTTCTAAATGGGATGTTAAAAAAATTACAATGGAAACGCAAGTTACAGATGGCAAAGTCAATTTAAAAGGAAATTTTGTTTTTCGTGAAAAGCCAAAACGAGCAGACTATATCCTGTATATGAGTGCAAATAATCCGATTGCCGTTATTGAGGCTAAGGACAATAAACATAGCATTTCACATGGTTTGCAACAGGCTATGACGTATGCGCAAATGCTCGATCTTCCATTTGCATACAGTTCTAATGGAGAAGGATTTGCAGAACATGATTTTCTTACAGGAAAAGAACGAGTAATTGGATTAGATGAATTTCCAAATGAATCAGAACTGATTGAACGCTTTAAACAGGAATCAGGAATGACTTCTGCGCAGGAGGCAATTATTCAACAACCATATTACAGTAGTCAGAATACATATCCTCCACGCTATTATCAGCGTATTGCAATCAATAGAACGGTAGATGCGATTGCAAGAGGACAAAAGCGTTTGTTACTTGTTATGGCAACTGGTACAGGTAAGACTTATACTGCTTTTCAGATAGTCTATCGTATGCTTCAAAGTGGAATGAAACGGAAAATTCTTTATCTGGCTGACCGTAATATTCTTGTGGATCAATCGATACAACAGGATTTTGCACCATTAGAGAAAGTAATTCATAAAATTAATGTTGCAAAAGATGATAAAAATACGATTACTTCTCATGAAGTTTATTTTTCGTTATATCAACAATTAGTCGGTGATGACGACAAAGAACATTTTAGTGAATTGTTTACTCCTGATTTTTTTGATCTTATCATAGTAGATGAATGTCACCGTGGAAGCGCAAAAGAAGAAAGTCGCTGGCGAAAAATTTTGGAATATTTTAGTTCCGCAACTCAAATTGGAATGACAGCAACACCAAAGGAAACGAAGTATATTTCTAATCTTTCATACTTTCATGAGCCTATATACTCTTACAGCTTGAAAGAAGGTATTGAAGATGGATTTCTTGCGCCATTTAGAGTGATTAATATTATGACTGATATTGGTGATGGATGGCGGCCACGAAAGGGACAAAGAGATATTTCTGGAAATGAAATTGAAGATAGAATTTATACAAACAGTGATTATGATTATAATGTCATTATAGAAGACCGTATTCAGCAAGTAGCTTTAGAAATAACACGTTACTTAAAAGCAACTGACAGAATGGCGAAAACAATCGTATTCTGTGCAACAGAAGATGCTGCAGAACGTATGCGTCAGGCTTTAGTAAACTTAAATGCTGATATGGTCAGAAAAAATCCTGATTATGTTGTGAGAATTACCGGAAGTGATGATTATGGCAAAAAGAAGCTCGATTATTTTATTTCTGTTGCATCTCCATACCCTGTTATCGCAACAACTTCCAAACTATTGTCGACGGGAGCAGACTGCAAAATGACAAAACTGATTGTTTTGGATGAAATGATTGGATCTATGACAGAATTTAAACAAATTATTGGTCGAGGAACCAGACTTCGAGAAAAAGAAGGGAAAACTCATTTTGTTGTTATGGATTTTCGAAATGTAACTAGATTATTTGCGGATCCTGATTGGGATGGACCAATTGAAATTAATGAAAATTTCACTCCTAAGAAAGAAACTACTTATGGAGAAGAATCTGATCAGACTAATGTTATCAAAGATCCAAAAGTTCCTTACGGAAATCCAAAACCAATTATTGACCGAGATGGATGCAAAGTTCAAATTATTCATAAAACAGTTTCCGTGTATGATACCAACGGAAAACTTTTAAGACAAGAAAGTATTGTGGATTATACGAAAGAAAATATTATTGGTGAATACGCATCGTTAGATAATTTTATAAGACAATGGTCGCAAGAAGAGAAAAAAGAGAAAATCAAAGAAATGCTTTTGGAACGGGGAATTAATCTTGAAACGATGAAAAAAGAGCAAAATATGGTAGATGTAGATGATTTTGATTTTATTTGCCATGTAGCCTTTGATAAAAAGCCTTTAACTCGGAAAGAAAGAGCTAATAATGTAAAAAAACGTGATTTTCTCAGTAAATATAGCGGTATTGCCAGAGACGTGCTGGAAGCACTTTTGGATAAATACATGAATACTGGTATATATGAAATCGAGAAAACTGAAATTTTAAAACTTGATCCGTTTTTGAAACTGGGAAAACCAGCAAAAATTGCAGGATATTTTGGTGGAAAAGCTGGTTATATGCAAGCGGTGAAAGAACTTGAAAAAGCAATTTACACAGAAGAGGCGGTATAAATATGAGTAATTTAGCAGGATTTGTAAAAAGACTTCGTGATATTATGCGGAATGATGCTGGCATCAATGGAGACGCACAGCGTATAGAGCAAATTGCATGGATGCTCTTTTTGAAAGTATATGATGCGAAGGAGCAGGATTGGGAATGGGACGATGAAGATTACGTTTCCATTATTCCTGAAGAATGTCGTTGGAAAAATTGGGCGGTTGATGATCGTACAGGTACTGCTATGACAGGAGAAAGATTGTTGGATTTTGTAAATAATACATTATTTCCAACATTGAAAAAACTTCCTGTTGATGCATCTACTCCAATAAAAAAAGCTATTGTTCAAACTACATTTGCAGATGCGAATCAATATATGAAAGACGGTGTCCTTCTTCGGCAAGTTATTAATGTTATTGATGATCTTGACTTAGGAGATTATGAAGAAAGTCATGCTTTTGGTGAAATTTATGAAACCATTTTAAAGGAATTACAAAGTGCAGGTTCTTCCGGTGAATTTTATACTCCTCGTGCAGTAACAGATTTTATGGCAAAAATGATTAATCCACAGATTGGTGAACAGGCAGCTGATTTCGCTTGTGGTACCGGAGGATTTCTTACGAGTTGGTTAAAAGAATTATCAAAAAAAATAGTAACTACAGAGGATCAGGTAGCCTATGATACTTCAATATACGGAATAGAAAAGAAACAGTTCCCGTATATGCTGTGTATTACCAATATGTTGTTACATGGAATTGATGTGCCAAAGATTTATCATGATAATTCTCTTTTAAAGGATGTCTTAGATTACACGGAAAGCGATCAATTTGATGTTATTTTGATGAATCCACCCTATGGCGGAAATGAAAAAATGGAAGTGAAAAATCATTTTCCGGCAGATTTGGCAAGTAGTGAAACAGCAGATTTGTTTATGTCAGTTATTATGTATCGTTTAAAGAAAAATGGTCGTGCTGCTGTAATCCTGCCGGATGGTTTCTTGTTTGGTACAGATAATGCTAAAGTTGCCATTAAGAAGAAATTATTTTCTGAATTCAATTTACATACCGTAATTCGTTTGCCACATAGTGTGTTTGCACCTTATACTTCTATCACCACAAATATTTTGTTCTTTGATCATACAACACCAACAGAAGAAACATGGTTTTATCGTTTGGATATGCCGAAGGGATATAAAAATTTTTCTAAGACAAAACCAATGGAACTCAAACATTTTGAACCAGTTATGAAGTGGTGGAATGATAGAGAAGAAATCAATAAGGATGGTTTCGATAAGGCAAAGAAGTTTTCGGTAGAAGAAATCATTGCAAAAAATTATAATATTGATCTTTGTGGTTATCCTCATGAGGAAGAAGAAATTTTGCCGCCAAAAGAATTAATTCAACAATACCAAGAAAAACGAGCTAGCTTAAATGCTGATATTGACCGTATTTTAGCTCAGATTACAGAAATATTAGGTATTGACCTGGAGGAACAATAATGACCGGACAACAATTGAAAAATTCGATATTGCAGATGGCTGTTCAAGGAAAACTTGTTCCGCAAGATCCAAATGATGAACCAGCTTCTGTATTACTTGCACGAATAAGAAAAGAAAAAGAAGAACTTATCAAAGCAGGAAAAATCAAGAAAGAGAAGAATCCTTCTTATATCTTTCGTGGTGCTGATAATTTGCCTTATGAGAAAGTTGGAAAGAATGA
>CAJUFN010000028.1 GCA_910585545.1 uncultured Lachnospiraceae bacterium
ATCTGAGCCTTTTTCTTTTAACTCAGTTTTTCATAACTCACTTGACACTACCTTAGTGTGAATGATATAGTTAGTTGCTTTATGAAGAATATAACACTGAGATGATATCAGTGGTCTTCATCATATAAAAATAATTGTTCCGACTGTGCAAAGAAATTAGCCAGTCCATGTTCTTCAAGAAATTGAATCTTCTTATTGTTGATTGTCATCTGTCTTTGGATAGAACGGCGGCGTGCACGGATCTTCTTCAAGGCTTCTTCGTATTTTGCCTGTATTTCATTCGAAGCAGCTTTTTCCTCGGCGTTGAGATGTGCATGATATTCAATGCTTTGTACATCTTCTTTTTCAAAATCATGCTCAGTGATGTGCCGCATGGCATGCTCATATGCTTTCACCTGGTCTTCGTAAGAAAGCTTTGCGTTAATTAAGATCGTATAGCTGCCGTCCTCATTGGGAACGACCATCTCTTTTCCGGCATTTGGAAAATTGATCAGTTTTACATTAACATCCGGTGTCATCGGTATATCCTCGTTCTTTCCGTTTCAGAGCAAGCGCCATACTATGCAGGGCGCGTAAATCATCCGGGTTCATATTTTTCTGAACATCAAACAGAGCGCGCAGCTCCTTATTTTCAAAAATCTCCTGAGCAACCTGGGCAGTTTCATCATTTAGATAATAGCCAGTGCCGGAAGCGGGTTCTTCGCCGGTGCGAAGATATTCGGCAGAGACTTCAAAGAAATCAGCAATCTTTTTGAGCTTTTCTCCTTTCGGATTGCTGCGGCCGGTCTTCCAGTCTGTGAAAGTAGAACGGGGAATTCCCGTCTTACGGGCAACTTCAGCATCCTTACATCCTTTTAAATCTCTTAATTTACAATATATCTCATACATAAAAACACCTCGGGATTATGAAATCCGTACAAAAAGTATTGACAAAAAATGAAAACAGAACTAAAATGAAGAAAATACGGAATTCATAACAAACATATATTTATTTTAATATCTTATTAAAACTATTGTAAATGATTTCCGAACAAAAAGCAATAGAAAAGTAGGAAAAGGGAGATGATAGACGAATGACAAAGGATTATTTAGCAAAATATGTATTTTTGGAAAGCCATATCAAATCAATCAGACGGAGACTGAAATATTTTAAAGAGCATCCGCTTATGGCAGAGCATGGCGTTGTAACAGGTTCCATGAATCAGTTTCCGTATACACAGTGCCGGTTTGTTGTGTCAGGGGTTCATGTAAAATCCGATGAAGAACGCAAAAAAGTTGTTTCGCAGTTGCTGGTTGATTTAAAAGGGCACGAAAGATTGTATGAGGATATGAAGCTTGATATTGAGAGCTTCATTGAAAATCTGGAAGATATCGAGGAGAAGACGATTTTAAGATTGAAATACATTGATCGTATGACGGATAGCCAGATTGCGGAGCAATTTAATTTTGACAGAAGCACGATTTCAAAGAAAATTGATAAAATTTTGAATCGAACATATGTTTCACCCAAATCACATTGCTGATATGTTAGGATGATATCAGTGAAAAGTGTATCACAGATTTTTAGTTCCAACGAAGGGAGGGAGAAAGATGCAGGAGGTAAGATGTAAAGGCTGCGGAAGACTTCTTGGAAAATATGAAGGCAAAGGCGAAGTCAAATGCCCGAAAACCAAATGCGGCGGAATGAATACATTTGACACAAATGCGCGGGAGCATAGGTTCACTGCGAAGAAAGGAGGTGCATAAGTCTTGGTAGATAAAATGGCGGAGGTATTTTCCAGAGTAAATGATGCCGTAAAAACATTATGCGGCAGCGTAAGCCAAACTTATCAGGAAAGACCTGAAAATCTTCCGCATGTATTTGTGGACATGACGGATAATGCGGTCATGGTGACAGATATGGAAAATGCGGAGTGTGCGGTGATGGCTACCATCGAAATTACCGCATATACAAAACAGAATCTGGCGTCAGCAAAAGAAATCCTAGGTATGGCTGACAGCGAGATGCATAGGATGGATTTTCAGAGGATTTGCGGTCCAAAGCAAGTGACTGGTACAGAACATGCAGATGTTACCCGCGTGATGGCAAGATATCAAAGGCTGATTGCAGACGGAGATGTCTTGTAGAAAAAGTCAGAGTAATCTGATTCTATGAAAAAGTAAAAAGAAAGAAATGACGAGCGCCGGCGAGTGCCTGTGATGAAAAAGGAGGAAAAAAATAATGGCAGTAACAACAGTAAAAGCACACAGTACGATAGGTACAATCTTAGAAATATCAGAAAACGGCACAACATGGCAGAAGATGTGTCCGATCAAATCTTATCCGGCACTTGGCGGTGCACCGGAGCAGATTGAAGTAACGGATTTAGAGGATGAAACCCAGACATTTGTTCCAGGTGTACAGACAATGGAAGCAATGGAATTTAGCGCAAATTACACCCTGGAAAACTATGAGGCGGTAAAACAAAAAGAAAAGAAAAATCTGCACTACCGCATCAAGCTTGGCAAGAACGGAGCTGCTGGAACGGCTACATGGCAGGGACAGCACTGCGTATACATTAATGAAGGAGAGATTAATGGCTCTATCGCGATGACCATTTCAGTATCTCCATCTACCAAGATTACAGTGACTTCTACGCCAAGCGTATAGAATCAGAAAAAGGAGAGAATGACTTATGAATATCAGGATTAACAGTAAAAATTATGTGGTTCCGCAGCTTGGATTCAAGCATATGACAAAGATGGAGGATATGGGATTTTCTGTACCGGATTTATTCCAAAAACAGAAAATATTTTCTATTGCAACTGCTTTTGTAGGAGTGGTAGCTGATTGCGGCCGTGATGATGCGGAAAATCTTATCGAGCAGCATATCTTCGGAGGAGGAAAAATCGAAGATATTTACAAAGCTTTCAATGAGGCAGTAGAACAAAGCGGTTTTTTCAAGAAGCTCCTCGGGCAGGAAGAGGAGAAGGAGACGGCGAAGAAGATTTCCGAGATGAAATAGTACAAAAGGAAGGACTTCCGGATGCATATCACTCTTATTCGGATGTTATATGGAACGTCTGGTTTCCGGCGGCACTTCGGTATGGAATTGCATATGAGACATTCTGGGAATTGAATCCTAGGATTATGAATACGTATCAGGATATTTATAAAAAGTCATTGGAAGAAAAGCAACAGCTGGTGGATTATGAGGCGTGGCTCCATGGACAATATCAGATGGCATCCATCGGAGCCGCCTTCAGTAAGAAATGCAAATATCCTGAGAAACCATTTGGCTTGAAGCAAAAAGAAGAGATGGAACTTACTGCAGAGGAAAGGTTCATGGTTTGGATCGATGCGTATAACAGGAAATATGAGGAGACCTAACTTTACCGTCAGCAGAGAGTATGCTATACTTGGGGCAGAGAGGATGGTGCGGTATGTTCTGTACGAATTGCGGAGAGAGATTAGAGGAAGGATTTCAGTTTTGTCCTGTGTGTGGCCAGAAGATAGAAAGGCGACAGGGAACGAGAGAAAGTACAGCAGGGTATCAAGGTGATGGAAGAGAATTGGATTTATTTTATTATGATTCCGTGAACAAAAATTCAATACAAATCCAAAATGGTATAGTTGTGTGCAAGCATAAAGAAAAAAGAGTAGGCTGGTCAAAATTAGAGGAAGTCGTGATACTATATTTAGATAGAGTAGAGAAATTTGGAAGTATAAGTTTGTATCTTATATTGCCAGGAATGCTTAAGGCGATAGAGTATTATGCAAAGAAGAATGAGGCAAAGAAGTTGGAACAACTTTATGAGAAGATTGCTCCATATTGCAAACATGAAATACAAAAATCAGCAGTAAAAGCATGGGGATATATGCCAAGAGAAAAAAGACAAAAAGATATCTGTCCTCGATGTGGGTCCAGAGCAATTCAGTATGAGAAACTACCGGATATTAGCACAACAGCATCTTATTTTAAAGGAGTTTATGTAACCACACATGAGGAAGGAAAGATGCAGGCACGGTGCGAAGAGTGCGGTAAAAAGTGGAAGTTTTAAAGAGGATGGCAAAGGAGAGAGTACGGTATGTTTTGTACGAATTGCGGAGAGAGATTAGAGGAAAGATTTCAGTTTTGTCCTGTGTGTGGCCAGAAGATAGAAAGACGACAGGGAACGAGAGAAGGTACAGTAGGATATCAAGGTGATGGGAAAAATCTAAAAATAAGTTATTATGAAAATACTACGAAGTCTTTGATAGAAGTATGTGATGGTATAGTAACATGCAAAGTGAAAAATAAAAGGATCGGTTGGGCATTCTTAAATGAAGTTACAATTCTGTATTTCTGTAAAGAATCCAAATATATAGGATGTAGCAGGTTGATACTTATTTTACCAGGAAAGACAAGAAGTATTACATATAGTGGTGTTTTGGAAAAAGAACGTAAAGACTTAGAGCAATTTTATTTGTCGATTTTACCGTATTGTAAACATAATTTTCAAGAATCTTATAAAAAAGCGGCATATTATGTGTCTCGAGAAAAGAGAAATGATATCTGTCCTTATTGTGGGTCCAGAGCAATCCAGTATGAGAAACTGCCCGATATCAGCACAACAGCATCTTATTTTAAAGGAGTTTATGTAACTACACATGAGGAAGGAAAGATGCAGGCACGGTGCGAAGAGTGCGGTAAAAAGTGGAAGTTTTAGTAAATTATAAAATAGAAAGGACGTCTGTTATAGGCGTTCTTTTTAAATGAAAAATTCCGAACGCCTATGAGCGTCATAAGAAAAGAGGTGACGTGAAATGGCAATAAAATCCGAACAATTAAATGTGGATGAAAAGAAGTTAAAAAGAGTTAATAAGTATACAGCAGAGCTGCTGGAAAATTTGAATCAGATTGCAGCGATTGATTTTTTTAATGTCAGTTTTAAAAATTTAGAAGAGGCTGTGGCAAATATTCCTTTAGAAACAGTGGAACAGACGTTAGATGCACATGATACAATTTGGGGAGATGCTATTGAGAAATTTGAAGAAAAAGCACAAACTTTAATTGAACAGTACGAACGGATTGCCGAGAGTTTTAATGGAGAAGTTTTGCGTGAAGCTATGAATGGAATAGGAGAAGTCTTTAAAGAGATTGACTGGGGTACACTTGCAACAGCGGGACTTGTAATGGGTGCAATAACTTTAGCAGGAACTTTTGGAACTATGTTTGTGGCAGAACTTTCGAAAATTATTTCTGGAAAAATAGGGGAAGGATTGAAAACAGCACTAGGAGGTATTGGAAAATGGTTTGCAGAAGACAGTGATTTATTACAAAGTGTTTTGAAATTTGGAGAGTCCATAAGTAGTATATTTAAAAAATTTACAAACATTGCAGTAGCACCATCAGCAGCATTTGCGGCAGTTGTGGCAGGGATTGTTCTTGTAATTGCAGGAATTGTAGATTTGTGGAATACATCTGAAACCTTTCGAGATAATGTTAAAAATATGCTCGATATTATAGGAGCAGCATTCGGATTTGCAAAAGAGCAAATATGGGATAATGGTTTGCTGCCACTATGGGAAAGCATAAAAGAGATGTTTAAATCTTTTTATGAACTTTATGAAACCAGTGGACTAAAGCAGATTTTTGAAGCAGTGGTGACGGCAGTTGGATATATAGCATCGGTTGTATTTAGTGGATTGATTGTTGCTATCAGTGAATTGGTTCGGGAAATCTTTAATAAAGTGCAAATTGTTATTGAGGTAATCGATTTGATTTTGGATGTTGTCAAAGAGTTTTTAGGAGCTTTCGAAGACGTTGTGAATGGGATTATAGACATATGTGAAGGGATAAATGAATTTCTGGCAGGAGTCTTTTCAGGAGACTGGAGTAGAGCTTGGGAAGGAGTTAAGAAAGTATTTGGCGGTGTCTGGAGTGCATTTGTCGGATTAGTGAAGAGTCCGCTAAACACGGTTATTGGAATTTTAAATTCATTTTTAATGGGTGTAGAAAAAATGGCAAATGCAATCGGAGAGGCATTAAGTTTTCATATTGAACTTCCAGACATTGTTTCAGATTTTTTTGGAGTGAAGTCGATTGGTTGGACTGCTCCAAAGGCAAAAGTGAAAAGAATACCATATCTTGCAAGTGGTGGAATGATAAACACAGGACAAATGTTTATTGCCCGTGAAAATGGTATTACTGAGATGGTTGGAAGAATTGGAAACAGAGCAGCAGTTGCCAATAACGATCAGATTGTCCGGGGAATTGCTCTTGGGGTGCGCAGTGCAGTTACAGATGCGGCAGCCGAAATCATGTTTGCAATGAATTCAGGTAATGCAGGAAGTGATCCGATATTCCAGATCATTGTGAAAACAGAAGATGATGAAGTGCTTGCACGAGCCGTACAGCGTGGAAAGAGTAAGCTGGAAAGACGTTTACATCCTATGGGAGCATGGTAAAATCCAATTGTCTGAAAATTTTTTATATGATACAATATGTATAGAGCAAAAACAATATTTGGAGGTAGAAAGATGTTTTGTACAGAGTGTGGATATAAAATAGAGGATGATTTTAAGTTTTGCCCGAACTGTGCTACCAAGATTATGAAAATTGAAGATGAAGAATATGCGCAAAGATGTGTGGAGACAACACAGAAGATTAAACAGCCAGAGAGCGAAGAGGAAAGACTGGAACGACTGATAGAAGAGATATTCTGGAAACGACCGGGAGACTATGTGAAAAATGCCATTCAGCTATCAGATACTACAGGAATGTCATACAGGGAAGCTTCAAGGATTATGACAGAAAAATGGAAGGTATTCAAGAAAGAACGTAAGGAAGGCAAATATCCCGATACACAGTATTGTCCATATTGTGGTTCACAAAATATAGGTCCATATGAGACGGCTGCGTATATGAGGACAACAAAAGTAGATTTTTTTGGTGAGTCTTATCATACAGAAGTTATTCCAGGTAAGGTGAGTGCTACAAGTTTACAATGCAGACAGTGTAATCATATCTGGACTCCAAAGAGAAAGAAGAAATAGTGTATGAAAAAGAATGTTTGGAAGGATGTTTATATGCTATGGCAGAGTAGTGAACTTTTTCAACATGATACAATATGTATACAGCACGAATGATATTTGGAGGTAGAAAGATGTTTTGTACAGAGTGTGGATATAAAATAGAGGATGGTTTTAAGTTTTGCCCGAACTGTGGAACTAAGGTTATGAAAATTGAGGAAAAAGAATTTACGCAAAAACATGTAGAGGAACAGCAAAAGATTGCACAAGTAGAGAGTGAAGAGGAAAGACTGGAACATCTGATAGAAGAGATATTTTGGCGAGAACCTCTTCGATGTTCAAAAAATGCGGGGGAGTTATCCAGAATTACAGGAATGCCATTTCGGCAGGCTTTGAAAATCATGGACGATAAATGGAAGATATTCAAGAAAGAACGGAAAGAGGGGAAGTATCCCGATACACAGTATTGCCCGCTTTGCGGTTCACATAACATAGGTCCATATGAGACGGCTGCGTATACGAGGACAACAAAAGTGGATTTCTTTGGCGAGTCTTATCATACAGAAGTCATTCCAGGTAAGGTGAGTGCTACAAGATTACAATGCAGACAGTGTAATCATAGCTGGACACCGAAGAGAAAGAAGAAATAGCATATGAAGATTAGGAAGAAAGAACGTCGGATCAGGCGTTCTTTTTTTCAATGGAAGGAGATGAAAAGATGGCAATGATATTAGTAGACGGGGTGGCGGTCAAAACGCCATCCTCTTTTAGTTGGGGACTGCAGGATGTATCCGGAAATGATTCCGGAAGAACGCAGGACACGATTATGCACAAAAACAGAATCGCACAGAAGAGGCAGATATCACTTTCATGGACAGCGCCGACGCCGCAGGAGGCGGCAGCGATTTTACAGGCATTTAATCCGGAATATATTAGAATTACTTATCCGGATGCAATGAGCGGTGCCGAAGAGACGAGGACTTTTTATGTAGGTGATCGCTCTGCGCCGGTCAAAGTCTGGAACATCGGGAATAAGCGCTATGAAAGTGTGGCTTTCGAGCTGATGGAGAGGTAGCAGTATGATCAATGTTTCAAATGAATTTAAACAACAGATTTTGAATGACAAAAGGCTGTATGTGAATCAGATTTATATTACCTTGCGTGACGGAACAGAGTTGCCGGTGATTACCAACAAGAGTATCTGGGAGGGCAGCTTAAAGTTAGAAAATTCGGTTTCTTCCAGTGATAGCTTTGATATAGGCGCTGCGGTAATCGGGAAACTGTCATTTACTCTGAACAACATATACGAAGAGTTTACTCAATATGATTTTGAACAGGCAGTGGTTCGTTACAGGCTTGGGTTGGAACTGCTGGATGGTATAGAATTTATCAACAAAGGCGTTTATATCGTAGAAGAAGCAACCTGTTCCGACAGTTTTATTACGCTGGAATGTCTGGATTCTATGTCAAGATTCGATAAGCCTTACAGTGAAAGTAAGATTTCATATCCTGCGACATTAGGAGCGATTGTCAGGGATGCATGTACGGTCTGTGAAGTACCGCTTGGAAGTGCGGTGTTTGAAAATGATGACTATATGGTAAGAGAAAAACCTGACGATGAAGCTTTGACTTTCCGTCAGGTTCTTTTATGGGCAGGGCAGATTTGCTGCAAATGGTGGAAATGCAGTCCTTCCGGGGAGTTAGTATGCGGATGGTATGATACAGCCGCCTTTGAAGGAATGGAAAACACAATCCAAGGCGGTGTGTTTGATGATGGAGAACCATTTTACAATTCTGGCAGTCAGGCGGATGGAGGCAGTTTCTCAGCATATTTTGAAGAAAATAATTACAATGGGGGTATCTTTGCAGGATCAAGGAACTATCATATGATTTCACATCTTTCTTCGCAAAATATCAGGAACAGCGACGTTGTAATCACAGGTGTACGTGTGATGGAAAATGGTGAAGAGGAGGCATTTTATCAGTCGGGAAATGATGGATATGTGATTGGAATCGAAGGAAACCAATTCATTCAGACCGGTGACGGAGCAGAGGTGGCAGCCTTTGTCGGAACGCGGGTAAACGGTATGAGATTTCGTCCATTGTCCATAAATTGTCTCTCGGACCCTACAATAGAAGCAGGTGATTGTGCAGTAGTGACAGACCGCAAAGGAATGGAGTATTGCTGCTACATTACAAATACGACATTTTCCATTGGGGAGTATCAGCTGGTATCCTGTGATGCTAAGACTCCATCCAAGCAGGAAGCGGCAAAATATTCTTCCGGTGCGTCATTATATACGAAGACGAAAAAGTTGATACAAAAGGAACGGACACAGAGAGAGATAGCAATTGAAAAACTTGCCAATGCGCTAGCGGATTCCGGTGGTTTGTATATAACGAAACAGGAGCAGACGGATCATTCACTTGTTTATTATGCACATAATAAACAGGTCATGGAAGAATCTGATATCATCTGGAAATTTACGGCAGAGGCAATAGGTATTTCAACAGATGGCGGAAAGACATGGCCGTATGGATTTTCAGTGACAGGGGAGATGATTACGAGAGTATTGCAGTCAGAAGGCGTCAATGCCGACTGGATTACGACAGGAGCCCTGGCAGTCAGAGACAGTGAAGGTACGGAAGTATTTTATGCGGATATGGATAGTGGAGTGGTCAGAGTGAATGCAGATTCCATATCCATAAAAGGCAAAGATGTTGGGGCAGCGTTGAAGAAGTTCGAGGAAGATAAAAATGGCAATTATTATGGCAATTACATACCGACACTGAGTAATGAACCGGCAAATAGATGGAACGACGAGTATGAGAAGCATAACGGGGATAGTTATACGGATGTATCCACTGGAGATGTTTATATTTTTAAAAGCGGTACGCCGGGACTGGAACTGACATTTTCGAAGAAAAGCAAGACGGAAAGTACCAGCTATGATTATGTAGAAATCTATATCCAGGAGAACAATATATACAAAAGCCTTGGGAAATTTGGCGGTGATGATATTTCGGAAAAACGAGTATTAATTCCGGCAACGACATTTTGGCTGTATTGGAAAACGGATGTGAGCAATGACAAATATTTTGGATTTAGTATCGAGAATATTCGCAATGTCATCGTTTCTGACAAAGAATATCAAGCATTGAGGAAAACACTTCCGCAGGGAACGGCGATTGATTTGACAGGCTCAAATTATCCGGAATCTGAGCATCTCCCTTATGGAAATGGTGTAAGCCGTCTGTGGAAATATACGGGTACGAGTTCTACGGTGAGAAATGGCTGGGTAAAAATGCCAAAGATATTGACTAAAGATGTGAAAGATACGTTAGATCAGGATGTAGTCATGAATATCTTGACGGATGAAGGAAGAATCAAAGGGCTTTTTATGGATGGTGATGAGCTTTATATGAATGCGACGTATATAAAAAGCGGAACATTGACACTTGGCGGTTCGAAAAATCAGTATGGCGCACTGCGTATGCTTGATGCAAGCAGCAAAGAGATTGGACGTTGGGATAAAGATGGAATCTATGTAGATAACGGAACTTTGCATTCTAAAACCTCTACAACCAGTATCGGAATCTATGGTGGAAGAATGAATGTGTCACACGGAGGAACAAATGTAGGGTATATCGGAACAAACACTATGAAAGATTATCCAGACAACAAGGGCTTGGTCTTTGACTTGGAGGCAGGCGGTTCCTATATGACATGGGCGGCAAAAGAAACCGTTGGTGCAAATACATATTATGCAAAGCTTCTGTATGCCAATACTGATTTTAATGGTTATAAAAAAGATACTATGTATTTTGGCTGTGAGGTAGATATGTGTAATTATGTAATTAAAGATGTAGGATTGCAGAATGTGCATGGTATTAATGGATGGAAAACATGGACAGGTAGTATACCGATATATTTCAAAAGAGGTGACGACTATTACACTAGTTCTATAGATGTCGAAAATGGAATTATAATCGCAGCACCAAGAATGTAGGAGAAATACGTATGGAAGAACAATTAATTTTCAGAAGGAAAGAAATAAGGATGGAAGAGGGAGAAAATAGAAGTCCTTTATTACAACAAAAAGACAGTGAAGAGTATTTAGACGATAAGATGAATGAATTGATGGAGGTATTGAAACGTGAACAAAATGCCGATTGAGATGTTAATGGACATGGCCAAGAAAGATATTGGTGAAACCGTAGAGCAGGTCATGCGAAACAATCATATCCCGTTGGGATTGATGATTTTTATACTGGAGAGTATCAGCAATGATATTGCCAGGTTAAAGCATATCCAGGATGCACAGATGACAATAGAGAATGCAAAGGCAAACGCAGACAAAGAAAAGGAGGAGGATGAATAATGGCGATTCAAATAAGAAGAGGTAATTATGCGGATTTTAATCGAGGGAAATTACTGCCGGGAGAACCGGCAGCAGTATTGGAGGCAGACCCGAATACAACAGACGGCAAGGCAATGTATATTTCATTTGGAGATGGAGAGGTGAAGCGCCTTGTGACAAGTGGGGAGCTGGCGAGTTATCCGAAGACAACAGAGGTACTTACCCGGACGAATACAAGAAGCTTTACACCAACGGGGAATTATCATCCGGCAACGAAAAAATATGTGGACGACCGTGTGGCGGCAAGCGCTGGCAGCAGGGGCAGTGATAACATTAAAGTACTTTGGGAAGGTATACTTTATCAGGGAAGATATTCAACGAGTACGGCGGTGAATCTGGGCGTGGAACATATGCCGGAAGGAAAGGCAATATTACTGTTGGAGTTTTATAAGCAAGGTGAGGGAGATTCGAATGAAACTCCGCTTATAGGAGATATGGTAATGCTGGTATCTTTGGATAGGAGAAGGGGAATGCCAAGTGAACGGAATATTTCTTATCTGACCGCCTATCTGAATGAGGCAGCGCCATCCGGAAATGAAATCGTAACGTTTTGGATGATGGGGAGTAGTATGAATAATGATACCGTATATATCACTATAAATCCGGTGTTGCCAGGGCAAGAAGCGAATGGACTGGTACTGACAAGGGTTTCGGCGATTGTTCCGAATTAAATGTCGATGAAAGAAAAGTAGGAAAGGAGAGAACATATGTATAAATTAGAGATAGACCCAATCAGCTGTAAAATTTTGAGCTTTTCAAAAGTATTGGAAAGCACAGTTTTGTACAAAGAGGATATTTTGATCGAGGATGAGAAAATGTCGCAGATTATGGCAGGGAAAAGATATGTATTTCAAGACGGAGAAATCCGGGAATTGCAAGGGAAGGCAAAAATGGCTGCTCCGCGAAAGCATGAAACGGAATATGAATATTTCATGCGTTTAATGGTTGATGAAGAACTGGATATGGCGCAGGCAAGATTGGCAGTAAAGCAAAGAAGGGCAGAAGAAGAGGCAAGGAAAACAGAGGCACAAGAAGCACAAAGAGCCCACGAAGAACAGGTAAAACAATTCTATATCCAAAAGAACAGAGAAAATGATGCAAACCGAAATACAAAGTATTACAGTGCAGTCGTGATGGTGATCAAGAATGAAAACCGCTATCTTAGAGAATGGATTGAGTGGCATCTGGCGCTTGGCTTTGCACATATTTATCTGTATGACAATGGAAGCGTAGAGAAAGTGACGGACGTTATCCATGAGCTTTCAGAAGATATGCAGCAAAAGATTACTGTGATTGAGTGGAAGGAAAGTTATGAGAACCTACAAGAAGAAGCGTATAATCATTTTCTGGAGCAGCATAAAAAAGATGTGCGCTGGGGCGTATTTATCGATTCCGATGAGTTTGTCAGAATTACGAATGATGTACAGAATGTAAACACCCTTTTAGAAGCCATGGAGGATTATACAGAAGTTTACGGCTCTTTTGTCGAATATAATGCAAATGGGCAGGAAACATATACAGATGCTCCGGTGAGAGAACGATTTACCAGGACAACGGATGTATGTTCCGCATTGTATCACAAAAATTTTATTCAGGTAAACCACATTGATAACTTCAAACGTCATTATGCCAATTACAATCCGAAAAAGTATTTTGTATTCCGCAATGAGGAAGACAACAAGAATATGTTTGTCATTGACCATTATTATACAAAGAGTTGGGAAGAATGGCAGCAGAAAATAAAGCGTGGTTCTTCTGATCCGGGTTACCGCAAACAGTTAAAAGAGTTCTTCGTATATAATCCGGATATGAAATATTTGGATCGTGGTGAAGACGTGGTGCAAGGTTATGAAGATCATGAATAATATAGAAGTGTTTGTCGATCGATACAATATGCTTATGGGAACAGTGATTGCAATTTTATCTTATGTGCTAGGCGAACACTGGTTTTTGTTTGTAGCCTTCCTGGGATTGAATGTGTTGGACTGGCTGACCGGATGGATGAAAAGCAGGATGACCGGAAGAGAAAATTCGGCAAAGGGCTGGATGGGCGTGATGAAAAAATTGGGATACTGGATTATGATCCTATCCGCATTTGGTATCGGTGCAGTATTTATCGAGATTGGAGAAATTATCGGAATAGAACTTGGGGTGACCACGATGCTTGGATGGTTTGTGCTGGCGTCCCTAAGCATCAATGAGATACGTTCGGTTCTGGAGAATTTTGTAGAGGCAGGCTTTAGCGTGCCATATGTTTTGATAAAGGGACTGGAAGTGGCAGACAGGGCAGTGAACAAGGAAGGAGAGGGTGACGATGGCATACAAAGTCATTGATGTGAGTTATCATAACGGGATCATTGACTGGAATAAAGTCAAAGAAGACGGTGTTGACGGAGCAATCATCCGGTGTGGTTATGGAGATAATATCGCTGCGCAGGATGATAAGCAGTGGAAGCGAAATGCGGATGAATGCACGAGACTGGGGATTCCATTCGGGGTATATCTGTATTCTTATGCGAAAAGCAGCGCCCAGGCAAGAAGCGAGGCGGAGCATGTGCTCCGTCTCATAAAAGGATATCGGTTATCTTATCCGGTATATTATGATTTGGAAGAGGCAGGATGCGAGGCATATGCGGTACAAAATGCAATTATTTTTGGGGACATAATCGAACAGGCTGGCTACTGGTGCGGCATTTATGCAAATAATCATTGGTTTAACAGTGTGATAAAGGACAAGCTGGATCGTTTTACAAAATGGATCGCAAGATACAGTTCAAATAAGCCGGATAAAGCATGCGATATGTGGCAGTATACTTCAAGCGGACGCGTAGATGGGGTGTCGGGAGGCGTAGATATCAATGAATGCTACCGTGATTTCCCGAAAGAAACAGGCAGCATTCCTGGGATAAATAATCATCCGGCGCAGAAGAAAAATGATGTGCAGGAATTCCTGGTATATATTGCATCTGCGGATGTACATAAGCTTGCCAGCGAAGTCATGGCAGGAAAATACGGAGACGGAGTAGTACGAAAAGTTGTACTGGGGAACCGCTATGAAGAGGTACAGGCGGTGGTAAACCGTATGAACAAATAATAAGTACAAGTGATTCTATATAAAAGCATCCGTAAATAGTGTATAATCGATGTCAGGGAAATGACAAATAGACACAGAACGAACATATTTTTTTGTTAAAATAGGGTAAAATCGGAAAGTATGTAAGATAGGAGCAGATATTTATGGAGAAATTAAAGATCTTAGTTGTGGATGACGAAAGCAGGATGCGAAAGCTTGTGAGAGATTTTCTTGAGCGAGAGGGATTTTGCGTTCTGGAAGCAGAAAATGGACTGGAAGCGGTGGATAGATTTTATGAAGAAAAAGATATTGCGTTGATTATATTGGATGTGATGATGCCGAAGATGGATGGATGGGGAGTATGTCGTGAGATTCGTAAGGAATCGAAAGTACCGATCATCATGCTGACGGCGCGGGGAGATGAGCGGGATGAGCTGCAAGGCTTTGAACTTGGTGTGGACGAGTATATTGCAAAACCATTCAGTCCGAAGATTTTGGTAGCGCGTGTGGGGGCGATCCTTCGCAGAACGAATGCGCTGCAGGCAGAGGAGATCGTCGATGCGGGAGGCATCCTTGTGGATAAAGCAGGGCATGAGGTAAAGATTGAAGGAAAAAATATCGAGCTGAGTTTTAAGGAATTCGAGCTTTTGCTTTATTTCGTGGAGAATCAGGGGATTGCACTTTCCAGGGAAAAGATTCTGAATCATGTGTGGAATTATGATTATTTTGGAGATGCAAGAACGATTGATACGCATGTCAAGAAACTGCGCAGCAAATTAGGAGAGAAAGGCAATTACATTAAAACCATCTGGGGAATGGGTTATAAATTCGAGGTAGAGGCATGAAACATTCGATTAGAAAATTAATGCTGGTTTCGTTTACCGGACTGATTTTTGTCATGCTGATTTCCATTTTCTGCATTAACAGTTGGTTTTTGGAACAATATTACATTGCCAATAAGCAGCCGGCGCTTAGAGAAGTGTATGACGTGCTGGAAGAGGCAGTGGAAGAGGATGTACTGACGGCAGAAGGGACCAGAAATACATTGCGAGGCATGATGGAGCGGGGAAATATTCGCTTTTGTGTGTTTGAGAGAAGGAATATGGATATGGCGCTTGCATCAGCCAGCCAGGACGTGGAGATTCTAAGCCGGCAGCTGCTTGGATATCTGCTGGAGCGCAACACAAACACGGATATTCTTGAGGAGGCACAGGAGTACAAGATTTCAAAAGGCGTCGATATGCAAACGGGTTCGGAATATATAGAGATGTGGGGAGATTTGCCCAACTCTTATATTTTTATCATACGAAGTCCGCTGGAAAGTATTCGGGAAAGCGTTGTGATCTCGAACAAATTCCTTGCCTATATTGGTGTGGGAATTATATTGGTAGCTATCTTATTTGTCTGGTATTTCTCGAAGAAAATCACAGATCCGATTCTGGAGCTTGCAGGAATATCGCAACGTATGGCGAACCTTGATTTTGACACGAAGTATACGAGGGGAGAGCAAAACGAGATCGGAATCTTAGGCGATAGTTTTAACCGGATGTCGGAAGAATTAGAGCGGACAATATCGGAGCTTAAGAGCGCAAATAATGAATTGAAAAGGGACATCGCACAAAAGGAAAAGATGGAAGAGATGCGCACGGAATTCCTCGGGAATGTGTCTCATGAACTGAAAACGCCGCTTGCGCTGATCCAGGGATATGCAGAAGGTTTGAAAGAAGGCATTTCGGATGACGCGCAAAGCCGGGAATTTTATTGTGACGTTATCATGGACGAAGCGGGCAAGATGAATCAGATGGTAAAGAATCTTATGACGTTGAATCAGCTTGAATTCGGCGATAAGGATGTACAGTTTGAGCGCTTTAATCTGACGGAGCTTGTGCAGGGGGTCATTCAAAGCTGTGATATTTTGATTCAGCAAAAGGAAGTACAGATTCAGTATCTTGCAGGTGAAAAAGTCTACGCCTGGGCAGACGAGTTCAAGGTGGAGCAGGTGGTGCGTAATTATTTGAGCAACGCGTTGAACCATGTGGATGGAGAACGGATCATCGAAGTAAAGATTGTGGAAGAAGAAGGCCTTGCAAGGGTGAGTGTATTTAACACAGGAACGCCGATACCGGAGGGTGATGTCGAGCATATCTGGGAGAAATTTTACAAGGTGGACAAGGCAAGAACGAGAGAATATGGCGGAAATGGGATTGGTCTTTCCATTGTGCGCGCGATCATGGAGTCTTTCCATCAGGAATATGGCGTGCATAATTATGATAATGGAGTTGAATTCTACTTTACACTTGATGTAAAATAGAACAGACGAGTTTTTATTATAAGTAGAATCAGCTTTTGCGGAAAGGCGGAACGTGAATGATAGCAATAATCGATTATGATGCAGGAAATATAAAAAGCGTAGAGAAGGCGTTGCTTCTTTTGGGACAGGAAATCGTTGTCACGAAAGACAGGGAGACGATTCTTGGCGCGGATAAAGTGATTCTTCCGGGAGTGGGCGCTTTTGGAGAAGCGATGGAACATTTGAAGAATTACGGATTGGATAAGGTTATACATGAAGTAGTAGAAAGGCAGATTCCTTTGCTTGGAATCTGTCTTGGTCTGCAGCTCTTGTTCGAGCGGAGCGAGGAGTGTCCGGGGGTAGGGGGACTTGGTGTTTTGAAAGGAGAAATCGTAAAGATTCCAAAGAAAGAGGGACTTAAAATTCCGCATATGGGATGGAATTCCCTTCATCTGCAAAATGGCGGACGTTTATTTGCAGGCATCAAAGAGGAATCCTATGTGTATTTTGTACATTCTTATTATCTTAAGGCGGCAGATGAAAGAATCGTAAAGGCAGTGACGGATTACAGTGTGAATATTCATGCTGCAGTAGAGCAAGGTCAGGTGTTTGCGTGTCAGTTCCATCCGGAAAAAAGCAGCAGCATAGGTCTTGCGATTCTTAAGAATTTTGTGGAAATGTAGGAGGGTGTGCGATGTTTACAAAAAGAATTATTCCTTGTCTGGATGTACATAACGGGCGTGTTGTAAAAGGCGTGAATTTCGTGGATTTAAAGGATGCCGGAGATCCGGTGGAGATTGCTAAGGCATATGACAAGGCGGGGGCAGATGAGCTTGTGTTTTTGGATATTACGGCATCCTCCGATGCGCGTAATACGGTTGTGGATATGGTGCGAAAGGTTGCCGAGAATGTATTTATCCCATTTACGGTTGGCGGCGGAATCCGTACTGTGGAAGATTTTAAGATGCTGCTTCGGGAAGGAGCGGATAAGATTTCCATTAATTCTTCTGCAATTAATACGCCGGAACTTATCACGCAGGCGGCAGAAAAGTTCGGAAGCCAGTGTGTAGTTGTGGCGATTGATGCGAGAAAGCGTGCAGATGGAAGCGGATGGAATATATATAAAAACGGCGGACGGATCGATGTTGGCATTGATGCTGTGGAATGGGCAAAGAGAGTCGAAGCGTTAGGAGCCGGAGAAATCCTTCTTACAAGTATGGATGGAGATGGTACGAAAGCAGGCTATGACATCGAGCTTACAAAAGCGATTGCCCAAAGTGTGGAGATTCCGGTAATTGCCTCGGGAGGTGCAGGAACCTTAGAACATTTTAAAGAAGCACTGACGGATGCCAAGGCAGACGCGGCGTTGGCGGCTTCACTTTTTCATTACAAAGAATTAGAGATTAAAGAAGTAAAAGAATACTTAAAGGAGCAGGGCGTACCAGTACGCTTATAAAAGGACATGGGAGCGATTAGCAATGATTGGCAGGAGGCTTTAAAAGAAGAGTTTCGCAAGCCGTATTACAGAAAATTATATGACACAGTGAGACAGGAATATAGCACGAGAAGAATTTTTCCGCCGTCGGATGATATTTTTAATGCGTTTCATTTGACGCCGTTAAAAGATGTAAAAGTAGTGATTTTAGGACAGGATCCGTATCATGGAGAAGGGCAGGCGCATGGACTTTGTTTTTCGGTAAAACCGGAAGTGGAGATTCCGCCGTCTCTTGTGAATATTTATAAGGAATTGCATGATGATCTAGGATGTGAGATTCCAAACCACGGATATCTGACAAAATGGGCAAAGCAGGGTGTACTGCTTCTGAATACGGTGCTGACGGTGCGGGCGCATCAGGCGAATTCACACAGAGGAATTGGCTGGGAAGAATTTACGGATGCAGCCATCCGCATATTGGATGTGCAGGAGAGGCCAATCGTATTTATTTTATGGGGAAGACCGGCACAGATGAAAAAAAGCATGTTGCATAATCCGCAGCATCTTGTTTTAGAGGCGCCGCATCCAAGTCCGCTTTCGGCGTATCGCGGATTTTTCGGAAGCAGGCCATTTAGCCAGACGAATCGTTTTCTGGAAGAACATGGGATAGAACCGATAGACTGGCAGATTGTATAAAGACGAGGCGTTCAAGGCAACAGTTAAACTGTTGCTTTTTACGTTCAAAACAGTTGTAAAACTTGAGTTTCCGCAAACTGTAATTCCAAAATGAATATAATCTCCCAAAGTACCA
>CAJUFN010000029.1 GCA_910585545.1 uncultured Lachnospiraceae bacterium
AATCATTCGCCACAATCGCATATCCCGCCAGCTTCTGTAACTGCTTTGGGTTGTCGAAACGTCCTATGTCTCCCACCTCCGCAATGAATCCGCTGACTGTTACCAGCCCGATCCCCTTAATCCCCATCAGTTTATCAACATATGGGATTTCTTTCAGCTTTTCCTCTATTTTCAGGAGAAGTTCCTCCAGCCTTGATGTATATGCATCCATGTCGTTGAGCAGGTTCTTCAGTTCCATCCTTGCCGCTCCCGGCGCTTCCTTACTTCCTACGCTGTGCTCCGCTGCCGATACCAAGGTCCTTGCCCTCTTCATTCCGGCGCCTCTGAGCTTTGCGTCCCTCCATATCCGGTTCACACCTTCCACTCCCAGTTTTCTGATGTCCTCCGGCAGCGGTGCCTCCTTCAGCACCATCCTCCCACTCACCGCCTTCAAATCCCCATAAACGTCTTTATATTCAGGAAAGTAGATGGCGAACCATCTGGCCAGGCGGTTCTTGATCCTCGTGAGCTCCTCCTGCGTCTGAAAGCGCAGGTTTGACAGGCTCCTGATCTCTGCATAGATACCGGTTGGTATGTAAGGGTACGAGAACCGTCCCTCGTTGACAAGCGCAGCGATCGTCTTTGGATCTTTGCGGTCATTTTTGTTGGGGTTGTTGTCATCCAGTTCTTTTGATTTTTTCACGTGGTGGGGATTCACATGCACAGGTCTCATCCCGCTGTCCTGCAGGAATTTCCCCAAGGCAAACCAGTAATGTCCTGTCGGCTCCATGCCCGGTATTACAGCAGTTTTACCGTGTTTCGCCGCTATATCCTCCATCCATGCTTTGAATGTCTGGAACCCTGCCTCTGTGTTACTGAATTCCAGTGGCTTTCTGGTATATTCATAGTTGCGCCAGTCGAATGCCCTGGCATAGTGGGTTTCACTTCCTACATCGATTCCAACAATCAAAGTTTTTTCAGTTATGGATGCAATTTTTGCGTTTTGTGTGTTACAATTCATTTTAGATACCTCTCTGTTCAATAAGATTTTCACTAACCTGCAAGTCAGTAATCTTATTTTACTCTGAGGTATTTTTTTCTCAACCTTCTTTCTTGGAATTCCCTATACTTGAATTATACAGGAAGCTCCTAGAATTATTATTATTTCTTATAATTCTATCACTAATTTTCGCTTACTGATTACCATGTAAAAAATCCGAGTTTATTCGTAACTTTTCCCGACTGGATATAATAATATCTGTACTGTAAATACATTATTCTCCGTTGATATATTAACAAGCCCATCATATTTTTTTACTGCTTTCCTTACAGAGTTTAGTCCTATTCCATGATTTTCTGCATCAGGCTTCGTGGTTACAAAGTTTCCATCCATATCTTTCTTTAGAATTTCGGTGTATGGATTAGAGATTAGTATAAGCAGGCTGTTTTTTCTGTAAATTATCTCTACCTTTACAATTTTATTCTTTGTATCCGTAATCTTGTTTACTGCCTCAATCGAATTATCTAAGCAATTCCCTAAAATCATGCATATATCCGCATCATTGAAATAAAAATTATAGGGGACTTCAATATGTGTTTTCATCTCTATCCCCTGTTTCTTCATAACATGGTTTTTATAATTCAGCAATGCATCAATCACAATATTTCCGCTTTCGATATGTGAATTCATTTTAAAATTGTCTTTGCAATTCAGCAAATCCTCAATATACTTTTTGGCAAGCTGCCAATCTTCCCTTTCCATATATTCTCTGATACATACCAGATGGTTTTCCATATCATGTTTAATATTCCTTATATTAAGATTTGATTCTTCCCTCTCCTGAATCTGATTATGACATAATTCAATCTGCTTATTAAAAATAATCTGTTGTTTCGTAATTTCCAGCCTGTCAGATAAATTTTCATAAATATGCAAAACAATAAAATTCACAGCCATTATAAATGCCGATGATAACAATGCCGAAACAGTTATATATTTATCATTCGACATTTCGCACATGGAAAAAAGTGTATTCAAAACAAATATACTGCCTAACGGAATAACAAACACTACACACCAGTATGTAAAAGGAATATCCCTTTTCAATCTTGAATAGTGAAATACTTTCAATCCAATAAGTAATATCAACAGAATTGTCTTTGATATAAAAGAACCCAATATCTTTGTGTTATTAAATTCCAGATTTGCATATATAAAAATATAACCCACAATCATTTCCGTAAGCATTCCCAATAATTGTATGATCGCCACCCATACTAATTTTTTTCTAATCCTGCCATCATACAGTATCATGCAAAAACACAGGCAACAGAGCATATCAAAAAATACTGTCGCAATCGGAACCGTAATGTAAGTAGTCCCTACAATCTCTACCAGACAAAATACCGCCCATGCAATAACGGAGAAAAAACAAGACACATCCTTTTTTATAAAGAATATGTCCATTGACTCTTTTATAATTGCCAAAAACAAAATTGATGAGATTAAATAAAACAATACGTCATCCATCTAAAAACTCTCCTCCCAGTAGCTCATTATACTTAGCCCTGATTTCTTTTTGTCTGTCCTCGCTGATCTGCAACTCTGTATTATTCGTCAGGACTACTTTAGCAAAACTTATTTCCCTGACAAACCTGTAGTTCACCAGATAGGACTGATGTATTCTCAAAAATGGAATCTTCCCATTTTGGAGCTGTTTTTCAACAGCATTTAGTTTTCCGTAAAATTTTCCGCTTTCATTTTTATTCCGTATCAGTATCAGCCTTCCGCAGCTTTCAAAATACATTATATTCTTTGTCAATATTTTGTGAGGAATCTTATTGAATTTATACTCAAAATATGCTTCATTCTGTAATATCCGTTCATATGCCTTATTAAAATATCCAATAAAGATTTTTTCGTCTACAGGCTTCTTGATAAAACGAAAGGGTTCTACTTCAAACAATTCAATAAAATAATTCTCATAATTGGAAATATAGATTATTATCACATTCGTGTCATTCTCCCTTACTTTCTTAGCAAGGTCAATTCCATTTAATTTCATCATTTCTATGTCCAGATATAATAGTTCAAAAGTTTCGCCGGAAGAAATATGTTTCCACAGCTCACTTCCATCAGAAAAAACTTCCACCGCTATATCTATCAGTTTTTGTTTCGCTATGTCATAAAGTATAGTTTCTACTTTTGAAGCAAACACCAGATCATCATCACACACTGCAATATTAATCAATTTAATTCCCCTCTTTCTGTACCTCAATAAACCGATTCATTAATATTTTAATCGTAACCTTATTTGCCATGTTTAATTTTTGATATGCTGAAACAATGTCATAATATTCGTCAATTTCCTGATTTACTTTTAACTGTCCTTCCAAACTTCGTCTTGTGTTTGACAAACATAAAATATAATCAGTAGTTACATTAAAATGTTTAGCAATATTAACAATCAAATCCGCTGAGGGTACACATTGCTCTCTTTCAACTCTACTAATCGATTGTTGTGAAGAACCAACAAAACTTGCCAGTGTTTCTTGACCTAATCCGTGTTGTTCGCGTAATTCTTTAATACGAGTTTTCAAATCATCACTCCATTTTCTATAATATTTATTCTATTTTACTCAATTTTGTATTTTGATATACTCGTATTTTATAAATTAACTTACCCGATTTTGTGTTGCTTCATATTATTATTTTATCATCAATTTATCATTCATACCGGAAGATGTAATAAATACGGGTTTATTCGTAAAAATTCCCTGACAACAAAAACTAGGTTATGTGGTATAGCACCAACCTCATAACCTAGTTTACAAATTTATATCCTTATTTTACAAAACTTATAATACGCTCTCCGTCTGCCCAATTAATTCTGTAGCCAGTCTCTTATCTTCTTGACAATTTCATCTTTCCTCTCAAAATGCAAGTAATGTCCTCCCTCTAATCTTAGAACTTCACTTCTGTCCGTTTCTGTAATAACTTCCTTGTGTAAGAGTTCCCATGATTCCAGCAAATCACAGTTATCGCCTGACACAAATTGCAATACTGGAATATTGGAGGGAAATTTCATATCCCTAACAGATTCAAGATTATCATCCATATATTCTAATTCATTCATAATATCATCGTTATATGCAAAATCCATAGATAAAATACGAAATACTTCCAACTCACTTTTTGAATATGAATATGAAACGTCCGCATAAACTGCCTTTTCCGGATGCCCTATGGAACTTATCCGGGTAATTCCCAATACATTTGACGCTTTCTGAAAATATGCCGAGAGCCTGTTCAATGTTACCATACTAACCGGAAACGGCTCCTCATCAGATTGCTTTGGAACAGACGGATCAATTCCTATAAATCCCTGTACCTCCTGCGGATAAGCATTTGCCCAATATAATGAATACAAACCTGAAAGCGAATGTGCCATTAAGTAATACTGGCTACATCCTAACTTTTGGACACATTCATGCAGCTCCTCTACTACTAAGTTAATTTTCCGTTCCTCTCCGCTCTGATCTGAAAGTCCATAACCAAAAGGTTCTATGGTAATAACCCGAAAATCTTTTGACAGTTCTTTAGCTAGTGGAAGAAATTCTAATACTGGTGATGCAGAACCCCAGCCGGGTAATAATATGATTGTTGTTTCATTTTCTTCTCCCTCTATACTTATCACTATATCATGCCCATTTATCTCAACAGTATTTCCATATGCTGCTTCAATCTTGGACTGTTCTGTTCTTTTACAGATAAAGTTCCAAATGATCAAAATTGCCACAACAACAAATAAAACACAAAATATCCATTTTATGATCTTAAATCCCTTTTTCATCATATCTCGCCCTTCCTTTCATGACAAATCAAAAGCTGATTGTTCCGCCAGTCACTTTTACGACATTTAAAGATGTATTGGTAACATAAAATCTATAATAACCTGTATTCGCAATTTTAAATTCCGTGTAATGCGAACTTCCCGTTCCACTATATGTTTGTGTCTTTGAATCACTATTATTAATATACCCCATTTTAACAGCAACAGAAGCGTCCAATTTTACGCTAAAACTTACCGTCGTTCCTCCCACAATATAAAACATGCTTCCGTCACGGTCAAGAAATGAAACTGTTTTCCCACCTGCAATATTTGCCTGTGGCAATCCAATTCGTTCTATCGGAAACACATCTTCTTTGACAATCACTAATTCCGATATTTGAATTGTCCGCTTATTCATTTTTTCTCCCATCTTCTCATTCCTCCTGTGTTTTACCAATATTTCCTCTCGTAATAATAATCCTGTCACTGGAACAATTCTTTAAATAGAAATAATATGTTCCTTCACTCGCCAGACAGAAATCAATACTACAATAGTTTTGGCTTACAACTTGCCGTCCCTGCAGTTCCCCATTCAATATATAACCAACTTCCAAAATTCCTGGATTTGCCATATCCGTTCCTTCAACTCGTTCTTGTATAAACTCGAAAAGCATTCTTTCAGATTTTTCAACCTTCCACCCATCACTATTACTTTGAGTAAAAATAATCATTGCACCATTATCCAGATAACACTCCGGCAGGCTGTCCTCTATACTTATGGGAATTTCTACAATATATTTTGCAATCGGAACATCTTTCTCATATAAATTTTCTGGAGCAATCAAATCTGTCTGCAATCCAGACTTATAATCAAATGTATAAACCTTATCCTCGTCTATTTTACGGGCAGTTTGCGACTGCATCACTTCTTTTCTATTATTGTCTATTACCCCGGCAGAATGTAATAACACCTTTGCACCAACACTGATACTTCCCAAACCCAGAATTGCAATTAAGGCAACTGCACACTTCTTTTTTTTATGCTTTCTTCGCATATATTTAATCTCTGAAAATACAATTTCCTTGATTCTGTCATTATCAACCATGTATCCATCTTTACTATTTTCTTCAATCAGCTCAGAAGCATTATCAAGCATTTCACTTATTCTAATCTGCATTGCTCCCATATCCCTCTTTTATCAGAAATTTTTTAAGCACCTCTCTTCCACGCCGCAGTCTGGTTTTTACTGTATGAGGATTCATCTGAAGCTCTCTTGCAATCTCGTCCACTTTTTTGTACTGGTAATAATATGCTACAAAAATCTTCCAGTCCAACGGCTTTAACTGTTTCAAAATCTTTGCTATAATTCTCTGCTGCTCTCTTTGGAAAATTTGCTGTTCTACACTATTATCAATTACCAGAATATCATCCAATAATTGTAAATCTTGTCCTTTAGCCGCTCTCAGCCAGTCCTTTGCTTTATTCCTTGCAATAGTCGCTATGTATGCCTTGATACTGCTATATTCCTTATAATTGATTCTGTCAGCCGTATTCCATAGTGCAATAAATGTGTCTGCAACCACCTCCTCTACATCTTCTTTTGTTCCCTTTGAGCTTAACAGGTTTCCGACAATAACAGTGACATAGACACTATACAAATCAATTATTTCCTCAAATGCTTGTTCATCTTTGTTTCGTAATTTCTTTAGTATACTCTTTTCATCCATTCCTCCAAATCCTATCTGCTCAAATTTTTTATCAATACGATACTTTAAAGAATTTGGTTTCATTTTTTAGAGAAATTTTTATCCCATGTAAAAATTATATATATGCCCAAACTCTACCACTCCAAACTTACTTTATTTTTGAAATATTTATATGTATGAAAAGACGCATAGAATCCCCTATACGCTCATTTCACCTTTCGATATTAATTTGATAGCTTGTCCAAACCTTTAACCATTTCTTCAAGCATATGTACTAAATATTCCTGCTGTTTTCCACTTTTACTATTTAAGACATTTAAAATACGTTCTGTTATGGGAATTTCATTTAGATTTTCATATAAGAGATATGAGAGAGGAACAGCCAATGCATCTGCAATTCTCATAAAGTTTTCTAACGACATTGTTCTGCTCCCATGTTCGATCCGCTTTATAGAATCAATTGAAAGCTCCGCTTTCTCCGCTAGTTCAAATTGTGTTAAATTTCGTTTTTTACGGTATAATTTCACATTATCGGCAATAATATATTTTATATCATTCATTTTCTGATTCTCCATTCTCTTAATTTATTTGTGAAATGAAGAATCTGTAGGTGGTCCCCTTTTCGACTTTCGTATGTATATGTCTTGATAAATCAGCAATTTTCGACAGTGGCAAAAAAAAGAGTACACCGCACCGACCTGCCATGTCGATTTGTGTACTCGTAAGCTACCGTATTTACTTTTTAAGAGTATATTATACTGTATCAGACAGCGCATATATCCCTTTAAAAAAAATCTATGTATAAAACTTATCATCCAATATAAATTTCCCAATTATATACGTTTGGGAACTAACAAAATGGTCAAAAATATACAATTACGCATGATAAATTCGTTTTGACTTTATCATGCGTAATTGTATATTCTTAAAAAATTAATTATGGCGTACTTGCTCTGCCCTAGTAACTATAATTGACTTTCATAGTAATATTGGCTGTTGATGCAGTTCCTTGGGTTTCAATCCATATTTTCCAACTACCTGATGGATTGCATCCATTAAAGAAACTTAATTCTATAGTTTTACTTCCTGTCACAAGAATACTATATACTGTTCCGTCTGGGGCTTGTATATACAAAATGAAAGGATCACTTCCCGCATTTGCACGAATATTCAAAATTATAGAAGTGGTTTCAGGATTTCCCGTTATAGAACCTGATGAAATAGTTACTATGCCAGATGAATTACCATTTACCGAATTTAGTTTGATTGTTTTAGTAAAGTAATTTGTCAATGATACATCATCAAATAACATTTCAGTCTCATTCTCTTGCACTTTTTCTTTCGCAGAAACAGGTATAGTAAAAGCTACGCACATACATAGACAAACAATATATGATACTATTTTTTTCATAAAATTCCTCCTTATATCTCTACTACAAAAAAAATTATCTTTTTTTAACAATTCTGCCATCTTCCAGTTCGACAATCTGATCCATCTCATTTAAAATATTTGTTCTATGCGTAACCACAATTACAGTCTTGTCAATAAATTTTGTATGTAGCAATGAATTAATCTGTTGTTCGGAATACTCATCAGTACTAGAAGTCGCTTCGTCGAAAATCACAATAGGACGATCATGTAATAATGCTCTTGCAAGTGCAATTTTTTGTTTTTGTCCTCCAGAAATTTTTGTCCCATTCTGCCCTACACAATAATCTAACGATACCTTTGTTATAAAATCTCCCAGTCCACAGCTCTCACATATGTCAAAAATTTTTTTATCCTCCACCTGTCTATAAAGGCAAATATTATTACGAATGGTATCATTAAACAAATATATTTCCTGGCTAACCACTGAAAACATATTACGATATTTCCCTAGTGGCATATCCCATATGTTGTTACCTGATAATAATAGACTGCCTTCAGTTGGCTCATACATACGGAGAAGTAAATCAATAATGGTACTTTTACCAGAACCATTTTTCCCTATAAATGCCACCTTACTTCCCTTTGGAATTAGCAAACTTACATCTTTTAAAACCATTTTCTTTTTATCGTAAGAAAATGAAATATTTTTCAATTCAACATCTCCACATTGCGGAAATATAACAGCATCTGCATTATCGTTTTCCTCTGCCAGTTCCATAAACTCATAATATCGTTTCGTAGATGGTATTATTCCTGATAATAAATATCCAATATTTAATATTGCTGAAATCGGTCCTGTAACATATGCACTGTATGTAATAAAGGCAAATACATTCCCCACCGAGAGCTGCATATTAAATACCATATTAGCACCTACTACATATATTAAAGTTGTTAAAATTCTAACCAATATGGTATCTGTTGTACTGTTCCATTGGCTAAGCATATTCACTTTTTTCTGACTATTGATCACCCGCATCTGTTTATCGGAAAATTCTTTATGTTTATCATCGAAAATGCCAAATAATTTAACTTCCCGTATACCTCCAACCGTATCCCCAAACCAGCCTGCATATTTTTGATTTTCATATATAAAACTATCTATAAGTTGTTTTCGCTTCTTTGCAAAATACTTCATTATCACACATTTTATTGGAATAAACAGCAGGACTAATATTGTCATGCGATAATCTAGGATAAATAAGCCAACTATCCCTCCAGTCATACTAAATGCTTGTGTAAACACAAAAAATACGCTTTCATCAGCAATAGAAGTCATGTTGCTAATATCGACATTTATGTTATCAAATATTTCAGCATAATTCTTGTTCCTAAAAAAGCTCACATTCATTTTCATCAAATGAGAAAAAGAGCGCTCAGATAGCAAATACTGTATTTTTGCCGAAATATCAATTCTCATTTTTTCTTTTAATAGGTTAATAGCGGAGCATATCATGTATACTGCAAAAGAGCATAACACCAATTGAATAAGCAATGTTTTATTCCCACCAATAAACCCATCATCCATAATTCTGCTGCTCAGTAATGGTACGCATAGATTTAATCCAGTAGAAACGACCAAGCAGATCATAATCACAGCAATTGTTTTTTTGTAATTGCTGATAAGCACTATTAATCTTCTTACTGCCTCTTTATTGCTCATCATTCTCTCTGCCTTCCCCTTCTAACAATTCTATTATATAGTTTCCAACACTTTCTATGGAATCTGCAACAGTCCTACTCCCATATTCACTTGATATGGTTACATTCTTTTCCGTTGTATCTATGATAATGTCTGGTGACAGCTTAGTATTCTTCGCTGCTGATTTTTCATCAATTCCACTAATATCATATAATAATATATCTCCCTGCTTATAATACAGTTCATTTCTGATAAAATTGTTGACTTTATCCGCATCCATGATTTCCGTAGGTATATATGTTATTCCATACAACTCATATAAAATGCTATGGGAAATACTATATGCATGGTAGTCCTTTTCCCTAAACATCTTTTCAAGTCCATAGATGTACTTTAAGGCACATACCCCCTCTATAAAAATGACCGGAACTTCTGATATACCTTGTTGGGCTATCTGATTATAATGTATCTGTTGTATTCTGTTATATTTTGACCAAACATAGCTGTTACTGCTTTCATAATCAATCACATCATCGCCAATATATATGATATTTTTACCAGCTTCTAACCACCTTTTTATATTATCTGCTTTTTGCGTAATAACAGTATCTGCAATGTCAAGTGATGTTTCCATTTCTTTATTAATTATCTTGCACACACACCATTTAGGAATCAATTCATGTATATTTTGTGCATACGCCTTTGACGCCCAATCAATTCCAAAGCAATTAATTTTCAGCAACTCGTTTCCAAACATATTTCTAATTGCTATTGGACTAATTCCCTCCTCATACACATTAATTATTTTTGCTGTAATTTGTGGAGCTGCTACACTATTACACCAACTTGTCGTTTTTTCCATGCCATTTATGTAGATTTTTTCACTACCCTGAGTTTCAAACAATCCGAAACCTAAATTGGTATCATACCTTGCGACACATCCCCTTTTTTCTTTTTCATCAAAAGATCTAACACCTAATACATTTGTAAAACTAGCAGGGTAGGTTACATATCCTTCATTAGAGGTTGCTCCTACTATAACTATTCCATTTTCTGCGCAACGATTAACCGCACTCAATAACAGTTCCTTATCTCTAAAAAAAACACTCCCTAAACTTAAATTTATAATATCAACATCATTTTCTACGCACCACGCAAAGGCAGTACATAAGGATTGAATGTTTCCCTTACACTGCCTGTTAAGAATTGACACACTGCTTATCAAAATATCTTTTTCTGCACGCTTGGTTATTACTTTAGCACATCCTGTACCGTGAGAATTGTTTTTACATACATTTAAAGAACTGACTGCTTTACCATTTCTTATTTGTATATTTTTATATATATTGATTTCATCAGCACATATTCCGTCATCAATGACGCAAACATGAATCTTCTTAATTAACATTCTTTTCCCCGGTTTTGCTTATAATATATTCTAATAAACAGTCATATTTATCAAAGTTCCCCTCTAACACAAGCGGATTAAAATCAATATGAAATTCACTTTCCAATTCCATATAAAGTTTCAACAAGTCTCTCGCCTGCATTCCGATACAATCCCTTAACAAACTCTTTGAACGTTGTTCATCTGATAGCTTGTAAACCGCAAAAGCCATTTTTTCTATAAACACAGTATCTAATCTGTTTTTAATGCTGTTTATACTATTCTCCATACGCACCTCACATAACCTCTAATGAACCGTATTCTTCCAATATACCCATGATCTGTTTAAATAGCAGATCATACTTAACATCTGATTCACTAAATATCTTATGCTTTTCCAGTAAATCATCAAACAGCTTGTCTGCATGAAAGTATTGTATCCACGCCTCCTGCAATGATGAATCAATAACTCCCGTATAGGTAGCATAAAACAAATCAGGAATCACGCCAAAACGATATTTACAATATTTTTTCTGTTCTTCCAGAAACTCATCCGTGTACCGCATGTTATACATATTTAATATGGACACATCCGGCTTTATGGCATTAAAAACTACACTTGCCAGTATTCCAAAATTCATTCTATGTTTTTCACTTAATTCCATTATCTCACCAGGGACGCCTATTATGACAATGTCAGGTTTTTCTTTCCTAATCAGATCGTTTACATAACCATTAAATTCAAATACTTTTGCCGTAAAATCCAAATTTTTATTATACATATATTCTGGGAAAATATAAGTGCCAAATAATTTCCCCTCTCTACGTGAACTTATATATAATACTTTATACCCTGCATTTTCAAACGAGCTTCTTAGATATAACCCTACCTGAAATTTCCCCACATATGGACCTATACCAGAAATTGTAATAATAGGAATATCTATATTGTTTATTACCTTACTATCAACGAAAGCTATTTCATCGCAAACAATTTCAATTTCTACAATTCCTTCTTTGCACGCTTTTTTTAACACCTCATAATTAACATCCCAATCGTCCCTTGCACAGACGATCTTTATCTCATTTCGTGCAGCCACATTGACAATTCTTTGAATCACATCATCTTCCAGTTTTCTAAACGAGTTAATCAACACAAGCGTACTAATATTTTTAAAATCAAATTCATCTAAGGTATGTAATTGTCTTTCCACGCCATCAACATTCCATCCTGCTAAGGTTATGTAATATGAAATTTTATAGCATTCTTTTCCCAGTTCAATATTCTGATTATCCGGAAGCGAAAGAAAGTCCTCATCAACTGGAAATACAGCTATCTTTTCATTTCTCATGTGTTTACTCCCCCTTTATCCTTTTTCCAAATGTTGAACCACACTCTTTTAATACAATATAATCCTTTAATGACTGCTCTGCTGTATATCTTGAACTGTTGCATTTACTTAATCTCTTATTCTTTGACAAATGATCCCCATCAACAGCCGAGCGTAAGCACTGTGTACAAAATTGGAATGCCCAACATTTTTTACATTCATTTTCTGTTAATTTCCCAATATTCAACAACATTTTAATCTTTTCAATATCCAGACCATCATCCAAATTTCCTATCCTAGTACATTCTATACTCTCATCAACCCTCTCACAAGGATAGAAATAACCATCTGCATTAACAAAAAACTTATGTACCCCAATTAAGCAAGGTCCTCCCGGATGTGAATATTTTTTATTTTTTTCCAATCCTATTGTTCTTTTTCCTACCATTTGCTCTACCTGCTCAATATAGGCTATTGTCAGTTTACTACCTACATCATCTAATTTTCCGCAACTCCATAGAAAATTTTTAAACATTTCATAACTGTATGCTATCTTAAAAGATTCATCCTGTTTCAAATCATTTTTTAATCCTTCTGTGCTGATTAATACCCCTCTAGCATTATTCTTTTTAAGAGATTCATAATTCATAAAAAATTCATTTGAACAATTAAAATCATTTGTTGGATCTAAGACAGCATTAAAACTGATATGTTCTGTAAAGTCAGGATATTTTTTCAAAAAATACTCTACATTTTTCATGACAACGTTAAAAGAACCTTGTTTTCCATCTGCCATAACCCTGTTTTTATCCTGTATTTTTTGCGGTCCATCAAAACTTATTGTCACATAAAAATTATTTACTACAAAAAAATCCATCACTTCTTCTGTTAACAACGTAGCATTAGTCGTTATAGTAAAACTTAAATCCTTACCATCAAATATTTTCTTGGCATAATCCACACATTTTTTCAGAAGTTCCATTTCAAGAAGTGGTTCACCGCCATAAAACCCCACACTAATAGCAGCAGACAAACTACTATGTTTATGTAAAAAATCAATCGCCTTTTGAGCTGTTTCAAAACTCATCCTTTTATTACTATGTACTCTATTTTCGTAGCTTCCAGAATAGACACAATACTTACAACGTAAGTTACAATTTTGAGTAACTTGCAAAGTGATCGTTTTCATACTATTTTTAAGTATATCCTCTATATATTCACTCTGATGATACTTTATTTCATAATCATAATTTGTTTCGCTAAAAATATCATATTTCAGAAGCTTATTTACCTCATTCTCTAAATTATTTGGAATCTTTACATAATCTACCTCGTCCAAATTTTTTAACAATTCATATAAATCCTTGCTTATTCCAACTATCATTCTAGTATTCACATCATATAAATAAAATTTGACATATAATTTGAAAACAAATATAAATGGTTTTTTAATTTTCATTTTAACCTCCATTTGAAAAGAAGTTAGACTGCATACATATTAGCAGTCTAACCCCCTTTCCATACATCATAGCCTGATTACATCACGGCATGACTACAATAAGAACGGTACAGACGGGCTTTTTATCTGCGAAGTCTGAGTAGACTGAAATGTAGTTCCTGTCGGATCATGGCTTGTGCTGCTACATTTACAAGTGATCGGAAGACAGTAACATGAAACACAAAATGCAGATAAAGTATTCTCATGTGCTACAACCTTTTTGCCTAATCTTTTCATTCGTTTCACCTCCTTCATAGTTCATTCTATAAGAATTTTTCTTATTAGTTTACACTGCAAGAAAACCTTATAGTTTCATTAAGCGATTTCAGTATCTTGCTTTTTAGTAAATAAAACCATTCTCCTCAATATAATTAGACTATATTTTCAAATCCAGATTAGAACCAACTTGCATCTGATCCTTTACATTGGTCTGCTCCATATTATTATCCTTTGCAATTTCAATAATTGTCTTAATATCTTCTTCGTTCAGTAAAACTGTGTTATCTTTTGAGTCAGTAATCTTTTCATCCAAAAACTGCTCTACCTTGTCTGGAGTTGTTTTTTTATCTTCCTTTATAGTCCGCTTTTCTTCCAATGCATCCTCTAATTCTTTTTTCTTTTCTACCGCCTTTTCCTTTGTCTTTTCAATCAACTTTTCAGAATTTTTCCGTCTTTCTTCCCGGAGCTTGTCGCTCATGTTCAGCATAAAATCATTTCTGACAAGTGCAATTTGACGATATTTTCCGTTTTCGTCTATATAATCATGCTTGAATACAACACTCCATCCACTGGCATTCATTACACTGTCCAGCATATTGACGGCTGATTCAACACCTTTAATCAGTTCTTTCATTTCTTTTTCTTTCTCTGGATCATTCTGCATCTTCTCCAAAAGTAATGGATTGATTGTCAAAGTTTTACCGCTTTTTGCTGATGAAAATGTATTTCCAATCTTACACTCGACGCTTGGAACAAGCTTTGCCAGTTCATTCATATAATCCGCTGTACTTTTTGACTTGCTACTATTCGCCGTTTCCGTTGCCTGTTCTGTATCTTTTTTCTTTGTGCCACTCGCCTTGCTATTACCTGCCATATACTGCGTAGCATAACTGCCATAACTATTCATAACTTCCATTGCCATATTATTATCCTCCTTGACTTATAATATCTATACTTTAAAATCCACACCTCCGAGAGTACCATCAAGCTGATCCAAAATATTTGTATCAAAGGCATCACCCGGTTTCCATCCCGGATTATTTTCTCTTACTAATGCTTGTAATCTTTCAGCATAATCTCCTGCCATTTTTATCAACGTCCATGATGCAGAGGCACACTGTTTAGCTGGAAGTGTACTCAAATAATTATTAACCACATCATGTCTTTTACTTCCTTCTGGTATTCCCCATCCGTTAGTACTAACAAAATCCTGTTTAACTACCTCCGCTAAATCTGCCTTTACCTGCTCTGATACAGATACGATATTACGACAATCTGTTCTTCCTTTAAGGCATCTTTCAGCCTGTTCCTTTGAAAAACAAGGAACACCATTTTCATTGTAATACAAATAGCTATGTTTATACTTAACACCGCTGTTTGGATTGGTTGCTGTTTGACCTGATATATCACTTTTGTTTAAATTTTTTTGTGAAAAAAATTTGCTCATTGAACTTTGCAAAAACCATCTCGTACTATTTCCATTGACATTCATACACCAATCTCCTTTTTTTAAATAAATTGCAGTCACATTGCCCTTTATATTAATAATGATAATTCACAGTTAATGTTAATGTAGCTGTTGAAACATCTCCCATAGTCACAATCCATACTTTCCAACTTCCAGAGGGATCATATCCATTAAAAGATGAAAAAGTGCTTGTGCCGCTTGCACTCACTATATCATAATCCCAATTTCCATAGGGATCTTCAACAAAAACATAAAATGGATCGCTTCCTGTACTTACACGTGAATATACCGTCACAGATGTAATGCTCGGATTAGCTCCAGTTACAGATCCAGATGAAAGGGTTGCAACTGTTGATGGATTACCATAAACAGAATTTAACTTCGATGTAATTTTCCTGAAATAATTCGTAGAATATACCGATGCAACAGATTCATCTGTCATTGTAACAGTTTCATCCTTTGGTGCTATCTCTGCCGCTGATACAGGCATAACAAGCATCATACACATAGCAATACATGTAATAAAAGAAATTAATTTTTTCATGAGCAAATACCTCCTTAAATCTCTAACATATGTGACTGCAAAATATTTATAGCTGATTATCCAAACACCTTAATCCCTGCCAAAAGTGTTGCTAGATCACTCTTGCCATATCCTGCCTTGAAAAGATCAGCAGCGTTAATCATCTTTTTGCTGATACCCTCAATGACATTACTGGTTGTTTCTTTGCTTTCCTGTTCCGTGGCCGCCACAGTACTGTCAGCTTTTATTTCTTTCTCAGCGACTGTCGTTGTGCTGCCAGCCTTCGCTTTCCTATAAGGTGCAAACTTTTTAAAGCCCTCTTCTATTATATTACGGGCATTTTGGTTTACTGTTTCCCGTTTCTCAAAATCTCCTGCAATTTTTCCGAAAGCCTTATCCAGTGCAGAAAGCTCCTCCTCTTTTGTCAGCTTTCTATACCCACCTTCCTCAGAAACATAAGTCTCTCTGGTTCCGGCTTCATATCCCTGAACTATTTCATCATACATTTTTGCATATGTACTGAAATAGTTCTCCGCCTTGCCCTGAATACTCATTGTTGTACCTTTTTCTTTTGCTGCCGCCGACATCATTTCAGCTTCTTTATGGAACTTCGACTCAAAATCAGAATCCATGCTTAAATGCTTTATGATATTTTTCTGTGCTTTCACTGATCCCAAGTCCATTTTTTCCTGATTGTGGGCAGATAAACTTTTCCTATACTGCTCCCTGCCCTCTTTAGAAATATCAATTTTTATCGGTTCCCCTTTTTTTACATCTTTAGAAGCAGCATTTTGTGGCGAATTAGTATAACCCACACTGCCTGTAACGACTGTGCTAATTCCATCATTACCTGAAACTTTCATAGATATGCCTCCCTATTTAGTCAAGTCTTTTTTCCTTATTTTTCAAGGATTTTTTAGTTACA
>CAJUFN010000030.1 GCA_910585545.1 uncultured Lachnospiraceae bacterium
AAGGTTTTTAATAGATTTAAACAATAAAAAAACAGGTAGTTTTTGACACTACCAAAAGTAACAGGGGGGCAAAGAGATGATTCAGGAAATCTTGCCGCACGTTTACAAAAATGAATATTATCCATATAAACCAGAGGATGACAGTGTGGTACTTATCTATCAGAAGAGAGAAATATTTCTGAAAAAAGGAGAAGGAATGATTACATATCCATGTTATAAAGAGGTCAAAGGGGTTGCGGTTACCTATTTATTTGAGATTGATGGCAGGAAATATTTTCTGGCAGACGCTGCGATAAGTAAACAATTGGCAGGATATACATGGGAAAATCTTTCTCTTTTACGGCAGGCAAAGCCGCAGCATCTCGCGTTTGCGGGGATTACTGGAGCACAGCTTTCCTGTTGGTATGAGATGCATAGATTTTGCGGAGGATGTAAAACGCCTATGCAGCATGATAAGAAAGAACGGATGCTGTACTGTGAAAATTGCCATTCCATGGAATATCCGAAAATATGTCCGGCAGTGATTGTCGCAGTGATTGACAGAAGCGGCAGAGAGGATAAGATTCTGGTATCGAAATACGCGAATCGGGAGTATCAACGATATGCTTTGATTGCAGGATTTGCGGAGATTGGAGAGAGTATTGAGGATACGGTGCGGCGTGAGGTGATGGAGGAAGTCGGACTTAGGATCAAAAATATTAAGTATTATAAAAGTCAGCCATGGTCATTTACGGATTCGCTGCTATTTGGATTCGTTGTGGAACTGGATGGAGATAATACTATTACACTGGAGGAAGAGGAACTTTCGGTGGCAGAGTGGAAGACGAGAGAGGAACTGCATATGGATGGTCCGGAAATCAGTCTGACGCGTGAAATGATGTGGCAGTTTAAGGTGGGGAATATTTAAAAAAATATTCCCCTGCTGCTTATCTTGGGTTACTTATCTTGAGTTACTTATCGTTTGATTGATTGGGCCATACGATGATAGGTATGGCGTACTCCGCGGATGGCAACGCTGTAGGCAAAAATATTTTCCGGCAGAGCCATACCTACATAGCCGGAGTCGCCGATATGGTGGATGTCGGTGCCTGTCATCTTACATTCTAAGGCAATTCGCTTGATGGTTTCTGTATCAGCGCCTTCCTGAGAAGTTCCGATAGAAGTGATTGTAAGTTTTCCAAGGCTGTGCGCATAGCTTACCAGAGAACGAATATATTCCGTTGTGATGCCGGGAACGGTGCCAGGTGCAGGCAGCAAAATAATGTCAGCGCCTGCGTTTGCAAAAAGGAGGATATCGTCTTTCGTAATAATGTTTTCTCCGCCCTCACCGATGACACCGGCAGCGTGCATTTTGCCTGCGGCAAGTACGATTTTACTTTTAAGTTTGGCAGAGATATTTTTTAAGGAAGAAGCAATGGCTTCATTGCTCACGCCATTTCCCGGATTCCCTGTCAGAACGATCATATCCACACCCATTTCCTGTGCGCGTACTGCATTTTCTACAGTTGCGTAACGGCCCTTGCTCATTGCCCATAAAGTGTCTGCATTTTCGGTTGTAACATTTTCTTCGACCGGTTCTAAATTGATGCCAACCATACGTCCGGTCAGTCGTTTTACTTCACGAACGGTTTCTTCTGCGGATACGTCTGGCAATGAATGGATAATGGGATTCCATACATCAAACATATTTAATAAAATCAAGTCTGCGCCAAGAGAAGCTGTAAACTCTGCATTGGTAACGTCTGTAAGGAGGGGTGGAATCAAGCCGATGGTTTCGCTTGCAAGGACGCGTCCTTCACTTCCGGCGATTGCGGAAATAAAGTCTTCTTTGGAAAGTTGAGTAAGTTCGGTTGGGGTCATATTCAAAATTCGTTTCGCCATTTGTTTATCCTCATTTCAATAAATTTAAAGTTTGTCTTTATTATATGCATAAGCCATTCATAAAACAAGGGTGTTGACAAGTTTTAATTTTATCGGTAGACTATGAATGAGAAGAGCATTTGCGGATTATAATTTAAATTCGTAGATGTTCTTTTTTGTATTGGCAAAGATTGCTTTAGCATTTTATAGAAAGAGGTGTCGGATGAAAGAAAAGAAATCACTAACATTAGGGATAGATATAGCGGTAGATATGATCGGAGGAATCTTGATTGCACTTGGGACATACAATTTTGCAGCAGCAGCGAATTTTCCGATGGTTGGAATCAACGGAATCGCGCTTATTTTTTATCATATCTTTGGAACTCCGATCGGACTCATGGCGATATTTTTAAATATACCGATAGCGATTGGTTGTTTTAAGATTCTTGGAAGAAGTTTCTTTCTAAGGTCCATTCGGACCATCGTGATTACCTCTGTGATCATGGACTATATCGCACCGTTGTTTCCGGTTTATGAAGGAGACCGTCTGTTGGCGGCGATTTGTACCGGAATCTTGTCAGGACTTGGCTTTGCATTGATTTATATGCGGAATTCATCTACGGGTGGAGTTGATTTTGTGATGTTGTCTGTGAAAGCGAAGAAACCTCATATTTCTATGGGGAAAATTACATTTGTACTGGATTTTATTGTAGTTTTGATAGGAACGATAGTCGTATCGCGCGACATGGACAGCCTGATATACGGAATTATTATCACATATCTGATATCAATCGTGCTTGATAAGGTGATGTATGGCATTGATGCGGGAAAACTCACGTTGATCATCACAGATTTTCCGGAACGGGTCGCAGAAAAAATCGATACGCTTGTCGGAAGGGGAGCTACCTTTGTGAAGGCAGAAGGAAGTTTTAGCCATGAGAAGAAAGATATTGTAATGTGTGCCTGCAATAACAAGCAGATGTTTGCCATTCGAAATGCGGTAAAAGAAATAGACCGGCATGCGTTTGTGATCATTATGGAATCCAACGAAGTGCTCGGAGAAGGGTTTAAGAATCATTAAAAAGGCAGGAAGGTTTTAAGTTGGGGACGCAGTTAAAGAGCTGCGTCCCTGAATTGTTGTAAAGCATACGCCATCGTTTATCGTGCCAGTTCGACGAGAATATCCGTTGTAATATCGAGTGCCTCCACGGTAGTATGTTCATATGGTCCATGGAATGCATAGCCGCCGGTGCCGAGGTTCGGGCAAGGCAGACCGTCGTATGACAGTCGGCAGCCGTCGGTTCCGCCGCGTACCGGAAGGATGTCCCAGTTGACACCTGCATTTTCGCAGGCTTTTTTTGCATTTTCAATTAAATGCATATGATGCTGAATGATTTCTGCCATGTTGCGATATTGTTCTTCGATCGATAACTCGACAGTGCCCTCGCCCCATTTTTCATTCAGGGTCTTAGCAATCAAGCGTAAGGTTTTTTGCTTGGCATCGAAGCTTGCAGCATCATGATCACGTACGATATAGTGAAGTTCAGCGCTGCAGGCATCACCCTTCATGCTGTTTAAATGATAGAAACCTTCATAACCTTCGGTTCCGCGAGGGGTTTCGCATCCCGGAAGGAGACTGTTGATTTCCATTGCGACCAGACTTGCGTTGATCATGGTATCTTTGGAATCGCCTGGATGTACGGCAAACCCGTTGATTTTAAAATCGGCGCGGCAGGCGTTGAAAGTTTCATATTGAATGTCGCCTTCCTTGCCGCCGTCTACCGTGTAGGCAAATTCAGCGCCAAATTTAGGAATGTCAAAATGGTCGGCGCCTGCTCCGATTTCCTCATCCGGAGTAAATGCAATGCTAATCTGCCCGTGCGGGATATTTTCATTGATCAGGCGTTCTGCCATGGTCATAATCGTGGCAACTCCGGCCTTATCATCTACGCCAAGGATCGTATTTCCATCGGAAGTGATCAACGTACGGCCTTTTAATAATGGAAGATGAGGAAAATCTTTCACGGAAAGGATACGTCCGCTGTCACCAAGCGGAAAATCACAGCCATCATAGTTTGGGGTAATGACAGGCTGAATCGGAGCTTCGGTGTAGTCCTTTACGGTATCCATATGGGCGATGAAACCAAGCTTGATATCATTTTCATGTCCTTGTGTTGCCGGGATGATTCCATATACGACTCCAAATTCATCAACATGTGCGTTTGCTACGCCGAGTTCTTTCAATTCGTCAGCCAGCATGTTTGCAAGAACAAGCTGACAGTCCGATGATGGCACGGTTTGACTGAATTCGTCGCTAGGGGTTTTTACTGTTACATATTTTAATAATCTTTCATATGCTCTCATTTTTCTTCCTCCATAGAATGGTAAAATGTCTTCTGATAGTGTAACATTTTTTGCGAGAATCTGCTATAGTATTTCTATGAGAAAAAACAGCAGAAAAACAGGAATGCGTAGTGTGACAGAATCACAGAAAGAACTGTGTATTTTCGATAAGCTTATAGAAAAATGATGTTAGATTTAGGAGGATATTTGTATGAAAGTGGTTATTGTAGGTGGTGTGGCAGGCGGCGCTACGGCAGCAGCAAGACTTCGCCGTCTGGATGAAACGGCCGAGATTATTATATTGGAACGAAGCGGATATATTTCTTATGCGAATTGCGGGCTCCCATATTATGTTGGAGGAGAGATTACCAGAAGGGGTGCGCTTACGCTTCAAACTCCGGAGAGTTTCTTTCGAAGATTTCGCATAGATGTTCGTGTACGCCAGGAAGTGGTTTCGGTTGATGCCAAGAAAAAATGTGTGACTGTCAGAAATATAGAAAGTGGCAGTGATTATACAGAAAACTATGATAAATTGATTCTTGCGCCGGGAGCAAAACCAGTACGGCCGAATCTTCCGGGAATGGAAAGTGAAAACATATTTACGCTGCGAACGGTAGAAGATACGTTTAGAATCTATGATTTTATTGAAGAGAACAAACCAAGATCAGCGGTGATCATAGGGGGAGGCTTTATCGGACTTGAAATGGCTGAGAACCTTGTGAACAGGGGAATCTTTGCAGCAGTTGTACAGCGTCCAAAGCAAGTCATGTCTCCAATCGATGCGGACATGGCAGCTATCGTACATAATCATTTGCGAAGCAAAGGGGTAGAATTGCTGCTTGGGGCTTCGGTAGAAGGATTTGAGGTAAGAGACGGAAGAATTTATACGCAGATAGCAGGCCAGGAAGCGAAAGGAGCTGACATGGTGATTCTTGCAGTCGGAGTAGTGCCGGAAAGTACGCTCGCAGAAGAAGCAGGACTTGCTTTGGGTGTGAAGAAAGCAATTAAGGTAAATGCACATATGCAGACGAGCGAACCGGATATCTATGCCGTGGGAGATGCAGTAGAGGTAGCGCATTTTGTTACGAGGGAAAAGGCTCTTATCTCTTTGGCAGGTCCTGCAAATAAGCAAGGAAGAATCGCAGCAGATCATATTTGTGGAATCGAAAGCAGTTATAAAGGGTCGCAGGGTTCTTCTGTTCTGAAATTATTTGACCTTACGATTGCTTCTACAGGGCTTAATACGCGCGGAGCGAAGGCAGCGGGAATCGATATGGATGCCGTGATTTTAAGTCCGGCGTCTCATGCGACCTATTATCCGGGAGCAGGAAGTATGACGATGAAGGTCTTGTTTGAAAAGAAGACCGGAAAGATTTTGGGAGCACAGATTGTTGGCTTTGCCGGTGTCGATAAGCGTATCGATGTGCTTGCAACCGCGATTCGTGCAAAGATGACGGCATTTGATCTGACAGAGTTAGACCTGGCATATGCACCGCCGTATTCTTCGGCGAAAGATCCGGTCAATATGGCAGGCTACGCAATGGAAAATATATTGACAGGCAAAATAGAACAGGTGCAATGGGAAGATGTTTTAGCAGCAAAGGAATCGGCAATTCTTTTGGATGCGAGAACAGATTACGAATATGAAAATGGGCATGTAGAAAATGCAAAGCATATTCCGGTAGACGAATTGCGGGAAAGAATGAATGAACTTTCCAAAGACAGGACATATTATGTATATTGTCAGAGTGGATTGCGAAGTTATCTTGCTTGCCGCATCTTGTGTCAGAATGGATATGCATGTTATAATGTTGCAGGCGGTTATGGATTCTATCAGCAAAGCCTTAGGGATCAGGCGCCGGAACCGAAAGGGAAAGGGCCATGCGGACTATAATTTATAACCTATAACCTTCTAAAATCAGACAAGAAAAGAAAGGGAATAAAACGATGTATGCTGCAGATGGAAAGCGTTACGATAAGATGAAATACAATCGCTGTGGGAAAAGCGGTTTGAAATTGCCGGAGGTATCCTTTGGACTTTGGCATAATTTTGGAGATACCGCTGTCTATGAAAATATGAGACAGATGTGTTTTACCGCGTTTGATAACGGTATTACGCATTTTGACCTTGCCAATAATTATGGACCGGCACCAGGGAGTGCGGAGAGTAATTTCGGAAAAATATTGAAAGAAGATTTACATCCATATCGGGATGAGCTGATCATCAGTACGAAGGCAGGATATACGATGTGGGATGGACCTTACGGGGACTTTGGAAGCCGCAAATATCTGATTGCAAGTCTTGATCAGAGTTTAAAGCGTATGGGGCTTGAGTATGTGGATATTTTCTATCATCACAGGATGGACAAAGAGACACCTTTGGAGGAGACGATGGGAGCGCTTTCCCAGATCGTGCGAAGCGGAAAGGCGATTTATGCGGGGCTTTCTAATTATGATGGGGAAACTTTGCATAAGGCATGTAGTATTTTGGAAGAACTGAAGTGTCCGTTCATTATTAATCAGAATCGTTATTCCATTTTTGACCGGACGATTGAACAAAATGGCTTGAAAGAGGCAGCCGTAGAAGAGGGAAAAGGAATCATTGCATTTAGTCCATTAGCGCAGGGAATGTTGACGGATCGTTATTTGAAGGGTATTCCGTCCGACAGCCGTGTGATGACGGATGGCCGTTTCTTAAAAGAAGGGCAGTTGTCAGAAGAAAAATTGATGAAGATTCGTGCCTTGAATGAGATTGCCAAGGAGCGCGGAGAAAGTCTTGCAAGAATGGCATTGAAATGGGTGTTGAAAGATGATGTGGTAACGAGCGTACTTGTCGGAGCATCCAAACCGGAGCAGCTTGTGGAGAACATTAAAGTGATAGAAAGTGCAGGATTCACAGAGGAAGAGCTGCAGAAAATTGATGAAATCGTGGGATTAGAATAAGAAAGGCAGGTATCGGATCATTTGTCAGACGGGCAATGGTACGATACCTGTTTTTGGAAAAAAACGGAAGGTGAGGGATGAGTATGATTGATAAAAAACAATTTTTGGATACTTATAATATGACAGAGCAGGATATTATTGACGCAAAGATAAGCTGGGATGAACTGGAAGCCATTTATTCGGATTATGAGAAAAAGGAAGAGCAGTTTCGGGGATTAGGAAAAGATTTTTTGGATTCCTATCTATATGATATCGAAAAAGCGGGTATCCATTCCTATCGCTATCGGACGAAGAATCCGGGGCATCTTCTTGAGAAAATCATCCGTAAACGCAAGGAAAATTTTGAGAAGTTTGAACATATTAACCGTGATAATTACTATAAATATGTGACGGATTTAATCGGTATCCGTGTGTTTTTCCTTTATCGGGAAGACTGGATTCATTTTCATGAATATATTACGAGTGTATTTGAGAACAATCCAAAGATTTATGTAGAAGACAGAATCAATGATTTTGATGAAGATGAAAGTCATTATTATATTGCAGAACGTCCAAAAGTGTATAAAAGAGCTGGGGACAGCCGTATCTATGATAAATCTCAGATTGAGATCAAGTCAGACGGAATCTATCGCTCGCTTCATTATATTGTAAAATATAAAGGATATTATGTGGAACTTCAGGGGAGAACTCTTTTCGAGGAAGGCTGGAGCGAAATTGACCATGATATCGTTTACCCATATTATAAAGATGATGAAATGCTGAAAGATTTTTCAAAGCTTTTGAACAGGCTGTCCGGGATGGCAGATGAGATGAGTTCGTATTTTCGGAAGATGAAAAGATTGAAAGAACATAAAGAAATTGAGGAATATATAGAAGAGTAATAGGAGAAGGGTTTGAATAGAAGTGTTCGAATAGAAGATATAAATTCAAAGATTGATGTAAAATGTCGTGCGTGTTATAATCATGCTAGCAGTGACTTAGGAGGAAATGAAAACATGAAGAACCCAATCGCAACGATTGATTTAGATGACGGAAGAAGTATCAGGGTAGAGCTGTATCCGGATATTGCACCGAATACGGTGAATAATTTCATCGAGCTTGCTAACAGTGGACAATATGATGGATTGACTATACACAGAATCGTGAAAGAATTCGTGCTTCAGTCCGGCTCTTTTACCGGAACTTGTGAACAGGAAAATGAGTGGTCTATTAAAGGAGAATTTTCAGAAAATGGATTTGAAAACCCATTGAAACATGAGACCGGCGTAATCTCTATGGCGCGCGATGATCATTTTGACAGTGCGGCAACCCAGTGGTTTATCATGCATCGGCCGGCAGAACGCCTGGACGGAAAGTACGCAGCATTTGGGAAGGTTGTCGAAGGCTTGGAGATCGTAGAAGAATTAGGATATCGTCCGACTGACGAGACACCAGGGAAATATAATCCGCCGCTTACTCCGATCTATACGGTGAAGGTGCGGGTAGAATTAAATGATTGGGAGTATACAAAACCAGAACGGATTGTGCCGGGAATATCATAGTTTGTACTGGGACTTGAAGATAAAAGGAGAAGAACGTGAAGGAAAGTAAACGCAGGTATTTAGAGCAAGAATTATCACTTGGAGAACCAATGGGAGAAGTTTCGGGATTCCGGGTACGTCCGGGGATGTTTGATTTGAATGGGGCAGTGGCATTGCAGAATGCGATTAGTTTTACAGTGCATACACATATGGGAACAGCGTGTGAGTTATTGCTGTTTCACAGAGGAGAGGACGAACCGTATGCAGTACTGCCTTTTCCTGAGGAGTATAAAATCGGCGATGTGTATTCGATGATCGTATATGACTTGGATATTAAAGATATGGAATATGCATATCGGGTAGACGGTCCCTATCAGCCTGAGAAAGGTCTTTTGTTTGACAAGAAGAATATCTTGCTTGATCCATATGCGTGTGCAGTCGCAGGGCAGAGAATCTGGGGAGAAGAAAAAGTCGGAGCTTATCATGCCAGAGTCGTAAAAAGTACGTTTGACTGGGGAGATATGCCGCAGTCGAAAAAAGAAATGAGTGATTTGATCATTTATGAATTGCATGTGAGAGGATTTACAAAGCATCACTCATCCAAAGTAGAACATCCGGGAACCTTTGCAGGTTTAAAGGAAAAAATCCCATATCTCAAAGAGCTTGGCGTGAATGCGGTAGAACTGATGCCGATTTTTGAGTTTGATGAGACGATGAATGCAAGGGAGATTGACGGCAGGAAACTTTTGGATTATTGGGGATACAATTCCGTTAGCTTTTTTGCACCGAATACAAGTTATACATCGACATTGGAATATAATCAGGAAGGAAATGAATTAAAAGAACTGATCAAAACGCTGCATGATAACGGAATCGAGGTTATTCTCGATGTGGTATTCAATCATACGGCAGAAGGAAATGAAAAAGGTCCTGTTTTTTGCTTCAAAGGTTTTGACAATAAAGTATATTATATGTTGACACCGGATGGATATTATTATAATTTCAGCGGATGCGGCAACACATTGAACTGTAATCATCCGATCGTAAGACAGATAATTCTGGAATGCTTGCGTTACTGGACGGTAAATTATAGAATTGATGGATTCCGCTTTGACCTGGCAAGTATTTTAGGACGGCACGAAGACGGGACGCCGATGAACATGCCGCCGCTTCTTAGTATGCTTGCTTATGATCCATTGCTTAGAAATGTAAAATTGATCGCAGAAGCGTGGGATGCAGGAGGCATGTATCAGGTAGGAAGTTTTCCGGCGCATAAACGTTGGGCAGAGTGGAATGGAAAATACCGTGATACCATGAGAGGATTTTTAAAAGGAGACGCATGGGAATCGAGGGATGCAACGAGGCGTATTTCAGGATCCGGTGATATGTATGGTGGATTTTCGCCGGATTATGATGGGGATTATGCAGGCTATAATTCCTGTATCAATTTCCTGACATGTCATGACGGATTTACAATGTATGACCTGTATTCTTATAATCAAAAGCATAATGAATTGAACGGCTGGAATAATACGGATGGTGCAGATGATAACCGCAGCTGGAATTGCGGTGCAGAAGGAGATACCGACAATCCTGAGGTTTTAAGTCTGCGGTATCGGATGATTCGAAATGCCTGTGCAACGTTGCTGTGCAGCAGAGGAACTCCAATGTTTCTCGCAGGGGATGAGTTTGGTAATACACAGTTTGGCAACAATAACGGATATTGTCAGGACAATGAGATATCCTGGCTGGACTGGAGTCTTTTAGAAAAGAACAAAGAGTTATTTGAATTCTTTAAGTTTATGATTGCATACAGACACAAGCATCTGATTATTCGGAAAAAACTGCCGGATGCAGTATGCGGTATGCCGCCTCTTCGTTCGCATGGAACGAATGCAGATATTGATGAGGTTCCAAAAGACGCAAGAACCATCGGGATAAGTTTTGCAGGCTATGACAAGGAAAAGGGAAAAGACGATATTGTATATATCTCAGTAAATACACATTGGGAAGATGTGAGTATTACCTTACCGCGTCTGAAAAGTGGTGCGTGGTATTTAAGTGTTAACACATATGGAGATGGCGAAGGAAAATATTGTTATCCGGAAGGCAAAGAGGTAAGGATCGATGCTGGTTTCGTGATGAAACCTCGTTCTGTGGCAATCTTCACCAGGCGGGAGTTCTAAGGGAAAAGGAGAAAAAGAATGAAATTACATATTAAATCAAAATTAATGAGTATTCATGATAAGATGCAGATACTCGATGAGCAGGATAAGATTATGTATGAAGTGGAAAGCAAGGCGCTTTCTATTAAAGATAAGACCTATATCAAAAAGGCAGACGGGGCAGATATTGCCTATATCCACGCAAAAATGATTTCTTTGCACAATACATATTTTGCAGAGATGACAAATGGAAAAGCGTTTGAGTTAAATGAAGAATTATGGCATCTGACAAAAGATATTATCCATATTGATGAGTTTGGATGGCAGTTAGAAGGCGATTTCCTTGGACACAATTATCAAATCAGAGACAGACATGGCGATATCATTGCAATGGCGCGCAGAAAATGGATTTCTTTGCATAACATTTATTATCTTGATATTATGGCTGAAAATCTGGTGGATGAGATCGTGACTGTATTTATCGTATTGGAGCACATGATTAGGAAGAGAGAAGAAGCTGTGGCCAGAACAAATCACAGCCAGCCGAATAATTAGCAGTCAAAGGATGTCTGGGGGTATATGCCCCTGGACATTTATTATGATATAGGAAAGTTTGTACTTTCCTATATCATAAAACGTTCCGCGGGATGCGCACTCGCGTGAGCGGAAGCAGTCAGCAAAAGCTGACCACGCTTTGTTATAATATAAAGTATAGATAGCAATGTGGAGATAATATATGAATACAGAAACGTTAAATATATGTAAGAACTATAAAAAATGCGGAGGCTGTCAATATCAGGGTCTGGCATATCCAAAGCAGTTAGAAAAGAAACAAAAGAATGTGGAAGCGCTTTTGAAAAAGTTCGGTAAAGTAAATCCTATTATCGGCATGAAGGAACCGTTTTATTATCGCAATAAAGTACATGCAGTGTTTGACCGTGACAGAAGAGGCAACATCATATCGGGTACATATGAAGCGAATTCACACCGCGTTGTGCCAATCGAGGAATGCTTGATCGAAGATAAGAAGTGCCAGGAGATTATAAGAACGATACGCGGTATGCTGAAATCATTTAAGATCAAAACTTATGATGAAGATACCGGGTATGGACTTCTTCGTCATGTACTTGTAAGGCGCGGAGCGAAGAGTGGTGAGATTATGGTGGTGCTTGTACTGGGCTCACCGATTTTCCCTTCCAAGAATAATTTTGTGAAAGCGCTTAGAAAAGAGCATCCCGAAATCACAACCATTCTTTTGAATGTGAACAGCAAAAAAACGAGTATGGTGCTTGGCGAAAAAGAAAGCGTCATCTATGGAAAAGGCTTTATCAGAGATGAGTTGTGCGGCTGTACGTTTCGGATTTCGGCAAAATCTTTTTATCAGGTGAATCCGGTTCAAACAGAGGTATTGTATAATAAAGCAATTGAATTTGCGGCTTTGACAGGAAAAGAGCGAGTGATTGATGCATATTGCGGTATCGGAACGATTGGGATGATCGCAGCAAAACATGCGAAAGAAGTAATCGGGGTGGAACTGAATAAAGATGCCGTGCGGGATGCGAAGCTTAATGCAAAAGAAAATAATGTGAAGAATATTGTATTTCGTCAAGGCGATGCGGGAGAGTTCATGACAGCAATGGCGGCAGCAGGGGAAAAAGCAGATGTGGTGCTGATGGACCCGCCAAGAGCCGGAAGCGATGAGGCATTTTTGTCGGCAGTTGTGAAATTGGCGCCGGAGAAAGTAGTGTATGTATCCTGTAACCCGGAGACATTGGCAAGAGATTTGAAATATTTGACGAGAAAGGGATATGAGGTTAGGAAAATACAGCCAGTGGATATGTTCGGGTTTACGGTTCATGTGGAGACTGTGGTGTTGATACAAAGGAAAGATACCTAGAAATCCTTGAATTTACGCACTTTGTGACCGGGTGGTCTGGCAGTGCAACCACAAATTTGACGGCGGCGAAAAATGCTGCACTCCCCATCTGGATGAGGAAAGCATCAAGGCGCTTTTCATGAAAGCGGTCAATATCCTGACCACGGAAAAGGATGAGATTGCCGCCAATTTCCATGCTATAAAAGGGCGGCTTTTCGGCACGGCGGAGCTGGAAGCGGAGCAGTCACGGCTTCAGGAAGAACTGAATGTGGTGGCGGGGCTGATACAGCAGTGCATAGATGAGAATGCCCATGTCGCCCTCGACCAGATAGAATACCAAGCGAGGTATGCCGGGTTGGCAGACCGGTTTGACCAGACGAAAGCAAGGCTGGATGAAGTCGGCAGTGTCATCACAGAAAAACAAGCGAAGAGGGAGCAGATAGAAAGGTTCCTTGCCGAGCTGGAACGGCAGGACGGAGTGGCCACGGAGTTTGATGAGAACCTCTGGTACAGCCTGATTGGTTTTGTCACAATTTTTAATAAAGAAGATATCCGTTTCACCTTTAAGGATGGGACGGAGATAAAAGTGTAAAAACCCTGCGGACATGGGAATGCCGCAGGATTTTTTATAGGCTTTTCCAATTTGAACCCTCCCCCTACGGGGCAAAATCAAAAAGTATGCCAAAATCAAAATGTATAAGGCAAAATCGAATTGTATCAAAGACAGCGTTTACATAGAAATGTACCTTGCCACTTTGATACAATACTCAGGAATAGAATTACATAAAAATGCCCTAAATAAAGGCTTCCGCACATTTGCTGTGTACGGAAGCCTTTATTTTTGTTTGCCCAGCATGGGCAAACTCTAACGGGTGTAAGTCCCGAACATGCCTAGATAGTGGGAAGTGTATAGCTGAACAGCAAGGGTGTTTGTCGTGAGGCAAAATCTGAAAGAAGCTGTAAGCAAACCTCTGGTCTGACGAACAGAAATCACATATAAGGCTAGGTTCTGATAGATAAGCTTGCAAAATAAAGCAAAGTCTAATAACTATCACTTTTGTAGGAACAGAGTAAATGTGGCAGATATATGGAGGGAAAGAGTTTGCACCTTAACTGGGGAGGTCTCACAGAGGTTTCATTAGCCTAGTAACAACGAACTGTGAGAAGTCAGCAGAGCCCATAGTGTGCGACTTGAAAGTCGCTACTTTAATTGCAGAAATGCTACTACTTCTT
>CAJUFN010000031.1 GCA_910585545.1 uncultured Lachnospiraceae bacterium
AAGAAGTAGTAGCATTTCTGCAATTAAAGTAGCGACTTTCAAGTCGCACACTATGACCTCTGCTGACTTCTGTGCGTTCAGCACTGCTTTTGGCAGTGGTTACCTCTTTCAAGGCATATCGCACAGACCTCCCCGGGTACCACACGTTTCTTTCTCTCCATCCATCTGCCACATCTATCATGCATGATTCCGTGTAGTTACTGGGCTTCGGCTTGTATGGCAGTCTTACCCTCATGCATAACCTCCTATGTGATTTCTGTTCGTCAGACCAGAGATTTGTCTGCAGGTTAGTATGTTCCCCACATCCGGCTTCCTTCAGATTCCGCCTCACGGCGGACACCCTTACCTTCGGCTATATCCTTCCCACTACCGGGCGGATTCGGGACTTTCACCCGTTAGAAACGTGCGCCGCCGGGCGCACCACAAGAAAAAGCGCACCCACCGTAAGGCAGATGCGCTTGTATTAAAAATATGATTGGATTTTGGAATATGTACAAGAGATGGAAAGAACTTTGTCGAATAAAAAAGTCCGCAGTCCCCTCAAAGACTGCGGTATGTATTAAAAAAATATGTATGATTAGCGTCGGCGGACATCTTGTCCCTTTCCGTATTTTATGCATGATGTCCCCTTTCCGGGGATACGCAGTCTTCAATACAGCCTTCCCCTGACAGCTTGTCTGTGGGGGAAATTATACAAAACGTAACAGTAGAACAACGGTAGACAAACAGTAGAAATGCAGTAGGAAACCGCAAGTTACGACATGGTACAATGAAAAATGGTGTATAAAATCTGTTTTTGGGAGAATATACAGAACTTACATAGAACAGACAGTTTATGATACGCAAAAAAAGAAACGGCTCAGTTTCCCAAGCCGTTATTATGTAGCATCTTTTTCCTCTGAATTTATTTCAAAACAATAGCCGACCTCACGCACACAACGGATTGAAAATGGTGCGTCCGGTTCTGCCTCGTACAGTTTTTCACGAAGATTACGAACCTGGCATCCCACCGTGTTATTCTCGCTGCCAAACCCTTCTTCGCCCCAAACCTTTTGGTATATCTGGTCATAGGTGAGTACACGGCCTTTGTTTGCTACAAGCAGCGCCAGTATCTCATACTCTTTTGCTGTCAGATTGATTTCCCGCCTGTCACGGTATATTTTGTGCCGATTGGGATAAATCTCCAGACCCGGAAGCGAAACCATCGGTTCATCTTTTATTCGTAAACGCTCAAAACATGGATATTGGTTGAGAAATTCCATCACTTCATCAAAAACAGAATTATCTTTCTCCGAAAATTCTGCTATTAATAACCGTCCAATAGCTTATCACCCCCTAATAGATGCCACACATTATTTTCATCGAAACTTATGTTTGGTATCCCTTACATTACATCGGAAATTTGATTGTGATGGTTGTACCATTGTCCACCTTGCTTTCTATATCAATTTTTCCATGATGGTATGCCACTGCATGTTTTACAATAGAAAGCCCAAGTCCTGTTCCTCCCGTTTCCTTTGAATGGCTTTTATCAACTCTGTAAAAACGTTCAAACACTCTGTCGAGATGTTCCTGTGGAATACCAATACCTGTGTCCGCGACAGTCAGTATCGCATTTTGGTTATTGCTTGTAATGGAAATTTTTATATTACCACCATAGGTATTGTATTTTATAGCGTTATCACATAAATTGTATATGATTTCATATAATAATTTTCTAACGCCATAAATAATAACCTTCTTTCCGTCAAGACTGATTTCAATATTTTTATCTTTTGCAATGTCCTTTAAATTTTCAGTTGTTTCTTCCGCCAGTTGTAAAAGATTAATTTCTTCTTTTATAAGCTCTGCTTTTTCATCAAGCTGCGAGAGGCGTATGATATCTCCAACAAGTATAACAAGTCTTGAAGCTTCTTTTCGTATATGTCCAATAAAACGTGGCAAATCTTCCTGCTTTACCATACCGTTTTCGATAAGTTCTGCACTGCCGATAATGCCCTGAAGCGGTGTTTTAAGCTCGTGTGAAACATTAGCTGTAAACTCACGTCTGTTACGCTCTGCCTGAACCCTTTCGGTAATATCAAATATCAGGAGAATAATTCCAATCATGTCGTCGTCTGATTCTATACGGCTGGCATCGAACTGATATTCCCTTCCAAATCTCGTCTGTTGTATTTCACAATGCCCTGACTCTATTGCGTTTTTTATACATAGATTCATTTCATGGTCACGGTAAACCGTGAGGAAATCCCTGCCCACACAGTTTTCATTTAATGAAAAAATCCTATTTGCTGCCGGGTTTATGCTTAGTATGGTTCCGTCCCTGTCCATCAAAACAAGACCCTCATTCATGCAACCTGTAATCTGTGCAAATTCTGCAGCTCTCTGCTGAATCGCCTTAACTTGCGCTTTAATTTCTTTGTTCTGTCTGCTTATACGGAGTAACAGGGGAGCTATCTCTTCATATGTATCATTTTCCAGCGGTTTCTCCAGATTCAAGTCATTCAGCGGCTTAACAATCCTTTTTGAAAGTCTGCCCGCTAATATACCTGACATAATCAAAGCTATAACAACCACTATCAAAATAGGCTGCAGCATACCAAGAACCAGTAATCCCACAGTTGCACTGCTTGTAGAAATACGCAGTACACTGCCGTCATTCATCCGCTTTGCATAATACATTGTCTTTTCAAACAGCGTATCAGAGTAACGGTTACTTTCCCCCTCTCCATTTTCCAATGCACTCTTAACTTCCGTGCGTTCCAGATGATTTTCGTGTTCCTCACTGTTTGCAGCTGTATCATATATGACAGTTCCATCAGCTGCAATCCAGGTAATACGGTAACGGTCAGACTTAACTTTCTCTAAATAGTGGACTCCGTCATCTTCTACGGCAGCCATCGATAGTTCCAGTTCATCTTTTAGACCACGTTCCCTTACATCTTCAAAATAATTGTATAAGCATCCCATGATGATAATAACACTTGAAAGTAAAATCGTTCCTGCCACTATGATAATAGAATTAAATATTTTTCTTGTCATTCTATTGCCTCCAAACGGTATCCTACCCCTCTCACTGTTTCTATCATTTTTCCATAAATCCCAAGTTTCTGCCTTAATGTACGGATATGCATATCCACAGTTCTCGTTTCACCACAATAATCCATACCCCATATATCATTAAAAAGCTGGTCACGGGTGTACACCATACCTGGATGGGAAAGAAACAGCCGCAGGATTTCAAATTCTTTAAATGTAAGCAATATGCGTTCGCCGTTTGCAGTTACTGTATGTTCATCTAAATTCACGATCAAATTTCCTGTTTTAAGCAGATGATCGATTCTTTTAGGCTGGCATCTTCTGAGAACAGCTTTGACACAGGAAACCAATTCCATAACACCGAACGGCTTTGCTAAATAATAATCAGCTCCAAGATCAAGTCCATGTATTTTATCGTATTCCTCACCTTTGGCGGTAGCCATGATAACCGGAATAGCTTGAAATTCTTTATTTTCCCTCATTTTCTTTAGTATTTGGATTCCATCCATTCCAGGCAGCATAATATCCAGGACAACAAGTTCAGGCTTCTCACTCTGAAGTTCCCGCCAAAAAGTATTTCCATCTTCATAGCCACGGGCTTCAAAGCCTGTTGACTGTAAAGCATAAACTTCAATATCTCTTATGCTGGCATCATCCTCTACACACCAAATCATATTTAACCCTCCTTATGAATACCAGTAACAGAAAAGACTACCCATTCTGCAATATTAGTGGCATGGTCTCCGATTCGTTCAAAATATTTAGCAATCATCAAGAGGTCAATAGAACATTCGCCGTCTTTTGGATTTGATATAATTTCACGGATTATTTCCTGTTTTATAAGGTCAAAATATTTATCAACAATATCGTCGTCCGACACAACTTTTTTTGCCAGTTCAACATCATGTTCAACAAACGCGTCAACGCTGTCAGTCACCATTTTAATGCTTGCCTTTGCCATTTCGTGTAAAAGGGTATCCGCCATTTCAGGACGGTTTTCAACGAAAGGTATTATTTCTGCGATATCTTCAGCCTGGTCGCCGATACGCTCCATATCTGTTATCATTTTAAGAGCTGACGAAATCTGTCTTAAATCTTTTGCCACTGGCTGCTGCTGAAGCAGAAGTTTTAAACAAAGAGTTTCTATTGTACGCTCTTTACGGTCAATTTCAGCACCAGCAGTCGAAATACCATTCAAAAAATCTTTGTCTTCATCGGTTAATGCTTTCAAAACCTTAGAAATTATTTCTTCGCACAAAGCACCCATTTCAATCATTTCTTTATTTAAAATTGCAAGCTGCTCGTCAAATCTGCTCCTCATTATCCAAACCTCCCTGTAATATAATCTTCTGTTCTTTTATCTTTTGGAGTAGAGAACAGAGTCTCTGTATTTCCATACTCAACAAGTTCTCCTAAAAGGAAAAATGCTGTCTGGTCTGAGATACGCACTGCCTGCTGCATATTATGTGTTACCATAATGATTGTATAGTTTTCTTTCAGTTTGATAGTTAATTCCTCAATTTTAGATGTCGATATTGGATCGAGAGCCGATGTAGGTTCGTCCATAAGTAGAACGGCAGGCTTTACGGCTAAAGCCCTAGCTATACAAAGCCTTTGCTGCTGACCGCCTGATAAACCTAAGGCATTCTTTTTAAGCCTGTCTTTTACTTCCTCCCAAATGGCAGCATCTTTCAACGATTGTTCAACGATATCGTCAAGCTTTGCTTTACTTTTAACACCATGTGTACGTGGACCATAGGCAACGTTGTCATAAATACTCATAGGAAACGGATTTGGTTTTTGAAAAACCATTCCTATCTCTCTTCGAAGTTCATTTACATCCACAGAAGATTCAAAAATATTTTTACCATTATACTTAACATCACCTGTAATCTTTACACTTGGTATCAGATCGTTCATTCTGTTCAGGCTTTTCAAAAAAGTGGATTTTCCGCAGCCTGACGGTCCGATAAAAGCCGTAATACTTTTTTCGGGGATATTAATATTTACATCTTTAAGTGCTTGATGTTCTCCATACCATAAGCACATATTTTTTACTGTTACAATACTGCTCATATAGTTCTCCTTTTTTTGAAATATCTTTCCACCATTGCGGCTGACAGATTTATTATCAGGGTCAATATCATCAAAATTGCCGCTATGGCAAAAGCAACACCAAACTCACCCTGCTCTTTTGCATATACATACAATGCAACTGTAAGGGTTGAACCTGAACTCGAAAGTCCTTCAATTATTCCGTTTAATGCATGGGCAAATCCTGCGGTGAACAAAAGTGCCGCCGATTCTCCTAAAATTCTGCCCACTGACAGAATACAGCCTGTGATCACTCCATCAACACAACCGGGAAAAACCACTGTGCGAATAACACGCCATTTGCCTGCACCAAGACCGAATGCTCCCTCACGATAACTTTGCGGCACGGTTTTCAGACTTTCCTGCGTAGTACGCATAATTGTTGGAAGATTCATGATAACCAATGTCAATGCACCTGCTAAAAGAGACGTTTTCATATTCAAAAACTGACAAAAGAACAACATTCCCACCAGTCCATAAATAATTGACGGAATACCTGAAAGTGTTTCTGCGGCATATTCAATAGTGTTCACTAACTTTTTATTTTGTGCGTATTCAGTAAGATAGATTGCTGCCCCAACACCTATAGGAAGAACAATAAGCAATGTGGCTATTACAATATACACTGTATTTAAAATATCGGGCAGAATTCCAATCTTTTCCGATAAATAACTCGGTTTTTCAGATAACAGTTCCCATGAAATATTAGGAATCCCTTTTATAAATACATAAATGATGAGAAATGTTACTAACGAACAGGTAACTGCCACTGAAAGCCACATAAGCACTTTCATAATGCTTATATATGCTTTTCGTGCTTTAGAAATTTTGCTGTCCTGCATATTTAATCCCCCTTTTTGCCTTTCAGGAAGAAATTCAAAGTCGCATTAATAAGCATGATAAACAAAAACAGTACAAGTGCAATTGAAAATAACGCCTGTCTTTGAAGGCCGCTTGAATAGGACATTTCACTTGCCACCGCAGTTGTCAAAAATCTGACACTTTGAAATAAACCTGGCATATTTGCAACGTTTCCCGATACCATCATAACAGCCATTGCCTCACCAATAGCTCTGCCGATGCCAAGCACAACGGCGGCTGCAATACCGCTTTTTGCCGCTGGAACAGAAACCTTAAAATAGGTTTCAATTGGAGTTGCCCCTAAAGCAAGAGAAGCATCTTCATATTCTTTTGGAACTGCGTCAAGTGCTGTAATTGATACTTTTATGATCGATGGCAGTATCATGATAGCAAGAACGATTATTGCTGCCAGAAGGCTTGCTCCGTCCGCCAAATGAAAAATCTCACGGATTCCAGGCACAAGGACAAGCATACCAGTAAGTCCATATACTACCGATGGAATTCCCGCAAGCAGGCTTACCGCTGTCCCAACTGCCGCCTTTATTTTTTGTGGCGCTATTTTTGACAGATAAACCGCCGTCAAAAAACCAACTGGAACTCCTATTATGATAGCGCCTGCTGTTCCGTATATGCTTGTCAATATAAATGGCAGTATCCCATAAGACGGATTTGCCGATGTGGATTCCCACGTCTTTCCGAATAGAAACTTAAACAAGCCTATTTCTCGTATAGCGGGAATTCCCGCTATAACCAAATAAACAGTGATCAGCAAGACACAGCCTACAGCAATCAAGCCAAGCATAAGGAATATGCCATGAATCATATTTTCAAACGCTTTTTTATTCTTCATAACAAGGCTCCTTTACTTTGCAGGAACGACCCCTGCTTTTGAAATAATGTCTGACGCATCACTTGATGTAACATAATCAAAAAATTTCTGAGCAGTTCCTGAAAGTTTTTTATCTTCCTTTGTTACCAGAACAAACGGACGCTGTACAACATAGCTTCCATCTTTTACAGTTTCCTCACTTGGTGTTACTCCGTTTACAGATACTGCTTTTACACTGTCTGATACAGATGCCAGCGATGCATAACCAATAGCGTTTGGATTACCTCCCACTGTTGTAATTACATCTCCTGTTGATGTAAGTTCCTGACGATATTTGCAAGCGTCTTCTGTTTTTGTAATGGACTCAAAACCGTCCCTTGTGCCGCTTCCTGCTTCACGTCCAATCAAGACAATCTCCCCATCTTTTCCACCTACATCCTTCCAGTTGGTAATTTCACCTTTATAAATTTTGGCAATGTCTTCAACGCTTAAATCGCTTACATCATTTTCGGGATTCACGATAACAGCAATTCCGTCATAAGCCAGAACCGTTTCGCTAAGCCCCTGCTCTTTTTCTTCATCCTTCAAATTTCTGGAGGAAAGACCGATGTCACATCTTCCCTCGGAAACAGCTTGTATGCCTGTGCCGGAACCTGTTGGGTTATATGTAAAAGTTACACTGTCATATTCCTGTTCAAAGGCTTCCCCCAACGCTCCAATTACCTTTTCCATAGATGTGGAGCCGTCTGTCGAAACTGTTCCACCATCACTTTTCTGCCCACAGCCTGCAAAAATGCTGGCAGTCATTACTGCCAAAATAAAAAAACTTACGATTTTCTTCATAACTAAGATTCCTTTCTGATTTGCACTTATTTTTGTAGCCTACGTCTATTATGATAGCAACCGAATGTAAAATGAAAAAGAAACCTTTTGTAAAATCTATGTCAAATCATCCCTTTGGCCGTGAGCAAAGATTACAGTACCATAAGCAATGTTCCTATTCCGATTAGGACACAGCCAGCAATGGATTTGGGTGTAAAATTTTCATGCAGGAACAGGAATGCCAATAGTATAGTAATAACCGTACTTAACTTATCAATTGGCACAACCTTTGATGCTTCCCCTATTTGTAATGCTCTATAATAACACAGCCATGAAGCACCCGTTGCCAATCCTGACAAAATCAAAAACACCCAGCTTTTCTTTCCAATTTCATCTATGCCAGTTTGTGCGTTCGTAAGAAAAACCATTCCCCATGCCATTACAAGCACTACAAATGTACGGATTGCCGTTGCAAGATTGGAATTCACACCATCAATTCCGATTTTGGCAAGTATTGATGTCAAAGCAGCAAATAAAGATGACAAAACAGCAAACAATAACCACATATTTTATTTTTCCTCCTAATATATACTAACTTCTTTTTATATAAGTAAGTTCAATATCATATCCAAGAGTTTCCATTATCTGTACAAATGTTTTATTGACAATACCTTCCTGCTTTTTGATGATACGATTCACATAAGATTTTGTCGTATTAATATCCTCAGCAATCTGCACCTGTGAAATGCCATTTTCAATGCATTTGACTTTTACATCCAATTCAATATTATTCTTAAGCATATTATCTCCTTTATATTAAGTATAATTTGTTTCATATTTAAGATAACTTATTGTAGCATATTTTCATCCTAGCTTCAACGCTCTTAAATGAAAGTTTGATGAAATTTTATCTTATAACTACAAACCCTCCTGCAGCTTTGATGCAGAGGAGAATTTACTCATAATAGATTAAATGTAAAATAGAATACTTTATGGCTATTAGAATATTCATGAACAAAAAACAAGGAACAAGATTTTTATACAAAACGTGTTCCTTGTTTTTTGTTCATTCAATTAATTTTGATTTTTGGGTATTTTGATAATATCAACCCTCCCACAATTGCAGTAAAAGGAGCAACAGTAACAAGAGCGAAACTGCCTGCAAGAGTTTGAAGTATCTCACCAGCAATGTATTTGTAATTTAATATGTTTATAATAGGTGTGCCTTGTGCCATAAAAACCATTAATTGTGTTATACAACTTCCTGTATATGCAAGTAAAAGTGTAGTTGTCATAGTTCCCATAGCCGCTTGGCCTATACGTATTCCACTTCCTATAAGTTCTAATTTTCCGATGTTTGGCTTTTTACGAATCACTTCACACATTCCGCTTGTAATATCTACGGATAAGTCCATCATAGCACCTGAAGCCCCAACAAATATGCTTGCCATAAAGATTTGAGTTAAATTAAGATGTTCATACCCAGAATAAAGCAATGACTCGCTGTCAGTCATAATTGCACCATGTATTTTTAAAGCATATGTGAAAATAACACCAAGTACACAAGCGGTTATAACTCCAAGCATACTCCCTGAAATCGCTACAACGCTGCATATGTTAAAGCCATATACAAATAATATTATGATTACTGTCAGCAATGTTATTATAAACAAACCACATACTATGGCATTTCCACCGTTTAGACAAAAAGGGATCATTACTTTCCATATACACAAAACAGTAATAACAAACGAAAGCATTGCTCTAATGCCGCCTGGTCCCGCGAATACAATCAAAAAAGAAGTGAAAATGATAACAAGTAATAACTCCCACCCAATTCGGAAATGGTCAATCATCGTAACAGATGTAATTTTAGCATCATCATAACTGACTGCAACTAATACTTCATCGCCTACAGAAAATTCCTTATCCTGCGAAAGACTTCCAGATAAAAGATTAGTTGCCTTTACAATTTGTCCTTTAAATCGGCCGCCTTCTATTTTTACAGTGCAAATCTGTTCCCCAGACCGAATTAATCCTACGCTTCGTATTGCTGAATCATCTACTTCAGTAACAATCGCTTTCACTTTATCTGCACCTTGATAAATAACAGCATCTTCAAATCCTGTTGGAACCAGAAATAATATCAACATAAGTATAACCCCAGGAATAAGGGTTCTATAGCTGACCGCCTGCGAACCCCAAATTCTACGAAACAACACTATAAATTTTTTTAGCATTTATTATTTTACCCCTGTCAGAGCTGCTATTTTTTTATAAATTTCGGTGTTATCAAAATATCCCTCGAAATTCTCTTGACCAACACCTTTGGCAAAAACAGCCACCGGCAGTCCTGTATGACTATAGCTTGTAAAACTAATACCAGATTTATTGTTTAAGATATGAGTAATGGTAACTGTTAATGGATCATATGAACCATAAAGCTCATATTCCTTTTGATCCAGCTCTTCTCCTTCTTTTGCAGACATGGTCTTTTTATATGCATCCTTTAATTTCTGCAATTCGTAATCAGTTAATACCAAGCTACCAGATGTTACCCCCGTAGGATGTTTATCAGAGCTATCTTTCGCAACTGTATTTTCTGCATCCTTACCTGCATTTTTTTCTGTTACAAGACCGAATTGTTGAGAAATATCTTTCATCACATCATCAAAGTCTGTTTTGTTTTCCTTATATTTTGAAACAAATTCGGTATCAAATTTTTGGAAACTTATTTTTTGATTAGAAAGATTCTGTAAAAAGGTGTCATAATTTGTGCCGGCATATCCTATTGTCATACCGCCTGTTTCATGATCTCCGGTAACAAGAATAAGAGTTTCATCAGGATGTTCATTATAGAAATCTACTGCTTCATTTACTGCATTAGAAAATGCTTTTGTATCAGTCATCGTTGAAGCGGCATCATTTGCATGACAAGCCCAGTCAATTTTTCCGCCCTCCACCATCATAAAGAATCCTTTATCATTATCTTCTGAGAGGCAGTCAATACCTTTTGAAACATAATTTGCAAGTGACCATTCATCATCAGTACGGTCTATCTCATAATCCATAGAATCTGAATCGGCTAAATGCTCATCGATTATTATAACCTTTCCTGTATCCGAGGTTACTTTTTCAGCCTCTTTCTGTGTTGTCACTATAGTGTATCCTGATTTTTCAGCCAGACTATACAAATCCTCTTGATTTTCTTCTTCACCTGTTGGTTTCAAAAGACCACCTCCTGCAAAGTAATCAAAATCACTTTTTATAAGTTCAAGCCCTATGTCATAATAATTTGAACGACTTTCCTGATGACAATAGAAAGCTGCAGGAGTTGCATGATTCAGATTAACACTTGAAACAATACCAATCTTATATCCCAACTGTTTATACAATTTTTCCGTGATTGTTTCATAACTTTCGGTAGCATTTTCATTCATATTAATAGTACCAGAATAAGTTTTATGACCTGTTGATAAAGAAGTAGCTGTAGACGCAGAATCTGGGCAAAATGATGTGCTGTCGTAGGTCTGAGCACTACCGGCTACAGGAAATTCTAAAAATTCCAGTACATCTTTAGATTTCGTTAAAATTGTGTTATCATCCTTATTACCCATGCTTGTTTTATTTTCAAGAGCATTAAGATAATAATTTGTACTTTGAATTTGCGGATAGGACATACCATCTCCTATAAACAAAAAGACATACTTTGGCTTTTTAGAATCAGTCTTTTCATCAGCAGCAGTTTTTGCTGAAATTTCAGAAGTTGAAGTCACTGTTGGTTTTGTGTTGTTGCACCCAACCATACTTGCTGTAACAACACTCAAAGTGCAAATTACAGCAATAATTTTTTTAGTTCTCATAATTAATTCTTCCTTTCCTTTAGTCGAATTGTAATTTCAGATTACAAATATAATTATATTTACTGTTTGTCAAATCCACTAGCAGGCTTTTGTAAAATAGGGGTAAAATTTTCTTTGACTAAATTAAGAGTACAAAATGTGTTACCAATAATAAAGTCTTAAAATATCGCTTTGCGTTACTTTTTGATTTTTTATTTTTGAGGGTTCAAAATGAACACGGGTGTCTAGTTATCTTTTAAGAGGGTTCATACATAAACACCTTTCAATACCCCACTGATAAACAGACCAAATCGAGTAGGAGAAATTTCTCATAATTGAGAAATTTCGACCTCTCACACCACCGTGCGTACCGTTCGGTACACGGCGGTTCAATCAACTTAACATGTAACACACCTTTCGGTGTAGTAATCTAACATTGAGATTAGTCCAAATTGGGTTAGTCTCTTGTTGCTTATCGCAACATTTACAGCTCCTTTATTGCATACATACGCTATTCTGTATCCTGCGTATGCGACATGATAGGCTCTGTTCTTTTCAATTCCTAGTTTCATCAAATTCTTTGCCCTATTTTGTGGCGTTTTCCAATGTTTCCAGATGCACATGCGCAGCCGATAACGAATGTTACTGTCCAACTTTGCACAAAGGGTTTTCATACTTCCTATCTTGAAGTAGTTAATCCAACCTCTGATTAGTTCATTTAGCTTCTTAACCTTGTAGTCATTTCCTACGCCCCAACTACGACAAGTGAGTTGTTTCATTCTTGCTTTGAACTTTGTTACCGATTCTGCATGTGGCTTTGCCTTAAATTGGTGCGCTCTGCTATCAAAGTAAAATCCAAATCCGAGGTATTTAAGACCGCTTGGTCTGTCTACTTTACTCTTTGTCATGTTTACTTTGAGCCCCAGTTTCTCTTCAATAAACTTCGTGAGGTTTCTCATCACCCTCTTTGCCGACATTTCGCTTCCGACCATTATAATGCAGTCATCTGCATATCTAACAAAATTTAATCCTCTTTTCTCCATTTCCTTATCCAGTTCATTCAGCATGATGTTAGCAAGAAGTGGTGACAGATTTCCACCTTGCGGTGTTCCTATCACGCATTCCCTGTATTCATCCTCTACCATAATTCCACTGACAAGGAACCTTCTAATGATTGAGATTACATCTCCGTCCTTGATTGTTTTACCGATTAAGGTCATCAGTTTATCATGGTTTACTGTATCAAAGAACTTTTCCAAGTCAATGTCAACTATCCATTCATTGCCGTCATTCATCATGTCTAATGCTGTGATGATTGCTTGTTGTGCACATCTATTCGGTCTAAATCCATAACTATGCTCATGGAATTGTTTCTCATAGATTGGTGTTAATACCTGTGCTATGGCTTGCTGTACATATCGGTCTGTTATTGTTGGTACTCCCAGGTTTCTCACACCACCATCTGACTTTGGTATCTCCACTCTGCGTACTGGTTGAGGTTTGTATTTTCTTGTCCTCAACTGTTCCTTGATGATTTCGCCGTTCCTTGCAAGGTGTTCTTTAAGTTCCGTGTACTTCATTCCATCCACTCCCTCTGCACCTTTGTTTCGTACGACTTGCAGATATTCCGTATTGAGATTATCTTTACTTAATATCTGCTCCATTAGACTACTTGCGTCCATGCGTTCGTTCCTTTCCGTCTCGCTTGAATCGACCACCCTTTCCCCGATTGGTTACGGCAGATGTTGTCTTTTCTGCAATCGAGACTCTACTAAAACTGATTGATTGTTCACCCCTTCGCTCCATTTCCATTACAGAAACTTCTTCACTGTCGGATAGGAAAAGTGCTTTGCAGCACTTCCCCCTCCTAAGAACGGAGCATG
>CAJUFN010000032.1 GCA_910585545.1 uncultured Lachnospiraceae bacterium
GATGATACATCAATTTTGCTCGCAACACAAGGAGAAACACACGGGGCGAATTTGTATGCGTATTGTGAGAACAATCCGATAAATCATGTGGATTATACCGGTTATCTATTTGAATCCATAAAGATAATGGGAGAATTGAAATATAACGCTTTTTTATTAGCCTGTGGGGTTGTAATATGTACCTATTATGACTGTATCGAGATTGTAACTGATAGACAATATACAAACACTAAAAAAGGAGGAATACAAATTCCACTTGATAGAGTAAGAGTATTTGATGGGAAGGTATTATCGTTCTCTGATATATTGCTACATCTATACAAAAGTTTTGGTGACAATGTGTTTGATTTTGTTGCCAAAACCGCAACAGAAAAATTTGCTGAACAATTTTCTCAAAAGTATAGGAATGATTACGGCGAGAATATTAAGAGCAGAGATTTCTTATTTAGTGACAGTTGTGTTTCCAATGAAATTAAACATCATTGTTTAACAAAATGGCACTTGGAAAATAAAATATTTTATGGTTCTGTGCGTTTAGAAGCAGGATGCGCAGGATTAACCACATTAAAACGCATCGGAAACAATTGGGAAGAACATACGTGGAAACTGTGGAATTGGGATATGAAAGGAATCGGAGACGAATGGAAAAGCTCGGCTAAAAGAAGCTGTGAATCCATTGAAATTTACGAACAAGATGCAAACGCTCCCCGAGATTCTGTCGCTTTTGGATACTATTATGGTATTCGTGAGAAATATTTTTATACTAAAGCAGATCCTTATTATTATCCGGAATTAAAAGAACGATACACATATGTTCGACCTGATTGGATTACAAATAAAATATGAGCGGAGGAAAATACATGAAAAGGAAAGCTTGGGGTGGAACTATTATTGCAGTGATTATTGCAGTAATTATCGCAATCATGATAATTATTATGGTGAATAGTAACAGCCAAACCGAAAAAGTTGTAGAGAAATCGTACAACGATAATCCAATCGGAACAACTTTGTACTACAATGGAAAAAAATACTATGAACTTGGTAATTTGTCTGATTATTACGCCTCACAGGGGAAAAAGATTCCAAACTCTATTAATAATTTTGGAGTATATAATTTGTTTGTAAACGAACGTATGGATTTATCAGAATATACAGCATATTTATTTCCAGATGATTCCAGATGGATCGAACACAATACATACTATATCTATAAAAATGATTCTAAAGAACATCCTATCGTAATTTTTGAAAAAAACAATATGCCGTTAGGTCCATCTGACGGCTGGTATTATTTTTCGGAAGACTTTGAGTTTCAAATGCCAACAGTACGAACAGATTTGGTGTATGAAATTCTTTTAACAAACGATACTTCAAACATTCTTTGGAGCACAAATCATACTGAGGAGATTAAACAAATAATATCCGCCTTACAAAAATCAGAAAACATTTGTTGTGTATTGAACAATTACACCAATGTGCCATGGAAATTTTTATATGTACGTTATTCTAATAACCCTTTTGTCGAAAATATTGGGTGGCAAGATAATGGCTGTTTCATTTTAAATAATACAGGGGACAATACTGTCTGTTCTTGACAAATGTCTAAACACTGAACAACATGGGGCGTTGTGTGTCTCGAGTAGAATTTAACAGAAGACACCACTCCGTCCCATGTCCTGAGAAAAAGAGGTGAAATTAGTGAAAAAAATTGTATTTACCTGTTTAATATCATTCCTTCTAATTTTTCTGATCTGTATTGGAACATATAAATATAACAAAACCAAAGTGTATGTGTTCATAGAAAATGATACGATGTATGCTGAATACGATGGAAAAATATATTATGAGGAAGGAAGTGTTACTCCAGAAATTTTTACAAATCAAGAATTATTTTCGAACGGTCATTTTCAGATTCCAGCACGTTATTCTTATCAAGATTTTCATGATGATTTTAAAATATATGCGGTTGAGACCAAAAAAGAAGCCAAACAGGTTGGAATAATAGCTTATCTGTTTGCCAAACAAATTCATATTGGAGCGGATGGTTCGGATTGCTTCTATATAGAAAACAACCAAGTACTTGGACCTCCATCGTGGATTTTTTATTGTGAAAATTTTCAACTGCCTACGATAGAAACTGCAAATATAGAAGCAATTCGCCTTGATTATCTTGATACCTCTACTTTTATTACAAACTCTGACGAAATTGAGATTTTTGTTGAGCGAATCAGGAAAAGGGAAGATTTTGTAGACTTAGTAGAAAGCACGATAGCCTTGCCTGAGGATAGAATAAAAGTATTTATTGTATATGCAAATTCTTCCTTGAATGAATTCATTGGTATAGTTGAAAATGGTATATTGCAATATGAAGAAAATTAGCAAAAGACAGAAGGCGGTACGAAACCACTGAAATAGAGTGAATTGGACGGGTCTGTGTCTTGATAATATTGAAACACACCACGGCAACGAATTTTTCGCTACCGTGGTGCTTTGGGTTGGGAAACTTAGAAAATTACAAGCTTATTTAAGCAAGTCTTTTCCGTAATTCCCGTTTTCGTCACACTTGATGTACTTTTTCAGCCCGTTTAAATCAATGTCTAAACAGTCAGCCAAACGCAATGCCAAAGAAAGGCGCACATCGCATTTCCCCGACTCTATGTTGGGTACATGCCGTGAACTGATGTCTGCTTTCTCTGCGAGCTTTTCCTGCGAATAGTCCAACGTCTTTCTTTTCGTCCGCACCAAGTTGCCGAATTCTTTTAAAAATTCCATTATACTCACCTCCTTTCCGCAATCCTATTTTAAATGTTTTCCCGCTTGCGCACAAACTCTAACATCTTGCACCCCCTATAAAATACACAAAGCAAAAAGCGCAAAACAGCAATGCACTGTTTCGCGCTTTTCTTGACTTTTATACAATTTTTTGCTATATTAAACTTGAAAAATATCATATATCACCAAACGTCAATACGACAAGGGCGGTAACCGTGTTTCCGAAAAGATTTATCCGTACACGGAATCCGATAATCTCGGCACACCCGAAAAAACGGTCAAATCGCTGTATAACTATATCCAATGGAAAGACCGCTTATCGTCTTACGACGGCAAGGCAATCAAATACGACGCGGCGGGGAATCCCGTTTCCTACGGCGACCAAAAATATGTTTGGATGGGAAAACAGTTGACGGAAATTATCAACCCCGACGGCACAAAAACGACCTTCGCCTATGATGCGGACGGTTTCCGTACCGAAAAGCACCAAATCGGCGAAAAAATCAGGGGACGGTTCTCTGATTGGCGAAATTAGGAGACCTGTAAATCGATACTAATTAGCCCAATAAATACACACCACGGTAGCGGATGAATCCGCTACCGTGGTGCTTTTTGGTTGGGAACTTAGAAAATTACAACTTATTTAAGCAAGTCTTTTCCGTAATTCCCGTTTTCGTCGCACTTGGCATATACTTTTAGCTCGTTCAAATCAATATCCAAACAAGTAGCCAAACGCAATACCAAAGAAAGACGCAAATCACGCTTACCCGCTTCTATGTCGGGTACATGCCGCCAACTAATGTCCACTTTTTCTGCAAGATCTTCTTGTGAATAGTGAAGCGCCTTTCTTTTCGTCCGCACCAAGCTGCCGAACTTTTTCAGAAATTCCATCATACTCACCTCCTTTCCGCAGTTCTATTTTAAATGTTTTCCCGCTTGCGCACAAACTCTAACATCTTGCACCCCCTATAAAATACACAAAGCAAAAAGCGCGAAACAGCAATACACTGTTTCGCGCTTTTCTTGACTTTTATACAATTTTTTGCTATATTAATCTTGAAAACTATTATAAATTGCCAGTCGCCAAAGATATATTCAGAACAGGGTTGCGTTCTGCACTCACCGAAACGCTCCCTCTTTGAGGGAGCTGTCGAGCGCAACCATGGGGCAGTTGTGTGTCCCGCGTAGAATTTAACAAAAGGCAGCACTCCGTCCCATGTCCTAAAATACAAAGTATAAGGGGGACTCTTCGATTCATGTCATCTATTAATATAATTTTCTTACAAAAAACCAAATCCCAAAAAATCGGAGAAATCTTTCTTTTTACGCTTAGCATTTTTGCTTTTGTATTATTTTCTAAAGAATATAAAAACAAAAATTTCTTGTTAAGTGAGCTCCTATTTGGATATTTGTGTATTTTTGGTCTATTAGCTATCTTTTCATTTTTTACTATCATTTCGCCTCTAAAGATCTATACAGAAGATAATTCCATATATATAAAATATTTGCCTAAATTATATAAACGAATATCTTTTGAAAATATTTTAAATATTTCACCAATTACAGAACATGAATTTAATTTTTTTGAAAAATGGTGGTATGGAATTTATTCATATGAAAATCTCTATTTAATTTCCACGAGACACAGAAATTATTATATTAATTGCAAAAGTAATTCTATTGATGCAATGAACTGTCTTATCAATGCGTTAAATAACACAAAGGACAATTTGGAATAGAAAAGACAGGATATGACCCGTAGGGTTAAGATATCCTCACCTATTTTGACGCGAGAGGAAGTGTGTAATGAAAATTTTCAAACATATATTTTCCGCCTTAGCTATTCTTCTATCTGTTGTATTTATAATTTTTATCATTTTCGTGATATTTTGTGGCGTTTCCGAGCAGAAAATAATCACCGAATATACTAAAAATTTACCGCATAACATCCTGGAAGAAAATATCGCGGAAAGCATAAATACAGAGCAATATGGACGCCTTTTGTACAATAATAATTACGGTAGGAGAGAGTGGGCGATCAAAACACCGACTAAAAAATTAAAGGAAAAGGATTTATATTGGATAATACAAAACAATCCCAATATACTGTATCATTTACAATATGATTCGTGGAATTCGGAAATAGAAAATGAAATCCTTATTCATAAAAACTTTGAATTTCCTAATTTAATTGAGGATGATATTTCCGAAATAGTTTTTATACAACATATGGACTCCATACAATACACATGCTCCCCATTAAAGTGGGATTCTGATAGACAAGAATATATTCTTCGAAATTCCTCAACAATTCACCCTAACTTTTCTAAAGAAGAATGTGATTTACTTCGTTCGCTGGCATTCACCACCTACGAGCAAACATATCATTTAGATTTAACTGTAGATATTATCTATGGGCAAGTTTGGGATACGATAAACAGTCCTATTTATGATTATGGAAATTATATTGAAAGCGAATCGTCTCTACTTGAAACTTATGAAATTTGGGATATACATTGGTATTATGAGGGATGCGAAGATATTTGTTACAATCGATACTACTTGGTAAAAGATAGTAATAACAATTATTATTTTAGTCTCAATGAAATTCCAGATTATACTATTAAACTGCCAAAAAAAATAAGTGAAAAAATTCATTTGGCATTTTCACAAACAAATGTCGGATAAGAGCATGTAGAGAAGAATTTTGAAAGACAGGGGACGGTTCTGTGTCCTGAGAGAAATTAGCAAAAGGCAAAACTCCGTCCTCTGTCTTAGGCGTTACCGCGTCCAAAAAAGAATTTATTGCGGACAACGTGCGCGCAGAATTGCTGAAATCCACGGACGCATTCGGCAGAACACAGGAAAAGGCGGCGGTTTTGCGGAACAATGCGCAGTCTGAAAACGAGTCTCCCAATCCATTTGCTGCCGTGGTAACGGATTACCTGTATTATACGGGTAAAAACAACACTGCGCAGGGGCGCGTTGACACGATACACACGCGTGTCACCTACGGCACAAGCATGGCACAGGAAAACAATGTACGCGAATACAGACTCGGCTACGGCTATGATAAAAACGGCAATATAGACGGAGAATACGAGATGGACGCAGACGGAAGCGTTATCGATGCGCGGTACTACTATGAATATGACGAAGCCAACCAGCTGATACGCGTAGACGATAATGTACAGAAAAAGACGTTTACCTACCAATACGACAAGGGCGGCAACCGTGTCTCCGAAAAGATTTATCCGTACACGGAATCCGATAATCTCGGCACACCCGAAAAAACGGTCAAATCGCTGTATAACTATATCCAATGGAAAGACCGCTTATCGTCTTACGACGGCAAGGCAATCAAATACGACGCGGCGGGGAATCCCGTTTCCTACGGCGACCAAAAATATGTTTGGATGGGAAAACAGTTGACGGAAATTATCAACCCCGACGGCACAAAAACGACCTTCGCCTATGATGCGGACGGTTTCCGTACCGAAAAACACCAAATCGGCGCAGACGGCACGGAAGAATATGTCGTTTACTACATTTGGCTGAACGGTGTACTTACACAACAATATCTGCTTTACACCATGGAAATCACAATCAAAGGCGAAATACGCCGCATACAGGTGCCGTTCTTTGTGGAATTCATTTATGATGAAAGCAACCAGGCGCAGGGCTGTATTCTGAACGGCGATGCGGGCTACCTGTTTGTGCGGAACTTACAGGGCGACGTCATTGCGCTTGCCGATATGGAAGGACGGGTCATGATTGAATACAACTATGACCCGTGGGGCAAAATTTCCTACATCTACTTTGATGAAAACGGCAATCCCTCAAATGAGATTGCGGACGAAAGTTTGCAAATGATTACGGCAATTTTCTGCCCCCTCACCTACCGCGGGTATAACTATGACTTTACCACAGGGCTTTATTACTTGCAGTCGCGGTACTACAACCCCGAATGGGGCAGATTCCTCAACTGTGATGATACGTCTATTCTGTTGGCAACGCAAGGCGAAACACACGGGGCAAATCTGTTTGCGTATTGTAATAATGATCCAGTAAATATGGTTGATTATACCGGCATGTCTCCTGATCCTAGATTCATTCAAGAGTTAGTAAATCTTTTAGTCGTTCTTTGTGCTATGGAGATGGCATTTGGACATAGATTATACGAAGTTCTGCCATGCTACAATTACTATAATTTGAATGATAAGACAATTGAGAAGTCTTTGTATTGTCTCTCGTTTAATTATATTCACAACTCTAATTCCAGAGCTTCAGTCATACTTTTAAAAGGTGTTTTCCGCACTGAAATCGGTATAAAATATTTTGAAGGACATATGGAAATACGTTCTAGGAGCGATTGGACCGATATTTCTTACGGAGGTTCTATTGGTGATTCTCTTCTACGGTTCGATAACGAGTTTTATGGATTAAGCGACGGTCTTTCTGCTGTGTTGTCTTCTCCGGTCGCCGAATACTTTACTGCTTTTGAATTTGCTCGTAGTATTACTACAAACGCGATCGTTTTTTCTAAACGAGGCAAATATATCAGATCAGAATTAGAACGCCAAAAGACTTTTGGAAGTGATTCAGCATGTATCTTAAACTGGTATTGTACATATGAAAAGAAAAGATTCAATGGAAAAAATATACCACTAAATAAAATTGAACACGATTGTGCGAAGGAGTTTAAGAAATGAATAGCAAAACAGTACGTTCTTTCCTAACATCTTTTATTACGTTGTTTTTTCTATGTATTATATGGGGCTTTGCTTTACAAGATAAAATTGGTGCAAACTATGTCACTGTATTTTTTGGTGAACCTTTTGCTATTAAGATTCCACTTACCATTTGTTCATTAGGCATATTATTAGGTTGTATTTGTGGTTTCTTAGAAAATCCGATAAAAAAGCGATTTCGAAACACTTCCATCATCATTATCACCTTAGGGTTGATATTTTCGCTCATCTCCGTTTTGGCAATTTCTATATACAGCAACCAGCAAGAAAATATTCAAAATAGCATCGAACTGGATCAAAAGTACCAAATAGAAAATTATGCAAATACTCCCATGTTAACCAAAGATCCTTCTTACAAAAATATAGATTCAAATTTCATTGCACTTGGAAAGACTTATGCTTATCACACTGAAACCAATTATGTCTGCAAAGAAGATGATATGTTTAGCATAGAAATAAGTGCATATGAATTTCGTAATCCTCCACGAATATATACAAAAAAATAATTGACCACTTGCAAAAAGAATATTTTCAATGGATTACCAGAATCATATATACAGATGGAGAAGTTTCAACCGGTGAATGTAATGGTAATGAATATAAATATTATTTTACCACACATACTGGTGAAAGGAGAAATTATTCCTATTTCGCACTCCTCGTACAAAAAGAAGATTCCATTTCTTTGTTGATGCTAAAAGCATATTACACCACTGATTATGAAATAAGTATTCGCAATATCATACAAAAAATGTGCTAATTAAATCTGAATACGATTAAATTCTGTAGATGACGAAAACAAGAGAGGAGTTTATATTTCACGATAAAAAATTAATTTGTAGTTATTAAGACACATCACGGTAGCGGATGAATCCGCTACCGTGGTGCTTTTTGGTTGGGAACTTAGAAAATTACAACTTATTTAAGCAAGTCTTTTCCGTAATTCCCGTTTTCGTCACACTTGATGTACTTTTTCAGCCCGTTTAAATCAATGTCTAAACAGTCAGCCAAACGCAATACTAAAGAAAGGCGCAGGTCACACTTGCCCGCTTCTATGTTGGGTACATGCCGCCAACTAATGTCCACTTTTTCTGCAAGGTCTTCCTGTGAATAGTGAAGTGCTTTTCTTTTCGTCCGCACCAAGCTGCCGAATTTTTTCAGAAATTCCATCATACTCACCTCCTTTCCGCAAGTCTATTTTACAATGCTTGCACAGCAAATCACAAACTCGTACTTCTCCCTCTAACAAATTCCAAACAGATTCTCTAAAAAACAAAACAGCAAGAAACAAATAACCCTCTGTTTCCTGCTGTTTCTTGACTTTTATACAATTTTTTGCTATATTGAATTTAGAAAATGGTTAAATTCCCAATCATGCATCATTCTGTTTGTGCGGAATTTGCAAAGTGACATCATTGCGCTTGCCGATATGGAAGGACGGGTCATGATTGAATACAACTATGACCCGTGGGGCAAAATTTCCTACATCTACTTTGATGAAAACGGCAATCCCTCAAATGAGATTGCGGACGAAAGTTTGCAAATGATTACGGCAATTTTCTGCCCCCTCACCTACCGCGGGTATAACTATGACTTTACCACAGGACTTTATTACTTGCAGTCACGGTACTACAATCCCGAATGGGGACGGTTCCTCAACTGTGATGATACGTCTATTTTGTTGGCAACGCAAGGCGAAACACACGGGGCGAATCTATTTGCGTATTGTAATAACAATCCAGTGAATAAGACAGATCCAGAAGGTCGTCTCCCCCAATCTATTGTTAGAGTTTATTCATATATTAACTTTTTACTGAACGTTCAATATCAATTTGATGACTATGTATATGGTCAAGCAAATGGTCCAGTTAGCAATATGAATTATGGTTTTCGCAAAATGTGGTATAATGGCTGTGAAATAATAGCAGTGTATAATGCTTTAAAATTTTTAGGTAAATTTGAATATATATATTACATAATACATGATTTTGAATTATCAGGCGGGATTTGGGGTGATGGATTCCTTGGAACGAAGCCCTCAGCAATTGGGGAGTACATGAAAAAAAGGTTTTCAAGTTAAATCTTTTTATTTTACGAAAACAATGGATAAATACATACAGGATGGACGTTGTTTCATAATAGTGTACGTCCACACCAAAGGGATACATACCGTTATGGCAAGAGGAACCTCTAATGGTAAGTTAATAGTATATAATAGATATGAAGATTGTTCAACAGTTCGTGCAGTTTCATCTGTTTCGCAACTTGTAAAAGAGGATGGTTTTAAGTTGATTGTCGGGTATTGGATATTTGAATAAGGATGTGTATACAAATGTTAAAAAAAGCTTTTATACTTAGTACACTTCTAAGTTGTTTACTTGTTATATTTTTTATTCCGGTTCATGCGTATATGCCTTCCCCTTTTTTAGTTATTAACGTCGTTTGTGATGAAATACCACAAAATACAGTTTATATAGATTTATTAATACCGATTCATTGTAATGACTCAGACTTTATTTCTAAAAAAGAGGAACCTCATATAGTTCAAAATATATTTAGAGATGAGATTTTAGAAATTAACAGGAATAGTGAAATTGCATATTTTGATGACGGATACTACAGTTATTTGTTTCATTTTAAAGACAGTACAATAATACCAAGCAGTGCTACGGGAAATAAAAATATGCTTCGTATAGAGTATGGTTCTAACCAAAGGCTACTTGACAAAATTGTTGACTGTAAAAACTGTAAATTCGCTTTTGTAGATGGTGATGGAAACATTTTAGAAATAACGGATAATTTCACTATAAAAGATTTTTTCTTTAGAGATTTGAAAAAAATTGTTGTTGAATCCACCTCTGTATACGTATCGTACCAAGTCAATCCTTATCGGATAGTATTTGCAATACTTTTATTTTTCCTTTTTCTTTTCCTGTTCTGTATCAGTATTTTAATTTACAAAAAAGGCGTAAAACACAGGGAACGTTCCGCGTAAAAACCGAAAAAGCAGAGAGATAAAAAAGATCACAGCACAACCCATAGAATGAGCGGAATAAATCGTAGAAAAATCAACTCATATAAGAACCCCGTTATCATAAAGTTGACCTGTCTTACACTATATCGACTATGACCAGTGGAACAACGTGGACCGTTTGTACGCCAACGAACTGAATGCGGCGCTGGGACCTC
>CAJUFN010000033.1 GCA_910585545.1 uncultured Lachnospiraceae bacterium
GTAACTAAAAAATCCTTGAAAAATAAGGAAAAAAGACTTGACTAAATAGGGAGGAATGTTTATGAAGAAACTAATTGATTTTATTTTGGGCAAAACAAATGGGGCAATGGTGAACTTTGCGTTGGCATTTGCAGGCGGTTCTGTTCAGAGGATATGTTTTTACATTTTTCATCAGCCTAAAATGCCGGAGGAATTAAAGACGTTTGGAAATAAGTAAGAAATGGAAGTTATTGCGCATACATTGACCAGTTACTTAATTCGGAAAAATGTGATTACTATAGAAAAAAGCAGCATATATAAGTATGGTTTTCAGGTTGGGTTGGAAGTGTGTTTGAATACGGTAATAAGTATAATTATAGCCGTGTTATGCCATATGGAATGGGAAACTCTGGTTTTCTTTGCAGTATTTACATTATTGCGTTCATATGCCGGAGGACTGCATTTAAGTACCTATAGTAGCTGTTTAATTTGTTCTTGTATGTCACTTTTGGGATTATTACTTGTTGTCAAACATCTGAACATTGACAATTCATATTCAATAGGTATTGTTTTTATTTCTTTAATTGTGATAAAATTGATGGCACCAGTTGAAGATATTAACAGACCTATAAGTCCTTCCGAACTAAGTAGCTTTAGAAGAATGTTAAATCGTTCCATTATTAAAATAGTCGTTTTGTCAATTATATTTTATTTGATGGGGTTTGATAAATTGCTATTGATGATTTCAGTAACGACAATATTCATGGTTGGTATTCTTGTCTTGGGAAAGATTAACTACAAAAAGTGTATTAGAGAATCTAATGTTAATTAGGGCAACTATTAAGGTGTTTCCTTATGGTTGCCCCTTTTATTTGAAATGGGGGCGTAATATGAGGATTTTATATGTAGGAGAGCATACAGCTATTAACTTGACAAAGAATGAGTTTGACATATCTTTTGACAGAACCCCGATAGAGCTGTTGAATATACGAAATATAGTTTCTGAATATAATATATTGGTAATAGAGATTAGTCCAGAAAAAATTGATACCATTTTAAAGTGGGTGTTCAAATTATATTGTGAAAAAAAAATACCTATCCTTGCGGTCTTGCATGACTGCAGCAGTGCTGATAAAATATTATTAAATCAATTTGGAATATCTGACTATATTGATGACTATTGCATCGTTCATCAGTTAGAAGAAAAATTGAACATAATAGCCAATAAAATAAAATGGGGTAAAATTTAGGGCTGTTATTCATATATAATTCAAGAAATGCTGGAATTGAAGGGAAAGATCAGAATGATAAACCATACAGACAAAATCTATGTAGCTGGTAACAGGGGACTGGTAGGCAGCGCTATAGTGAGAAATTTAGTAGCAAAAGGTTATACCAATGTGATAGGCAGGACACACAAGGAACTGGATTTGACAAATCAACAGATGGTAAAGGATTTTTTTGAAGAAGAAAAACCCGATGTTGTTGTTTTGGCAGCAGCAAAAGTCGGAGGGATTAATGCAAACAATAGTACACCTGCGGAGTTTGTTTATGATAATATGCAGATTCAGTGTAATGTGATTAAATGTTGTCATGACTACCATGTTAAAAAACTGCTTTTTCTTGGAAGTACATGTATATATCCACGAATGTCACCGCAACCGATGCCAGAGGATGCACTATTAACAGGACCGCTTGAGGAAACAAACGAAGCCTATGCTATTGCAAAAATTGCAGGTCTTGAGCTGTGTAAATATTTTAAAAGGCAATATGGGGATGATTTTATAAGCTGTATGCCTACAAATCTTTATGGACCTTATGATAATTATAATCTGGAAGGTTCCCATGTTATGCCGGCGATGATCCGTAAATTTCATGAGGCTAAAATGAACGGATTACCGACTGTGGAACTGTGGGGAACAGGCACTCCTTTGAGGGAATTTCTGTATGTGGATGATATGGCAGATGCTTGTGTGACTTTACTGGAAAACTATAGTGGAGAGGAACATGTGAATATTGGGACTGGGAAGGAAATTACAATAAAGGAACTTGCCGAGACAGTTAAAAAAGTAGTAGGTTATCACGGGGAGATTATATGGAACCATGATATGCCGGACGGAACGCCACGGAAATTGACAGATGTTACAAAACTGCATGAACTGGGATGGCAGCACAAGGTTGAACTGGATGAAGGTGTAAATCTTGCATATGAATGGTTTAAGGAAAATGTAGATTCTGCCAGAATGTAGATTAAAAAATGCCATAAAACTCAATAGTTATTTCTTTTGTATATCAATGGGATTAAAAACTGAATCATGTAGATACGGGAATGGATGATAAACAGCAGTGTTATCATCTTTTTTCTTTATATGGGGTTGGCAGGATGTTTAAAGACATAAATTTTAATGGAAAAATTACAGATAAAGCCGGATTTTTTACGATGTTTGAGAACTGTTTAGAAATTGTGATAGCATATTTATTGTAAGTAGTAAATCGTTCAAGAGCAACAAGAAAGCATTTTAGGAGGTAAATAGCGTGGAAGGATGCAAGTATAACATTTATGTCAAAGGAGATGAACCGGAAAAGTTAGAGCCGATGGATATCCTGATAAGTGACCGGAGAGAACTGGAAGTTTTACGGCTTTGTTTGGGGGAGAGAGTAAATTTTGTGATGGGAAATCCGAAGAAGAATACAACATTCCGCATTAGCGCAGAGGCAGATTTGTCAAAGTTGGATTGGGATTACCGAAATCCGGAAGAGGCGTACAGTGTTATTGAGAGGATAAAAATGCCCCCTGAGATTGAGCAGAGATTATCGGAAAGAACACAGGCGATGCAAAAAGAATATGTGCATAAGGTGCATCAGGGAAATGTGCTGATTTCAGATGCGGAGCGTATGGAAAATGTGATTTATTTCAGAGGGTTTAATTATATAGATGAGCTGCATAGTGATCATAATGCGGATCATTTGGACGGGATAAAATTATTTGAAGCGGCACGTCAGGCAACATTGGCAGCTTTCCATTTAATGGGCGTTACTTGTCAGGGCGTCATGGCATTAACCGCATCATATGTGGATTACAAGAAATATGTTGAACTGGATGAGCCGTATTATATCCAGCTTATACCTGCATGTAAGCCGGATGGAGGCGCAATGTACTCTGTTTTTTCAATTATTCAGGAAGACTCGGTAAATGCGTCAGGATATTTTGGCGCATATACATTTCGGAACCGTGAACTTTACCTGAATAAGCGTAACAAGCGTAAAGGGGCATAGGAGAACCGATGAAAAAGCAGGAAAGGAGGGGACAAAGTGAAAAAGATGATTATAGGAGTTACAGGTAGTACAGGCGGTTTGGGACGGCGGTTAAGTGAGATTTTGAACCAGAAGGGTTTTCAATTAAAATGCTTGGTTCGGAGTAAATCAAAAGCAGACTTTTTGGATAAAATGGGCGTTGAGCTTGTTTATGGGGATATAAACAATAAGGAATCCCTGAAACTTTTTGTACAGGGGATTGATATATGCATACATATTGCGGCTCAGGTATCTGCTGCTTCAAAGGAACAGTTGGAAAAGGTAAATGTGGAGGGCAGTGTTAATGTCTGTGAAGCGTTATGCCGCTATAATCCGACATGCAGACTGATATATTGTTCATCTATTGTTGTGAAAAATTACAGACCATACAAAAAACCATTTTATTCTGACTATACCATCAGTAAATACCATGCGGAAAAAGCGGTTGAAAAATTTAGCGACAAACTGCGGATTACGGTCATTTATCCGGGATATATATACGGATATTATGACAGGCTGCTTATTCCGATGATTGCAAACATGCTTAAAAACGGACTGCCGTTTTTATCAAAGGGCGGTGAGATGAATGCCCCTATTGTTTTTGTAGACGATTTATGCGAATTGTTTTATCAGGCAATGGTGGATGAGAAGGCAATCGGAAAGAAGTATGTGAGCCTTGAAAGAAACGATACTGGAATACATGATGTCGTGCGGATGGTGGCTGAAATGCTGGGATACAAATATCCAACTAAGGTTTATCCTAAAATTTTCATTCGCATTAGAATGAGAATCAACAGATGGCTTAATGCACTGTTCCATAAGAACTATCCGGTGCTGTCATTAAGGGAAATCAACATTTTATCCAATCATGGTCAATATTTTAACAATGCTTATGCAGAAATTGGGTGGAAACAGAACACGCCTATTTTTGAAGGAGTAAAAAAGGCTGTGGACTGGTACAAAGAAAATAATTAGTAAAAATATGGAGGTCGAAAATGAATGTAAAATTATTAAAAAATGATGGAAGATGTAAATGGCTGGAAAATATTTTCCTGAATAAACTGGTGCCTATGATGCAGGAGTCAAAGGCTGAGGGCGGCAATAGGAAAATCGTTCTGATTGAGGACTGGGTTAGCAATGACGGTGGAAAGGTTGGGCTTGACTTGAAGTGGCTGGCATCTTTAAATATCGAAGTGGTAAAAACGTACAAAGATATTAAAGATACCAACTATGTTGTGGTAAATTCAGGGTATGACTCCATTGTTGATGAAGAAATGAAACTTCGTGAAATGGGAGTGGAGATCTTGGATAACCCTTGCCCTTTTGTGCGTAAAGTCCGGGATGCATTTATGAAGGTGGACAGCAATTATCAGTACGTTTTACTGTGTGAACCTAATCACATAATTGTTAAAAACTTCAAGAGTATTTTCCCGGAGGATATGATCCTGGTGCAAATGGAAAATTACCGGGAGAAAATAGAGCAGCAGCAGAATGGAAAACCGCTGTGTTTAGTGCCATATGTAACGTTTCTGCCCAAGCAGGTTGAAGAACTTAATAATTTCATTATGGAAACATATAAGGATCGTGAAAATAAGTTCATCAATACAAGCTGTATGTGGGTTGCAAGTAAAATAAGTCCGATAGTGGAAATAGCAGGACTGACGGACGAATTTATTGAGGGAATCAGGGATGCGCTAATTATTACAACACCGGGTTCAGTTAATAAATCCCTCCGGTCACTAAGTCTGGCTCTTGATGACCGGGGATTGAATGTTGTGGTAATATCCAGTCTGGAAATGTATCTGGACTATGAAAAAGAGCATGAAGGCGATACTGTCCTATTGGTCAGAAGTCCGATTCCAAACAATGCAGAAGCTCCAATTATGCAGTATGTTAATGAGAATGGGAAAGTCGTAGTGTAATGGCAGCAGAGGAAAAGAGGCAGGTTTAAAAAATTTATGCTGGCTGTCTAATGCTTAAACAATAGTGTTTTATAAATGAACAGATTAATTAGCGGGGCGGGATGGTGATTGTAAGTCAAGCATTAAATTTGAAACTCTTGACTCACAATCACTATTTTGTTGCTTTTGATACATAGTATCAAAAAACATACTATATGCTTTTTAAGACAGTACTTGTTCAATGTGATATAGTGCAGTAAAATAAAGAAAACAATAAAAAAGATAATCAAGTTTTATAAAAGAAGAGAGGAGAAATGTTATGCATTACACAGGAACAATATGGAGACCTCCATACGAAGCGTATTCAGCACTGGTTCAGGCAACGGCAGGTTGTACACATCATAAATGTAAATTCTGTACATTGTATGAAGATGTGCCGTTTAAATTCCGTATGTCACCGCTATCGGAAGTGGAGGCGGATTTGAAAGAGATAAGCCGCTATCAGAGGAATGCAGACCGTGTTTTCTTTACGGGTGCAAATCCCTTTGTGCTAAGTTTTGATAAGCTCAAAACATTGGCAGAACTGGTAAAGAAATATTATCCAAAGGTGAAATCTATAGGATGTTTTGCACGTATTACAGACATTACACCCAAAACAACGGAGCAGCTTGGGGAACTGCGTGAGATGGGTTATAACAGCCTTACAATTGGCGCAGAGGCTGGTGATGATGAATCATTGGAGTTTATGCACAAAGGTTTTGGAACAAAGGAGATCATCACAGAGAGCAAGAGACTGGACGAAGTGGGCATGGATTACAATTTCTTTTATCTGGCAGGCATCTATGGAGCTAACCGTGGGGAAATTGGGGCAAAGAATACTGCGGAAGTATTTAATCAGGTAAATCCCAAAATAATCGTGTCTTCCATGCTTACTATATATCCGACATCTGAATTGTATCAGGAGATACAGGCGGGGAATTGGAAAGAGGAAACAGAGATTGAAAAACTGTATGAACTGAGAACATTAATTCAACTACTGGACATTCCTACTTATTTCGCAACAATGGGAGCGTCAAACTGCATCAATGTTGAAGGCAGACTGCCAAAAGACAGAAAGAAAATGGTGGCATGGCTGAACCAGGTGATTGGTTCTGTTGATGAAAAGGAATTGAGAAGGTACAGGGAGCATTTACCACACCTATAAGGAGTCAAAAGCATATTAGTAAAAATATAGGTTCGTCATCTGGCGAACCTATATTAAAAAGATTATTCATTTGGATCGGCAGGTGGAGGAGCAGGAATACTCAGGTGCGTTTCACTCCATGCTTTCATGGTTTCCAAAATGGGGATAAAACTTTTTCCGAGTTCAGTTAAAGAATATTCCACTTTGGGAGGAATTTCCTGATAAATATATCGTTGGATAAAACCGTCAGATTCCAATTCACGAAGCTGCTTCGTCAGGGTTGACTGCGTTATGTCGCCTAAACGTCTGCGGAGTTCTCCAAACCTTTGTGTCTGATAGGTTGAAATATACCATAAAATCAGGATTTTCCATTTGCCTGTCAAAACAGACTGTAATAAGCACATGGGAACACAGCGGGGGAGACTGCCTTTTATGTTTGCCATATTTTCCACACTCCTTTTTATTTAGTATTTTATCCATATTATATAACAAAATTTCAATTTAGACAAGGTACTATCAAAAAAGATACTATATATCAAAAAATGAAAAATTGAAGTGAGATGCTGATTATAAATCAAAATAAAAGCTGTTATAAGGGGGAACGGATGAATAAAGACATTTGCATTTCCGTTCAGGGTATCCAGAATACTGGAAGCGGATGGGAAACAATTTTGACAAAGACAACCGGAACTTATTATTTTGAAAATGGATTACATGTGGTTAATTATCATGAACTGGACGAGCATGGAACAGCCACAGATAATATTCTGTTTCTTTCGGAAACAGAAATGCGGCTCTGCAAAAGTGGTTCTTTGTCAGGTCAATTTCTGTTTTTACAAGGTGAAAAAACACTGGCTGAATACCTTACACCATTTGGAGAAATGAATTTTGAGGTAGAAACAGAATCTTATAAGATGCGTGCAAAAAAGAAAGATATAAATGCACTGGTAATATATAGATTATATGCAGATGGCTGTTTGTTTTTAGAAAACAATCTATCTGTTCATATAGAAGATAGTGGTATAGAGAATATTGGGTTGTAACAGAAATTGTAGGAGGCTTTTATGAAACAATTTAAGTATGTGGAAGTGGTTGATAATATTCAAATATCTAAACAAGGAATTTTTCAATTAGTAATAAACGATACACAAAGTATATTGCCGGGACAGTTTTATAATCTCTACATAGATGATAAAAGTCTCCTGTTACCTCGCCCTGTCAGTGTCAGTGAGTCTACGCAGAATTTGACAAAGTTTGTGTACCGGGTTGTAGGTAAAGGTACTGAGAAGCTGACACAGTTAAAAACAGGAAATAAGATTAAGGTATTAGGACCATTAGGGAATGGATTTTCCTTACCGGATTATAAGGCTCCCAGCATAGTAATTGGTGGTGGTGTAGGGATTGCTCCCTTATTGGAATTAACGAAACAAATAAAAGGTGAAAAGTATGTATATTTAGGCTTTGATGAATCTCCGTTTCTGGTAGATGAATTTACAAAATACAGTACAAATTTTTATTGTTCAACAATGTCTGGAAAAGATGGTTTTCATGGAAACGTAATAGAATTACTAAAGAATTATCCGATGGAAGCAAAGTTTGTGTATGCGTGTGGACCAAAGAAAATGTTAGAAAGATTAGTGCAGGAAATGAAAACAAAAGCTGTAAAAATCCAAGTTTCTATGGAAGAACGAATGGGATGCGGAATTGGGGCTTGTTTGGGCTGTGCAATAAAAATTAAAAAATCAGATCAGGAAGAATGGAAATATTTACGGGTATGCAAAGATGGTCCTGTTTTTGATGGAAGTGAGGTAATTTGGAATGAATAGTGATATGAGCGTAAAGATTGCAGGAATTGTTTTGAAAAATCCGGTGATAACAGCTTCGGGTACTTTCGGATACGGCAAGGAACATGCAGAATATGTAGATCTGAATCAGATAGGCGCTATAACAGTTAAAGGGACATCTATGCAGGAATGGAAAGGTAACGAGGTTCCGAGAATTGCAGAAACCTATGGCGGTATGTTAAATTCTATTGGTCTGCAAAATCCGGGAATAGATAAAGTCATAGAGGAGGATATTCCCTTTTTGAGAAAATATGATACCAAAATCATTATAAATATCTGCGGTCACACCATGCAGGAATATGTCTTTGTAGCTGAAAAGGCAGATTCCTGTGACATAGATTTGATTGAACTTAATATATCGTGTCCTAATGTTGAGGATGGAGGAATAGCTTTTGGAAATAATCCGAAAATTACGGAAAAGATTGTTTCTACTATTAAAAGGAGTATATCCAAACCTTTAATTGTAAAGCTGTCTCCTGAAGCCTCTGACATTGTTGAAATTGCAAAGGTCGCAGAGGCATCGGGTGCAGATGCGGTGTCATTAATTAATACATTTCGTGGAATGAAAATAGATGTAAAAAATAAGAAAGCAGTATTGGGGAAAAAAATAGGAGGCTTTTCAGGACCAGCAATAAAGCCAATTGCCGTAAGAATGGTATATGAAGTATGTAATGCTGTGAATATCCCGGTTATAGGCATGGGTGGAATTTCAGGAGCCGAAGATGCTTTGGAGTTTATTATGGTAGGAGCTGAAGCAATAGAGATCGGTACTGCGAATTTATACAATCCTTTTGCTACGGTTGAGACTGTAGCAGGTATACAGCGTTATATGAATGACAATCACATTACTTGTTTGGAGCAAATCAGGGGAATTATATAAGCCCTATGATTTCTATTGCTCTTGAAATCTTATCCCTATTATTGGATCTATTTTTAATGCCTTGCAAAATTGTATGTTTCCATTCTTTTACTTAATCAAATAGAGTAATAATTTTGCAGGGTATGTTTCTGTCATTAAAATTTCTTCTTTTTCTGTAGTACTGCCTAACTATTTAGAAATTCAGCAAATTTTACATAGTATATTTATTATAATTTTAAACAAATGATACAAATGATAAAGAATATTTATTGTTTGTATCATTTGTTTTTGGCAAAAAAATAGTGGGCGATATATAGTATATAGCTACACATGGAAGAGGTTTTGGGCAAAAAAAGAGTTATTAATGGTTATATATTTTTTGTGCGAAATCTACATAGTAAAACTGCTAAGGTTTTTTTACGAACACATTTATAAATTTCAAAATGAAAGAATACATCAAGCAAGAAACACAAGTTTTTGCGGCATGTATTCTTTTTTTTGTATATGTCGAATTTTGTTGATATATCAAGAGCGATGTATTCGTGGACCGCCACATGATTTTCCATTAAAAATTAAGGATTGGAGAATCAAAATGAAGCTTCCTGTATAATTCAAGTATAGGGAATTCCAAGAAAGAAGGTTGAGAAAAAA
>CAJUFN010000034.1 GCA_910585545.1 uncultured Lachnospiraceae bacterium
TTATTTTTTGGTTGTTTTGACGGTAAGGGGAGGGTGGGTGAAAGGGTTGCTAAGAGAGGCATTGTTACCCGGATTGTGGGCGAAAGGAATCAGTTAAGAAGGATTCTTGCCCAGGCTTTGGGCACATAAGTGAATCGGAAAAGACTTTCGCCCAGACTTTGGGCGAAACAGCAAGTTAAAAAGCATTATTATCCACTGCGTGGGCAAAAAAACAAGTTAAAAAGAATAATTGCCCAACTCGTGGGTGGAAGAACAAATTTAAGAGATTTCCTGCCCAGCGCATGGGCAAAAGAACAAATTCAAGAGATTTCCTGCCCAACTCGTGGGCAAAAAAACAAACTAAAAAGATTTCCTGTCCACACAGCAAGCGATAACGTCTCAAAAAATCCTTTATGTTAAGAAGGCTTGACTAATTCAAGCGAAAACATTTTTCTTAACCGTCTCTTTCGTTTTAAGGCTTCTATCTTTCCAATTTGCTTTTTTGAACTTGATACACTACCCTGCTCACTAGATTACTTGGGAATATTTTCGCTGCAACCCTCGCTAGTTTTGTAGTTAAGAATGGCACAATATAGAAATCACCTTTTTCAAAATGCCTGATTGTATATTCAGCCACTTTAAAACTATCTGCCTCTTTTAACTTGAATTTTACATTTGCTGCATTTCCGAAGTTTGTTTCCACCGGACCAGGACATAATATGCTTATCTGTACATCGGATTTTTCTTTTTTCAGTTCCTCCCTGATAGCTTCCGACAGCCGGACAACATATGCCTTTGTTGCATAATAAGTTGCCATAAGTGGTCCAGGCATAAAACCTGCAACAGAAGCAACATTCAATATTTTCCCCTTGCCTTTTAATTGCATTTTCTTTAAATACTCTTTTGTTAATATGTGATATGCAGTGATATTCGTTTTTATCATTTGCATATCTTTCTCTAAATCCGTCTCAAAAAAGTTACCGCAATCCCCAAATCCTGCATTGTTAATTAAAATATCAACATCCTCCACTGTTTCGCACAATTCTTTGCAGTTTTCCTCTATGGACAAATCTATAGATATAATTTCGATTTTACCGTTTGGATTTTCCCTTTGCAGATTAGCTTTTATTGTTTCTAATCTTTCCTTGCTTCTTGCCACCAATACCAAATCATATCCCTTTTTATTCAGTATCGCTGCCATATCTTTTCCTATCCCGGAAGAAGCACCTGTTAATAACACCTTCATAATCCCACCGCCTTAGTTTTTTATTGTTTATTTTTAGTAATGCCTCACCTTCGCCATACGAACAGTATCCCTGTTTTCTGATATTTTAATCAAACCGATTTTTTCACAAATATGCAGCAATTCAGCATGGGATACTGGCACATCAATATAATCTTCCTCAAAATAACAAAGTGATTACATATACAATCTAATATATTCATTACTTTTTATCAAGTAGTTAGGATAAAACTTAGAATCGACAAATCTTCTCTATTCTATGGGTGATTATATCTTGAAATGACGTAGCCTTGCCCACGCTATGGGCAATAGAATTGCTATGAAAAGCATTGTCATCCAGACTATGGGCAATAGCATTCTGAAATGAAAATATCTTGCCCAGACCGTGGGCGATAGTATCTGAAAATAAACATATCTTGCCCAGATCATGGGCAATTGTATCTGAAAATAAACATATCTTGCCCAGACCATGGGCAATAGCATTCTGAAATGAAAATATCTTGCCCACACATTGGGCAATAGAATTACTAAGAAATGCATTGTCGCCCAAACTATGGGCGATAATATCCTAAAATAAAATAATTTTGTCCACGCTATGGGCAAAAAACCTCAAAATCAAGATTTCTTGCCCACGCAACAGACATCTGCCAAAAGGTATTTTGACCTTGGCACCTATTATTGCTTATCTTTTCTCCGGTTCTTCGTATGTTTCTCCGAATGTTTCTACTGTCACTTCTTTCATTCTCTGGTCTTCCAGCGGACGATCTCTGAAATCTGTCGCAGTTTCTGCAATCTTATTCACCACGTCCATACCTTCGATAACTTTACCGAATGCCGCATATGCTCCTTCTAAGTGCGGAGAAGTCTGGTGCATGATAAAGAACTGAGAGCCGGCAGAATCCGGATGCATCGCTCTTGCCATAGAAAGCACACCCGGCTCATGTTTCAAATCATTCTGAAAACCGTTTTGGGAAAATTCACCCTGAATCTGATATCCCGGGCCACCCATTCCTGTGCCGTCCGGGCATCCGCCCTGAATCATAAATCCACGAATCACACGGTGAAAAATCAATCCATTATAATATCCTTTGTTTACTAAAGAAATAAAATTCTTCACCGTATTCGGTGCAATCTCCGGATACAACTCCGCTTTGATCACGTCACCATTTTCCATTGTAAATGTAATAATTGGATTTGCCATTTTTTATTCTCCTCTTCTATTTTTAAAGACTCTTTGCTGCTTTCGTACACTCTTTCATCGCTTCCATTACGGCGCTTCGAAGACCTTTCTCTTCCAGAACGCGTACCGCTTCGATCGTCGTACCTGCCGGGGAACAAACCATATCCTTTAATTCTCCCGGATGCATTCCTGTCTCAAGGACCATCTTTGCGCTGCCAAGCACTGCCTGCGCGGCAAATTTATAGGCTTTCTTTCTCGGAATCCCTTCTCTGACCGCCGCGTCTGCCATTGCCTCAATGAACATAAAGACATATGCCGGTGAGCTTCCGCTTACAGATACCACGGCCTCCATCAGATATTCCGGTACCTCTTCTACTTTTCCAAACGCGCCAAGAAGCTTATTTACTCCCAAAAGCTCCGCTTCCGATACAAGTTCATTTTTACACACGCCAGTCATGCCCTCTCCCACAAGTGCCGGAGTATTTGGCATAGTTCGCACGATTTTTACCGGCTTTGCAAACACTTCCGTAAGCCATGCAACCGTCTTGCCCGGCGCAATCGTTACGATAACCTGCGCTTCTGTGACCGCATCTTTCACTTCTGTGATAACCTCTTCGTAAAACTGCGGTTTCACCGCCAGTACCACAACCTTAGAACGCTCCACAACTTCCCTGTTATTTCCCGTTACCGTAATTCCAAATTCCTTCCCGATGCGCTCCCTGCTTTCCTCATGCAGCGCAGAAGCAATGATATCTTCCTTTTTCAAAAGACCTGCTTTTAAAATACCCCCAAGCATGGCTCCCGCCATATTTCCGCATCCGATAAATCCCAGCTTCATCCTATGTTCCTCCATCTTCTTTCTAATGGAAACCCACATCGTTTTTCCATCCCAAAAGATAACACCTTAACACACATTTGTCAACAACAAGTCCATAACCTCTCCCGCATGTTCACACACCCGCCATGCCATCGCTTCCACTTCCTCTGTAACCTTTGCAAGGTCCGGAATCATGATTGGCTTCATCCCGGCCCGGTATGCCGCCTCGATACCTGCCGGTGCATCTTCCAATGCAGCCGCATCTTTCGGCGATACCCCTAATGCTTCACATGCGCTTCGATAACACTCCGGATCCGGCTTACTGTTTTTTACCATATTTCCGTATACAAAGGCGTCAAAATATTCATACAGACCTGCATTTTTAAAAAGTCCCGAAGCATGCTCCTCGCTCGAAGAAGTCGCCACCGCAAGTTTCAACCCCCGTTCTTTTGCAAATACGATCAATTCGCGGATTCCTTTCTTTACGGCAATCCCTTCTTCTTTGGCAATTTCATAAAAATACTTTCTTGTGCGCCTGCTAAATTCCTCATCTGGAAAATCCTCTCCCATATATTCCCGAAAAAACTCTGTACGCCTCCTACGGTTAAGTCCCAGCGTATGATAAATAACATTTTCCATCCCCGGATATCCCAGCTCTGCTCCAGCTCTTGCCCACGTTCTTTGCACCACTCGCTCGGTGTCAAACACCAGTCCATCCATATCAAATACAAGTGCTTTTATCGCCATGTTTTCCTCCCTCATTCACAGGAACAAAAGAAGTGCTCGCCGCACTTCTTTCGTGCTTTTCCATTAGGCGCTTGCACGCTCAAACTGCGCATTATACAATTCTGCATAAAATCCGCCTTTTTCCAATAACTCTTCGTGTTTCCCCTGTTCCACGATATCGCCATCCTTCATGACCAGAATCAAGTCCGCATCACGAATCGTAGACAGTCGATGTGCAATAACAAAACTCGTTCTTCCCTTCATCAGATTATCCATCGCTTTCTGGATACGCACCTCCGTTCTCGTATCGACAGAACTTGTCGCCTCGTCAAGAATAAGAATCTTTGGATCCGCAAGAATCGCTCTTGCAATCGTAAGAAGCTGTTTCTGACCCTGCGACACATTGCTTGCCTCCTCGTTAAGCTCCATATCGTATCCGCCAGGCAGCGTCTGGATAAACCGATGCGCATAGGCTGCTTTTGCCGCCTCTATCACTTCTTCTTTCGTCGCATCCAGCTTACCGTACTTGATATTCTCTTCTATACTTCCGTGGAACAGCCATGTATCCTGAAGCACCATGCCAAACATCTGACGAAGTTCACTTCTGTTAAAATCGCGGATATCATGCCCGTCAATTCTAATTGCGCCTGCATTCACATCATAGAAACGCATTACCAATTTAATCATCGTCGTCTTACCAGCCCCGGTCGGCCCGACGATCGCAATCTTCTGACCCTCTTTGACCTCTGCCGAAAAATCTTTGATAATAATTTTCTCCGGATTATATCCAAATTTTACATGTTCAAAGCTTACGTTTCCTTTCAGCCCCTCGATAGACACCGGATGTTCCGCATACTGGTCTTCTTCTGCCTCTTCTAAAAATTCAAAGACACGCTCAGACGCTGCCGCCGTCGACTGCAGCATATTGGCAACCTGTGCAATCTGCTGAATCGGATGTGTAAAGTTTCTTACATATTGAATAAAGGATTGAATCTCTCCAACCTCGATCGTCCGCTTAATCGCCAGATACCCTCCAAGAATCGCCACACCGACATATCCCAGATTCCCTACAAACTGCATGATCGGCATCATCATGCCTGAGAAAAACTGTGACTTCCAGGCAGATTCATAAAGAATATTATTCTTTTCTTCAAACTCTGCAATCGTTTCTTCTTCCTTATTAAATGCTTTAATAACATTGTGTCCGCCATATACCTCTTCTACCTGGCCATTTACATGCCCCAAATATTCCTGCTGGCTGCGGAAATATTTCTGTGAACGTTTAATCACCGCAGAAATCAATCCTATCGATACCGGAAGAATCAACAGCGCTACCAAAGTCATAAAAGGACTGATGCTTAACATCATCACAAGCACACCGATCAACGTCGCAATCGATGTGATAAGCTGCGTTGCACTCTGATTTAAACTCTGACTCAATGTATCAACATCATTCGTCACACGTGACAAAATCTCTCCATGCGTTCTCGTATCAAAATAATTCATCGGCATCCGATTGATTTTCTCGGAAATCTCTTTACGGAATTTATACGTCAATTTCTGCGTAATTCCCGTCATTGCAAATCCCTGAATAAACGAAAATGCAGCGCTAAGAAGATAAAGTCCGAGCAAGAATATTAAGATTCGCGCAACCTTGTCAAAATCAATCCCGCCTCCTCCGGATACCTTTCTTACAAGCCCTTCGAAAATCTCCGTCGTTGCTTTTCCTAAAATCTTCGGTCCCACGATATTAAAAACTGTACTGCCAACTGCAAATAATATCACAAAGAAGAATCCAATCTTATACGTTCCAAGATAGCCAAACAGTTTTTTGATGGTTCCTTTAAAATCTTTTGCCTTCTCTCCCGTCATGCCTTTTCCATGTCCCATAGGTCCTCCAGCCATTTAAGATTCCCCCTTTCCTGTATCATCCATATCTTTTGCAAGTTCTTCCTCCGACATCTGTGATAAAGCAATCTGCCGATAGACTTCGCAATTTTTCAAAAGCTCCTTATGCGTTCCGATTCCGGCAACCTCTCCTTCATCCAACACAACAATCTGCTCTGCATGAAGAATCGTACTGATTCTCTGTGCCACCAGGATCACCGTACTTTCCGCCGTATGGTTTTTCAATTCTTTTCGAAGCGTCACATCCGTCTTATAATCAAGTGCCGAAAAACTATCGTCAAAGATAAATACATCCGGATGTTTTGCAATTGCTCTCGCAATAGATAGTCTTTGCTTCTGTCCTCCGGACACATTGCTTCCACCCTGTGCAATATGACTTTCATAACCTTCCGGTTTCTCCTCAATAAAACCAGATGCCTGCGCCACCTGTGCTGCTTCTAACATTTCTTCCTCTGTACCATCCTTATTTCCGTAAAGGATATTACTCTTAATTGTTCCCGAGAACAATACTCCCTTTTGCGGCACATAACCTAGCTTTTCGCGCAGTTCATGCTGTGTGATATCACGGATATCCGTTCCGTCTATCATAATCTTTCCTTCCGTCACATCATAAAATCTCGGAATCAGATTCACAAGCGTAGACTTACCGCTTCCCGTACTTCCGATCAAAGCCGTCGTCTCACCCGGTTTTGCCGTAAAGGAAATATCATGCAGAACTTCTTCCTCTGCCCCCGGATATCGGAAAGATACATGGTCAAACACCACCACACCTTTCCCCTCTTTCGGCAATCTCTTCGGTGTCTTCGGGTCATTGATCACCGTTTCGCTTCTTATAATCTCATCCACACGATTCGCAGAAACCGCAGCTCTTGGGAGCATAACGGAAATCATACAGATCATGAGGAAGGACATGATAATATGCATTGTATACTGAATAAATGCCATCATATCGCCAACCTGCATCTGTCCGTTGTTGATGCCATGACCGCCAACCCAGATGATCAATACAGAAATCCCATTCATCACCAACATCATCACCGGCATCATGAATGTCATCGCACGGTTGACGAACAAATTCGTCTTCATCAAGTCTTTGTTGGCCCTGTCAAACCGTTTTTCCTCATAACGCTCTGTGCTAAAGGCACGGATCACCGAAAGTCCTGTCAATATTTCCCTCGTCACAAGATTCAGACGGTCTACCAGATTTTGCAGTACCTTGAATTTTGGCATTACGATCGTAAATAAAATAACGATCACCATAAAGATTATCGCTACGGCTACTGCAAGAATCCAAGACATATCTACATTGGTCCGAAATACTTTATACACACCGCCAAGTCCCACGATCGGCGCATACAACACCATACGAAGCATCATAACGGTCAGTATCTGAATCTGCTGAATATCATTCGTGCTTCTCGTGATCAGTGAGGCAGTAGAAAAAGTATCAAATTCACTGCTGGAAAATCCAACTACTTTTTTAAATACCCACGCCCTCAAATCGCGTCCGTTTGCAGCCGCTACTCTCGATGAAAGGAATGCAGCCAGAATACTTGCAATCATTCCAAGAAATGCAAGAGCAAGCATCTTTCCACCCGTTTTTAAAATATACATATTCTGCAAATGATCGGTATCCATCCCTAAATTCTCATAAGCACTCTTCACATAGATGGTAGCTGCCTGATCTATCATCGTATCCGACATGCCATCCATTTTCTCTGACACACCTTCCACGAGCTGCCCTCGCTGCTCTTCTGGCATCATTTTCAAAATCTCAAAAATATCTGTATCCTCACCCGCCATTCCTTCCGGCATACCGGCTAAAATCCCTTTCTTCATTTCCTCCATCTGGGCGCTGTCAGAGTCAAATCCCTGAACAATCAGCATCGGTTTTCCCATCACCTCTAAAAGCTTCGACATCTCCTCTTCGCCAGAAGCATTTTCTTTTAATACATAGGCTGGCTTACTGTAGGCCTCATCATCCTTCTCATAAGCATCCAGCACTGTACTTTTCCCTTCTTCCGATACAAACAGCAAAAGCTTCTCCATGTCCTCCACTGCTATCTGCTCCGGCAACGATGTATCAATTCCGCCTTGCTGGATTCCAACATTGACAATATCAGATGTATATGATGGCAATGACAAATCACAAAATGCCTGCAACATCAGCACTGCGATAATTGCTACAACGGTTGCAGCATAAGGCTTTAAAAATCCAACTAATTTTCGCATAATGTCTTATTCCTCCTGTCAAAATTCTTCACACGGCGGCATCTCTTTCTTGATCCCCGCCATCTCTTTACTATTTAGCAAATTCTGCTGAATCTGTAAAAGAAGCCTGCGAAACAAAAGTATCTCTTCCGGAAGCATGCCGCCATACATAATCTCTTCCAGACTGATCATAACCGACTTGATTCCTGAAATACATTCACGGCCCTTATCCGTATTAGAGATACGAATGATCCGCATATCGTTTTCATCACTCACTCTTTTGATATAGCCTTGTGCTTCCATTTTTTTAAGCGCTACGGTGATTGACGGCGGAGTCACTCCAATCTTCTTCGCGATCTCTTTCTGCGAAAGATTCTCATATTCATCTAATGTAAATAATATTCCCGCCTGTCCCGGCTTCAACCCATATTGCTTAAGAAGCTGCATTGATTTTTGTCCCATCAAATGTAAAATCTGCTGAAACACTATACTTGCAGAATATTTCATCTCGTTTTGCATTCTATCGAACTCACCTCCATTTAATTAAACAGCTAATGATTAGATTAGTAATTTTTCTCAGAAAAGTCAATATATATTTTTAGATTTTATATTTTCTTCATACTTTTTCACCAAAATATTATTAGTCATTTAACTATTTCGCATCTTATTTCCGGCGCATATTCCTGCATAAAAAATGACACTCTGCCTTTTTAAAACAGAATGCCTTTCTTCTTACCATGTGACTTTCAAGCGAAAATCTTCTCTCATCTTGCACTCATGCAAGGATAATATGATTTCCTGCTTCTTAAATCTTTTGCAAATTTTTTGAAATACTTTCAAAATCGTATCTTCGTACTTTATATTCTCTTTGTATTTCTTGTAATAGGATAATCTGCGCTGACAAAGCATCCGACTATACGCTTTTTGTATATTACTTGTCTTGATCGTCCAGTCCAAAAACACAAAATCCTGAAACTCTCCTCCGACCGAACCATTATCCAGTTCTGCCGGGATTCTCTTTAGCTCGTCCGCAAAAGGGGCAACCACGTCATAGACCATCTTCGTCTGTCCTTTACTCAATTTAAATATTTGCATAGAACTGATCTGATCCATGAGCTTATATGTACAATAACGTAGATTTCCATTCCCATACAAGGTCACGGAGAATCCCCCGTCTGCACCCTCTGCGCCATACGTTGGTCCTGTCTGATACGAAAAGATAATATTATCTTTTCTCAACTCTTCAAATTTCATACTCGCTCCCCTGACTTGTCTTAATCTGATGCCGTTTCCCCACTTGCTTATTATATACTAATGCCACTTCCCGCTCAACAAAGAACTTCCAAATCACCTTATTAAAAATCATAATAAACAACTTTTGGATTTCTGTCATATTTTCGCCAAGCGCTGCATAATAGAAACGTCCTATAAAGGTATCTCCTATAAGACAAAAAAATCTTATGAAAACGATATGCTAAAGCATAAAATTCTCATAAGATTCTCTTCTTTTCATTTCATATACCTTCAAAACCACACACAATCTATATATCAATTCCTATCTTCTATCTTTTCCTTCATCCTTCTTCTTTCTCTTTCACCTATCTGCCTTCTTGGTTATGCCCTCGACCGATTAGTAAC
>CAJUFN010000035.1 GCA_910585545.1 uncultured Lachnospiraceae bacterium
TTCCTCTGTCATGCCATTTGCATTTAACGGCTTATGCCATCTGGCCTCCGGATACGTCTTCTTTAGCTTTACAGCAAGTTTCAACGGTTTTGTGGCGCCGCTTGTAGTAAATACAGCCGCATGTTTCCCGTTTAAATCCAGGGCATCTAACAGCGTCAGAACTACATTTGGCGCGGCTCCACACCAGACAGGGAACCCGATCATGAGACGGTCATATTTTTGTACGTCCGGAATCTCCATTGCAAGCTCTGGACGTGCTTTTGTAAGGATCTCTTTCATAGAGGTCAATACCGTCTTTCCATAAGACATCTCATAAGGTCTTTCCGGCTTAATTTCCACTAAGTCCGCCTTCTTTAGCCCCGCAATCTTCTCAGCGGCCGCTTTGGTTGTTCCTGTCTGCGAAAAATAAATCACTAATGCAGCCATAATCAAAATCTCCTTCCACATTTCGGGCAGTATTCAAACTCTTCCTGCGTCTCATATCCACAGTTTACGCATCTTTTGACTCTGCTTTTGTATCCCGCCTGTACCTGTGTCAGATGTTCCGGCAGGATTTCTATCTTTTCTCCCCTTGCAATCTGCTTCCCAATCTCCGGCGCAAGAGAATAAACCGTATTGCAGCAGGTACTTCGTACATAGTACTTTCTGCTCCATTTCAAACAGGGAATGAAAAACAGCGACAGACACATATAAGTCATGTACACCTGATATCTTCCATAAGAACCGCAGCGCGCACAAACCATCATCTGATTATAGTCAAAATCTTTTCTTCCCTGAGTAATTCCCATGATAAAAAACATCTGCCTGCTTCTCCCTATCCATTGATAGCTTTTATTATAGGATTCCTTCTTTTAAAATGCAACCATATTCCCATCGTATCACTCCATTCCTTTCTGACTTTCTGCCCGTATTTCCAACATCACAGCATTTTCCGTCCGAACATCAAATTCCTACATCTTCATTCATAAAAATCAATTTCCTTCCCATCCAGATACAGTTGAAAATGTTCCACATTATTTTTGATATCCCAGTCTTCCCTATACTCTTCGGTACGGAAGTCAATCTCACAGACCGGCTCATTTCGCTCCACACCCCTGCGGTTTAAATATACCGTAATCGTTAGCCCTCTTGGATAACCATTGATATCTGTAGAAAACCGGATGGTATGGAACGAATTTTCCCGGCACATCCGGACCACCTCACAGGCAAAGGTTTCCTTATCCTCAATCCGGTCACTATTTGCCACCACTTTTAAATACTGCCAGTTATCACTGGACATACTGCTTACCGCATCTGGGATTCCTGTATGATTTTCTTCCCATTCCTCGGTGCCTTTCGTGCCATAGCATATCATACCTGCCACCATTAAAATCAGCAGGACATCTTCCATGAGCCGTTTCCATTTGTTCATTGCCTTGGTTCCTCCAATCGTTTTCTTACACATGAGAACATTGAAAATCATAGCCCATTTTGTTCCTTTTTTCAATAGTCCATTTTGTTCTACATATAATAAACTTATGGAGGTATAAAATGTTGGGAATAGATATAAGGCATATGAAAGACTTAAGAGAAGACCACGATTTAAGCCAAAAAGAACTGGCGAAGATTCTGAACCTCAGCCAGCGTTCATACTCGCATTATGAAAATGGAACCAGAAAAATTCCCCTTGATATCCTGGTCGCACTGGCAGATTTTTACGGATGTTCCACGGACTATCTGCTGGGACGCACAAAGGGAAAGCGCAAACCACCCCCTCCGTCTGCATAGAACAGGCATGGCAATCCCTTACATCTGCCATGCCTGCATCTTTCCCCAATCAGATTTTTCGTATTGCTTTTTATTTCACCAATCCCGGCCATGACCTAAAAGGCCCTTATTCTTTCTGTCAAAAAATTTACTGGATTTGCATTTCCATAATCCAATACCATTCCTCAAATTTTCCTCCGGTCAGGATTTTGCTAATTATATTTTAAATGTGATAGTTCCCCAAAACATTCTGCCGCTTTTCCTCAGCTATCTGGATCCCGGTCAATACCCCCAGTCGGTTCAGCATCTTAACAGCATCCAGGACACCAGCTACATAACAAATGTCCTCGTACCGATTATGCGCCGTCTGTATACAGGTAATATAATCGTTTACCAGCATCCTCTGCTTCCTTTCCATCTCTAATTCCATATACCTCTCGTCAAGTTCCCTCTCGTCCTTACAATCCCTCAAATAAATTTCATCTGACATACCAAGTTCTTTTCGACTCTCATCCATGAATTGCCTCATACCCATGTCCATCATTTTTTCATAATCTGTTCCATGTGTTTTCCTCCTTTGATTTTATGATGTGAAAGAAGTCAGATCAGACTTTTAAGAACTTACATTTCTATCTTAGATTTCTCTTATTATACCTGTCAATAAATTTCCTTCTACAAATACTACTCTTTTTCGACACTATCAGATAACGCCATTCTACATACGAAATCCAGAACAGGTGTAACAGAAAAGTTTCATCAGGGAAATATATGTTCCCTGTGCAAGAAATCTAATCTGTTTTATAGGAGCTTATATTTCTGCATCAGATTTCTTACACTGTAATTAAATATTTTTTGAAAAGAGGTATATTGTATATTATGGAAACAAAAGATTATGGGTACATAAGGGTAAAACTGGATGAACTGCTAAAACAACGAAATCTTAGCAAAAACAAACTGGCACATCGGGCAGAAATGCAAAGAACCCAGATTAATCACTACTGCAGGAACGAAATCTCAAGGCTTGACATAGTTGTTCTGGCAAGAATCTGTTCTACGCTTGACTGTCGTATTGAAGATTTATTAGAATACATACCATCTACAAATAAAAATGATTAGACATGGCTGCCGGGAGAAAACCTCCAGCAGCTTTTAAAAACAATCCATTTCTTTAGTCCATATTGTTCCAAAACAAGGTAGTCCAATCTGTTCTGCATATAATTCTTTACAGGAGGGCGAAGAATATGGCTGCGGTAGATATTACACGTATTAAGGGGTTACGGGAAGATTCCGATGTCAAGCAGAAAGAACTGGCAGATGCCCTTGGTGTCAGTCAGAGGGCCTATTCCCATTATGAAAACGGAACCAGAAAAATTCCTCTTGATATCCTGGTTGCACTGGCTGAATATTATGGCTGCTCCACGGATTACCTGTTAGGCAGGACAAAGAAAAAAGAGCTTGATTAACAGTTCCTAAACACAGAAAAAGCATGGAAATCCTTTCAGACTGCCATGCTTTTTTTCATTCGTGTTGCTTTTCCAGGCTGCATCCCTTTTTAGGGATGTGCATAATATAGGACTTTTTATCAATTATGCGCACATGGCAACTAATTTTCCTTCAACGATATCTGTTTATTTCTTTAATCCATTGACATATTGAACCTGTTCAGATTCCGGGATTTTAAGTGCTGTCATTGCCTGCTCTGCACTCCAATCCATGCTTTCCATCAGGTTTTTGATAGACGACAGGATTCCTTCTTTGATCCCTTTTTCTTCTATTCCTTTACTCAAATTGCACATTAAGAGCACCTCACTTTCTAACTCCCTTGTCATTTTAATATTGAAATCATTCTGCACAGCTTTAATCTATCTTGAACTATGTCAGGTTCATATCTTTAAAAATTTTTGTATAATTATAACCGAATACTGTAAATAACTCAAAATTACATTTTAAATCCAAATCAATACTTTTTAAGAGAAACAGCACATCATGATTACCACCAGATTTTGACATTTCCAAATTATGTGGTATATTTCCATGATTGAAAATTATTTCATCCAATTTCTCTATTTTTCTTTTCAATTCTTTATACAATTCTAGCGTAAGAAGATCTCTAAGTATAGATGAAACTTGAGAAATAATATATTCATGTGCATGTAGCATTTCATGTAATATAACAGGTTTACTATGAATATACTGTTTATCAATTGTTATTTTTCGATTATGTATTTCTGTAGTTCCACCACATTCTTTAAGATTCGCACTACATATCCGAAAATAAAACCCATCTAAACTTAATGATTCAGAGTCTTCTCTAAAACTTACATATGGCGATTCTATATATTTTCGCATATAAGATCTTTTAGATAAACACATATCATAAAAATATTCTTCGTACTCTAACACCTTCATATGCAAATTAAATATTTCTTCCGATTGATTTTCAAACCAATCGGAATATCTTCGTTGCAAAATGTCATGATTCTCCAAAACATCTGTGTATATTTGATATAATATCTTATCATCCGTCACTTGCTTTATTGATGAAATAAGTTTTTCTTTAATATCCATTATACCTTTACTCCTATATTTTACACTTCTGTAGATATTTTTCATCACTTCATATCATTATATTATTACTCTGAATACAATTTCAAGCTTCTATATCGCCAAAATTTATTTTTTAACATTTCAGATTATCTTCTTATACTGTCTTTTTAATAGAGCATGGCAACCCTTTTATTGCCATGCTTACATACTAATTCTTTTTATGCTACATTTTTACGAATATTCCGGATATGGTTCCCAATCTTCCCACACCGCATATCCCTTCTTTTTTGTTCTTCCTGCCACAAGACAGTTTCCAGTGCCGCGCTGTCACTTGGGACATACTCGGAGTATAAAAATTTGCCAAATATTTTATGAGCCTCCTTACGAATCCGTTCATCTGTCTCCTGATAATATTCACCTTTCTCATAGACAACCCTCACTTTTTCTACTGGCACAGAAACTTTTCTCACATATTCCACATGCTCCCGGTAATCAAGCGGGTACAGATTTCCAATCACCTTCCCATCTTCCAGACCTGTCACTTCTACGGCATAAGCTAAAATCCGCTCGATTCTCCCATCACCATAATAGGTCCAGATGTTATACGCTGCAGTTTCCATCAAATACACCCGCCGCTCTTTTAGGCACCAGGTACCGCAGCGGCGGGACATCCAGAGATATGTCCGCTCCCTGAAAGGCAGCGCATCCGCTTTGGCTGCCACCTCTTCAAGCTCCTTCCGGTCATACGAAAAATCCCCCTGATAGCTCAGCGTATTCTTTTTCATGATTCTCTCTAAACTGTCCAGCAAATCAATCCCCGTAAATTTCCGCATAAGCTGCTCCTTTCTTTAATCCTCCAGTATCCGCTTCCAGGTTTTGAAAATCTCCCTGACAGTATTCCCTGCCTCATCCCCTAGCAGCGGATTTTCTGCCATCTGCCCTAGATAACTCTCCAACTCCCGCATCTGTGCTTCATATGTCCTTACCACACACCGCAGGCGCCGGATTTCCCTCTGGCATAAAATTATATCTTCACCCATTGATATCCTCCTGTTTATCTTTCCCTGCTTCCGGGTTCACAAAGGATTCCGGAAGAAGAAAATAACCTTCCTCATAGCTTCCTTCCTCACTTGCACCGGCCATTCCGCCCAGGCTGTCCAGATACTGCTCCCCATTCTTGGAAGCGGAAATATACATATAATACTTTGCACGGATAAACTCTTTCCCTTCCAACGCATATTTTTTATAGGAATCACTCAAAACCAGTTCTGCCTTAAGCTGTTTTGCCTTCTTTTTCAGCATCTCCACGGCCAGACAGACTGCTTCCTTCTCCTTATCCTCTGAAATCCGTTTAAAATACGGGCGCTCCAGAAACAAGGTCAGGTATTCTTTCCGTCTGTCCTCTGTCTTCACATCCGTTTCCTCCCTGGTAAGGTCCGCAAACTGCAGCCCCCAGTGTTTTCCCGGCATCCGGCAAAATGCCCCTTTTGTCAGGCGGATGATTGCCCGGAATGCAAGTGTGCCGTCCAAAGAAAGATACAGCACCTTTTTATTGGCGTCAAAACAGGACAGCAGGCATCTTTTATACCCTCCATCCCGGTAGGAGAGACAGGTATGCCCGATCACTTCCCCGATCTGCATGACCGGCAGCAAACGGTCCTCTTCCCACAGCCTCATCCGCTTTTTCTTCATTTCCATATTCTTTATCCAAAGCTGCTGTACATCTTCCGGAACCTGAAGCGCAATCTCCCGTTCCAGATCATCTTTATAATATTTCACTTCCCGGAAACGCCCGGCAATCTCAGCAACACAGAGGCGCCTGGTTTTTTCTTTTTTCGCTTCTAAGTCTCCGGACAAAAAAGCCCGGAAGATCTCCGCACCGCCATTACATAGGAAACGCATCAACCCTTCCCGGTTTTTATGCAGGAAGCTTTCGTCAATCCTCAGAACCTCATTCAACCGCAGCCAGCTTTCGTCAATCTCCGGCATCCGCTCCATTGCAGTCCGGAAATCGGGAAGATTATGCAGCTCTTTCAGGCTGTAAAGGAGAAAATCTGCATGGTGTCCTGTCTGAATCTCCGGAATAAAACGGCAGACCTCATCCCACACACTTAAGAGACGGACTGCCTGTTCGTAAGAAATCTGCTCCACATGCCCCAGTTCCGCTGCCAGCCAGCGGGAAACCGGTTTCTCTTTCAGCATCATTCCAAGCTTGCCCATCTGTTCTTCCGGCAGATTCTCCGGCAGACAGTTTCTCCCTGTCAGTTCCCGGATTGCCCGCAGGCGGTCATCAATTTTCAGGCCTGCCAGACAATGATACAATTTTACATAGCCGATATCTGCGGTGGCAAACAGCCGGATTTCTTCAAAGGTATACTCCTCCCAGGTCAAAACCTGCTTTTTTTCATCGGAAAGGGCATTGAGCCTTACACAATCCTTCATATTTTTAGAGTTCAGCGTGTTGATATTCAGAAACATCTCATACGTATCCTTGTCCAGTAAAAGGTTCCTCCAGCCGAAATAAGTAAAATCGCGGAAATTCTCCTTCACCACAGACAGGAAATGCTTTTTCTTATGCGTGATCCCATAAACCAGCAGGCTGTTCTGCTCTCCTGACAACTGCATCATGTCCACTCCCTCCAGAATATTCCCATAAAGGAAGTTTAAATAGGATATCCGATTTTTCATGAAGGTCAGTTCCTGATCTGGCGGCATCTCTGAAAGCAGATGTTTTAACCGGTTCAGGTCATACACCAATGCCCCGTTGTCAAGCCATTGCTTCAAAAAGTTACCGGTCTCCTCCGAAGGAATCCGCTTCAGGACTTCGCCAAGCCCGGCGCTGATGACTTCCGCGTGATCCCATAATTCTTTCTCCTGTTTCTTCCCCAGGCATACACGCCTCCCTGCATTCTCCGACAGCCTCTTGATAAGCGCGCCGTATCCCGGGCAGATGAGCCTCTTAAGGAATCCCCGCTCCTGAACCATTTTCCCTAAAAATCCACTGGATATCACAGGCTCTGCCAAAAGCCTGCGTTCCTTGTCCGTCAGGTCATCAATGGAAAACCCGGCGCATCCGTCCAGAACACTTAAGCCGACCATTAAATCATCCTTTTCTTCCTCTGTCAGCGGTTCAGACATAAAATACTTTAAGCAGGTATAGGTTCTGCCTGCTTCAATCTGCCCGTCTGCCAGTACTGACGCAATCTGTTCATAAGGGTAGGACTCCGATAACGGCACATCCTTTGCTTCAATCAGTAATCTGCTGACTCTCAAAACATCATAAGATTCCTCCTGTGCCAGCCGCATTAAGTATGGCAGGAATCCCTGATCCCGTATCAAATATTCCACCGCTTTCTTGTCAAGCGCTGCAACCAGTCCTCCCGCATCCATCTGGTTAATGCTTTGACTTATCTCCAGCAGTTTTTCTTCCTTATAATCTTTCAGCAATGAATCCGGCATATGAGCCTTTCCCATCTCCTGCATAAGCGCCAGATGCTTCAAAATATTCTTACAAAAATGCATCCTATGCCGCCTCCTTTCTTTCATCTTCTACTTCCACACAGTCCAGCATTCTTTTCATTTCCTCAAACGTAAGCTCTTCCTTCAGAAACAGGAACCTGAGCAGTTTACACAGGCTACCCGCTTCCTCCCTTTCTAAAAGCATACAGGGATTTCTCTGGAACAGGCTGCAAAGGTATCTCTTTGTTATGTAGCGTTTTTCTTTTTTCTCTTCTCTTTCACGGCAATATCTTTCTACATAATCATACAATTCGGCAAACTGCGTATCTGTGCCTCTGCTTTTTGCCACCCGCCAATCGAAATCTTTCCGTATAGCCTCTTTTCTCCTTCTCTGTTCTAACAAGAGACGCCGTTTTTCCTTTTCCTGTCTCTTTAATTTAAGTTCTTCCAGCTCATCCTCTGTCAGATATATTTTCCGCAGGTTCTCCATCCCCTTTTTCCGGCCGGTCTCTGAAATTGCCAGGAATACCTTCCTCGCATCTTCTTTCGGGAACCAGAGCAAATGGTCTTCTTTGGAAAGCACCCCCGTCAGAAACGGAAGATACTGGTCGGGATAGTTCAAAAAAGTATGGCGCTCCAGGATCCAGAAAAGCTTCCGGTGGTCTTCCACACTGAGAAACGGGCGTACCAGATCAACTCCCGAAAAATTATGGGAACTATAATAATTACCGTAATAGCCTCTTCTGTGTCCGGCAACCATCCTGACGCTCTCTAACAGCAAGGCTTCAACCGCAAACAGCCCTTCATCAGAAATCCCGATTTCTTCCGCTATCCGAAACAGCATCTCTGCCGCCTTCGGCGTCTGCAGACTCTCCATTGATTATTATCAAGCTTGAGAGCCATCCCTATTACGCTTGAGAGCCACCTTGTTT
>CAJUFN010000036.1 GCA_910585545.1 uncultured Lachnospiraceae bacterium
TGGGGCGTGTTGTATCTTTTCATGGCTGTGAACCTCCTTTCATGGGTGGATTTTTTCAAGCGGCGCAAGCCGCAAAAAGGCGGGCTTGGGGTGGCAACCCCAACAAGATTCCCATAGGACAAAATGAGCCGGTAGGCGAAATTTGGTACTGTGGTAGAATCTTGCTCTTAAAAAGTAGCGGCTTCCTCTGTGTGGGTTTCCGCTGATTTCCTCGATGGGTGGGCGGAGATTCTACCAACGCTGCGGCGGTATTTTTTCCCTATATCCTTACTACGCAGCGCAAGGAAAATTTGGCAAAGTTCCCCGGAATTTCTTTTCCTGTTTTCATAACAGCATTTGACAAAAACGGAAAACAGGAAGCCTTTTTTTGCTTGAAATCAGTTCCGTTTTGTAGTGATATACGGACGGTTTCAAAAAACGCCAAACTTTCCGGCAATTATTTTTCCCTATATTACTAACTACGGGAAAAACGGAAATTTTGGCAATGTTTTCTGAAAGTAGTTGAATTATTTTATTGCGGTGAAAATCCGGCTTGGTTTAGGGTGCAAAAAAACAGGAAACCTTTTCTTGATTTCCTGTGTTGGTGTGCCGCTGTGATGGGCGGCGGTTATTCTGTTATCATTCCCCGGAAGCAAACTTGTAGCCTATGCCTAAAACCGTCTTTATGTAGGTAGGATTTTTGCTGTCCGGCTCTATCTTTTTCCGCAGGTTGCATATCACACTGGCAACACTTGACTGGCAGCTTTCGCTTTCCATACTCCACACGGATTCAAAAATTTGCGCCTTTGTAAATACCCGCCCCGGACTGGCGGCAAGGTAGCAGAGTGCGCCGTATTCCAAACGGGTGAGATAGATGTCTGCACCGTCTTTCAGTACCCGGTGTTGGTGTAATCTGATTTCCAATCCCGGAAAAACCAGTGTGGGGGAATGGGGCGGCTGTATGGCTTCCAGCGGTATCATATCGGCAAGGGCGGCTATGGCTTTCTCAACCGCTTTTTCTTCGGTGTCGTTGAATATAAGCATGACTATTTTCCCGACAAATCTCACCTCCCGTTATGTCGCCTGTCCGTCAAAACGGTACTGTAACAGGGCAGCGATAAGCCGCCGTTTGATGTTGTCCTCTGTGTCTTTGTTGACTTGTCCGTTTTCAAGGGAAGCAATTCGGATTCGCTTGCTGTAATGCCGCAAAACCTCGTCTACGGCTTCTGGCTCCCCACTGGTTGCTCTGACAATAGTTTCATACGGTACAAGGTTAGGATTCCTCATGGAAAAGCACCTCCATTTCTTCATACAACATTTGCAAAGCACTATGTATGTGATGCCACGCCGTACTCCGGTAGCGTCCGTATAGTTCCCCGATTTCCTGTTGTGTGTATCTCTCGAAAAAGTAAAGGTAAATGATTTCCCTCTTTTTCTCTGGCAGAGAGGACAGGGCTTCGGCAAGCTCCCCGTTTGTGAGGATAACCCTCTGACCGCATATCATAACCGGGTATTGCTTGTAAGGGTCTGTAAAATATTTATCTGACGTACTGAACGGGTAAAACTTTTCTTCTGTGAGGTATTCAAAGGATATTTCCCTTTGCCGCCGTTTATCCCTGTCACGCCATGCGTTGATAGCCGCATAGCGAATGACAACTCTGCAAAAGGCGTTAAATGTATATTCTATATGTTCTTTATACGCTTCCGTGCAAGCCATAAAATCCCCCTTCTCCCACAATAAATATTGTATCATTACATCAACATTTTTTATAATTCGTAATGATAAACAAATAGGATTTTTATCATGTATTCTTAACAATCATTTTCCATAAACCAGAATATTTAAACAACCCGTCTTTCGTACAGTACAAGTACAAATTCCCTCCGCCTTTCATCACTGGCATACGGAATGTTGGGTTTTGTTCCGGGTAAAGCCGTTGAAACCAGATACGGTCATCATACACATATGCTGCAAAAGAAATATAATGCCCTTTGCTCATGTCGTGCTTGATAGTTATAAAAAAATCTATATCCATTTCTTCTACTGAAATTTCATGTCCGGCTATTTCCAGTGTGGCAGACAACGGGGAAAGACGGCGTCCGCAACAGGAGATATTTGCCCTGCCTGTACTTGTCAAAATATTTCCGCAGTTCGGGCAGACATAAAATCGAACATTATCAATTTTTCCAGTGTCCAGATGGTTTGGGTTCAGTTCTCCTTGTAATAGTTTTAAAACATCTGCACCCAATATCGCAGAAAGCCCCTCCCAAAGAGAAACATCTGGCGCACCTTTTCCGCACTCCCATTTTGAAACTGTTTTGTTGCTGATATTTAATTGTGCCGCAATCTCCCGTTGTGTCAGCCCTTTTTCTTTTCGCAACTGTAAAATCAGTTGCCCTAATTTCTCACAATCCATAAAATGCTCTCCTTGTGAAAATGTGCGTTATTATTTACATATATCTTGCAATCGTCTGAACCAGACGCAAAGGAAGCTGTTTTAAATCTGTTATATTTAGAAAACGCTCCTGCCCGTAAATTTCACATATCGTTTCCTTATCTTCGCCAATCGCCGCCGCAAGGAAATAAATTCCTTTTCGGCTGTATTCGTGAATGACCTGTTTCATATCGTCTATTGCGGTCTTACCGTTATAATCGGGCATAGCTCTTGGTTGACCGTCGCTGATACTGAATAAAAGTTTGGTTGTTTGAGGGGATTTTGCCAACTTATCAGCCAAAATCCGCAACGCCATTCCGTCCCGGTTGTTGCTTATGCTTTCAATCCCCATTAGCGTAGCCCCGTCATTTAATTTTGGTTTTTCCCAATCAATATAAGCATAGACAGACATTTTTTCTTTTGGTGAACGGTCAGCCGTATCACCGTAAATGATAACAGGAATATTACATTCTCTGCAAAATTCATAAACGGCAACCGCCGCCAGTTTTGCCGCTTCCAACCGTCCAAATGCGTTCATAGAGCTTGACTGGTCAATTCGTACTCCGATTGCCAAAGATGGTTTTTCTTCCGGCGGGGTCTTTTGGGAAAAGTATTTAAAGTCTGCCGAAGCGGTTTTTTCTGCATGGAACATTGTACCATAAACCTTGTTCTGCAAAAGGTTGACAGAGGTTTCATATTCCAATAATGGCTTTGTTTTTCTGGTCAGTTCACGAATGACAGGGCGCAATTTTGCAACCATTTTGTCATACTCCTCATGTTGTGTATTTTTAATTTCGGGGCGGTGAACAATCATTCCGATTTTTTCATGGATAGAACCTTTTACGGAATTTCTGGCTTCTTGGTTTAAGTGTTTTCTGAAACTCTTTTCTTCCTCTTTTTTATCTTCACCGACAGAGCTTAATTCGTGATAGACAGGTGTTCCGTCCTCGCCTGTTTCTGCGCTTTCTGTCTGCTTCGTGCTTTCCGACAGGACATCAGAAATTCCCTTGCTGTCCTTTGCTCTTTTTAATGCAACGGCAGGTGGTGTATCGTTATCTGTCATTGACTGTTCTGCTTCAAAATCTCCGTCAGTGCAGATTTCTAATTCTTCTCCATTTGTTATTCCTTTTCCATAAGCAGCAATAGATTTTAATTCTGAAAGCAAGTCTTTTTCCCGGAGTGCCTGTTCTAACAAGGAAATTTCCTCGTTATCCGTTGTTATTTTATATATGACTTTGTGATAAAGTGCTTCTGTCACATCTGTTCCATGCATGACAGAGTCCACCCAATAAAAATAGGAGCGCATACCCGCCACGCCTTTTATTGCATTTGCTTTCGCTGTCTGCTCCAATCGGATAATCACCCTTGCAAAGATTTGAAGCATTTTCTGGTTTTCACACCCGGTTTTACAGGCAGCACGCTTTACCATGACATCTATTGGCGGCAAGTCCATTTTCTCTGCGTGTTGTATTCTGTCACGAAGTGCTTCGTTTAAGGGGCGGCAGCCATTATAGCTGCGGTTGGTAGTAATTACAGCGATAAAATCCGGGTGTCTGTGAACAATCCGGGTTGGCAGATTGATACTTCCGTCTGCTTCCAGAGCAGAATTTAATATCATCAAAACAGCAGCGTCCCTTATTACTGTCGGCTCTTGGATTTCCAAAAGCCAGCCGTTTTCGTATGCCCGTACAATTTCAGAGGGGTAATACTGGTATTGGATGGTTTTATTGTGTCCTTCTTTACCTGCTACGGGCAAAATAGACCCCAATATATCAGATTTATCCATATCCGCAAAACAAGTGACTTTTGTATAGGGCAGTCCAAATTCAGCCGAAAGAGCTTTTGCAAGCTGTGTCTTTCCGCTTCCTGCGTCACCCTCCAATAGAATATTTGTAATTTTCATTTCCCCACGCTTCCAGTTTTCCTTGACAGCAGCACAAATTCTACGTTCTGTGTCGCTTTCCACATGGGATATGCTTTTTTTCCAGATAAGCAACTGTTCTTCTTCTGTCAGCCGCCTTTCTGGTGATAGGAGATATTCTTTGTTCATTTTAATACAACTCCAATTCTTCTAAAATTCGTGTAAGCGTCCGAAGCCGTTCTCCTGTCAGTTCTCCCAAATCGCTTAAAGACTGGGAAAATGTCTGAATATCTTTGGCAATATCTTTATTATCGACACATACTTTTACTGGAAGAACACCCCCTTGTACGCCAATTCGTTCTATGGTGGGGTTTTCCGGGTCGTATAACAGTGGAAAACGGTAAGCCTCTTTGAAATAGAGCAATGTCCTGCTAAGGAAAATCATTAAATCAAAAATCTGATGAATAGGAAGTTCCATACTGATTTCCAGTTCTTTTTGTTCGTTCTCTTTCCATAGCTGTGCGGCAATCTGCATATTTTGATTTTCCCTTTTAGTTGGTTTCCCCAAAGTCAACCTTTTTATCGGAGAATGGTATGCATTGCGTCCATCTATAAGATTATAGTTATCTGCTGTCAATATTATTTTTTCATTCATGCTTATATCCTCCTTGCATTTGGCATTTCTATCATACAACATTCCAAAAGCTCTAATAGATTTTCTGTCTGGTCGTCCTCTAGATTTTCGTATTTAAGAACTTCCAAAACAGAATATTCAAATTCATTTTCCCCATATCTGTCCCATAATTCTTGAAGCTGCTTGTTGGAATGAAGTTTCACGGACAGTTTAAATCGGTTGCTGTTAAATTCTGCTCTTGTGTCTTTTGAAATACCCAAAAACAAATCACCCGTAGGCTTACAGGAAATGGAGATAACCCCCATTTCCGGGCGGCGGTTTTTCCATTCTTTTAACAATTCTTTTTTTCTTTTTATATCCATTTTTATCACCTCGAAAATTAGTCTAACGCAAAAAGTCTACGTTGACAATCCACGCTCCGTAGACTTTTAATCAGAATATCAAAATATATAAAAAAGATAGGAATAGGAGTGATTTCGTAGCAGTCGGCATTGTGTGTAATGTGTATAACTGGCTATCTTATGGAATTGTGGGTAACTCTGTTTGCAGGACGTGGGAAAGCTGCACTTTAGCTTTTCCATGTGCTGTGAATAGAGTTATCCATGATTCCATAGCCTGTTATGCACATTTCCATAATGCTTGTCTTTTGGTCTTTGGCTTCTTTGGTTCGGAATAGTGTGGTGCTGGCGGTCTATCTCTTGTTTTCGGTTGCTTGCTTCTTTACCGTACATGAGCATTTGCGCCCGGATTGTCGTTGCCGTAGCCCTCTAAGAGATTGATAACGCCCCATACGCCCAAACCTGCGCCCAATGCGATAACAAGTGTCTGCAAAACGCCTACTGCTGATTGAAAAAATGCCATAAAGTCCTCACTTTCTGCCGCTGTGCGGCTCTGAAAAATATGTTTTGTTGGTTTTTGGGTATGAAAAAAGCCGCCTGTGTCGGCGGCTGTCCCCACGCTGCGTAGGTGCTGCGGCGTGGCGGTATTCAGTTGTAACGGGGTAGTGCGTCCCGTGGTGGGCGCACGAACCATGTACCCGGTGTTTACGGTCTTGATGATGATTACCTCCTTTAAGGCTCTATGCCCTTATGAATGAAAGAAAGAGGGGGTGCGGTTTTTTCCGTAGCCGCCCGGCGTTGTGGAACTGTGTATAACTGGCTTGCATTTTTGCGTTGTGGGTAACGCTGTTTGCAGGACGTGGGAAAGCGGCACTTTTGCTTTTCCATGTGCTGTGAATGGCGTTATCCATGACGCAATAGCCTGTTATGCACATTTCCATGACGCAAAGCCCTTGTCCCTGTGCTTTTACAAGTCCTCCCCGTCAATCTCGTAGAGGTCAAAGGGTTCGTCCGGCTTGATGATTTCCGGGCGGCGTTTCAGATATTTTTCAATGTCAAATTCATTCTTCTTGTCAAAATCGGAGAGGAATTTATATCTTGGGTGCTTCGTAATGTCGAATTTATCACTGAAAAAGGGACGTGCGCCCCGTACCTGCAAGATACATTTCCCGCCGTCCATGACGGCTATTTCATCTTGGCTCATAAGCTCCTTGCCTAATTTCTGGTAGTTCAAGCCGTAGGTCTTTTCCCGTCCCCGGTTCTCGGAAGTGTTGTATAAATCAATGGTTTCTTTCCCTAAAAGCTCTGACATTTCCTTTAGCGTGGTTTTCTCCTTGCCGCCTAAGAAAAGGGTGGTGTCGCAATTCCCTACAATCGTGTCGGCGTTGTCCTTGTAAATGGCTTTTAACTGGCTCTGTGCCTGCAAGATAAGGCAGGCTGATATTTCCCTGCTCCGTATGGTGGCAATCAGTTTTTCCAGTTTCGGTATCTGCCCGATATTTGCCACTTCATCAAGCAGGCAGCGGACGTGTACGGGAAGCCTGCCGCCGTATACATCATCTGCCTTGTCGCATAAGAGGTTGAAAAGCTGCGTATACATCATGGCGACAATGAAATTGAAAGTGTCGTCCGTGTCGGAGATAATGACAAAGAGGGCGGTTTTCCTGTCCCCCAACGTGTCAAGCTCCAAATCGTCCGTTTCCATGAGTTCCCTAAGTTCCCGTATGTCAAAGGGTGCTAACCGTGCGCCGCAGGAAATCAAGATAGATTTTGCCGTTTTGCCCGCCGCAAGTTTGTATTTTTTATACTGTTTTACGGCAAAGTGTTCCGGGTCTTTTTCTTCCAGTCGGTCAAACATGAGGTCTACCGGGTTCTTAAAGTCCTCGTCGTCCTCCCTTGCTTCGCTTGCGTTTATCATGTCAAGCAGGGTGGTAAAATTCTTTTCTTCCTCCGGGGCTTCGTAATAGATGTAGCCGATCAGTGCGGTGTAGTAGAGCTTTTCCGCTTTCGTCCAAAAGTCCTCGGACGACTTTTCGCCCTCGCCTTTGGTGTTTACCATGATTGTGTTGACAAGTTTCAGAATGTCCTTTTCGCTGTGCAGGTACGCAAACGGGTTGTAGTGCATGGACTTCTTGAAATTGATTGTGTTAAGCACTTTTATCTTATAGCCGTTACCTGCTAAGAGCTTTCCGCACTCTATGAGGATTGTGCCTTTTGGTAATGTCAAGTAGGGAATAAGAAAAAGTGTATCTTCTTTTCAGTTGGTTACACTGTCCTTGTCATTCTCAATAAGCCGCACTACCTTGTCCGTAAAGGTTTCCCGGCTGGTTTCGCTGAAATGGATATGAATGTCAAAGGTGGTGTTCCCTATCCGCTTCACAAGGTCGGGCTTCACGTCCAGAGGGGCGGCGGTGCGGCTGGTCTTGCTGGTGTCATTGTTCATAGGCTCTCCTTTCCGTTCATCAGTCCTTTTAACCGTTCCATTTTCCCCTGTGCCGTGGCTTTTCTGATATTCTCCCCGGTGAAGAAAACGGGGCAGCACATTTCAAGCAGACGGTCATAAATCCGGGAATGGGCGGTGTCCTCCGGGTGCTGCAATTCCTCCAGCGTCAAATTCGTTGTGACTATCAGCGGCTTCCGGCTTCGGTATCGGCTGTCAACCACGTTGTAAATCTGCTCTAAGCCGTATTCTGTGCCGCGCTCCATGCCGAAATCGTCAAGGATAAGCAGAGGGAAGCTGCAAAGGCGGGCTATGTATTCGTTCCTGTCTTTGTAGCTGGCGGTAAGGTCATTGAGTATCAATGCAAAATTCGTCATACACACGGAAATCTCACGCTCCATGAGGGCGTTGGCGATACACCCGGCGAAATAGCTCTTGCCCGTGCCTACTTTGCCCCATAGCAGATAGCCGATATTCTCTGCTTTCATTTCCTCCCAATGCGCCGCATAGAAGTGCGCCTTATCCATTTGGGGGCATTTGCCGTTGTCATTGTCAAAAGTCCACTGGCGCATGGCGGCGTTGGAAAATCCCCGGCGTTTCAAGTCCTCCACGGTGTCACGGTGTTTTCGCTCCTTGTCGGCGGCTTCCTGCTTTTCCCGGTGTTTTCGCTGGCAGTCACATTCTTTGGGGTGGCGGTCGCGTCCGAAAAGGTTTTTCCCCTCGGTGAAGTAGGCTTCTTTGGGCTGGCGGCAGCTCCCGCAGTACAAAAGCCCGTCCTCGCCCGTGTAGTCCTCCGGCTGTGGCTCTGCTTCTGTGGCAAGCCGGAAAATGGCGTTATCATAATCACACATAAAATCGTCCTCCTTGTTCATGGTCTTTTACGCCCTGTTTACGGGGCGTTGTGTCTATGCGGTCAAAGGCTCTCACCCTCTTTGTAGGTGTAATCGGGGATTCCCTTTTTCGGGTTCTCCTTTTTCTCCCTGTCCGCCCAACTGT
>CAJUFN010000037.1 GCA_910585545.1 uncultured Lachnospiraceae bacterium
AGCTGTATCAAGAGTACGGGAAGCTGAAAAAGAAAGTAAAGCAGTATGATACAATAAAGCAGAATGTAGACAATATTTTGCGGCAGGCGAAGCAGCCGGAACGGGACAGGCAGACAGAGAGGTAATGCGGACAGTTAGGACGGCGTGTAAGGCGTTTTAAGGGCATTTTGTAACGCAGGCAAGGGAATAACCATTGCCGCCCGGAAAAGGGCTTCTAAGCGTCCACAAGAGCAGAAAAAGACACCGGGAAATGACGGTCTATCAATTGTCATTTCCCGGTGCTTATGCACTGAATTTATAGCCGACACCTAACACGGTTTTTATATAGGTCGGGTTCTTGCTGTCTGGCTCTATTTTTTTCCGTAGGTTATAAATCACGTTGACAACGCTTGAATGGCAGCTCTCGCTATCCATGTTCCAAACAGCTTCAAAAATTTGCGTCCGTGTGAAAACAATCCCCGGACTGGAAGCAAGGAATATAAGGGTACTGTATTCAAGGCGGGTAAGGCTGATTTCTTTCCCGTCTTGAAGTACCCGATGTTGGCTCTGCATTATTTCCAGTCCCGGAAAAGACAACACGGAAGTAGAGGAAATTTGTACTGCTTCAAGCTGTATGCAGTCAGTTAATGCAGATATGATTTTGTCAATTACTTTTTCTTCTTGTTCATTAAGTGTCAGCACTAATAATTTCCCTATGCTACCACCTCCACGTATTGTTATTTTCATGTTTAGAGTTTTTGTAGGATATTTTCTTTGTCACTTACTATATCAGAGGAATAACCACGTTTTAGTCTGTCGTTCCTTGATTGCTATACAAAATTTTGTTCTCCAATAATCATTCATTTGTTTTTATAAAATTTTGTAAATGTTTTGTTGTAACTGACTTTTTACATTTTAAAAAGTCCTTTGGCATTCCTTGAAATAATAATTGTCCACCTTCTTTACCCGCTCCCGGTCCTAAATCAATGATCCAATCCGCTTGACACATCATTTCAAGATTATGTTCTATAACAATCAATGTGCTTCCATGTTCTATCAGTTCATCAAATACTTTTATCAGTTTTTGAATATCTTTGGAATGTAAACCAGTTGTAGGTTCGTCCAACACATATACAGGCTTTGGTTCTTTTAACTCTACGGCTAGTTTTAATCGTTGCAATTCCCCGCCGGATAAGGTGTTCAGAGGCTGTCCTAAACTTAGATACTCCAAGCCAACCTTACATAATGGAACTAATTTATCCTGTATGTTTTGAACTTCAAAAAAAGCAAGTGCGTCCTCTATGCTCATGTTTAAAACGTCATTGATGTTTTTTCCGTGATAGGTATATTCTAATACTGGTTGGGAAAATCTCTTTCCACTGCACACCTCACAAATTTCTGTGACGCTTTCCATAAAAGCCAAATCAAGTTCAACAATACCAAGACCCTTACAGTTTGGACACGCACCTTTTGAGTTAAAGCTGAACCAAGCTGAATCTACTTTATTTGCTTTTGAAAATAAATCTCTAATATCATCAAACACTGTTATAAAAGTAGAAATATTGGAACGCCTATTCGTAGTAATAGCTTTTTGCGTCACAACACCACACTCTGGATAAATACTCGGAAAAATCCTTTGGAACAATGTACTTTTTCCTGACCCGGCGACACCAGTTACAATCGTCATTGCACTTTTAGGAACATCTGCGTCTATATACTGTAAATTATATAGATGTGCTTTTTCAATGTGAAACCACCCACGGGCTGTCCTCACATTCTCTTTTAATTGATGCCGTTTTGTAAATGCCTGTGCGGATAATGCTGTAGAGGAGCAAAATTCTTGATAAGTCCCTTTAAATGTGACATTTCCTCCATTTTTTCCAGAACTAACACCCATTTCAATAATATAATCTGAAATGCAGGTAACATCAGGATCATGTTCAACAATCAATACACTGTTCCCCTTATCACGCAGTTTTTTAAACAAAGGATTGATACGGGCAATATCCGCCGGGTGCAGCCCTGTGCTTGGTTCATCAAAAATATAAAGCAATCCGTTTAAACTACTTCCTAACTGACGTATCATTTTAATACGTTGCGATTCCCCTCCCGATAGTGTTGCCGTCTGTCTGTTTAAGGTCAAATAACCAAGACCAACATCAATAGCGAAAGAAAGTTGTTGCAGCAAAGCGTCTATGACGGTGTCTATCTTATTGGATTGGATTGTTTTTAGAAAGCGCACCAAATCCGAAATAGACATATTGGAACAATCCGCAATATTCTTTCCATTTATCCGACAGTTTAAAGTTTTTTTATTCAACCGATTTCCATGACAAGACGGACAAACCTGTTCTGTTACAACCCGCTCAATGTCACTTCTATATTGCTCAGATTCCCGGCATTTTTTAGACAAAAATGCTTTTTTCATTCGTGGGATAATTCCTTCATAAAGTGAAGTTGGCGGCCAGTCTTTTGTAGGGTTTTGGGGCTTAAAACCAGATTGATACAACAGTATATCTAATTCCTGTTCTGTATAATCCTTAATCTTTTTGTCGTTATCGAACAAACCTGTAGTGACATAACGCTTCCAACGAAAACCGCCGGGGTAAAACGTGGGAAATTGAATAGCACCCTCGTTCAATGATTTTTCCTTATCAAGTAGCTTTTCTATCTGAAAATCTTGTACAGTGCCAAGCCCTTGACACTCTTTACACATTCCTTGCGGGTTATTAAAAGAAAAAATATCAGAATACCCTACAAATGGTGTTCCGATTCTTGAAAATAGTAAACGTAGCAAACTGTAAATATCTGTAACTGTACCCACTGTAGACCGCACATTTTCGCCAAGTCGTTTTTGATTGATAATAATAGATACTGGCAGATTTTGAATGCTATCGACAGTTGGTTTCCCGTAATGGGGTAATCTGCTCCGAATAAAGCTAGAATAAGTTTCATTAAGCTGTCGCTGTGATTCAGCAGCTATTGTATCAAATACCAGTGCTGATTTACCAGAACCAGACACTCCAACTACGCTTGTGATTTTATTTTTTGGTATTGAAATTGATATATTTTTAAGATTTTTTTCTTTTGCCCCTTGAACCATAATGAAGTCATTTGTCATAACACTCACTCCTTGAAATTTTACTTTTTATAGTATATCATAAAACCATGACAGAAATCGTCATGATTAGGAGAGTAAAATGAGTAAATTACAAAAACTGTTTGACATCATAGCTTATGTGAACACGAAAAAATATTTTACTGCCCGTGATATAGCGGACAATTTCAATGTTTCTATCAGAACAGCACATCGCTATTTATCAGAATTAGATACTATGGGGGTTCCATTGTACACGGAAACCGGGCGAAACGGCGGCTATCGTGTGTTATCAGGACGCACGTTACCTCCGATTATATTTACCGAAGATGAAGCTCTGGCAATTTTTTTTGCTTTTCAGTCATTACAGTATTATGAATCCCTGCCTTTTGAGGTGGATATTTCTTCTGCGTCAAGAAAAATTATGTTAAAATTACCAGATGATGTGAAAGCCAAAATTGAAATGTTAAAATCGTCACTCGTTTTTTGGCACCGCAAAAGGGAAATCTATACTCCGCTTTTACATGACTTAATTCAAAAAGCCATAGAGAAAAAGCCAATCAAGATTCAATATTATTCTCATGGAAAACTAACAGACCGGATTATCTGTCTGATTGGGGTATATTCCAACGAAAATCTGTGGTATGCTCCTGCATTTGACTATGAGAAGCAGGAAATAAGGCTGTTTCGGGCTGATAAAATCAATAAAATCGAAAGCTATACAGGCAATTTACAACCAATAGAAAAAAATCTGATTGACTTATTATACTCTTATGACATAAAAGAGCCTGTAAGGTTATTTGTAAAGTTGACTGAAAAAGGTATTGCTTTGTGCCAAGAAAATCCATATTTTAATGATTGTATAAAAAATAGTAATAATGATTCTGGTGGGTATATTGATACAATTATTGACAAATCCGATGTGGAATTTAGTGGTCGCTTTTTTCTGGGCTTATGTGGTGAAGCACAAGTAATAGAACCATTGGAAATGAAAAAATACATTCGCTCATTTGCACAAAAAATACTAGATCAGTATAAATAATTAAGATTGATGTTGCTTTCGTAGTTTATAGATATTGTGTATATATAATGGGTTATCTTTGCATATAATTTCTACATCTTTATTTACAATAAAAAAAGAGGGAATGACAGTGTAAATACTGCCATTCCCCGACATTTTAATTATACCATATCTTCAGCAGGCAGAAAAACAAGCTCGGCAAATTCTTCCTCGGTCAGTTTCTTCAGCTTTTCCGCTGTGCGTTTTGCAAGCTCCTGTACCTCTGTTTCCATGTAGGGTATGGCGGCGGTCATTGCCGCCACCGTATCAGCCCTTGTTTTCCTCCTGTAACAGCAGATAAGGTTGATTTCCTCAAATGTGAATTGTCCCATGCTCCTATACCTCCAATCCCTTGTTTTTTGCCTTTGCCGCCTGTTTTTTCGGGGCGGTCTTTACGGTTTCCTTATCCTGTGCAAGCTGCGCCCGCAGGGACGGCTTTTTCTCTTTGCCGGATAGTTTTTCGATATGCTCCTTTATGTCGCCGTTTTTGAAATGCTCCCGGCTGTGCTTCTCGTCCCTAAGTATGGTCTGCAAGGCGGCGGGGTCTTTGGGCTGTTCCTCAAAGCGTACAAATTTCCCTAAGTCCGGGTCAGCGTCCCCGGTAATGCGCCTTTCGGCTTCCTGCGTCCGTTCCCCGTTCTCGTAGATCAGCTTGGTATCTCCGGCAGCTACGGAAACGTCCTTGACGTGTTCATAGAGCTTTTTATAGTCCAGTTCGTAAAGGCTGCCCGTTACCCTGCCTTTCTCAATGCCCGTCAGCTCCACCGCATAGGCAAGTATCTTGTCCCTTGTCTGCTCGGCGTAGAAGCAGAACGTGTTATGCTCCCGTGAACCTTTGATGAAAGTGTCACGCTCCCGCAAGCACCACGTTCCGGCGGGGCGGCATAACCAGAACTGCTTTTTATCCTCCGGGTTCGGGCTTTTCGCCGCCTGCTTTAGCGTTTCTATGTCTATGTCAAAATCAGACTGGAAGTGTTGCGTGTGGGTCTGCATGATAGCTTTAAGGGACTTTAATATATCCACGTTTTCAAATTTCTGCATGGGGTCAGCTCCTTTCTAAGTCCTGCTTTTTCGTTTTTTCCGCTGCCTTTTTGGGGGCAGATTTCAAGGCTTCCTTGTCCTGTGCAAGCTGCGCCCGGATAGAGGGCTTTTTTTCTGTCTTGGCGGCTGTGCGGGCTTCTTTTTGTATCTCAACGGGGCTTTTCCCGGATAGGGGGCGTATGCAGGATAAGCGGTCAGCAGCATAGATAGCGTTGTCGTTAAGCTGCCTTTGCCACGCCCCGGCTTTGGGAGACCAACGGAAGCCGTTTTCCTTTAAGGTTTCACGGGTCTTTTCGTCTGGCTTTTCCTCAAAGAAGATTTGCAGGCGGTTGTCCTCCTTGTTGGTTTCCACCTTGCCGCCGTCAAATTCCCACCCGGCGTAGGCGGTTTCCTGCTTCTTTGTCAGCTCCGCAATACGCCCCTTTATGCGGCGTATCTCTGCGTTGTTGTTGGATAAAGCCCATGAGGGGTAGGGCTTATCCTCTATGTGCCACTGTGACGACATTTCCGCTTTCATCTTTTCAATGCTTTCAGCGGAAAGGTTGGGGCAGCCGTCAAGGGTCTTGTGTTTTCGGTAGTAGGCGTTGACCGCTTTCATGGTGTCCTGTGACGCTTGCAGCTTTTCCAGTTTGGCTTCTAACTTCTGTACTGCCTGCGGGTCGTCTGCGCTGATACCGCCCATGCCCGTACTGCGTATCTTGTCAAGCAAGCCCTGTATGTCGTTCCATTCCTCCATGTTCCTGTCACGGGCGGCGTTCTGCTTCTCTTTCTTGCGTACCGGGAAATTAGAGCCGCCTGTAATGAGGATAGAGGGTACACGGGCTTCAATGGAAAAACTGCTGTTCATGTTCTCCGCAAGTTTCCGGGCGTAGGTGTCAACAAGGCTGTCAATCTTTTCATGGTACATGGGGTCTACCCGCTTTTTCTGGCGTTCCCCAATCTCCACGGCTTTGTCTACCATTTGTCTGTATTCTGCGGTTGCGCTGCCGGGCTTGTAATCGTAGTAGCTGTTTACATCATTGGCACGGCGGGCAGCTCCCTCATTGATTGTGTAATAAGGGGTTTTGGTTTCCGGGGCTGCCTGCTCCGGCGTGTCGCCATGCAGGGAAAAGGGCTTGCCGTCAAAATAAAATTCCTTTTCCGGGGTCAAGCCTGCCTGCGTTAAAAAGTCCGTAATGCGTGAAAATTCTTCGTAGTCCTCTCTGGTGTAAATTCCCCGGTTCAGTGCTTCGTCCTGCGGGTAAATGCAGCCCTCGCTTGAAAGGAATGTAAAGGCGGCTTGGCAGCCGGAAACGTAGAGCAGGGAATTGTCCGTGTTGTCATAGTGTCCCTTATTGTCGTAGTTCTCGCTTTTCCCGATATAGATTTTGTCGTCCATAGTAAAAAGGGCAACCATGCCGTCATAGCGGCTTTTCGCTGCGGCTGTGATACGGGCGGTGTCCGGCTCGGCGGCTTCCCGGTCTTTCTGTATTGCGTCCGCAAGGTCGGCAAGTGAGATCTGCTCCCCGGCGGCTGCCTGCGCTTCCAGTGCGTCCGTGTTTGGGGTGTTGTTGATAACGCCGTCAATCATGTTTGCGTTTTGTTCCGTGGAAAGTTCGGCGGCTTTTAAGGGGTTCTCTAACAGGAAATCTTCTGATATATCCACAAAACCGATACTGTCCGTATAGTGTGCTGTGTCCGTGCCGTTCTGATGAAGCACTACCACGTCAGAAACAGAGAGGGAATGTCCCTTGAAATCTTCCGGGCGGTCAAAATTGAACTTCTCAAAAATGCGCTCTAAGCCCATGCCCGGCGTGAGTGGTGCGGTATAGATTTTTTCATAGTTGGCAGGGTCAACGGCAAGCCCGTTTTCCTGCAATCGCTCTAAAGAACGGAAATGATAATCTACGGGTACATCATCTTTTAACTGGTAAATGGTAAAGGTGTTTTCGTCCTGCTCCTTTGCGCCGTATTCGTGCAGCATTTCCTTTGTGGCTTCGTTCCCGGCTAATTCCTGTTTCATGGCACGGTATTCCGTGAGGGCGTTCCAGTCCTCCTTGTGTACGCCGAAAATGCCGCCTTTTTCCGCATGGGCTTTTATATCTCCTGTATTCTCTGGTATGCTTTCGCTCCCGTCCTCATGGAGTAAGAAAATCTGCATATCCTCTTTTTCGTAAAGGTGCAGGGCGGCTTCTTCCTTTAGGGGCAGCATACCGTCCCATGAGTAGCCGTATGCCTGCATATCGGGGACAGTGATAGAGGGGTCGGGCAGTTCTACGGCGTATGGCTCGTAACCATTGGCGGCATATTCCTCAACGGTCATTCCTGCGGCGGCTGCTTCCTGTGCGATTTCCTCCTTGACGTGTTCCTTGTAGGCTTCAAGCTCCGTGTCAAAGTCTTTAAGCTGCGGGGCGGGTGGCAGCTCATAATTTCCGCTGTTTACCATTGTCCGGCACTTGGAAACATATTCTTTCATGGCGGTGTGGTAGGCGGTTTCGGTGCTAGTCATGCTCCCGTTTTCTTCCAGTGCTTTTGCTGCGATATTCTCCATTTTGGAAAGGTTGTCATGCAGTTTCAGAAAAGGGACAAACTCATGTAAAATCATTTCCCGCTGTGCCTTGTCCGCTTCCAGTGCTTCCTTTCCCTCATTGTGTAAAATATAATTTTCCCATTCGCTGTTATTCTCATAGTAGGCGTGGTAATCTTCGATATGCTCTATGAGTGTGCCGTCCCCGTCCCCTAAGTCCTGCCGCCCTATGTAATTGTCGGGCTGTCCGTCCATTACAAAGTCAATGCGGAACTTGGTTTTATAATAGCCGTCCTCTTTTGTAACCGCTGCGTCAAGGCTTGCGATAGCGGCGTTAGCTTCGGAAAGGCTCATTGTTTCGCCGTCATGGAAGCGGCTGTGTTCGCTCCAAATAATAGTGACAATCGGCTCGCCGTTGGGGTCGGGGGTTGGGAAATTATCTTCTTCCGATTGCTCCGGCTGCATGGTTTCTTTTGCGGGTTCTTCCGTGGTGGCTTTTTCCTCCTGCGGCGTGTCTGCTGTGGGTTCGGCTGCGTCTGAAATTTCCTCCTGTGGGGCTGCCTGCTCCGGCTGTTTTTCTTTCGGCGTGGGTTCATTCTCCGGCGTTTCCTGCGCCTGTGCCTGCTCCTTATCCTTTGTCAGCTCCGCAAAATTTTTATCTATATCCTTTATCAGTTCGGAAGCAGTATTGCGGATTGTTTCAAGGGACGCTTTCAGTTCGGCAAGCTCCCGCCCGCTGCTCCATTGTGCCACATAGGAAAAAGAGTAGTCGGAAGTGTCAAGCCCGTAGTGTTGGCACACGGCGTAGGCTATGCTTTCCGCCTCAAATGGATACATCAACATTTGAGGCCTTATACTCAGCATTCCAAAATGTTAATCATTTTAAAGAATGCTGAGAAA
>CAJUFN010000038.1 GCA_910585545.1 uncultured Lachnospiraceae bacterium
TACCATGTTTTACCATTTGATAAAAGCTTTATTTCAACTAACTTCGGAAAGATTCCTATTTTTGCTAATCTTTACACATAATCTTTATACACATATTTTTTTTATTGACACATCTTTTTATTTTTTAGCACCTCCCACTCAGTTTCCTTAAAACCTACAAGGACTTTATCCCCGCATATTGCCATCGGGCGCTTTATGAGCATTCCATTCGCAGCGAGCATCTTTAGCTGTTCCTCTTCACTTATTGACGGCAGCTTATCCTTTAACCGCATTTCTTTATAAACTAATCCACTGGTATTAAAGAACTTCTTGAGTGGCAGACCGCTTTGCTTATACCATGCCTTTAATTCGTCATAGGTCGGATTATTCTCCACAATATGACGCTCTGTATATTCTATATTGTATTCATCCAGCCATTTCCTGGCTTTCTGACAAGTTGAACATTTGGGATAACATAAAAATAACATTTTCTACCTCCTACTACTGTTTTAACTTATATTTCTCCAAAGGTTATCTCCATCAATTCTGCAGCAATTTCCTTACTTTCCAAACGCATCATACTGTCCTCTATCTTTGCATTACCTAATATGTTAATATTGCCGTACCAAACAATATTATGGTCTATGATGGAAAAGTGCTCACATGAATCTTCAACAGTTTTTATATAAAAGCCTGCTTGTCTTATTTCTTCGTGCAGCTGCATCCAGAAGCCTGCATCGCCAAAACCATAAGAATCCGGTTCCCATGTCACTATCGTAACATCAACTCCATTTTCCTGTTTATCTTTAAGCAAACGAATCAATTCATATACTTTTGAAGCGCTAATTACCGGACTTGAAATAATAATGTTATTATATGCTTCAAGCAAGTCTCTTTGAAATACTTCTACATAATTATCTCCGCCAAAGATAGCATTTACAGTTTGTTTCTCACCTTTTATTCCCGTACAAACCTCATACCCAAGCTGTTTATATGCCTTAAGCCTTTTCGCATACATGTTGTCAAACATAGGGATATGACTATCGACATAATCATATACAATTACTTCTTGCTTTCCTTCGTAATCACGATTCAATCTTCCCGCATATTGCTCCACTATATTTCGAGCCGATACCGGCATCGCCATAAATAACGTATCTAACCGGGGATAATCAAATCCTTCTCCAATAAGTGAACCTGTCGCCACTAAGATCAGTTTTTCCTCTTTGCTTACCTCATGAAGCTGCTCCAGAATTTTCTTATGTTCTTTCTTGGAATTATTACCGGTCATAAGAAATACATGATCCGCATACTCCTTTAAACGACTATACAATTTTTCCGAATGGTCTTTATATTTTGATAATACAACAGGTGTCCTGCCTTGCAACACACAAGCCTTTACATCACTAATAATCTGCTCATCCCGAATACTGTTACCATGAATAATATCATATGCCTCATTGGGATGCATTTTATCCGTAATAACACCTCTTGGTGCAACTATACGGGTAAATCTTGGATATACATAGTGTTCCACGCCCTGTGCAACAGCCATTTCCTTTGCCGTGTAACTATATCGTATCGGTCCAATCCACATATAGTTTATTTTCTCCAAACCGTCTGCTCTTTTCGGAGTTGCCGTTACTCCATAAACATATTTTGCTTTCACTTCCTTTAACACATTTGAAATCGTATCTGAAGCCGCATGGTGGCACTCGTCGCATATCACAAGTCCATATTGATTCAACAAATCATGATATTCACCCTTTTTGCATAGCGAACCAACCATAGCAATATCAATAATTCCAGTCGTGGAATCATGTGCGCCCTGCAATCTGCCGATTATATTTTTTCTTGTTTTAAGTCTCCCCGTCTTAGTCTTATATGTAGGTAATTCTTCATCTATCTCCAAAAACTTTTCTAGGGATTCCTGCCATTGTCCAACTAACGAAGAGGATTCCAGCAAAATAAGTGTATTTACTTTTTTCTTAGCAATTATCGCACTGCATACGACTGTTTTTCCAAAAGCTGTTGCGGCATGTAATATTCCATTATCAAACTTTGTTAATCCTTCAAGTGCAAGCGCCTGTTCTTCTCTTAATTGTCCCTTAAATTCAACGTGAATATTTCTTCCGGCTTGCCTTTCGTCCTGAATTTCATATTCAATGTGCGCCTGTTCTAAGTTATCTATTAAGCTCTCATAGAGTCCTCGTGGAATTTCTATATATCCGCCCAAATGGTCTGCTCCTAAGTAAATCCATTTTGAGGTATCATAATTAGATGTTCCGATTGCCTGATTTTTGAAATAAACAGGATTACTAATTGCAGCCATTCTTCGAATCTTATTTTGCATAGCAGCTTTCACATTCGTATTATCAATATAAATGCCATTTGATAATGTAATACTAAGCTTTCCAGCCACATCACTTAATACAAACTTTCTATTCCTCTCCCAAGGCTTTTCACGGTTTTCTCCCTGTTCACTTTCCTCCATATCTCCAAGTAATAGCGACCATTCTTTTATTTTCAGCTCCAAAAACTCCTGTGACAGCTTTGGCTTGCTCCATAGCACTTCCCATTGTTCCCTGTACGCATTCCAATTACTGTCAACAAATGCACTATTCCCATTCCTCAATGCCTTTCCCTGCAGCGGAAGAGCTATCAGATTGCCCAGTCCGCCTTCCGGCAGTTTATCTTGTGCCGGAAGCATTCTGTCATAATACTTAAAGGATTTCAGATTTACACACTCTGCTCCCCTATCAAGCAATGCTGTTCCAAATCTTCTTGCCAAAGAAGCAGGAATTGGCTTGTCAAAAAATATCCAGATATGTGCGCCCCGTCCTGAACGTGAACGTTCTACCAGTGGATCTATTCCATTCAAAACACAGATGTTCCGCATCGCTTCAACTTCTTCTATCCACACATCATCCAGATTTGCAAAATCATTCTCCTCCGCATTTTTCTCATGATTATCAAAATCAAATACCAGAAAACGGCAAGTATTGTTTTTAAGAAGCGGATACACCCCTATCACATCGGAAGCATTATAGGCATTTCCTCTTAAGTGAGCAAGTATGTCTTCCTTTGTTAATGGTTTATATTCATAATACTCACAGTTTTTACATGAAACACCCGTTTTTAACTTCCTATGGCACGCACTTGTCCAGAAATTCCTGCATTGCGTAAAGTACCCGGCTTTTCCAGTATCTTTCTTTTCATTTCTCTTAGCATAAACATCCTGACGTCCCCAAAATCTCGCGAAAAAATTATTTGCCATCTCGTCCGTAATTTCATCAGGATGTATAATTCTTTTTCCCTGCTCCGGATCATAGTTTTCTCCCTCATCCGCCGCTTTCAAACGAGCTATCGATTGTTTATAAGATACTCCTGCCCGATCCAGAATATTTTTTAATATTTGGTTTTCCAATTGCAAATCATTCAATTGTTTTTGCAATTTGCTAATATTCTCAATCGGGTCACGCATTATATACCTCCCTGGCAGAGCAAAAAATATGCCTTAAACACATAGAATCATCATATTCTTAAACTAATTTAGTCCAAGATTTATTTTTTCAAATACCACCTAGCAAAGAGTCAGCAACAATTTAACCCTTAATACTATTAATTACTTTCATCATTTCATTTCGCTTTTTATCATGTTCAATTTTTGCTATCCTTGCATCCAAAACACTTTCAATTACATATCTAAATGCCGGAAACAGCTCTTTGCATTCATTCTCTGGAAGCTCATGAATTCCTTTGCTTAGTGCTCCATAAAACTTCTTGCGTATTGCCTGCAACTCTTTTGGAAGTATAATTTCATTTCTATCTTCAACCATTTTTATTTTTTCGTCTACATGTGCATCTTTATATACCGCTTCATCCCAATTTTCTAATTGGACACATCTTTGATGCGATTCCTCAAGAAGACCTTCAAAAATCCGACGCAGATACACTAATGCGCCAGCACCTACTCCACTGGCATTTAGCTGAATTCCTAAAGTATAATCCTTATATTTATCTCTAAGTACCTTTCTATATTTCGAAGTATCCAGTAATTGTGATTCCGCTTGAGATGGAAATTGACCTATTTTTCGTATTATCAGACAATGCTTTAATTTATTATACGCATTTACAAATTCTAACTCTCCCTCATCCTTCTCTTTCTCGCCACAAACAACTTTCTTAATATTATCCGGAAGATTATTATAATCAATCTCAGGATCTATTATAATAAAGTCTGATATGTATCGATGACTGTAATCCAAAGAACAATTTCCTTCTTTTCTCAGGTCTGTTATTGCAAATATAGTATTTTTACAATCATCAGCCCTTCTCCTGCAAAACTCCTCCCAATTCTCTCTGTTTTCTTGTGAATCATCAACTATTCCCAATTCATTTCTTCCAAGACAATACTTATGTTGTTTCTCAAAAATATTAGTTTCACTTGGCATATATTTAGATTTATCTTCCTGTTTTGGTTTGTACGCTGGTTTTAAATTAAATGTCATTTCACTCTTACCACAACTTGGACATGTCAAAAGGACAGCAGCCTTACTTGTCCATAATTCATTAAACGCTGCCACATCATCACTTACAATCAATTCTTCAACCAATCTATCCTCTGATATATATGTTGGTGATGTCTTTGCTGGAAGGCAATCTAATAATACATCTTCATATAACCCCATATCTGTAAATAACTGTTCCAATGAATATTCACTTAGGTGTTTTCGATTTAATATCTTTTTTATCTGTTCAAACTGAACTGCCATCGTACTACGCACCTCCTATTTTTCTTCAAAAATTATCCTCTGTTGACAATACATATTTTTTAGTCTTATTTTTTCCTTCACCTCGGACAATTCCACATTTTTCAGCCTTATTCAATAGTCTGCTTGCTGTTTTAGTCTCTACATCTAATAAATCTGCCGCAATGCCACTTGATATTTCATAATGTTCTTCGAGATACATTATGATAATATTCATTCTATCCTTTTCCTTATTGGACATTTTATTGGACATTTTATCGGACACTTTATCGGACACTTTTCTGCCTTCATCAAATCCTTCTCTAATAAAAATTGTTGTTTCCAAATAAGTTCTTCTTTCATCAGTCTCAAACAAAGGTTTTGGAGAACCATTTTTTGATAATGCATTCAAAATTTTAGGTATACCAGTCCCTTGCTTTTCAGAAAGGTCTATCTCCTTAAAAAATTCACCAATTCTTCTGTTTCGATATTTACGTGCTCTTACCTTTCCTGCAGCAAATTTTTCCATATCCATATATCCATCCGGACCCGGAAAATTTATAATCATAATTCGGTCAATGTATACCCGCACTTCCACTGGAACATCCTCTCTATAAGATTTGTGAAATACCGCATTAACAATCGCTTCTTCCAATGCATTATACGGATAATTCACACATTTTACAGATTTCTCCTGATTCTCAATTTTGACAGTCTTCTCAATTATAACATTTGTTTTTATATAATCTAATACATCTGTTACCTGTTTCCATATCGGACCGGTAAATGTTTTTTCAAACATAATATTACCAGCTTCCGCTTCCTTCGTATTAAACCTGACAAGATTAATTTGTGCCCCAGATATTAACTTATCTGGTCTTTCAGCAAACATTAATATTGCAATATTTCTTAGTTCTAAATTCGTATCTGTCTCATTCGCTACTTCTAATGCTAACAATAAATCGTCCATATTTCTATTATTTATTTCTGTCGATAATGAGCTATTACTATCCCTTAAAAAGTCTTCGAGATATCCCCTTCTAATAATATCAATATTTGCTCTGCGATTCACACGATCATCAAACGGAATGGCATTGAACTTTTCAAATAACTCTCCAATTTCTCCTTGTTTGGCAATCGTTGTAAGTGAAGTTGGTCTAATCCAATAGCACATTGTTTTATCAGGCTTTTCCCCTGTCTTTTTGGAATATACATCTTTAGGTGCTCTATATGGACCTGCATCACCTGCCGAACATTTCAAATAAAGCAAATGCGTATCTTTATCTGGATAATTTACAACTTCTATCTGCGGAATATAGCGTGGTTCAATCAGATTGCAATACTGAAAAATTTCTTTCTGTATTCCATCTAACGTTCTTTGAGTATACCCTTAGGTGGTAAAATTGGGACTCCATTATCCTCTTTCACACCTATAACAATATATCCGCCATTCACATTGGCATAATCATTTGCAAATGCACAGATTGAATGTGTAATACCCGAAGGATTCCATCCTTCCTTATATTCAACCCTATTCTTTTCCACCACTTTACCCTCTAATAGAGTTTCTATTTTTAAAGATATCATTAATAGCAAAACCTCCGTTCTGTCTCAAACCAATAAAGCACTAGAACCTTGAAAATCACTTCTTATTTATGAGCATAATCACTCCCCGATAAACGACTCAAAAAGATTTCCATTATGTCACTTTCATGATAATCCCATTTACTCTCAAGCTCTTTAACTATTTTCTTTTTTTCGGCTTCAGTTAAAATAGAACTATCATAGGAATACAAGAAAATTAATTCTATCAATTTCGCATTTCCCATAATCATACTTTTCTTCACATCATCCCAAATTATTTTTCTCCATATATCATTTTGAATCCAAAATACATTAGAAGAGAAATTTTTAATAATATCTTTATATTCCAAATCTTCTTTTTCCTTTATTCGTACCACAGCCTTTGTAAAGGGAATTAAAGATACTGGTCTAAAAAACACATGCCCTCCATCCTTATTTCTATATTTTCCTATGCCAGCTTCTACACTAAAAGCATCATAGCATGTATTAATAAGCGCAGTCCAATACGCTTCACATTCATGTGTAAAACATTCAATTACATCGTCACTTGGTCTATGTCTAATATATTCATTGACTTTTGCTTTGCCCTTAATTGGTTTTTCATCTAATCCCTTTACCAGTATGTCTTTAACAAAAAGCCATGCCAGCTCCTTATTGCACTCATAATACGTTATAATAGTAGTTAGAGCTCTTTCATTATTATCCGGTATCGCTTTAGTTTTTGAATCTAAAATTCTATCATCTTCAAATAAATTACATTGATCAATTATATTTCTCGATGCAATAGCTATCACATCATCTTCATCTAATGCAATTATATCTCTCATCGAAACGGGTTTTGCATATCTATTCAAAGTACTAAACATCCTGCGGGTGCGCTGCATTCCCATTTCATCCTTACTATGTCCAATAAAGATAACTGGTACTCTTTCTTCACCGATATCCTGATTTAATTCCAATGCTTCTTTTATTCCAGCTACCCTATGTTGCCCGTCAACAGGGAAAATTTTTTCTTGACCTGATAATTTCAATACTCCTAAATCATAATTATCTTGTCCGTTTTCATCTTCAATTCTTATTTCATTCCAACGAGGTTCACCATCATATACTGCAAGAATCAATGCATTAAAAAAACGTTCTTCTTGTGAAGTCAAATAATGTGCAATACTTTTATAATTTTCAGTAATGCTCCTCTGAATCATTTGGCTTAGCATTTCTGATTTATGTAATTCATCATTAATAGGACTAACATAGTTTTGCACCTGGCTAAAGCTCAATGAACTTATATAGTATACCCATATTCCCATCTTAGATCTTATTGCTGGTAATTTTAACTCATTCTTTTTCATATCCAATAACCTTCTTTCCTAAAATGCATCTGTTGCAGGTAAATAAGCAATATATTGATCTGGTATTTGTGAATTACATGGTGGAATAATGACCCTGATTAATTCACGTTCCACACGCTCTATAAGCTCATCATCATCTAACGGGAAATAATATAAATATAACTCAAACTTCCCACACCAGTTGGTGTGCTGAACCTTGAAAAATCAATAC
>CAJUFN010000039.1:0-2046 GCA_910585545.1 uncultured Lachnospiraceae bacterium
ATTGGTAAACTGATTGAAATGCTTTCAAAAAATCAATGAAAAGAGGACGGATAAAAGATGAATATGATTTACGCAACATACAATATCCACCATAACAGCATTGACGTATACACTTATGCAGGCTACTTTTTACGGATAGACTGCAATAAAGCGGAAGAAGGATTAAAAACTACCCCTTGCTCTGAATGTGCCTTAAATGCTCTGGCAATAGACGAACCGCTTGAATACGCAAGGCTCTATCTTGATGGAAATATGCAGATGTGGGTGGATGCGGAAGATTCATTGGAATTGTGGTAATTTTTATAATTACTATATCAATATTTGCATAGTGTAGCTTTTTAATGAACAAATTGAAACAAATTAACTGAACCGATAACTGCTGATTATACATGTTATCGGTTCAGTTTTTCTAAAATAAACTCTTATGACAAGAGGTAATAAAACAGTTCAAATTTTCTACTTGGGAAAGGTTACAATAACCGTCGTGCCTTTTCCGACATGACTTTTTACATCAACTTTAGCATTATGGATTTTAGCAGCGTGTTTCACAATAGAAAGCCCAAGCCCGGTTCCCCCTACTGCCTTAGAATGGCTCTTATCAACACGATAGAAACGCTCAAAAATCCGCTCTTGATGTTCGGGTGCAATTCCTATCCCCGTGTCCTCCACTGATAAAACTACCATGCCGTTTTCATTCTGTATGTTCACCATTACTTTTCCGTTTTCATGGTTATACTTAATCGCATTGTCACAAAGATTATAAATCACACTGTATAAAAGCTGAGGTATGCCGTTAAGGGGAGCCGAAACGCCGGAAAGCTCCAATGTGACACATAAGGTATTTGCCTGTGGCTCTAAGCTCTGTACCGCCTTTTCTGCCAATGCGTATAAGTCGATATTTTCCCTCTGCATATCGTCCGCACCTTCGTCAAGGTGCGAAAGACTGATAATGTCCTCTACAAGCCGTATCATTCGCCCGGCTTCATCATAAATCTTTCCGGCAAAGGGTATTTTATCATTCTCCTTTACCATATCGTTTTTCAAAAGCTCCGCATACCCGGAAATGGAGTGAAGCGGGGTTTTTAATTCATGGGACACATTAGCGGTAAATTCGCGCCGTATCTGTTCCGCTTTTTCTTTTTCCGTCACATTGAAAAAGAAAAGTGCGGCTCCTTTCACAATGTTTTCAGAAGTGATCGGATCAGCGTCAATTTGATAGCTTTCTCCATGCAGCCGGATAATGTTTTCGCCCCGTTCTCCATGTAAGGCTTTCGTAAGGATTTCCTGCAATTCAAGATTACGGCATAAGGACAGCATATCAGAACCGATACAGTCTGTGTCAGCGTCCAGCAGTTTTCTTGCCGCAGGGTTTATACTGATAATTTCCCCTTTTTGATTTAAGAGAATCATGCCCTCATTCATGCTGCCGATAATCGTATTTAATTCATTCTCTTTTTGGAGAAGCTCGGCTTTCTGCCCCCGTAGCTGTTTTTGCTGGCTGTCAATACGCCGTAAAAAAGGGGAAAGCTCATCATAGCCCTCATTTGACAACGGATTATCAAGATCAATTTCATTTAATGGCTTTACTATTTTTTTTGAAACTTGAATAGCCAAAACAATGGAAAGAATCAATGCAATCACAAATATAATGCAAATCGGCTGTGTCATACCTAAAAGGAGCGTCAAAATAGAATTTTGAGATATGGAAAGCCGTAATATAGTGCCATCATCAAGTTTCTGTGCGGAATAAAACGAACGCTCCATCAAAGTAGCAGAATACCGTTTGCTCTCACCATAGCCCGAAGAAAGGGCTTCCCGCACTTCTTCCCGCTCTAAATGATTTTCCATTTCCGCAGTATCAGACGCACTATCAAAAATAACATTTCCCTCTGTATCAATCCATGATATACGATAATTTTTCACTTTCAAATCATGGAAATAATCAATGCCCTCATTTGTAACGCCCTGTGCGGCAAGGGTTGTCTGCATTTTTAGCTGTGCCTGTTCAACATTTGAAAAGTATTCATACAGAACACCCATGAACAG
>CAJUFN010000039.1:2146-5068 GCA_910585545.1 uncultured Lachnospiraceae bacterium
TTAGCTGTGCCTGTTCAACATTTGAAAAGTATTCATACAGAACACCCATGAACAGAACAACAGACGCAAGAAAAACAGTCAATACGACAAGGCAGATTGAGCGAAAAATTCGTTTCGTCATATTATAACCGTACTCCTTTCATAATCTGCAAGTTTGGGCTGTAAAGCACAAACTTGTAAGATTGAAAATTTTAATTTTAATCTTTTCCCTCCATTCGATACCCAACTCCCCGTACCGTTTCAATATAGCTCCCACATTCGCCTAATTTTGTTCGGAGCGTTCCGATGTGAACATCTACGGTTCGGGTTTCCCCTATGTAGTCAATGCCCCATATCATTTCAAGAAGCTGGTCGCGTGTAAACACCCGTCCGGGGTTTTCCATAAAAGTATGGAGCAGCTTATGTTCTTTCAGTGTCAACTGAACCCGTTCGTTGTTTACAAGCACAATATATGTTTCCAAATTCAATTCTAAATTACCAATTTTTAGCTTTTTAGTTTCTTCTTTCGGACTTGTACGGCGCAATACCGCTTTCACACGGGAAATCATTTCCATCATGCCAAACGGCTTTGCAAGGTAATCATCAGCTCCCAAGTCAAGCCCGGTTACTTTGTCGTATTCGGTTCCTTTGGCTGTCGCCATAATAACAGGAATATCCTCTGTCGTACCCTGCATACGCAGCTTTTTCAATATGGAAATGCCATCTTCGCCGGGAAGCATTATATCAAGCATAATAAGCTGGGGTTTTTCTGTCTGCAAAGCGTCAAAAAGGGTGTCCGCGCCGTCAAAACCTTTTGCTTCAAATCCGGCAGAATTTAATGTGTATATCATCAGATCACGGATAGAGCTGTCGTCCTCAACACAATAAATCATATAAATCCGCTCCTTTCTTTCCTGTGGCAATATTCCGAACTCAATCATACCATATTACCTATATTTCATCAATGGCGGTATGTTCACCCCTCTTTGTTCCCTGTGATTGAGAACAGAACCCATTTTGCAATATTGACCGCATGATCTCCGATACGTTCAAAATATTTTGCAATCATTAACAGGTCTATGGCATACTCACCGTCTGCTTCGGGTTTGCTGAAAAGTTCAATCAGCATTTTCTTCACCTTATCAAAAAAGGAATCCACCACATCATCATAATCTATCACGGCTTTCGCCATCTGCATATCCTTTTTCACAAAAGCGTCAATACTGTCCGTTACCATTTTAATGACAGCAACCGACATATCATGGATAACTTGTGTGTCGTCGGTGGCGTGGATATTGGCTAATGTGATAATTTCCGCTATGTCTGCGGATTGATCTCCGATTCTTGCCATATCTGTCACCATTTTCAGCGCGGACGATACAACCCTCAAATCTTTTGCCACGGGCTGCTGCTGTAAGAGCAGCTTTAGACACATAGTTTCAATTTCGCGCTCCTTGTGGTCTATCTGAACAGAGAGATCGGGAACAGCCTTTGCAAGCGCGGGATTCCCCTCTGTCAGAGCTTTTGCGGACATAGCAATCGCATTTTCACAAAAAGCCCCCATTGTAATCAACTCTTTATTTAATAAATCTAACTGTTCATCAAATTTTAGGCGCATTATCCAAACCTCCCCGTAATATAATCCTCTGTCCGCTTGTCCTGCGGCATGGAGAATAATTTTTCTGTTTCTCCAAACTCCACCATTTCCCCAAGCAGGAAAAACGCTGTCCTGTCGGAAATTCGGAGTGCTTGCTGCATATTATGTGTCACAATGACAATGGTATAGTCCTTTTTTAATTCTGCGGCAAGTTCCTCTATCTTTGCCGTAGAAATAGGGTCAAGTGCGCTGGTCGGTTCGTCCATCAGCAAAACTTCCGGCTCCACCGCCAAAGCGCGGGCAATGCAAAGACGCTGCTGTTGACCGCCCGACATACCAAGCGCAGATTTTTTCAGCCTGTCTTTTACCTCGTCCCAAATTGCCGCCCCTTTTAAGGAACGCTCTACAATTTCGTCCAGCGCAGCTTTAGAACGGATACCATGCGTCCTTGCTCCAAAGGCAACATTGTCATAAATGCTCATAGGGAACGGATTCGGTTTTTGAAATACCATTCCTACACGTTTACGCAGTAGGTTAATATCCATATTCCCATAAATATCTTCACCGTCTAAATGGATAGTCCCTTTGATGTGGCAGCCCTCCACCAAATCATTCATTCGATTCAAGGTTTTTAATAATGTTGATTTACCGCAGCCCGACGGTCCGATCAGCGCGGTAATTTCGTGTTCCTTAAACGCCACATTTATTTTTTTCAAGGCTTGAAAGTTTCCGTAGAATAAATCCAAATCCTCAACCACGATTTTATCCATCTGTGTTTTTACCTCCTATCTTTTTTGCCACAAACCCGGAAAGCCCGTTTATCAGAATGACAACCACCAATAATACAACCGCAGTTGCGTAGGTCTGCTTGATATACAGCCCCTCGCCCGAAATAGAATACATATGGACGGATAACGTTCTTGCCGACGAAAAAATGCTTGTTGCTATTTCTGCAACGGTTCCGGCGGTAAAGATCAGTGCCGCCGATTCCCCGACGATACGCCCGATTCCAAGAATAATGCCGGACAAAATACCCGGAACGGCGCAGGGCAGGACAATAGAAAATACGGTTCGTAACTTTCCGACTCCAAGCCCGAAGCTGCCCTCCCGGTAGCTGTCGGGAACGCTTCGCAAGGCTTCTTCTGTTGTCCGCATAATAAGCGGTAAAATCATAATACTTAAAGTCAAAGCCCCGGACAGCAAAGACAACCCCAGCCCAAGATATTTTACAAAGAACAGGGAACCGAACAGCCCATAAACGATTGACGGAATCCCGGACAATGTTTCAGCAGTAATACCTACGATATGAACCAGTTTATTTCCCCGTCTTGCGTACTCTGTCAGAT
>CAJUFN010000039.1:5168-7148 GCA_910585545.1 uncultured Lachnospiraceae bacterium
GCGTTAAATTTGGAATCCCTTTTATCAATATGTATGCAATAATAAAAATAAGCGCAAGCATTGTAATCAATGCTGCAAGGCATACAGAAAGAAAGAGAACAAAAGATTTAGGGTCGCGTCTGTATGCGCACCATTTCCGTTTCAATTTCCCAATCATTTATTTCACCCTCCTTTTGAACAGGGAGAGGGACAGATTGATAATGAGAATGAAAACAAACAGAACAACAGCCGTACCAATTAACGCTTCACGGTGTAAATCCGTAGAATATCCCATTTCCAATACAATGTTTGTGGTCAGTGTCCGGACGCCGGAAAGCATACTGTCCGGGATAACCGCTTGATTTCCGGCAACCATCATAACCGCCATTGTTTCACCGACTGCCCGCCCAATCCCTAATACAACCCCTGCAAAAATACCGCTCTTTGCTGCGGGAAGAACCGTAAAAAATACACTTCTTTCATGGGAAGCTCCAAGAGCAAGCCCTCCCTCATAGTAACTTTCCGGGACAGCCCGGATTGAAGTTTCCGAAACGCTGATAATGGTAGGTAAAATCATCAGCCCCAGCAGGACAGAAGCAGTAAGAACACTCATACCGCGCCCGCCAAAGGCTTCCCGGATAAAAGGCACTAAGACTACCAATCCAAAAAAACCGTACACAACCGACGGAATCCCCGCCATTAGATTAACAGCAGCTTTCAAAGGCGCATAGATACTTCTCGGAGCAAATCTTGCCATGAATACCGCTGTCAATATTCCAATCGGTACGCCAATAATCAATGCTCCGGCAGTTACATAGAAAGAGCCGACGATCATAGGGAGAATCCCATAGAGATTATTTGCAGGTTTCCAGCTTGTACCCAGCAAAAATTTGAAAACGCCTATTTCTTTTATTGCAGGGATACCGCTTGCAAACAGGAATATGCAGATTAGAATTACCGCTGCTATGGAAACAAGGGCTGTCAAGAAAAAAAGCAGTTTCATCACTTTTTCTTTTATATTCTTCATAATCATGCTCCTTATTGAAAAGGGGCAGCGGCTTTCTTACCGCAGCCCCTTAAAATCCTACTGTGATATTTCACTCCAACGAACCGCATTACCCATGAAAATATCTTTTACCTGTTCGCTTGTAAGGTTATTTATGGGACAGTCATTATTAACAATCACTGTAATACCGTCCATTGCAATTACGGTAGCGGTCAGTCCTTTTTCCATTTCGGAATCTTTCAGCTCACGGGAAGCCATGCCTATATCGCAGGTTCCGTCTATTGTGTCAGACATACCAGTAGAAGAATCACTTTGCTGTATCTCAATCGTAACGCCCGGATTTCTCTCAAGATAGGCTTCTTTGAGCTTTTCCATAACCGGGGTGACAGAGCTGGAACCCGCTACAATAATTTTGCCCGAATCCATTTCCCCGCTGTAACTTCCCGCGTCAGATACAGAAATATATCCATTTTCTTCAATCACCGCTTGACCGTCCGCACTCATAATGAAGTCGATAAAATCCTGCGCCGTGTCGCTCAAACCGTCTTTTGTTGCAATGTTAAAGGGACGTGCAATCTCATAAGTACCGTTTTTAATATTTTCAATCGTTGCTTCGCAGCCGTCGATCTGAATCGCTTTTACAGTATCATTCATGGAGCCAAGAGAAATATATCCGATAGAGTATAAATCCCCGGCAACCGTTGTCATCATAACAGACGTAGAATTTGTAACGGCGGCGGTGTCTGTTGTATAGTCAATTTTTTCTCCCGCTTCATTTTTCTGCTCGATTCCAAACAGCTCTATGAACGCGCCGCGTGTCCCCGAACCATCTTCGCGGGTAAGTACATTGATCTCTCTTGCCGTGTCAAACTTGCCGGAATCTCCCTCGTTCTTATTACTGCACCCCGTTAATGCAGACAGCATTAGAACACTCACAATGGCAAATGCCAAGAATTTTTTTGATGTTTTCATTTTTTGAATCTCCTTTGCTTTTT
>CAJUFN010000040.1 GCA_910585545.1 uncultured Lachnospiraceae bacterium
AGTATTGATTTTTCAAGGAGCAAATCCCATTTTTAATGTGGGAAGTTTGAGTATAATAATATAAAATATTTTGATATTACAAATGAGAATAGACTAGAGATATCTCAAGATAAGTACGATAGTTCGGTAATGAATAATTATAATAACGGTGCTAGATTTAACTGGGATTCCATAGTAATGCAATAATGAGTGTATTGTACATGTACTTTTAATTCTTTGAAATCCTATGTGACTGAGTATAATAAAAACAAGCCGTTTTTTGAATTTGTATGTGCGTAAGACTTTGATTTATCAAGCGTTTTTGATAAGGATGATATGGAGACAAAAAGAAATGTTCAATTTAGAAGAATATAAAGAAGTACTGGAAGTTTTAAGTGAAAGTGGTTCTTTTTAAAAGGTAGAATTGTTGCAAATGCTTGATGCTGAATTATCGCTCCCTAATATTCCGTTTCCAACAATGGGAGGGGAAGTCTTTTGGACGGATATTGCTAAATATGGTGGATGGAAAATTCAGTAAAATATGGTTACTAAGCATGCGAGAATTTTAGATTATAATCATACAAGAATTGCATGGGGAACAATTAATGGAATGGAGAAGGCAATGAATCGCATGGTTAATTATTTGCATAAATACAATCAGCCGAGTGTATCAACAACAGAATCTTTGAATCTGTTAGAAGAGTTAAAAAAATTTAAAGAGCTGTTAGATATTGGAGCTATAACAAATAGCGAATATGAAGAAAAAAATCAAAGATTATGTCTCGTATTTAATTACCTATAATTTTGCAGCCAAATTCTATTTAGATTATGTGGAACTATAGATTACTGATATTTTTAGGAATGAGGCAAATATTATGGACTATTTCTCCGATTGTACAAGCCTGGCTCTATCCCGCCGGAGTGATGGGTCTATGTGGGGATAAGATAGTAGACATATCAATGGACGGACGAATGACGAAAGAGCTGGCGATGTCAGCGCTTAAGGAAGCCATCTGCCATACAAGGGCTACAGAGGGTTGTATCCTGCACTCTGACAGGGGAAGCCAGTACTGCTCTCTGGATTATCAGGCACTGGCAAAAGAACACGGATTTATCCGCAGCATGAGCCGGAAAGGGAGCTGCTGGGACAACGCCCCGATGGAAAGCTTCTGGGGGAAGTTAAAACAGGAATGGCTCAACGGGCAGCATTTCCGAACAAGGGAGGAAGCCAAAGCCGCAGTGTTCGAGTATATATGGATATTTTATAACCGGAAGCGTATCCACGAAGCAAACGGCTATCTGACGCCGGAGGAATACTACAGGCAGCATCAGACAGATCCGAAAGCAGCATAGCTGTTTTTGAATAAATAACCACACAGTCATGGCAGAAGCAGAAAAGATTTTTCTGCCGGTTTGAATGGAAGAAAAAGCTAGAAAAACTAAGAACCGGATAGAATCTTTTCGTTTTCGATGTCTATGCTGCTGGGGACGGCTCAACCATTCGTAATAATGTTAAACTTAAAGACGTAACAGAAATGTCCGTTGACATAAAGCTGTCTGATTTCCGGATTGGCAGAGGCGTGGGTCGGCATGGAGCTGTAGGCAGCAGCATAGGGATTGTAGTTTTTACCGAACCCCATGGACTTTGCATAAGCTTTTAATTGCTTAATGATCCGATTCGCGTATTTGGGATTATTTTCGGTAACGAAAGCTTCAATACCAGAAGAATCAAAGATGGCCATATCCGCTTTTGCAGAGTCAATAGCCTGGCAGATAGGTTCGGTAACATCAACAATGAGTTTCTAATAGGGAAAGGAACGCAGGTTTGTCATTTTCAAATTTTTCCTGACAATCTGAAAAAATATCTGCCAAAGAAAGCTGTTTATATGGTATCATAGGTATCAGAATAACTCATTTCCTGGGTGCATGGTTTAAAGTTTCTAGGCAACTCTATTATACCATATCCGGTGAGGCGTTATTTGTATTTTAGAAACAAAAAATGCCGTATTTATGCGGTTTGTGGCGTTTCGCAAACGCCTAAGTAATACAGCAAATGAAAGGATGGTATTTACTGATGGATATTCGTTTACTTAAACTATCAAATAATAAGGGTGAGAAAGATAAATTAACATCTCAGGATATATTATCAATTCATTTAGGGTATTTTATAATGAACGGAAAAGTAACATATTCGACCGATAAGGCTATTGCGAAAAAACCTGATTATGTGATTTTAGTTCTTGGAAATTCACCTGTTTGCTATTGGTGTCATGTTTTAGATTACGATTATAAAAATGGTGAAATATTTAAATCACAAAAAAGTAATTTTGTGAAATATTCGCCAGATAAGTATAAGAGTGATGAAAATATATCTTGGTTATTACTCGATTCAATGCAAGCAATTCCAAAAGAATTTTTAGATGCAGTTGAAACCAATAAAGAAGTTATGGAGTTTGTTGGTAATAGAGCAAACCACAAAAAAATTGATTTATAGGTTATTGTGTACAAGATTATTTGAGATATTGGTGGTTCGTCCCATACTGTCTAAATGAATCAGTTTCACATAACTATCCGAAACAGGCATAAAAATAAGGATGCTGAAACATTACCATTTTCTAAACTGCTACTAGAAAATGGAGTATAATTCGCATAAAGGTGACGATTAATGAAAACTGAAATTGCCAAAAAGTGTTTTATTGAGCCGGAAGAATATCAAGAAAAATTTCAAAAATTATTTAATAATAGAAAAATTATGTTGATTATGATGTGTAATAATCTTGTTTTACGTATTGAACGATTGAATGATCTATCGGAAAGTATTTGAATCAAGATGAAAAAATTCTTACCGAATTTGATGAATATATAAAGTTTTTTAATGACATTAATATAGTGTCAAATTCCTATAAACACTCACTTTGTACATTTTCTCCATTAAAATCAGATGGTGATATTTCCTTTATGTCATATACCTTAAAAGATAGAGATGTAGATAAAGAAATTAGTCAAAGTGAAATAAAAGAAACAGTGGAAAAGATATTCAAACAATTTTTAGAATCCATTTAATATGCTCCAGGGATTATGGACATCTGTGTAACCGGACTAACTCCAACGCAAATACGCCATTTTTTGCCATTTAAAATCTGTAGAATTCTTGATTTATGAGACTGCTGAAAAAGTCCTAATTGTTTCAACTGAAAAGCAATATATAGAAGTATATGTTCAAAAAACTTCTATATATGGTATTTCTACCAAACAAAAATGACTTTTTCAATATCCTCGATTTATAAGGCTTGTAGGGTAGGGATCATATGAAAAGTATGATTTTTTACTGGATTGACCGCTTTTGCTTGTATGGTTATTTGGATTTAACTGGTCAGCATGATTATTGTTATTTGCTCGATAAGCGGAATTGTTGGAATTACGCTGATTGGCATAATTATTAAGTTGTTGCTGCGTATGTGTGTTTCCAAATACTTTTCCCATTAAATTGTTCACCTCCTTAAACAAAATTTCTAGCCATGAGCAAAACTCGATAAAGTAAGTATTTATGCGGTTTTGTCCACTGCTTTTTACTTTGTTATCACTCCAAATTTGTAATAACAACCAGTCCTTAATGGTATAATTAAGTTGTCAAAATCAATAACACCGAAAGGAGCTGGTTGCTATTTCCGGCCAAGAAATCATTCACGAACATCCTAAAACCGGACGTAAAGGTTTTTCTAAACATGCCATGATCTGTGCCTTTATTGTTATGAAATGTGAAGGCTTTTCCATGGTTATCGACTTCGTCGATTACCTCAATAACAACCTTCTCACTGCACGTTACTGTGGCTTTGACATTTCATCACCGATTCCTTCTTACTGGACTTTTGACCGGTTCCTTAAAACCTTCAACCATGACATGTTATCCGGCATCATGCGCTCACAGGCTTTGTTTCTTGTAAACAAAGGCATTGTTGATACATCTTTTATCGGTCTCGATTCCACCCCTGTTTCTGCCAACACTTCGCAGAACAACCCCAAGTCCTTTCTTTCAAATCTTCTGTTACAAACCTTAATACACTTGCCCGCATCAGTCTGCTGGCAGTTGCAATGGCTACAGTCACTACATGCTCCGGACAATCTTACCGCAAGCTGAAATCTATCAAACGCACCGCCTGATACTTACGAACTGAATATCGCCTGTTCTTCGTAGGTTTTGGACTTACGTCTGTTTTTTCAGGCCATAAATTTCTGCCACTTTAACCCTGAGAACCTGACTACCAAATCTAAACCTTAAATTAATGCCTTTTGCTCATCTCTTAAAATTTCTTATAAATCCATAGGACATGAAAACATGATTTCATAGTAAACACCAATTCCAATATCTAATAAGAAGAATAATTTATTCCCTTGATAATATATACAAATTAAGATATAATATGACTATGTTAAATGGGAGGAGGAATATATATGGAAGCGATCAGACCATCTTCAGATTTACGAAATCATTATAATGAAATATCTAAGCAATGCCATGAAGAAAAAAGTCCGGTCATTATTACTGTTAATGGGCGCGGGGACACGGCCATATTGGGATTGCAGGATTATTATCAAATGAAATCAGAACTGGAACTGTTGCGTACATTGGCAGAAGCAGAAGAAGATGCTGCTAATGGCAGGATAGCCCCAATTCAGGATACATTCGATGATATACGCAAGTCGCTTTTAGAGAGGAAATCCTATGAAGTATAAAATTGTCAGAACAGATAAAGCGGACGAGCAGTTAAGGGAGATCATCTTTTATATTGCAGATGATTCTGGGAGTATAGATATCGCGCTGAATTATTTGGACAAGATTGAGACGGCAATCAACCAGTTGGCAGAATTTCCCCTATCCGGTAGCAATCCAAAATATTCTATTTTGCGGAAACAGGGATACAAGGTGCTTATTGTAGAAAGACATTTGATATTTTATAAAGTAAATAAGAGTGAAAAAATTGTTATCATATATGCAGCTGTAGATGGCAGACGGGAATATAAGAATTTAATATAAAGAGAATATACCAATTTCATCATAGTAAAATGTAAACTACCAACAGGCAAATATCTGATGGTAGTTTTTCTGTAAGCGCTAAATAATAGGGTACTCCCATTTGAAAAAGCCGGGAAATGTCCCGGACTTTCGTTTCCAATACCCTATGATTTATTTACACAGCACGCCTGGACTTCAGGACTCCAGGGAGCCATGATTTCAAGTTCCTCGTCGGACATGTTGTTGCGGGTCTGATCTCAAGAAGATATTCCAGATACTTCTGGGGGTTCAGCCCGTTTGCTCTGGCTGTTTCCAGAAGCGAATATACCATCATGCTCGCATCGGTACCGGCTGTGGTATCACAGAACAGCCAGTTGCGCCTCCCCACTGTTATGGGGCGGATGGAGTTCTCACTTAAGTTGTTTGAAATGCTGCAGCGGCCATCTTCCAGATAGGTCATCATGTACGGTCTCTGGTTGCCTGCGTAGGTTAAAGCTCTGGCAAGGCGGCTTCTGTTCGGGGTGTTCTGCTTATCGATTCACGCCGCAAAAGCCTCAACGACAGGCTTCTGATCTTTGAGGCGCCGGTTGTATATCTGCCTGTAAGAGAGCCCCTTCCCACGGTAAGTCCGCTCGTACTCAAACAGTTTATTACAGTAGAGAAAGCCCCGCACGGCAGGAGCGGTGCAGTCCTTCTCCTTCTCTTTGGGGATGACTTCCAGAAAATATCTTCTGATGTGTGCATAACAGCAGCGCCTCCTGAAATCTTTCAGTTTGTTCTATCTGACATATCCGTCTACATTGATATAGGTGCCGGGCGCTGCTCCCTGAAAGAATTCCACGGCAGCATCGCCGTTTCTCGAGGGGTGATACTGATAAACGATGATGGGGGGCAGCCCGTCATCCTCGGAGCGGAACAGCCACACATAAGATTTGGACTGTGGACGCCTGTCCGCTTCCTTTAACACCTGAATGGGCTTCTCATCGGCGGCGACAAACTTTCTTCCGGTGAGAAGCCGGCGAAAGTAGTCTGCCATTGGTGAAAAATAGTTCTCCGCACAGTAGATTGTCCAGTGGCCATGGTATCGCGCCCGCTCGTAACGCCAAACTGGTTTTTAAAATCTTTTTCCTGCCAGTAGTAGGGTAAGGCATTGATGAAAAAAGAAGAAAGGAAACGCCTATTGTCATTACACGCTTATAAGATTTTTCGGGACAAAGATGGAAGATGGAAAACAACTTTACCGGATGAGACAAGAAAATCAGAAAGGAGGCTTATAGCGAAAAGAGAACTGGGCGATTTAGAAGATACCATTGTGGAGCATTATCAGGGAATCCAAAAAGAATCGGATAAGCGGGTAATTCAGGGAAAAATAACTTTAAGGGAAATCTACCCGTTATGGTCGCAATCTCGAAAACTGGAAGTTAATTCTATGGGTACTGTAAAGAAGAATGATCAGGACTGGAAAAGGTATTATTTGCAGGATGATATCATTGACAAACCCATGTATGCGCTGACAGTGCAGGAACTAAAGTATTGGGCACATAAGAAAATAGAAGATAACCATTTGAACAAACGTGATTATTATAATATGGCGATTGTTATGAAGCAATGTTTTCTCAATATGCCAATGATGCGGAGTATATAGAGAGTGATGCTTGGGAGAAGGTTAAAATTAATACAAAAAAACTTAAGAGAAACCATAAGAGTGCGATACAAAGTAAATTTGAAGATGTTTTGGGTATTGGATAGTGTTTTGTTTACTGTGTAAACAAAAGTAAACAACATTTTCAGGAAAAAGAAAAACCCCAAAACGCCGATCTGTCAGCATTTTGGAGCTATTCATACACTGCAGGAAAAGGGACTTGAACCCTCATGATATTGCTATCACACGGACCTGAACCGTGCGCGTCTGCCAATTC
>CAJUFN010000041.1 GCA_910585545.1 uncultured Lachnospiraceae bacterium
TTTTCTCAACCTTCTTTCTTGGAATTCCCTATACTTGAATTATACAGGAAGCTCCCTTTATTGATAAAATGTCATTGTGTATGGTCTTGTAATGGTAATATAGTTCGTTCCTACTGGTGCAAAATCATAGTAATAGTTGAACTGCACTATATCTATCAATTTTCCTGTACTGGGATCAATCAGCACCTGAACAACATTTGTTTCATCCCAAAAATTGTTCATATCATATGCCCCTGTACATCTGCAATGTATGCTGTAAAAATCGGTATCTGAATAGAATGTAAGTTCCAGTGCCGCTCTACTGCCTACGTTCATAGCAGGTCTTGTGGAACTATGGTAATATACTGCACTCGGCGCAAATTCACCATCCCCAAGATATGCATATACATCGTTTCTCTTCCGAATTGTAATATTATAACTCTGCGAACCTGCGGAATTAGATAAGTTATTCACATAAGAATAACTGTAATCAATCGGATTGCCATTCACATAACAATTGCTTCCGTCTCTATCTGCCTGAAAAACAATCCCCGCTTTCTCACATATGCCGATAATATCCGAACCTCCGCCATTTGCCAATTCTGCAATTTTATTGAAATTGATCGTATATGTAGATGTAGCTGAATATTGGTCATCTTCACCCAAAACTGCAAAATAATATGTTCCCGGCAGCATCTTAACCATGTATATATCGCCATTAACCGCATATATTGCAGCATTGTCACCAGATTTTCCGGCATAAACCAATGAATATCCCATAGATGATGAAATAGAATATCTCATTATTGTAGTATTCGTTACTGTCAATTTGTAGTAATCAATATCTATAGGACTGTCTATAACCCCCGTGATGCTCGAATTAAGTGCAACATTTGTTGCCGATGATGCAGAATCATTAATCTCATAATCAGCATCAACAGAGCTTTGGAAATACATGAATGCAAAATCGCCCGTTCCTTCATATCCTTCTATCGCAAGATAATACGTGCCTGCATCAAGCACTGATCCCGCTAATTCTGATACCCCTGCACCTTCACTTGCACTTCCCCCGACAATGGTAAAATCATCGGAACAGATATACAAATCTGCGTCCATTGCATCCGCCATCTGCATGAAAATGGTTACAGTGCTTTTCTGGTTAAGTGTAAATGTATACCACCGCACTTCATTTTCACTTTCAATCGCCCCCTGATATACCGAATCATTTGATACCGGAACTGCATAGTTAGGATTTGTATTTGTTGTATCTTCTTCGTCTGCATATGGAGCAATGCCAACTTCCGCTGCTCCATTGAACTGCCTGCTCATCATATTCATAGTATCTTCCGGAATAGTATTTTCAGGAAGTTCTTCATCTGAAATCTGGATAAACTCCATCTGATCCCCGACTGCAATTTTTTCTTCAAGCTCGGTAACGCTTTCCGCTGCCATTGCTGTTGTTCCCGAACCTGCAAATGTCATTCCCACTGTCATGGCGAATGTTAAAAAAATAGCAAAAAACTTTCTCTTCATAATTAAATTCCACCTTTCCCACATTTCAATTATATGGAATGCATAACAATGCACAATATAATTAATCCTTTGCTTAGTCACCTTTGTCAATCTAAGAATTTTCTTTTTTCACAGGGCGCTTTGGTTGATGCAATATCTCTGCACAATATGGTTGCCTGATACGTCTTTCAGCCATATTAGCAATGATTTTCAAAACTTTTATCTTAAAATCCTCTTTTTTTGACATTCACTTTGCCTTCCTTTCAAGCTGAATCTGCATAATATAATGCTTTCTGCATTGCGCTACAATAATCAATCCTGCCTCCATCAATAGACCATTCAATAACCATTGACTTATGGCAAAACTCTTAATTGCTGATGTCACTATGACTGCCGCATCCACAACACCTAACAGAAGTAACGCCTGTCTTCTAAAATCCTTTATTTCTAACTGATCTAATTCTCTGTTGACATTTTCTACAGGTGTAAATCTCCATATTATAAAGTTGGCTAGGAAAACTGCTAATGCAAACAACCATATAGGGAACTCAACCTTATTCAATAGACATATCAGAAAAACAATAAAACATGAGAAGAAATAGCATCCCAATCTTGTTTTCGCATGATAACCGCCTGTTTTACTTTTTAATCCCATAAGAATCATGACACTCACAAGCATAGGAACTGTCATGTGTAATGAAAAACCGATAAAAACATATGACAAATAGTGTATCATTTTCAATAGCAGACATTCTAATCCGAACCGATACACATCCTCATCCTCATCATTCACAAGCTCCTCTGTTTTCATCCTGAAAAGTATGTATTGTATCAGACTGTTCATCATCGTTTATCATCTTCTTGCTTTCAAGTCTCTGACTTTTTCCGGCATCTTAGGTTGGTAATTTAAGCACAAACAAGCCGAATTTGCCTCCTTCTTTGCACTTGCATATGCTGTCTTAACAAGCAGCTTTAACACCGTATCATTCAATTTCTTCATATCAGCAAAACCTCCTTAAATTTTTTTAATAGGAGTTATTCAACTACCTATTTGTTTTTAATTTCGTCAATTTTACCATAATTTTCAAGTACACTTGCACGAAGTACGATTTTTTTGCACGAAGTACGATTTTATAAACAAAAAAAGAGCATTACTGCTCTTTTTTATGCATTAAGGAAAAGCTCTGCCACAAATTTTTTATTTTCCTGCTTCAGCTTTAAACTTCCGTCATACTTATCTATGCTACTTCTAACATTTAAAAGTCCAATTCCCCTGCCTTTTCCTTTTTTTGATATGGGAGAATCATTCTTCCATTTTACATTATCACAGCTATTTTCAATGCTTATGATTATCATTTGATGCCGGGAACCAATTTTTATATAGACATATTTATCCCCTTCTGCTTTTTCTGCCGCCTCAATAGCATTATCCAACAAATTACCAAAAATAGTAGTTACATCTATTGGCTCAACAAAATCCAAACTGACATTATCTATTTTGATTTCCATAGAAATACCTTTGTCTTTCATAATTGTTTCTTTATCCGTAAGCAAAATATTCAATATCGGATTTTCTGTGTACTGGACAGGTATTAACGGTTTTAATAAATCTCCAATTTTATTTGCATATTCACTTGCCATACCTCTCTGATCTGCTGTATATAAATCTTCAATAGCTTTAATATGTTTTTTTACATCATGAAGTATCTGCACAGTTTTATCATATTTCTTTGCTTGCGCTAAATAATACTCATACTGAATATTTGCCTGCTGTTCCAAGACTTTTACCTGATTTTCATAATAATTCTTTTCATCCGCCATTTTAACAAAATATAAAAGATAAAGATCCGCAAGCACAATACATCCCATATTTATCGCACATAAATAATTAATCTGTCCCTGCGCAAATATTTCTATAATTACCAGCATATTGATAAGACTGTATCCTAACATAATAAAATAAATTGCATACTGCATTCTTGAATATGGCATATTATTTTTTTTCATTAATCTGCTAATAATCATATAATAGAAAAATATTATTATTATTGTCGGAAATGTTGCTTCTAAACAGCGCAGCATAGTAACATTAATATTGCTTACATTTACAGCCTGTAATATCCATCGCAGAAAAATCACCCCTAAAGACTCACAAACTGTCATACAAAACATCAACGCCTCACACTCAAGTATACGACGCAATGGTTTATCTTTATCCTCATAATATAAGAAATATACAGTTATCCCCACCACTCCAAACCATACAGTCAAATTTAGCAAAGCGTTATTAATCGCATTAACAAATACTATACACAGTACAATTGCTGCTTCTATCAAAATGTATATATTTCTTTTGAATACTTTTTTGTACCTACTATTCATAAATTGAAACAATATTGCCGTAATAACAAAACTATTAAGGCAGCTACATAATATAAGTAAAACTCTATCCATATTAAAATCTCCTATGAATTTCGCTGCAAGAACTCATTCATCTTTGTCCTAAAGTCCACAATGCGCTTTTGCGCTATTTGAAGTTCTTTCCCATTATCTAAAAAAATACTAAATCCCTTTATCTTCTCAATATGACTTAAATTGACTAAATTTCCCCTGCAATTTACAACAAAGTCATATTGCTGCAACTCTTCCACTAATTTTTCAAACACGCATTCACACTCATATGTTTCATCTGTTAAAACTATCTCTGCCTTCCGTTGTCTTTTTATATATTCAAAATACAGAATATCCTCTAACTTTAATTTTATAGATGCATACTCCCTTTGTTTGCTATCTGTCACTTTATAAAATTCCTTTTCTATAATATTATTAGGGATACCATTAAGCACCTCTATTATCTGTTTTTGCATCTTACAACTATCTAAAGGCTTACATAAAAATGAAAATGCATGAACATCATTGATTGCCTGCATACAGTATTCTTCATAACTGGTTATGTATATCAATTTTACATTAGGGAATTTTTCTTTTAATTTTCTTCCTAGTTTTATACCATTGAGTTCATTCATTGCAATGTCTAAAATGCCAATATCAATTTTTCTAATGTCATTTAACATCTCATTTGCAGACAAAAAAGTCTTTATATGATAGCCTATGTTTTGAGCAGTAAAAATCTCATGTAAAATATTAACTGCATAATCAAGATCATTGGCATCATCATCGCAAACGGCAATCTCTATCATCTTTATCACCTCCAATACAAAGTATCAAATTTATTTCACCATGTTACCTACTTTATACCATTATTCTCAAATACACACCTTTAAACTAAAATAAAGTTTTTATTAAATCTTTTTTTGCACCAATGTCAAATATACATTTTTGTTCTTTTTTATTAATAGCTGCTTCTTATTAACTAAGCATTTTATTCTATAAATAATATAATAATCATCCATACACGCCAAATAATGTTCTGAAATATTCTGTATTATTTCATTGATTGTCCTATCCTTATTTTCACAGAATACACCTAATATAATATCATCAAAAAAGTTATCTTGTATTCTTACAATGCTTCCATTAATATAGCTTCTCAAATTCCAGTTAGAACTAACATTTTTATTCCAACTATTTATACATTCATTTAGTTCATCTCTTGATAATTTTTTTTCTTTCCCCAATAAATCAAGCATGACTTCAGTCTCCACTTGCGCCCAAGAAAAAAAATTACCATAACCTTCAACACATACATTTATGTCCATCACATAAATATCAACACTACTATTTTTAAGTTCATTACAAACGCAATATAATCCCAATAAAGAAGAAGGTAAGTTATCCACCCATATTCTAAATTCATTTTTCTTTCTCGCAAGCTCTCTTACTTTTTCTAATCTATTTAAATTATCAATATATGAATAATGTTCATAATATATTTCCTCAATGTATTTCTTCCTACAATCGCTATCCAAACCACAATTTATAGGTCCTTTATCAAGATGTAATTGCAAACATAATATATCATTCAATGCCGCATCACTTGCCTGTTCTCTTTCGTTCATAAATGTAATTAATTTTTCAGTTTCACTTCTACTTTGCCTTATAATGACTCGTAAATTAGCTGCAATACCTTCGTCAAAAACAATCTCTATCATTTTAATCTCCAATCAAAATAAAGTCTATAAAATCCCACCTATACTTATTATATAGGTGGGTAAAATAATGTGCAAATCATACTGTTAATAAATTTATGAGTTGTCGCTAATCTGATTTGTTATGCAATCACTAAATGTAACAATCCAATTGGATAACAACATTATGTTTTTACTTTATAGGATCAGTAAGTTTCTTTTCAGGAATTGAGTAGCTTGTATCCCCATTTACCGAAAAACTTGATTTAACATACACATATGGATCACTCGGTGTGCTTCCAGCATAATAATACTGCTTAGCATCACTTACAGTAGTTTTTTTCAAATAGCTTGCATGAGATGCTGAAACAGCAGATAAATATGATGAATTATTTTTAGGTTTTACAGACAAACTATGATATGTAAAATAGTCGCTTTTATCTATTACAGTTGCCGTCATCTGTACCTCATAGTAATGATTAACCCCTTTTAACCCATCATCATAAAAAGTATAGCTTCCTACAATAACATCCTCAACCAGCTTATATGTTTCTGTTTCACCAGATATTATTGTCACCTCTCCATCCTCATCTACTGATGTTAATAACTTCATGAGCTGTCACAGATTCAATCTCATCCGCTGTCACAAATC
>CAJUFN010000042.1 GCA_910585545.1 uncultured Lachnospiraceae bacterium
CTGTTAAGTCTTTTCGGGCATAGCAATACCGCCCACCAAAACACCGTTTTTTTATTATGGTGGGCGTTTGTTTTACAAACTTATATCCTACTAAAAAAGAGCCAACAAACCGCCAGATAACGTACTCACTTGTTCATCGGCTCTGCGTCTTATGCGTCTGGCTCTTTGATAATAATGACTTGTAATTTTTTTGCTTCAATCAATGTTTCCTGTTTGCATTTCGGACAATATAGGGGAAAGTTTTTCAATTCTGTATCTTGCCGTATCTGTAACCTTGTTTTATTTCCGCAGATTGGGCATAGCAACCATTCTGTTTTCATAATGTCAAATCCTTTTCTTTCATAAAGCAGATGCTTATACTCTTATTTCTTCCTAGATTTTACGCAAATATCGCTTAAACAAAAAGCATATCCACATAGCAGATAAAATAAATGCGGGCAGCATATAAAGCGGCATATTTTCTAAAATCGCTTTTCCAATCCAAAAAGAGGGTAGCGGAGATATTACATACTGTATATCTGATTTAATGAAAAACGGGATAACAGCACCCAAAATAGTCAGCGTAGATAACTTCGTTACTGCCATACCCTCTAGCTTGTTTGATGAAATCGTCAGTACAAGCAATGCAACAATCATGCCCTGCAAGGTTCCTCCTGCCGCAAGCAATAAAATGGTAAGCGGAGAAAGAGGCGTCAGTTTAAAAACAGGCAGCAGAATAATAGTCGCAAGAAATGCAATAGCAGAAGGCACGCCAAACCGTGCAACTATGTAACCTGTTTTTCTTAAAGGCGTAATGAATAAATAGACGGCTGTCTTTTCATCCCTTTCCTCTAAAGAAATCATTGCTGAAACAAAGCAGAACATAGTGGATGACAGCATTGCAAACAGAATGTCAACCAACTTGTAATAGGGAGAAATAATTGCCGCTATATGAAAACTGTCTGTCAAAGCGGCTTCTATGAAAGGTATGGCAAACCGAAAGAAAAAGCCTGCAAGGATGGGCGCAAAACAAGATACAAACAACATCATGTCCCGCCGCATAGCTGCCGCCATTTGGAAAAAACTCAATCTAATTGCTTTCATAGCTTTACACCTCCCATGCTATCCCACATTTTCAAGACACAAAATCTTGAAAGCACAAATAGAATTACCGTCGTTGCCACCACGCCCCAAAAACCTATTACGGACGAAGAATGCCCTGAAACCATATCCATACAAACATTGACAGGATAATACCCGCACCATGCAGGAGTAATTTTAAATAAATGCAAAATTGCAGGAACAAAGCAAACGGCTTCGATTGGCACAGTCCACAATATAAACTGATTAAGGCTTGCAATTTTTGTTGCAACGATTATTCCAAATAATGTAAATATCACACTGGATATAAACGTACCAAAAAGCACAATGTGCAAATTATCCGCATTTGCGGCTAATGCTAAAATAGCTGCTACGACAAGTGAAATGGCTGACAATGAACTGACTTTAGCAATCACATATTCCGTCGCATGGACAGGAGAAACTGCCAATGCACAGGTTGTATGCTGGCTCTTTTCCAAAAGGACAATCGCCCCCATGAAAAATAGCCCCATTGATGCGGGGTCAGAAAAGATTAAAATTGCGGCAGCTTTTTCTTTCCAATTTTCGGGAAGCGCAAAAAGCGCTGCTATATAGATTACAGTCAACACTGCATATAAAAAATAAAAACCATATTTCGCTTGAAAGCGCATATCCAATAAAAACAGCTTTTTCAACCTCATAACAGCGTCCTCCCCGTAACATCCATAAAAATATCATTTAAGGTTGGCTCACTGCTGTGAATGGATTGCAGACGGTTTTTGGCTATCAGATTTTTCAGCCGCTCATCAGAAGATATTTGTTCCAAAGGGCAGCTTGCCCTATGCTCCCCATCCTCAACCCATGTATATGTTACGGTTGCCGCTCCTTTTGACATAATCAGATTGTGCGGGCTGTCAAGGGCGCATATTTTGCCGTTTACGATAAATGCCACCCTGTCGCAAAGCTCGGCTGCGTCCTGCATATTATGCGTCGTCAAAAGAATGGTTTTCCCCTTTGCCCTTTCCTCTAAAATCATATTTTTCATTATACGGCTATTTGCAGGGTCAAGCCCGCTGGTCGGTTCGTCAAGACAGAGCAGGGTAGGATCATGCAGTAATGCTTTTATAAAGCTTAAGCGAGATTTCATGCCCTTTGAATAATCGGCTACACGTTTATCTGCATCCTGCTCCAAACCTACCGCTTCCAAAAGTTCATCTATCGGGCGTGGCTTTTTTTCGTATAATGATGAGAAAAACTGCAAGTTCTCTTTTGCCGTCAGCTTTTCATACATTGTTGAAAATTCAAAATCAACCCCTATATTCTCATAAAAATTCTTTGCACGATTTTTACACTCAATGCCATTTACCAGACAGCAGCCTTGATATGTTCTCAACATTCCAATCAAGATTTTCTGCAATGTGCTTTTGCCTGCCCCAGATGGTCCTAAAAATCCAAAAATTTCACCCTCTGGAACAGAAAAACTCATACCAGAAATAAATGGATTTTTCGTGTAACTAAACGAAAGATTTTCTACTGTAATCATGTCTACCTCCATACTGTTTGACTTAATCACTCTGAATAGTCAATTTAAGGGCTGTTTTAAGTCTGGCTGGTTGCCAGACTCTTTAAATAATTTGTGTCACAATACCATAAATCAAGGAATACAACGCTTCATCATACTGTTCACCAATCTCTGCTTTATGCAGCGTTGCAAAATAGATTGCATGGAATGTGGCACTAAGAACTTTTATATCTACTTCTTTTTTCACAGGAAATAGGGCAAGCATTTTTTCAATCGTATCTGTATCGTCCCGAAAATGCTCCTCCACAATTTCCCGTGGCAGCTTACGCACAAGCAATTCCACTTCATTAACATCAATCAATTTCAAAATCAGCATTTCCTCTGTCATTTTATAGAACTCAAATATCACATCGGTCAGCTTTTCCGCTGACAACTCTGTATTCGCAATGCCAGAAATGGTCTGATACAGCTTGCGGTTGACAGTTTCCTGCTGTTCTTGAATGACTTCAAACAAAAGTAATTCTTTTGATTTATAAAAGAGATAAAAAGTTCCTTTTGGAATATTAACCCGTTTCACGATTTCATCGACTGTCGTGCGGCGGACGCCATACCTTGCAAGGCATTTTGCCGCTTCTTCTTTCAATCGTTTTCTGATATATTCCCGTTCCTGCTCTGAATAGCTCTTTGGCACTTTAACGCCCCCCTATTTGACTAATTCTGCTTATTCAGTCATTATATACAGCTTTTGGAACTCTGTCAATATTCTATTTCATAGAAGTTTAAATCGTTTATGAGAAATAACAGAAGTTTTTACCATCCGAAAGGCAAAATATGCTGTTTCGTTGGTACTATCAATGCCTTCACAGTTTGAGAAAACCAAAAACAAGAGGGTAAGAAATCTCATCCCTACCCTCTGATTTTAACTCTTTATGCGTATATGATTTCCTCGTTCACAATCTCCCTCGCACACGCCCTTATGTTATTTAAATATTGTACCCATTCTAAGGCGTTTTCTTCCTTTAGCTGTTCCGTTATGTCCTGTGTCTGTTTCAAGCCCTCTATGAGCCTTTCAAAGCGTTCCTGTGCTTGTCTGTTGATGTCGGCAAGGTATGTATTCAGCTTGCCGCTTGTGAGAAGATTGGTGTATGTAACCTTGCGGTACTGCTTCAGATAGTCCAGATGTCGTTGTCCCCATATGCCTATCGGCTGTTCTTCTTCAGTAAATACAGTTAAGCACGGTAATAAGTAATCGCCTTGCTTTTCGTATTTTCCACCCATTTCCTCAAATAATGATTTTGTCATTTTCTATTTCCTCCAGATAAGTTATTCACTCCACATATTTGTGTCTGCTGTCTTAAACACAATTTTTGAGTTTTGTCCTTATCTGGTTTCATACTTCTATTATCTCGTTAGAAAATTCAAAATCCGTTCATTAAAATCTTTAGCTTCTTCATACGCCGCATGTCCAAGACCATTATAAATAAACAATTCGCTATGACTAATTTTTTGGGCTATTGCAGAAGCCGCAGTTGTTCCAACAATTTTATCGCAATCCCCACCAATCACTAATGTAGGGCATACTATGTTACTTAATTCCGCATAAGCATTGTGGCTGATACAGGAAGCTGCCTGTATGAGAAAACGCTTAAAACTTTTGGGTTTTCCTATTTTTCCAATAAACGGATAAATTCGACGGTACTTTTTTAAGTATTTCTCTGAATATGATTTTTCCGCTGTATCTATCATTAAACCCTTATAATTTCCTTGCTTTGCCATTTCAATCCAGACACCAGCTACTCGTTTAATTATTTCATTAGAGTTTGCGCTTGTTACCGCCAAAATGAGTTTATTGACCAAATCCGGATAATCAATCGCAAGATACTGCGCTATCATACCGCCTTGGGATATGCCTAAAACGTCTGCTTTTGAAATACCAAGAGCGGTCATAGCTTCTGCATGGTCTTTTGCCATTTCCCTTGTAGAATAGCCCTCTTGCAAATGATTTTTCCGGCTGAAAACATACACGGTAAATTCTTTGGCATATATCCTATACATCATTGAAAAAACAAAAGCCATTCCTTTTACCGTAGACAGTCCATCTCCCAAACCGGGCAGCATAATAAGATTTTTATTTCCATTTCCAAAAGATACATAATCCATTTCAGAATTTCCAACACGGACACTTCCATTATAAGCATTATAAAGCATAGCAACCTCCTTTATTTTACGATTCCTGCCTTTAGGATTTCTATATACTCTGATAACTCTTTTACATATTCTTTTTCTATCATTTCGAAGTCCGCATAGGCTTGTTCTTGTATTTTTGTCAAAAAATCATCATTAAAACCTTTAAGAAACCACTTCACCACATCAAGTGTTTTATGTCTGCCCCACCGAAATTGAGTTGTATCAATATCCTGTAAAAACCAATAATATATCTCTTGTTCTCTATTGCCATATTTTAATACGGTTTTCTTATAAATGTCGGTGTCGTTTTTGGTGAATGCCTTGACAATCATTTTGGATTTTTCGGGATACAAAATATACCATGAAAACTCCAAAACAGAATACTCTACTATCCGTTGAAATAAATCAACGGAAAGGGTATTTATTTTTTCTTCTAAGCTGGAATTAAGCTCCGCAGTGATTTCATCAAGAATATAAAAATAAAAATCCTCTTTTGTCGGAAAATATTTGAATAAACTTCCTTTACTGATACCGGCTTTTTTTACAATTCGATTTGTAGAACTGTTTTCATAACCATACTCGGCAAATTCAGAAACTCCTGCCATAAAAATATTTTGCTGTTTTTCAGTATCCAGTCCCAAAAATAAAGGTGTTGGCACTATAATCTCCTTTCTTCAATGACCACACGGTCACTTTATATGTTTAATTTTAGTGACCACGTGGTCACCGAAATTACTATACACGATTTTAGCCTATTTGTCAATTAAATTTCAACATTCCTTTCAGTGCTTCATGGTAAGTTTATCTTTAGCCTCCCCGTCAACAAAACTATGTAGACTAAATGAAAAGTAGGAGTAGTGGGATTCCGTAGTAGTCGGCACTGTGCGTAATGTGCATAACTTGCTGTCTTATGGAGTTGTGGGAAAGTCTGTTTGCAGAATGTGGGAAAGCTGCACTTTAG
>CAJUFN010000043.1 GCA_910585545.1 uncultured Lachnospiraceae bacterium
AAATCAGTGGAGCGGAACTACGTTCCGCTCCGGATCCGCTGGCGCGAAATAATCAGTCACACCGCATTACCTGCATAAGACAGTTTGCCATATACCTTAATAACCTTGGTTATGATGCTTATATCGTGCCAGAAGTGAAGGGTTTGAATCACAGTTCATTTGTACCATATATATTTACGCATGAGCAGATAGCAGCTGTGATCAAAGCCGCTGATGAAACAGAACCCAAAGAAGTTGCAAGAAATATGCATCTGGCGTTACCCGTAATCTTCCGGATTCTTTATGGCTGCGGACTTCGTGTGTCAGAAGTTGTCGGACTTCGCTGCAGGGATGTGAATCTCGAAGATGGGATTCTTACGATCCGTGAAGCAAAGACTGACCGTGACCGGTATATCCCATTATCAGATTCCGTAAAAGAAGCCTGTATATCCTATGCAGATAAAATCTGGCGGGAAAAAGACAGCGACTTTTTCTTCCCTGCTCCTGATAAGACCATGATCAGCCCGATGACTATCTATCAAAGGTACCGCAGGTATCTGGAAGCGGCAGGGATTTCACATGGCGGAAAAGGGCAGGGCCCCCGTCTGCATGATGTACGCCATACATTCGCGGTTCATGTTTTACAAAAGTGGATCAGGGAAGAAGCCGATTTAACGGCTATGCTCCCGATTCTTTCCACATATATGGGGCACAAAACAATACGCTCAACAGCAAGGTATCTGCGCCTGACAGCGGAAGTTTATCCAGACCTGATGAGGGAAGTGGAAAGGTCATGTGCATACGTCATCCCGGAGGTATGCCATGAAGGAAACTGATTTTGCACAGTATTTAACGCAGTTCCTGTCAGTATATCTTCCCTGCCAGGTCGGCAGCAAACGTAATACCCAGTTAGCATACAGGGACTCATTCTCATTATTTTTAAGATACTGCAGAGATCAGGAGAACCTTTTGCCGGAAAAGCTGACAGTTGCAAAAATAAACAGGGATCTGATCCTCCGCTTTCTGCAATGGCTGGAAGAAGAACGTAACTGCAAAGCGGCGACAAGGAATCAACGTCTCGCTGCAATCCATTCATTTTTCAGCTTTTTAATGGTAGAAGAACCACAGTATATACAGCAAAGCCAGAAAATCCTGGCTATTCCAATGAAAAAAACGGATACGGTGCCACTCATGTATCTTCCATTGGATAGCATCAAGGGCCTGTTAGAACAACCCGACAGGACAACAATCCAGGGGAAAAGGGATGCTGTTCTGCTGTCACTTTTATATGATACCGGAGCAAGGGTTCAGGAACTTGTGGATCTAAAAGTTTGTGATGTTGCTTTAAATGATACTGTCACCATCGTACTGACAGGCAAAGGCGGTAAAAGCCGCATTGTTCCAGTCATGAGACCAACTGGGGAATTGTTGAAGCAGTATATGGAAGGTTCTGGTCTGGCTTCGCCTGTATATGGTCGCAATCCGTTATTTACCAACCGGAGCAATAAACCCCTGACGAGAGCCGGAGTGACATATATTTTGAAAAAATATGCTGCACAGGCTCAAGCAATGGGAATAAAGGATATATCCGATGAAATCACACCGCATTGGCTGAGGCATAGCAAAGCAATGCATCTGCTTCAGTCCGGAGTCAATCTTGTTTATATCAGAGATCTACTGGGACACTCTGATATTTCAACAACCGAAATCTACGCACGGGCAGACGAAAAAATGAAGCGGAAAGCATTGATGGAAGCTTACAACAGTCCATCATCTGACGAACTGCCAGCGTGGAAAAAGGATAAAGACCTTCTTGATTGGTTGAAATCTTTGTAAGGGTTTACTCCTGATTATGCAAAGTTCAAAAGAGCCTATACCCTATAAAATCAGCAAAAGTGTAGGCTCAACTTTGCATAATAACTTACTTTTCATAACCCACACCGCCTTTCTGGTTGGTTAAAGCGATTACATAGCCATTCTGCGAATGGCTTGGCAATATTGACATAGGGTGCGTCCTCCTTTCGTTTAGATTTAGCCACTTTGTCAAGGTGGCTATGTAAGAGTACCAGCGAACGACAGGACGCAAAAAAGCCGCTTACTCTTAAAAATCAATAAGAATAAGCGGCTCTGTGATGTGCCTTAGACATATTCAATTTTCATTCTCTTGACTGGTGCGTTTACGACTTTGAATATCAGTTCGTCAACGCAGTCCGTATATCTGCCCTGCTGAATGAGCTGGTTTTTCAGTTCTACAAGGCTATGTAATAAAATACTCCGTTCTTGGCTATCCACATACAAATGATTTTTCTTTTCTCCCATAAATACCACTGTCAATTTTTTGGGGGGCATCAAGCAATTGTAAAAAAGTTCCATACAAACTATGACGTGACATTTTATGTATCAAGGTTAAATCCTTAATCATCAATAGAATTATTAATCCCTAAAAGCACGCGGATATAGCACTCTTTAAGGAAATTTTCTGGATTTAAAAATCAACTAATTTTGTTAAAACTAAGGAAATTGCTTCAATTGAGTTATTCATAGCAATATATTGATACTCATCTTTTTTATTATCTTTATTATAACCCCAATCACAGATGCCTTTAATCATAATACAATCTATTTTTTCACGAAAGCAAACAGAAGCCATCCCTGCACTCTCCATATCACCACCAATTATTTCTGGTTGCAATTTTCTTAATACAGCCACCTCGTCTTTATTATTGAGCAATTTACTTCCAGATGCAATCAATCCAAAGTTTAATTTAAAGTCTTTAATGCCAATACCCGCCACCTCAAACATCTGCACTAAACGAGGAGACGATGGTGATATTGTCCCACGAGACTGCACTGTTCCATCAGGTTTAATTTTCTCTATATCATAATCCCATATTCTATTTGAAATAATTAAATCACCTATTTTTTGTTCTTTTTTATTCGCTCCCCAAGCAACACCACCCATGATTACAAAATCTGGTTTTAACAACTTAATTGATTCTTTAAGAGTTAATATGGCTCCTCCAGAACCTCCCTGTCCCATTTGACACTTCACTATATAAATTAAAACTGAATTTATAATCATTGTAAAATATGATAGTCCTCCAATAACAGTAGATATTGAACCTAACTTTTTTAATTTTTCTAGTGTAACTTTTAATTCCATATGCGTAGCTACAACTAATAATATTCTTGTTTGCATTTTCTCAATACCTCCCAATTTATCTCCGTACTTTATTATATAATCATTTAAAGAAAGACAATATGCCATAAATTCATTATAATTTTTTATAATATAACGATTAAAATTAAATGCTTTTAATATTGCAACTGCCCTATCAATGTTTCCTTGTGTTATCTGTTTTAAGCCAAGTGTTATCCAATGAATCAAGCTATGTAATACTTCAAACTCATTATTTACACATATTTGAATTATTTCCTTATAATCTTCTTTTGCAATATTAAATAATGGTTTCAAAATCAAAGAATATAACATAATATTTGTTAAAAATGTATCTTTTGCTAAATGGTCATAATAATTAAGTCCTCGAATACCAGTAACTATTGTACCATCAAGTATATTAAGATAACGCGTAGAATACTGTCTACTAATTATATTTCTAATATCTAATATATTCTTTTTATATTGATAATCAGACACTTTAAATTGGTTATAATCTGATATAATTACCCTTTTAAAAGCATTAAATGTAAGTGCATTTTGACGACCAGAAAACAAATAATTCTGTAAAGCAAACTTTGTATCTTCTGAAAAATCTATATTGCAATTTATTTCTTTCGCCATTTCGACCTTTAATATTGATGATGTATCTTGCCCATGTACAATAAAAGTATTTTGTGGCCACAAAGGGGCATCCGATGTAAAATAATAGGGATATCTCTGTTTATCAAAAGTATACAAAGAGCGACGTGATGCTAAAAATTCATCAGACGTTCTCATGTTTGTTAGCATTCTCAACAAACCAAAACTTTCACACTCAAAAGCAATCTTCACCGCAACTGGAAATGCTGCTACACATTCATACATATTTGAAAAAGAAGCATAAAGCGGAAAACTTGACATAAACAATGCTGTCAATAAAATTTCTTTTGCTTCAGCATCAGTTAAATTCGAATCTACCGAATTTCTAAGTTCCCTATCAAAAAAATGCAAATAAATATTTCTGTCATTTTTTAACATTTTATCATCCCATTTACAATTATAATAATATTTATACAAATCAAAAATAGAATTTAGCCCACAGAAACAATAAATATAAATTAATTCTGTTTTATGTTTAGAAACTGAAAACAATTTGATAGTTATTTAGTATAAAGAGCTTTCTCGTGTAGGGGCTGTCGCACTAAGTAATTAGTGCGCAGCTCCTTTTCTATGCAAAAAAATA
>CAJUFN010000044.1 GCA_910585545.1 uncultured Lachnospiraceae bacterium
CCATTATGAAGCCGAATTAAACCCTTGTCACTCCGTCAGGATATTTTGCGCTTACTTCATAAAAGAAGGAATTTATTTGACGCTCAAGTTGTCTGGTACTCCATTGGGATTTTATAGCTTCCTCCATATAAAATTCTCTTGCATTATCATTTTCCACTTTCATTAAAAACCTATAATGTGTCCAACTTAATTCTTCACGCAATGCGTGACCATTTGGAAATGTCAAATAAAACTGCCTCATATACTTCAAATTTGTCACTGTAAAACCTTTTCCAAAGTCTTGAGTCATTTGTTTTGATAATTCCTTCAATAAACCCATCCCATATTCCGCCTTTTTATTGCCGCCCTGTTCTTCACCTTTTTGCTGAATAAATTTTTCTAATTCTTCCACCAAACCATTATCTTTAGAAATTAGCTTCACCTTGGGAATTTCCATTTTTAAATCATTTATTGCATTTTTTCTATTCTCATCATCTGACAATTCCTGTATATTATATCTGGCCACTCCCAAGGAGAATTTGGCTTCTTCCGGAAAAAGTACAATTTGTGCAAATACGATTATAGATTCATACACTCTCTTTTTTTCATCAAATATATCAAATGACCTCAAAATACTTCAAAGCATACTTTATCGCTTCTACTTTCTCCGCTGTCGGTTCTTTTGTGGGAAAGCATTACAACCGTCTCAACACTTGAAGCATTATCCAAACTTATTTTCTAATAAACAGCAATAATTAATCTACCGATTTTACTTTATGCAAAAATACTTATTATTTAATCTATCTATAAATTTAGCCTGAATTATTCATGAACATATAAAAATGTTCATGAATAATTCAGGTTTAAAATCTTTAACTCATTTTCCTGTAGATAATTTTTTGCAATACCAATATCTTTCAGTGCTGGTAATTCTCCCGAAAACGAAGTAAGTCCCATAAAAGGTTTTTTCGCATCTGCACGCTCATAAATAACTTCTGCAGCAGTATGCCCATGTGCAGCAAAATGCAATTTATTTTGTACAATTTTAAAGAATCTAACGGACTCTTCACTATGTGAATCATAGTCAACACTCGTTGCATATAAATCAAGAACCTGGCGATACAATACCTTTTCTGACGAACGAATATCTCTAATGCGATCAAGCAGTTCTTTCCAGTAATTGCCACCGCCATTTCCTTTCAACCGCTCATCATCCATAGTAAATCCTTTTATCATATATTCTTTCAAGCGTTCTGTTGCCCATATTTTAAATTGAACACCTCGTTGTGATTTAACACGATATCCAACGGAAATAATAACGTCAAGATTATAATATTCAATCACTCTTTCTACTTGCCTGTTTCCTTCATTCTGAACTGTTGCAAATTTTGCAACAGTTGAATCACGTACTAATTCCCTCTCTTCAAATACGTTCTTTATATGCCTTGAAATAGTAGATTTATCTCTTTGAAACAAATCTGCCATTTGATCAAGTGATAACCATACCGTTTCACCCTGCATATTTACATTAATCTTAGTCAAGCCATCTTCTGTTTGGTAAATAATTATTTCACCATATTGGTTCATTGCTTCACATCCTATCTATTAAAATGATTTGGAAGAAATCATCTGAAAATGTCTAAATGCTTCTCTAATTGCTTTTTCTTTCTCCACCGGACACTTTGGTTGCTTTACATCCTCTGTTCGCAACTTATTATAATTCTCCCTTTCTATAAGCCCATATTTCTGTTTCACCTGAGCGATATACAAACTACTTACCTTCAACCCACTATGCTTTAACACATAATCCTTAATCTCTTCATAAGTCGCCCTACTCTCCGCCACCGTCAAATCCAGTTCATCCATCTCTAATTCTACATCAATATGCTTCAACTTATTTTATTTAAGTTTGGAAAGCAACACGATACTTTCCACATGTTCACCGTTGTCCAAACCTATGCTTAAATCATTTTCAATAATCGGCAGCTTAAACCAAATTGATTTAAGCCACTGACCATTGGGTTTGCGTTCCTCATAAATCTGTATTTCTGCAATCAACGCTTCGATAAGCTGTCGCCGTTCCACATCGTTCATAGCGAAATACAATTTGTCAAAATAAATCAATACCTTGTAAATATTATCCCCTGTGATTTTCTCAGCTTCGATTTGATGGCATAATCTTGACGGAGCTGTTTTTCCTAATTGGTTATCTCTTGGTCTATGGCGGTCGTATCAACTTTCATGTTGATTTTTTCCTGCATCATTGCCGCAAAATGGGGATTACTGACCAGCTTTACTATCACTTCGGCTACGGCATCGTCCAGAAGTTCTTCCCGTATCTGCTTTCTGTAATCGCATTTATGCCCCCGCTGCATACCACGGTGTTTACACCCATAATAGAAGAAATCCTTGTATTTCGTTCCGTCCTTTTTGTATTTGATGCTCTTGTTCCCATACATCCCCGCTCCGCATATGGGACACTTCACAATCCCAGAAAGCAGGTGCGTCCGCTCGTTTTTCCCTTTATTGACATGTTCATACTTCTTCGCCTGTGCAATCAGTTTTGCCTGCGCCGCATTCCAGACATCTTCTGGAATAATAGCTTCATGCAGTCCGTCTACCAAAAGAAAATTTTCCTGCTCCACGAGATGGTATTCATTCCGTGTCCCGTGGACTTTTTCTGTTTTCCTGCGTCCATAAGCAATTTTACCGCAATAAACTGGATTTTTCAATATCAGTCGGACTAAGTGGGCATCAAAAAGAGGGTTCTTCCCATTCTGACGCTGTATCTTGCGGATGCCGTGATTTTCCAGATATTTTGAAATCCCGTTTGAGCCAATATCCGTACTCACATACTGGTCATAGATGGTTCGGATTGCAACCGCTTCTTCTTCGTTAATTTCCAACTTGCCATTTACGAGCTGGTATCCATATGGCGCAAATCCGCCGTTCCATTTCCCCTCTCTGGCTTTCTGGATTCTACCCTCCATTGTCTGGACACGGATATTCTCACGCTCAATTTCGGCTACCGCCGACAAAACGGAAATCATCAGCTTGCCCGCATCTTTGGACGAATCAATCCCATCCTCCACGCAGATTAGGTTCACTCCGAAGTCCTGCATGACCTGCAAAGTGGAAAGGACGTCTGCCGCATTTCTCCCAAAACGGGATAACTTGAATACCAAGACATACGAGATGTTATCTTTTCCTGACTTTACATCCTCCATCATCTGTCTGAATTGCATACGCCCCTCAATGGATTTACCCGATTTCCCTGCATCCTCATACTCTCCTACAATTTCATAGTCATTGAAATCCGCATACGCTTTCATCCTTGACCTCTGTGCGTCCAGTGAATAACCATCAATCTTCATGGTGGTGGAAACCCTCTTATAAGTGTAAACCTTTATTCTTTCTTTGTTCATAATAACAGCAACTCCTTTTTAACCAAAACCGTGGTATTTATTTTCTGCACTTAAAATTGTATCAGCGATTCTCCGAAACAACAAATGTGCGATTTTGAGATATTTTAGAGTCGCTGCCATATTCTTTGTTATGACTGGCATCGGGCATACCGTCTATGCCCAGTTCCGAAGCATATTTCGCTATCAGATTTGCCAGCAGGTCAGCTAAGCCGTTCCACTCATCGTCAATGAGCATATTCCGATACACCCCCTTTATTTCTTTGTCATAGCAAGGCTAATGGCAAGAGCCTTGTCAACCCTTGCCATTATATTATCGGGCATTGTACCCATATGGTTTTTAAGCCTTTGCTTATCAATCGTCCGTATCTGTTCAAGCAGGATAATAGAATCCCTGTCAAGCCCCTCAACATCTTTTACCTCGGTATGTGTCGGCAGTTTCGCCTTTGTCTGCGTCCTGCCTGTGATTGCCGCAATAATGACTGTCGGACTGTGGCTGTTGCCTATATCATTGGAAATGATAAGTACGGGTCTTATTCCGCCCTGTTCTGAACCGACAACGGGATTAAGCTCTGCGTAGAAAATGTCGCCACGCTTAATAGTTCTGTCCATAGTGTCTGACCTCCTATTTTGATTTAGGCAGGAATACCCTGCCTATGTAACAGCCAGACGCAAGGAAGCATTTAAGGTCGGGAGAATATAAAACAAACTCTGTTCCATTGACCGCCCTGCATCTGGCTTTATGATAAAAAGCATTTTCTATTTGTCCCCGACACCCCGAAAATGCTGATGCGT
>CAJUFN010000045.1 GCA_910585545.1 uncultured Lachnospiraceae bacterium
AGTATTGATTTTTCAAGGAGCAAATCCCATTTTTAATGTGGGAAGTTTGAGTAAACAATGTATTCATTGTCTTGAAAAGGATTTTGAAATATATCAAAACAGCAACGATTTAAAGACAAAATTAGATTTAGGGATTGAACTGGGAAGGGCTTTCAATCATAGCGGACAGACAGCTCGTACGCTTGAGCTGTATGATATTCTTCTGTCACATGAAAGTGAAATAAGTGACCCGTATGTTTTAGCCAGGATTTATGAGCAAAAAGCGAATGTTTTGAATAAGCTGATGTACCATAAGCTTCAATATGGTTTTGTTGAAAAAGAAGCGTTATCTGATGATACATTAGACGATATTAAGGAATTATTTGAGGAAGCTCTATCACTATACAATAAATCTATCGAATTGCTGCTGAAAGCAAATGCCATTTTTACATATAGCGGTGTTTTACCGGAAAAAATAAACACTTATATCAGTTATTCTTTTTCTATAGAGCCGAAAGGAATCGATGAATGCGAACAAATGATGAAGGAACTTGATTCGATATTCAGCAATATCAGAACACCCTTTGAAACAGATTCCAATCTCTCCAAAGCCTATTATTATGAGTATATGAACCGAATGGATGTAGCGGAAAATTACATAAAAGAGGCTTTGGACAATGCTATGAAACTGCAGATAAAAAATAAGGAAGCAAAGTGCAGATGTTTTTACAGTCAGTTTGCCTATAGAAGAATAAAGAATCATGTAAAGGATACAGAACAGTGGTGTAAACTGGGCATTAAGCAGTTGGATATGGCAATTGATTATTATGAAAAAAATGCTCTGACCGACAACAATATTTTTCTGGAAGACTGTTATTTTCTGAAGCAAAAATTCCAAAATACGCATTTTCAAAAATAAATTCTTGACTGGTAAAGGCCGTTTATGTGCTGCCTTTACCAGCATTTTGGGATTGCAATTATTTCTCGACGCTTTCCGGCATTTCTTTGGTTGTAAACCGCATTCCGGATAAATATTTCTGGTCAAAGCTCTTTTTTAATGCTCCCAGTTTAGTAGCGATCTCTCTGGCTTTGTCTTCATCAATATTTAATGTCATTGGAAGAAGTGAAATGACCGCTGCTTTTCTATTGTCTGGTATCGTTGTATAATTGGGAAGAAAGCGTGTATAATAACTGCATTCTTTATTTGTAATCCAGTATTCGGACAATGCATATAAATATTCATTGTTAGCTGCAACGGTTTCCTCACTTGATTCTTTGAATTTTTGAAAAGTTAACTTTTCCTGGGGACGGGCGGCCCATATGATTGTTGCAAAACCATATGTATTATTTTTCTCCAAAATCGTAAAACCGTAAGTAGGCAAAGCATCCGCCAAAACATTTGCCACAATAAGCATATTAGCCACATAAGCTTGAAATCCCTCAATTCCGACACTCTGCAAAATATTCCATGCAGACAAAATATCAGAAGTGCCTCTTGAATTGCCAAGTGTATAACGATTTGGCTCTATAGGAGTATGTTGGTTGTTTTTGACCGTCTTATCAGAGATTGCATATAATTCATCTGCCTTTCTGGATAAGAAAATACTGCATGTATAAGGAGAAAAACCTCCTTTATGAAAATCTATGCCTGCTCCATCTGCGAGGTGGGCAAATAAAATTCTTTCTAGTATAACTGCCGTCTTAGATAATACAGCAGCCGGAATATCCAGCTTGTTTTTATCAAAATCATAATACTTAAAAAATAACCAAGGCCAGCAGATTACCATATCAAAGTATATGTACGGAATGTAATTTACATTAAACTTTTCCAGTAATGCATATAATATATCGTGTCCCTCTTTTATTTTTTCTACATTGCAATGGGTAGTATTGCCGCCTGAAAATATTATGCATGCAATGGGTATTCTTTTTGTAAAGCATTTGACTAATATTTGTCTAAAGATTTCAAAATCAATAATCCCTTCGTGTGTAACGGGTACTCTGATACATCTTCCTCCCAATCCAAAGTGTTCACATACCGATTCTATGGAATAATGATTGACTTCTGATGTTATGACGACAGGGCGTTCCTGTGTTGGAAAATCTACTCTATTAAGTCCGCACCTTACCGCATAAGTAAGGCAATATTTTCCTCCCGGCGTAAAAACACCGGCTGATTCTTTTGCATCCCATCCTAGCAATCCGGACAACTGTCTGACAATTTGTTTTTCCATCTCAACAAAACCAGAACAAGTTCTCGAAGTTATTGCATTCGGATTGTATAATTTAGCTACTGTAGTAGCAGCTACTGTATTAAACATGACCGGAGGATTCACATTATAAAGCATGGATGGGGCATGCCAACGCATTTGCCTATTCAGTATCTGCATGGAAATATCAAGCACTTTCTGAGCATTTTGCGGGCAGTCAGGGAGTGTTTCATAGTTTTGAAGAAATGAATATTCTCTATCCGCATTACCAAGATACACTTCGTTGGGATTATGGATATCAGGCAATTTTTTCATGCAACCATTGATATACTTTATAAATTCATTACGATTTCCTTCATCAGCAGATAAAAACCTGCCTTTTAATTCATTACAGATTTTTTTATAACTATAAGCTGAATCAATTTTCTGTTGAACCATAAATGGAATAATACTTTCTGTTATTTTTTCCGGCAAATGCGCAGAAAGTTTTTTTATAAATTCAACAACCGTATCTGTCGGTTCTAACCTCGATAAATATACAATCAATATAATGTTTAATATGTCAGTTATACTATTTACTGCATAAAGTTGTTGAAATGCTGTAAATACTGTATGATTCAGGCAATTTTCATAGTTAACCGCAACCAAATAATATGTTTTATTTTCCTTATCATAAGAATATATAAATTGTCCAAAGTCTCTAAAGTTATACTCACGAAACAGTTGATAAGAATTTGAAAGAAGTCTCGTATATTTATCCTGATTCTGGACTGCTTTTACCTCGGAAAAATCTGTATCAGCTTCACATACAAAAGATAAAGCTAAAGGCGGATTACCTAGTATGGTTATTACGATTTTTTCCGCAGAGCCGAGACTTCCATATAAACAAATTTCTTCGATATCGGAATCATTATCAAAAAGTTGAGATATCATGGAACCTGCTTCGCTTATAGAAACTGCCGTATATTTCTCTTTTGAAAGACAGTTGTTTGCATAAACAGGTTCCAATACGATAGGAACTTTCATTTTTTTATTTTTTAATATGTCACATACAGATTTATTATGGAATCTCGAAATAAACTGCGGTTTCGGCATACCAAGCGACATCTGTGAGCAGATGGCTTTTTCATGTAATATTAACGAAGAAATATAGGTACACCCCCAAAATTCCAACTCAAGATTTTGCAATAGTTGGGAAATTATGTAATCATTAAGTTTATATTTGTGACCGCATTTTTTCTTTAAGGTGTATTGAGAGCAAGGAATAATGCATAGATAGTTATTTTGCTGTAACAGTAATTCTAACTCTTTTCGGGTAGGATCCACCATGTATGTAAATTTAAGGTAAGAAGACTTCTCAGAGTCTATAATATTAATTAAATCTGTGTTAAACTCCGATATCTGGGAAAAAACAAGCAGCACTTCATATTGTTCCTGAAACATTTAAATCACCTACCACCATTCTTATTTCAATGCTATATGATATTATTATATAGGTTAAGCTGGCTATATCTGAGACAATGAGTAATTTTTTCTATTTGTCAGCAGCCAATAACTATTCATTAACCATCAATATTCGATAATCCCAAATTATCCTGTGTCTAAGTCGA
>CAJUFN010000046.1 GCA_910585545.1 uncultured Lachnospiraceae bacterium
GATTGGATTATGTTTTGAGGAATTTGACGCCCTCATCACCCTTCATCAGCGTAAGCTGGATGACCTCAAAAAACTCAAATCTGGCCTACTTCAGAAGATGTTTCCGAAGGCAGGAGAGACTGTTCCGGAAGTGCGATTCCCTGAATTTACTGGAGATTGGGAACAGCGTAAGCTGGGAGAATTGGCTGAGATAGTGAGTGGAGGAACACCTGCGACTTCAAATCCAGAATATTGGGATGGAACCATCAATTGGTATACTCCTGCAGAAATTTCAGAGGCAAGATATGTCTATGGGAGCCAAAAGAAAATAACTGAAGTAGGTTTGAATAACTCTTCAGCAAAGATTTTGCCAAAAGATCGAACAATTCTATTTACCAGCAGAGCTGGAATAGGTAAAACTGCTATTCTTAAAAATGACGCTTCAACTAATCAGGGCTTTCAGTCAATAGTTGTGAAGAATAATATTGACCCAGAATTCGTATATTCCATGTCAACACAAATTAAGGAGAAGGCTGAAAGGGTTGCAGCTGGATCTACGTTTTCCGAGATTTCAGGGAAACAGCTTGGGAAGATTATACTGATGATTCCGGGGATCAAAGAACAGCAAAGAATAGGCGAGTTATTTTCTATAATTGACAACCTTATCACCCTTCATCAGCGTAAGTTGGATGATTTAAAGAAACTTAAGCAGGGACTTCTTCAACAGATGTTGGTCTGATTTGAATAACAAATAGAAACATTGTGAATATTGAAAGGCAGAATTCAAATGGAAGAGAAAAAAAGTATCAGTGAAATCCAGAGCACGTTGTGGGCTATGGCCAATAAGCTTCGGGGTACAATGGATGCCTCGGAATATAAGAACTACATACTGTCGTTTATGTTCTATCGTTACCTGTCCGAAAAGCAGATGATGTATATGAAAGAGCAAGAATTGTTTGAGATACCAGCTGGTGTTGGCGAGAACGAAGCTTTTGCTATTGCTGTAAAAAAAGATGGATGGGAAGACTATCTGGAAGAACTGGCTTCGTCTTTGGGGTATGCAATCAAACCGGAAAATACCTGGCAGTCACTGCAGGACAAAATCGAAAATTCCAGCGTAAAACCTAGTGATTATCAGGCCATTTTCGATGCATTCAACGACAGTACTAAGCGGAACAAGGAAGCTGAAGTAGATTTTAAGGGAATATTCAGTGATGTGAATCTGGGAGATTCGCGACTTGGTACTACTACAGTTGATCGGGCAAGAACCCTGAATAAAATTGTGGGACTGGTTTCCGGTATTGATTATATCGATGACAAAGGTCGTGATATTCTGGGTGCCATCTACGAATACCTGATCGGGCAGTTTGCTGCCAGTGCCGGAAAAAAAGGCGGCGAATTCTATACTCCGCATGAAGTATCCGTAATTATGGCCAAAATCGTGACTGCAGGAAAGGACATGACGGTTACTCATGATGCTTTCTCTGTATATGATCCCACCTGTGGATCGGGTTCTCTGCTGCTGACTGTAGGTTCTGAATTGAAAGGTGGAAACAGACAGGGTGCGATCAATTACTATGGGCAGGAAATGAACACAACCACCTATAACCTGGCTCGAATGAATCTGATGATGCATGGTGTTGATTATCAGAATATGCACCTGTCCAATGCCAATACACTGGGAAGAGACTGGCCTGATGGTCAGGATGCTATGGGAATTGACCATATGCGGGCTTTTGAAGCGGTGGTTGCGAATCCACCATATTCGGCAAAATGGGAACCGGAAGAAGGGACCATTAAAGACCCCAGATATAAGGAATATGGACGTGTGGCTCCTAAATCCAAAGCAGATTATGCGTTCCTACTTCACGGTTTGTATCATTTGAACAATGAAGGAACCATGGCCATTGTGTTACCACATGGTGTTCTGTTCCGGGGAGCAGCAGAAGGTGTGATTCGGGAAGCCCTGATTAAAAAGAATTTGATTGATACAATCATCGGCCTTCCAGCAAACCTTTTCTTCGGAACTTCCATTCCGACTATCATCATGGTTCTCAAAAGAAACAAAAAGGACCGCAATATCCTTTTTATTGATGCCAGCAACGAATATAAGAAAGATAAAAACAAGAACGTTCTGACAGAAGATAACATTGACAAGATTTACTCAACATTCCTGGATCGCAAGAGTGTGGATAAATATGCAACTCTGGTGTCCAGGGAGGAAATTGAGAAAAATGACTTTAACCTGAATATCCCCAGATATGTAGATACGTCTGAACCAGAAGAAGAAATCGACTTGCAGGAAGTACTTAAACAGATTCGACAAGATGACATGGAAATCCAGGAGCTGGAGAAGAAAATAGAAGAACAACTGAAACTCCTGGGAGTCATACAGAAATGACAGGAAGAACAGAGAAAAAGGGTGGTGTGATTTATATTCTCACCAACCCTTCTTTTCCTGAGTACGTAAAAATCGGATATGCAGACGATATCAAGAAGCGATTGAAGCAATTGAATCGAAGTGAATGCATACCTTTTGCATTTCGTGTCTATGCAACATATGAAGTGACTTCCAGACTGTCAGATTTAAAACTTCACTCAATTATTGACAAGCTGAATCCCAATCTCAGATCCATTGAGACTTTTGACGGAAAACAGAGAATCCGTGAGTTCTATGCCATGAATCCGGAAGATGCATATTCAATTCTGAGTGCTATTGCGGAAATCAATAACTGTGAGGACAAACTTCACAGAGTCCTGCCTAATGCTGACGAGATTGAAGATGAAAAAACCGCAGAAGAAATCGAAAGCGAGAACCGTGAGCGAAAGTCACCTATTGATTTGGGTCTTTGTGAAATACCAGTTGGTGCTGAACTGGAGTTTTACAACATAGGTAATCCAAATTCAGGACGAAGATTCAGGGTAATAGATAACCATAAGGTCGAATATGAAGGAAAACCCTGGTCGCTTTCCGCTCTGGCTGCAAAACTCCTGGGAAGCAAGTGGAGCGTACAGGGTCTCTCGTATTTTAAGTATGATGGAGAACTTCTGACAGATCGTAGGGAACGTTTAGGAGTCTGATAATTGAGAATATTGGGAACAGCGTAAGTTGGGAAATCTGTTTTTTCAGACAAATGAAACGGTGAATCCTAAGACTAGTAACCTTTCATTATGGAGTCTAACAGTTGAATCGGGATTAACACCAAAACCAGAACGATACGATAGAAGCGCCATAACAAAAAAAGAAGATCAATATAAAATGGTTCATCCTGGGGAAATCGTATTTAATCCTATGAACATGACAATAGGAGCGATAGGAATGAACAAAAATTCTTTTCCTATCGCCGTTTCAGGCTACTACATCACAATGAAAGAAAGTAGTTCAAATAATAAAACAATTGATCCTTGTTTTTTCTCAGAATGGATGTGCTCACCAAATGCATTGAAATTATATAAGAATGTTGCTACCGGATCATTAATCGAAAAGCAACGAGTACAATTTTCGACATTCTCTAAAATCAGAGCTATGTTCCCAAAATATGAAGAGCAAAAGAAAATTGGTCAAGTATTTGATGCACTCGATGACCTCATCACCCTTCATCAGCGTAAGTCGGTTACCATCAAAAAACTCAAATCGGGTCTTCTTCGAAAGATGATACTGACAGTTGAGTCTACTCTTACGGATGTGTTTTTGCCTCTTTTTACAATAGATTGGGAACAGCGTAAGTTGGGAAATCTGTTTTTTCAGACAAATGAAACGGTG
>CAJUFN010000047.1 GCA_910585545.1 uncultured Lachnospiraceae bacterium
TTCTTATTTTTGGAGAATAGTAGTTCCATGCCATCTATTGCTGTTTTAAGGGAAGAAATATTTTGAAAGTGCATCCTCCTCCAGGCGTATCAAACAGTTTAATTTTTCCTTCCAGTTTATGGACTAAATCATTTGCGATGCTAAGTCCGAGTCCAAAATGCTCCCTTTGGGTACGGGATTTGTCACTTTGATAGAAACGATCAAAGATAAATGGTTTCTCTTTTTCGCTGATTCCGATTCCATGATCTATGATGGTAAATATCAATTCATTTTTTCTTACAGATGCGTTTAATGAAATTTCAGATTCGGGCGGTGAGTATGAAACCGCATTATCAAGAAAAATACTGATAATTTGGTCTAACCGGTCTGCATCGGAATAAAGCGGCGGACAGCATTCATCTGGTATATTAAGCTGTAATTGTATATCCTTTTTTCTACAGATACGTTCAAATTTTGTATATAGGTTTATCAATAACGTGTCAACATTGACCTCATCCATGTGGAAAGACCAGTTTCCGGCATCAATGGATGAGAGCAGGAGCAGATCACGGATAAGCCGGGACATTCGTGATACCTCTGCATCAATCACCCGTACATGATCCGTAACAGTATCTGGAATATTCGGTACAGATTCAATCATTTCAGCGGAGGAAAGGATCGCTGCCAATGGGGCTTTGCATTCATGGGAAACGGCAGCGATAAAGTCTTTCTGGCTCTGCATGGCTTTTTCGGTGGGTTTTACAGCCTTTCTGATCAGTATTTTGGAAAGGCAGATAATAGAAACGAGGACGCCGCACCATATACAGAAATAATATCCGGATTTCGGTTTTAACAATGTGGCAAAGCTGGATTTTTCTTTTATTGCGGTAACTGTATATATGCTGCCATAATCTGTGACAACCAGACAGTTTACACAATAATACTTTTTTCCGTTTAACGCTTCGATGGTATAAGCTCCGCTCTGCCTGCTGTAATAATAATCTTTCAAGCTGGATGGACTAAAGGTAAAATCGCCCTCCGTACCAAGCAATGTAGTTAAAAAGGTATCAATAATATCAGTGTTGTCTCCTAAATATTCACTTTGGTAAAGAGAACGCCCGGTATCAGAAGAAAGCTGAAAATACATATCACGCCTTTCTTCATAAAGGTTTAAACATGTTTGATAATCAGATTCATGCTCTAATTGTAGGACAAGGGTGGTTGTCATCCTGTTAAAGTAAGCCAGTTCCGAATTCCTCTTTGCCTTTATATTTTCATGGACCATCAGGCAGAATACGATAGAAAAGATGAACATGAGGGAGCCAACCATCAAAAAATAAAGATTTCTTTTAAGGCTTTGTACCATGCTTTACCTCCAATATAAATCCGGAGCCGTAGATAGAGGCCAGGACACATTCACTTCCGACAGTGCGGAGGCGTTTTCGTAAAAAATAGATGTAGTTATCCAGATTCTTTGATTCCACGTCTGCATCCGTTTCCCAAACCTTTTGTATAAGTTGCTCCCTCGTAAGCACGATCTCCGGCTTTTCAAGAAAGATACCCATTAAATGGAATTCTGTCGGTGTCAGTACCAAATGATTGTTTCTGCATTCAAGCTGTCTTTTTGAAATGTCAAGGGAAAGATCATGGTAAGTAAGACAGTTTTGCCTGGCCATAATAGCCGGCCTGCGGGTCAATGCCCTGATTCGTGCAGATAATTCGCTGATGTGAAAGGGTTTTGTAAGGTAATCATCAGCACCATTGTCTAACCCTTCAATTTTATCCTGTAATTCGGACATCCCGGTAATGATAATAACGGGAATCTGTATTTTCTTATTCCGCATTGCTTTTATGATGGCAAGGCCGTCTATAACGGGGAGCATACGGTCAATAACAGCCAGGTCATAACTGTTTCCCTGGTCTAAGGCAAGTAGAAAACCTTCCTCTCCGTCATTGCAGGCATCCACGATATATCCCTCTTTTGTAAGCTGCTGTTTTATATTGCCACACAGGTATTTGTCATCTTCTAATAATAGAATTTTCATAGCGGCCTCCAATCCGTCAGATTCCTATACTAAGTATAGCAAAACAATTCCTAAAAATCTTCTAAAAAATACTTAATATTGGGTGATGAAATAGGAGATTTTTAGGATGGCCGGATGTTATTCTTTGAATATGTTCAATGAAACATAGAACAGGCAAAAAGCCAAATAAAAAGAAAAGAGGTATGGAAGATGAGAAAAAAGATGTTGAAAGCTGCAGGAGTTCTTTGTTTGTCCGTGGTTTTGTGTATGGGCATGGCGGGATGTGCAGGAAAAGAAAATGAGCAGCCGGAGCCGTCAGATGTGCATATGACAAATGAGAGCGGCTATAACGAGGAAATTGCGGCGGATGGAAAAAACAGCAGCAATGAGGCAGAGGGCGGTCAGGAAGATATGAATAACACTGATGCGAAAAACAGCGGCGAGATTGCAGATAATCACGAAGAAGGTGTATTTTATGACGGGGCAAATCTAAGCGGGCGAGTTGTTGATTTTTCAGATGCGGGATGCACCATAACACCTCGGACACTGATCATAAATGAGGATGGATCAATGGAGGGAGGTATTGCAGCTCCGGGATATGAATCGGAAGAAACGAACATTCATATAACTTATGCGGATGATGTTATTTTTCAGGTTATATATTTCAGCATGGGATCGCAGACAGAAATTTCGAGAGAGGACACTGACAAAAACAGTATCAAGAAAGAAACGGATGTGAATATATTCGGCACCAGTCAGGATGATAAACAATGGATTGCTGACAAGGTTGTTATCATAAGGTGGCAGTAGGAGGTCAGGATGGGTTGTTTGGAAAGAGCGCTCTGCTATATCCGGAGAAAAAAGATGAAGTCTGTATTATTGCTGTTGCTGTTTCTGGTCATTAACAGCATGGTTTTAGGCACATTGGGAATACGGAAAGTATCTTTAGGGCTGGCAGAAGAACTTCGGAAGAATGCAGAGAGCAAAATAATATTGGAGAGCATGGA
>CAJUFN010000048.1 GCA_910585545.1 uncultured Lachnospiraceae bacterium
CCGCAGATTTGCTACAATAACACATGGATAATTCTATCCAAAACAACTGAACAGACACGAAACCAGACTGTTGTAAACCGGACAAGTTACAGCAGTTTTTTTATGCCCAAATTTAGAAAGGACGATGTAAAAATGGCAAACAGAACACGAACCAACCGGAATGAATTTCACTTAGATGATAAAGAGCAGTATATCCTTGACGAGAAGTTTAAACTATCCGGCATGAAAAGCAAATCGGCTTTCATCCGGAAGCTGATTTTATACGGATATGTCTATGACGTGGATTACAGTTTTTTGCGGGAATACAATACGGAACTGGGGCGGATCAGCTCCAGCTTAAACCAGATTGCGAAAAGGATTAACAGCACAAACCACGTCTATCAGGAAGATATGGACGAAGTAAAGGAGTTGATGAAACAGGTATGGCAGTCACAAAAATCCATGCTATCACAGCAACCGTTGATAAAGCGGTAGCCTACATATGCAACCCGGACAAGACAGATGAAAGCATCTACATTTCTTCCTATGCCTGTGCGCCGGAAACCGCAGCGATTGACTTTAAATATACCTTAGACCACTGCCGGGAAAACAGCCCCAATAAAGCCTATCATCTGATACAGGCTTTCGCTCCCGGTGAGGTCAGTTTTGATGAAGCGCACCAGATAGGGAAAGAACTTGCCGACAAGGTTTTAGAGGGAAAATTTTCTTATGTTGTCACCACACATATTGATAAAGGTCACGTCCATAACCATATCATTTTCTGTGCTGCTGACAACATAGAACATGACAAATACCATGATTGCAAGCAGAGCTATTACCGCATCCGAAAATTAAGTGACGAGCTGTGCAGCGAGCATAATCTTTCTGTCATTATCCCCGGTGGGGAGCGTGGAAAAAAATACAACGAATGGCAGGCAGATAAGAACAGCGCCGCATGGAAAACACAGATAAGGAAAGACATCAACGCCGCCATAAAATCATCCTCCACCTATGAAGAATTTCTGCTCCTGATGCGGGCAAAAGGCTATGAGATAAAAGGGGAAACTTTTGGGGAAGACGCCCTCAAATTTATCTCCTTCCGTCCACTTGGCAAAGACCGTTTTGTGCGTGGCAGCATCAAGTCACTCGGAAAGGAATACACGAAGGAGCGGATCAAGGAACGGATTGAACTGAAACGGGAACGGAAGGCAGTTATCCCGAAAAGGGATTACGCAGATAAGAGATTGATTGACACCTCTGATGAGAAATTCCAGAACAGTCCGGGGCTGCAGAGGTGGGCGGCGGTTGAGAATTTAAAGATTGCGGCACAGGCATATAATGAAGCTGGCTCTATAAAAGAACTGGAACAGAAAATCGCCACCACAGCCGCCACCGGGAAGGAAGCAAAGCAGACTGTCCGCAAGCTGGAGAACCGCATCAAAGACCTTGCGGAAATCATCAAATATGCGGAGCAGTACAAGGCAAATAAAGCGTATCATATCGCCTATAAGAAGTCCAAAAATCCTGACGCTTATTTCCGTAAGCATGAGAGCCAGATCATCCTTTATGGCGGCGCAAGGCGTATGCTGGAACAGGCGGGCATCCCCTTAAAAGGCTTGAACATTGACAAGCTGAAAGCGGAATATCAGGAGCTGACCGCACAGAAAAAAGAACTGACCGTCACATACAAAAACTGTGAAAAAGAGCTGAAATCGCTGAACCGGAAACTGGAGAACCTGAACCAGTATTTAGGGCGCACAGAGCCGCCAAAAAGCGCACAGGAACAGCCTGACCGGGATAATAACCCTTCCCGGTAATTCCCTGTCTGAAAAAGGCTTTAAAATCAAAAGAGCATCGTGGAAATGTGCATAACTCCCCATTCCGCTATGGACAACACCATTCACAGCATGTGGAAAAGCAAAGGGCAGCTTTCCCACATGCTGCAAACAGTGTTGCCCACAGCTCCATAAAACGGGAAGTTATACACATTGCCCACAATGCCGAAGGCGGCGGAATCCCACCCATTTCTTCCTACCTTGTTATAAAAAACAAAAAAATTCCTTGCAGACAAGACCATATTCCTGTAATATAGTCTACAAATCTGCAAAAAAACAGGAGTGCCGAAGCACCCCCATTCCCTAAACCCTCTTGCAAAATTCGCAGTGTTGGTTTATAATCATCTTAGAAGCCGAAGGATTCTAGCACGTCCGACGGTTGTTCAATCGGAAACGAGTAATCAATTTTAGAAAAACAAACGGATCACTGGCTATTCTCTATTCGCAGTAGAGGATAGCCTTTTCCGTTACTTGCGGTTGTGTTTATTGTCTATGTATGTCAAGGCTGCAAAAATCACCAGCACCAACGTAAGCACTTCTAACGTATTCATACCGACCTCCTTTCCGTTTCCAGAAAGGACAACCGCAGACTATCCCTACTCGTTCTAATCTGACTAAGAGAATTATAGCACGTTATGTCGAATAATGCTATAAAAGATTTGCGTCAATCACTCCGCCGCTTCCAATGCCACCTCTGTAAATTCCGCATCGCTCATGGTTTCCAGTTTCCCTAAAACCTGTCCGGCAAGCTCCACCATGTCACTGTCCTGTATATGGGGAATCACATTCTTTATGTCGGCAATCATGCCCGTCCTGTCCTGCCCCTCAAACACACACATCAAATTGATTTCTTCCACTGTAAATTTATCCATCGCTTATATCTCCCTCTCTGATTTTTTCTCTGTTCCCTTTTCAGGGACTTCCTTATCTGACTTATCCCTCTGCTCGATGACCGCTTTTTTCTCCGCCAGTTTTTCCTTTATGGAAATTCTGCCTGCTTGCTTTTCTTCTTTTGGCTTCTCATTGT
>CAJUFN010000049.1 GCA_910585545.1 uncultured Lachnospiraceae bacterium
TTGCAGATAGTATAACAGGCAAATGTCCGCGAAATGTTACAGCGGACGGATTTTTGAAAATCTATCAGCAAAATATGACTCTATTAAAAAGCAGCACCGAAGAAGATATTTTCATATTCTTCTCGGCGCTGTTTATAAATTATTTCAGTTTATCCTTATTATCTTCTTGTTTCTTTTTATCCCGATATTTCCGTATGAGTTTATTACGGATAGGAACACCAACACCGATCAAAAGCACAACTGCTAAAATTGTGAAATCCATACAATCACCTCACATTTCTTTCTTCTTCATAATCCTAATGGACAAGATGATGGAAACCGCATACATCACGACAATAGCAAAAACTGCAAGAAAAACGAGAAGTATCGGGAAAGATTCAACGACTGAAATAATTGAGTTTCCGATAGCTGGAATTTTAGAGAGAAGAAGTAAAGTCACCAAAAAACCGGCCACTGGGATATACATAAATACCCGTCCTTTGATTGAACCGTACTTGTAATATCCCGGAATCTGGAACACCGTATAGAGTGCAAATAAGAATATTCCTGCAATAGCGGCAGTCACAATGTCAAATACACCAACTGTTTCCCCCAGCACTTTCAAGACAAGCGGCTGTACAATCAAAGAAATAATCAGGGAAAGAAGCCCCATTGCAAAGACGAAAACATATCGTCCGATTACAAGCTCGCTTTTACGAACAGGTAAAATACCAAACAGACGATCCATGCTGTTTTTTTCTGTGATGGAAAAGGTATATCCCGTTGTCATGGCAATAAAGCACATAGCGAATGATACCCCCGTCAGCAAAGAACGGTTGATTGCAGCAAACACAATCGGCAGGAGCAGGGTAAAGCAAATTGTCTTAAAATATGGTTTTACCAATGCAATATCAAATTTTGTGGATTTCAAAATATTACTCATAATCGTCACCTTTCTTGCTTGTAAATACTACAATTTCATCAATAGTGGCAGGCTCAACGGTCAGGTTTGAAAAACCGCTAATATCTTCAGTTTTCATCAGAGCTTCAAATCCCGTAGGGAATGTACGAATACCAGCCGCCTTATTTTTCAGATCATCGGACAGTTCTTCAATTCCACCTTTTACAATGCGGAATATATCTACAAAATCATCTTTGCTGCCAGTAAAGAACAGCTTGCCATAACTGATGTAGGTAATATAGTCGGCTGCACGCTCCAAATCGCCTGTGATATGGGTGGAGAACAAAACACTATGCTCGCCATCTTCAATATACTCTGAAAGAATTTTCAAAAGTTCATCTCTGGAAACCGGATCAAGCCCACTGGTCGGCTCGTCGAGAATCAGCAGTTTAGCGTCGTATGAAAACGCACAGGCAAGCATTAACTTCATCTGCATACCTTTGGAAAGTTCTTTTACCTTTTTGGTAGGTGCAATGTGAAATTTCCGCAACATATCCGCAAATTTCTGCCTGTTCCAATTTGGATAAAATACCGAAATGGATTTTTCAACCTGCGACACTTTCCAATCATCACTGAAATAATTTGTATCGAAAACAACGCCCAGCTCTGATTTTACTTTTTGTTCTTCTGTGATATTATCCAGCCCCATCACTTTGACTGTGCCACCGGTGCGCCCCAGCATGTTCAAAATCAGTTTGATTGTCGTCGTTTTGCCAGAACCATTCGGACCGATCAAGCCCATAATATAGCCCTTTGGCAAAGTAAAGCTGATATTGTGAAGCTGAAAGGAATCAAAAGATTTTGAAAGGTTCGTTACCTCTAAATAATTAGTCATCTGTTTTTACCTCCGTTAAAATGTCCAAAAGGCGATGTAATTCCTCTGTGGATAGATTTGCCATTTTTGCTGCTTTTATTGCTTCGGTAAGATTGTTTTCTACTTTGCAAATAAGCTGCTCCTTAATCAGTTCTGAACCAGACCCCATTACGAAACATCCGCGTCCCTGTACATTTTTAACAAAGCCCTCTTGTTCTAATTCTGTGTATGCCTTTGTCACGGTTAAGACACTGATTTTTAAGTCTTTGGCAAGTGTTCTAAGAGAGGGCAAAGTTTCTTCGGCTCGAAGTTCGCCAGATAAAATAGCTGATTTGATCTGCTGTTTAATCTGTTCGTATATGGGAATGCCAGATACATTTGAAATAATCAGTTTCATTCCTGCATCCTCCATGTGTTTTAGCTGTTATGCTGTTGTGTATAACAGTATAACATATCGCTTTTCAAAATGCAACATGGCTCAAGAAAAATTCACAATAGAAAAAATTGATCGGGACAATAAATTTACTGTCTTGAATGATTTCCTCTCAAAAGAAAGCATCTATTCTGTCCACAGATTTTCAATACTATTAGCATCGTAACATAGATCACCAAGGATACAAATGAGCCTTCTCTATTCCTTTTGAAATCAGTATAATCAAACCTATCGACCGGCATAATAAGGTTATTCCTTTGTGTAAATCGGCACGATAGAATATACTTGAGGTGAATGATTATGCCGATTGATGATTTAACCGCTTTAGGGCAAAAAATGCGG
>CAJUFN010000050.1 GCA_910585545.1 uncultured Lachnospiraceae bacterium
GGCGGGGTAATCCGGGCAGACAGTATTGATGAGCTAATTATTGAAAAAGATAAGGTAGATCCGGAAAAGACAAGGATCATCTGTAGAAGAGAACTGAAGTCCAGCTAATAAATGTCAATAGCAAAATGAGAAAAATCGAAATTATTTTTAAAGCAAAAAAGGCGCACTTACCCCTTGGTGAAAATATCATTTTTTCAAAAGATATTGATTCGTTGGATTTACAGTATTTTATGCGGCTATGTCGCATTTAGCAGCATTGTGTTTTTTGATATGCTCCTGCGGAGTAATGATTTCAAAAGGCTTATTGTCCCTGAGTATTGCAAATATCATGTTGCATACTTTGTGTGAAACAGCCCCCATTGCCACGAGTTTGGGTTTTGATTCACATTTTTTGAGGTAGTAATCACGCAGAACCGGATTTTTGGCTTCTCCCGTGCGGGATGTGCCGATGCTTTGTAAAGCCAGTGTATGAACCACCCGCCTGGCTATGGCGGAGCCCCTTTTAGACATTTGGGTTTTTGTGCCTTCAAATTTGCCGGATTGTTTTACTGCCGGATCAAGACCAAAGTAAGCAAAAAGCTGTTTTGGCTTGGAGAATGCAGAAAAATCTCCAATCTCTCCCATGAGGGATACGGCGGATAAGAAACCAGCACCTTTGAACGTTTCGATCAAATGGATCTGCTTGACAAAGTCGGTGGCTTCATTGGCATCAACAAGCTCATGCATGGAACCCAGGATGCCTTTGATTTCTTCGTCATATTTACGGATGAAACCAATATAAAGGCGGATGCGTTTGATGTTGCTGTCAATGATGTAACCGAATTCATTTGCTTCATTTGCAGCCTGAATAATGGCATTATACTTGTTTAAAGCATATGTAAGTCCAAAGCGGGCAGTAGATTTAATGGCATCAATAATCTCTTGCCGGTCTGCTTCAATAAATGCAGCCGGGGAGGTATACGTCTCCAACAGTGTAAGTGATGTATTAACCGTAACCTTGGAAAAAATGCCAAGGTATTGGGGAAATGCCATGCGCAGTTCGCCTTGGAGTTTGTTCACATAAGCACTGCGGTTATCCATTAAATCGTAGTATTCACGGCAGAGATTCCGGCAATTAAGGGCAAGGTCGGATGGCATGAGGGAAACTTTTAAATCAGGTTTCAAACCAACTAATGCAGCCTTTTTTGAATCAAAACGGTCATTATGCACTTTCCGTATGTTGATATTTGTGCTATTCTTAGTGATGATAGGATTGATAACAGACACGTTAAAACCCTTATCACGAAGATAGCAGAAGAGTGGGTAATGATAGATTCCCGTGGATTCAAGGAAAATGCGACTTTCCAAAGAATACAGCTCTTCTGCTTCTTTTATTTTAGAAACAGCGGCTGTAAGGGAATCCATGCTGTTATGTAGGATTTTATAAGGCTTTCCTACAAACTGCTGGTTCGGGAGTGCGATAGACATCCAGGAGAAGTCAGCACCGACGTCAATACCAACAGAGATGAATAGTTCATCAACATTAAAAATAACTTTGTTAGACATGAGCGAAAGCTCCTTTCTGATAGGAATCCATTTCCAATCTGGCAGGTACACAACCTAGCGTGTTATGCGGGTATAGCCTCCCGGCTCCCAACCAGCTAAAACATAAAACCCTGTCGAATGGACTAATTGACTTCACTGTAGGTATCAGCTGAACAATCAGCTTCCCAAGGAGGTGGACATTCTTTGTCCTATCCTAAGAGATAATACCTTATGTTTTATCTGGTGTCTATCAGGAGCCGTCAGACATGATAATTAATATGGACAACATCTGATGAAGGAAGAACGCCTTCTTCTGTTGTCTAATTTTAGAAATTTATTAACCAAGTAGTCTTGATTGACTACACCATTATTATACTAGGAGGTGGTTGAATGTAAGTTGCTATTTCCTTTTTTGTTACTGTTATGGCAGGCGTGGTTTGCCACCTCGTTTGCAAATGGCTTGACAGGAACGACAAGGACAACAAATAGCCTGGTGGGCGCTTTGCCACCGTAAAAAGAAAAGAAGAGACCCCGAACTGTGCTGGAACACGGTTCGGGGCCTCGTTCTTTGTCCAGATGGACTTAGATCGGAAGAGCACACGTCTGA
>CAJUFN010000051.1 GCA_910585545.1 uncultured Lachnospiraceae bacterium
ACAAACAAAACCACAGAACAGTTGCTAAAAAGCCAATGCCTGAAGAAAATGCAAGCTTCCCGACTTCCATCGCCACAAAATAGCCCTGTGTCTGTACCGGTATCACCATATATTTTGAAAAAGTGCCGTTTCTCAACATCCCCGTCATCTGCTGGCTGATTTCAGCAGACTTTTCCATCTGGAATAGATAGGAACTTATGATATAGTAAGAAATCATGGTGTGAAATTTCAATCCTGCTATCTGCTCTTTTCCTTCAAACAAAATACTCCATAAGATCCATGCAAACAATATCTTAGCCACTGACAGAATCACATCAACAAATACATCTGCTCTCCAGATTAACTGCGCTTTCATATATGCCCTAGCAATTTCCAAATATTTCTTCACGTTTTACACCCCCTTATAGATACGCTCTACTACAGAGCCTATTTCTTCTTCCTCAATTCCAATATCCCGGATCGGATAATGACCTATATACGATTCCAGAACTTTTTCTGTATTCTGTTTTGGTATTTCAAGCGCCAGTTTGTCATTTGTTTTTTCTAATATCCTGCAATGTTCCGGGACATCAGGCTCTACGCTATGCTCAAAGTATATAGTCATTTTCTTGCTCTTCTGGTATTGTTCAAATAACATATCTGTATCGCCGTCATATATTTTTCTGCCGTAATTTACTACAATAGAGCGTTTGCATAATGCCTTAATATCCTCCATATAATGTGAAGTTAGCAGGATGGTCGTCCCTCTCGATTCATTTATATTTTTCAAGAAAGTCCGAATCTGTTTACTTGCCACAGCATCCAGTCCAATTGTCGGCTCATCTAAAAACAGTATTTTGGGATTATGAAGCAATGCAACAATCAATTCCATTTTCATCCTTTCTCCTAATGATAATGTCCTTACCTGTACATCCATAAGCTCCTGCACCTGAAACAGCTCCACAAAAAAGTTCTTATTTTTCCTATACTCGTCTTCTGGAATACGATATATTTCTTTAAACAGTCTCAACGTATCCTCCGCTGTCAGCTCAAAAAACAACTGACTCTTCTGCCCCATAACTACCGCATATTGATGCTTAAATGCCTTCTCCAGCTTATTAGGATAAAATCCCATGACCTGAATTTCGCCGCCTGTTGGCGCAATAATACCAGTCAGCATCTTCACTAAGGTAGTTTTACCCGCTCCATTCGGTCCAATCAATCCTATAAACTCACCCTCATCCACATCCATGTTAAAGGCATCTACCGCAATTTTTTCTTCATATTCTCTATGGAACAGACCCTTAATACTTCCTATCACTCCCTCCTGCTTCTTATACCGTTTATACTTTTTCGTTATATTTTCTGTCCGTATCATCTTCATGTTTAAAACCTCCAAATGAAATATATTTTAGTTCAAGACACAAAAAACGTGGTTTCTGCCTATCATAAATAGACTGAAACCACGAATCCATATGTCTCAAATTGACGTAGTAAAACAAGGCTTTCCATGAAAGGATACCCGCAATGTCTTAAAACTTGCACTCCATTTCATAGTTGGTCTAAAACAAAAAAAGCATGACCTCTACAGTCATACTTTCCCTTTTTCTCATTCATCAAAACTAGACAATTATTCCCAGTGTATGCAGTATTCTGTAAGGCAGAAACAACCAGCATTCAATAATGCTGAAAAGGG